>DDYE01000005.1 GCA_002347855.1 Fidelibacterota bacterium UBA2242
TCGTTGAAGAAAATCTCCTTGCGCTTTTCTTCTTCTTTCATCTGCCCACCTTCCAGCACGCAGTCCTTATAGGGCCAAACCAGCGCCACCTCGCCGCGCTCGCGCAAGAATTTCCCGCCAATCGTCAAGCCGATTCGGTTGCGAAAGCGGGTGTAGGAGCTATCCAGAAAATTCTTCTGGGCGATGTAGTCAATGAATTTATTGACATCGAAAATCCAATGCCCCTCAATTTCCTCAAAGAACACCGCCTTGACTTCGGGGTCGGACAGCAGGAGTTTAACCAGGTCGCGGTCAATCTTCCAGGCGGCATCTTGCACAGCGGCGATGATCAGTTCGCCGTCATCGTCCACAAAGCGCGGGTCATTTTTGAGCAGGTCAATTAGTTTGGTGTTGAAGGACATCAGTTGCTCCTAAGTTTCGAAAATCATTCCAAACTAAGGGACATGTAAAAGGTACTTACAATTAGGATTTTATTCAAGCCCAGCAGCCAGAAATTCGACCTTTTCATCTTATTTCCGCTGTTCTTTACCGGTAATATAAGCTCCCAGAGCAAAAGTCAAACCGCGTGCGGTGTGCGCCCAGATACCGCGGTGAAATCCTAAAGCCCAATCAAAATGAATGACTCCCAATTTAAAGCCACTGCCGATGTCAAATTCCCACCCACTTAGGTCGCCAAACGCGATGCCTAACCGCAAGGGTATTTTCGGCAAATAGCGATACTCACACCCCAGCCCCATGCGCCAACCTTTCCGAAAATAGAGGCGGTCTTCAAAACTGGCAGTGAAATCGAGCCCAGCCGTTAAATTATTGGATAATTGGCGCGCTAGACCAATTTTCAGGACGAGCGGTATGCGCAGCCGAAATTGGGCGGTATCGTCGAGCGTCGTCGCCTGACTGCGAAAAATAGAACCATAGGTACTGTCGCCGCGGAATAGGGCTTGACCGTTAATACTATCAATCTGGAAAGTATAATGAAAATCCTCGCCGCTGAAGTCTAGTTTTAAATCGCTATTTTTAAAGGGCCAGCTTTTCACCTGGCTACCCATATATTTTAGAATGCCATCCTTGAAAGTCTTGGAAAGGACGGTTTCAGAATTCCACTGGATATACTCACCGACATTCAAAAAACTGATGCCGAAATCCCAGCCCTGCAGATTGGTGAACGCCAAGCCAAAATCAATTCCAAAACCGCGTCCGGCATACGATTCCCGAAAGTAATAGTCACCCGAACCATAAAGCACAAAATTGGCGGTATCTACCTGCAAAATACCGGTGCTATGCGCCGGGTCTAAACCGTAATATCCAATGCCATGCAAATATTTCAGAGATAAGCCAATTGCCATTTTTTCATAAGGAATTGCCATAGAATAAGCGTACTCGACTGCCGTCATCGCATCACAACGCAAATCGAGCTGGTAGCGTTCGCCTTTCGTCATCCCGCCAAAAATTACATCCAGAACCGGTCGCGAAATATAGAAATCAGCTGTGCTGATTATTCTGGTTGTAAAGGCTTTGTTGCCGACCGAAAAATTTGCCAGCGGAAGAGCAATGTCCCCCAGCCAGTTTAGCCGCCAGCCGTCTTCTGGCAGTTCACTCAAGAATTTATCTTGCAAGCGGCGATTATTAGCCGCTAAATCCTGACCACCATAAATCTGTCCACTGGCGAGGTTATAAAAATTATTCGTTATCTGGTAACTAAAACTACCCACGGAAAAATAGGTTCGGTAAGGACTCGCCAGCCCTAAATTGGCGGGATTTACGCCAATACAAAAAATGCCGCGCGATAGGGCCGAATTGGCACTACCCATCGCTTTGCCTGCCGCATAATCCAGCGCCGCCAGCGGCTGGCTCTCACCCAAAAGCAATACCAGCAGCAGAGGCGTCAATCCATAGCGCAGTATTTTAGCCAATTTAAGCAAGGCGGTTCCTCAATTTCTTATTCCTTGAGTGCAGTGACATCTAAGAAAATATTCAAATAACTGCGGATACGAATGGACTGTGACTGTTGCAGAATTGCGGTTTTGCCTTCGGGATTAATAAGATAGAAGTAAGGTTTGAGATAACAGGTATCCGCAAATAAGGCGACAGTTTCCGAATCAGCAAGAAACGATTGTAGACTGCGTCCAACTGACGCCAATCTGCTGCCGTTGAACACCGCTTGCGGCAATTCCATACTAACCAGCGTATCGGTTTTGACCAGAACCGTATCCTGATTGACATGATACACTTTGCCATTCTGGATAATAAAACCTGTCGGGAAGTTTCCGCCTAAGGTATCAAACGGGAAAAAGTCAAAATTACTAATCAACAAATTGAGTCTGCCGGTCAGTGGGGTTCGATTCTCGACATTTAAATCAATCAGGACGCCATTTTGGGCGGTTAAGATATTGTGACGAGTGGTACTGTCTTTAATGAAATAAGTGCTGGTCTTGCCAGCTGCTAAGGTCACCGCAGCGGGCAACTTAAATTTCAAAGGCAGGAATACCGAATATTTCGCGTCCACACCATCCGATAATAAGTCGGTCTGGTGAAATTCACCTATCTTAGAAATAGTTCGCAGGAAGAATACCAGCGAGTCGGGTAAATTAGAAAGGGCATATTGAAGGCTTACTATCGCCGAATCTATCGGCAATGAAAGCAAGGTATCCTGTGAAGCTGAAGAGCCATAAGGTTTTTTCCCACTAACCTGCAAAAATACTTTTTCGTAAACCGTCGCAGTTGCCGTTACAGCAAGTCTCACATAAGCATCCTCGATAAGGATATCAGCACCTCCCCGCGGGGCATTAATCAGACATAAACCAGGCACATATCCCTGGGCATATACCGTTCCATAAAAAGCATTAAACCAGAGTGGTGCCCCATTCAAAGTAATCTGCAGAATCTGGGTCAGGCGGCTTGGGGCAAGCGGTAGTTTGCCATCAACCTGAATATCAAGCGTAAAGGCTAAAGAATCGAGAAAATTATTGCTACTGTTCGTGACAGAATCACCATTGAGAGCGATTAAAATCGTGTCTGCCAGGCGATTAACACCGCAAATGAGACTATCTGAAATCGCTATGCCGGTCACTGCATTGGAAAAATTGATACTGGTCAGTTTTACCTTGATTGTATTGGGAAAACTATCACTGAGAACAGCAATCAGCTCGAGCTGATTATGAGTCGGGTCGGGGGAATTTGCCAATAGACCGCGGATAATTTGATTGTTTGCCTGACTGATAGGGGCACGCAGGGTATAACGCAGTGGTATCACGGTGCTATCAGAGCGGACGCGCAGCGTGCGACGCAATTCAATTGTTTTCGAAGCGGAGTAAGCCGGAACTTTCCAGAAAGTTGCGGCATTGACTTGCAGCGGCTGGATGGTGGAATCGCCAGCAGTAAAGTAGAGATTGCCGGTGGTATCAGCATAAATTGGATTAGAAACGGTTTCTGATTTATAGAGCAAGTCGCTGCAGGAATAGGTACGGTCTAAAAATGGCAGGATTAGGTTCGTATCCCAGCGTTCCGGCAAACTGGGAGTAGTTGGGAATTTGAATTCGCAGGCATTTAGTACCCACAAAATGAGTCCCAGGCATAGCCAGAGAGGAGTTGTGAATTGTTGGAATGCCGTACGATTTGTCGTCAATTATGTTCCTTCGCTGTAGGCGGTCTTATAGCGAATCTGTTCCGCCGTGAGTGCATCAATACTCAGCCCCATAGTTTCCAGCTTCAGGCGGGCGATTTCCTGGTCCTGTTCTTCCGGTATGTCATAGACTCGTTTCTCGAGATTGCGACCATTTTGAGTCAGGAAAATCATACTCATAAATTGATTGGCAAAGGACATATCCATTACCTCGGAGGGATGACCCTCGGCTGCCACTAAATTGACCAGCCGTCCTTCGCCTAGTACAAAAATGCGCCGTCCATCATTCAAAGTATGCTGCATGCAATTGGGGCGCACGATCTTTTGATTGACGGTGAGACTGCGTAATTCATTTAGATTTACTTCGCAATCATAATGACCTGTGTTGCAGACAATCGCCCCGTCTTTCATCTTCTCGAAGTGCCGACGGACAATAACATCCTTCATCCCGGTAGCCGTGATGAAAATATCACCCAGAGCCGCAGCCTCGTCCATTGGCATCACCCGATACCCATCCAGGCAGGCTTTCAGCGCCGCCGTGGGTTTGACTTCGGTCACGATGACATTTGCTCCCATACCAGCCGCGCGTCGGGCGACACCTTTTCCGCAGTGCCCATATCCCGCCACGACAAAAGTCTTGCCAGCATATAGAATGTTCGTGGCACGCAGAATTCCGTCTATTGAGGATTGACCGGTGCCGTAAACATTGTCAAAATCCCACTTTGTTTCGGCATCATTGACCGCTACCATGGGATAAAGCAACTTGCCGTCAGCTGCCATGGCGCGCAAACGATGCACTCCAGTCGTGGTTTCCTCGGCACCACCTAAAACATTCTGAGCCAGCTCGGGATGCTTATTATGAATTGTAAAGACGAGGTCAGCCCCATCGTCCAGCGTCAAAGTCGGTTTTTGCTGAAGTGTCTGCTCGATGCACCAATAGAATTCTGCCGTTGACAAACCATGCCACGCCCAGATAGGAATACCTTCCATATAAAGCGCCGCCGCAACATCATCCTGCGTGCTCAAGGGATTACAGCCACTCCAGGCAACTTCGGCACCGGCTTCGACTAAAGTTTTAATCAAAACCGCAGTCTCTTTAGTAACATGCAAGCAACCGCTAATACGCATACCGCTTAATGGCTTGCTCACCCTGTATTTTTTGCGGAGAGCCATTAAAACGGGCATGTGCATTTCTGCCCATTCTATTTTAAGACGTCCCTGTTCAGCGAGATTTGGATCTTTTACTTTTCCGGTCATGATTTTGCCTCAATATATTTTTTCAGTTTATCAACCATATCAATTTTTTCCCAGCTGAATTCGTCCTCTTCACGTCCGAAATGACCATAAGCCGCCGTTTTCATATAAATCGGGCGCTTGAGTTGCAGATGTTTGATAATCGCGGCTGGCTTTAAAGGAAAAACAGCCCGCACCGCCTGTTCCAGCAGTTCTTCGGGGACACTTCCCGTCCCAAAAGTATTGACAAATACCGAAATGGGTTCTGCCACTCCAATTGAATAGGAAAGCTGCACTTCGCAACGCCGCGCCAGCTGCGCCGCGACGATATTCTTAGCAATGTAACGAGCCATATAGGAAGCGGAACGGTCAACTTTTGATGGGTCTTTGCCAGAAAAAGCACCGCCACCATGCCGTCCCATACCGCCATAGGTATCGCAGATTATTTTGCGCCCGGTCACGCCAGAGTCCGCTTCAGGTCCACCGACTGCAAAAATACCGGTAGCATTGATAAAAAAGCGCGTCTCCGGAGTCAGGTAATCTTTACATACGGGGATAATGACATGTTTCTTAATATCGCTGACAATCTGGTCGTGGGGAATCTCGGGATTGTGATGGACTGCGACAACAACCTCAGTGATGCGCTGAGGACAATCATCTATGTATTCCACCGTCACCTGCGATTTACCATCCGGTCTGACCCAGTTTAAAATGCCTTTCTTACGCACTTCAGCCAGGCGCATGCAGATTTTATTTGCCATGCTAATTGGCAGTGGCATCAGTTCCGGCGTTTCGTCACAAGCATAACCGAACATTAATCCCTGGTCACCGGCTCCTTGCTCGTGCTTCTCAGTCTCATTGACTCCTAAGGCGATATTCTCACTCTGTTCATGAATCGAAGTGATGACCGCACAAGCCCGGGCATCAAGCCCAAAATCAGGATTAGTGTAGCCAATTTTCCGCAAAGTGGCGCGGACAATACCGGGTATATCAACATACGCCCGTGTCGTAATTTCACCCACGACCATCACCAAACCGGTCGTCGTCATCGTTTCACAAGCCACCCGACTATCAGGGTCAATTGTTAACAAGGCATCCAGGATAGCATCTGAGACCTGGTCACAGATTTTATCAGGATGACCCTCGGTTACAGATTCCGAAGTAAAGTAAAACTTACGCATTGCATCTTCTCCATTTTAATTTTCGTAATAACATAATTCATCACGAGAAATAAATCAACTCAATTTCGAATGTAAATTATTCCCGACCTCCGACCGGTTTTGCGTCCCTTCGATTACGCTATTCGCACTTATCAAGGTGTGCTCCAGAATTGCCCGCTTAATAACCGCATTTTCGTCAACAATGGCATCGGAGATAATAGACTGATACACTTTGATGCCCTGACTGAGGCTGACATTGGGACCGACCACACTCTGTTTGATTTCGACTCCGGGAGCGATATAGACTGGCGGTATAATGCAGGAATCTCTTTGAATTGGCTGACTGTCTGGCGACTGACTCAGGAGATAGCGATTAGTCTCGAGCAAAGTTTCCCAGGTGCCACAATCATAACAATGCTCAATAGGCGCGGTCGTGAATCGCTCTCCTTTATTTAACATGACTTGCAGAGCATCGGTGAGCTGATACTCATTTTTTGTTCTAATATCATGTTCAATCAAGTGATTAATGGCTGATTTTAATTTGCTGCCATCTTGAATCAAATAAATACCCGCAATGGCTAAGTTACTAATAGGTTGTTCCGGTTTCTCGACTAAGCGGGTAATCCAGCCGTCCTGAAGTAGCACCACTCCGAAGCGCCGCGGATCAGCAACTGGCATGACTCCAATGATATTCTCCTTTTGGGCTACAAAGGCAGCATAATCCATTTCCAGAATAGTGTCGCCCAAAATGATTAACACCGGTTCAGCAGTCTCATCCAACCCCAGCCCAACGGCATGCCCCAGCCCGCGCCGTTCAGTCTGTTCGACAAACTGGAATTTCAGAGAATAGTTTTGACACGAATAGGCTTTGACCTGTTCGGCGAAATGTCCGACGATGACGGTAATTTCGTCTATACCTGACCGAATGAGACGGTCGTAAATATGACCGAGGATTGGCTTACCAGCCACTGGCAGTAAGACTTTGGGTTTGGTCAGGGTTAATGGGCGTAGGCGTTCTCCCACACCCGCAGCAGGAATGATAGCCCGCAAAACAGCTCCTTTCTATTCAAAATCCTTTTTCAGATAACGCTGGAGTTCATTTATTCTGGTTTTAAGGCGAATACGTGCCGCCAGTTTGCGCTCAAACTCGAGAGCGGCATTTTTCCCCATGTACTTCATTATGTGGTTCAGGGCAATCACCTCAGCAATGACGGTTATATTCTTGCCGGGATTGATGGGCAATTTAATTAAAGGAATCGCAACACCCAGAATATCCACGGTGGTGTTCCGATTGCCGATGCGTTCATAATCCTGAATGCTGTCCCAATCCTGCAACTCCACCTGAACCTCAATCCTTTTCTGCTGGCGAACGGCACGAATACCAAAAATATGGCGTACATCGACGATACCCAAACCGCGCAGTTCAAGATGGTGCTCCAGCATCTCCACTCCTGTACCAATTACGACATTGTCCGCGCGCCGAATGATTTTCACCACATCATCTGCCACTAAACGATGCCCTCTCTCAACTAAATCAAGGGCAATTTCACTTTTACCAATACCACTACGACCAGTAAAGAGTAAGCCAACACCATAAACATCAACCAGACTCCCATGAACAATGGTACTCGGCGCTAATTCCCAATCCAGATAGTCCAACAAATAAGCCACCAGGTAGGTCGTAACTACCCCGCTGGTCAGAATAGCGATTTTGCGCTCCCGCGCTAATTCAATCGCACACTCTGGCGGTTTGGCACCATGCGCAAAAATTACTAAGGGCAATTCCGGGTGCAGTAACTTATTAAAAATCACTTTTAATTGTTCGGCGGACTGGGTCTTCAGAAATTTGGATTCGCCCTGCCCGATGATTTGAATACGGTGGGGATCAAATGAACCCCAGAAGCCGCCCAATTCCAGCCCCGGACGGTTGAGCTTCGACGAGGTCACCTGCCGATCGTGCCCAATATCACCGTTGACGCGCCCCATCTTGAGCCGCGTGCGGTTCTCTTTATAAATACGCGCAACGTCTAAAATCTTTTCCATCAATGGCTTTTTCTCTTTTCTTTATATTTTTGCAATTGCCGCTCCATCTTGGCAATAGCCTGATCAACGGATTTCACCATGTCGTTCGTAATCGCCCGAGCGATAAAATCTTTTCCGGCAGCATGTAAGGCAATCTCAACCATCTCACCATCTTTACTCTTCTCTAAAATTACCTTGCAATGAGTAATCAAATTCTCAAATAATTTAAGCTTCCGAAATTCCTCTTCGACATATTTTTTAATGCGGTCGGTTGGTTCATAATGGCGTGGTGTGAGTTCAATTTGCATAGTTCACCTCTCTAATTTGTGGTTATTCCCCATGAGGATGGGCTTGTTTATAAACTTCCTTAATTTTCCCTATCTGGATATGGGTGTAAATTTGCGTCGTCGATAAACTATTGTGTCCCAACAAATCTTTGACAGCATTGAGATCAGCTCCTCGGTCAAGTAGATGGGAAGCAAAAGAGTGGCGCAGAACGTGTGGACTGAGATGTTCCTGCTCGGAAACAGACTGGAGAATGTCAGTAACAGTTAGCTGCACCATGCGCCGCGAGATGCGCTTGCCCTGGTTATTGACAAAGAGCGGACTGGACAAATCGAAAGTGCCAATTTCCTGCTTCCGCCAATGTAAATAGGTCTGCAGCGCTTGAGCTGCCCGCTTACCAAAAGGAACAATGCGCTCTTTGGCACCTTTACCAAAAACACGGAGAGTCTGGTGGTGAAAATTGATATCACCGATGTTGAGGCTGACCAATTCGCTCAGTCGAATGCCCGCACTGTAAAATAGTTCAACCAGAGCTTGATTGCGGCAATTAATGAAAGAATCTTGCGGCAGCTGGTTTAACGCCAGTTCGATTTGTTCTTCCGATAAAATTACTGGCAGACGTTTCGGGAGCCTAGGGGCACTGATTAAGGCCGCTGGATTATTATCTACCCAATGCTGCCGCATAGCAAAACTGAAAAATGCTTTTAAGGAAGCTAATTTGCGACCCACTGAGCTCATTGCTAAGCCCTGTTCGGTCAGCATGCCGAGATAATGGCGAATCCCGATTTTATTTACTGCCTTTAAATCCAGGGGCACTACGTTGGCGTACTCTTCATAAAAAGTCCCGAATTGACGCACATCCCGTCCATACGCTTCTAAGGTGTGGGCGGAATAACCCCGCTCCTGTCGCAAAAACATTAGAAACCGGGCGATTTGCTCATCAAATTCCATTTTAAGACATGCTCCGTAAAAAGTTTAGCACCTGCGCAAAATCTGCGGGTAAAGGTGCCTCAATGCTAATTTGCTGCTTATTCCAGGGATGTTTGAATCTAATCCTAACAGCATGGAGCATCTGACGAGTGACCATTGTTATGACTTTCTGGACAACCACAAGCCGTTCTTTTGAGATGGGATGTAAATTCCTCTTGCCACCGCCGTAAGTTACATCGCCAACAACTGGATTGCCAATATATTGTAAGTGCACCCGCGCCTGGTGAGTACGTCCTGTTTCTAATTGTAAATGCACGAAAGCCATTTCCCCAAAATCTTCGCGAACCCAATAGCGCGTCCGTGCCGGTCGCCCAATTACTCCGGCGACAAATTTCTGGCGATTATTGGGACTGCGGTGCAGTGCCGCATCAATAATACCTTCGGTAGGATTCGGACAACCCCAGACCAGTGCCCAATATTCCTTATAAACTGCTCTCTGCTTGAACAATTCGCTCAACCGCCAATGAGCTTCATCACTCTTGGCAACTAAGAGTACGCCCGAAGTATCTTTGTCTAAACGATGCACCAGGCCGGGACGATCGGCACCACCGACAGTGCTGAGATATTTAGTGTAATGCAATAAACCGTGCACTAACGTGCCCTGCCTATTACCAGCACCGGGGTGAACGACCAATCCGGGTGGCTTATTAATCGCCAGAAAATATTCATCCTCGTACAGAATTGATAGATTCATCGGTTCTGGTTCAAGCCCGGGCGCTTCCGGTTCAAGCAGATAAACTTCAATATAATCTCCGGCTCGCACCCGATAGCCGGCTTTTGAAGGTTGCTGATTGACCAGGACGCGTTCACTTTTTATAAATTGCGCGAGTTTGGCGCGTGAATAATTCGACAAACGGGCAGTCAGCCATACATCCAGTCTATCCCCAACATTATCGCGAACTATGTAAGTGGCTAACGCGCTATCATTTGGCATTTTGAGTGCCATTCGACTACTTATAACTTAAAAAAATTTAATGCTCTTTTGTTTCCGAAAAAAATATATGAGAGTTCACTTATCATTGACCATGTAATGTAGTAATGGCTTTTGCAGCATGGTAATAAACTTACCTATGCCAAAGCTGAACCTTATTTCTTCGGTTTATTTTTGCACTTAACGCAATGTTGAGTGTGAGGGACTTCTTCTAAGCGCTCCTTCGGAATCAATTCACCGCATTCAATACAAACACCGTATTCTCCATTTTTAATTCTTTCCAGAGCAGCATTCAGATGGGTCAAAAACTTGTTTTCCCGCGAAAGCCAGAGAAAGGCTTTCTCGCGTTCCTGGGCATCGGTACCGACATCAGCCATGTGATAGGCATAAGCTGAATCCATCGAGGTATTATCATGCCGTGAGGTGTCGTTGACCGTAATCGCTTCAAGATGCTTGATATTCTTGACTGTCTCTTCACGTTTCTTCAAAATGATATTTTTGAAGTATTCCAGGTCTTCTTTTGACCACTTCTTGGTTTCTTTTTTTTCTGTCATAATTAATTCTCCTGGCAAGAATTTAATTAATCCGTGTTAAAGAAACACGCACTTTCTCACCTTCCAGGTTAATTTCCTTCTCAAACTCGCCGGGCGCAAATTTCAATTCGACAATATTGGCTAAGGTCTCATTCTGGAAATAATGCAAAAAGGATTGCACAGCATCCTGGAATTGCGGACTGGCAGAAAAACATACCTTTATCCGGTCTTCGACTAAAAAGCCAGCCTCCTTGCGCATGGTCTGAATATGGCGAATGAAATCGCGCACCGTACCTTCCTTAATCAGCTCCTCAGTCAGTTCGGTATCGAGTGCCACCAGATAACCCCCTTCGGTGACGACCGATTTACCTTCTTTTTCACGAGTTTCAACCAACAGTTCATTGCTCGTCAAAAAAATTTTCTGTGAATTCAAATCAAGTTCGATGGCACCGCCGCCAGCCAATTTCTGGGCGGTTGAATTGGCATCCAGACGCGCAAGAGCAGCTTGAATTTGCCCTAACAAGGGTCCATATTGGTCTCTCAGATTGGCAAAATTCGGCTTGATGATATACTCTACCAATTCACCATCGCTGATGATAAAATCGAGGGATTTGATATTCAACTCTTCCAGAATCTGGTTGCTCACATCGGCATATTTCTCCGGCGCTTCTCCCTGCGGCAACTTGATGTAGATTTTCGACAACGGCTGACGCACTTTGAGATTGACTTTGTTACGGGCAGCCCGCCCCATGCTGACTAATAGAATCACCGTATCGATTTTTTTCAATAGGGCAGCATCAACCAGGTCGGTATTTGCTCTGGGGAATTCGCATAGATGGATGCTTTCCGGCGCTTCTGGTTCTAAGCTACGCACTAAATTCTGATAAATGGCTTCGGTCACAAAAGGCGTCACTGGCGCCATTACTAAAATCAAACCTTTTAAAGCCTGGTAAAGAGTACTGTAGGCGCCCCATTTGTCCTGGTCATCCTCGGCTTTCCAGAAACGCCGCCGACTCCGCCGAATGTACCAATTGGAAAGAACCTCCAGAAAATCATCCACGGCTTTCATAACCCGCATGACATTGTAATCAGCGTAGTTCTCATCAGCCGTTTGAATCAATTGATGGAGTCGAGCTAACAGCCAGCGGTCTAATTCTATCAGGCGCTCATACGGAACCTGATGCTCACGCGGGTCGAATTTATCCAGTTCGGCATAAGTGGCAAAGAAGGAATACGAATTCCAGAGAGTAATGAGCCGCTTGCGAAAATCCTGGGCGACATTATAGCCAAAATTCAAATTATTGAAGGGATTGTGGTCGGCATAGAGCCAGCGCATCACATCGACGCCCATTTTTTCAGCCGCCTCATCGAACCAGATGGCATTGCCGGCACTTTTGTGCATATCCTGCCCACGTTCGTCTTTAACTAAGGCGTAACCTAAAATCGTCCGGAAAGGAGCACGATTCTCCAGCACCGTGCTCATGGCGAGTAATGAATAGAACCAGTTGCGAAATTGCCCTGGCAGTGATTCAGTAATGAAATCTGCCGGAAACCATTCTGCCCAGTAGGCTCGGTCAGTAGAATAATGCAGGGTAGAAAAAGGCACAATCCCGGCATCTAACCAGGGATTGCCGACATCGGGAATGCGGCTGACCAGCGCGCCACAATTTTCACAACGAATCTTGACCGCATCAACCCAGGGACGATGCGGCGAATGTCCTTCGAATTGCTCCCAGCCTTCAACCGCCCGCGTCTGCAATTCTTCTTTACTGCCAATCACCGTCACTTTGCCACATTGGGCACATTCATAGATGGGCAGCGCCAAACCCCAGTAGCGCTTCTTGGAAATCATCCAGTCGTGCATGTTTTTCAGCCAGTCCAGTTCATGCTGCAAACCATAATCGGGAATCCAGCGAATCGAACGCGTTACCTCCATCATAGGTTGACGCAGCTCATCCATAGAGATAAACCATTCATCCACCAGGCGGAAAATCAACTCGGTGCCATGGCGCCAGCAAACCGGGTAGCGGTGCTTATAGGCATCGGCGCGGTATTTTATCCCTTTCTGCTCGAGGTCTTTTAAAATATCCTTCGTGACTTCATTAACATTGCGCCCGGTCAACCAGCCGAATCCTTCCAGATAATTACCAAATTCGTCTAAGGGTGCTATTACCGCAAGGTCGTATTTTTTTCCCAGCTGATGGTCTTCCTGACCACAACCCGGAGCGATATGGACAATACCGGTTCCCTCCTCAGCGCTAATCTCATCCCACGGAATGACGATATGCTGCACGCCTTTTTGTGCCGGCAGTTCGTCAAAAGGACCGCGGTACTGCCAGCCGAGCATGGCTTGCCCGGCAATTTTATCTTCAATCGTGTAAGCACCTTTTAATATCTCACTTTCGCGGCCTGCAATTATATAAAATATTTCATCTCCTTGACGCGCCCGGGAATAGGTCATAGCAGAATGTACCGCCGAGGCGGTATTCGAAGTCAGAGTCCAGGGAGTAGTGGTCCAGACCAGCAGACTCTCTTTGTCGCGACCGAGCAGCGGAAATTTGACGGTCACTCCCAGATGTGTGAGTTCTTTATAGCCTTCAGTGGCGATTTCATGCTCGGAGAGTGCGGCACCGCAACGGATACACCAGGGCATGACATCGTGACCCTTGTAAATCCAACCTTTCTCATGACATTTCTTCAGGAAATGCCAGATGGTGTAATTATTTTCATCGGACATGGTATAATAAGAATTTCCCCAGTCCATCCAGTAGCCCAGGCGAATTGATTGCGCAGTTTGAATTGCAGAATATTTGCGGACACGTTCTTTACACTTTTCGACAAATTTTTCGATGCCGTAATGTTCAATGTCCCGTTTGGATTTAAAACCCTCCTCTTTTTCGACTTCAACCTCCACCCATAAACCCTGGCAATCGAATCCATTCTGATAACGGGTGCGAAAGCCCCGCATGGCGCGATAACGGTGAAAAATATCCTTATAGGTTCGTCCCCAGGCATGATGCACGCCCATGGGATTATTGGCAGTAATTGGTCCATCAATGAACGACCACTTCGGACCATTGGCATTCTTGGCTAACAATTTTTTAAAAATCGCCTGTTTTTCCCAGAAATTCAGGATTTCATGTTCCAATGTCACAAAATCGACATTTGCCGCAACTTTCTTAATCACAAAAATCCTCCTAACGCCGTAAAATGATAAAAAGCAGGGAAACGAGCAAACTGATTAGCAGACAGGTCACCCAGGGAAAATAGAATCGAAAATTGCCCGACTTGATATCTATATCACCCGGTAAATGTCCCACATAACCCAAAAACGGCAGGTTTTTACCAAAGGTGATTATTATCCCTACAGTCACTAAAATTACTCCAGTAATAATCAATACTCGTCCCAGCTGTGTCATCACAATATCTATCTAAAGGTATTTCTCCAGCAAAATAGCATATTTGTGTTTGATTTCATCAGTCCAATAATCACGGCGGGTGACAATAGCCTGAGCCAGCGCCGACTCGCAGCTACACTGTCCCGTCACCGGCGGGAAACGGTCAATCAAGCCCAGCAATACTTTGGTAGCGGCCGCATTGGCTTTCCCTAAATTGGCAAGGACCGTCGGCACATCAACCGTCTCTTCCCGCCAGCTATCATAATCAGTAACCTCGGCGATCGAAGCAAAGTGCAACTCGGCTTCGCGGGCTAATTTGGCTTCATACAGACTGGTCATCCCCACCACATCGGCGCCCCATGAACGGTAAATGCGGGATTCAGCGCGGGTTGAAAAGGCAGGACCTTCTATATTTAGATAAATGCCTTGCGAATGAAAATCTATAGCTAACTGACCGGCTATTTCAGCAAGTAATCTGTGCAAGACCGGACAGACCGGTTCCGCAAAGGAAATGTGTACCGCTATCCCATCTCGAAAAAAGGTATCATCACCGCGCGTTTTCGTGCGATCGAAATACTGGTCAATAAACACCAGGCTACCAGGTTTGATTTCTTCACGGAAACTACCAACTGCTGAAATCGTCACTAAATGGGTGACGCCTAATTTTTTCATGCCCCAGATGTTGGCACAATAATTCACTACCGATGGATTCAGACGATGTCCTTTCCCATGGCGGGGTAAAAAGATTATCTCCTTGCCACTAATTTCGCCGACGACAAATTCATCAGAAGCATCGCCAAATGGCGTCTGAACCGGAAAAGTTCCCTTAACCTCGAGTCCAGCAAGGTCATAGAAACCTGTCCCACCGATGACACCTAATTTTGGTTGCATTCTCCACCTTTCCAATTAACTGCGAAATTTAGAGGGAGGCAGCAAAAAAAACAACCAAAAAGAGGGCATTTCTCGACGATATAAAAAGGGCTTCCGCCCTGGAAGCCCTTTTTTAATTCACTCAAGATAAGCGCTTATTTCTTTAGCTCTAAGGTCTCGAAAAAAGTTGCATCGCCGCGTTTGATTAAAAGAAGTAGCAAATCGCCTTTGTAATTGTCCACAGCTTCCTGGAATTCTTTGGCAGATTTAATCTCCCGGTCGCCTACCCGCTTGATGATATCACCCGGGCGCAGCACCTGGGCAGCATTGCTACTTTGATCAACGCGGGTAACCAGGACGCCACTTTCGTCAGGATTGATATTAAACTGTCGGGCTAAATAGGGTGAAATATCGTCAACGGTGAAACCTAATTTGCCTGTTGTTCTTTCAGAGGGCTTTCCGGTACGTTCTACAATCTCAGGCAGTTCACCTAATTTGACATTGATAGCAAGTTCTTTTTTACCCCGCAGGATTTTGAGCGTTTTGGTCTTGCCAATTTCGGAATTGGAAACCCGATTCCGCAAATCAGCAGCATCTTTAACCCTGACCCCATCAAATTCGATAATAATATCCCCGACTTTTAAACCGGCATCATCGGCAGGGCTCTTAGGCACTACCTCGGCGATAATGGCACCATCACGGCTGTCTAAATTCTGGGCGCGGGCGATTTTATCATCTAAATCCTGAGGCACAATACCCAACCAGGCGCGAGTGACTTTCCCTTTGGAAATTAAATCGCTCATGACCTTTTTGGCTAAATTAATCGGAATAGCGAAACCAATGCCGATGTTACCCTGGCTGGCACCACTGGTTGCAATCGCGGTATTTATCCCGATCAGTTCACCCCTGATATTAACCAGTGCGCCGCCACTATTACCAGGGTTGATGGCAGCATCCGTCTGAATGAATGACTCGTAGGGCAAATTATTAATGACATTGGTGCGTCCTTTGGCGCTTACAATCCCTGCCGTTATCGTATGTGCCAGGCTTTCAGAAAACGGAGAGCCGATTGCCAAAACCCATTCGCCAACCCGCAAAGCATCGGAATCGCCCAGGATGGCTGGTTGCAGATTCTTGGCGTTGATTTTGATTACGGCGAGGTCAGAGCGCGGATCGGTTCCAATTATTTCCGCTTCATGCACACTTTTATCAATTAATTTTACCTTAATTTTCTCCCCTTTTTCAACCACATGATTATTGGTCAAAATATAGCCTTTTTCGTCAACGATAACCCCAGAACCAAGCGCAGTGCTGCGCATTTCACCTTTTGGTAATCCGAAAAATTGCCAGAAAAAATCATCATCAGGAAATCCAGGGAAATTGCCGCGACCGGTCTCAATAACTTTTTCGGTGGTGATAGTCACCACTGAGGGGGTCACCATTTCAGCAATTTTCACAAAAGCATCGTTGAAAGTCTGTAAGGAGGGAATTTCGGTAGCATCACTCAAATATGCCGCCGGAATCGTGCGCGCCCGACCCGCTGGAGCGGATTGAAACAGCACCACGGCATTAGGTCTTATTATCAATTTGCCGAGAATTACGCCCAGCCCAATCAGCATTAAAGCTCCTATTATCAGACCAATTTTTCTTTTCATCTGAAATTCTCCTATCGGTTTTTTCGGTCGAATCATATGCGGTAAATTTAACTAAATATTGACTATTTGGTTTCAAAATTCCGCCGGGATGAACTTGCCGAGGTCGGAATTGGATTAGGTCCGTAAATTTCGGTGAAACTGTTTTGTAAAAAAGAAGTGAGTCATCGATTTTCCAAGTGATTAAAAACTTTAGAAAGGAGGAAAACGATGACTCGAAACAATTGTATAACAAAAAGTGCAAAAGCGCAAGGGGGAAAATTATCCGGTATTTTTTAATGATCCTGAGCAGATGAGAGTTTTGGTGAAAAGCATAGTTCAGAAGATAAATGCTGCTGAGTTTGAGGAGTAGATTGGAGTCAAGCCCTATGAGCGGAATGCTGAACGGCGGGATTATCGTAATGGCTATAAGCCGCAGTGGTTCAAGACCAGAGTTGGTGAGATTGAATTATCGCGACCACAATCTCGATCTGACAGGGCGTTAGTACAGGTAAGGTTTGT
>DDYE01000009.1 GCA_002347855.1 Fidelibacterota bacterium UBA2242
TCATTGTCCGTCCAGTTGTTGGTGCCAGCGGGGAGACTCTGCACCCACCGCCAATCCTCAACAATCACCGAATATTTTGGTGGATTGCTACAGACCTTACGCCAGACTTCATAGGTCGCAGCCTCTTGCGGCTCGGATAGATTCCAGCTCAGCCGGGGATGACCATTGGCATTCTCATAATGCAGATTGGTCGGGGTGGTGGGCTTTATATCTGTTTGAACATTATTGGAGAAATCGGGCGACTCCAGATTTCCATCGCCACTGACTGTACGGATTTTATACCGGGCAAAGGCATTGGGAGTGGAAAAATTATTGTCGGTCCATTGACAAGTTCCCGCTGCAACTGCACCTATTTGAACAAATCCCGGGTTGGTCGATATTTCCCGGTAGATACGGTAAGTAGCCGCCGAGGACGGCTCCGATAAATCCCAACGAAGGACAGGAGTACCTGCTGTATAACTTATAGATAGATTGGTCGGGGTGGTCGGTTGTAAACCAATAGGGACATTAAACATTTTTATTGTTTGATAATTAACTGGATTGGTCCCATAAGTACGACAATTTCCACCGGTATAAAATGTATCAGTTTCCCAATCATAGGTTACATAAATATCACCATTGAGAAGAGGTGGGCAACCGATAGCATCAACTTTAAACCAGGCAGATTTTCCAGGATTGGTAACTTCAATTGTATAAATTGAATATACTAAAGTTATTTCTCCCGGGTGTTCACCAAATCCAAAACCATAATAACATGATAAATTATCTCCATCTATAGAAAGATTGGCGGACTGATAATCATTGGTCAACAAGAAATCTGTATTCCACCGAAAAGTTTGCGAGTTGGCTTGAAAATTGACTGTATTACCACGTGTATTTTTTGTTTTCATTACGATTTCTATATAAGTAATCATTTCATCGCTTAATGAGGTTGTTATTACCAGTAATGGAATAATTGGAATAATTCTTAATCCTGATAATATCTTCATACCACCTTCTTCTAATTGACTTTAATCAATGAGTTTTCCTCGCAGGGAGCACCCAAAAAAAGGTTCCCTTGATTATCAATTGCGCCGTCAGCGAATATTTCACAGGGTAAGTCAACTTGAAAAAATATTACCCCATTATTACTGAAACAATATAATATATTCGAAATAGCATAAATGTTATTATTAGAGGATATTAAAGGTGCAGTGATCAAACCGTCTGTCTCTATTACAAAACGGATTTCACCATTATTTTTTAATGAATAAATACGGTCTATGTAGGTATAAATATTGCCATGAGTATCTATAGTCATTTCACTCAAGCTAAATGTTTCACTTAACATCTTCCAGCGTAAGATTCCCTCCGGATTAAGTGAGTATATTCCATTTATAGATGACTTGTTTTTGGAATAACCTATGGTAAAATAGATATTATTTTGGCAATCTACTATTGGGGTAGTACAAATAATAGCTGCCGAATCTCCACAGCTGAAGGACCATTTAATATTACCCTCCTTGGAAAAGGCATATAAGGTGGAACCGTTTGGGTTTACATTTGTGACATAAATTGTCTGGCCATCAGGTGAAATGGGCATGCCATTACAATTATGGGCTTTAAAGATATCATCATTCTGGATTTTCCAGCGAAGGTTACCATTGCTATCAAGAGAATAAATACTTCCGTCTTTATCACTGAAATATAAATTACCTTCTTTATCAATATTAATTCCGGCGATATAGATTTTGCTCTCAGTAGCATAACGCCAGACCATATGTCCAGATTTGTCAAGCATGTAGATGTATCCATTGGCTCTATATGACGATGCGCCAAAAATAATTCTCTCCTCTTTGGTAACTAATGGTCCTGTAGTTATATAGCAATCACCCTCATTTTCACTGAAATTCCATTTAATGGTACCGTCAGGCTTAATTGCGTAAAAACGCCATTTGAGAGTTTCTCCATCAACAGAGTGTCCAAAATAAATGGTTAAATCAGCCCCAATTGCAAAAGAGGTAAAAGCTATGCGAGTTTGGATTCCAGGTATGGAAATATTCCAATTAATTTTTCCATTTTGTGGTCCGATAAAATTGCTTCTGCCGGTGAATTGCGGATCATGCCTGTACATAGGCCAGGGGCTGTCTGCCAATGAAGGCCAATCTATCGGCTGCTGCTCATAGGGGTTAGACCGTGATTCCGTCGGACTGTCGCACGACAGGCTGAAAATCAACAACCCAGGCAAAACAACTCCTAAACCTAACTTCCGCATACATCCTCCTGACATCGCTGAAATAATATATTTATTTTTTTTTAAATGTCAAGTAAAAATTTTATGCCCTGAGCCCGGTGCTTATTTAATAAAGAGGATTTTCTCCCGGAAAAGCCTATGCCGAGTTGTCTGGACCAGTAAGCAATAGACGCCCGAGGTAAGGGGCTGGTTCTGGTCATTGCTGCCATCCCAGGTTGCTATAACCTGATGCGGATTCGCTAATGACACCCAACGGCGGACTGCCCGACCGCGCAGGTCGCAAATGACCATTTCTGAGATGGGCTCTGTCTGTGAATCAATGGTAATCTTGAGGGTATTATTAAACGGATTGGGAAAGATGGCAAGGGAAGGATTGTTAGGTTTCAGACTTACCGCCGGCGCCGGTTGACGGTCAAATGGNNATTGTCCGTCCAGTTGTTGGTGCCGGCAGGGAGACTCTGCACCCACCGCCAATCCTCAACAATCACCGAATACTTTGGTGGATTGCTACAGACCTTACGCTAGACTTCATAGGTTGCAGCCTCTTGCGGCTCGGATAGATTCCAGCTCAGCCGGGGATGACCATTGGCATTCTCATAATGCAGATTGGTCGGGGTGGTGGGTTGAAAACAGATAGGATCGCAATACATAACTACAGTTTGATGATTGATGGGTTCATACCCATAACTACTGCAATCTCCACCAATAAAAAAGGCATCTTCCAGCCAATCGTATGTGATATGAATGTCTCTATTAAAAGTACAACCCATTGCATCTATTTTAAACCAAGCAGACTTCCGGGGATTCACTACTAAAATGGTATAGATAGAATGAGCTAACGTTATTTCTCCGGGGTGATTACCGAATCCAAAACTATTTTCTGGATAACAGGCAAGAATATCCCCGTTTATTGTCATATTAACAGTTTGATAATCAGTTGTTAGAAAGAATTGTGCATTCCACCGGTAAGTTTGCGAGTTTGCAGAAAAACAGACTGTGTTACCGCCTGTATTTCTCGTATTCATAACAATCTCTACAAAAGGAATCAATTCCGCCTGACAGAGCGCAAGATTAATAAATAATAATATTAATAAAATTGCTTTCATAATCCACTCTATCTTATTTTAACAATAGTATTGGCTTCTCCATACGGAGCGCCTAAATAGAGATTTCCTTGACTATCAATGGCAGGATTCGCGAAGGTTTCAGAGGGTAGATTAACCAGTGTTAAGATACTCCCCAGCGAAGAAATAAAATATAGTTTATCTGATATTGCATAGAGATTATTATTCTTATCGCAAGTCAACGGAGCAGTTACGAAATCGCTTAGTTCGATTTTAAAACGTATTTCACCATTATTTGTTAGAGAATAAATATTACCACTCCCATAAATTACATAAATATTGCCATCCCAATCTATTGTAGGTTCACTACAGCTATTAATCTCTCCTAAAATCCTCCAACGCAGGGTACCATCGGATCTTAATGAGTACAGTCCAATCACAGAGGTGTCACGTTGTGAATTAGTTAGCGCGAAGTAAATGTTTCCTTGAGAATCGACCATTGGGGAGTTAAAAGTACAGGCCGTTGAGTAGCCGCAATTGTAACCCCACTTAATATTACCATCGGTAGAAATCGAATACAGCGTTGTACCGGTGAAACTACAATTAGCAATATAAATTGTCTGACCATCTGGTGAAATCGCTATAGCCGTTACATCATTTGCGTAAAAATTATCATTGCTTGGAATCTTCCAGCGAAGATTGCCGTCCTTATCAAGGGAATAGACACTACCATAATTATCACTAAAAAACAAATTCCCCACCTTATCAATGTTAATCACAGCAGAGTAGATCCCCCCTGTAGCAGTATAACGCCAAGATAATTGTCCGGAACCATTGAGAGCATAGACATATCCCTCAGGGGAACCAAAAATAATTCTTCCTTCTGCTGTTACCAAAGGTCCACACATTAAATATATCCCAGCTTTATTATCACGAAATTTCCACTTGACATTTCCGTCAGGACTAAGTGCGTATAAATACCATGTCTGCCTATTCTCTATCGGTTCATAAGAAGAACCAAAATAGATAGTCGAATCACTACCAATAGCAAAAGCGGTAAAAGCCTTGGCACTCTTAACACCAGGTTTGGTATAACTCCATACTATTTCGCCTTCTTCCGGTCCGAGATAGCTACTTCTATTGGTCAATTGTGGATCATGCCGATACATCGGCCAGGGGCTATCCGCCAGCGAAGGCCAATCTATCGGCTGCTGCTCATAGGGGTTAGACCGTGATTCCGTCGGGTTGTCGCACGACAGGCTGAAAATCAACAACCCAGGCAAAACAACTCCTAAACCTAACTTCCGCATACATCCTCCTGACATCGCTGAAATAATATATTTATTTTTTTTTAGATGTCAAGTAAAAATTTTATGCCCTGAGCCCGGTGCCTATTTAATAAAGAGGATTTTCTCCCGGAAAATTCTATGCCGAGTTGTCTGGACCAGTAAGCAATAGAGGCCCGAGGTAAGGGGCTGGTGCTGGTCATTGCTGCCATCCCAGGTTGCTATAACCTGATGCGGATTCGCTAATGACACCCAACGGCGGACTGCCCGGCCACGCAGGTCGAAAATGACCATTTCCGTGATGGGCTCTGTCTGTGAATCAATGGTAATCTTGAGGGTATTATTAAACGGATTGGGAAAGATGGCAAGGGAAGGATTGTTAGGTTTCAGACTTACCGCCGGCGCCGGTTGACGGTCAAATGGCAAAAACTCGCCCGCAATGGTAACTGTATTCGAGAATGATGGCGAATAGAGATGGCCATCGCCGCTCACCGCCCGGACTCTATAAGATGCCTGATTGACCGTTCCGGATATTTGAAAATCATTGTCCGTCCAGTTGTTGGTGCCAGCGGGGAGACTCTGCACCCACCGCCAATCCTCAACAATCACCGAATACTTTGGTGGATTGCTACAGACCTTACGCCAGACTTCATAGGTTGCAGCCTCTTGCGGCTCGGATAGATTCCAGCTCAGCCGGGGATGACCATTGGCATTCTCATAATGTAGATTGGTCGGGGTGGTGGGCTGAAAGCATTCTAAAGACTGCTCCTGATTAAAAATCTCCCAAATTCGTAAGGTGTCCTCATTGATATTTGTATCAGCATATTCAAATCGATGTAAACCCCAGTTATATTTAATGTAAATATCAATACTACCTGGAACACTCGAATCCCAATGATCTGCCATTCCGCAATCGCGATAATCTAAATAAGTAATTGTATTATGATAGTCACATCGAATTTTATATAATCCATAACCTATTACCGGATTTATACTATGTGGGAAATCAGCTGTTACAAAATCAAATCCTGTTCTGCCAATACCCGTTGTAATATTAGAAACGCTATCATATTCATTCGTCAAGGAAAAATTTCTATCCCACACAACAGAGACAGCAGACCCTATAAATAACTGGTTCGAACAGATAGGATTGTATGTATCAATAACGATTTCATAAGTATGTTGAGGTTCCGTGGCTTTGACAAAAGAGAGAAAAAGTAGAATAATAACTAATAAATTATTATTTAAATACATTACTTCCTCGCTTATTTAATACAATATAATTTATTGTTAATATCAAGACTCCCGGTACCATGAGTCCCAAAAATTATAGAGCCGTCACTGAGCTGAGCGAGAGAGCCGTCAACTGCTCCTATTATCGCGAAAGAGGTTATCATTTTTCCATTACTGCTCAGAATATAGAACTTACCATTCTGTTCCAGAGTAGAAGCACAAAAGATATTACCATTAGCAGAGATCAATATTGGGGCACTGATTACATCAGATCCAATCCGGGTTTTCCAATTTAACTTACCTGTTAAAGAGTAATTATATACTGCAAATGCAAAATTGTCCGATGTTGAGTCAGGTGCTGCAAAAATTAGAGAACCATCTTTAGAAATTGAGACATTCGTAAATAGATCAAACCAATCGTTATATATAACCGTTTCCCATAAAATGTCACCAGAAGGAGAAAGGGCGGTTAATTTTAAATCTTTATTTTGTTCAAAGCTGGGAGAAGAGGAAAGAAAATAAAGATTTCCTGAATTATCTATAGAGGGGACATCACTAAAAATCCGCCCTTGATACTTTTCCCAGATTAACTGTCCCCTTTCAGAAATCGCACATAGCCCAGCAGATTTATCAGTGTAAGTAATAACATAAATTGTGTTTCCATCAGGTGAAATAGAACTTCCATACCAGATATTCACCTTTCGATCACTAAAAATCCATTTACAAACTCCAGCTGAATCTATACAAAATAACTTGTCACCACTGGGAAGTATTATTTCATTTTCCAGGCTAATGTTAATACATTTAGTCCAAATCGACGAACCCGTGTTGTATCTCCATTTTAAGGTACCATCTGGATTTAAAGCGTACAAATAACCGTCGGCCGAACCGAAGTAAATCGTACCTCTATGATCTATTAAAGATGCCGTAGGATTATTCTCTGAGGTATTAAATGTCCATAATATCTTCCCGTCCGAGTCGATTTTGTAAAATTTTCCTAAGTATTGATAGGTGCCCACATAAATCTTATTATTAATGTCAATGGAAATACCACTGATAACTCCATCTTGCATTTCCATTTCCCAGTAAATTGAACCAGATATGTTTGAAATATAATTAGCTTGACAGGTATGCTGTGGATTGCCATAAGCCATTGGCCAGGGGCTTTCCGCCAGGGATGGCCAGGGAATCGGATGCTGCTCATAAGGATTGTGCTTCGACTCCGTCGGACTATCACAAGATATTATCCCCACTACTATTATTAATAGTAAAACTAATTGAATCCTCTTCATCTCTACCTCTTTATTTCACCCAAAACAAATATATTTGTTTTTTTTTACTTGTCAAGATTTTTCTTAGAAAAATTCCAAAATTTTTTCAAGAATACAATTTCATTCCTAATAGTAATTTTCCAACCCGGCTAGGGCTTATCTCTGATAGCTCAGACAGATTCCAGCTCAGCCGGGGATGACCATTGGCATTCTCATAATGTAGATTGGTCGGGGTGGTGGGCTGAAATTTAACTCTACTTGGAGGATAAGAAACACCTAAAATTGTCCATATTCCAACAGTTGAACCCGTTACTATTGTAGTAAAATTGGTTCCTGTACATTTCATATAAGAAAAACGGTTACTGTTCAAATTCTCGTCCAATTTTATGTAAAAATCATTTATTAGATAATACGGTCTTCCAGGATAACGATCATCACGCAGGTCCAGATAAAACGAATCAGTAACAATATTATTAAAGGGATATTCTGTACTCCATTTCACCTTAAATAAACCATAACAAATATTTTGATATTGCTTAGTCAAATCCCCCGTAGGAGTCGAAGTTCCGACAAAATTCCAGCCATACCATGCAAAATTTTCAAGATTGGTTTGTTCAGGAATATCATATAAAGAAGCATCGAAATAATTATCAGTCAGATAACCGCTATCATCCCATCTAATTGGTCCCGTTGATGTGACAAAGAAATTAAAAGTATTATCTGATATTCGATAATCCGTAATTAATGCGGCTTCAATTTTTCCGGTTGTTTCCATTTGTGGAAATGTATATCCAATAAATACTAAAACCAATAGTGAAAGTATGATGCCCTTATTCAATTGCATAGAGACCTCCGCCGAGAAATTGGTCGCCAAAAATTAAGGTGTTATTAAATATTGCTGGTGCCATTCCTACTATTGACCTATCGCCAAATTGGGCAAGAATAGTGCCTTTAGATGAAAGGATATAAAAAGGTCCCAAGTTTGTGGAAGCATATATTCTGCCCGAGTAATCACAGATTATTTCGGAGCATATATTTCCACCTATCGGTAGTGATATTTGCCATATGAGCTTGCCGAAAGGATTAAATTTTGCCACTCCAGCCGGAAGGTCTGGATTTCTTGAAGGAGCGATAGGAAATATTATATCTCCCTCTTTAGTCACTGCAGGTCTGGCATAACCATCAAGCCCTCTTGTTTCTGTCAATTTATTCCGCCAAGCCTTATCTCCCAATTTAGTAAAACAATTAAGCGATGTATCTCTATGGCTGTAAATATAAATCAATCCTTCTGAAGTAATCAACGTTTGTGAATAAGGAGCAATCTGCTGATACCAAAGAATTTCTCCATTTAGATCAATGCAATATATATGGTTTATAGATCCGACAATTAAGCTGCTTCCATCTGGAAGAAAAACGGGCATATAAGTGGACACAAAAAAGTTTTTATCTAAGGAATCTGGTGGTAGTATTAACCAACTTATACTCCCCTCTTGGGTCATTTTAAAAAGCACACCTTGTCTAGTAATGCCATAAAAATTTCCTTCCATATCGATTTGGAATGATGGCATGTCCACATATCCTGGTAAATCATACTGTTTTTCTATAACTCCTACTTTGGTAATAAGAAACCCTTTCTTACCTAAATGAACATATATATTTCCATTTCTTAAAAGAATTGGGGTACCCGGTTCATCAGTCCACTCGTTGATTAACGAAATCTTCCATCTAATTTTTCCATCATAAGAAATTTTGTATAAAAAACCGTCGCCATTAGTTACATAAATATTTCCACTGTCGTCTATAGCAACTCCAGAACCTATTTGTACAATATCAAGTTTCCAATAAGTATTAATTTTTACCGGCCCATCACATAAAGATAGTCCGTTGCATAATGGAGAACCATGGTACATTGGCCAGGGGCTTTCCGCCAATGAAGGCCAATCTATCGGCTGCTGCTCATAGGGATTGGATTTCGACTCGGTCGGATTGTCGCAGGAAATGCCGAGAACCAGCAGACCTGCTAAAAATAACGGAAGTAACTTTCGCATCTTTTTATTCCTCTATCTCATAAAGATAATATAATGGGGGGGGCGGGAAAATCAATTGGTTTTTTAAAATTTACAGAGACTTACTTCAGGTAAATGATCTTCTGGCAGAAAAGCGTTTCTTTACTACTTCGGGCAACCAGAAAATAAATACCCGATTGAATCGGCTGACCTCGATCATCAGTGCCGCTCCAGATCGTATCGAAGTAATAATTGCTAGATGTGAGATAAAACGTTTTGACGATTCTCCCCTGTAAATCATAGACTATAATCTCCCTAATTTCTTCGGTGGGAGAATAGATATTTATTTGAATCGTACTGTTAAAGGGATTGGGGAAAAGATTGGCAGAAAAACTTAAATCAAGACTAACGGTCTTTTTCTTCGGGTATTTATCATTTACGATATGGAGTCCATATGTGGAACAGGTATTTGAACTTTTACCATCGGTAGTACGAATATAATAGATCACAGTAGCCTCACTCAGGTCGGAATTAATCTCTTCATCAATATAAAATAACTGCTGCATCGGTGAGGTAATTGCATAGAATCGATAATCTGTACCATTTATTTTTCTATAGACTCTGTATTGTGTTCCCTGGGGAGTGGTCTGATTCCAGAATAAATAGGGATGTCCGGTATAATGACTTTGGATACTTAGATTAAATGCTGAACAGGCTTCATACCCTGACTGCAATGGCGGCATATTTCCATGTACATCCCAATGGGTTATTAATGTTCCCTGTGGCACTGTTTTGATATTGCTTGGATTGGAACGAGGACATAGTTGAAAATAACCTGGACTATCATGATTGAAAATTATATTTATATCAGGTGAACTGTAACCCGGTAGATTATAATTGAAATTTTGATCACGATAGTCAAAGTAAAAATGGGGGTAACTATCATCGCCAAGTTGCTGGTCAACAGTAATTTTATATACTCCCGCCCTAAGTCGGGTCCAATTAGAACTTGGCAAACCCGGATCACAGTCTACATATTCATAGCCATAAATATCGTCTGATTGATTATTAGGTACTATTATTGATCCGGAATAATAATCGGACACGATTGACCAATTTTCTGCATGGTAATTAACAGATTGAGATTCATTGTACCAATAATAGTTCATGGGAATCTCATTACATAATGTAATAATATAAACTTCTAATGGAGAACTCATCGGCTCTTCGATTTCCTGGGCAAATGAAAAAAATACCAGTGATAAAATATAAAGAATTTTTTTCATTATCTTCTCCTAATAAATTTTATAAACCAGGTTATTGTACAGACGGGAAACACAATAGATTATTTCTCCCTGACTGTTAATGGTCAGCCAGTCGTCAAAGGTTCCAGTCGAAGGATCCCACATCTGGATTGTCCAGCGGATATTGCCGCTGTTATCGAGACTAAATAGAGTTCCCCTTTTTGAGCAATAAAGATTTCCGTCTTTGTCGACAATTGAACAGCTGGTCCAGGTTGACTTTGAAGGTTCTATATCTGTGAGAGGTGAAGACCAGTTTATTTCGCCATCGCGATCTAAAGAAACAGCGTAAAAATCATTAAGAGTATGCAAGAATACGATAGTCTCGCCATTCGGTCCAATAGCAATATTATTAAAAATATCATACAATAGAATTCCATTAACCACAACTTGTTTTTTCCAAACAACTTTACTTATGGAATTCAGACAAACAATGCTTGAATCAGCGGGAGAGTAAGTGATAAGTTCACCGTCATTGTTAACTGATGATAGATAACAACTGGCAATCGTAGAACTTAATACTGTTTCTCCTGAGGTGTTTATGACAAGCAGGGTTTCGGGATCGGTAAAGTGATTTTCTCCAAAAAAACCAGTATAGATCAAATTTCCGCTGGGAGAAATGGGTCCCAGATGCCAGGACATGCCGGGTTTGTTTTTTTGCCAGCGCAAATTGCCATCCGAATCGAAAGAGGCGATCTGGTCGTTATCAATTGAGAAATATATATTACCAATTTTATCCAGATTTAATCCCCAGCTTGCACCAGGTCCGGCCTGATCAGAAAAATGATATTCGATGGTACCATCAGCCAGCACTTTTGCTAAAGTTCCGTCATCGCAAGCAATAATTAATTTATTTTGCGAGGTCAATACCGGTTCAATGAAAACCGTAGCAGCTTCAGTGCTTACCAGGGTTTGCCATACGACTTTGCCGTCAGCAGTAAGTTTTTTTACTACTGCGCCCTTATAACCGGCGGTTCCCAGAAAAGTTTCGTCACAAGATGAAAATATATATATATCATCGTCTGGTCCGATCAAAGGACCAGTGTTAAAATATCCGGAAGCGTTTCGATAAATAAGAGTCGTGTCGCATTTTGCCGGACCGGAATAGGGACTGCGGAAAGTATGTTGAGGATCTCCACCCCAGATTGGCCAGGGACTATTACAGAGAGAGGGCCAATTGATACGACTTTCCAACAAACAATGGTCAGGTTCGGTCGGATTATCACAGGAAATGCTGAAAATCAACAACCCAGGCAAAACAACTCCTAAACCTAACTTCCGCATACATCCTCCTGACATTACCAAAATAGTATATTTATTTTTTTTTTAAATGTCAAGTAAAATTTTGCGCCCTGAGCCTGGCGCCTATTTAATGAAGAGGATTTTCTCCCGGAAAAGCCGAAGAATAAAGATTACCGATGCCCCTGGCGAATGGATTCTTTTGGGGAATAGAGGTTATTTATACTTTCCCGGACTGCACCAACTGGGCAAACTTTTCAAAACTGCGGTCGTAAGTGCGCTCGACATCGCGTGGGAAAAAGCATGCCGGCAATTCACGCGCCCGTAAATGATAGCGCAGACAATCGCAACAAATGCCTTTACGCGAACAGGGTTCATAGGTACAATTGCAATTTTTGCGATTTTGAACTTGCTTACATTCCATTGTTAGTCCTTTATAATAATTTTAATCTGGTTGATTTCACCACCACAAAATTTTTTAATGCGCTCCGCCAAAACCTTGCTCTGGTTTCTGAATAATTTGACTTCATAGTCAGTAGGAGCATAGATTACAATCACCGCAGCGGTCGTTTTAGCGCTAATCCCAGCCCTCTGGCTATCAGTAATAGGACTGCCAAATGATCCCTTATTATCAGCTAAAGTATAACGATTCTCCAGATGGACTGGTAAACCGGTATGTCCGATATATTGCTCACCTGGTAACCCCTTCCGCAAAACAATCGTTCCCTCAATCCACTGGCGATCATAGACTCCATTAGGTAATAAAAAATCCAGCGCGCACCAGTTACATACATCGACTAGATTATTGACCGGGTAGAGCGGTAAACCTTTTAAGGCGCGTCTGAGTAGTGCTTCCGAAGCCGGGCGATGTTTGGTTGGCTCGATGTTTAGTTCTCGGAATAGACGGCGGGCGATCTGTACGCCGGGTACTTTACTAATCTCTATGCCGGCATATTTTTCGCGGTAGTGATGCGCCAGATTCTGAAGACATTGAAATGCTGAGCGCTCAGATGTTATACGCAGACCCTCAGCTTCAAGCAGAGCTAATTTGATAGGCAAGTTAGTTTTTAGGTTTACTGTCACGGCTGCAAGCGTCTAACCAAAGCGGTAATATTTTTTGACCGGTTTGAGGACTTTCCAGACACACTGTAAGCCTTCTGGAAAAGTTACCAGATCACCAGCCTTGATATTCACTGGTTGTCCGCCTTGCGGCGTTACTTCCACTTCGCCTTCCAAAAAGTAGCAAATTTCCTGTTCGTCATAAGACCAGGGAAACTCAGAAACATCTTTAGTCCAGATTGGCCAGCGTCGGACGCCGAGCGCCTCCAGATGTTGCTCATCAGGGTTATGTTCAATTTTAATATTCATCTCTTGGCTCCTCATATGACAATTCAACGTCCTAAAATTAGCCAAAGTTGATTGAAAAGTGCTATAAAAACTGGTAGAGGTTTAGTCTTGTAGCAATCTTATATGGATGATTGGTGCAGCTTATCCTGGGAAAAACTAATTGCTGATTTTAGAACGAAATATGCGGTGCGTGCTAGGTTGTTTTTTCTCATGCAATGGCTTAATCTTATGCCAGGCAGAAAAGATTTATTTGACATTGATATTGAGCCAAGTGTATATTTCTCAAAAAGCGATGCAGTATGGTAGTTGGGTGGACTAAAAGAATTTTTAAAAAGTTTTTGGTGAGGCCAGTGTCGGGGAAACGCCGTGAACGCTATGGCGTCCTGTTTACCCTTTTCATTTTTGCCTTTGTCATTGTCTTGATTACTAACTTAGTCACCCTTAACAAAAATAGATTTGTGCGTCCTGCCGGAACGAAAATTTACTTTGCGGATAATATATCGCAAGCGCATCTGGAAATTATCAGGCAGTTCAATCAATTACATGCCGGTGAGATTGAGATTGTACCGATTGATTTGCCCTTCTCCAAGTTTTCGACTAATGAACGCAAAGAATTGATTGCCCGTTCATTGCGCAGTCGCAGCAGTCGCATTGACATTTTTGCGGTTGACCAGATTTGGGTGCCGCGCTTTGTCAAATGGGGTGAGCCGCTGTCAAAGTATTTCATGCAAACAGATTTATCGCGGATTGTGCCGCAGGCTTTGCAGACCTGTTATTATCAGAATACGCTAATTGGTATTCCACTCTACATTGATTTAGGTGTGCTCTATTATCGACGCGATTTGTTAGAGCGCGTTCCGGGCGGGAGACAGATTTGTGAGCGGCTTAAGACATCGATAGCATGGGAGGAATTACTGCGATTCGGACAAGAAGCATTTGCTGGCAAACCGGTTTACCTTTTTCAGGGCGATAGTTATGAGGGATTGATATGCAATTATTTTGAGATTCTCGGTAATATGGGCGGTGAGGTTTTTCAAGATGGCAAAATCCAATTCGATACGCCCGTTGGTCGCCGCAGTGCTCAGTTTATGCTTGATTTGATAAAAAAATACCACTTTTCGCCACCGGAAGTGACTACTTTCAACGAAAGAGAATCCTACTATTATGCCTTAGCGTATGACGCACCCTTTTTTCGGGGCTGGTCAAGTTTTTTAAAGGATATGCCAATCAGTAACCGGGATTCAGTCAAAGTGCGTTATCTTGACATTGCGATGTTGCCCCATTTTGACCAAAACCTACCAGTCACTATTTTTGGTGGCTGGAATCTGATGATTTCGAAGTATTCCACCAAAAAATTAGAAGCATATCAGTTTTTAAAGTTCGTTTTAGAGGAAGAAACGCAGAAGATTCTGTTCGAAACCTCAGGTTATTTACCTATTCTAACACGTCTATATGAAGACCCGGAAATTATTGCTAAATATCCCTATATCGAATACTTGAAAAAAATGATGGCAACAGGGCGCCATCGTCCGATGCTGATAGAGTACACCAAGATTTCTGATATTCTCTCATTCTATTTGAATAAGGTTTTGAAAGGTGAGATGCCGGTCGAAAGTGCTTTACCGCTGGTAGATGAAACGATTTACGGCAACCAACCCTTCCTGCGTTGAGGACTTCCATGAGTGTTTTTACTCGACTACAGAAATATCGCTTTGAAATTCGGCATTTTATCATTCTGTTCATCATCCTGGCGACCTTTCAGGTATTTTTATCCTATATCTATAAATTTTCCAGCAAAGCGCTATTGGAACAGACCATGGATTTATATCGCAAAGATTCAGCTATTCGCCTTGCTAATCTCGCGACCACATCCCTGGAACTGCTATTGGAACAGAGTCTGGCGAATCCGGCTAAGACGGCAGCAGCCCGCAACAAGGTAATCCAGGCGTTTGACATTATTTTAAACCAGCAGACTTTGCAGCAAAATGTAGATGCGCTCTGCGTTATTTTCACGGTAGGAGTACAAACTTATGTCATTGATGAGGGGACCGGTTTGTATAATTTTATTTTCAATCAGCACCTTCCCAAAACGCAGAGCACTATGCGGTACCGCGAAGCATTAGAGCGTTACGCCCATTTAGCGTCAGAAATTGAACAAACCGAGCAAATCTATTGTGACTGGGATAATGTTCAATCTTTTCATATCTTCGTACCGTTCGTTCTCAAAGGTGAGTATGAAGGCGTAGTGTATATGAGAATTACGCCCGATGTCAGTAATATAACGCGCGAAATCTCGACTGTTTACGATGAGACCGGCATCGTTTTTACAGCCCTGATTCTCTTCGGCTTGCTGGCGATGTTTTACATTACCTCCTATACCGTCAAGGAACGCGACCTTGCCCAGGAACAACTTTATAAGGAGCGAGAACGACAGATTAAAACCGATATTGCTCACCAGAAAGAAGCCCTTTTCACTAAACGGATTTATCATGCGCACCATAAAGCTGAAAAAGTAATGGGCTTTATCAAAGAAGAAATCCGCCTGCTGAATGAACACAACATCCCCCAGTTTAAATATGTCGTCACGCGCTACTCGAATTTTATCTCGCGCGTTATTTACGACATGAAATGGTATGACCCTCCGGTGCACGCTACCCGTAATCCCCTTTTTGAGACGGACATCAATAAGGTCATCAAATTTTTAGTGGATTATATTTTCAAAAGAGTATACGGAAAAAACAGTGCCTACGATTTTGTGCTCGATCTCGACGAGCATTTGCCACCTGTGCACGTTAATGAATATGTTGTCTGGGAAATTCTCGAGCCGCTCATCCAGAACAGCATTGACCACAACCCCGGTAAGAATATCGTCATTACTCTGCAGACGAGATATTATCCCGCTGAAAAATATTCAGAAATTCGCATTACGGATGATGGCAAAGGAATTGTCCCTGAATTATTGGAGACAAGTGAAGACGGAACCAAGAAAATCTTTTTAGAATATACCTCAACTCGCGAAAACATTAATAATTCCGGTTATGGGTGTTATATTGCCTATGAACTGAGCACCAAGCGCTGCGGCTGGACGTTTGATGCCGTAAACTTAGATTCAGGCGGCTGCGCGATGATAATCACAATTCCCTACAATGATTAACGAGGAACCCACTGATGAATAAAAATACCATAAAAGTTCTGGTAATTGAAGATGAAGAATTTGATGTGCGCCGTATTCGTAATACGGTCAAACCTTACGAAAAAATTAATATCAGCGATGTAGTCTCGAGCGGTGCAGATGCTCTTAAATTACTTTCGAATAATAAGAATACCTACGATGTAGTGATAATGGATTTTCAGATTGCCGGTGGCTTGATGGGTGAGGAGCTGATTCGCGCCGTCAAGAAAATCAGTCCCCAGACCCAGATAATCGTAATCACAAAGATGACCATTCATCAAACTGATTTTGCTTTTGCCAATCGCTTGATTCAAGCGGGCGCCTTCTGGTTTTGTACCAAATATCCCGGTGATATCGAGTCGTATATTTATCAGCCGACCGATTTTATCCTGAGCATTGTCAATGCTTTCGAGAAGAAGCAGCTGGAGCTGCAGCACCTTGATTCCAGGCAAAAGTTAGCCAAGAATGTCCAGGATATTCTTGCCAGCAAAATCATCATTGGCGAATCGCCGGCTATTGTAAAATTGAAGCAACAGATTCAGCAATATGCCCAGACTAACGCCAGTGTGCTGATTTATGGTAAATCGGGTACAGGCAAGGAATTAGTAGCCACCAATATCCATTACCTTAGCAATCGCAGTTTGGAAAATTTTATCCCCATTAATTGTGGTAGTATTCCGCGTGATTTAATTGAAAGTGAGCTCTTCGGTTTCGAAAAAGGTAGTTTTACGGGAGCGCAGGACAGCCACCCGGGTCTTTTCGAACGCGCTAATCATGGCACTATTTTTCTCGATGAAATATCAGAGTTCCCCTTGTCGGCGCAGTCAAAATTGCTGCGGGTTTTACAGGATGGTCAAATTGATAAAATTGGTCGCAAGCAGAGTTATACCGTAGATGTTCGCGTCATTTCAGCGACCAACAAAGACTTGGAGAAAATGGTGGCTGATAAAGAATTTCGGGAAGATTTGTTCTACCGCCTGAATGTTCTTCAGATTTATGTTCCAGCACTGGAGGAACGCCGGGAAGATATTCCAGAGCTGGTCAAATATTATCTAACTCGTTACAGTGCAGATATGGGCAGGATACCACCGGAAATTGATAGTGAGGCTATGGAGCTGCTGGTGAATTATTCCTGGCCCGGGAACGTGCGTGAGCTCCAGAATGTTGTTCAGCGACTCCTGTTTCTAACTCGAGAAGTCATAACGCCGGACGCTGTTGTCAGTGCTATGGGGATAAAAATGGTCAGCATTGAACATCATCAGCCCTACCAGTTCAGCAAGGAACACGTCGTTCCTTTGAAAGAAATCGAGACCAATTTTCGCAAGGAATATATTCGTTTTGTCCGCAGTCACTGTAAGACTGACGCCGAAGCGGCTCAAAAGCTGGGCCTAGCGCCGCCTAATTATTTCCGAATTTCAAAGGAATTAGGGTTGAAGTAAGGCGTCGTTATCAGTCCTTGATCTTTTTATATTAATAATAGATGGTTATTAATTTAATAATGACTTGGGAAGGCAATGAACAACTCTCGCCGAGAAAAATAGTGTTTTAGTCTATTTCTCCTTGGCTTGGTATTTGATTATCCAAACAGTTGATGAGAGTAAGGTAACCGAGAAATATAATGTTGCGCTATCTAACTGATATAGATGTCATTTTACTGGTGGTCTATTTTACGGTCATAATGGTCTTAGGTCTTTATTTTTCAAAAAGGGAAAAGACTCCGACGGAATATTTTTTAGCCGGGCGGAATGTTGGCTGGATAGCAATTGGTTGCTCACTTTTTGCCACCAATATCAGTAGCGAGCATTTTATTGGGCTAGCCGGTTCGGGTGCCAGTAGTGGTTTGGCAGTTGGTCATTTCGAATGGTTTGCCTGTTTCATTGTGCTGGTGCTGGCGTGGGTTTTTGTGCCGGTTTATTTGAAAACTGGTGTTTTTACCATGCCGGAGTTTTTAGAAAAACGCTATAATCGCAGTAGTCGCGTGTATTTGACTAGCGTTTCGATTGTTGCCTATATCCTGACCAAGATTTCGGTTACGCTTTTTGCTGGTGGTATTCTTTTGAATCAGATTTTAGGCTGGAATATGATTACTTCGGCAATTGTTATGGTAATCATAACCGGCATTTATACGATTGCCGGTGGTTTGAGCGCCGTAATATACACCGAGGTAGTTCAGACGGTAATTTTGATTGGCGGGGCATCGTTGTTGACGATATTAGGATTGCATGAGGTTGGTGGATTTCAGGGGTTGAAGGCGACGCTCCCGCCCGATTTTTTCCAGATGTTCAAACCGTCTTCGCATCCCGATTACCCCTGGACCGGGATTATTTTTGGGGCGCCTATTCTGGCAATCTGGTATTGGTGTACTGACCAGGTGATTGTACAACGCGTCTTGAGCGCAAAAAATATTCAGCATGCCCGTAGTGGTGCCATTTTCGCCGGTTATTTAAAGATTCTGCCGGTTTTTGTTCTGATTTTACCGGGTTTGATTGCTCTGGCGCTCTTTCCGGGAATCAAGGGTGACGAGGCTTATCCGGCGTTAGTCCTTAGCCATTTGCTTCCCCCGGGAGCGCGCGGGATTGTGATTGCCAGCTTGCTGGCAGCATTGATGTCTTCCTTAGCAAGTACTTTCAATAGTAGTTCTACTTTAATTACCATGGATTTTTATCTGCATTTTCGTCCGGCAGCGACTGGTCGGGAATTAGTTTTAATCGGGCGCTTAGCTACGACGGCACTGGTGATTTTCGGGATTCTGTGGGTGCCATTGATTCGCAGTATTAGCAATCAGCTTTTCATTTACTTGCAAAGTGTGCAGGCATATATCAGTCCTCCAATCGCGGCAGTATTTCTGATAGGCATTCTTTCACGGCGGGTTAATGGGCGTTCGGCACTGACGGCATTAGTCAGTGGCGGTATAGTCGGGGCTTTGCGGCTAATATTGGAAATTTTAAATAAGCGCGGTGTAGTGGAATTGGGGCGCTGGCACTGGTTTGCCGAAATGAATTTTCTCCACTTTGCGATTTTGCTTTTCGCTTTTTCAACAGCTGTGATGTTCATTGTCAGCTGGTTGACTGAAAAACCGAATAATTATCTGCAAAGGCTACAGAATGATCCGCCCGGCAATTCTGATTCGCATTTAAATGGTAATCCAATTTGGGATAAAATTAATATTGCGTTCTCGGTTATTCTGGTTTTGATCATTTTATGCTTTTGGGGAATATTTTTCTAAGGTGAAAATGATAAAAATAATTTCGTGAAAGTAGGCGTATGAAATTCAAATTTGGATTAATGAGTATCGTTCTCGGTTGTGCTTTAGGAGTAATTAGCTGCGGTTCCGGAAAGTCGAATGACGTTGATGCCAAAGTCAAAAGACTACTGCGTCGGATGACGATTGAAGAGAAAGTTGGGCAGATGACCCAGGTTACCTTGCAGACCGTTTCAAAGACGCGAGGTACGGTTGAGCAGCAGCATGAAATTGATCCAGTGAAGCTAGAAGAAGCCATTACGAAGTACAACGTTGGTTCGATATTGAATGTCTGGGATAAAGCCCACAGCCTTGACTACTGGCAGACTCTTTTAACCCAGATGCAGGATTTGGCGACCAAAAAGACCCGCTTGGGCATTCCGCTCCTTTATGGAATTGATGCCATTCACGGTGCCAATTATACTCTGGGGGCAACTCTGTTTCCGCAGAGCATCGCCATGGCAGCGACCTGGAATCCGGTATTAGTGCGCCAATGTGCAGCAGTGACGGCGCTGGAAGTGCGTGCCAGTGGAATTCGCTGGAATTTCAACCCGGTTATGGACATTGGTCGGCAGCCGCTCTGGCCGCGTTTCTGGGAAACTTTCGGCGAGGATGTCTATCTGGCGCGGCTAATGGGCGCGGCTTATGTGCATGGATTACAGGGTAAAGATTTAGCTGACCCAACAAGTGTTGCGGCTTGCCCCAAGCATTTTTTAGGCTACAGCTTTCCGCTTTCGGGTAAAGATCGTACCCCTGCCTGGATTCCGGAACGTATGCTTCGTGAATATTTTCTGCCACCATTCCAGGCTGCTCTCGAGGCGGGTGCGTCCACTATCATGATTAATAGTAGCGAAATCAATGGTATTCCGGTTCATTCCGACCCTTTTGTGCTGACTCAATTGCTACGCAAAGAACTTGGATTTGAGGGGTTTGTCGTTTCAGACTGGAACGACATTAACAATTTGTACCAGCGGGAAAAAGTCGCCCGCGATCAAAAGGATGCGGTGCGCATGGCGGTCATGGCGGGCATTGATATGAGCATGGTGCCTTATGATTATAGTTTTTATGATTTATTGCTGGAGCTGGTCAAAGAGGGTGTCGTGCCTGAGAAGCGCATCGACGAAGCCGTTAGTCGCATCCTGAAAGTCAAATTTCGGCTTGGTCTTTTCGACAATCCTTATCCAGACCCAGAACTGACAAAGCAATTTGCCTCGCCTGAAGCCACGGCTTTGAATCGAAAGGCTGCCGGTGAGGCACTCACCTTGCTGAAAAACAATCAAAATATCCTGCCGCTTGCGACTAATAAACGGATTTTGGTGACCGGACCAGCCGCTAATTTGCGCTCGGTTTTAAATGGCGGCTGGACGATTACCTGGCAGGGCAATGAAGAATCGCTCTATCCTAAGGATAAAAAGACCGTGCTGGAAGCCATTATCGCAAAAGTCGGTGCCGGTAAAGTAAGCTATTCACCCGGGGTAACTTTCGACAATGAAATTGATATACCCGTAGCTATTCGTCAGGCAAAGAGCGCCGATGTCGCCATTGTTTGTATCGGGGAACCACCGTATTGTGAGACACCGGGCAATATTGATGACCTGACGATGAGTGCGCCACAATTAAGATTGGTCGAAGCGCTTGCCCAGATTGGTATTCCTATTGTCCTGGTGCTAATCGAAGGGCGCCCACGACTCATCAATCAGATTGTTGATAAAGCGGCGGCTATTTTGATGGTGTACTTGCCCGGTCAAGAAGGGGGTAGTGCCATTGCCGATGTCCTCTTTGGCGAGGTCAATCCCAGTGGCAAATTGCCCTTTAGTTATCCACGCCATCCCAATTCCCTCATGACTTATGACCACAAGTACAGTGAAATTAGTTATATCAATGACTATGATGCCCAATGGCAATTTGGCTACGGCTTGAGCTATACGCAGTTTACTTATAGTGACCTGAATTTGAATCAAGAAAAGTATCGCATGAATGACACCATCGCGGTATCGGTAGCAGTTACCAATGCGGGTAAGCGTGCTGGCAGCGAAGTCGTGCAACTTTATGTTAGCGACTTAGTCGCGTCGGTGACGCCTTCCGTAAAGCGTTTGAAACGGTTTGCGAAAATTGAATTGAATCCCGGGGAAAGTAAAACGGTTGTCTTTAACCTGACCGCAGCTGATTTAAGTTTCATTGGGCGAGAAAATAAGCCTGTGGTAGAACCCGGTGAGTTCAAGGTGCAGGTTGCCGATTTGGTGTCGCAGTTTGAATTATTACCATAAGCGGAGTTGTTCTGGTTATTAATGAGATAAGTTTGCGCTTATTAATCTGATAATGAGAATGCAGCAATCAATTCGTGAGACAGGATATTCTATCGGAGAAAATAAAATAGAGGTTTTGATTGCCTTGGCGCGATTTTTGTCCAAGTTTCATATGATGAATATCTAGAGGGGAAATGCGAGTGAATAAGCAGAGACTTCAATCTTTTTCTATAGTATGAGTTAAGAAGGAGCATGTGAACCTAAATAAACAAACAATTGGGGAGGTAAATGTGAAAAAGACGTTATTAGGCTTGACAGTGTTGTTACTTGCCGTAGGCTTGGCTTATGGTAAAGTAATCAATTCGTTTGATGAAGCGCCGGATTCGACGTACTGGCAGGTTTATATGAACGAACATGCAAGTACCGATTCGGCTTACATCAATCTTTCGATTGTGTCTTCACCGGTTTATGAGGGAGCCGGGGCGATGAAGCTGGAGTACAGTGCTCATGACATGGAATCGTGGGGTGGTTTCACCAAAATTGAGCACTGGAATCCGGATTCTAATGCCTGTTATGATTTTACCGGTTACGATTCTATTTCGTTCTGGTACTACAATGCGGTGCCGCAATCCCTACCAGGCCGCGTTCATCTGCGCTTCAATCTGCATGATGTCAGCAATTCGGTCAACGGGGTTAAGACCTACAATGTCCTGGAATGTGAGTATTATTATTCGTTTCATTATATTCTGGACAACACCCCCGGCTGGCATGAGATTAAAATACCGCTGGTGAGCAACGATTCCTGGGATGGGAATGGTTTCAACTTGACAGGCTGGTCGGGTATCACTGGTAATGCCAAATTGGACCTTGATAAGATTAAAGGTTTTTCAGTCGAATTTTCCATCAGTGGGCTTTCGACGAAAGGTACAAGGTCATATGGGACGATAATTTTGGATCATCTGACCCTGAAAGGTATCAAGAAGGTAGACCTGGTTTTCTTTAATGGCATGGCAATTCCTGGTAGTGTCAGCCTCTATGGTGGCTGGGGCGGTGGTGGCTATGAAATAGCCGAAGGAATGGGTGCGACTCCCGGCACAAACGCCATTCGTTGGAATACACCGCCGAACACCTGGGCTGTGTGGGACGGTTTGGTCTGGTCATTCAGTGAGCCGAAAAACATGGCGCCGGCTTGGCCAATTGACAGTTTGAATTTTAAGATTAAAGCTGATGCTGGACTTGGTCTGTTGAAAATCGTGCTAAGCGATGATGATTCTGATGGCTCTGGTGGTCCTGATCTTGAATATGAGGCCTTTTACATGCTCGAGGAAAATCAGGTAGGTTACGATGGCAACTGGAAAACGGTGAAAATTGCCCTGAAGGATTTTGACCGCAACGGCGGTGCCTGGAATGGTAGCGCGATGCAATATGACCAATTGATGGATTCTACCCGCTTGAGAAATCTGAAGATTCTAATCGGGTCAACCAACGGTGTCGGTAAGGTTGTCTATCTTGACGATATCTGGACTGGCAATCCAGCCTTTGACTGGACCCCGCCGGAGCAGGTAACTGGTGTAAATGCTATTAAATCGCCACAATTCTATAACCTGGTCATCTGGCAGGATGTGGCAGGTGAAGTTGGTGAATCTTATAATGTTTATGCTAGCCGCAAACCGATTACCGATGTCAAAGCCGAAGGAGTTGAGTTAATTGCGTCTAAGGTGATGGAAGAAACCCAGAACGCTATTCATTTTATCTACTACCCGCTGGAAAATAATGACATCACCTATTATTATGCCGTGGAGTGCGTAGATGCTTCCGGCAATGTCGGTCCCGCTGGTTTCTCGGGCGCTATCACGAATGTTGCCAAAGGTATCCCGACCATTGCTTTAGGTTCTCCGGCTAATTTTGCCGTTGATGGCGATTTCACCGAATGGTGGAATAGTGGAATTAAGCCGTGGGTTTTGAAACCGGAAACTGATTTCGTGCCCGTGGGTACGATTACCGATAGCACCGACCTCATGGCTTATGTTTATTTGGCAATAGACGATGATTACCTTTATGTAGCAGCCGATGTGACTGATAATGTCTATTATTTTGGAGAAGGTAACTGGTGGGACCAGGACGCTTTTGAATTTTTCATTGGTTTGTACAATAGCAAAGGTTCCAAACATACCGGTAATCGGCGCGGCGCTGAACCTGATTACAAGTTGCAATTCCATCAGAATGGCATTGTAAATGAGTATATAGGTAGAACTATCTGGAAAGTTACCGATGCCGACTATCATCTGGAAAATTTTGGTGGTGCGGACTACGTCATCGAAGCCCGAATCCCGCTGGATTCGATTAAAGGTCCGGATGATGTTCGTTTCCATCCGGCACGGGGTATGCGTATTCCTATTGAACTCTATTTCCATGACAATGATGGTAGCGGATGGCAGGGCAATTTAGCTTGGTCGCCTTTCAATACCGACCATGCCTGGCAGACTCCTACAGAATGGGGCTATACCTGGATTGGTGATACGATGGATGTAATCGGAATTAAAAATTATGCTGATTCCCAGATGCCCAAATCTTATCGTCTGGAACAGAACTTTCCGAATCCATTCAACCCCACTACCAGGATTGTCTATACCATTCCTCACTCCGGTCATGTTAATATTACGGTATTCAATATGCTCGGGCAGAAAGTCGCAGAACTGGTTAATCTGAATCAGGCTGCGGGACAATACAGTGTCACCTGGGATGCCAGTGGTGTTCCTTCGGGAGTCTACTTTTATCAAATTCAGTCCGGTGTTTTCAGTCAAACCAAGAAGATGTTACTCATAAAGTAGGATGTTAAATGTTAAGATGGGGTATAGTTATTTTTAGCTGTACCCCATCTTTTTATTTTGACAGAGGATTGCCATAATTTTGAGGCGCAGCTTTGCGGGGCGCCGTACTGGTTTGTAAAGTGAAATGATTATTTACTTAAAGGGAAATAAGATGGGCAAAATAAGTCGCGATTGGGTGGTGATAATTGGGCTGTTCCTAACTGTCCTATCGGTACAGCCATTATTTGCTCAGACGACTGGCAAAATTGCCGGCAGAGTAATTGACCAACAGACTGGTCAACCGCTTCCCGGCGCCAATATCATCATAGAAGGTACTAACCTGGGTGCGGCGTCAGACCAGAATGGCGATTTTTTTATCATTAATCTCAGTCCGCAGACCTACACCTTACAGGTTCGAATGATGGGTTACAAACCAGTGACGGTACGCGATGTCCATGTCTCCGTTAACCGTACGGAGTACCTCGAAATAAAGATGCAGACTATGGTGATAGAAGGTGAAGCAGTAGTAGTTACTGCGCCCAAAATTACTCTGCGTAAAGATCAAACCAGTACTGTCAAGAATGTCTCGGCGGATGAAATGGAAATTTTGCCGGTTGAGAATGTCAATGCCATTGTCTCAATGCAGGCCGGGGTTGTCAAGGGTCATTTTCGCGGTGGACGCCAGACCGAAGTGTCCTATATGATTGATGGCATTCCTGTCGATGAAGCTTTTGGTGGTGCTGGCAGGTCGGTGGATTTAGAGGTTGGAGCGGTTCAGGACCTGGAGGTCATTACCGGTACTTTCAACGCGGAGTATGGCGATGCCATGAGTGGTATCGTCAACGCTGTCACCAGGGAGGGCGGTAATGAATTGCATGGTTCGGCATCCGCTGCCCTTGCCAACTATTTCACACCACATACGGATATTTTTATTGGACTGAAGTCGTCCGAAATCACCCGTAATCAGGATTATAAAGTGAATCTGAGCGGACCGTTGATTCGTGGGAAAATTAATTTTGTAATGGATTATCGCTATCAGAATAATAAGAATCATCTCAACGGTTACCGGCTTTTCAGAGTTGACGATTTCAGCTACTACTCCGCCGATGACCCATCCCAATGGTATACTGAATTTAATGGAGATAGTGCTTATGTACCCATGAATCGCAGTGTTAATACCGCTTTTATGGGTAAACTCTCGACGAAACTATTTAAAAAAATCAAAATTTCCGCTCTGTACACTTTGAATCAAGACGAGTGGCACAATTATAGTCATGTTTATAAATACAATCCCGATGGCATGCCGGTGGCGTACCGCAATTCGAAAATGATGGCGCTGAATATCAATCATATGCTGTCCAACAAACTTTTCTACGAACTGAAATTTTCTTATGTGGACAATTACTATGGGAACTATGTATTTAAAAATCCGCTCGATTCAGGTTATGTCCACGATGCCTATAGTCAGAGCGACGGTCCCGGCTTTTTTACCGGTGGGCAAGATAAAACACATGTTGAACGCACGCAAATTGACAAGAACGCCAAGTTTGATTTGACCTGGCAATTGAATAAACACCACAGTATCAAGACGGGTGTACATTATACTCAGCATGGTATAGATAGCAAGGATTTGCAGATTCGCAACTACTATTCCGGTATAGAAGAAGAAGGTGCTTTTGAAATTTTAATGGTCAATGGCAAGCCCAAAATTCATTTCCTTAATTATATTCCCGTGGTGCTCGATGATACGACGATTTATTCCGATGTTATCAATGTCAAGCCCTGGGAATTCGCTGCCTACCTGCAGGATAAAATGGAATTTGATCAGATGGTAATCAATCTCGGAGTCCGCTACGATTATTTTGAACCGGATAAACGCTATCCAACCCAATGGCGCAATCCTGCTAATCAAATCAGATTCCCTGATAATCCCGAGAAAATGTCCCGCTATGTCTACGCCAAGCCAAAAACCCAGATTAGTCCGCGGTTTGGGCTTTCCTATCAACTTGGTAGTACGGCTGTTCTACATTTCAGTTATGGGCATTTCTTCCAGATGCCACCTTATTATGCTCTCTACAATAATAATTCCTACCGGATTGCCCCTACCGACTACGCTACTCTCATGGGCAATCCGACAATCGATGCCCAGAAAACCGTAACCTATGAAATCGGTCTCTGGCAGGAAATCACGAATGGGATGGAACTGGAAGTCGCTCTTTATTATCGCGATATTTACGACTTATTGAGCACTAAAGTCGTCAGCACTTATAATCAGACCGAATACGGCTTGTACACGAATAAAGATTATGGCAATGCCCGCGGTTTAGAGGTGAAGTATAAATGGCATCTAGGCAATTTAATGGCTGGGGTGAACTATACTCTGCAATATACGCGGGGCAACGCCGACTATCCGACGATGACTTTTAACCGCGCCGGTAATAGTATTGACCCAGTAATTCAAATGATACCGATGTCATGGGATCAGCGGCACACTTTAAATGGGACAGTAGGCTATAATACCGCCAAATACGGTGCCACCCTGACCGGTTACTTCGATTCTGGCACACCTTATTCCTGGTCGCCGATTTCGAGTAGTATTTTATACCGGGTGAATTTGCTACCCAACAACTCCTCGCAGCCGTCACAATACGATTTCGATTTGACGGCATATTATAATTTCCAAATTTTGGGCAATTTAAGAGCTCGGCTGACTTTGAATGTCTATAATCTATTTGACCGTCTAAATGAGGTCTGGGTGAACAGTCAGACTGGACGGGCATACACTGCTATTATTCGTGAGACGGATCGCGCCAGTCATAGAAGCGTATTTAATACTTATGAAGATCGAATTCACGATCCCAGCGCTTACTCCGCTCCGCGCTTGGTGAAGTTGGGTTTGGGGATAGAATTTTGATGAAAAGGCGGCAAACCATGTTACAATCAGGAGGTCAATTGCTGATGAATAATAAAATGCTGCGCACGTTAATCCTGTCAATTATTCTATTATCAGCGACAACCGTTTTTGGACAGGGCAAGGTATATGACGGACCCGACGATCCAGCGGGTGATCCGGCGGCTATCAGGGAAGGATACATGACGGGTAATCGCGTATTCCTCTATTTTCGCAATTCGACCCAGCTTTCGGACTGGCCAAAAGTCGAAGTCTCTAAATGGCCTAATACCTATGAAGGCACCAAAATGCTGGACGGTATTGCCCTTCTGATCGGAGCACGAGTTTTCATAACCAATGATACAATTCCGGTCACTGACCCCATTCAGCGCATATTATTAAATGCTCAGCATAAGTTGGATACACTCTATTTTCTCCAGACGCACTATCGAGAGGAAATGGATCGTGACCCGACTGGTCAGATAGAATGGGGCTTGTATCCGGTCTTCGGCTATTTTAATGAAAACAATGAATATCCAGCGATGAGTAATCTCCCCGGGTCCTGGCCTCCAGCAGGCTGGCCTGCGGCGCATGACCAGTTGAAGTGGAAAGGTGAATGGGATGGTCGTTTCGGTCGTGGTGTCATCTATGCTGACCTGGAAACTTATTTTGTTGCCAATGATGCTCAGGACCAGGAGTATCTCGGACCAGAAGATCGCGTGAAATACTATCCACGTCCAGGGCGTAAAATTGGAGACAAGCGACCAAATGTCACTGTGCAATATGGTTGCCCGTGGGGTGGAATCGGTATCCGTGTGCAGCAGCGCGGCTTTCAATGGAATAATCCCCAGGCACGTGATGCTATTTTCTGGGAATATAGTATTGCTAACATTTCGGATTATGATTTACCGGATGTCGCATTTGGTTACTGGGTGGACAATGCCATTGGTGATAATGTTGCCGGCGGAGGCGAGGATGATGAACTGGGCTTCTTCGACCGTAAAATTGATTTGGCTTACTCCTGGGACATCAACGGCATTGGACAGGGTGGCTACCCGACCGGGACGATGGGCTTTGCATATCTCGAGAGCCCGGGTCTGGCGTATGATGGCATTGACAACGATGAAGACGGCTTAACTGATGAGAAAAGAGATAACATTGCCCAGATGAAAATCGGTCCTTATGACGGAATTACCAACCTGACGAACTTTTTGGATTTCTATCGCCTTAGCACGAGCGACCTACATGAGCACTGGGACGCTGACGAAGATCAGGACTGGATGGATGGTGAGGATTTGAACGGGAATGGAGTTTATGATTTAGGCGAGGATGCGGGGGATGATGTTGGATTGGATGGAGTTGGTCCAACCGAATTGAATTACAACGGTCCCGACGAGGGCGAATGCAATCACAAGCCTGATTACAGGGAGGGAATTGGATGCGAACCCAATTTCGCCGCTACCGATGTCAGTGAATCCGACATGGTAGGCTTAACTTCGTTTCAGCTGTTTCCGATTCAACCGCATCGCCCGCCGTATAACAAGTGGTTCCGCAATGATAAATCTATGTGGGAAGTCATCGGCTCCGATACACTAATCGAATATCTTGGTAATATTTCCAACTTAGTCGAGACTTTTGCCTCTGGACCATTCCCGCTTTATCAGGGGCATGTTGAACGCATTTCGATGTCGGAGTTGCATTCCTATGACCCCCTGGAAGGTCTTAGTTCCAGTGAACATTCCGCACCGGCGCTGTACGAGTTGAAACGCATCGTCCAGATTATCTATGAAAAGGATTATCGTTTCGCTCAGCTGCCCAAAATGCCGACCCTGACTGCTACGGCAGGCGATGGCAAGGTTATATTGACCTGGGATGATATTGCTGACACCAAAACCCGCGATCCCTTTGTCGGTAATGTCAATGATTTTGAAGGCTACAAGCTTTTCCGTGCGACCGACAAGAAAATGTCCGACGCCGAGGTCATTACCGATGGCTATGGCACCCCAATGTTTAAAAAGCCAATTTTCCAGTGCGATGTTAAAGATGGGCGCACGGGCTTTACCAATTTTGGTTTGGTCAATGGTATGGGCTATAACCTGGGCGACGATACCGGCATTCGCCATTATTTTATTGATACGAATGTCCAGAACGGACGCACCTATTATTACGCTATCACTGCTTATGATTATGGCGCTCCCAATATCGGACCGGGCATCGCACCCTCTGAGAATAACATCATTATCGAGCTGGATGAAGCCGAAGAAATCCGCAATATCAGCAAAAATGTTCGGATTGTAACACCGCACCAAATGGCTGCAGGCTATGTGTCGGAAGAAATTCACATGCTCCCGAACCAAAAGGTCATCGGCACCGGTTCTGTGGTACCGGAAATTCTGGCAAAAGCCAGCCTGAAAGTAAACCACCTTTACAAAGCCTTTTTTGGAATGGATACTCTCGATGTGATTGCCAATTATGACCACGGCGTTTATTACGCTAACAACAGCATTCATGTCTGGGATGCTACCGATTCGGTGCTGGTTTATGAGGAAAATCCTTCTCGTTTTCCCGGCACTAACCTCGTATACGATGATACCTTGAAGAACTGGTACATCAACCCCCTGAATACCATTAATACCGATGTATTTGACGGCTTGCGCCTTAATGTTACCATGCCGGTCAGAACAGCAATTTATGATTATGTACATTCGGGCTGGAAAGTTGGTAACGCCCCTATTCAGGTGACACCGACCAAAAGAGAATTTCGCTATTTCCCTTGGGATTATGACATTATTTTCACCGACACCGCAAGTTATACCGGTGCTGGTAGCGCTTCTCGTATCCGGGATGTCAATGACACCCAGATTAAAACCAATCTACTGACGCGTGAAAAATTTCCTTTCTATGTTATTAACAGATCGTTTACCGATACAGTCGAAGTACTTGATATGATTGTTCACGACTTGGATAAAGACGGGAAATTCGACATGCTGAAGGATCTAATTTATGTCGGACCGCTGACAAAAGACCGCAAATGGGCAGGTGCGGTCTTTGCTATTGATTTTCTCAGCGCCTTTGGCGATGCTACTAAGTTACCCAAACCCGGTGATGTCTATCATGTCACTTTCCAGCGTCCATTCTTTGCGACTGATTCGATTGCCTTCACTGTCGTCGCTTTCGATTCACTAGATAAAAAGGGCCTAAAATATACCATGAAGAACATCAAGGTCGTGCCCAACCCTTATGTGGCGACCAATGCCATGGAACCTTCTGTCGCAAACTGGTATTTGAACCAGAGGCGCCGACTGTTGTTTACCAACCTACCCGCGCAATGTACGATAAGGATTTATACGGTCAGCGGGACTTTAGTTGATGTCATTGATGTCAATAATTCGGCTGATAATGGTACCGCTCATTGGGACATGCTGACGAAAGAGAACCTTGAAATTGCGGCTGGCATGTATATCTATCATGTCCAGTCAAAACTGACTAAAGATGAGAAAGTTGGCAAATTTGCGGTAATCAAATAGAGCGGAGGGTGGCTATGACGACAGAACTATTCACGGGAATAAAAGATATGATGATTAAAACATACACTTTTTTATGGCGAGTGGGACTGGCAATTGTCTTCATAAGTTCCTTGACTTTTGCCCAGAAACCTTACCGCGTAGGCACTACCGCCGGCAATTTCCTCGAAATCGGCGTCGGAAGTGATGGCATTGCCATGGGCGATGCTTTCGTCAGCATGGTCGGCAAATTATCATCTATTTACTGGAATCCGGCTGGTCTGGCTTTCCTTGAGCAAAATGAAGTCATGTTCATGTATCAGCCCTGGCTGATTGATATTAATACCACCAGTGCCGCGGCAGCTTTTCAGATTCCGATTGTCGGAACCCTCGCAGCCGGCATCGCGCATGTCGGTTATGGCGAAGAGGAAGTCACGACACTGGAATATCAGGATGGCACCGGCGAACTGTACACCGCTAACGATTACAATTTTACCCTCTCTTACTCACGCAAATTAGCCCAGTGGTTTGCTTTCGGAGCATCATTCAAATATATCAACTCCCAAATCTGGCATACGCAAGCAAGTGCCATGGCGGTCGATCTGGGCGTAATTGTCAATACGGGTTTTTTTTCAGTGACAAAAAAGCCAGTGGATGGCATGCGTATTGGCATGAGCATCTCCAACTATGGAACTAAAATGCGCTACGACGGGATGGATTTGCTCTTTCCAATTGATATTCTCCCGAATGAAGCAGGTAATTATAGTGCGGTCAAAGGGCAATTTAACCCGCAGGGCTGGGAACTGCCGCTCATTTTCCGCATTGGTGTGTCGCTCCAACCGCTGGTAACCCGTAATCAGCGCCTGACTCTTGCGATCGATGCTTTGCATCCCAATAACAATGCTGAGTCAATCAATTTAGGAGCGGAGTATGAATTGCGCTTTGCCGGTGTGGGGAAATTCGCGCTCCGTGCCGGCTATAAGTCCCTCTTTTTACCCGATTCCGAATTTGGCATGACCTACGGCGGCGGTTTGGTTCTGCGCATGATGAACAATGTAGCTTTGAAAGTTGATTACGCTTTTAAACCGGTTGGCATTTTAGGGAATGCACATTCTTATACTCTTGGGGTGCTGTTTTAATAGCAATAAAAATCGCTACCGACTAAATTAAGATATGACCCAACATTTTAAGCATGAGCCTGTTCTTTTAGTGTGCTTGTTCGACGGTCGCAGCTGGATTAGAACGACTATCGGGATATTAATTCTTGCCAGCCTGTCTTTTTTCTCGCATTGTGGCAGGAAGGCGGCTAAACTACCGAAGGAAGAAATTCTGACGCGGGTCGGTGATAGAGTCATCACCGTCAACGAATTCATTCGCCGCGCCGAGTATACCATTCGCCCGCCCTATTGTGGTCAGGATAATTATATCCATCGCAAGATAATTTTAAATTCACTCATTGCCGAAAAATTAATAGCGCTGGAAGCCGAGGGCAAGGCCGTGACTTTGACGCAGAACGAAGAGTTTCAAGCTTACATCAAGGGCCGCCAGGAACAGGCGATGCGGCAGTACTTTTACTATGACCGCGCTTATCGGTGGGTGAAGCCAGATACGACGAAGATCAAGCGTCTTTATAGTTTAGCTGGACGGACTTATAAGGTGAATTTTGTGCGTCTGCCGAATGCCAATTCCGCAGCTACCTTTCTCCAGATTCATCGGGAAAAGGGGGTGCCCTTTGATGATCTCGCCCGTGATGTAGTCGGAGATGACAAGATTCCCGAACATCAGGTCAATTTTAACGACGATATGAGTCGCGAATTTTTTAATCTTTTCTATGCTAAGCCACTCCAGCAGGGCGAAATCCTGGGTCCGGTGCGCCTCGATGATGGCACCTTTATGATTATGCAGGTCAAGGGCTGGACGACGCAAATGGCTATTTCCGATAACCAGATGCGGCAGCGCTGGGATAATGTGCGCGAGCGTGTTACAGAGATGGCTGCTGAAGATATTTATGCTCGCGAAGTGGGGAGATTAATGCGCGGCAAACGCCTGGAATTTGATAAAAATACTTTTTATCAGATTGTAGAAATTCTGGCGCCGCTCTACCTGAAAAATCAAAAGGAAAAGCAAGACCTCTTTAATCAGCGCTATTGGGGAAAGGCTGTCGAGTTTGGATTAGATACCAGCGCTACTCAGAAATTAGCAACCCTGCGCGCGCGCCCCTTCTTTCAAGTAGATAATCAAACCTGGACAGTAGGCGATTTCGAACGGGCAGTTATGTCCCATCCCTTAGTGTTTCGGAAGAACCAGTTCAGTAGGCGTGAATTCCCCGAACAGTTCAAATATGCCGTAGTAGACCTGGTGCGTGATACTTATATCAATCGAGCAGCTTATCGCGCGGGCTATGATAAGCTGCCTGTGGTCAAAAATTATACAGCAATGTGGCACGATAACTTAGTTGCTATCTATTGGCGCAACGAATATCTTAAAAGAGCAAGTTACAATGGTAATTTCGGCAAAGAATATATGTCGGTAATCCGCAACTACCTTAATCCTTACATTGACAGCCTGCAAAAGAAGTATAGCGACATTATCGAGATTAATACCGACGCCTTTGAAAAAATCAAATTAACCAATATCGACATGTTCGTGATGCAAAAAGGTGTTGCCTACCCCATTGTCAGCCCGGCTTTTCCCATTTTGACTACCGATAATAAGTTGGATTATGGTCGCAAAATGCAAGCACGATAAGATGAACTTAAAAATTTTTTCAACAATTGTCATTTTAGCACTTGCCAGCCAGGTGATATCCAAAGATTATAAAGGCGCGGAATTGCGTACCTATGCTGCTTACACTTATGGGCGCTTCGAAGTCAATTATCGCGCTTCTTGTGGTGCTGGACAGACTTCGACTTTCTTTACCTATCACGAACTGGGTTCCGGCGGCGTCAATGACTGGAACGAGCTGGACATCGAGATGTTAGGGCGCTATTCAGATGATATTCAATTTAATACGATTACTCCCGGGCAAGTCATTCATGTTCATCATCAATGGCTGAATTTTGATCCGACCGCTGATTTTCATACTTATGCGATTGAGTGGACGCCGGATTACATTGCCTGGTTCGTTGATAATGTCGAGGTTTATCGCCAGACTGGTGCGCATGTTGCGACCTTAAATAAGCCCCAGAAAATCATGATGAATATCTGGCCACCTGCCTATTCCAGTTGGGCAGGCGAACTGGATAGTCGCCGTCTGCCTTTCCGTGCCTATTATGACTGGGTCAATTATGCAGCTTATACCCCGGGCAGCGGCAATACTGGCACCGGCAATAATTTTACTTTAATGTGGCGTGACGATTTTGATAGCTGGAATACCATTCGCTGGGCAAAAGCTAGTCACACCTGGGATGGCAACAATAGTGACTTTATCCCGGATAATTGCGTTTTTCAGGACGGGAAAATGATTCTTTGTCTGACCGATGCAGTCAATACCGGTTTATCTGACCGCAAGCCCCCCTTTGTAGTCTCAGCGCGCTATCAAATCGATACCGTGACCGTTGCCTTTTCGGAAATGATAACCCGCGAAAGCGCCGAAAAAGTCAGCAACTACTGGATTACCGGAGCAACAATCCAGCGAGCGATTCTGCAATCCGACCAGCGAACCGTAAAATTGGCTGTCACCGGCATCGATGAAAATAATGCCTATAGTTTAATCGTTTTGGGTATCAAAGATCTTGCTTCGCCTTCCAATATCCTGACAGGCCAGTCATTATCAATTCAAATGCCACCACGCTGGAACTATCCGCTTAAAATCAATGTCGGTGGCAGCGCTTTCAACGATTGGTTGGGTGACCAGGATTGGGAGGAAAACCGCGATTACGGCAGAATTGGCGGTGCACAAGGCAGCTTCCCCGGTCAGGGCATCGCTGGTACAAGCGAAAAGTATATTTTTCAATCTGAGCAGTGGGGTATTGTCAATTATAAAGTGCGTTTACCCAGTGGCAAATATCGGGTCACCATGCTTTTTGCTGAAAATTATTTCAGTGAAGCCGGCAAGCGCGTTTTTGATATTAATGTCGAGGGCGTCTATATTGCCCGCAATTTTGATATTTTTAGCCAGGTCGGTGCTCATGCGGCTTGCCGGGTGACCGCTGAGGAGGTGGTCATCAAGGATGGCATCCTTAACCTGCACTTTGGGGATATTATAGAATCTCCGCTACTGAATGGTCTTATCATCGAACGGCTACCGAGTGGAAATAGCCACCGTGAAGCTGAGCCGATAAAAAATTTCCGCCTTGAACAGAATTTTCCCAATCCGTTCAATAACCGCACGACTTTGCGGTTTGAACTGGAGCGAGATTCGCGGGTGAAACTCACCGTGTTTGACACTCGGGGTACCGAGATTGCGACGCTGGTCAATGCCAACTATTCCGCTGGACAGCACGAAAAAATCTGGGAGCCTGATATACCGAGTGGCGTGTATTTTTGTCGTTTCGAGGTGGTGCTCCCCGGGCGAAATTTTGCAATCATGAGGAAGATGATTTTATTACGATGAATTTATTAGAAAGGAAAATTATTTCATGAAACCAATCCTCCATTCTTTTTTGCTCATTTATCTGCTGTTTGGCAATCTCGTCAGTCAGACGATCAACGAAACCGCGATTGAGAAAAGAATTGACGAATTGCTCAGTCGCATGACCTTTGCCGAGAAAATTGGTCAGATGACCCAGTTCAGCGGGACCAATACTCGCTATGAGCAAATGATTCGCGAAGGTGCCATCGGGTCGCTATTGAATGTCGTCGGGGCGGCGGAGAATAATCGTTTACAAAAAATTGCTGTTGAAGAATCGCGCCTGGGAATTCCTTTAATTATTGGATTAGATGTAATTCATGGATACCGGACAATTTTCCCGATACCTCTGGCAAGTTCAGCCAGTTGGGACACGGCTTTGATTCGACAGGCGGCACGGATTGCCGCGCACGAGGCAAGAACGGCTGGTATTCACTGGACATTTGCGCCTATGGTGGACATTGCCCGCGATGCGCGCTGGGGGCGGATTGCCGAAGGTGCCGGTGAGGATCCCTTCTTGGGAGCGGCGATTGCCAGGGCGCTGGTGCAAGGTTTTCAGGGTAATGACTTCTCTGATGGCGCTGCACTCTTAGCCTGTGCCAAGCATTATGTCGCTTATGGTGGGGCGGAAGGTGGCAGAGATTACAACACGGTTGACATTTCCGAGCGTACTTTGCGGGAAATCTATCTCCCGCCTTTCAAAGCGGCGGTTGATGCCGGCGTCGGTTCGCTCATGAGTGCTTTTAATGAAATTAGCGGTGTACCAGCTTCCGCTAACTATTTGACGTTGCGTCAAATTTTAAAAGGCGAGTGGGGATTTAAGGGATTTATCGTCAGCGACTGGAATGCTATCAGCGAATTGATGAATCACGGCATTGCCGCTAACTCACAAGAAGCGGGACTAAAAGCTTTAGAGGCAGGGGTTGACATGGATATGGAAGGGCGCTGTTATACCCCGGAACTGTCAGAGTATATGCAAAATAGCAAACTTTCAGAAGAATTAATAAACGATGCTGTCCGGCGTATTCTGCGCATGAAATTTAAATTAGGTCTGTTCGATCATCCCTACACTAATCCAGAATTGGCGCGCATGACCATTTTACATCCCGACCATATTCGCACTGCCCGCGAACTGGCGAAGGAATCAATTGTCCTGTTGAAAAACGAGAAGGGACTGCTGCCACTGGATATTAAAAAAATCAAAACATTGGCTGTTATTGGTCCGTTGGCTGACGATAAGCAGGCACCGCTTGGCGCCTGGAGTTGTCAGGGAAAAGCAGAGGATGTAGTAACTGTGCTGGAAGGATTAAAGGTAAAAATACCCACTCTTCTCGTCGCCAAAGGGTGTGATGTACGAAGCTCGGACCGGGCGGGATTCAAGAACGCAGTCGAAGTCGCGCGGCAGGCGGATGTAGTCATTATGGTCATGGGCGAAAGTGACGACATGAGTGGCGAAGCTGCTTCCAGAGCTGATATAAATCTGCCAGGCGTACAGGCGGAATTAATCAAACTTATCGCCGGGACTGGCAAACCAATCGTGCTGGTATTGATGAATGGCAGGCCCTTGACATTGACAAATGTCGAACCTTATGTTGCCGCAATTGTTGAAACCTGGCATTTAGGCATTCAACATGGCAATGCGGTCGCAGATGTCCTGCTGGGCGAGTTTAATCCTTCTGGTAAATTAACGGTAACCTTCCCTCGGGAGGTTGGGCAAATTCCTTTATATTATAACCATAAAAATACCGGTCGACCCGGTAATACGCGCGACAAGTGTAGTTCGAAATATATTGATGCCGAATTCACCCCGCTTTATCCTTTTGGTTGGGGCTTAAGTTATACTACTTTTAATTATTCGAATCTCAAAGTTCAACAGTCGCGCCTGCGTCCGATTGATGAATTAGTAGTGACGGTCGATGTGAAAAATACCGGGAAACGAGCCGGAACAGAAATTGTCCAGCTATATATCCAGGATGTCGTTGCCAGCGTTACTCGCCCGGTCAAGGAGTTGAAAGGTTTTCAGAGGGTTTTCCTGCAACCGGGGGAGCAAAAAAGTGTGACCTTTCGGCTGCCAGCCAGTCAGATGGGATTTTATAACTTGAATATGCAATATCAGGTCGAACCGGGTGAGTTTAAAGTATATGTAGGCGGTAATTCCCAGGAAACGCTGGCGTCAAACTTTGAAATTGTCAATATGCCTTAATTCATAAAAGTAATGACAATGCCAGCAAAAATTGGTCTGTGTTGGTTGGCTTTAACTTACCTCGTATCGTGCACGAAAACACCCACAGTTAACAAGCCTAATGTTTCGCCGGATACTATCCTGGCTCCTTCCGGTTATCAACTGGTCTGGCACGACGAGTTTAATGGCGATAATCTTGATTTAAATAAGTGGGAATATGAGGTAAATGCTGCCGGCGGTGGCAATAATGAACTCCAGTATTACACAGCGCGCCAACAAAATTGCTATTTACAAGATGGGTGCCTGATTATTCAAGCCTTGAAGGAAGAATATACCGGACCGGAGGGCACTCGCCAGTACACTTCAGCACGAATACGCACCATTCATAAGGGTGATTGGAAATATGGCTGGTTCGAAATCAGAGTGAAGCTGCCATACGGTAAGGGACTCTGGCCTGCCATCTGGATGATGCCAACTGATGAAGTTTATGGTGGTTGGGCAGCCAGCGGCGAGATTGATATTATGGAACTATTAGGACACGAACCCGCTAGAGTTTACGGGACACTCCATTATGGCGGCAGCTATCCCGCTAATGTCCATACGGGAGCATCTTACACCCTCCAAAGCGGTAATTTTGCGACTGATTTTCATGTCTTTGCCTTGGAGTGGCAACCGCCCTCATTCCGGTGGTATGTCGATGGCATTCTTTACCAGACCCAAACCCAGTGGTACACTGCAGGTTTTCCGTATCCGGCACCATTTGACCAGCGTTTTTATTTGATATTGAATATAGCCGTTGGTGGTAACTGGCCTGGAAATCCGGATAATATTACCTCTTTCCCTCAACGGATGGTAGTAGATTATGTGCGCGTTTTTCAGCGCAACGAATAACCGACCGGCAAGCCATGTTTAACAGGCGCATCTTACCTTATTTTCTGCTATTAGTTGCGCTAAGTATTCAAAATTGCGAGGAAGACATCCCTACCGAATCAGACCTCGTCATCTATCAAAATCCTAATATGCCCATCGAAAAACGAGTAAGCGACTTATTATCCCGCATGACCTTAGAGGAAAAAATCGGGCAGATGATGCAAGTGGATAGAGGATTTATCGAGAAAGTAAGTGATATTAAGGATTATTTTATCGGTAGCATTCTGAGCGGAGGCGGATCAACACCCACGGTGAACGAGCCCGAAGCCTGGGCGGAAATGGTAGACAATTTCCAATGGCAGGCAGTCAGCACGCGCCTGGGGATTCCGCTCATTTATGGTATTGATGCCGTGCATGGTCACAATAATGTTTATAGTGCGGTAATTTTCCCGCACAATATAGGCTTGGGATGTACCCGTGACCCAGATCTGGTTCGATCTGCCGCTCGGGCTACGGCTGAGGAGGTCGCCGGCACTGGCATTCGCTGGACTTTTGCGCCATGCTTAGCGGTTGTGCGCGATGAGCGCTGGGGACGAACTTATGAAAGTTTTGGAGAAACGCCCGAACTGGTTGCAATGATGGCAGCGGCGGCAGTCTCCGGCTATCAGAGCAACGATTTAAAGAATAGAGTTCGATTTTAGCCTGTGCCAAGCACTTTTTAGGCGATGGCGGCACGCTTGGTGGTGACGATCAGGGTAACAATATCTCCGATGAACTGACCATGCGCCGCATCCATTTACCGGGTTATCTTGCAGCAATTGATGCCGGCGTCGGTTCCATCATGGCAAGTTATAGCAGCTGGAACGGTCAAAAAATGCATGGCAATTCTTACTGGCTGACTACTGTGCTCAAAGAAGAACTCGGTTTCAGCGGTTTTGTGGTCTCCGATTGGGCAGGTATCAACCAGCTGCCAGGTGACTACGCTACTCAATTACAGACTGCAATTAATGCCGGCATTGATATGGTGATGCTGCCCGAGAGGTATAAAGATTTCCAGCGTACAATGCTCCAATTAGTCGCAGAAGGACGCATCTCCGTTCAGAGAATTGATAAAGCAGTTAGTCGTATTCTGCGCCAGAAATTTGCGCTTGGTCTTTTTGAATCTCCATTTACTAAAAAAGCCCTTACTGCTACCATTGGTTCGACTGCTCATCGGGAAATTGCTCGGGAATGTGTCCGCAAATCTATCGTCCTGTTGAAAAATGAAAATAAAATCCTGCCAATTGCACCCGGGACCGTGCGCATTCATGTGGCAGGGAAAAATGCCAATGATTTAGGAAATCAATGCGGTGGGTGGACGATTACCTGGCAGGGTGACAGTGGACCAATCACTATTGGTACGACAATCTTAGAAGCGATTCGGGTACGGGCTTTTTCAGCGGCAATCAGCGTCACTTATTCCGAGGATGGAAGCCGCGCTGCGGGAGCCAATATTGGCATAGTGGTAATCGGCGAAAGACCTTATGCGGAGGGAGTCGGAGACCGTGCAGATTTAGCATTGGACGCTGAAGATATTGCCGCCGTGACCGCTGTTCACGATGTCGGCGTGCCGACGGTCGTGCTCATTATTTCTGGACGACCACTGATTATTGATTCGATTCTAAACAAATGTGACGCAATTATCGCCGCCTGGTTACCGGGGACAGAAGCGACTGGCATTGCCGATGTTCTTTTTGGTGATTATACACCGGTTGGCAAACTAAGTTTTTCCTGGCCGAGGAGCATGTCCCAGATTCCAATTAATTATGGTGATACCAATTATGATCCGCTCTTTGCCTACGGCTTTGGCTTGACTTATGAATAGAAAAATCCTTCTATCTGTCTCTATTATCTTATTGTTTTCGATAAATGGGCTGCTTGCCCAGAATTTTTCCAATGGCTTTAATTTTTGTCTGCCGCCGAATGACTCGACAACTCAGCTGTTTTTACCAGCATTTCCTTGCCGATCAATTGGGGATGACGCATTTGTTGGAATTGTCAATGGTCATTTTACGGTTAAAGGTGAACGTATTCGCTTTTTTGGAGCGAATATTGTCGCAGAAGGTGCTTTTCCTACATCTGAAATAGCTGCTGCTGTTGCTGGTCGCCTACGTAAAATGGGGTTTAACCTGGTGCGCTTTCATCACATGGATAATCCCTGGAGCGACGGCAGTCTTTTCGAGTTGGGCAGTGATACGCGCCATCTCAATCTGGCAACCCTCGATCGTTTTGAAAAGTTCATCAGCGAGCTCAAACGCAACGGTATTTACGCTGACATCAATCTGCATTGTTCGCGCACCTTTCGACCCGAAGATGACATAGTTGATGCTGATTCACTCCTGGATTTTGATAAGGGCGTGAACCTTTTCGATGTCAAAATGATTGCATTGCAGAAAGAATATGCCCGCCAACTCTTGACGCATGTTAATCCTTATACTGGTTTAGCGCTCGTCAATGACCCGGTTATGGCGATGGTGGAGATAGTCAATGAGAATTCGCTTTATCGCGCCTGGCGCGACAATCGCTTAGTACCTATTTCCGAGGGTGGCATTCTAACCCGTTATTATCAAAATGAACTGGACTCACTCTGGATAGATTTCCTGCGAAAAAAATATACCTCGACTGAAAACCTCCGCCAGAGTTGGCGCAGCCCGGATGATGCTACTATCCATCCTAATCTGATTCAAGATGGCGGATTCGAAATTTCTGCCGTTAATGCCTACTGGCAGCTGGAACAGCATTCGCCGGCAAGCGCTGTAATGGTCATTGACGGGCAGGACGCTTACGCTGGTAAACGTTCTATGCGGGTCGTAGTATTGCAAAGTGACAATGTCGGCTGGCATCTCCAATTCAAATATCCCCGGCTATCAATCCAGAAGGATTCTCTTTATACGGTCACCGTTGCTGCTCGGGCTGACGCTAATCGGTCAATCGAACTGGTGTTATTAAAAGACAGCAGCCCGTGGACTTACCTTGGTGGGGAACGGATAGAATTGACCACTGATTGGAAAGTATATCGTTTCAGTTTTAAAGCACCCGCGACCTACGCGGCTGATATTCGGCTGTCTTTCAATCTTGGTTTTGAAACCGGCAGTTATTGGTTCGACGAAGTCAATTTTTCACAGATAACTATCGAAGGACTACACCCCGATGAAAATCTGGAAGATGGCAAAGTTGTCCGTCTATCTTACCAACAGTGTCTCCACCACTCCAATCAGCGGGTCCGCGACATGTCCGAGTTTTATATCAATCTCCAGAATCATTTTTTTGATGAAATGACAGCTTTTCTGAAAAATGAGCTGGGTGTGAAAGTTCCCATTACTGGTACAAACTGGAATGTTGGAATTGCCGACCTTGCTATCCAATCGCGACTGGACTATCTCGATAATCATGCCTACTGGGATCATCCCTCGTTCCCGCATGAACCGTGGTCAAGCACCGATTGGCAGATTAACAATACGCCGATGGTGACAAATTCTGAAGGCGGCACTATCGCGAATCTTTTTGGTGGTGTGCCCTTTGCTGGCAAACCTTTTACGGTAAGCGAGTATAATCATCCATTCCCCAACCGTTATCAGAGCGAAGGACCACTTTTCATCAGTGCTTATGGTGGTTTCCACGATATTGATGGCATCATGTTTTTTGCTTATCTTGGTGGTTACCGCAATTGGAGTAAGGATTTCATAGAAGGTTACTTCGATATTCATCGTAATACTGTGATGATGGCATTGATGCCCTCATGTGCTCTGACTTTCCGCAATGGTTATATAGCACCATCCCGACAGCCACTTATGGTCGCCTACCATCGGGATGATCTTTTGCTGGCACCCAAAAATGATATGGGATACTGGGGTGGCTATTTTCCGCTGACCCCCCAGCTGGCGTTGAATCATGCTCTCCGCATAACTAGTTTTGATGCTCCAGCGCCCTTTAATCCCGCTGATTATCCCAAGGAAGTCACTACTCCTCGCATCACTGATACCCAGGAAATAATCTGGGACAGGGATATGCTGGTGGTGAAGAGCCCGCGGTTCGTAGCACTGAGCGGTTATTTGCAAAATCATCCTGATTATCCGACTGGGGTATTGACCTTAATTGGGGCGACGGATATGGCTACGCTGACCTGGGCGGCGCTTGACGATAAGCCATTGGAACAGGCACGCCGCTCGTTGTTGACCGTGGTCTCCAAAATCCAGAATTATGCCATGCAATGGGATGGTACGACCACTGTCCATAACCACTGGGGAACATTACCTACCTCGATTTATCCCGTAGCGATTTACCTAAACTTGAAAATTGACGCTGATTCAATTCAAGTTTTTCCATTGACTGAGACCGGCGCACCGCGTCCCACTCACCAGACTATCTTGCCGGACGACTCTTCTCGCTTTCGGATTTTATTGAACCAGGCTATGACGCCTACCGTCTGGTTCGGGATTGCTGCTTTCGGTGGCAAACATAGTTCGACAAATAGCGAGCCGGCAATCACGGCGGAACCGACCTTGCTGCGCACCTACCCCAATCCTTTTAATACCCAAACGACAATTGAATTTCATTTGCCGAATAAGACCGAGGTAGAGATTGCGATTTATGACCTTGCTGGTCGGCTGGTGAAATTAGTCAGACAAGTCTTTCCGGCAGGAACCCATTACTTTTACTGGGAGGGCAAAAATCAAAATGAGCAGTTGGTCAGCAGTGGAGTTTATCTCATTGTATTGTCCTATTTGAACCAACACAGTTATCGTAAATGCATTTTTTTACAGTGAGGTGTAATCGTGATTAAACGCGTGCTTTTAATAGGAATTTTGGTGGCGACCAGTCTGCGACTCGAAGCCCAATTTTTTAAAACGCTGGGTATGGACATCGTTGATCCACAGAGTCACCCATTTATCCTGAAGGGTTATGGTCTGGGTGGTTGGTTGGTGCCTGAAGGGTACATGTTGCACATGCCGGGTTTTGGCTCACCAACTTCTATTCGCAATCAAATTATTGATTTAATCGGCGTTGCCAATACCGACCGCTTTTTCGCAGAATATCGTAAAAACTACGTTGCGGAGAAGGATATTGAATTGATTGCCAGGTGGGGTTTTAACTCCATTCGACTCCCGTTTCACTATCAATTCTTTTCGCCTATTGATTCTCCGGGTGTTTTTATTGAAGATGGCTTTCGCATTGTTGATACTCTTTTAGCCTGGTGTAAAAAATACAATTTGTATCTTATCCTCGATATGCACTGTGCCCCCGGCGGACAAAATCATGGCAACATCAGCGATGCCGATGGAGAAGCCAAACTCTGGACGGTACCCGCCAATCAGGAACGCACCATTGCTATCTGGCGTCACATTGCCGAGCGCTATGCCCATGAAACCCAGATTGTCGGTTATGACCTGTTAAACGAGCCGGTGCTGCCTACCGGTTGTACCGGTGCCGATTTGCGTAATTTTTTCATCAGACTTAAAGATGCTGTACGGGCAGTTGACCCCAACCACATTTTATTTATCGAAGGTAACTGGTACGCGACTGACTTTGACCAGCTGGCGCCGCGCTTCGATGCCAGTATGGTCTATGCTTTTCATAAATACTGGAATCCGACCGACCTGGCTTCTATTCAAGCCTACCGCAATTTGCGCACCCAGACCGTCACTCCTCTCTGGTTAGGCGAAACCGGTGAAAATTCCAATCCCTGGTTTTATGAAGTTGTTTCTCTGATGGATCAACAGAATATTGGCTGGAACTGGTGGTCGCATAAAAAATTCAATACCACAACCAGTCCACTGTCGGCTGTGATTCCAGCGAGTTATCAACAGCTGATTAATTACTGGAATGGAAATGCCTCGCGTCCTTCACCGGAATATGCCTACAGTGCTCTCATGGAAGTAGCGGCAAATCTGGCGGTGGAGCGCTGCGAATATCGACCCGATGTAATTGCTGCTCTGACCGACCCGGAATTTGGCACCAAACCTAAACCACTCAAGGTTAATATGATTCCCGGTAGCATACTGGCGGTAGACTATGATTTAGGAACAAATGGAGTAGCGTATTTCGATAATGATTATAAAGTCACGCGTGATAGCGACCCGCACTGGAACCGTGGTTACCAATACCGCAACGACGGGGTGGACATTGAAAAGAGCAGTAACGGCGGCTATAATGTCGGCTGGATTGAAGACAATGAGTGGCTGCGTTATACGGCTGAAATTGTCTTTGCCGGTCATTATAATATTGATTTCACCTTAGCCAGTACTGCCAATATCGGTCGGTTGCAGTTAAAGGTGGACAATCAGATCGTCGTGAGCGCACTGGCTGTGCCTAATACTGGCGGCTACCAGAACTGGCAAAATGTCCGCATAGAAAATGTCTATCTTCCTAAAGGAACGCACCTTTTGGAAGTTTACGCCGTAAAAGGTGGTTTTAATTTCCAGAAAATGACATTTATCTCGGCTAACAACGGAATTATCGAACAAGTGAATCCCAATGTTTATATCGGGAATAACTATCCCAATCCCTTCAATGACCTGACTATCATCCCGGTCGTTTTAATGCAGCCAGGTCACCTGCGATTAAATATTTTTGACCTGCAGGGCAAGTTAGTTCGCAAACTATTTGATGGTGAACTGCCGCGCGGTCTCAATGAAATTTATTGGAATGGCACCGATGATAAAAACAAGCGGGTCAGCGTGGGCGTCTATTATTGTCAGGTTTCGGTGGACAGTTCCAGCTATCGAGTCAAGGCAATGTTATATTTAAAATAAGGCATTACGCCACTGAAAATATTTAGCCATTATCTTCCAGCTGGCTATTTTTCTCTATCGGTGCGAGGTACACGAGCAACTAAGGAATCTGAATCAACGCGTTCAACAATGGTTGCCGCCAGGTATTACTGCTCGGATCATAGGCTCCGAAACCGGCGCAGAATTCCCAATAAGCCCAGCTGAAATTCCGTTGGCGGCACTGGCTAACGACATAGCCTGTCCATAACATACGGGAGGTCATATCGGCTCTGGAATAAGCACCGAATTCGCCAATAAATACCGGACGATGGTGGTCGTCAGCCCAGGCTTTAATCCGGTCAAAATCTTGTTTCAGGGCGCTGGTCTGGGCTGCGGTGGCGCTCCAGGTAGTGCCGAGCCAGGCGTTACTACCAGAGACCCATTCAGCACCCTGATGAGTAAAAGTGAATGGCTCATAATAATGCACGGTGACTATCAAATTAGTGTCTGTTGCCGATAACGATAGTTTGTCGAGAGCACCTAAGCCACCCCATTCGGCAGTGCCAATGATGACAGTTCGAAGAGGATTAGTTGTTCTGATGACTGCCAGCGCTTCTAAGAGGTATTGATTCCAGAGCATCGCAGTCAAATTATCATGCGGTTCGTTCAGGATTTCAAATAGCAATTGACCGGGATAGTCTTTAAAATTCTCCGCAATTTGTTGCCACAGTCCTAACAGTCGCGCTTTGTGAGCTGCCGGTTGCTGAAAGATTTCATCATAGTGATGAATATTAATGACAACCGCTAATCCTTGTTGCAGGGCAACATTGACGACATGGGCTATGCGGTTCTGGAAAAGCGGGTCAATCGTAAAAGGCGTGTCTACGGCGGCATGGGCAGACCAGCGGATTGGAATGCGCACTGCTTTGAATCCGGCATTTTTTATAATCGTAAAGTACTCGTCTTTGATTGTGACGCCCCACTCACCTTCGGTGGGTGCTTCCAGTGCATTACCTATGTTTATCCCGGGAGCAAGCAGGCAATTAATTTCAAATGGATCGACTTCTGTTTCATTATCGGAGTCGGATTTAGAGTTTTTATCGGAAGCACAGGCTGCAATAATTAGTGCAATCCATAACGGTAGAATGAAAGCCTTCCCGTTCGTCTGACAGAATGAGCGACACCTATAGAAAAGTTGCCCCGATAAACATCCCATCTATTTTACCAGAAGCGCAAGTATAAGACCGCTAAAATGGCAAAAATACCAGTCGCACCACTATTAAAAATGGCGTCAGTGTAAAATAGTCCTTTTTCGACTTTGATGGCTTTGGGATCGTCTTGACGAGACTCGAGTAAGGTAATAATAATGACCAGGGCACTTAAAATCAGAAAAACTATGCCCATTCGATTAAGGAATGGGAGATTAGGTACTAGGATTTTAATGCCCAGCGAAAGCGGAATGGTCAGCGCAGCCGCCCAGAGCGCCGAGTTAGCAGTGGCTTTTTTCCAGAATAAACCGAAAATAAAAATGGCAAAAATGCCGGGACTAATAAAGCCCGTAAATTCCTGAATAAATTGAAAAGCCTGCTCCAGTGAGGAAAGGGTAGGTGCAATCGCCACCGAGATTATCAGGGCAACTGCCGTAGCGATACGACCCGTTCGAACGAGCTGGGCTTCGCTTGCATCTTTTTTAATAATCTGGCGATAAATATCCATTGAAAAAATCGTAGCGGTGCTATTTACCATTGAGCTCAGCGAAGAGACAATAGCGGCAATCAAAGCGGCAAAAGCCAAACCCTTGAGTCCGACCGGCACAAAAGTGCTCAACAACCACGGGTAAGCTTCATCCGGTTTGGCAAGATTAGCCTGCAAAGCATAAGCAGCGATGCCAGGAATAACTACAATTAGGGGCGTTACAATTTTCAAGTAGCCACCGAACAACAAACCGTGCTGCGCTTCTTTTATGCTTTTGGCAGCCAGCGCGCGCTGGGTAATGTACTGGTTGCAGCCCCAGTAGAAGAAATGTGCCATCCACATGCCACCTAATAAGACGCCCAGACCCGGCAATTCTTTATAATGCGGATTGGATTTGTCTAAAATCATGTCAAACTTTTCTGGCACACGCTGAATAAGTTCGCTAAAACCTGATAGAACGCCATTACCGTTGCTGATTGCGTTAAGAGCGAAGAAAGTAGTGACCAAGCCACCACCAATCAGTACAATGACCTGTACAACATCAGTCCAGGCAACGGCTTTTAAGCCGCCATAAATTGTATATAGAGCTGAAAAAATTGCCAGTCCCAAAATGCCCCAGAATAGTGGTATCCCAATTATGGTGCGCATTGCCAGAGCACCGAGATACATCACCGAAGTCAGATTGACGAATATGTAAAGCAGTAGCCAGAAAATGGCAAGCCCGGTACGCACGCGCTTATCAAATCGAATCTCGAGCAGTTGCGGCATGGTATAGATGCCCTCTTTTAAGAAAATGGGCAAGAAGAACTTAGCGATTACAATCAACGCAATTGCTGCCGTCCATTCGTAAGTCGCGATACCGAGCCCGATGACGTAGCCGGATCCTGACATACCAATAAATTGTTCGGCAGAAATATTAGCCGCAATCAATGAAGCCCCAATTGCCCACCACGGCAGTGCTTTGCTGGCTAAAAAATAATCGGCAGAATCTTTCTGATGTCCCTTTTTCTCACGGGATACCCATAAGCCGAGCCCGATGATGAAGATGATATACCCAATAAAAACGACAAAATCCACAGGCGAAAATTTCATAGTAATGACCTCACTTTAGTTAACAGCGTTAATGAATAAAGACCACGGTTATTTACATTGGCGAATTCTAAATAGATTGCCATTTTCATCTTCTTAAAAATTAGACAAAAATCAAGCCAGCCACCTTTTGAATTTCAACCCGCTGTCGCAGTACTTCACAAAACGGTTGCTTATGCTCACCAAATAGCACCGAGCAACTAGGATAAAAGGTTGTGGTATTATTAAAACAATAAGATTGACTTATCATAATGACAAGGCAGAAAAATCCTTCACTTTAATAGAATCAGTTTTTTGGTTGTGGTCGCCATTGCCGTTCGCATTTTTAAAAGATAAATGCCACTTGGGAAAGCGATGAGCATCCCAGGTCACCTTGTGTTGACCAGCAGGCAAATTATCCTGAACGATATCAGTTATTTTTTGTCCCTGGAGATTAAAGACCGCAATGGTGACATCGCTTTGCTCGGGTATTTTAAAAACAATTGTGACGAGCGAGTTGAAGGGATTGGGATACCCCGACAGAGTTTGCCATCTTGAATTTATTGAAGAGTTCGGATCAATTTTGTTAGAAAGTAAGTCCGGAGAGGCAATGGCGTTCGCCCAGTCGCCGCGCAATATTATTTTTTGAGAATAGAGTCGTTTGGAAAATGTCCCATAGGGGACAGTCGCCCCAGCGCCGCAAGTTACCACTTGCGTTTCCGGCGAAACGGAAAATTGGTCTGTGAACTGCCAGTCGCCATTTTGCAGATTAATATTGGTCGAGCGGCACTCACCTGGCTGGAATCCCTGATGAGGAAAATAAGCATAATCCAACCGTTTGTTTTGGAGAGAAAAAGGTGGCTTGACATGCAATTTTACAATCAGATGAATTGTATTTGCGGTATTTATGTTAGTAGGCAATACAGTCAGATCAAGAGCGGGTAATTGAATTGCTTGACGCGCAAAAAGACACGAGATTGACTCTTCTTTTACCAGCGTTTTATATTTATCAAAAAAACGGAAATGCAAATTCAAATCAGTTAGGCTGTCACCAACCGGCGGTGTAATAGCAGTCGAAACATAGGATGGCAAACTACCTGCAGTAAACCAGACCGAATCATTTTCCAGTAGCGTCATACTGTCGATGGCGTCAGTTAGAAAGAGTTCAACCGGGATTGAATTTGTATAGACCTGCTGATTCTTGGGCTGATAGACAATTGCCTGGTTATAGTTAGTTAGGGCAGACCAGGCGGGACGAGGCGTGCCCGCTGGATTGCCGGGTTCAGAATCAAATTCAAATAGTCCAAACCATTCTTCGGGGTTGTTATCATGCACCGCCGGATTGCCACTTTTCCACCAGCCATCATGGTACTGAAAAACGCAGCCGCCTTGAGCGCCGCCATCTATCAGGGAACGATACATCAATAAATCACCCTCAGCCTGCTGTGCTAATGAATTTCCTCCGTAACCGTAAGACATGCTGGGTTGTCCGGGAGAAACGGAAAGACCAAATTCAGTCACAATCAAAGGCATATTTTCCGCTCGATTATTCTTAAGAAATTCGCAATATCCGGCATAGCCATGGGAGCTGCTAATTAGCACCGGATTATAGATATAGAGATTGTAGGCGCCAATTTGAAACAGGTCAGTTCGTAAAAAATCACCGATGGCTGTATTGGCAATCGTCACCGGCGCAGCCGGATGATTTTGCTGAATAAGAGCAATGGCTTGTTGCCACAAATTAAGCAGGTTTGAAGCGCCACCGCGCTGTATATCTTCGACCAGCGGTTCATTCATTATTAAATAAGCTATGATTGCGGAATAATTTTTCGAGTAAGCCAGAATGCTGCGGAGATACGTCAGCGTATTTTCAATAAAATCAGGGTCGCTGTAATTTCCGTGGGAATCTATCCAGATTCCAAACAATATTTTTAAGCCTAAGGCTGCCACAATCTGGAGTTCTTCTTCTGACAGAGCATCCCAGGTGCGAATGGTGTTGAAACCAGCCTCTTTGATGCGTTGCATGTCGCTTTGAAGTAAAGCGGGATCGAAGCAATATTCCCAGGGTGTCTGTCCGGGGCGGGTATGCGGTTCATAGCCTATGCCCTTGATAAAAAATTTTTCACCGTTACTCTGGTACCAACCATCTTTAATAATGATATCTTGACTACTTAGTGTTGTCGCCAAAATTAGAAGATTCAAGAGTGAAATGCCTGTTCGCAGCACGTGTTTTATTCAGGGTGATTGGTAGAAAGGAAGAAGCGCTTTATCGCGAGCGTCGGCTGGTCGAAAGCGGACCGCTTGACCGCCGCCTGGCTCCAGACGTATGTTAAAAATTGTCTGATTTGTAACTAGCGCTTTGTAAATGGTAATTGCCAGCGGGTTAGTTTTCCAGTTAGCTTGTGGGGCATCGGCGTAAATTTCAGCCACATAGACCTGATCAGCTGGCAGAAAATCCAGTTGCGCCTTTAAGGTTCGAGAATTTTCATCGGTGATGCTACCCAGATACCAGTCGGGACTGTGGCGGTCCTGGCGTACTATTGTTAGATAATCACCGATTTTAGCATGCAGAACGCGCGTTGTGCGCCAATCCACCGGTACATCGCAGATAAATTGAAAGGCAGGCTGATTTTCGTAGTTCTCTGGTAAATCGGCTGCCATTTGCAACGGACTGTAGATGATGACATAGTAAGCCAGCATTTTGGCAAGTGTCGTATTGACCCGATTATGAGGCTTATATTCTTCGTAGAATAAATCCAGAATGCCTGGTGTAAAATCCATCGGTCCGCTGAGCAGACGAGTGAATGGTAAAATGGTTAGATAGTCGGGTGGATTACCGCCGTCGGGGCTCCAGGCGTCATATTCCATTCCACGCGCACCCTCCCGTGTCATCATATTTGGAAAAGTGCGCCGTTCACCAGTATCCTTGATTGGTTCGTGTACATCCAGCATAATCTGGTATTTAGCAGCAGTTTCTATCACTTTGCGGTAATGGCGCACCATGTATTGACCATGATGCCATTCACGCTGGATGGCGCCATTTTCATCAATACGCTTAATAGTCCGTCCGTGGCCCACATAGCCAGTCTTGACGATATGCACACCGTATTTTTGGTAGAATCGGAAAGCGTCTTCCATCTGTTTTTCATAGTTAAGCACATCGGCACCAGTTTCATGGTGACCAATTAACATCACATTTTTGGAGGCGGCATAATGAGCAACGGTCTCGATGTCAAAATCCGGATGTGTTTGCGTAAAATTAAAGAGCGCCCCGTTCTGTACCCAATTACCATCCCAGCCTGTGTTCCAGCCTTCAATTAGAACGCCACTGAAGCCGTATTTTGCTGCAAAATCAATATAACGCAGAGCATTAGCTGTCGTAGCGCCATGTTTTGGTCCCGAGCTCCAGGTGTATTTACCCAAATGCATTCCCCACCAGATACCGATATATTTACCGGGTTTAATCCACGAGATGTCAGCTAATTTGTTAGGTTCATTAAGGTTGAGAATCAGGGTAGAGACAATCAGGTCACCGGGTGTACGAGCGATTTGGATGGTACGCCAGGGCGTTTGCATAGGCGTGCTGCTTTTGACTTTGACGCCGTCAGACCATGGAACAAGGTCACATTTCAAGCGTGTAGGTCTTGTTTTGGCGATGGTCATGCTGGCGTAATCATACAGACTGGCTTCGTGAATTGAAAGGTATATGCCATCGCGTGTTTCTATTGTAAAAGGAGTATGGACGGTATCGATTGCATTTAAGGATGATTCCTGGAAAAGGTACTCATAACGATTGGGTTGATAAGCTTTTATCCACCAACAACGGGCTGCGTTTGTCAGGTTGAACTCGGTCAGTTCGTCAGCAATGGCTATCTGTGTGAGGTTGGGTTGCGTTGGTAACTCATAGCGGAAGCCAATGCCGTCATTAAAGACTCGAAAAACGAGATGCATAGTTCGTGCTGGTGATATTGTTTCCTGCAAAGTGAGACGCAGTTCATGATAATGATTGCGCACCTGGGCGACCTCACCCCAGGGTTGCGTCCAGGTTTCGTCTAAACTGTCCCGCTGGCAGGCGATGATTTTAAAGTTGCGGTCAAGGTCGGGGACATTTTTTAAGCGAAATCCGAGGCGCGAATCGGCGATGACAGTTTTACCCTGATATTGGGCGGAGTAGTAGGGAACACCGTCAATTAACTTACAAAATACGGCAATATGACCGTCGGGGGATTGGACTTTTTGAGGAGAAGTAATTTTTGTGCTCGCTGCTGATGCGGATAGCCAACAAATCCAGATTAATCCCAAAATCAAACCACGCATTGTATCTCCTTTTTACACCAATTTTATCTGTCTGATAATTTTACGATAAATTTGGGAGAATTGACAGAGCGTAATGAATGATTATCGCTCTTATTAATCTTCATTTTTATAATTTTTACTGGATTAAATTTGCCATTTTTTAGATGATGATGCCAAGTTTTTTTAATAAAAATCCAATTTTAGAATAGTGCCGATTAGCAATTGTAGAATTATACCTGTTTTTCAACCGTTGGAGGCAACGATATGGCGGTGACTTTTAATACATTTGCAATCGCTGGAATGACTTTTATCCTATCTATGTGGGTTCTACACGAGATTTATAGGCAGGCGGTAGCAGGTATTTAGTTACAAACAGTATGGATACAAGATTGCATTGATAATTTAGGGTTGAAGATTGAGGATTTGCCTGACTGGTTGTACCCCGAACAGGACTCGAACCTGTAACCCTCTGCTTAGAAGGCAGATGCTCTATCCACTTGAGCTATCGGGGCTCAATGATGTCCATGACAATTGGTATGGTCAAAAAGCTTGTCGGGGTGGCGGGATTTGAACCTGCGACCCCCTGCTCCCAAAGCAGGTGCGCTAAACCGGACTGCGCTACACCCCGTAAAAAAGCGTATAAAATTAGGTGTTTCCCGCCATTTAATCAAGGTCAAAAGTGCCCGCCGGTTGCCTTCTTGTATTTGAAGATTTTTGCTTTTAGTTGTTGCCACCCAACAAAAACAGTCTCGCATCTTGGATAAGAACCCTCTTTGACCTAAATTTCTTCCTAAAAGAGAGTATTTTATGCAAGTATGGGAAGTAATAGTTCTCGGAATTGTTCAAGGTCTGACTGAATTTCTGCCGATAAGCAGCAGCGGTCATCTCGTAATTATTCAAAATCTTTTCGCGATGAAGACCGATAATCTGGTTTTAGAGGTTGTTGTTCACTGCGGTACACTGCTGAGTGTGCTCGTTGTCTTTTGGAATGATATTCAACGCTTAGTAGTTGCTTTTTGCAAGGGAGTAGTTTCACACCCGCGTCGGGCTTATCATTCCGATGCCTATTTCCGTATGACGCTCTATCTGATTATAGGAACCATTCCTGCTGTTGTCGTCGGTTTATTATGGAAGGATCAGATTGAATCTATCTTTCATTCAGTCAAACTGGTCGGCATTACTTTAATCATTACGGGATTATTTTTAGCCCTGACGCACTTTATTCGCCTGTCAAATCGGGCGCTGAATTGGTGGCAAAGCCTCACCATTGGAATAGCTCAAGCGATTGCCATTTTACCTGGAATTTCACGTTCTGGTGCCACCATAAGCGCCGGTCTTTTTTTAAGACTTGATCGCCAGGAAGCAACGCGATTTTCGTTTTTACTCTCCGTACCTGCCATTCTGGGGGCGCTGGTATTAAACCTCCGCGATTTAATGACACAAACCGCGTTAGACATGTCGTGGTTATCTATCATTTTAGGTTTTATTAGTGCTTTTGGGGTCGGCTATTTAGCGATTCGTTTTCTATTGAGAGTAGTAGCCAGTGGACGATTTGCCTATTTTGCACCTTATTGCCTGGCGTTAGGTTTTTTAGTATTGCTCTTTTTAGCTTAAACTTTTCGAGGGAGTCTAATATACTTTAATGGTTGGCAAGGCAGCTAACATTTTAGAGGAAATTGAGAATATAAAGCGCGCTCCTCTGCGCCCAGCTTATCTTATTTATGGCAACGACGAGTATTTGGAGAAGCTGGTGACTCAGACGCTGTGTCAGGTATTTAGGGAAAGAAACGAAAGCACCGTCGAACACCATTTTTTTTATGGTGATAATGATGAAGATGCTGCCTTTTTTAATCAGCTGACGACTTTTGGGATGTTTTCGAATCGGAAAATTATTGTTTATCGCAACATAGGTAAACTCGCTACCCAATATCGCGACCGGTTAATCGATTATTTAAAACATGCTGTTCCAGAAGTACTATTAATAATGATTGCTCCAGCTGATGTCAAGGCTAAATTAGTAGATACCTTGCGTCGAATGGATAATTTAGCGGTCATTGCGGTCTGGGTGCCGACGCCCGATAATTATCCCCGCTTTGTCAGTCGTCTGATCAGTGGCCAGGAGTATGAAATTGACCCAGAAGCCCTTAATCTGTTAGCCACAATGACAAACGACAACTTGAGTCACACCATGGCGGAATGGGAGAAAATTTGCTTATATGTTGGTGACCGGAAAAAGATTACCGTGCAGGATGTGCAGATTGTCGTGAGTGGTACCAAAGAATATGATATGAATGATTTTATTGAGGCAATCGCCCACCGCGATCCGAATGAAGCCGTCAGAATTTGTTTGGCATTACTCCAGGCTGATGTTTCAGTGCCATTTTTTATCACGCAGCTCTACGATTTATTTGTGAATACCTGGGCATATGGGAAAATTGACTTGAACGGTGTGTTCTGGCGTAAAAAGAATATGTACGAGGAAGCTGCTAAAAAATTCCGTTCAGCCGACTTTGGGGCAATTTTTAGGGCATTAAGAGAAGTGGATTTAATGTCAAAAACAACTAATTTAAAAGAGGAACTGATGGTACCTTTGATTTATGAAATCTTAGGATAATAAAAGTGACGAAATATGGAAGATCGTTTTAAAATTACAGATGAGGAACTGATTCAGCGTTTTCAGGCCGGTGAGGAAGAAGCGTTTGAAGAAATTGTGCACCGCTATGCCAATCGGCTGATGAATTTTGCTTACCGCTTTGTGCTCGACCGCGAAGAAGCGGAAGACATCGTGCAAGATACCTTTTTGAAGGTATATCAGAACCGACATGCCTATCGCGAAATCGCCAAGTTTTCGACCTGGATTTATACGATAACTGGCAATTTAGCCAAGACAATTTTACGCAAACGGCGCAGTCGCAAGCTGACCTATTTTTCGCGAATGGCGCCGGAAGAAAAGGAAATTGACTTCCCCAGTACGGAACATCCACCGCATGACAATTTAGAGCGACAGGTAGAAGCCCAGCTCATCCAGAAAGCCGTCGTAAATTTGCCGGAACATTTTCGGACAGTAATCATTTTAAGAGATATTCAGGAACTTTCTTATGAGGAAATTAGTAACATTATCGCCGCACCATTAGGGACGGTCAAATCGAGAATTAATCGTGCACGTTTACGGCTACAAGAAGAGTTGGAACAATTGAGGCAAAAGTAAATGTCAAATAAAAAAGGGGGTGCCGTGCTTATATGCTAAATTGCTACCAGTTTAAAAATTACATCTCAAGCTTTTTGGACGAAGGAATCTCATTGAAAAATCGGCAGGCATTTGAAGAGCATCTCAAACAATGTTCCAAATGTCAAGCGCTGCTGAACCAGGTGACAAAAAACCGCGAAGTGATGCGTAACCTGCCCCAGGTCAATGTTAGTGAAAATTTTTATTTCAAGTTGCGTAATCGTATTTTAGCCGCGCAGCAGCTCCAAAAGAAACAGGCTGGCGCCCCCGCTTTTAGTCTTAACCGCATTCCTTCCTTTGCCTATGGCTTCGCGCTTGCCTTTTTAGCTGTTGTGATTGGCTTTATTGTCTTGGGTTTTCAGGGCGAAAAAAATCCGGGCATGGTACCGCCACCCGTCTTGCAGAGTAAAATCAATCAATATCATTCACCGCAATCTTCACCGGCGGCACCCCAATCGAATTTGCCTCCTCAGCAATATGTTAATGAACAAGCTCCCGCAGCTTCAGAAGATACTCTGAATGAAGACAGAATGCCCGAAAGGGACGACACGCAGCGCGATTTTCAAGGCAAGATAAAAACCGTTAAAGACCAGCGATAAGCGTTCAAAAACCCACAATAAATATTGTTTAAACTCCAAATTTGGAGTATTTTTTACCACGTTCAGAGTTGGTTTGAAATGAGACGATTTAGAAACAGTGTAATTCTTGGTACTATAGTTATTGTTGTTTTATTTTTGACTTTCATCTATCCAGGGATGGCGAACCTGGATATTCCTCCCATTTTTACCCTGCTTTTTCGGCTATTTGTCTTCGTAGCAATCTTGGCATTTTTTATTTATATCCTGCAGGAACTGCACCACTATCAGAATCGTTGTGAGCTGGCAGAAAGAGCCTTAGAAGTGCGCAAAACCCCCCGCGGAAATGAGGAAGAATATATTGGTGAATTCGATCTCAGACTTAAAGTTGATCCGCATAAGAATTACGAGGAAATAATTCGACAGCTGCTGAAATTAATTCAATCTTCTTTAGTAGCGCGGACGGTTTTTCTCTATTTGTATAACTCTGCGGATCATTCCTATACTTTGCAAGATTGTCAGACTGGTACGGGACTGGAATTGGTCAATCATCTGACCGCCAAAGGCTCACTTTTTCAGACTCTACCGCTTAATCCTAAACCACTGGTACTTTCAGGAGATAAGTTGCAGGATGACTGCCTGGTTTACTATGCGGAACCGCCCAAAGTCGGAACATTGATGGTTGTTCCTATCATGGCGAACCCGGAGGTTTTTTTAGGGCTAATTGGTCTGGATAGTATTGATAAAGATGCCTGGAGCCACGATGATATTGACCTGGTACGTTATTTTGCCGAATTGTTTATGGCGGTAGTCTGGCAAATTGATACCATTGACCAGCAGCGCACTCATATTCAATTTTTCCGCGATTTATGCCATTTGAATGATGATCTTTCGATTGGTTCTGACCCACTGGTTTTGTATAAAGAAGCCAGTCAAATCTTACGCAAATTTTTCCCCTTTGATAAACTAACCTTTGCCGCTTTCAAGGATGAGGATGTCGAAGAACTGATGGTCGAGTATGTTGAAGGGCAGGAAGCTGATTATAATATCGGGCACCAAATCACTATTAGTGGGGGACTGTGGGAACGAATCCTCGCCGCAGAAAAACCCAACATTGTCGATGATTATGACGAGGAACAAGTCAAATTTCGCTTTCAGCCAGGCGATTTGAATGTGCTGCCGTTTCGTTCCTGCCTGGGGGCGCCACTAGTAATCGGTCGCAAGCGCATCGGCGGACTCCTCCTGGAAAGCTACCAGGCACGGAGTTTTGCTGCCGAAGCTATTGAAATTATGAATCTATTTGCCAAAAACCTCAGCGAAATCCTCAACCGCATTCATATTTATCACTCGATGAGGGAACTGGCGATGATAGATGGCTTGACGGGTATTTTTAATCATCGTGCTTTTAAAGAACGCCTGCAAGTGGAAATCGACCGCTGCAAACGTTATAACACTACTCTGACCCTCTTAATTATGGATTTGGATAAATTCAAACGCATCAATGATACTTATGGCCATTTGTGTGGCGATTTAGTACTGAAAAAGACGGCTAATATCATTCGCGGCAGTATTCGAACTGTTGATACCGTCGCTCGCTATGGCGGTGAAGAATTCGCCGTGATTTTAATTAATGCTGATAAAAATGGTTGCTTTAATACTGCTGAACGAATTCGCAGCAATATCCAGGCTTTTCATTTTGAAAAAGACAATATGCATGAGCGAATGACGATTAGTATTGGAATGGCGGAATATCCAGCGGATGCTGCCGATTTGCAAAGCCTGGTTGCCGCCGCTGATATGTCTATGTACCATTCCAAGCGGCTGGGCGGCAATAAGATAACGCTTTATAAACCCGATTTTGATGTTTAAAGGAGTAAAATCATGTCCAAAGGAGTAAAAACCTTCGCTGATAAGCTAGCCAAAAACGCCAAAGACTTTAAAATTCATTGTCCGAATTGTGGCGAACCTTTCGAATATGTCAAGCATATCATGCCTATTACTGATGCCAAAGGCAACACCTTGCGGTTCAAGGAGAAAGTCGTCGGACTGTGTAAGTGTAATCGTAGTCAGATTGTGAAGTAGTCACGCATTCCAATCTTATTACTCAGAATTCTGTCTTTGAATTATTACGCCCTATTGAAAGATTGGGAGATGAGCATTTTAATGAATAATGTCAGGCATAATTGGTTCAGGGTGAGCAGATCCATTATATGGCTGGTTATCTTTTTCGTTTCCCAGTGTGCCCATCTGCATCCACCTTCGACCCAAATCCAATCTCCCTCATCTGAGACAGCCAAGCGTGCCTATGATTCCCGCGCTCTCGAACATTTTACGGCGGGTGAAAATTTTAGTTTGCAGGGCAATTATCCCATGGCGATTCTGGAATATCAAGACGCTCTGCAATATGATACTACCTCGGCAACAATCTATCTCTCACTCGGCAAGGCTTATCTCAATCTCGGTAAATTTGAACGTGGGCTGGCTGCCTTAGAAAAGGCTATTCAGCGTGACCCGAATGATAGTGAAGCCCGCGAAATCTTTGCCCAGGTGCTCTTTCTCTCGGGTCGGGCACAAGAAGCTGCACCGCATTATGAATTTTTAGCTCGTCAGCAACCGGATAATCTGGAAGTACTTTATCAATTGGCAGCCACCTATTTACAGACCCGCAATTTCGAGAAGGCGTTGCCAGTTTACGACCAGATTTATAAGCGTGATACAACCCAGGTACAAGCCCTCGAAAAAGCTGCCGATGTGGCGATTATGCTGCGGGATGGCAAGCGCGCCATTGGCTATTATGACCAGCTGTTGCGCAAAGATCCGGACAACGAGAAATATCTCCGTAATCGCGCTGACCTGGCTGCCATTATGGAGGATTTACCGACGGCGATTGCAATTTACAAGCGCTTAATGATGATGCAATCCGAAAAAGTCGAAATCCGCGAGGAATTGGGCGAGTTATTGAGCCGTTCTGACAACCAGGTTGAAGCCGAATCTTTCTTAAAATTATTGATTGAATCTTATCCAGAGCGTGAAGCCAGTTATATCAATCTCGCCTACTTATATCTGCGGCAACAAAAGTATCCCGTGGCATTAGCCTTTCTTGATTCTGCTACCCAGAAATATCCACGCCAACCAGCCTTTCGGGTCATGCAGGGTTTAGTGTTTAATACTCTCAAGCGCTACCCTGAAGCCGAGCAAGCCCTGACAGCAGCCTTAGAATTACAACCGGCAAATATTCAAGCCCAGCATATCTTAGCCAATGTCTGGGATGTTCTCGGGAAATATCAGTTATCGGATAGTATGTATAACCATATCATTAAGAATAATGCCGATGATATTGTTGCTCTAAATAATTATGCCTATAGTCTGGCGGTGCGGGGAGTGCGTCTCAAAGAGGCGCTCCAGATGGTCGAGAAAGCCCTGCGCCAGGAACCGGAGAATGCGTCCTATCTGGATACCAAAGGCTGGGTATTATTCAAAATGGGCAAATTAAATGAAGCTCAGAAATACATTCAAAAAGCATTAAAAATCGAAAGCAAAAATGCCGAAGTGCTCGAACATATGGGTGATATCTTTAAAGCCATGGGTAAAAGCGCGCAAGCTCGCCAATATTATCGCCAGGCACTCACTATTGATCCTGAGAACAATCGTCTTAAGCAGAAAATCGCACCCTGAATTATCGCCTTTATGGTCAATCCTGCTCATCTTTCTTTTAACAGGGTGGCAGTGTGCGTATAGTCCAGCAATAAGAGCACCATATTCGCACCTGACAACGCCCGCCTGGTCTCAACGGGAAAATTATATCAACAGACTATCTTATTTCGCGGCTGAAGGGCAAATTAATGTTGATTACCAGAACATGCCAGTGAATTTTCGCTTTGAATTAGAGTATCGCACTCTAGATACGCTGAATATACAACTATATGACCCGCTGGGCAGAAAATTGGCATTTCTTTCGCTTTTTAGCGACGAATATGATGTCTGGTTTCAGCGCGAGGGAAAGGGGTACTCCGGCAAAGGAATTCCGCCACAACTGACCGCGCTAATTGATTTTCCGTTTTCTCCGAAGTTGGTGCGGCGATTGTTGATTGGCTTGCCGGCTGAACCACAGGATATTCCCGTAACCATGATGAATTACCGAATTGCTCCCGGCAAGCCTTATCTGAGGAGTGTTGTCCTGCCAGATAAATTTGTGCTGAAGTACCATCAGTACAAACAATATGGGGAGGTAAAATTTGCCCAATTGATAGACATTGACCTTCTATCAACCAAAACCCAGATTCAAATTCAATTCTCCCATTTCAAGATAGAGATGCTTAAATTATCTCGGCAAGGTAATTGACAAAAAGAAAGATTGAAGCATGAATACCGGACTAATATCGGTTGTTGTCCCCGTGTATAACGAAGTTGAATCCCTGCGAGAATTGTGTGCTAAAATTGAAGAGGTATTTAAAAGAGCAGAATTACCCCTGGAATTAATTCTTGTGAACGATGGTAGTACGGATGGTTCGGGAGCGCTAATGGAAGAGTTGGCACGCACTTATGACAATATCGTTATCGCCGGATTTTCGCGCAATAGGGGCAAAGCGGCTGCGTTAAATGAGGGGTTCCGTCTGGCAAAGGGCGAGTTTGTCGCTACTATTGATGCCGATTTGCAGGACGACCCGGAAGCAATACCGGCAATGATTACATATTTGCAAGAAACTGGGCTGGATCTCGTTTCGGGGTGGAAGCAACACCGTCAGGATCCTTTCATCAAGAAGTACACTTCTCGGATATTCAATCTAACCGTGCGCCTTTTAACGGGTCTGCCCTTGCATGATATTAATAACGGACTGAAAGTCTATCAGGCCGAAGTGGTGAAAAATATCTACGTTTATGGGGAATTGCATCGTTTCATTCCGGTTTTAGCGAAGGAAAAGGGCTTTAAGAGTGGGGAATTTAAGGTGCGCCATTTTCCGCGTAAGTACGGTAAAACCAAGTATGGCGCCAGCCGATTCTATAAAGGGTTTTTAGATTTGCTAACGGTGCTTTTCATAACCAAGTTCATGAAGAGACCGATGCATTTTTTTGGATTGTGGGGAATTGTGTTCGTATTCATTGGGTTGATATCCGAAGTTTACCTTTTAATCCTTAAATATATTTTTGGTCAACCGTATAGGGATCATATAGCGCTCTTGATTTTCGGGGTATTATTAATCGTATTCGGGATGCAATTCTTTTCTTTAGGTTTAATCAGTGAGATGATTACCTATCAAAGTCGGAAAAACCAGGAATGACAGATTATCTCTTTTCGGTCATAATCCCAACCTTCAATCGGCGGGACGAAGTTCATGACCTGCTAATTTCCTTGCAAAAACAGACCTTTGACCATCAGCGCTTTGAAGTCGTCATCGTTGACGACGGTTCGACGGACGGTACGAATCATCTGGTCGAGTCTATGCGCAGTAGCGTAGATTTCAGGCTGCGCTTCTTTCAGCAAGACCATGCTGGACCAGGTCCGGCGCGGAACCTGGGCATGACTCAGGCGGCAGGCGAATATTTTTTATTCATTGATTCGGACTGCTTAGCAGATGAGCGCTGGTTAGAAGGGTTAGCCAATGCAATTGAACAGGAGCAACCTTTGGCTTTTGGTGGACCTGACGGAGTCCTGCCGGAATTTTCCCCGTTGCAAAAGGCAATTGATTATGCCATGACCTCTTTTTTGACCACGGGAGGTATGCGTGGACACACCCGCAAAAGATTAGCGAAATTCTATCCTCGCAGCTATAATATGGGCATTCACCGTTCAATTTTTGCGAAGTTAGGGGGCATGAACAATTTGCGGCATGGGCAGGATCTTGAGTTTAGCCGCCGTATTGTCGCCACTGGCGCTAAAGTCATCTATATTCCCGACGCTATCGTTTATCATAAGCGCCGCACGAGTTTGCGGAAATTTTTTCGTCAGATTTTCAACTGGGGCGTGGCACGCATCAATCTAACAAAAATCGACCAGGCTATCTTAGAGCCTTTGCATTTTATGCCAGCCGTAGGTGCTGATACCTTTATTATCCTGACCATTTTGGCGCCATTCTGTCGAATATGTCGCTATTTATGGTTACTCAGTTTAGGTGCGGGACTATTGATTTTGGGCGTCATTGTCATTGATGCCTATCGACGCTATCGGCAGGTTAAGCCAGCCTTATTAGCACCGCTGGTAGCATTGACGCAGGTATTTGCCTACGGATTTGGATTTACAGCCGCTTATATTTGGCGCATTATCCTCGGCAAAGAAGAATTCACCGGATTTGTGAAAAAATACTATTAATGACAGATATACCGGAAAGGAGTCTTGGTTTTCACAAAGAGCAACATTGGCTTGCAGCTAACTTCCTTGAGAATTATTTAGAACTTAAGGAGCGTTCTGGGCTCAGGATTTTAGAAATTGGATCAGCCGAAGGTGGTGTGTTAAACTATCTAGCCAGTAAAGGTCACTGCTGTTTTGGCATCGAGCATTCCTGGAGCAGATATGAGATGGCATGTAAAATTAATCAATCTGTGCGGATTCATTTTATTCATGGCGATATTACCGAACCCAAGACCTATGCTACGCAATTAAACGACCTAATGGATATTATTATCTCTTGTGACGTCATTGAACATATTCCCGCTGATAAAAAAGAAGCGGCTCTCCTAAACATGAAGAATCTTCTGGCGATAAATGGACTTCTTTTTATCTCATTTCCACCGAAATATTCGCCCTTCGCTGGTCATCAGCAAGTTGTTCCGAGTTGGGCTGGTCGGATTCCATATTTATTTTTACTGCCGGATGGGCTCTACGCTGCCTATTTAAAACGATTGAAGACCAGCGTGCAAACTGTAGCCGATTTAATAGCGACCAAGCATGATCGACTGTCCATAAATCAGTTTGAGAAATTGGCACAAAATCTTGGTTTAAAAATATTGAAAAAGGATTTTTATCTGATTCGACCCGCTTATGAATATCGTTTCGGTATACGTCGTCTTCGGCATAACTGTACCAATTTTATATTAAAGGAAATTTTGACGCTTGGAGCGGTTTATTTACTACACCAATGAATAAAGTACTGATCATCTCTTACTACTGGCCTCCCGCAGGTGGACCCGGGGTACAACGTGTCTTGAAATTCGTTAAATACTTACCGGAATTTGGCTGGCAACCATTTGTATTAACTGTTGCCGATGGTGATTACCCGGCATGGGATCCAAGCCTGACGGTTGATATTCAGCCCGATTTGCCTGTCTATAAGACCCGGGCGCTGGAACCGTTTCGATTTTACCGAAAAGTGGCGGGTTTAAAAATCAACGAAGAAATCCCGACTTTCGTTTTAAATCCTCACTATCAAGAAAAAACTTCCAACCGTATCACGCGCTGGATTCGCGCTAATTTTTTTATTCCCGATGCGCGCCTTGGCTGGATTCCGCCAGCGCGACGACTGGGTATGAAATTGGTCCACCAGCACAAAATTGACTTAATCTGGGCGTCTTCTCCTCCCCATTCAGTGCAGTTGATTGCGCGCTATCTGGCGCAACGGACAGGCCTCAAATGGATTGCTGATTTACGCGACCCCTGGACGGAAGCCTTCTGGCAGCGCGAACTACCAGCCACTTATCCCGCCCGGAAACTTAATGCTTATCTTGAGCGAAAAGTGCTTAATTCAGCGGCTGCCATCACCACTGTCAGTGAAGGTTTGCGCCAAATTTTCCAGCGTAAATCCCATCGTCTATGCCGTGTCATTACCAATGGTTATGATACGGCTGATTATGCTTCCCTTCCTCCCAGAGTTACTAATCCGCGTTTTACCATTGTCTATGCGGGTAATCTTGGTAAAGACCAATCCCTGCAGCCGCTGGTAAAAGCTATTCGCGATATACCATCGCATTTTTATCCTAAACTGGCGCTCCATATTTTCGGTAATCTCCATCAACAAATTCAGTCCGAGATAAAAGCGTTTCCTCCTGAAATAGATTTGCGCATAGAACCCTACCAGATGCATGCCCAGATTATCAAGTCAATGTATCAGGCAGACTTACTACTTTTAGTTATTCCTAACACGCCGGATAATCAGGGGATTGTGACCGGCAAATTGTTCGAATACCTGGCGACTGGCAATTATATTCTCGGGATTGGGCCGACCGACGGTGACGCGGCGGTAATTCTGCATAATACTGCCGCAGGTGAAGTTTTTGACTATGAGGCTGATTTGAGGCCGGCACTGTTACAAGAATTCGAGAAATGGGAACAAGGCATTAGTGACCGTAGAATCAGTCCTGGTGTGTCAGCCTATTCCCGTCGCTATCTTACTGGTCAACTCGCAGAACTTTTCAATACGGTGGTTTGATGAATTGGCGCAAACAAATTTTTATGCTACGAAAATTGGCGCTGGATTTAAGGCGTTCGACGATTCCATTCGAGCCGAATAAGGATAATTTTTCAGCACAGTTAGGCTATTATTACTTTCGATTTGAAGAGGAATTTGGCAAGCTAAATCGTCTGATAACCCGCCTTGACGCGGAGGGCATTCCTCTCAACACAACCTATGTTGATGTAGCCGAGCCACAGTTGCACTATTATCCGATTTCGATTGGTCAATATGGATTAGCGGTTTTTCACACCTTCCTGAAGACGGGACGTCAGGATAAGCGAGCCCATTTCCTTTGCATCGCTGACTGGTTTAAAAAGAACGTTCAGCATGATGAAGAACTGGGTGCCTTCTGGTTGACAGCAGTACCCAAACCGGAATATCATTTGTTTACGCCCTGGAAATCAGCCTTTGCGCAGAGCCGGGCACTTTCGATTCTGTTGCGTGCCTGGCAGCTGACCGGTCGTGATGAATATTTTGCCCTGGCTTGTGAGGCACTCCAACCGTTTCGCTTTGATATCAGCGAGGGTGGAGTGACTGCTAACTTATACCAGCAGCGCCCATTTTATGAAGAATATGTTGCCGCCGAGCCAACCATGGTACTGGATGGTCATATTTTTGCCCTTTTCGGTATTTTCGATTTTATGCGCAGTGCCACTCAAGTGGATCGCAACTCTACCGCTATCGCCCGACAATTATTCGAGCAGGGCGTTGCCAGTCTTATCCAGTGGTTACCAGAGTTCGATATGGGGTACTGGGTGCGCTTCAACCTTTGTCATATGCCACATTACCCAACTATAGATCCCTGTACTGTTGGTTATTTACACTTAATCGTAGCGCAGTTGCAGATATTAGCAGACTTAAGTCGGCGTTCTGAACTCCGCGACTTCGCTAAAAAGTTTGCAAAGTATGATCGTTTTGGCAATATATTACGGATGTATTTGCTCAAATATCAAGCCTTAAAGCAGTTAAACCGAGTATAAATTATGTGCGGCATTTGTGGAATCGTTGACCAGAACCAGGCAAATCACCAACTGATTGTTCCGATGGCGGAGATGCTGCGCCATCGCGGACCGGAGAAGGCGGGTTATTTCCATCAGAATGAGATAAGTCTTGGGCACCGGCGTCTGTCTATTATTGATTTACAGACCGGGGACCAACCGATTTATAATGAGGATCGCTCGATTGTAGTGGTTTTTAACGGCGAAATTTATAACTACCTTGATACCAGGCAGCAGCTTAGCGAGCGTGGTCATCGCTTTACGACCAATTCTGATACTGAAGTAGTCGTGCATGCCTATGAAGAATATGGGCTTTCGTTTTTAAAAGACCTGAATGGCATTTTCGCTTTTGCGCTTTATGATACTCCGAATAAGCGTCTAATTCTGGTGCGCGACCATTTCGGGGTCAAGCCTTTGCATTACTGGTTCAAAGATGGAGTTTTACTCTTTGCCTCTGAAATCAAAGCCATTCTGCTCCATCCCGCAGTCGAGCGCCGCCCGAACCGGCAGGCATTGCATTGTCAATTGAATTTGCGCTATAATCAGGGAGAAGAGACTCTATTTGAGGGTATTCATCGTTTACCACCTGCCCATTATTTAATATATGAGCAAGGTCGGATTCATAAAGTGTGTTACTACCAGTTGCCAGTTAATATTAATCATAACATAAAGGAAAACGAAGCAATTGAAGGGATTCGCTTCTACTTGCAACAGGCAGTCAAACGCCAATTGATAAGTGATGTGCCTATTGGTGTCTATCTTTCGGGTGGTCTGGATTCTTCTACTATTGTGGCAATGATGTCGCAAGCCGGGGTTAATCCTATCCCTACTTTCACGCTGGGATTCAATGAACCGACTGATGAATTTGCCGATGCAGCGCTGGTTGCCCGTCACTTCCAGACGGAACATACGACTACGGCGCTAACACCCGAACCGCTGCAACGCTTTCCCGAGACTATCTGGTTTGCTGAGGAGCCTAAAATTAATCTCCTCCAGGGCTTCCACATGTCGGAATTTGTTGCCTGCAGTTTGAAAGTCGTCCTAGGTGGGTTGGGTGGCGACGAACTTTTTATCGGGTATGATATCTATAAGTATCTGCATGCAGTTCAGTGGATGTTAAAATCACAGTTGGGTAGTTGGCAGCGATATTGGGCTGAGCCGCTTAGTACCCTGATTTTAAAGATTCAGCAAGGCACGAAAATCTTGAAGTGGGACGAATATCGGCGCGGATTGCAGATGTTGTTAGCAGTCGGTAGTCTCGAAAGGTTCTACCTGATATTGCGTAATTGCTGGGATTTTGACTGGGAATTAACGCATACAATTTATCAACCGGATTTCTATAACGCTCCCCTGACTCCGGTCTCATCTTATTTCGATGAGATTTTCGAGGCTTGCCGCGAATTGCCTCCTTTGGATGCAATCGCCTATGTCGAATTCCATTCCAAAATGGTAAACGATTATCTTTTGGTTGATGACCGCATGTCTATGGCACATTCGCTCGAACTACGTGTGCCATTCCTGGATAAAGATTTAGTTGAATTCGCTTTCACCATTCCGGCATCCTTGAAAATGAAGCACGGCACGACTAAGTATCTATTCCGCAAAGCAATGACTGGAATATTGCCGCAATCTATCCTGCGAAAACCCAAGTGGGGCTTTGCCGTCAATCCCTATGAACAGTTTAAAAAAGATTTGAAGCAGGTTGCGGAGCGGATTCTAACGCCGGAATTTGTCAAGCAGCAGGGGATTTTTAACTATGCCTATCTGCGACGGATTTTGGATTATCCGCCGCATCCGCGGCTACGCTGGCATTATAATTATTTATGGGTCGTGCTGGGATATACCATTTGGGAACAGATGTTCATCAATTCGGATAATTTCAAGAAGCGCCTACTTCAAACGGAGGAATATTACCATTAGCGAGAAAAACCAGATACTGCGAATAGGAATGATTCTCGACAATCGCTTTCCACCCGACGAAAGGGTAGAAAAGGAAGCAGTAACTCTTGTTAAGGCTGGCTTCGAAATACATCTACTTTGTTTGACTTTTGAACCATCTCTCCTTGAAGAAAATTACCGGGGAATTCGAGTCCATCGCATCGCAATGCCACGCTGGCTATATAAAAAACTATCAGCCCTGATACTAACGGCGCCGTTTTATAGATGGTTCTGGTACTGGCAAATCAAATCTTTCGTGAAAAAATTTCAAATTGATGTTTTGCATATCCACGATTTGCCCCTAACTGGTGTTGGACTGAGAATAAGAGTACAAATTGGGTCCCCAATCGTGGTTGACTTACATGAAAACTACCCTGCCTTAGTTGAACAGGAGCGCTGGGCAAACACTTTCTGGGGCAGGCTCTTGATTAATAAAAAAAAGTGGTATCGAGTCGAGAGAGTGTGGCTGACCGCGGCCGACGCCATCATTTGTGTTGCTGAAGAAATGCGGCAACGTGTGCGAGAGATAATTCAATCTGCCGTACCGCTTTATGTGGTTCCCAATACGGTTGATGTACAGGATTTTTTAGCCAGTCAAGAACCAAATCCTGCCCTTGTTCAAAAATTTGCGGGCAAATTCGGGGTTCTCTACTATGGCGGATTCGATCAAACTCGTGGTCTGGAGACTCTGCTTCGGGCTGCGGCGGTTCTCCGCACGGAAATTCCCGAATTGCAAATAATATTAGTCGGTACAGGAACTATTGAACCATCATTGAAGCAGTTGTGTTTGGAGCTTGGGATAGAAAAATATGTGGCTTTCGAGGGATGGCAGAGCCAACGTCATCTGAACGCTTATATGCATAACACAGCTGTAACCGTCATTCCGCATATCAAATCGGTACAGACTGATAATTCCAGTCCCAATAAACTCTTCATTTTCATGCTATACGGCAAAGCAGTCGTTGTTTCGAACTGCAATTCCCTCGTAAATGTTGTTCAGTTCCATGACTGTGGATTGATTTTTCCCAGTGGTGATAGTCAGGCATTAGCCAATCGGATTCTCTATCTGTACCAAAATGCTTCGGAACGCGAGCGCTTGGGTGCCAATGGTAAACTGGCTGCGCAGCGGCATTACGATTGGCAGATTACCAGTAAAGATCTGGTAGCCTTATATCAGCAATTGGTAAAAAATCAGAGGCGAGTTTAGAACAATGTGTGGACTGGCAGGAATATATCGACGAGATGGGGGACCTATTCAAGCTGAGCAACTGCTCGCGATGACACGTATGGTTCGTCATCGTGGTCCGGACGATGAAGGTTTTGTGTTTATTAATACTATTAATGGACAGATCCAACCCTGTTATGGTGAAGAGACCATTGAACCGATTAAATATCAGACTCCGTCATTTAATAATCGTATTTCTGCCAATCTCGCCTTCGGTTTCCGGCGTTTAGCAATCATTGATCTCAGTCCCACCGGCCACCAGCCCATGAGTAATGGTGATGGTTCACTCTGGATTGTTTATAATGGAGAAATCTATAACTATCTCGAATTGCGACAGGAACTGCAGGGTTTAGGGTATATTTTTCGGACGAACTCCGATACAGAAGTGATTCTTAATGCCTATGCGCAATGGGACACAGATTGTCTCCAAAAGTTCAATGGAATGTGGGCATTTGCTCTGTGGGATAATCGGCGGCGGCGACTATTTTGTGCCCGCGACCGCTTTGGCATTAAGCCCTTTTTCTATTTCTGTGACGGACATCGTATTATTTTTGCTTCGGAAATCAAACAGTTTCTTCCTCTAGAGTTGCAGCTGGATTTGAATTTGAAAATGATTTACCGCAGTCTGCGGTTGAATTCGTTTTTAATTTATTCGGACGAGACCTTTTTCAATCAGATAAAGATTCTCCCGCATTCGCATTATCTAATTGTAAATCAAAATAATTTTGAAATCAGACGGTATTATAATTTGCCAATAGCAAAATTCGAGAATTCACCACTTTCTTTTCAGGATGCGCAAGATTATTATCGGGAAATATTTACCGATGCCGTGCGCTTGCGAATGCGGAGTGATGTCGAGGTTGGTAGTGCCTTGAGTGGCGGCTTGGATTCTTCCGCCATCGTCTGCACGGCGGTAAAATTTACCAATCAGCCCTTTCAAACATTTACGGCATATTATACCGAAGAACCGCGATATGATGAGCGTCGTTTCGTTGAGTTGGTTGCGCAACAGACGGGAGCTCTGCCACATTTCGTTTCACCCAAGCCTGAAGAAATGATCGCCGATTTTGAGCGGATGACCTGGCATAACGATTATCCTATAGTCGGCTCCAGTTTTATTTCCCAATATTATGTGATGAAATTAGTCCGCCAGCACGGCGTAACGGTTCTGTTGGATGGCCAGGGGAGTGACGAAATTACGGCTGGCTATAACCATGCCTTTTATCGTTATTATGCCGATTTAATCAGTCGCGGTGAGTTCAAATGTCTCCTGAAAGAGTTACCTCGCTATTTAAAACATAATCCTAAGGGAAATCTCTTCACGAAAGCTGCCAAGATAACCTTATCTTTACTTTTCAGGGAATCGACTTTGTATCAGCAAGAAGCCCGGCGAGCCTTGCCTAATCCACTCAGTTACGCTTTCGCAGAGAGTGAAATTTTCCAGAACATAATGGATTTGCCGACTTCAAGATTATCAAATTTCTTGTATAATCTGATGATGTCTACCTCTATTCAAACGCTTTTGCATTTCGAAGATCGGAATTCGATGGCTTTTTCAATTGAAAGCCGCGTACCATTTCTGGATTATCGGCTGGTTGAATTTGCGTTCAGCCTTCCCTCGCAGTACAAGATTTCGGGCAATTGGAGTAAATATATTCACCGCGAAGCCCTGCGCTCTATTGTCCCACCGGCAATTATTGAGCGGCGAGATAAAGTCAATTTTGCCGCGCCAGGCGAAAAGTACTGGTTACGCCGTGAACTGCAACCCGTTTTGGCTGACGTTTTACATTCGGAGAAGTTCCTGAGACGTTCTATTTACAACCACAAGGTGATTACGACCATGTATAAACGCTTTCTAACAGGGGAAGAGCGCCTAAGTCCCCTTATCTGGCGCATTTTTGCGCTGGAAGAGTGGCTGCGGGTGTTTAACGATTGAAATATTGGAATACGGCGCTCAATTATTGTGAAAAACCAGCCATCACTGATTAGCACCGACAGTATTAAAATGTTAGTTTCGCTTTAATTATAGATGCCGCAAATGAACTTAGTATTAATATTCGGGAATTCAGGAGAATGGAATAAATAAGTCAGATAACTTTTTGTAGTTAACTCATGAGCCACTAAATTAATATTAAAATGGTCATGATAGTCAAAAATGTGCGTTTGTTGCTATCTGGTGAGACAGAGATTTCCCAGGCTGAATTCTGCTGGAAAGATAATTGCGGCAAAATCCAGAACCGCCTGAAATTCCTGGAAGAACAAGTCACCCGTAAAAAAGTGATACACATTGGCTACTGTGACCACCCTGATATAGTGGATTTCAAAATCAAAAATGATATTTGGCTTCATAAGAGAATATCCGAAAAGGCAGAGCAGTGCCTTGGAATTGATCTCAACCGGACTGCAGTTGAATATATTCGAGCAAAATATGGTTACCATGGATATTGTCTCGATATAATCAGAGACGAGTTACCCGGCACCATAAAATCGGAAAAATGGGACTATGTCTTACTTCCTGAAGTACTTGAACATCTTAACGAGCCCGTTACCTTTTTAACTCAGATAAGAGAAAAATTCGGTGATATAGCAAGTCACTTGATAATCACTGTTCCTAACGCTTTAAGATTAGCCAATATTGAAAATATCTTCTACAACAAAGAGTACATTAACTCCGACCATCGCTGGTGGTTTACACCTTATACTCTCAGTAAAATAAGCGGGGTTGCGGGACTAAATATCGAAGCGGTCTTTTTCGTCGAAAGTTATAACATACCACGCTATGCCTTGATAAGGCAATTTTTACTGAGAGTTTTTCCTGGATTACGAGACACTATCATTCTGATTGCCAAATTTTGAATACTTCAGCGCCAAAGCAGAATTTATTAATTATTTCTCAGACTTATCCGTGGGGAAAAGGTGAAGCATTTCTAGAAGTAGAAATCACCTACCTCCTGAAAGTTTTTGATAGAATTTTTCTATTACCGTATAGTCAGGACAACTGGCAAACGCGGCGGACACTACCTGAGCGGGTAATTTTATTAGAGCAAATGCGACCGGCAAATCTACCGGTGTGGCAACTCATCAAACGTGGACTTTTTAACTTTACCAGTATTGCCCAATTCCTCGGCGAATTGTGGACGGACAAGCGTATTTTTATTAGCTGGACCAATTTCGAAAAATGGCTACGAGGTGTATTGACTATCAGGATGGTCATTAGTCATTACCGCTTACTAAAAGTTGTAAAAAGAGAGCAGATAAAAATTGTCTACTTTTACTGGGGAACGCCGATAAGCGGGCTGGCGCTTTTTCTGAGGCGAGCTGGCGCCGAATCGGTAGTCAGGCTTCATGGTGGCGATTTATATAGCGAGCGCGCGGAAAATAGGCATTATTTACCTTTTCGGCGGATTCTGATGAGGAATGTCACGGTGGTGTTAATAGTCTCAAAACATGGTAAAAAGTATCTCTCCAGTAAATATCCGTCCTGGGCGGCAAAATATAAATTGGCTCGCATTGGAGTAGGTTACGAAGGTACAAACCAACCCAGCGGTGATCACATTTTGCGTACCGTTACCTGCTCTTCGCTTACACCTGTCAAACGCCTTGATTTGCTGATAGCAGCGCTGAAATTTTTAAAGGTACCAGTAGAGTGGACACACATTGGCGACGGACCGCTTAAAGAAGAACTATTGGCTGATTTAAAAACAATTCCAGACAATCTCAAGGTTCGGTTTTTGGGGCAATTGAATCGGGAGGATTTATTTGAGTATTATCGTACTTTTCCGGTCGATCTGTTTCTCAATGTCAGCATTTCGGAAGGTGTACCGGTGAGCATCATGGAAGCATTATCGTTTTCTATTCCCGTAATTGCCACTGCTGTCGGCGGTACCGCTGAGCTAGTAGATGATAAAGTCGGTAAATTAATAGCAGCCAATATAAATGCAGTCGGTTTAGCTGCAACGATCACATGGTTTTATAATCTACCATATAAGACAAAGATGCAATTGCGTCGGAATGCATTTTTAAGGTGGCAGACACGAGCCAATGCAATAGTTGAATTTGGAAAATTGCAGAATTTATTTAGGGAGTTGGGAGCGCGAACCGAAGAATGCTAAAGGACATCAAGAATCTGGTTAAAGATTCCTTGCTTTATGGGCTGGGCAATATTTCCGTAAAGCTCATTGGCTTTATCCTCCTCCCGCTTTATCTAAGTCGCTTGACCCCGGCCGATTACGGGGTTTTGGGATTAGTTGAAGTAACGACTCAAGTGCTTTTGCAACTCTTTGGGCTGGAATTATACCAGGCATTAATGCGCTGGTACTGGGAACCGGGCTATCGGGAGCGACAGAAGACAATGTTTTTCAGTGTCATACTTTTTGTGTCGCTTGTTGCTGCACTGCTGGTCGTCAGCGGCTGGTTGGCGGCGGAGTCGGTATCGCAGCTACTTTTTCGGACCGTGCAATTTACTTGCCTGGTGCGATTGATGTTTCTCCTGGCTGGTTTACAGATTGTTACTTTGATTCCTTCAACGCTTTTACGGGTGCAAGGACGACCGGGTTTGTACACTGTTACACATATCTTGAATTTATTGGTTAGTCTGGGGCTGACAATTTATTTAGTGGTCGGGTTAGGGCAGAAGGTTGAAGGCATTTATTTAGCGCAGGTAATTGGTTATATATTCAATCTGCTAATCTTAGGTGGCTATATCCGGCGCAACATAGATTGGCATTTTGAGTGGACTTTGTTAAAGGAAATGTTACACTATAGTTTACCACTGGTTTTTTCGACTCTGGCGGGTGTGCTTTTGGTTTTAGCCGACCGTTATACTCTGAATTATATGGGGACTTTGGCTGATGTCGGGATTTATTCCTTAGGTTTTAAGATTGCGAATACCATTAAGGTTCTAATAGTTTCTTCGGTGCAACTGGCGATTTATCCGATAGCATTTAGAATGGTCGGGCGTCCCAATGCTTTGCGCTTTTATTCCAAGATAATGACCTATTTGACCTTTGGGGTGATGTTTTTTGTTCTATGCATCTCCTTTTATGGTCAGGAAATCGTAAAATTCTTCACTCATAATCGTGCTTACTGGGATGCTTATCAGGTCATTCCGTTGATTAGTTTCGGTATCCTCTTTGGGATGTTAAAGGATACAGCGGTGATAGGTCTTTCTATCAGTAAGCAAACACGGATTATCGCGGTGGTAATTATTACCATGTCACTCTTGAATTTGGGCTTAAATATTCTCCTAATTCCGCATTTTAAATCGGTCGGTGCCGCCTTTGCCACCCTGGTAACGCAAATTCTCTTTTTTGTGGTAATGCTGCATTTCGCTCAACGTCGCTATTATATTCCCTACGAATTAAAAAAGGTTGCTCTGATGATAATTCTGGGGGTATTACTGACTGGCGGAGTGATTTTATTCAGACATTTGCCGTTACTGTTGCGATTAGGACTAAAATTGATTATGCTTTTGATTTACCCTCTTTTGCTCTATTGTTGTCATTTTTATGAAAAGGTGGAACTGGAGACGCTGAAAAACTTTTGGAATAAGTGGTGTCAGCCGCGGCATTGGCGAAAAAACATTGCTGACATTAAATTTTAAAACTAAAACAGGAAGCATTATGAAAAAAATGAAATCAAAACCGAAAAATGAATATGCCCCACGCCAGCTCTTTTATGAACGCTGGGGCATATGGGAGGTTGGGCTTATTCTCACGGTAATCTTATTGTGTAGCTTAATCATTTTTTATAAACCCTATATCATTGACCGTCTGGAGCCGACGGGAGGTGACCGGCTGGCTTCAATTGCTCAAAACAAGCAAATTAATGATTGGCAAAAGGAAACCGGTATGCGCGCTCTCTGGAATCCTGCCATTTTCGGTGGCGTCCCGATTTATTGCTTTATAGGACCGACCTCCTTCAATGTTGATGTTTTAATCGCTAAAATGGATAAAGTAATTGATTGGCGCCTAGGTTGGTTGATATTAGGAGCTGTCGGTTGTTTCTGGCTCTTTACGCAGTTGGGTTTGCCCTGGTATTTAGCAGTGACGGGGGTGATTGCTTTTCTGTTCTACCCTCATTTTCAGGCGCTACTCAATGTGGGGCATTTTGCCAAATTTCGAGCGGTAATGGCAATGCCACTGCTGATAAGTGCTTTTATATATCTCGTCAAGCAAGCAGGCTGGTTTAGGATGTTGCTCTCTGCCCTGGCGTTTGCCCTCATTTTGCGGACGCAGCACTACCAAATCATTTTTTATGCGCTCTTGCTGATTTTAGCGCTGGGCATTGGTTTTATCGTTGATTGGATAAAGCAGAAAGATTGGGCGCGGTTGGGCAGAACATTGTTGATGTTTTTAGTTGCGACAATTTTAGCAGTATTGATGTCAGCGCGTCCTTTATTTGTAGCCAATGAGTACACGCCCTATTCGACACGCGGAGGACAGGAGATAAAACTCAATCAGGAGCAGACCACTGCAACCCAGAGTGGCGGCGTATCGTTTGAGTATGCCACGCGCTGGTCGTTGAATCCGCGGGAATTGATAACGCTAATTATCCCGCGCTTTTATGGGGGAACTTCGGAGGAGGTTTACAGTGGACGCGCTTATCCTCAATTGAAGGGCAGAATTGTGCCCGGCTACTGGGGTGATATGCCTTTTACGCAGTCTTCTGAATATATGGGAATCGTGGTTGTCATTCTGGCGATTGCCGGCTTCTGGTTTTATCGGCGAGAACGTATAGTGCAATGTCTAGCGGGGCTTTTTGTTTTCGCCCTGTTGCTTGCCTTTGGTAGTCATTTCCCGGTGTTATATAAGGCGCTTTTTTATTATCTACCTTATTTTAGCAAATTTCGGGTTCCTTCGATGATTTTAATCCTGATAGATTTTATTTTAGTGATTCTGGCAGGCTATGGCTTGAAAGGACTTATTGAGAAAAAAAACAATGGTTGGCGCGTGATCATCTATATCACCGGTTTTTTTATAGTCATTGGGCTTTTCTTTTTGCTGGTTCCGGGTGTTTTATCTTTTACTTCGGCGCAGGATACTCAATATCAAAATAATCCACAGGTCATGGAAATGTTGCGGACGATACGGTCGGAATTTATGCGCGCCGATACCCTACGCATGTTGTTATTTGCTGCTATTTTTGTTGGTCTGGTAATGCTCTATTATTTCGAGAAAATCAGGCGTGATCTGGTAGTAGTCGGAATTTTTATCCTTGTATCTTTTGACTTGATTGGGGTGAGCAAGCGCTTCTTGAGACCAGATGAATTTGTAGATACGAAAACGATAGAACGGCAATATTTTAGAGAGACGCGCTTCGATAAAATCATGTCACAGGACCGCGAAAAGTTCCGGGTGCTGGGGCTTGGCAATCAATTCCAGAGTAATGATTTAGCCTATCGCTATGAAATTGTAACTGGCTATTCACCTATCAAGCCGCAGCTTATTCAGGATATTATTGACAATAACTTATTCAATCCGGGCAATGGACGCCAGATTAACTGGAAGGTTATCAATATGCTCAATGCGCGCTATTTAATTGTTCCAGGGATGCTCCAGGAACCTAATTTGACGGTTCTGGATGTTGATACATTACGGCGACAGGTACTGTTCTTGAATGAGGATGCCTTAGCCCGTGCTTTCTTCATCAAGCGCGTCAAGATTTTGCCGAATGAGCGCGAAGTGGTCAGGTATTTAAATGCCCCGGATTTTGATCCAAGCCAGGTGGCTTTACTCAGTTGCGCCTTTCCCGATTCTGAGTATCAATTTGATGTAGCTGGCTCGGTTCAGATCAGCGAATACACCCCGAATAAAGTCGTTCTTGAAGCCGAAACTGAAGGGAAGGCTTTTTTAGTGCTGGGTGATGCCTATTATCCAAAGGGTTGGGTAGCGTATCTTGACAAGCATGAGGTTCCGATTTACCAGGTAAATCATGTTTTGCGCGGCATTGTGGTACCAGCGGGAAGTCATCAAATTGAGTTTGAATTTAAACCGCGCAGTTATCGCATCGCCAACACCATTGCTATTATAAGTAGTGGCTTAGTCTGGCTAGTATTAATTGTAATGCTTGCCGGGCGGGTTCGTCTAGCTTGCCCCATTGCTCGTTTTATAGGGGAACATAAAGGAAAATCCGTCAGGGGAAAATAAGCATGTCAACAACTGGAATTGATTGTATTTATCTGGCAGCTGGCTTGGGAGTGCGGATGAATAGGCCACTACCAAAGCAATTTATTCCACTGTTAGGTAAGCCGATTATTGTTTATTCCTTAGAAGTGCTAGAAAATGTAGCTGAAATTCAGCGTATTCTGGTAGTTTATAACCGCGAATTTCGCAGCATGTACGAAGAAATGCTGCTCAATTATAATTTGAGTAAATGTACGCTTATTGAAGGGGGCGCTACACGGCAGGAGTCGGTTAGCCGCGGGTTGGATACCGTCCTTTCATCGCAGGTTATAATTCACGAAGCCTCGCGTCCGTTCATCACGGTCAAATTTGTGCAATCCCTCTTTGCTTTCAGCGGCGAAAAGGCAGTGGTGCCGGTTGTCCCGATTCCATTCACCGTCTCAGTGGGTGGTGATTATATGACTGCGGAGCTTGACCGTTCGCAGTTGCATAATGTACAGCTGCCGCAGCTTTATGATACTGAAGTACTTCGCCGGGCACACCAGAAAGCCCGCCGCGAAAATTATCTTGCAACGGAAGATGGCATTCTCGTTTTTCGGCTTGGCGAACGGGTACGCTTCGTTCCTGGTCGGGAGAGTAATATTAAAATTACCTCGCCCCTTGACATGATTATTGCCGAATATCTATTGCGAGAGGCGGAAAGTATATGATTAAGGATGCGGTCATAGTCATAACGGGAGCGAGTCGCGGCATCGGCAAAGCCATGGCACTTAGATTTTCGCAATTGGGCGCGCGCGTGGTTCTGGCGGCACGCAGTGAACAGGTCATGCGTTCTTTTGCTGACCAGCTCATTTCGCCATATTTGATTGTCAAGACGGATGTAGGCTCAGAAAGTTCGGTACGGCGCCTGATTCGTAAAACCATTGCGACTTTTGGTCGCATTGATGTTCTGATAAACAATGCTGGTATCGTCGAGCCGGTTGGTGTTATGGAGACCACTTTAGAGATTTGGGAGACTACTTTACGCACGAACCTAACCGGTGTCTTTCTCTGTACTCGCGAGACTTTGCGGTATATGAAGAAAACAGGTGGTAAAATTATCTATATAGCATCAACCGCCGGGACTGGTCCACGTCCTGGTTGGTGCGCTTATGCCGCCAGTAAAGCCGGTGTGATTAATTTTGCAATGAGCATGGCTGAGGAGTTGCGTTCCTATGGCATAAAAGTATTTTGTCTGTGTCCGGGTGGGACTGCCACCGACCTTCGCCGCAAATTGGTACCTGAAGAAGATCCGGCGACCATCATGCAGCCGCAGGCAGTCGTAGCGGTTGTCGAATACTGTCTTAAAGACGATGCCAATGTATTGGCAGCCCAACCAATCATTATCCGAGCGAAATGACAGAAAGGAATTTAGCACGATGAATATTCCTATTTACCGGCACTCGGCCAATATCAAGCGCGTTCTCTTGATCTTAGCGATAGGCATGATTTTGGGGCTGCTTTATTACACTCAAAACCTGGTGCACCGTTTGCGCCAGGATTCGGCTAATTTGATTCGCTTTTATGCTGATATTTATGCCAAAGCCGCGATGGATGAAAGTATCGAGGATTTCAATTTTATTTTTGAAGAAATCATCAAGCGCATATCTATTCCCATGGTGCTGTCAGAAAAAATTGATGCCAATCCGACCGCCTGGCGCAATATTGGAGTATCCGAAACACTGCGTGATTCGATAACCGTTGCCCATGTTTCAAAATTAATGGCTGAGATGGACCGCGAAAACCGACCAATTCCGCTGAAATATAATGAGCGCGTGCTGCAATACATTCACTATGGTGACACCAACTTGATTCGCCAGTTGCGGTATCTGCCCTATATCGAAATCACCATTGTCGGTTTGTTCATTTTGCTGGGGTATATCGGTTTCAGCCTCATTCGTAGTAGTGAAAAGCGTTCTATCTGGGTCGGGATGGCAAAAGAGACCGCTCATCAGCTGGGGACGCCGTTGACTGCACTATTGGGTTGGCGTGAACTCTTAAAATCTGAATTAGGGGAAAACGATTTGCTCAATGAGATGGGACGCGATATTCAGCGACTGGAAAAGGTCGCCAAGCGTTTCTCACAGATAGGCTCGAAGCCAGTGCTCCAGGTGATGCCGATTAATCCAGTCATCAGAGATGCGGTCAATTATTATGAGCGACGTTTGCCGCAGCTCGGGCCAAGTGTGCGTCTGGAGTTTGACTCGGATGGTGATTATTGGGCAAATCTGAACGCTGACCTGTTTTCCTGGGCGCTGGAAAATCTCATCAAAAACGCACTCGATGCCGTCCCGTCACAAAATGGACATGTGCGGGTGACAACCAATGTATTGCATCAGGGGAAATATCTGGCGGTAGATGTTATTGATAATGGCAAGGGCATTCCTAAAAAAAATCGTCGCGATATTTTTCGGCCGGGATATAGCACTAAAGAACGCGGTTGGGGGCTTGGTTTGAGTCTTGCACAGCGCATTATTCATGATTATCACCGTGGTAAATTGCAGGTGTTGCAGAGCAAACCTTTCGAGAAGACCGTCATGCGCATTGTGGTTAAAAAATATCCGCCGCAAAAACTGGATGTCGCGTAGCGGGTTTAATACCCCAAGCGATTAAGGATATGTTTTGGGAAAAGGTAGGCTGCTGAAATTATTGTTACCGTGAAACAGGACAAATATTTGTGTAAGAGAGCATATTAGTTTAAATTTGGCAGTTGATTTTTAACGATTAGAAGCTTATGGAACTTGCTAAGATATTAACGCCACGCCTTATTATTTATCCGTTGGAAGCCGAAACGAAGGAAGAAGCTATTGGACTTTTAGTGGATAGGCTTTTCGATGAAGGGCTGATTCTTAATCCAGAAGTAGCAAAAAAAGCGATTATGGATCGCGAGAACCTGATGACAACCGGCGTAGGTAAGGGAGTCGCCCTACCACATGGCAAGTATCCCGACATCGCTGAAGTGCTGGTTACTGCCGGCGTTTCTGTTGAAGGCATTGATTTTAAAGCTATCGATGCCCAGCCGGTTCACATCATTGTTTTATTGCTTACCCCGGAGCGCCTGCCGAGCAAGCATTTAAAACTCCTTAGCAAATTTTCACGTATGCTCAATAACAATCAATGCCGCGCAGAAATCCTGGACGCCACGTCCGCGGAAGAAATTGCCAACATTTTCTATAAATATGATTCGGAATTATAGGTTCAACGCATGGCGTTTTGTCCTAAATGTCTCTATGAAATTGTGCGAGGACCTAAATTTTGTCCGGAATGTGGCGCGCGGTTAGTGCGCCGCCTATCACCGCAGCAAATGGCAGAAGTACAGTGGACTTTAGTTGGCTCTTTTAGTGATGTCACTCAGGCTAACATGGTCAAAGAAGCATTGGAGAATCAGGGCATCACGGCTCTTCTAAAGACTGACATGTTCCATAGTGCCTTGATGGTCCAGGGGACAGCTTTTCCGGGGGCATATGCTCATATCTTTGTACCTAGGGCAAAGTGTCAAGAAGCGCTCGATAGTATCAAAACCATGACAGGAAAATAAATCTGTTGGTACGCTATAACTTGATTTGAAGGATTAATCAGAAATGCCATACCAGAGAGTAAAAGGAACCCGCGATATTTTGCCTCCCGAATCAGCCCAGTGGGTTTATCTTGAGCAATTCATTCGTGATTTTTTTAGACGCAATAATTACAAGGAAATACGTACCCCCGCTTTCGAATTTACCGAGCTTTTTGTTCGCGGCATTGGGAGGGATACCGATATCGTTTCTAAGGAAATGTATACTTTTCTTGACAAAGGCGGGCACAGTCTGACTCTCAAACCGGAACTGACCGCTCCCGTCATCCGGGCTTATTTGCAGAATGACTTAGCGCAGCAAGGTGCGGTGACAAAGCTTTATTATATTGATGCTCTTTTTCGGCAAGAACGCCCACAGAAAGGGAGATTGCGCCAGTTTCATCAATTTGGATTCGAAATCATAGGTTCACCTTATCCCGAAGCAGATGCCGAGGTCATCCAGACGATGGCAGCTCTTTATCAATCGTTAGGTATTCAGAAAATGGAGATTCGACTCAATAGTATCGGTAGTCGGGAAAGCCGTGCCAACTATCTGACCGTTCTGCGCACTGCTCTGCAACCATTCACCGCAGAGTTCTGCCCAACCTGTCAGGAGCGTCTGCAGAAGAATATTTTGCGCCTGTTTGATTGTAAAGTCGCGACCTGCCAGGAAATTCTGAATCAACAGGCGCCGTCTATTTTGAATTACCTTTCAGCAGAAGATACCCACCACTTCCAGGAAGTTTGCCATCTGCTGGATATCAGTCAGGTTGTCTATACGATTGATACTAAATTAGTGCGTGGACTGGATTATTACACGCGGACAACTTTTGAAATAACCTCGACCCTCCTCGGTTCTCAGGATGCCATTTGTGGTGGCGGACGCTATGATCACCTTGTTGAGGATCTGGGTGGCAAACCTACACCTGCGGTTGGCGTTGCCTCCGGCATTGAGCGTCTTTTACTGGTTTTGAACCAACAGGGTGCTCTGTCGATACCACAGCCGGAACTGGTCTATGTAGTGACTCTTTCAGAAGAAGCGCGGGCAATTGGCTTCAAGTTGCTGACTTTTTTACGAGAAAAAGGGTTAAATGCCGAGATGGATTTTTTACGACGTTCCCTTAAAGCCCAGCTACGCGAAGCCGACCGGAATCAGGCGCACTGGGTTATCATTCTCGGAGACGATGAACTGCAGCGCCAGGCATATTTACTCAAGAATATGCGGACTGGTGAGCAACAGAATCTGGCATTTGACACGCCCGTCAATACCTTAGCCGAAATTCTTAAGCGTGACTAGCTCTCCAATGCTGAGCCACCTATCTCCCTACCATAGAGCTTAAGAGTAATGTCATTTTTTGATCCGAGTTGGCTTTTCTTTTTGCCCTTAGCAGCATTGCCAATCATCATCCATTTGTTGGGAAAGCGTCGCCTGCAGGTGGTAGAGTTTAGCGCTTTGCGTTTTCTGCGCAATCTCGAGAATGAGATCATGCGGCGGTTGAAGCTACGCCAGATATTGCTGCTGATTTTACGCACCCTGCTTGTTCTGGTCATAATCTTGAGTTTAGCGCGCCCCTATCGGGTCCGACAGGGTCCCGACTTAGGCATCAAAAAAGGGCAGACCCTCATAATAATTCTGGACAACTCGGCTTCCATGCAGTTGAATTTCAGAGGTGCCAGCCTCTTCGATTACGCCCTCGAAAAAATCAAAGCTGCTGCAGCCGAAATCGAATTCCCCGTCAATTTGAGAATAATCACAATATGTGAACCGCAAAATGTTCATGCCGCCAAAATTATTGCCGACCAAGCCCAGTTGGCAACAGAATTAGCCCGGGTCAAAGTCACCAATTTTTCGGCTAAACCAGTGATTGCTCTCCAGACTGCCCTGTCAGAAATCCAAAAGCAACAAGAATTCAATGCCAGTATCTGGGTCGCCAGTGATTTTCAAATAAGTAACTGGAATCCTGTCAAAACCTGGTTGATGCAAGCAGCTGAAAGGCTTAGCAATTGGCGCACGCGCTTAATATTAATTCCGCTACAGCAGCCAACGGAAAATATTGCCCTGCGCGAAATCACTTTTACATCTCAAATCTTGACCAAAGATGAACCAGTCGAATTGCGTTGCTATCTTGAGAATTGGGTTGGGGAAAGTCGGGAAGTATCCCTCAATTTATTCTTCGAGAACGAGAGAGTTGGGCAAAATCTGGTGCAATTAAACCCATTTTCGAAAGGAGAAACGAGTTTTGAATTTATACCTTTGCAGAGTGGGGAATTGCCAGGTTACGCCGAAATTGCTGACGACTTTTTAAAGTTAGATAATCGCTACTATTTCGTAATGAGTTTGCCGGAAGCGGTGCGCGTCCTGTTAGTCAGTCCCGACCCAAACGATGTGCAATTTATCAGCAAAGCCTTGTCTGCTGCCGGTAAGGAAAAAGTTGTTGTCAATTACGTCAATCCCGAACGCCTGGCTTTTGAAAATCTGGCTCACTATGATCTCCTGATTACAGCCAATATTGATAGATTGTCACCAGAATTGACCACCAGGCTCGAGACCTTTTTAAACACTGGTGGAAAATTGATAATATTCTTAGGAGACAAGTGCAATCAGAGTAATTACAATGCTTACTGGTCGGAAAAGTGGCATTTCCCGCGCTGGCACCAGACCAAATGTTCTCAGGGCAATGTTTATCTGACCTTGGGTTCTTATCGCACCGACCATCCCCTTTTTAAGAACCTCTGGTTGCGACCGGTTGAGCAATTCGGCGGTGTCCACTTTTATTGCATCCCGGAGTTAGTAGTCTATAAAAATCAGCAGGCTTTACTTTATTTTTCCGACCAAACACCCTTTATCATCGAGAATAAGTACGGCATTCTAGTGGGAACTTTACCGATAAATAGCTGGACCGACTGGCAATTCAGCGGTTTATTCCCAACTTTAATCCTGCGAATGGTACAATATCTGGCGACTCAAATGAAGCCGACCAATTATGTCACCGGCGATTCAATAGTAGTATATCAGTCGGTCGTGCGACCGCTGACTAATTTATCGGTAGTTGATCCCGCGGGACGGCGCTTTACGATGGAATTCGACCAGCCGCAAAATCGCTATGTTTTTCGGGATACCAATGAGCCTGGAATCTATTCTTTATACGCCGGCGCAGAGCTTTTTGGTCGCATTGCCGTCAATTTGCCCCTTGAGGAGACGGCATCTGGTTTCTGGACTCGTCGTGAACTGTCGCAATTAAGCGAAAGTAATCCGCATCAAATTGCAATCGTCTCTGAAGATAATAGTCGCGAACTTTCCATCTTAAGCCAGGGGCAGGAATATGCTGGATTACTTCTTGGTATTGCCCTGATATTAGCTTTTGGTGAAGCCTTCCTGGCTCGTTCCAGTCGGAGTAAATTATAAAACCAATGTGGTCTTCAATGTCCGAGCATAATCTGTCTATTGTCAATAACATTCGCTATTTACTCATCGGAGTGGTAACACCAAGCCAGTCGCGGTCGGAGACCGAGGAACATTTGTCCGAGTTGCAGCTGCTGATGCAGACCCTCGGTACCACGGCAACTGAGAATTGCATTGTATTACAGAAAAAGATTGAGCCAGCGACTTTTTTAAGCCGCGGGAAAGTCATCGAGTTACAAAAGTACATTGAAGAGGCTGATTTTGGTGGGGTGATTTTCGATGATGATTTATCACCGACGCAGCTGCGTAATCTCCAGCAGATTTTCGGTGTGGAAATTCGGGACCGCACTGCCGTCATCCTCGAAATTTTTGCAAAGCATGCGCGCACGAAAGAAGCCAAGACACAGATTGAATTAGCTACCCTCCAGTATCTCTTACCGCGCCTCAGTCATCGCTGGGGACATCTGGAGCGGCAGGTGGGTGGTATTGGTGTGCGGGCGGGAGCAGGTGAAACCCAGATTGAAATGGATCGACGCGTTGTCAAAGACCGCATCGCCAAACTGCAAGCTGAATTAGTGACAATTGACCACGAACGCCAGGTGCAGAGCAAAAGGCGCCAGAATTGCTATCGTATTGTTCTGGTCGGTTATACTAATGCCGGCAAATCTACACTGTTAAATCTATGCGCCAATGCCGAAGTGTATGTCGCTGACCAGCTTTTTGCAACCCTGGATTCAACCGTCCGACAGTGGAAATTAAATGGCTACCCGAAAATTCTACTGACTGACACGATTGGATTCATTCGCAAATTACCACCCAACCTGATTGCTTCTTTTCGGAGTACTTTGAGCGAAATCAGGGAAGCTGACCTGATTATTATCGTGGCAGATCTGAGCACCGCGCAATGTATGCGCCAGATGGAAACCGTAGAAGAGATTCTTCAGACTATGGGAGTAGCTGAAAAACCCCGCATAGTTGTCTTCAATAAAATTGACCGGGTAGATCAACCTATATTGCGACTTGCCCGTCAGGTTTACCCAGAGGCGGTGTTTATTTCGGCGTTAAAACATCTGCGTCTCGCGGAATTTTATCAAGCCATTCAACAGAAAATCGAAGAAGCCATGCTTACCCTGACCGTGACTCTTCCTGCCAGTGCTGGTAATGCCATTGCGCTTTTATACGAACACGCCACTATTCTCGCTGAGCAATATCGAGGTGACCAGGCGATATTCACAATTCGTTGTTATCGAAATATTTGGCGCTGGCTGGGACCAACTCTAAACCAAATTAATCATCCCGTAGCAATATCAGAGAAAGCTATGTAATGAGGGATGGAGGTTAACAAAAACATGTCGCCAGTTCAAAAAAAACCGCTCTTTAGCCTTTTTGGCGCCAGTCGCGTTGGGACATCTCTGGCGTATCATCTTACTTGTCTTAGCTGGAGACCTGCTCTGCTCTGGAACCGTTCACCCGAGCGGCTCGCCATTACTCATCAATATGTGCCTTTTCAACAATGTACTACTGATCTAGCTGTTTTCGACGGGAGGAGTGATTGGTTAATCCTGGCAGTACGAGATGATGCGCTCGCGACGGTGACGCAAAAACTATCAGAACTGCCTATCGATTATCACAAGAAAAAAATATTTCACGTTTCAGGTTTCTGGGACAGTGAAATTTTAAAACCGCTCCAACAGCGTGGGGCGGCGACAGGCTCAATGCATCCCGTGCTCAGTATACCGGATATAGAGCAAGGTATTAAGGTGCTAAAAGGGGGCGTTTTTACCTGCGAAGGACAAATAAAAAAAGACCTGGAGCAAGTAGCACAGCAATTAGAAGGACGCGCCTTTCTGCTGACACGCGAGCAAAAGAAGGTCGTGCATGTTGCCGCAGTTTTTCTCAATAACTACACCCTTGCTCTGATTCATGCCCTGAAAAAAGTCGCTGAGCAGTACGGCTTAGAAGCCACCGATTTTGAGCAGATAATGCTTCCGACCATGCGGCAGGTGTTAGAAACGGGCTGGCAAGCAGATGTGCCTTCTCGCATCACCGGACCTATTGCCCGTGGTGATGTCGAGACCATCTCTGCCCATCTCTCTTTGTTAGCCGAATATCCGCCCTTGCGCGAGCTCTATCAAGCTTACTTGGCTCTGGTCCGGCAAATATTGCCTGCTTCGACGCCTGCAATAAATCGCAGTAATAACCAGCATTCCGAAGGAGTTCAAGATGCCAAAAAGTAGTCGAATTTTGGTACTGCTGTTTCTTTGCAGTGCTCTGCTGGCTCAGGAACGTAAAATATTCTGGGACGGAAACGATTGGTTAGCTATTGACAAAATCAGCGCGCAAAATCCGGAACTAAATTTCTGGATAAAAAGCGCCTACTTGAGTGGATTATTTGACGGCAAACTTTTTTATAAAATCAAAGCCTTCCAGATCAGTCCGACTCTTTCCGACTCTGTATTTAATGACCTTGTTACTCCCGCACCTTCGAAACGATTAATTGCCGGGATTGATATGCTCTACCGCGATCCAGCAAATCGCTATCTACCGCTTCCTAATGCCTTAATTGCTACGCTTATGTTCCAGGAGGAATTTAGTCCAGCGGAGATTCAGAACTATATCAACAATAGTAAAAAATGGATCAATACTTTGCAATTTGGTGAGTAAAACGGTTTAATCTTTGAGAATAATTTCTCCGCAATTGGGACAAACTATATATATTTCAGGCTCTCCAAAGAAACGGAGATGGGTGATACGATAGCGAAAAGTGCCAGTCATTTCTGGTTGGCGTGTGAGTACCAGACTGCGCTTGGCACTCTGCCCTGGCCTAAGGGGAACATCGCTTTTTAGAAGAATATTCAACTCGCTTTTATCAATTCTTAAGCCTGATTTATCCAGAAAATCTACATATCCTCCCACTTCACTCAAGGTTTTGGTTGAGACATTTTTAATTTCTATCGTAATGCGCAGCAGGTCATTCCCTAAATCGTCAACAATCAGGTCAACGATTTCAATAGTCTGCTGGGCAAAAAGTGGCACGTACACCATGCCGAGAATCAATAAAAGTTTGCGGACTTTCATACTATCCCCTGTTATCATTTAGTTCAAATATAGGTTAAAATTGGCTAAGAGTCAATAAAAGTCTGTAGTCGAGATTGTTTACTTAACCCAATTTCCGTAATTTTTTAAGGGAAAAAATTGAAAAAGGCACAGGTCAATAAATGTTAACCGAAATTAAAACATTCCTTAGGCATCCATATCAAATCCAACTTACGCCAGCTGAAATTGAGCGGGTTCAAGCAGCGCGGCAGACTGTTGCAGAATTGTTCGATAGTGGGCGACCAACTTATGGTATCAATACTGGTTTTGGCAAATTAGCCCAGGTGCGGATTCCGCCAGAAGACTTGACCCAATTGCAAATTAATCTCTTACTTAGCCATGCCTGTGGGGTGGGTGAAGCTGTTCCGATAGACATTGTCCGCTTAATGATGTTCTTAAAAATCAAATCTCTAACGGCAGGTTATTCTGGCTGTTCGCTGGGTGTGGTAGAGAAGCTAATTGAGTTACTAAATAAAGGTATTCTCCCCTGGGTACCACAGCAAGGTTCGGTCGGTGCCAGTGGCGACCTGGCTCCCTTGGCACATCTTAGTTTACCCTTAATCGGGGCGGGCGAGGTTTTCTATCAGAACAAGCGATGGCAGGCGGCTGAGTTGGTGCAGCAAGGTGTCTATCAACCAGTTGAATTAGGTCCCAAGGACGGTTTGGCGCTGATTAATGGAACTCAATATTCGACTGCTCTTTTGACTTATGCCTATTTGCAGGCAGAAGACTTGCTCCTTTTAACCGAATTAGGAGCAGCGATGAGTGTCGAAGCCTTACTGGGGACCGATGTGTCCTTTCAAGAAGAGATTCAAAATGTGCGTTGCCAGGTGGGTCAAAAGGTGGTAGCGCACCATCTACGCAATTTTTTGAAAGATAGCCAGATTGTGGCTTCGCATAAAAACTGTGATAAGGTACAGGACCCATACAGTCTGCGCTGCATTCCACAGGTAATTGGTGCCGTGCGCGATACAATGGGCTTTGTTGCGACAATTTTGGAAAATGAGACAGATGCTGTTTCCGATAATCCCCTGGTTTTTAGTGACCAGCATGCTATCCTTTCAGGAGGCAATTTTCATGCGGAGCCGGTCGCATTAGCGGCGGATTATTTGACTATTGCTCTGACGATCTTGGGCAATCTGAGTGAAAGACGAATAGCCCTGCTTATGGATTCCGACATGAGTGGTTTGCCACCATTTTTAATAAAAAAAAGTGGGATCAACACCGGTTTTATGATTGCCCATGTTACGGCTGCCGCTCTTTGTGCCGAAAATCGAACCATGAGCATGCCCGCTTCAGTCGAGAATATTCCGACTTCCGCTAACCAGGAAGATCATGTAAGTATGGCGCCCAATGCCTGTCTTAAGCTGATGCGAGTCATTGAAAATCTTAAAACGATCATTTGGATTGAATTCTTAGCGGCAGCCCAGGGAATGGAATTCCGCAAACCACTCGAAGGCGGTAAAGGCACCCGGTTAGCATTGCAACAGGTCAGGCGCTTGGTTCCTTTTCTTGAAGAAGACCGCGCTTTTTATCCGGATTTAAATCAGAGGCAGAGCTTTTTCGCTGACCGCGATTTTATCGGACAAATACAAGCCATAGCAGAATTATAAAACTTATATGCAAAGGAAAACAAATATGAGTTCTAAAATAGTCAGAAATGGTTTGACTTTCGATGATGTGCTTTTGATTCCAGCGCAATCAGAAGTACTCCCGCAGCAGGTCAATCTCCAGACGCATCTTACCCAGCGCATAACTTTGAATATTCCTATCGTCAGTGCAGCCATGGATACGGTCACGGAGAGTAAGCTGGCGATTGCGCTGGCGCGCGAAGGCGGAATTGGCATTCTACATAAAAACTTGTCAATAGGCGAGCAAGCAGTGGAAGTTGATAAAGTTAAACGCTCGGAAAGCGGGATGATTGTCCGCCCGATAACGATTACTTCTGATAGCACTATTCACGCTGCCCTGGAATTAATGGCAAAATATTCTATCTCGGGTATTCCTGTCGTAGATAAAGGGCAGTTAGTAGGGATTTTAACTAATCGGGATATTCGTTTTGAGACGAATCTGAATCTATTGGTCCGTGATCGCATGACGAAGGAGCATTTAATTACGGCGCCGGAAGGTACAACCCTTGAAAAAGCCGAAGAAATTTTGCAGCGGTATCGGATAGAAAAGCTTTTGATAGTTGATGAAAAGGGAGGTTTAAAAGGGCTCATTACCGTCAAAGACATTCTTAAAAAGAAGCGCTTTCCTCATGCTGCCAAAGATGAACTGGGGCGACTGCGGGTCGGTGCGGCTGTCGGAGCCACTGGTGACTTTCTGCAACGTGCAGAGCAGTTAGTCGCCGCAGGTGTGGATGTGCTGGTAATAGATACAGCTCATGGACATTCAAAGAATGTGCTCAAAGCTGTTGCGACTATCAAAAAACAGTTTCCAAAGACGGACTTGATAGCTGGTAATGTCGCTACTCCCGAAGCAACGCGGGCATTAATTGATGCCGGTGCTGATGCGGTCAAAGTCGGCATAGGCCCCGGCGCTATCTGTACCACGCGAGTTATTGCCGGGGTTGGTGTACCACAGCTAACAGCCATTTTGGATTGTGCTGAGGAAGCAGCCAAGTTCAACATTCCCATAATTGCCGATGGTGGTATTCGCTATTCTGGTGATATTGCTAAAGCCATAGCCGCGGGTGCGAATACCGTCATGCTCGGTTCTTTATTAGCCGGAGTTGAAGAAAGCCCCGGTGAAACCGTGCTGTACGAAGGGCGCGTCTACAAATCCTATCGCGGGATGGGTTCAATCGCCGCAATGGCAAAAGGTAGTCGTGATCGCTATTTTCAGGATAACGAGGAAACGCGTAAGCTCGTGCCGGAAGGAGTGGAAGGTATTGTTCCTTATCGTGGTTCGCTCCGTGACACAATTCATCAGTTAATCGGTGGTTTACGAGCGGCAATGGGATATTGTGGGGTGAAAACCGTGCCGGAATTGCAGGAACGTGGCAGTTTTATTCGGGTAACCTCAGCGGCGATTGCGGAAAGTCATCCGCATGATGTCAAAATAAATAAAGAAGCACCTAATTATAGGTCTGGGAATTAGGTGCTTGGATCGCGGATAAGAGTCGTTATGGTAGTTTGGCGAGATAGGCAGCCAGGCATGATTTTTTGTTAGCCGCAGTATTTTTATGAATTATACCTTTGCGTGCCAGCGAATCAATAGTAGCGACAGCCTGGCGAAAAAGTGGTTCGGCTTCGGCTTTAGTTTTGGTGCTTTTAACCTTTTTTATCAGGGTTTTCATTTTAGTGATATAACTCTTGTTGCGTTCGTGGGCTTTTTCCGCTTGCCTTATTCTTTTTTCTTCGGAAGTTTGCTGCTTCATGCGATTCCTTTCCAAGATTATCAAAAAGTGGTCAAATTTATCAAAATCTTGAATGATAGTCAAAAGAAAAAACCCCAGGGTTCAGGATGATAGTGCTACAATTTTTGCTCATAATACTGAGCGCACTACTCTGCCTGATAATTCTATTGCTCGTCTGCCAGACTCACATAGCAGTGCAGGGTAACTTGCGTTCGCAGGCTAACACGCTCAGCGCCACCGTGACCTTTTTAGGCAGAATTTTGGGCGTCACTGTTACCACTGATTTGAAAATGATGACCGTTAGACTGGTGCTAATTTCCTGGGGCTTTCGCATTTATCATGGCAAACTTGGTTCGGCCGCTAAATCTACTACGAAACCCAAGCCGAAACCTAAACCTAAGCCAAAAACGTCGAAGGAGGAACAGCCCAAACTTTCGTTCAAAGAATGGTTAGACCTCGGCAAGGTTTTAATCCGGAAAGTTGTAAAATTTGTTCATTTCGATAAATTAAGAGCCTATCTGACCATTGGTTTAGGTGATCCCTTTAAGACTGGTATGCTAATGGGGACATTTTATGCCTTGAAAGGAAGCACCGGCATCTGGGAGGATTGCTTGATAGAACCGAATTTTATGCGAAAAATGATTGAGGGTGAAGTGGAACTAGCAGCATCACTAAGGTTAGCGCGGTTAATTCCGTTGGGATTGTTTATATTTAGCAAGTTGAAACGACGCAAATAAATAGTGAGGTGCAGGATGTTGGAGAATTTAATTGACACTCTATTGACGCGGCTTAAAGAAATTGTTAGTTCTGAAACAGTTATTGGCGAACCCATAACGGCTGGCGAAGCTACCGTGATACCAATCACCAAGATCTCATTGGGTTTTGGTGCTGGTGGTAATAATCCTGAGGAAGCGAAGGGAAAAGCTGCTGGTTCGGGGATTGGCGGTGGAGCAGTAATTGAGCCCATTGCCGTCATCACGATTTTAAAAGGCGAGGTCAGGATTCATTATCTTAAGGAAAAAGAGGCTGGTTTAGAAAAAATTGCCGATCTCATCCCAAAGGTTTTAGATCGTTTTGTCAAACCTAAAGCCACTCAAGAGAGTGACCAGGCAAAGGCTGAGTAAGTACTGGTCAGAAAATTTTTCCTTGAAAATTTCCTATATGCCTGCTATTTTTCTACAAAAATGAGGGTAGTATGGATTCGAAAGTTCTTAAAAATGTGCCTTTATTTGCCGATCTAAAGGATGAAATCATCCAGAAGATTTTCAATTTGATGCAAAAACGGGTGTACAAGAAAGGTAACCTCATCCTGATGGAAGAGGAATTTGGGGATACGCTTTTTATTCTTAATCAGGGGAGTGTCAAGATTACCCGCCTGAGTGATGATGGTCGCGAGGTTATTTTAGCTATTATGGGTCCTGGCGATTTCTTTGGTGAGATGTCCATATTTGATGGTGAAAATCGTTCCGCCAATGTGATTGCTCTGGAAGATTCTGAGGTATTTATTCTGAAACGTGGTGATTTCCTGGATTTGTTGGAAAAATATCCGCAAATTGCCATTGTTTTACTCCAGGAAATGGCAACGCGCCTCAGACGGTCTGATCAGCAAATCGAAGGGCTCTCCCTGAGCGATGCCGAGAACCGAGTCGCAATGAGTCTTCTCCGTCTGGCTGAGGATTTAGGTGTGATTAAAATGGGGCAGGTCGTCATTGAAAACATGCCTTATCAGCAGGATATTGCCAACATGGCGGGCACTTCCCGGGAGACGGTCTCACGCATGCTCACCTTACTCCAGCGCAAAGGATATATTCAAAAGCGAGGGCGACGGTTGACAATCACCAACTATGACGAATTCGTCAAACAATTTGGATAATAAATTCCAGCGCTAAAACACTTCTATTTAGAAGATTGGTGGTGCGGAAGCCAGGGCGAAAGCACTCTCCATTTGGTGAAAATAGTCGAATTGACCAGGTAAATTAAGTCTGTTTTTATGTCCCTTGATAGTTATATTTACGATATGATTAGATAGTATTGATAAAAACCGATTGTTGTGAAAGGCATGACTAAATCTAAAACTGAACTGCCGGAAGATAACAAAGAGATGGATTTCCTGGATCATTTGGAAGAGCTGCGCTGGCGATTGATAAAATGCTTACTGACGATTGCGGTGATGACCTGCCTCGTTTTCATTTTTTCCGATAAAATCTTGGAATGGTTAATTCTCCCAACCCAAAAGTTAAAAGTTGCGATGACTATCCAGGTTCTAAAGATTCAGGGACTCTTGATGCTAAAATTTTCAATCGCCTTATTAGGTGGGATCGCTCTATCTCTTCCCGTCCTGGTTTATCAAATCTGGGCATTTATCTCCCCAGGATTGTATCATAGTGAGCGACGCTGGGGAGTAGGATTGATTCTTGGAGTTACATTTTCTTTTATACTCGGGGCAGTGTTTGCTTATTTCGTCATGATTCCCTATGCTCTCGAATTCCTGATAAATGTTGGTGCCGAAGGAATTGCTCGCAATATTTCGATTGAATACTACGCCAAATTTGTCATGCAGCTATTGCTGGCGACGGGATTAATTTTCCAGATGCCGGTGGTTGCTTTTATTTTGACCCGCATGGGAATTTTGACGCCGCGCTTCATGCGGCGCTACTGGCGTTATGCGGTGATGATTATTGTTATTGTTGCGGCAATTATTACCCCACCCGACCCGGTCAGCATGATTTTAATGAGTATTCCACTCCTGTTGCTATATGAAGTGAGCATTGTGGTGTCGCGCCTGGCTCTGCCGATAAAAAAGAGTCAGGAAGGCGATGCTTCACCCTTAGCTGGTTAGCTTGATGGAAGATTTAGAAAAAATCGTAGCGCCCGTAGCCCAAGAGTTTGGTTTATTCGAACAACAGCTACCCCTTGCTTTACATTCAGGAGTAGAGCTTGTTAATAAAATTGTTGCTTATTTGCTGAGACAAGAATCCAAGCGTTTGCGACCACTGCTTGTTCTTCTCAGTGCGCGACTCTGCGGCATTCCTAATGCTGCGACCATTAATGCGGCCAGCCTGGTGGAGATTCTGCACACCGCTACCCTGGTTCACGACGATGTCATAGATGAATCCCTGAAACGGCGTGGTATGCCTTCGGTTAATGCTGTTTGGAATAATAAAATTGCGGTTTTATTAGGAGATTTTCTCTTCAGTAAATCGTTGCAAATGATGTTGCAATTGCGCGATTTTGACGCCCTTGATTTATTGGCTATAACTTCGGAATTGCTCAGTGCGGGTGAAATTTTGCAGCTCGAAAAAGCCGATAATAACACCATGAACGAAGAAATATACTATCAGATGATCTGGGCTAAAACCGCTTCCTTATTTGCCACCAGTTGTAAAATTGGCGCCATGACAGTTGGCGCTACTCCGGAAACCTGTGAGGCACTCTACGACTATGGCAGTCATCTGGGAATGGCATTTCAAATTAAAGATGACCTTTTTGACCTCGTGGGTTCCGAATATCACCTTGGCAAGCCGATTGCCCGTGATTTAAAAAGCAATCTGATTACTCTACCGTTAATTTTCACCTTGGAGCAGCTTGACGCTAAAGCTGCCGCACACTTGCGACAAACTTTAAAACAGGATCTTTCTGACACTGAGATTTCGCAAATTCGTCAACTTATCCACGACACTGGTGGTATTAGCTATGCTCAGGAGCGGATGCAGTTTCACTCCACCCGGGCACTTGAGTCTCTAAAGCAGTTTCCCGAGTCCGATGTCAGATCTTCCCTGCAAATCTTAGTGCAATATAATGAGTCTCGGTCACGATGAAACACATTAGCCAACCGCAGAAGATTCTCATCGTTCGACTAAGTTCGCTGGGCGACATTGTGATTCTGACGCCTCTTTTGCAGAGTTTGCGTGAAAAATTTCCGAATGCACAGATAGATTTTTTAATAAAGCGAGAATTTGCCAACCTAGTGACTCATAATTCCTACCTTTCGCGGGTAATAAGTTATGATGTCACAGCAGGATTGCGTGGTTTTTTAAGTCTGGCGCGCCAATTGGCACAGAACGATTACGACCTTATTCTTGACATGCATAATAATCTGCGCAGTCACCTACTCGGCTGGATCTGTCGTACTCCAATTAGGCGTTTTCATAAGCCACGCCTGCGTCGGTTTTTATTATTTTATTGCTGGCTTGATTTTTTCCCGCGTGATTTCAATCTATTAACTGCTTACTATCGGGTAGTACGGAATCTTGGGATTTCCTACCGGAAGGATTTTTACCCGCAAATTTATCTGCCATCAGAGTCTATAGATCGTGCCCGACAAATTCTAAAGGAGCGTGGTATCGAGGGCGACTTTGTGGTAATATTACCGATAGCGACCTGGCAGAATAAACTCTATCCCTTAGAAGGCTACCGCGAAGTTGCTGAGCGGGTCGAGCGGGAGCTCGGGCTTGCGGTGATCTGGTTAGGAGGGCGTTACGATATTCATTTGCAAAAATTAAAGAAGTTTTCGGGAGTGAAAAATGTGATAGCTGGAGAAACTAACCTAACGGAATCACTAACAATATTGAGACTGAGTCGAGCGGTGGTTGGTAATGATACCGGATTGACCTATGCGGCTGAGGCACTAGGAGTTCCCACGGTGCTAATTTTGGGTCCAACGGCCCGACAAACCGGTGCCGGGTGTTATCGTCCAACCAGTGTGACAATTGAGCGTTTACTCTGGTGCCGTCCCTGTTCCCAGAAAGGTGACCGAGCCTGTTATCGCCGCCGCCGTTATTGTTTAGAAGAAATTCACAGCGCGGAAATATTTTCTGCCCTGTGTTCAGTTATTAAGAGCAACTCATGATACTTTTTTGGTTATTAGTTTACAATATCCTGGTAGTGCCCCTTGCTTATGTGGCTTTGACTATCTTGGCGATATTTGATGAAAAGATTCGCGAGGGATTGCAGGGGCGCAAGGCTTCTTGGATAACGCTTCGTCAATTTCGAGAAAAGCATCCTACCAGGAAGGTATTTCTCATTCATTCCGCATCGCTGGGAGAATTTGAACAGGCAAAACCTGTCATTCGTGGTCTTAAAACCTTGCGTCCTGATATTTTAATCGTGGCGAGTTTCACTTCACCCAGCGGTTTTAAACACGCAGCCCGCATCGCAGAGGTTGATTTGTTTATCTACCTGCCTCTGGATACATATATGCGTACGCGGCGTTTTATTCAAAAGCTGCGACCCAGCAAAATCATTTTCGTGACTTATGAACTCTGGCCTAATCTGATTTTTAATGCCCGTCGTCATCATGTAACGACTTATTTGATATCGGCTCGCATCCGCGAGGGCAGTTCCAAAATGAAACCTGTTATTAATGCTTTTTTCAGTAATCTTTATCGCTCGCTGGATTATATATACGCCATTTCTGATGAACATAAGGCATCAGTGGCGAAGTTGATTGGCAGCGTCAATATAACGGTATTGACTTTAGGCGATACTCGTTATGACCAGGTCATCCAGCGTTCGCAGGAATTGGTTAAAAAAGCCCTCTTGCGTGTTTTCGCGGATGGTTTTGTTTTTATTGCCGGCAGTATTTGGCCACAGGATGCAAGGCATTTATTGCCCGCCTTAATTCGCAATCTTAAAGAACAGCCTCACCTGCGGGTTATCATTGCACCCCACGAACCCAATGATTATGCGCTGGAAATGTTAGAGGATACTTTCCATGCTGCTAATTTCAAGACAGTTCGATATTCTACTCTTACGCAGTCTATTGGCGCAGTGCGGGTGCTGCTGGTTGATCGTGTGGGAATATTAGCTGAACTGTATCATCAATGCCAGCTTGCTTTTGTGGGTGGCTCTTTCCGTGGTTCTATTCATAATGTGATGGAACCAGCCGTGGCTGGCTTACCAGTGTTGTTTGGTCCGAGTTATCATAATTCTCATGAAGCTGAATTACTGATAAAGGCGGGTGGCGGAGTATGTTGTCCCGATGAGAATGCGCTCTACAAGACAATTCGTCGTTTTATTACTATACCAGCAGATTATCAAAAAGCGGCAAATGCAGCGCGGCAAGTGATTTTGAGTAATCTGGGGGCTTCGGCTCGAACCGTAAAAGAAATTTTAGAATCGGAATGAATATTATCCTGAACGCGGTAGATTTCTGGTATCGTCCGCAAGAACCTATTTTTACCGACTTGAATTTGACCATCCCTCTCCGAAGCTGGGTTGCAATAACTGGCGAATCAGGTTGTGGCAAAACGACCTTAGTAAAGCTTTTAGCTGGTCTTTTACAGCCGTGCCGAGGCGAAATAGTTTATCCATTCAGTGATACCTTGCCCGTCGGTTTCCTTTATCAGAACCCGGAGGACCAGCTGGTGCAACTCAATGTCGAGCGGGAGTTAGCCTTTAATCTCGAGAATCAGGGTCTGCGTGTGCCAGAAATGCGCAACCAGGTCAATAAAGTATTGCGGGTGTGGAATTTATACGAACGGCGCCTTGCCACCTCGCAGGAATTATCTGGCGGAGAAAAACAACGCCTGGCACTGGCAAGTGTGCTTATCAACAACCCGCGCATTTTGATTCTTGACGAACCGACGGCGCGGCTGGACATTTTCACGCGTTTGGAACTTTATCAGATAATTCCGAATCTGGTTGCGAATGGCATTAGTATTGTCTGGGTTACCCAGGATGAATATGAAATCGCCTTAGCCGAAGCGGTACTCGAGATAAGCAATGATGGAGCAATTACTTGGCGTTGAACATAACCAAACCTGACCGACGATATAGCTTGATCGCCAGTGAAATGTGGTTTCGTTACCCGTCGAATCCAAAATTTCGCCTGGCGCTTGACAACCTGACGATTGAGTTTACGACCGTCTTAGGCATATATGGCTTAAGCGGTAGCGGTAAAAGTACACTTGGCAAAATCATTGGTTCGGTGTTGCAACCCACAGCCGGGACCTTCTGTTGCCAGGTGCAAAATTGCAGTTCGACGACTTCATCACCGCCCAATTTTAAATATTTGCCACAGGAACCAGAGGAATTGTTCCTGGGCATGAAAATTGGTGAGGCCATTAATAAATTACTTATGCCTAAAACAGATTGGTCTTTTCAACAATTCGTGGACTTCCTGAAATATCTCGGACTGCCTTTCGCTCAAGTTGAAAAACGATTTGGCTATGAGCTCAGCACCGGGCAGTTACGCAAGGCAGCCCTGGCATTTGGTTTAGCCTTTCCCTGCGATGGGATTGTATTAGACGAACCGACTTTAGGACTAAGCCCGGCTGTCCGCCTTCAATTTGAAAAATTATTGACCGCGCGACTGACAGAGAAGGCGATTTTTATCATTTCACATGATTTTAACCTTTTAAGGAGCGTCGCTGAAAAGATAATTGTCATGGAACAGGGACAAGTCGTTTTTCAGGGTGGCGTAGAAGCCTTGCTATCAGATAAGCCGCTGGTCGAACGAGTTGGTATTAGTAAATTTGCTTTGCTAACTGCAAACAATTTGAAAATAGGGGATCAAATTTATGAGCCGTGCAAGTGATGTCAAGAATTTAGTTACTGAAAAATATCGCGCTATTCCTCCTCATCAGATAGTGACCACCTCGAATTTGATTTCCATCCTGCGTGCTTTTTTAACTTTACCGATTATTTACTATCTCGAGCGCGGGCGTGGTCATGTCGCCTTCATTTTTATTGTAATCGCGATTGTGTCTGATATTCTGGATGGCTGGTTGGCACGTATCAGCCATGCTATAACGGAAATCGGAAAAGTACTTGATCCCTTTGCTGATGGGGTGGTGATTTTAAGTGTAACGCTTTATTTACTGATGGACAATAGGGTGCCGGGCTACTATTTCGGGCTTTTAGCCATCCGTTATTTTTTAATTGCTATACTCGGAATATTTTTGCTGAATAACTACGGCATCTCACCGCAGTCGAATAAATTGGGGAAGATCTCGATTGTCTTCACCGCGGCGACAGTGCTATCATTTGTTTATCAGGATAAAATTGGGAATATCGTCATTCCTTTAATGTGGGTTTCGATTCTTTTCTTAATCATTTCTGGTATATGGTATATCTACACCTTCCTGAACCAAATTTTGCATGCTTATCGTCGCAGGAAAGCAGAGCGTAATGCCTGATTGGGGATTAAAAAAAACAGCCCGTTTCTTGGCTGCTAAACTGCCGCTGCTTGGGCGCTTTATCCGCCTGGATGAGACAACTTTACAGCAAGTTGAAGAAAGCTTATTGTCCTGTGACCTCGGGGTTGAACTGACTGAACAGCTGCTGGAACGTTTGCGGCGGATTGACCGTCAGGATGCCGACCAGTTAAAAGAAATATTAAAAGCCGAATTAGCTGCCCTCATTTCTCCGACTCAGATGAACCAAATTGTCGAGGGTAAACCATTGGTCATTCTATTCGTGGGAGTAAATGGCACAGGTAAAACGACCACCATCGGCAAATTAGCTTATTATTTCAGCCAGAAGAATGAGAAAGTGCTCATCGCAGCCACCGATACTTTTCGCGCGGCGGCTTACGAGCAACTCCAGATTTGGGCGAAGCAAGCCGGAGCCGCCTTTCTGGGTAATCCTCAGGGCAAAGACCCGGCTGCCATTGCTTTCGACGCCGTCCAGTCCGCCTTAAAGCATAATTACGATGTCCTATTGATAGATACGGCGGGACGTCTGCATACCAAAGCTAACTTGATGGCTGAACTGGCGAAAATTAAACGTGTCATTCAAAAAGTATTGCCTGCAGCTCCTCACGAAGTCTGGCTTGTCCTGGACGGTAATACCGGGCAGAACAGCATGGTACAGGCACAGGAATTCTTAAAGGCAGTCGGCGTAACAGGTTTAATCGTTTCAAAACTCGATGGAACTGCCAAGGGCGGTATTGTACTCGCTATTCATCAGAAGTTGCATGTCCCGATAAAATTCATTGGTGTCGGTGAAAAAATCACCGATTTAGTTGAATTCGAACCGCGCGGTTTTATCGAAGCGCTCCTCTCTTCCTGAAAAATTGTGCCTTAAACAGATGAAAGTTGCTAATAGAACATTCAGTTTAATCTCCTTAGGTTGTCCTAAAAATACAGTTGACTCGGAAGTGCTCAAGGGTGAATTATTGAAGGCTGGCTGGATTTATCTTGAAAAACCCAATGAAGCCGCCCATGTCATCATCAATACCTGTGGCTTTATTCAACCGGCAAAAGAGGAATCCATTGAGACAATTTTGGATACGATCCAATTGAAAAAAAGCGGCAAAGTCGAAAAAGTCATCGTATGGGGTTGCTTGACTCAGCGTTATTTTGACCAATTGCGCACGGAGTTACCGGAAGTAGATTGTCTTTTCGGGGTGGATGCCCAATCCGCTATTCTCGAATATCTAACCGGACAGATGCCTTCGTGCCAGGATTTTACACACAGTCGCAATCTGCTCACGCCATCGCATTACGCTTATCTTAAAATTGCGGAAGGGTGTGACAATGCCTGTTCTTTCTGCGCCATTCCCAATATTCGCGGACCGCAAAAAAGCCGCTCTATTGATAGTCTTCTATTGGAAGCAGAATACGTGAAGTCTCAGGGGGTTAAAGAACTCATCGTCATTGCTCAGGATATAACCCGCTACGGCTCTGATTTGAAGCCCGCCTCTGGCGGGTTGTTCGATTTGTTGTCAGAGTTACTCCGTGCCCGTCTTTTTCCATGGGTACGTCTGATGTATGCCAATCCCGCTTTCTGGCAGTCGGAATTGAATAGTTTATTTAATGACTACCCGGAATTATGTCCCTACCTTGATATTCCCATTCAACATGCCAGTAATCGTTTATTGCGTCGGATGAAGCGTGGTATAACCCGCCAAAAAATGTCACAGGTTTTGCAGCGTCTCCGGCGGGAGGTGCCGAATCTGGCGCTGCGCACTGCCGTCATGGTTGGTTATCCCTCAGAAGAAGAGCGCGATTTTGAAGCTCTGTTGGATTTCATCGAAGAGATACGCTTTGAAAGACTGGGGGTGTTCTCTTATTCAAGTGAGGAAGGTACGCCCGCAGGTTTAGAGCCCGATAATGTGCCCCCTGAAATCAAAGAAGAGCGGCGGGAACTTTTAATGCAGGTGCAATACGATATTTCGCATGAATTTGCCCGCCAGAAAATCGGCAAAAATATTACTGTTTTAATAGAAAAGCGCGACGGCGACTACTATTTAGGAAGGACGGTATGGGATGCGCCTGAAGTAGATTGCTTTGTCAGAGTCACCAGCCAGAAATCGCTGCCGATAGGTGAGTTCCAGACAGTTCAAATTAGTGGTGTGGATGGTTTAGATTTAATCGGTTTCTGTGCGCATTAACTTTTGTTTCTTTAGTCGAGTTTAGCTAATTTTCATTGTGATTTTATCATTATTTCAATTCAGAATAAGAAAAAGGAAATGACATGAAAGCCTTAATTACAGCGGGGGGACACGGTACGCGTTTGCGTCCCATTACCCACACTCAAAACAAACACCTCATTCCGATTGCAAATAAGCCTATTTTGAACTATGCTCTTGAATATGTCCGCGATGCGGGAATTCGCGAAGTCGGCATCATCACGAATAAGGAAGGGGGAGAAGTTAAAGAAGTCTATGGCGACGGCAGTGCCCTCGGCTTGCATATTACTTATATTCCCCAGGATACTCCGGCTGGGTTAGCCCATTGCGTTAAGATAGCGGAACCGTTTATCAAGGGAGAAACCTTCGTTTTTTATTTGGGTGATAATATAATCGTCGGCGGCATCAAGCGTTTCATTGAGGAATTCGAGAAGAGCAATACGAACTGCCATTTAGTGCTTGCTAAAGTCCCCGATCCTGAGCGCTTCGGTGTGCCTGAAATTAAAGATGGTCGCATTGTGAAAATTGTTGAAAAGCCCCAAAAACCAATGAGTGATTTTGCTGTGACTGGCATCTATATCTATGACAGCCATATTTTTGAAGCGGTAAACAATATTCAACCGAGTCCGCGCGGCGAACTGGAAATTTCCGATGCTCACCAATATCTTCTTGAGAAAGGATACCGCGTTACCTTTTCGGAAATCACCGGTTGGTGGAAGGATACTGGTAAACCCAATGACCTCTTAGAAGCCAATCGCTTAGTGTTAGATAATATCACGACTCGCATTGACGGCGAAGTGGATCAGGAGAGCAATGTTACCGGGCGGGTCATCATTGAAAAAGGCGCCAAAATTAGTAATAGTAACCTGCGGGGACCGATTATTATTGGCGCCGGCTCAAAAATCATCAACTCTTATATCGGTCCGTACACTTCTATTGATAAAAATTGCTTGATTGAAGCAACTGAAATTGAGTTTAGCATTATTTCCTCCGGTTGTGTAATCCAGAACCAGTCCATTCGAATTGAAGCCAGTTTGCTGGGCAAAGATGTTCATATCTTGCGAGCTAATTCTAAACCACTTGTTAATCGCTTTATTGTTGGCGACCAAAGCCAAATCGAGATTAGATAAAAGTGATTCGTACGGTGGCAATTAAGACGCTGGGGTGTCGTCTCAATCAAGCTGAATCAGAAACTATACGTTTTGACTTGGAACAGCGTGGTCTACAGGTAGTGCAGGCTAACATGCCTGCCGATTTAGTTGTTATTAATTCTTGCGCCGTGACTCAGGCCGCGGAAGCCAAAATGCGTGGGGCAATAGCAGCAGTGCGACGCACTGCACCCGACGCTCTTATTGCCGTAGTCGGTTGCGCTGCTTATCTTGGCGCCGAGCGTTTACGACAAATGCCCGCTGTCAAATTGATTTTAGGTAATAGCGAGAAAAATAATCTCCCGCAGTATTTGCCCCGTGTAGAAGCCGGAGAAACCATCGTAGCGCTTGACGATTTAGAAGAGTCTCCGGCAGTATTTAAGCCGACTGATAAAAAATTGCACCCCGAACGGATTCGGGTGCTTTTAAAAGTTCAAGATGGTTGTGATTACCACTGCAGCTATTGCGTGGTTCCCCATCTGCGTGGTGAACCGCGTAGCCGTCCTTTGACTGAGTGTATATCCGAGGTCAAACAATTGGTAGCGCACGGTTGCCAGGAAGTTGTACTGACAGGCATTAACCTTGGCTTGTACCAAACCGCCGAAGGTGACTTAACGACGCTTGTAGAGCGTATTTTAACCGAGACCGATTTGCCGCGTCTGCGCCTGAGCTCCATCGAGCCCGATTTAGTAACGCCACAGCTGATTACCTTAATGCGCTCAAATAATCGTCTCTGTCAACACTGGCATATCCCATTACAGTACGGCACTGATGCCATTCTCCGTCAGATGCGGCGGCGTTACACGACGGCTTTCTATAGCGATTTAGTGCAGAGAATCAAAGATAATTTGCCGGCTGCCTGCGTGGGAGCAGATGTCATGGTGGGTTATCCTGGCGAGACCACCGAAGCATTTGAAGAAATGCGGGGCTTTTTACAAAAATTGGCTTTAGATTATCTGCATGTTTTTCGTTATTCGCCACGACCATACACGTCCTCCATTCAAAACCGCGAATCCATTACCAGCGCTGAGAAGAAAAGACGTTCACAAATTTTGATTAATCTGAGTGCCCAAAAACGACGCCACTTCCGATCGCAATTTATCGGTCAAATATTAACGATACTTTTTGAAGAGCAAGTCGGACCGATGGAATGGCAGGGGCTGAGTGGGAATTATCTAACAGTGCGCGTTTTTCATAAAGATAACTTGTTAAATAAAATATTTCAAGTTAGAATAATAGGTGAATCGGGAAATGTTTTAAAAGGAGAGATTGTAAGTGAATAGTCCGGTCTATTTTATCGGCGTAGCAGGCAATATCGGGGTAGGGAAAACGACCATGACTGACATCATTGCACGAAACTTTGGCTGGCGTGCCTATTATGAATCGGTCATTGACAATCCGTACCTCGAGGATTTCTACGCTGATATGCGCCAGTGGAGCTTTCATCTACAGGTTTATTTTTTATCGCATCGTTTCAAGACCCACAAGCAGATGACCGAAAGCCCGATTTCGACGGTACAAGACCGCACAATATATGAGGATGTCGAAATCTTTGCTCGCAATCTCTACGAAATGGGCTATATGAGCAAGCGCGATTGGGATAACTATAGTGCACTTTTCGAAATCATGACTTCTTATCTTAAACGCCCCGACCTGATAATTTATTTGCGAGCCAGCGTAGATACTCTATTGACCCGCATTAAGAAACGTTCACGCGGCTTTGAACGCGACATCTCTCCTGAATATATTTATCGTCTCAATCTTTCTTATGAACGCTGGATTAAGAGAGAACAGGAAAAGAGTCCCGTTTTGATTGTCGAGACTGACCATTTTAATGTCTTCGAGGATTTAGACGAACTGGAAAATATTCTGCATAAAATCAGAACATATTGCCCATAATAACTGTACTATCTTTTAGTCTTGTTAATGGGTTAAAACCTATTTTTAGAAGATGACCCATATCCCAATACCCTCCCGCCCAGGCGGGACGAATGGCGGACAAGTTTCACGCGGGGCTACTTATTCCTCTTTATTTTTGGATTGCCGCGATTGAATAGCTACGGCTTTTAAGCCGTAGGTCAATTAATAAAGAATGATAATTAAATCATAAAAAGTATGCGTATATGCGGTTATGCCATAGCCGCGCAAGGCATAAAGCGAGCCTAAGAAAATGCCGGCTGCCAGACGCACCGCTCCCGAACGCAGAGTAAAAGTTTCACCGTAAGGACCCAGATAGTGAAATAAGGTAAACAGCAAGGCTGCAATGATAATTGCTAAACCAGTAGCAAGGGCGTTATTAAACCGCAAAATATTCGCCAGGAAAAAAGTCATGCCGGTCACTAAAATAACCCGGAAAATAAATTCTTCGTAAACTCCAGCGCCTAATGCCAGCACAATCTGAAATTTAAGGTTCGAGGGACCAATGACTAATCCGAATCGCCCAGCTTGCTGGACGACAAGATAGAAAAGAATGGCGTAAACGATGCTTTCCAGCAACATTAAGATAAAAAATTGACCGCGTAGGGCAAAGTGATGTCGCGAACGATAAGTGAAATAATAAGCCAATAGAAAAGCGCTTAGAATCACGAAACCGACGGCATAAAAGCCATAGATATTAAAAAGCCTAAAAATCTGGTGAAAAATTATATCGGCGCCATTCCGTAAACCTAAAATATCCGAATGGTTAAAAGAAAAAATCAAAATTTCATAGATTAACAGCAGTGGCAGCGTGATTACAATACTATAGAGTGGTGACTTAGACTGTTCCCAGTAGGATTTGAGAATAGACATGTTTTAGCAAGGATGAATGGTACGGGGTAGCATCAATGTTCCATTTTCAGGACTGCAAGAAAAGCTTCCTGCGGTACTTCGACTTTGCCAATCTGTTTCATGCGACGCTTACCTTCTTTCTGCTTTTCGAGGAGTTTGCGTTTACGGGTGATGTCGCCGCCGTAGCATTTAGCGGTCACGTTTTTCCGCAAGGGGCTTTTGACTTCACGGGCAATAACTCGGCTTCCGATTGCCGCTTGAATGACGACTTCAAAGAGTTGCTTGGGAATCAGCTCGCGCAGCTTGGCGCATAATGCCCGACCGTGTTGGTAGGCTTTGTCGCGATGTACTATGGCGGAAAGGGCGTCCACTGGTTCGCCGGAAATGAGAATATCCAGTTTGACTAGGTCGCCCTCGCGGAAACCAATTGGTTCATAATCGAAGGAGGCATATCCTCGTGAGACCGATTTAAGCCTATCATAGAAATTGAAAATTATTTCAGATAAAGGGAATTCGTAGTTTAGTTGGACTTTTTCAGCATCAAGATAGCGGGTATTTTTATAGATACCACGCTTCTCCTGACAGAGTTTGAGAATATTGCCAAGGTAAGTGGGGGGCGTAATTATTTCGGCTTTGACATATGGTTCGCGCAGGGTTTCTATTTCACCGATGGGTGGCATGCGGGAAGGGTTATCAACTTCGAGAATTTCTCCATTTTTCAGGATTACCTGAAAGCGCACATTGGGCATGGTCGTGACTAATTCCAGATTGAATTCCCGTTCCAGGCGCTCTTGCACAATTTCCATGTGCAGCAAGCCGAGATAACCACAGCGAAAACCGAATCCCAGCGCGCTGGAAGTTTCGGGTTCATATACCAGCGAGCTATCGTTCAACCGCATTTTTTCCAGAGAAGAGCGCAGGTTTTCGTAGTCGTCGCTATCGACGGGATACATGCCACTGAAAACCATCGGCTTGACCACGCGATAGCCGGGGAGCGGTTCATGGGCAGGACTGTCTCTAAGAGTGATCGTATCGCCAACTTTGACCTTAGAAATATCCTTGACTCCGCCGATAATATAACCAACTTCACCGGAAGCCAGCTGGTCGGTCCGCTGGCGATGCATGCGAAAAACACCTACTTCGGAAACCTCGTAGCTCATATTACTGGCGAAAAAACGAATGTAATCGCCTGTTTTGACAACTCCTTCAAAAATGCGCACATAAGGAATAGCGCCCCGGAATGAATCAAAAGTCGAATCGAAAATCAGGGCACGCAAGGGACTGGTCAAGTCAAGACATGGCGGCGGTATGCGCGTAATTATGGCTTCAACCAGGGCTTCGATTCCTATTCCACTCTTGGCACTTGTTAACAGAATTTCATCTTCCCGACAACCGATTAAATCTATGATTTGACGACGAGTTTCGGGAATCCGTGCTCCCTGCAAGTCAATTTTATTAATGACTGGTATCAAGGTCAAATTGTGTTCAATCGCCAGATAGGCATTGCTTACGGTCTGGGCTTCCACGCCTTGCGTGGCGTCAACTAACAACAGGGCGCCTTCGCAAGCTGCCAAACTGCGTGAAACTTCATAAGAAAAATCCACATGTCCAGGTGTGTCAATTAAGTTGAGAATATACTCACTGCCGTCAGGTGCGGTGTAATGCATCCGTACCGGGTGAGACTTGATGGTAATACCACGCTCGCGCTCGAGATCCATGTCGTCTAAGACCTGCTCTTTCATTTCGCGCTGGCTGATTGTACCGGTATACTCTAATAGACGGTCGGCTAAGGTTGATTTGCCGTGGTCGATATGGGCGATAATGCAGAAATTTCTAATATTCCTACTCACGGCGGTGAATTTAACTCTATATGTACAAGATTAACAAGACGAAGAGCAGGGAAATTATTAACTGCAGAGGACGCGGAGAGCGCGGAGATTTATTATTTCGCCCCAGATGGACACAGATTACTACAGATGTTTATCAAATAAGCGGGGCATATTAGGGAAAGGAATATGATTATCAAAATTGTCGTCGTGGGAATGAGGCTATATTAACGATATAGCTTATGTTCTGTAATATATTGTGCTATTGCCTGTGGCACATAGCCTTCCAGTGATTGTCCTTGGCGAACCCTATTCCGAACCAAACTGGACGAAATGGGAGACATTTGATTTTTTAAAACTATAACCTGCTGCAGGAATTTAGGCTCTACTTTATCTAAATCGCATTCCGGTCGCTTTGCAATCACGACCTGCACAGAATTTAGAATGGCTTCTGGTTCGCGCCAGTTGGCGAAGTCCAGCAGACTGTCTGCGCCAATCAGGAGATAGTACTCGGCTTGGGGCTCTTGCGCTTTTAGAAAACGGATAGTGTCAATAGTATAGGAGATGCCTTCACGCTCAATTTCGACCGTGTTGATACGAAAATGGGGATGTCCCGCGAGAGCAAGGCGCAGCATATTCAAGCGGTCTGCGGCAGTAGCATAAGTACGGTGACCTTTTTGAGGGGCGATATAGGCGGGAATGAAAAGCACTTCGTCTAATTGCAGCTCTTTCAGAAAAGATGTCGCGATGGTCAGATGTCCGTTATGCGGCGGATCGAAGCTGCCACCGAATAAGCCGATTTTCATGGATTATTTTTCTTCAACTCTTTTTCGAGTTGCTTTTTTTCGCGATTGTAGGAAAGTTGCAAATACACCATTTGTTCGGCAGGGATACGCTCTTTGTACTTGCTGTTGAGAATCTGGCGCACCTGTTCGTATTCATCGAAGCGCCGCAAGCGGATAAGGCAATAGGCTTTTTCCAGATAGGCTGGCAGGACCCAATCGGTGTCGTAATAGAGTTCAAGAACTTTATCGAAGTAAATGATGGCTGACTCCCACTCGCGCAGTTTGCGGTAGAGTCGTCCGCTTTCGAAAAGTTTTCGTCCTAAACGATTGCGGATTTCGATAATCATTTTTTCAGCAGCAGGACGATATTTGCTATTGGAATAAGTTTCAACAAAATCCTGAAAACTCTGCAAAGCCTTCAAGGTATATTCCTGGTCAAGTTGATATTGAGGCGCATTTTTAAATTGCGAGAGCGCGATTTTGTAACTGGCATCTTCGACTAGCGAGCTATACGGATAGCGCTCCGTCAATTTCTGATACTCGGCAATGGCTAAAAGATACTCTTTGCGATTGAAATAACATTCACCAATATAAAATTGGGCATCATCGGCTAAATCACTGCCTGGATTATTGAGCACGACCAGAGTGAAATATTCAATGGCTTTGTCCCATTTTTTCTTATTGAAAGCCTCGGTTCCCTTTTGATAGGTTTTATTGAAATCAGTCACAATTTTCGGCTGATTGCTCGAACAGCTCGTCATTATCAATATCAGATAAATTAGACTCGTCAGGCTAATTTTTTCCAGAAGACTATTTTTCATGCTGCTACTTTCTAAAAACTTTGAGAGACGATGACAATTGGCTAAAACGAGAGGGAGACATTAATTCCCCGAATTGGATAGCGATAACGGTAATCGGCGACTAAGTCTAATGACCAGCTGACAGACTTGCTTTCCGGTGGACGATAATGTTTGGCAGCAATCTGAGCATGAAAGGCGCTAATAAGATGGTTAAACATGATTACCGTAGCGAAATTGGTCGCCATTTTCAATGCCTGATTCGATTTGTAGCGGTCATTGAGATATTTATTGCGTTCAGGGCTATTCTTGACCGGTTCAATCTGGGTAGTATCTACATAATCAGTGGAAAAATCATCCCAGCCAGTCGCAAATTGGTCATACTTGCCGATATTTTCATAAAAATCGCGCGTACGTATCGGGCGCAAGGTCTGCTGTTCAAAGGGTAAATCCTTTTCGTTGGCGAGAATGCTTGCCCAGGTAGGTATGTAAAGGTTAAGGGTATCCTCATGAGCAGGATATTCCATCCCATTATATTCAATCCAGATGGAATGGGAACCAAAGCCTTTGCGCGTCAAGCCAAATAAATCTGGATAAGTCAAGCTATTAGCGTACCAGTTCCACAAACTCCAATGATTATTGGCAAAGTGCTTATAACTTTTTTCGATTTTATTACCGGTACTTTTTTGATTGAAGTAAACAGCCCATGAGATAGCCTCGACGCTGGCAAAAGCAATGGCGCGATAGCGGGCGCCAGCATAAAATTCACCTGCACCTGGAATCGCTGCCGATAGCAAAAAGGCTACGCCCGGTGATTTGGCATAATTGAATTCGAAAGTATCAGATTGCACTTGGGCATAACGCAAATTATAGAGTAAGCGTTCCCGTGTAGTGGCATCGTCCTTGTCCCAGCCACCGAGTTGTTGCGAAAATGCTAAGTAAGGGATGAAAATCGCGAATAATAAACGTGATTTCATAGCGCCTCCTTTATAGTCCAAATAAAATAGTTAAATAAGTCTGCCATTCTTTGCCGTAGCGATGAGCTTTTCCCTGGCGGTCTGTCAGATCGAACTGATCGAGACCATAGACAAAATCCCAGCTGATAGCGGTTGGGTAAGCATAGAAGGAAAAGCCACTCAGGCGGAGCTGCACGCCGGCATCGCGTTTAAAATCACCTACTATCCGGCGGGTTATTTTTAATGGATTTGTACTGATATCGCTCAACTGCACTTTTGGATACCCTCTAACTCCATTCCAGGCGTTTCCGGCTTCAATATAAAAACCAAGGAAGGCATTTTGCAAATTAAAAGATAACAAGGGAAAAGATTTTTCTCGAAAAAGCGGCACCCGCCAGGTATATTGTCCTATCAAGAGGTTGCGCCCTTCGATGCTATAATAGGGATAGCCTTTTAATCCATCCAGCCCACCGGCAAAGAAGTAGAAAAAGGAATCAACATCCGGTTTGGAAATAAAGCCCCATCGCCAATGCAAATTGCCCGTCAAATTCTTTATCAAAGGATATTTGTGGTACCAATCGCCAGTTTGTTCAATACGCCAGTAGTAGTTTTTACGAAAGTCCACATTGAGTGTGCTGTAGGCTTGGTTGGTACTAAAGCCGCGAATGAATTGGTCATAATTGCGGGCAACGAGCGTATTGACGACAATGCCGTTGTCGGGATTGGTTTCGGCATTGATACTTGGCAGAGTGGTATTGTGCTGCCATAGCATCTTAAAATTCAGTCCCCGATAGTAGTCGTAAGAAAAGCCATTCTGGTAAATAGCCTGAGAGGGAATGCGTTCGTTGGTTGAGGTCCTATATTTAGCGAAAGAAACATCAAAACGAAGGCGATTGACGCCCGACACTGGCAGCGCCATTCCCAAATCAGCTTCGCTCAGATAATAGGTGTAATCCAGTTCAGCAGGGTAACTATTAATCGTTTCTTTTATATTCTTGATATGCCGACTAAGGTTATAAAGTTCGATGTAGAAAGTCGGATACCACTGGCGATATTCGAGAATAGTGAACAAGTCGCGGTCAAAGTATTGATTGACGGCGGCACCGCCGAAAATATTAAAGCGGTTGAGAATTTCTGAAGAATAAAAGTAGAACCCCGGTTTGGCTTTTTTATAATCCCACATTAGGCGCGGCAGGAAAAAAAGACGGGCAAACTGCTCCTTATAAGGTTCAGCCTGTGTCACAGTGACTTCGGGCGCAGGTAGGAGCCCGGGATTAGTCGCAGGTTGGCGATTGTAAGTGGCATTCTGTAAGTCGAGAGATTGTGGGTTTTTTATCAAGCTGATTTTGAAAGCAGTGTCGTCAAAAAGCACATAGGCTAATTCGCCCGCGCTATTGACAGCCGGCATAAAAGCCCCGCCGAGGACATTGGTCACTAATTCTTTTTCGCCAGAAATCAGGTTCAGGCGATAGAGATTAAAAATGCCAGTCTCATCGGAAGAATAGTAGAGCCACTTGCCGTCGGGACTGAAGAAGGGATGGCGCGTATCGCAATCACTCTCATTCCGATAGATGATTGAGTCGCAACTCAGGTCATAAAGCGCTAAATTGCGTCCGTGACTGACTAAGTAATCGAAGGCAATTAAGCGTCCATCAGGTGACCAGCTGGCAGTAAAGACTTGGGTACCGTCGGTAAAATGAGTGAGATTGCGCTTGCTTTTATTTTCTAAGTTATACATCACCAGATTGGAAGTGCCATCGCGTCCCGTGATGTAAACTAATTCCTTTCCATTGGGTGCCAGGGCAGGGTTATATGCTCTGGCTTCTTTTGTCAAACGTTCTTCTTTTCGGCGCCGCAAATCGTAGCGATAGAGGTCATAAAAAATTGAACCACGGCGATTAGGACGACTGGGACGGGAGTAGTAAATATAACGACCATCGGGAGAAAGCGAAAGGCTGGAATTGACCCGCGCCACGAGGCGTTTAGTTTTGCCGCTGCGCCGGTCAAAACGAAAAAGCGCCGTCTGTGAAAAGTAGTCACGCCCTTCGTTGGATACATAATAAAGGCAGCTATCACCACTCCAGGTAGGATAAAACTGAGTGCTGCCTTTTTGCAGTAACACTTCGCCAGCGAAAACGTGAGGCTTTATAAAACGAGTGAGCTCGGCATAATGCTTATCAAGATACTGCCCCCACTCTTGATAAAGCAGGTCGCCCGGAGAAGCCGTGGCGCCTTTCATTGCCGAGCTCACTGAATATTGGTTTGGTTTTGCAAGCTCTGCCGCCAGTTTTGAAAGAACATCAGTACCAAATCTGTTACTAATATAATATACAAAAGAAAAACCTAAATTGTAAACACTTTCGTTACCAATTCCTCTTTTTCCGAATGATCCCATCTCGGAAAAGGTCAATAATTTTTTATGCAAAACCCGATCACGCAACAACATATCGCGGTGCGAGTCCCAGTAATCGTTGGGATTGCCAGGATACATATACTGCGCCATGCCTTCTGCCAACCACATCGGAATAACTAAACCCGGAACCGGGTAGGAACAAATAATTCTCGGATAACCGTAAATTACATCCTGTCGCTTTTCTTTTTCGTAATCAATCATTTGCAGGTAAAAGCCGGGGATTGCGCGCCCAAACTTCATGGCTTTCTGCAAGGAAACGATATGGGTAAACTCGTGGGTGATGACATCTCTTAGCCAGCTGTGACTGCCGCGCATCGGGAAATCAAGAGGCGTTGCCCAGATTTCGATTTTGTTGTCATAGTAGTAAGCCGCTCCGTTAGAGATGTCGTCCGTATCTTTAATAATGAGCGCGGTTTTTTCGCGCGGCGCAAAATTATAAAAATTGGTAACCGGTCCATAAATAGCTTCGGCAATGCGGGCGCTTTCATAAGCCGTCCATTCCGTGCCTTCATGATAATGCACTTTGAAATGCGCAGTTTCAAAGGTCAACCATTTCAGCTCGGGATGATTGAATTCACTAAATTGGGCAAAAGCCCCCTGAAAGATACCTAACAGCAACCAGCAGAATAAAAAAAATTTATGCGGCGTAATAAACATTATTTGATGACGATAATTTTGATGATTTTTATGTCGGTCTGCGCTCCAACACTGGCTTTGACCACAGCGAAATAGACCCCGCTCTTTATCTCTCCGACATACCATTCTTTTTCGTTGAAATCACCACTGCGGGGATGATTGTCTTCGAAAGAAGTGATTAAGTCGCCGGCTAAGTCGTAAATATCGATGTTGATTTTGCACGAAGAATTAACAAAGTAACGAATAAAAGTACGATTATCGCGAGCCGGATTGGGCCAGTTAAAAGTCAATTCATGATTGAGCAAGCCCTTGGCATTTTTACCCGAGGTGATTGGTAAAACAGGATAAAAGTAGCGCCGGCTGGCATTGCCTCCCTGACAAACCCAGTCCGTGCTTGTCAGTGCCGCCGCCGCTAAGAGCGCGCCACCAATCTGGCGATAATCAGACTGCCCGATTGGCTGAGTGGCGCCCAGCAAAAGCTGTCCACCGGCTGAATTGATTAAAATTCCCGAACCAGCACGCGGCTGGACAAAATTCAGGGGGAAATTAGCAATTAGTCTGCCCTGCTTGTTGAAAGCAACAACGCCCCTTTGGGTTGTCAGCAAAACGTCCTTGATGCCATCACCGTCAAGGTCGCTTAAACAAAGGTTGCTACTGAATTCGTCGCCTTTTAAAATGTTGGGCAAGCTAATCGGGAAATTGTATTTGAACTTTAAATCCTGGTTAAAAGCGTAAACCGCATTGGCGTCGTAGGCGATAATTTCGTTTTTACCATCACCGTCAATATCCGCACAGGCTAAGTCACCGCTTAGAACGATATTCCGGGTGATGGTTTTTTGACTTTCATCAATGTCAAAAATTATTTCTAAATGTCCATTATAGTAATGAATTATATCAGGAAGCTCATTGCCGTCAATAAATGCCAGTAAATGTTCACCCTGACCGAGATTTGCCGATTGCCCCAGGGAAGTAATGCCGAAGGGCTGCGGCTGAATTCTAAGCAGCTCATTGGCGTCGGTGATGCCGTATAAAAAGGTAGAATCACCTAAAAAACGTGCGATAGGAGCAGACAAATACACCGATTGGACGGAGGAGGATTGCGGCAAGTAATAGCCCAATTCGTATTGCTTGACATCCGTTGCCAGAACACAATATATGATGCCCTTGCCAATGGGAAGTGGTTGACCATACAGGTTTTTTTTCTGCCAATTGGTCTGTGCTAAAACCTGCCATTTGCCGTTGGAATCAATCTGCCAGGTGGTAATAGTGAGGTCATCGCCCGGTTGCGGTTGGAAGCCGGTGATTTGAGAGCCATTAATGGCATAAGTCGTGTTGGCGACGGCGGTGGAAAGCAAATACCCTTCGTCATTGAATATATAAGCGCTATCAGCGCAAACTAAAAAAGCGTCGGGAATCCTATTCATATTTAGGGAAAGTGGTAAAAGATGCGTGATAGTAGTCGGGAAATTGAGAGGAAAATTTTCCGGTGTAGTTGCTCGCCTGATCTGAAAATACATGACCATACCTGCCGGACCAATACTGTCAATGCTGACCCCGGTGTAAAGATAGGCGTTGGTAGTTGTAGCGGGATTAGTGAAAGGAGTGAAGCCCACATGTTGCGCGGCGTCGCGCGGATAATCAGGATTCAAGTGGAAAAAGCCTTCATTACCGGCAAACCACGGGTCGAAATACCAACCAATGTTGATATTTGCTCCTAAGATACCGGTGTCGTAACCTAAATCCTGTGCGCCATCACCTTCTTCGAGATCAACACCGCGGTAGTTGCGGTTGATATTGACTTGGTTCTTGGCGAGATTGCTTTGGATAATTGATTCGTCAATGTGCCAGATGAGGAGACCGGAACCGGGCAATCCGTAATCATATTTGGGAACACTAAGCATAACCCCTGTTTGGGGAGAAAAGACTGCTCGCAGGGAGTCACGCAGAAGCGGAAAAAGGGATGGCCAGGTTTGACTGGGGCTTTGTAGATAAAGCCGATATTGAATGCTATCTAAACTAACACCAGGTCGCACATGCGCACAGCGATTTTCGATTAAAAAGTATTCAGAAGCATTTAAAGTCACTTTCCAAATAGTAGTATCGGAACCGGATTCGATTTCAGGCAGGTGAATTGTAGCGCTATTCGGTGACTCGATTGGTTCTTCCCATCCCATGAAAAAGCGTTCCCAGGCAGATGGTACCGCGGGCACCAAGCCATTGAGGTTGGCTGAGCCCTGGTCCATGAGCCCAAATTTCCCAATACCGGTTGTGCCAGTCTGGGTATCGTAAAGAGCTGGTAATCCCAAATAAAACCCGAAAATAAAGGCGAAGGTACCATTTAACCCAATCTGGTATTCGCAAGGTGTTGCTGCTGAACCAAAAACTTCCTGCCAATTGTCAAAAAGCAGATGATTTTGCGTTTCCGGCAAAATTAGACCACGGTCGAGATGATAATTACCTTTTTCGACCGCAATACCGAAAAAATCAGGATCATCCGGAGCCAGCAGGTTTTTCAAGTCAGTGCGGTTAATGAAAACCGAGGGAATATCATAAGGCGTTGGATCGAGAAAAAGGTCGAAGTCCTGCCCGACCCCCGCGTGAAAAACGACCACTACATCATATTGACGGAAATCTACTTCAGAATCAGCAGCTTGGATAGCATCATAAAATAGCTCCGCTAAGCGTAAATCAATCGAGTCTTTCTGTAAAAAAGGATGATAATAAGCCATCCGGTGCGGCACGGTATAGGTCGAATCGTCTTGTATGGGAAAAACCTGCGAATTAACTGTGTCAATGGTTACTTTGCCATGGGAAACTTTGGAATAGTAATTGTTTAACGCGCGCAAATGGTCAATGAAATAGGCGCGATTATGGGGCGGTGGATCAATTACAAAATCAGAACAGGGTGTATTCGTGTCATTTAGAAATTGACCATTGCCAGTTGTTCCAGGGTCTGCATCGCTCGGAAAGCTGACTCGTAATGCGCAGATTTTCAAATTTGTAGTAGTAGTGACACTCGCACGGCTCTTTTTATGATAAAAGTTGGGTTTTATAGATTCGGCGCCCTGCGTAAGAGTCGCCAGAAAAGTCAGAACACTAATGAAGATTAAGGAGGATTTTGGCATCAGATCTTTTTTGATTTGAGGTATCGTTAGAGTGGTCAAACTCAGAGCATTATCAGAATTTTATATTAAGGGAAAACAACATAGTATTCTGCCGCGGGTGACCGGCTTCGCCTGCAGTGTAGCCGAAATCGAAGCCCAAGCCTGCCCAGCGTAAACCGGCTCCAAAAGTCGGCACCGGAAGATTATTTTTCATGACAATCTTCCCGATTTTGTCATAGATACATCCCACCCGAATGGCAAACAGGTCGGAATACCAGTATTCGATGCCAAAATTGTGTACTAATTTCTCGAATTCTCTTTTCAGAGAGCCGTCGTTGGTATTGCCGTCCTCATCGTTAGCACCTATGCCATCCGAAGCGGAATCGTAGGTCAATAGCCAATCATCAATCCACGAAGTGAAGATGCCTTTGTACCAGTCATCAGAATAAGCCGTTTCGCGTTGTCCTTTTTTATTGTAATCGCCGCCGGCTATGCGATGACCATCGGCATCATAGCCGCCCACTTTGCCATCGCCGTCAATATCACGGTCAGGGTAAGAAGCCACGAGGAGTTTATTGACGTCGTAGGCAATGGTCACGCGGTTATATTCGCCGCCTAAGGTATAGCTGAGACCAAACTTAAGATTAGTTGGCATGGGGTCAGCCTGCGAAACATCGATAAAGGCGATTTTCGGTCCGATATTAGCAATCGTGGCGCCCATAGTCAAATTTCTTAACAGGAATTGCTTCTTTAGATAGCCGACATCAAAGCAAAAGTTGGTCGAAGTTCCCTTCCCTTTTTCATGACCGGCGCCGCGGTCGGTAAGATGTTGGTGAACCATTTTGACATTGACGCCTAAGGATGAATTGCGGGTCAGAGCTGTCCCATAGGATGCTGTTACCGCCATCATATAAGAGCTAAAATCTCCTAAATAATTGCCGCGCTCATCCATACGAGCTTGTTCTCCCAGGTTCATCAAAATGATATTGCCACCCAAAGTCCCGACGTCTTTTAAAAATTGCCGATAGCTCACGAATTCGTAGTACATATCGGAAGCCAGATTTGGTAACCAGTTGGTATGCGTCAAACCGGCTTCGCGTCCCCGCAGGAAACCCAAGCCAGCTGGATTATAGTAGGTAGCGTAGGCGTCGTCGGTAAAACCGGCACCGGCTTCGCCCATACCGCAGTACCGTGCCCCGGGATTGATTAAAAGCCAGACCGCACCAGCCTCACTCTGGGAGTAAGCCATCAAAGTCATACTCAATATTAAAAGCGATATGCTCAAAAATCTATGCATCTATTCCTCCTGACAAACGAATAATATATTGCTCTCTAAATATACGCAAACGTTGATATATGTAGTACTATTGAAAAAAGATAGGTTGTAACAATTAGAAGATTGTCGGTCCCCCTGTGCTTATATGGTAAAAACAGGCGCTCAAAATTTCTGTGCCTCCTCGACAAGCATGATGGGAATATCGTCTTCGATTGCATATATTAATCGGCAATTCGAGCAGATTAATTTCTGATTTTCGGCGTCGTAGGTCAGTTCGCCTTTACATTGTGGACAGACTAAGATTTCGAGTAGGTCTTGACTTAACATTGGTTTCCCATTTCTTTAATATCTAAAAGTCCTCTTTGCATTGCATAGTTTTCCTACCTGTAGAATGGCAAAAAGTTCCAATTGATTTACCTTAATTGTTGAGTTGCGCGATATGGTCACGGAATTCATCTAAGTCCTTGAATTTTTTATAGACTGACGCAAAACGGATATAGGCGACCTCGTCAAGCTGCCGCAGTTTTTGCATCACTAATTCCCCAATCTGGCTGGAACGGACTTCACCGCCAGCGTGTTCTTCAATTTCTTTTTCGATGTCCATCACCAGCATTTCAAGTTTTTCCCGAGGAATAGGGCGTTTATTACAGGCAATTTTGATACTATTGAGCAATTTAGTGCGGTCATACTCTTCGCGCCGACCATCATTTTTTATGACCTGAAGGGGGTATTCGACGACATATTCATAGGTGGTAAAACGATGCCCACAATCAAGGCATTCTCGGCGCCGACGAATAGCATTATTTTTTTGCGCAGTGCGTGAATCTATCACTTTTGTATCTCGCGAGTTGCAAAAAGGGCACTTCATAGACATACCTATATTTTGATTTCTTGATATAAAGGAAACTGTCTACAGAGCTCGAGCACTTCTTTCCGCACAGTCTTTTTCACATTCTTATCGTCAGGATGGCTAATGACTCGATTAATCAAGTGCGCGATATGTTTCATCTCGTTTTCGCGCATACCGCGGGTTGTCATAGCGGCGGTGCCGATGCGAATACCACTGGTAACGAAAGGGCTTTTCTGGTCAAAGGGCACCATATTTTTATTGGTTGTGATGCCACTCTCTTCCAGGGCTGTTTCGGCGGCTTTGCCGGTGAGGTTTTTATTGGTCAAATCTATCAGCAATAGATGATTATCTGTACCGCCCGAGATTAACTGAAAATCAAATTTGAGCAATTCCTCCGCCAGAGTCTGTGCATTGATAATAATCTGGCGGATGTAAGCCTTGAAACTTGGCTGAAGCGCCTCACCAAAGGCAACCGCTTTGGCAGCAATGATATGCATCAAAGGTCCGCCCTGAATACCTGGCATGACATTGGAGTCAATTATTTCTGACATCATCTTTAAGCGACCGGTTTTGGCAACAACCTGTCCGAAAGGATTCTCCCAATCGCGGCCCATTAAAATTAAACCCCCGCGGGGACCACGCAGCGTCTTATGAGTGGTTGAAGTAACAACATGGCAATAGGGTAAGGGAGAAGGATGCCAGCCCGCAGCTATCAATCCTGCTGGATGAGCAATATCGGCAACTAAAAAGGCGCCAACTTCATCGGCGATTTCCCGAAATCGGGCAAAGTCTATCTGACGTGGATAAGCACTGCCACCAGCAATTATCAATTTAGGGCGATGCTCACGCGCTAAGTGCACCATCTGGTCAAAATCTATCCTGCCGGTTTCTTTTTTCACGCCATAGGAAACTACTTTAAAAAGCTTACCTGAAAAATTGACCGGGCTGCCATGAGTCAGGTGCCCGCCATGCGCTAAATCCATTCCCATTAGCGTATCACCCGGCGCGATTAACGAGAAAAATGCTGCCATATTTGCCTGGGAACCAGAATGCGGTTGCACATTGGCGTACTCAGCGCCGAAAAGTTTTTTCACCCTTTCACGGGCTAAATTTTCTGCCTGATCTACAGCATAGCAGCCGCCATAATAGCGTTTACCGGGGTAACCCTCGGCATATTTATTGGTCATTGTGCAGCCTGCAGCTTCCAAAACAGCCGGGCTAACGAAATTTTCGGAAGCAATTAATTCCAGAGTATAGCGTTCACGCTCTAATTCATTTTGAATTGCATTAAAAAGTTCGGCATCCTGCTGCTTAATGAATTTGTAATCCACCTATTCCTCCAGAGCCTGAATTTTCTTAATCCGTCTGAGATGACGTTCTTCACCTGAAAAAGAGGTAGTGAGCCATAATTGGAGATATTCTTTGGCTTTTTCTGGTAAAATAAAATCGGCACCGAAACAGAGCACATTTGAATCATTATGCTGACGACTTAAAGTGACGACCTGGGGATTGTAGGCAATTGCTGCCCGGACGCCATGTATTTTATTGGCCGATATGCACATTCCGATGCCAGTGCGGCAAATCAGGACTCCATAATCGGCAGTTCGGGACTGAATAGCAGTACCTACAGCTTGGGCGAAGTCTGGATAATCAACCGGGTTATCTGAATCGGTGCCTGCATCCAGGACGGTATGCCCGAGCTGCTGGGCAAATGCGCTAAGCTGCTTTTTCAGGTTCACACCACCGTGATCAGCACCAAAAATGATACGCATTAATCCTTCTTTGCTTCGGTAGTTATCCAGTTATAGCAGGCTTTATTGGGACGAAAACTTGTGCGACGATTGCCCAGGGCGTCGAAATTATTGAAAAACCATTCTTCGGTGGTCGGGATGAGGTAGTCTTTCAAATGGTCGATACGATTTTTTACTGAACTATCGCCTAATTCAAGGGCTTTCTTATAGTCGTCATAAGCTAATTTATAAACTAATTTGTCTTCGAAAGTCATTTTCTCCGAGCCGATACAATAGTCAGCGGCAGTATAATAGAGATCAGCCCGAATTTTATAGGCTTGAGCGCCACCAATGCTAACGGCTTTTTCTGCCCAGGAATAAGCAGCCGGGAAATTGGCGAGTCTGATGTAATTGGTGCAGATTTTCTGGATGACATCTAAATCACGTGGTGCCAGGTTTTTAGCAATGAATTCCAGGGCATTGATTGCCTCCGGAATGCTGTTCTTATTCTGGTAAAGATCAGCAAGATTTTGCCAGGCTTCGAGGTTACGCGAATCGATTTGCGTAACTTTTTGATAAACCTGGATAGCGCGTTCAAAGTCGCGTGCTTGCTTCAAGGCAGTAGCATATTCTAAGCCGGAGCGCACGGAAGGCGATTTTTCCCAGTTATCCCGAATAATCTGAATCGGGTCCTTGCCTAATTTCTGATAGGCTAAAATCAGGTCGTTTTTCGCCTGCTCATCATTCGGACTGATTTTTAAAATTTCGTTGGAGATGTAGACTACATCATTCCAACGCTGATTGGAAAAATACAATTTAGCCAGAGTGCGATAAAGCTCTATATCATTGGGATTGAGCTCAATCATTTTTTCATATTCGCGAATTTCCAGGTCAATTTTGTTCTGCAAGTGGTATATGTAAGCGATGTATTTTTTTAAGTACAGATCATTAGGAAGATATTTTTCTCCCTTTAAATAGACAAATAAGGCGCTATCTAAATAAACAGGGTTCTCGGATGCCAACTGTTGATAGGCTCTACCCCAATAGATGAAAATATCCTGGGCATATTCCTCTTCGCAACCATGATCTATCATTTTTCGATAATTTTCGATGGCGCTCTTCCAGTTCTGGTTCTGATAATAGCTGTAAGCAAAACTAAGGTAGAGATCGCACTTGGTGTGATCCATAGGTGGTTTAGGGGCAGCTGGAGCGGTTTTTTCGACTGGTTCCGGCGATGGCGGAACGCAACCGACTAAACCTAAACCCGTTACTAATAAGAGGATAATTAAAAAGTTAAAAACAATCCGACTTTTCATCAATGCACCTCACAAATTAGCGTCGTTTATATTTCAAAAACCATAGTTCACCTGTCGTTAACCCGCACGACAAGGTAAAGAATTTTTCATTACTTAAAAAGCCCTTGCGCAACCCATAAGTTAAGGCAAAATCAATGCGATTCAAATCATTAAAAATTGGCAACCCGATTCCCGCCGTCAAACCCCTTTCGCTTATCTGAGTACCCGCCCAATAGACTGGTTCTGTACGATAATAAAGACCGAAGCGATAGGCAAAGCGGCTGATTTCAGGATGTTTTTCGTCAATAACGGGAGTTAATTCAATGCCGACTCCAATATACTGAGCATTTTGCCATTTAACAGGAGTGAAGAGGTAGAAATCTTGGAAAACTGAGTGATCGGTGTAGGTATAATGCCACTCGAGATTCAACCGCAAGAAATTAGAGAACTTATTGGTCAGAGCCAGGCGCAGAGTGCCGGGATAGGCGAGTGGCCGGGATGGAGCGGTGGTATCGGGACCATAAGAATAGTCAATGCTTTTTTGGTAAGAAAATTTTAGATTTTTATCAAAAGTGAATGCCATAGTAAGATGGGTTCGCGGTACATTCCACAGGCTGCCGACTTCTAATGAAGTGCCCTTTACAACCGAGTTCATCTGCCAGTAGCTATAGACCTTGTTGGTGCCACTTAAGGTCGTATTGTAATTGACGACATAATTGCCCAAAAGGAAGCGCGCTTTTGCTCCCAAGTTTAGATAAGGTGATAAGCGAAAGCCTCCGCCCAGAAAAAATTCCGAAATGCCACCTGTTAGGAGCAAATCAGATTGACTGCTGATTTTAATGCCATCAAAAAGCAAGGTATCTATAAAAGTGCGATTAGCGTCCATCCGCGTAACGGGATTTAATCCCAAGCCAATGCCGATCTTTTTACCAATCGGGAACTTGAAGGCAAAACCAACGAAACGCCCGAAGTTAGTAGTGTAATCGAGGTTGGGAACGGCAATGTTAGAGAAGTACATTTGCCCCTGCAGCGAGGTGCTCACAAAATTAGTCCAGAGAGCAGGATTGACGCTATTGAGACTGATGGAATCAGGAAGAGCAGCACCGGTCAAACCCAGACCAAGCGAACGCACTGGCTGAACCGGAGACGCAATACCGAAGCCGTACATCGAATAATGCGAAAACTGACCTAATGCCGGTAAAGCAATTAAGCCAATGGCGGTGACTATGGCAAATATTCGTTTCATCGTTCTTTCATTAAAAATAGTTTGAGATAAGGCTGCCTGGCGGAATCTGCTGTAGTATAAAGGCTATAGAGAATGGGATTGTAAGATGATGGCGCTAACCAGATTACAAAACCGAAATTTTTAGAATAACCACTGGTAATATTCTGAATTGTCCTCGGCAAATTCATTTTTAATATTTGACTACCTGCTGTAAGAGTGTGGCTCGCCTCATAGGTGCTTGGGGTAGTAAAATCAGAGGCGTTCCAGGCGGTCGAATCCAACATGTTCAGGTAAACCGTAATACTTTTATTGTAAGACATAGATAAAGAAGAGTCAATATAGAGATACAAATTAGCATCGCCGACGACCCAGTTTTTATCAATATTTAACTCATCGAGATTAACTTTCAGGAAAGCGTAGCCTGTTAAACCTGCCGAAAGTACCAGTCGCTGATTGTTAATTTTGGCTGAGTTGTATTTCAAGATTGCGACATCGTTGGTTGCCGCGATAGTCCGCGTGAGAGTGTCGCCCTGGTAAATGTACTGAACAATGAGAGTGGGAGCGTAAACGGTACTGCGGGTATAGATACAACCGATGGCGGTTTCGGTCTGATTAGCAGTCTGGAGAATCAACCCGTAATTAGTTTTGCTCGTATCCAGCCAGTCATTAATCATTGCTTTGGCAAAATTAGTGATGTCGAGCTGGACGGTATCTGATATTTGGAAATCGAATTCTGTAAAAGGTGTTACCCGGTATGAGGTTAAATCGAAATTCTTATCGGAAACACTATCTTCTTCCCAATTGGGTGCTGCATTAGATTGGAGCAGTCCAATTTTTATAGTTGGATTTAGCACCTGGTTGGTGTCGGTTGCTAAACTGGTGGCAGTATAAAGATTCAAGGTACAACTCAGGAGGGTGTCGAGAGTGTCAGGCAGTAGACTAAGATTGGAAAAGCGCAATAAAGAATAAGCGGTCACCCACTCGTTTTGTCCAACATAAAGATAGAAGTAGCTGCCTAATTTGCCGGGGACAATTAAATTGCGGGTCTGAATCAGACTTGCCGGTACGACTAGAGTATCAAAATATGCCAGAGGCTGGTCGTACGGAAGTGTCGGTAATTTTTCCTCACAACCGCTGCTAATTATCAGCATTAGTCCCACCACGATAAATATTAAAAGGTGGTGTGGTGGGTTAGAAGTTGCCTGCGCGAGTTGGTTAAAGCGAGCTTTACATGCGTTCCATGAGTGCGATAATTTCATCTGCTAATTTCTGCCAATCTTCTGGTTCATTACCGGTTAAGTTATAAATCGAATATTTTTTCTTGTCTCGTTTTAAAATTTCAGTGAAGTGAGCATCTTGCTGAAAGGCATCCCATATATTTTCTTTATGATTAATAAATAGAGTGTGATGGCAGAAAGGTAGCGCTGCCGCCAGGCAATCAATCGTCTCATTAGTAGAAGCAGGGTTCAAATTGTTAATTCCAATAGCTTCATATTCTGAGCGACGGTACAAAGCATGCTCTGATTTGGAATGCACAATCTGTAGGATTTTGACTCCATCTAAATAATCAGGATTGAGTTGCCCGGAGTTAATCAGGAGAGGAATCAGACTCATCTGCCAGTCGTTACAGATAATGACTTCTGGTTTCCAGCGTAAATAATTGAGGGTGACCAATGCGGCGGTAGCAAAATATCCGAAGCGAGAAGCATTATTTTGCTCAGCATTGGAAGGCTCATTGTAGTAGAGGTTATTATCGGGCAAGTTGAAATAGAGATTATGCTCTAAGAAATAGACCTGCACCTTAGTATTGGGGATAAAGGCGGATTTAACTGCGGCTTTCACCGGTTGATTTTTGTACAACAAATCCATTTCGCGCAGGCGGATGACTTCGCGCAAAATATAGCGCCGCTCGCTGATGAAATTGTACTTGGGCATCATCAAGCGGAAGTCATATTTACGCTCATTAAAGATGATGGAAATTTCTTTGGAGAAGGTCGCAAGAGAATAAGTCTCAGCAAAGGGTACGATTTCAGAGGTGAGAAAATAGATTCTTTTTATCATAGTAGTCATTTCATTAGTTGTTTAGCATTTTCCACGAATTCACTCTGCGGATAGGTTTCAATTAAGGTTTTAAATTCAGCGCGGGCACGTTCCTGGTTGCCGAGTTGACGATAACATAGACCCAGTTTATACTGAGCATCATCACCTTTATCTGTATTTGGAAAAGAGCGTACTTTTTCAAATTCAATGATGGCGCGTTGATATTGTTTCATGGAGTAGTAACATTCTCCCATCCAATATTGGGCATTGTCGGCTAATTCATTGCTACGATCTTCAGCGATGAGTCGGCGAAACTGCTCGGCAGCTTCTTCGTGATGACCATTTTGGTGGAGGGCAAGGGCATTGAGGTAGCGTTCGCGAAATGAAGCCGGAAGGTTGGTAGGTGTACGGTTGTCTTTGAGGCTCATGCTATTGAATTCTGAGAGGCTATTGCTAAGGGAGACGATGCGATTCTCGAGAATGACCAGCTGGGATAGGATTTCAAAATTGATGCTGTCGGCGTAAGTGGCGCGCTTTTCGGCGATAGCCATGCGGTTCTGGAGTCTATTGATTTCGTTATTGAGAGATTTCAAGCCGATTTCCAGATTGCCGATGGTCTTTTGCAAATTATCGACTTGTTTTTTTAATTCGATCTGGATCGAGTCAGAAGCTTTGCTGCTTGCCAGTTGGCGAGCAGAAGCATTAGCAAGGTTGATGACGGCATTGAGCTTATTTTTCAGGTTGGCGATTTCCTTATCCAATTGGTCGAATTTCTGGGCAATCTCTGCATTCGATAGTTTGGTATCAGCGGGTGAGTTAGCATAGCCAGGCAAAGCATTGGCAATTATTAAACTCAGCCCGATGAGTGCATAACTAATTAATTTGATGTGTCTCATAATATTATTCATATAGACGACTGTTCACATTTGTTGTTTAAAGCTAAGCAATTTAACGGTAAAATAAAACTAAAATTTAGAAGCGGGAGTGAGGGAACTAATATTGTTTACCACCTGCAATATTTAGAATCAAGCCCAGCAAAATAAAGCAGGTTATGATAAATGAACCGCCATAACTGAAAAAAGGCAGCGGTAAGCCCGTAACCGGCATTAAGCCAATTGTCATTGCCACATTGATTGCGACATGAATGAAAATAATACTAGCAGCACCGACGATAACAAGGGCGCAGAAGCGGTCTTTAAGGCGATAAGCAGTATAAAAACATAACAGTAAAAAGGCAAGGAATAAAACCAGAATAAATACTACTCCCACAAAACCATACTCTTCACCAATTACTGAGAAGATAAAATCAGTATGTCCTTCCGGTAAAAATTTTAAGTGGGTCTGAGTACCATGCCCGATTCCCTTGCCGAAAAGACCGCCAGAACCAATGGCAATCTTCGATTGAATTATTTGATAGCCAGAACCCTGCGGATCTGCTTCGACATTAAATAGGGTGAGGATGCGTTCCTGTTGATAGGGTTTGAGATGATTCCAGATTAGGGGTGTCGCCGAACCCAATACTAAATTGAGCAAAAAAACAGTTAGGGAAACCCACAATTTTTCATGAGTGAGGTAGAGTATCGTGATGATTATGATAATCCAGACGAAATAAGTGTAAAAGTTGAAAGCAGTTACAATACTGAGGACGGGGGCAATGATGATAAACAGATGAAATAGACGAGCGCCTGCCCAAAATAGCATCGGGAAAAGTAACCCAAAATAAACAATTGATGTGCCTAAATCGGGTTGCTTTAAAACAATGACCATCGGAGTCAGAGCAAAAAAGAGAGGGAAAAGTAGTGCTTTGAAATCAAGAATAGAATAAGGTGTGGTAGCCAGATATTTGGCAATGGCTAACATTACCAAGACCTTCATGAACTCCGAAGGTTGGACGCCAAAGGAACCGATACCAATCCAGCGAGCTGTGCCTCCGATGCGCGCACCCAAAAAGTAGGGCAGGATAAGGAAAATCAAGCCAAGACCATATAGAAAATATGTTGAGACGAAGATTATTTTTTGATTTAAATAATAGATTATCGCCGCTACTCCTGATCCAACCAGCACCCAAAGTATTTGCCGTCCAATAGGTCGGCGGAAAAAGGGCTGTGGGTCGAAAAGCGAGGCGCTGTAAAGGGTGATGAGCCCGGCAAGACATAATATGGCTACTATCACCAGAATGATAGTATGCGTGTCGGAAAGAGAATCAGTAATTTTTTTAATTGTGCGGATATAGCGGTTCAGCATTGGCGGCTACCAATTGAATGCGGGATTGTTGGTGCAGAAAGTTGAAGATTTTTCCGGCAATTTGGGCAGCGATACCGCCTCCCGATTTGCCATGCTCGATGAGGATTGCCAGGGCAATCGTCTGCTGGGGTTCTTTGAGATATCCGATAAACCAGGCATGCGCTTCGCCGTGCGGGTTTTGGGCGGTACCCGTCTTGCCACCCACGAGAGCACCTTTGACTTTAGCAGCCCGCCCGGTTCCCATTTCGACCACATCGAACATAGCTTGTTCCAGGAATTCCCAGCTGGATGAAGAGATACTACTGATAGAATCACTCTTGAATTCAAAACTAATCATCTGGTCACTTTTTTTATCGAAATATTTCAAACCGACATGGGGTTGAACAAGTTTGCCGCGGGTCGCAAGAGCAGCACAGAACCGTGCCATCTGGATTGGAGTCGTCAGGACATCACCCTGTCCGATGACCAGATTTAGTTTATTGCCATCGGTCCAGCCATTTTCGCCATATTTCTTGTTTAGAAAGGCGACATCGGGTAAGACACCGGGTGATTCACTGGGTAAATCTATATTGGTTACTTTGCCAAATTGAAAGAGTTTAGCCATATTTGCCCAGTCGTCCAGCTCTTCGTGGCGGATAAGATTATAAAAATAGACATTACAGGAATGGACAATGGCGTCGTGCAAGTTCATCCGTCCATGCCCTTTGGCTTCCCAGCATTTGAAAATCCGACGCCCAAGGCGGTATTGACCGGTACAGAAAACCGACCAATTCGGCTCTACCGCCTTTTTTCCCAGGGCAGTAAGTACAGCTACAATTTTAAAGGTTGAACCCGGAGGATAAGTGCCCTGAGTAGCACGATTATAGAGCGGCTGGTCAGGGTCAGTGCGCAATTTATTCCAGAGTTCAGCGGATATTACTCCCGAAAAAACTTCCGGTGGATAATCAGGCTTACTTACCATTGATAATATTTCGCCAGTATTGGCATCTAAAACGATCGCGGCACCCTTTCGGTTTTCCATTAACGATTCCACCAGCAGTTGTAAGTCGCGGTCAATGGTCAGATAAAGGTCATTGCCTGGTTGCGGCGGCAAGTTTTGACGATCTCGCAGACGACCAATTTCTCGCCCAAGCGCATCTACCTGGATATAAGTGTACCCGCGTATGCCTCGCAAGATGGATTCATATTGGCGTTCTACGCCTCGCCAACCAATCAAATCCTCCTTTTTATAACCCAGTCCTTCGACCCGCAGTAAGTCGTCCTTACCAATTTCCCGGACATAACCTAAAACCTGTGATAAATGCACTCCTGAGGGGCTGTACCGAATCGGTTCAATCGAATAATATACTCCCGGCAAATCAATTTTGTGTTCTTCCAGTGTCATAAGGGTTGCCAAATCAACATCAGCGGCAACCTTGATAGGGACAAATTGTCCACGCCAGTTATTTTTTATGCGTTGTGATAATTGTTCCCGAGCCAATTTTAAGATGCAGGCTAAGTTTGAGTCAGTATTGGGCGTATGGCTCAATTCAAAGGGAATGACATTGATGTTATATTGCGATTTATTGTCGAGTAATATCAATCCATTGCGGTCGTAAATAATACCTCGCGGGGCTTCAATCGGTACTAAGCGTACCCGATTAGCTTCAGCAATATCCCGATAACGAGGCCCCTTCACAATCTGGAGATAATAAAGTCGTCCGACTAAAACAATAAAAGTCAAGACAATGATGCCCAGGATGGTGTTTTTTCGGATGCTTGTGATATGATTGGTCGAAATATACATGACTAATCGGGTTCCAGCGCCGCAAAATGTTTTATCAGATAATAGAATATGATGGTGTAAAGACTGGAAGGAAGAATGTAGCGGAGAAATATGTACTGGTACGATAAATCGCTATTTTTAAAATTTATCAGGAAAATGATGCTAAAGTGCATAATGATTATTAAAACCTCGGAGCCATATAGTAAAAAGGGATTCCAGCGCCGCTGCTTTTTCCTTAATAGACCGGCACAGAAACCAGCGATAGTCTTTGCCAATGCCGATAACCCGAGAAAAGACCCAATGCCTACACCGTCAACCAATAAACCGCTGCCAAAACCGAATAGTTGTCCCGCTACTTTGCCCTGTAGCCGTCCGACAAATAGCACTAAAATCAGCATGAAGTCGGGACGTATATCACGAATACTAAGCCACGGTCCAACCAGAATCTGGATTAACAAAATCAACAGAGTAAATGCAACTATTATGAGGGTTTTACGAACCATCTATTATTCCGTACCACAAAAACTTCTTCGAGAGCATTTAATAAAACACTGGGCTTAATCACTGCAATCTGGAACAATTCCGATGCCGATTGACGGATTTCCAGAACTTCACCGACAAGGATATTGGGGGGATAAATTTCACTATAGCCTGAGGTGAGTACTTTTTCTCCAGGGTAAATGATGGCGGTCTTGGGGATTTCTCTTACCTCGCCGTAGCCATCAGGATGCCAGCGCATAATACCATAGACCCGTGAGACTTGAAACTTGACTCCTAAACGGAAATTGACATCCAGGAATATCTGCACGATGGTATTGTTTTGCCCGACGGAAACCGTCTTTCCGACGATGCCGTGTTGTGAAATTACCGCCATATTAGGTTTAATGCCGTCTTTCTGTCCGACGTTGATGAGGATAGAATTGAAAAGCGGGGTAACACCCTGGTTAATTACTTCGGCTGGCATCAAATCAAGGCGCGTGGTATCTTTAAAGTTCAACAACTCCCGCAGGCGCTGGTTTTCGAGATAGGCTTCTTTTAAAGAGGCATTCATTAGACTTAGACGCAGATTCTCTTCTTTCAGGGTTTCATTTTCGCGCATCAAGTTTGACAAGTCATCAATCCATATTTTAGGGTAATGAACAAAAGCAAATAAATCGGTAAAATTGCCCTGTAAGCTGCGGATTTGAGGTGCTTCATTTGACATGAGAATGATAAAAGAAATGCCAATTAGAAGAGCCAGCAAAAGGTATTCATAAATACTTACCAGAAACCGGAGAATTTTAATGAACATGGCTTTTAGACCAGAACGTCCCGGTATTTCTCGGGATCGTCAATAATCATCCCCGCCCCTTTTACTACCGACAGTAACGGTTCTTCAGCAACATTGACTGGCAAATCGGTTTCGACGCGAATACGCTGGTCCAAGCCTTTTAAAAGGGCACCTCCGCCCGTTAGAATTATCCCACGATCTAAAATATCAGATGAAAGTTCCGGTGGTGTCATCTCCAGGGCTTGTTTGATAGCCTGAATTATTAAATCTACGGTGTCTTTCAGACATTCGCGGATTTCCACAGACGAGATTTCTATTGTTTTGGGAATGCCGGCGACCAGACTGCGCCCTTTGACTTGAATAGTAGTATCGGCGATTGGCATTGCGGAACCGACCGTGCACTTAATCCACTCCGCCGTTCTTTCTCCAATTAAAAGATTATGCTCAGTCTTAAAATATTGCACAATGGCATCATCCATCTCGTCACCAGCAACCCGAATTGCCTGTTTTGTTACAATACCATTCAAAGCAATCACGGCAATTTCCGTCGTGCCGCCGCCAATATCTACAATAATATTGCCGACAGGTTTGGAAATATCGATACCAATTCCAATTGCTGCCGCAACCGGTTCCTCAACCAGAAAAACCTCTCGCGCATTAGCGCGGTCGGCTGAATCGCGTACCGCCCGCTTCTCGACTTCGGTGATACCGGAAGGGATGCAAAAAACCATCCGGGGACGAGCAATGCGGCTGAGATTTATTTTGTGGATAAAACCACGGATCATGGCATCAGTCATTTCAAAATCGGCGATAACGCCATCCTTTAATGGACGAATAGTGATAATATCGCGGTGCGTTTTGCCCAGCATCTCTTTGGCATCTTCACCTACCGCTACTACTTCACCATTATGAATAGACCGGGCAACGATAGACGGCTCATTCAGAAGAATGCCCCTGCCTTTCATATAAATCAAGGTGTTGGCAGTCCCTAAATCAATGGCAATATCGCCCGTAAAAATATTAAAAAGGTTCAATGGCATATTCACTCCGTTGGATTAATGTTTGAAAACTCTTCGACCTGTAAATATCATAAAAAGATGATGTTCGTTGCAAGCAGTTATTGAATCCTGATCTCGAAGACTGCCGCCCGGCTGAATTATTCCGGCAATTTGGTGTTCTGCCGCCACATCGACTGAGTCCCGAAATGGGAAAAAGGCGTCGGATGCCATGACCGTGTTGGTCAGGTCCAAGCCAGCTTCCTGTGCTTTGCGAATAGCAATTTTGACCGCATCGACACGCGACATCTGACCAGCACCTATTCCTACCGAACCGTTCGCATCACAAAAGACAATTGCATTCGATTTGACATGCTTGACCAGTTGCCAGGCAAGCCGAATCGCCGACCAATGCTCGGGCGCCGGTTGCCGTTCCGTCACAACCCGCCAGGTACTTTCGTCATCAGGCGCGGCTGAGATGGTCTGGACTAAAAGACCACTGCCATAATTGCGAATGTCAAGATTCATCGCCAGACATTCAGGGCAAGGCACTAAAAGTCGCAGATTCTTTTTCTTGCTGAGAATAAACAAAGCATTCTCGTCAAACTCGGGGGCAACAATACATTCTAAAAAACTTGCCGATAATTCCTGAGCAAATTCAGCATTTATAGGTTGATTGGCGCCGACAATTCCGCCAAAATAACTTACTGGATCGGCGGCTACTGCCCGACGATAGGCTGCCAGAGCTGTGTTCCCGACTCCCAATCCGCAGGGATTAGTATGCTTGACATTGACGACGACAGCTTGTTCCGTTTTAAAACTTGTAATAAGGCGGTAGGCTGCCAGGCAATCATAGTAATTGTTATAGGAAATTTCCTTGCCCTGGAGCTGCTTAAAAGGCTGCCAATCGAGCTGGAAATAGGGCGCGTAAAGAGCCGCTGTTTGATCTGGATTTTCGCCGTACCGGAGGGTTTGCACACGACGAAAATTCTCATGCCAGATTTGGGGTAAATCAGACTTATCACTACTCAGGAAACGGGATATCTCAGCATCATAAGCGGTTGTTTTTTCAAAAACCTGCTGCGCCAGCTGCTGGCGATAATCGAGACTAATGGCGTTCTCTGCCAGACGCCGCTGAAATTCAGGATATTGGGTTGGGTCAGAAAGAACTGCGACATTGCGAAAATTTTTCGCTGCCGCGCGTAACATTGCTGGTCCGCCGATGTCTATCATTTCAATCATTTCGTCAAAAGTTTTTTCGCCTTTGCGAAGCGATTCAACAAAAGGATAAAGATTGACTACCACCAGCTGAAAAGGCGCCAGGGCTGCGCGCTGTAAATCATTGACATGCTGGGAATTGTCCACATCGGCTAAAATTCCGCCAAAAATAGCCGGGTGCAAAGTTTTGACGCGTCCTCCTAATATTTCCGGGAAATTAGTCAATTCTTCGACGCGGGTGACAGCCAATCCATGGGTTTTAAGGGCATCATAAGTACCACCGGTTGAAAAAATCGTTACCTGCCGGGCAACGAGCATTTCCGCCAGCGGCAAAATCCCGCTCTTGTCCCACACACTAATAATAGCACGTTCAATAGGGAATTGGTCTAATTTTGCCATATTACCTTTCTATCAACGAGTTTCAAGCGTCCTTCGCACCAGGCTTTGATAACTTCAGGATAAATGCGGTGTTCGACTGCCAGCACGCGCTCCGCCAGTGATTCGGGAGTGTCGTTAGGCAGAACCGCGACTTTTTCCTGCCGGATGATTGCACCGGTATCATAATGTTCATCAACAAAATGCACCGTGACACCGGTGACTTTTAGACCGGCAGCGAGAACTGCTTCGTGTACTTTCATTCCATAAAAGCCTTTGCCGCCAAAATTCGGTAAAAGTGCCGGATGAATATTGATAATCGCTCCGGGATATTGCTGCACTACGGTAGACGGAATCAGTTTTAAATAACCGGCTAAGACGATTAAATTGGTTTCATGTCGTTTCAAAATTGCCAGAAGGTAAGCAGCATAATCTTCCGGCAATGAGAATTGCTTGCGATTTATCCAATAGGTCGGAATGCCGGCCTTGGTAGCGTGGTCAAAAACGGGTGGATGAGGATTGTCGCTAATGACGCACGCTATCCTTGCTGGAATCTCTCCCTTCTGAATTCTGGTCAAAATGGCAACGAAGTTGGAACCACGCCCCGATGCCAAGACGGCGATGTTTTTCAAGGTCCTCACTTTCACAAAACCTCCTCAAATTTAGCTAAATATATACGGATAATCAACCAAGACTTAATTAAGTTTTGAAGAAATTGCTGCCAGGCTGGTAGATAAATGAAAAAATCGCCTGTCAATGTCAATCTGCGAATAAATGAGTGCCATTTTCTTAATGCAGATACTACTCTACAAAATCGGGAGAGAAAATTAAAAGTTATTGATAAAATTGAGCGGAGAGACCGGGATTCGAACCCGGGGTACCGCTTTTAACGATACAACTGCTTAGCAGGCAGCTGCCTTCAGCCGCTCGGCCATCTCTCCATAAATTCGTCGCCTTTAAAAAACGAAATGAATTTATGGAATTAATTCTATAAATTCAAAACAATAAGCAAGGAGTTGAGGATGAATAAAGATGTCATTGCTCAAAGATTTTTTGAGAATGTTGCCCGCCTCGGAGATAAGCCTGCTCTCCTTTCCAAGATCAATGGTCAGTATGTGCCTCTTTCCTATCGGAAGTTAGGTGAAATTGTGCGCGCGATTGCCTTGACGCTCGATTCTTGGGGCATCCGCAAAGGAGACCGCTGTGCTATCATTTCGGATAATCGGCAGGAATGGATTATGGCGGATATGGCAAATCAAGCCCTCGGTGTACCTTCGGTACCTATCTATCCGACCCTATCAAGCGTTCAGATAGATGAATTGCTGAAACATTCGGAACCGCGCGTGATTTATGTTGGTACTCCTGAATTACTCAAAAAAGTGCTGGCATGTCAATATCGCCCGGAATATTATGTGGGTTTTGATCCGCAAATGGCGAGCGCGGAGGTTGTTTCGCTCGAACAGGTTATTACTAAAGGTTCGCAGCTCGACCCAGAGCATTTCAATTCTATCCTTGCTGCGGTGGAACCTGGTGACCTTGCTTGTATCAATTACACTTCAGGAACTACCGGTGTGCCGAAAGGAGTCATGCTCACCAACGAAAATTTTGTGCGGGATGTTGATAATAGTGTCCAGAATTTGCAAATATTTGAAAGTGATGTATTCCTTTCATTCTTGCCCTTGAGCCATGTTCTGGAACGCATGGGGGGGTATTATGTGCCCATGTTGGTGGGAGCCACGATAGGTTTTGCGGAGAGTATAGAGAAAGTGCTTGATAATATGGCAGAGGTCAAGCCCACCATTTTAATCAGTGTGCCTCGTCTTTTTGAAAAGATATACGCTACGGTCATGTCTGGGGTTGAATCAGGCTCCTTTTTAAAAAAGAAAATATTCTTCTGGGCTTTAAAAGCGGGCCGCGAGCGGATGAATGCCGAAATCTACGGTACTCCTTTAAGTTGGTGGACGCAACGCAAAATCAAAATTGCTGATAAATTAGTGTTTAGCAAGCTGCAAAATCGCACCGGAGGACGCTTACAACGCTTTGTATCCGGTGGTGCGCCGCTATCCAAAGAGATTGCCGAATTTCTTTTTGCTGCCGGTTTGCGGGTCTACGAGGGTTATGGTCTGACCGAAACCAGTCCGGTGGTGACTGTAAATGGTCCGGGGCATGTGCGCCTCGGTTCGGTGGGAATTGCCATCCCTGAGACTGAGTTCAAGATTTCCGAAGATAATGAGATTTTGGTGCGCGGTCCGCAAGTCATGAGGGGGTATTATAAAAATGAAGAAGCAACCCGCGAGGTCATCGATTCGGACGGTTTTTTACACACCGGAGATATAGGTTATTTTGATGAAGACGGTTTCCTGTTTTTAACCGACCGCAAGAAAAATATTTTAATTACCGCGGGAGGCAAGAATGTTGCTCCTCAACCGATAGAGGACGCAATCAAACTGAGCCCCTACATTGCCGAAGTAGTGCTGATTGGTGACCGACGCAATTTTATTTCGGCTCTGATTGTGCTTGACCAGGCGATGATCCGCAAATGGGCGGAGAGCCACCAGATTACATTTGAGCCTTATAGTGAATTTATCAAACGCCCCGAGGTCTATCGACTAATCGAATCGGAAATTGAACGGTTGACGCCTCATCTGTCGCGTTTTGAGAAAGTAAAGAAATTTAGTATTGTGCCGCACGATTTCAGTATCGAGACTGGCGAATTGACTCCATCCTTGAAAGTCAAGCGGAAAATCGTTCTCGAAAAGTACGCCGATTTGATTGACGAAATGTACCGAGAGACCGTGTAAAAGCCTTGTCTTAGACGGGCGGATAAATTAATTTCTGCCGCGTCTGGCTCTTTGTTTTGGAGGTATAGACCTAACTGGTAAGGCAGCGGTCTTGAAAACCGCCGGGTTTACGCCCTTGGGGGTTCGAGTCCCTCTACCTCCGCTCTCTTTCGATCCGGTTGAAAGTTCCCAATCATCCAAAAGCCTTTGGACTGCGCTAGAACCACCTTGATATGTTCCCGTCGCCTTCAGTTGAGAAAAGATTTATGGCGAGTGATAGCCGGCAAATCCAGATGCCAAAGCAGGGAACAATTCATCACAACCGAATTTGAATAGAACGAGCAGGACGAGACTTTGTTGGAGAATTGCAGTTAGATAGCTAAATTAAACCGCAAAGTGAGTCGCCATTGAAAAAAGTATTAAAAATAGCACTTTATACTCTGGTCATCGGCATCTTTCTGCTGAGCGTTTTAGGTTTTGTAATTCTTAAAACCACCTGGTGGCAAACCACATTTTTAGCGTATGTCAATCGTCAATTAGGACAACGTTATAATTTGGCTCTCCAGGTCAAAGAATTTAGAGGCAACCTTTTTTTTCGCTTGCGCTTTTCAGATTGGCGTCTCCTGACAGACAAGCAAACTCCATTATTGCAGGGTGAGGAGCTGAACCTGACTTACAATCTCAAAGCACTACTAAAGCAAAAGCCAACTATTCAAGCTATCCAGGGTAATGGGATTTCTCTGACTTATCCTAATAGTCTTGATTCCCTGCGAACTCATCTGGCGCTTTACAAAGACACCACCCGCGCGCTTCAATTAACTGTGAAGAAAATTAAACTCACAGATATAACTGTTCTCGCTTCTGATTCTATAAATGAGGCGCTCGTCAAGCAAGCCTATATGCAGGGAACGCTATCCATTGTAGGTCAAGAACTGACCGCTGAATTTGATTCGCTGGGATTAGCGTTGCCCAGAATCCAGGAAAAGCTGCTCGTACGGCATCTCAATCTCGTTCTAAGACAAGATACGCTCTGGGTTAAGGATTGTCAGTTAAAAAACCGCGCCGCGGGAGTAAGAATCGCCGGCCAGGTACTCCTTCGGCAGCCTATCAAAAGTCATTTAGCTTTTCAGGTTGATAATTTACTCGTCAGAGAACGACTGGCTGCTTACCAAAAGATATTTGCCCTGAACGATTTCTTGAATTTGCGCGGTGAGGCTGACATTTCATCAAATAGTGTTGACCTGAGCGCGCAATTCGACGGCAAATTCCGCAATCGTTCCATTACCGCCGGCAGAATCAAGGGCAGCTTTATCAATTCTCATTTCCAGATTAAAAACTTTGCTTGCAAGGTCGATTCAGAAGAGGTACAAGGAATCCTCGAAGGAGACTTTAACCAAAAACTTGAAGCTGTGCTGAATTTCAAGGGATTGAATGCTTATGATTGGGGGGTGACAGAGCAGACGACCAATTTAACCGGCTCTTTATTTTTATCGAGTTTGGGGCAATTGAATCGTCCTGAACGAATAACAGCACAGGTGGATTTGAATGATGCCACCATCTCGACTTTTAACTTCAATCGCATCCACGGGACTATTGTTTATGAAAAAGGGTACCTGACGATAACTGATACATTGCATTTTCAATTGGGGGAGACGGAATTGATGCTGGATGGGTTGGTGGATTTAAATGATAATACTCTCGATACCCGCGCTTATTTTAAAAATATCGATGCCAATTTAGCAGCGAATTGGCTGAAGCTTGATACGCTTTTAGGTAAGGTGGATGGTTTTATTGAAGCGACTGGCAGCTTGAGTGCTCCCGATTTGCGCGGCTGGATTAAAGGCAAGGCATTCGGTGTCCCCAACTTAGTTTTTAGTGAAGGTATTGCTCGTTTCGGGTTAGTCAATCTTCAGCAACATAGGTTTGGTGACATTTTCATCGAAGCCACGAATGCTCGTATACCGTTGATTGCGGAGGAAATACCTCTCACCTCTCTGATTGTCCGCTTTGAAGGTGACACTACCATTGTCCAATCCCTCAAAATTGTTAGCGATAACTTAGATATTGAAGCCCAAGGTAGAGTCGTAAACTTTACTGAGGTTAACCTGCAGAGCATCAAAATTCGGCGGGGCGCCAATCTCCTGAGCAGTATTGACCCCATTCATTTTTCTTTGGACAAAGATACTCTGCAACTGAATCAGGTCAGGTTTGCTCTTAATCAGGGTCGCTTGACTTTATCGGCAAAATTCCTGAAACGCATACCGCAGGATATTAAAGTCGAATTTGCCGACCTTTCGCTGGAGCCGTTGAATCAATTTATTAAGGGGACGCCGGATATTTCCGGCAAGCTACAGGGAGTAATCGAATACCATAACGGCATTCGCCGACCATATTTTAAAGGTAATTTAGTCGTTGATAACGCTAGATTCTTAGGGCAACGTTTTAAAAGGGTAAATTTTAATGGCAAATTGAGCGAGCACCGCCTGGAAATCGAGCAAGTGACAATCCAGGATATGCAGAAAGGCGTACTCAATGGTCAGGGCTTTGTGGGCTGCAATTTTAATTGGAATGCCAAGCGGCCTTTAATCGTGGCGCAAGACAGCGTCAATTTGACTTTAAATCTCGACGATTTTGATTTAAAAGTGTTTCAGAAGTTCTTAAGACAGCAGCGCGCAATTGATGGCAAACTGTCCGGCAATTTGATTGTCTATAATTTTTTAGGGGCACCGCGTCTGAGCTACGATTTTGAACTCGCTAAACCCATCTTTGACAAGTTAAAAGGTGAAACCCTGAAAATTAAGGGAATCTACCAGGACAATAAACTAACTTTTTCGGATATTCAATTACTCGACGAGGGAGGAGTAACTCGTGGGCGTGGCTATTTTGGTACTATCATCTCACTATTTCCTCTTCGCTTTGAAATCGGTCAGGATGCCCCTATCAGTATGAATTTTACTATGCACACTACCGCCCTAAATTTTCTAAGTGCCTATATTAAAGGTTTGGAGAGCGCTACCGGTAATTTCGATTTGGCATTGAGTATCTCTGGCACCCCTCGCCAACCTATTCGCTCAGGTAATTTAATAGCCAAGGATGCTACTCTCAATATTAGTACTCTCGAAAATCCTATTACTGGGGTCGCTGGTAGCGCCGTGCTGAGAAATAACATTCTGGAAATTGTTACACTCACCGGCTTTATGAAAAAGCCCCTGCCACCAGCCCGCTTTGAACGCCTTAAGGACAAAATAAAAGCATATACCTGGGATATTATCTTTCCGCCTAAGGTTGCTCCGGAACAACCCAATCTGGTGGTTACTGGCAATATTGATTTTTCATCATTCTTTCACCCCAAATATGATATCAAGGTCAAAGGGGAGGAACTGTACTTACGTACTCTCCTTGCTGAACAAGAGGGAGTGCTTGACGCTGAAATTAGTCTACGAGGACGCGATTCGCTTCTAATTGATGGCGAACTCGATATAATTGATTTCGTTTTACGCAATGAATTTACTAGCTCATCCAAAATTCAATTACCACCCGCACCACCAAGCAGCACTTATACTTCCGTGAATCTGCACACAGTCATTCCGGGTAATTTCTACTTCCAAAATTCACAACTGGATTGTGAACTGGAAGGTGAAATATGGATAATACAAACCGGCGATGAGCCCTATCGCTTTGCAGGCACGCTGGATGTTCGCAAAGGCAAATTTTTCTACTATGGCTGGGAATTTGAAATATTAAACGGTACGATTGTTTTCGAGCCGACGGAGTTCAACCCGATTCTCGATATTGAAGCGCAGGTTGATTTAGCAGCTTACGGCTTAGGTGATACCACGATTTCGCAAAGTAGTACCACTAGCGAATATGCCATTGTAAAGTTAACTGGCTACTTAGACGATCCCGCCCTTTCGTTCGAATCGCAGAACTATTCCCAGAGTGATATCTTGATGTTCCTTACTCGTACCCAAAATCTAACCAGTCAGGGATTGAGTCAGGAAAATATATCAGCGGATGCCTTAAATATGTTCGGAATGTACTTTGAGCGCCAGCTGGAAAAGAACATAACACGCTTAAGCGGATTGGACGAATTTGAATTACGAACCAGAGGCAATCTCTTGGCTAATCAACAACCCGAGCAATGGAGCATCCTTTTAGGACGCAAAATTGCTCCCAACCTTTACTTTAAATATGAACGTACTTTTAGTCTGGCAGAACCTTACCAGCAATTTGGTCTCGAATACCGGTTGAATCGTAATATGTCGCTGGTGGGCGATGTCGATCAAAATGGCTCGTTAAGAATTAATTACCGTTTTAGATTCCGCTATTGAAGTATTTTCTTTTATTCGGAAGATTGATTATTGCTCTAATAGGGATTGAAATGATATCTCAAACCCTTTGGGCAAAAAGCGAGTTCCGTTCTACCGAATACATTGTGCGAAATATCCTTTTGCATGGAAATGAACGCTATACAAATCGTCAGATAAAGCGTCAGCTAAAGCTCAAGGCTAAAAGTTTTTGGAGTTCGACGACCTTTACCCGGCGCTTATTAGAATTAGACCGCCTCAACCTGGAGACTTTCTACATCAAGAATGGCTATCTCTATTGCAGTGTGACCGATTCCTTCAGCGTCCAGTCCAATAATGAAGTTGATGTCTTTTTTAGTATAAAGGAAGGTCCCCAATTTTATCTTAAAACTATCCAGGTCCAGGGGGCAAAATCTATTCCTAAAGCGAAAATCATTGCTATGATTGACCATAAATTGAATCATCCTTATAATCCTATTCAGGTAAGGGAGGGTATCAAGAAGATTAAAAGGGAATACGCTAACCTGGGCAAGCCATTGGCAACCATTGTCGATTCACTGCAGGTCAATCATGACATAAATCTTTTTCTGATTATCAACGAAAATCAGACCCTGTTTGTTGACAATATCAAGGTCGTTAATAACAATAAAGTCAAAGAGAAGCCGATTCGACGAGAAATTATCTTCAAAACCGGTGACCCATTTTCGCAGGAAAAATTGGAAATATCCGAACGGCATGTCTACGAAACAGGGCTGTTTTCCAGCGTGCGTATTCGGCCGGTAGACATTGATACCGCCCGTCAACACTTAAACCTGCTGGTTGATGTCCGTGAATTGGACATGCGCTATCTTGGTTTGAATTTTGGTCTGGGTCAGGATCGCGGATTAACTCCTGGTAGCGAACCATATACTTCCTTCGATATTTCAGGTGAATGGTTGAACCGCAATATTAGCGGGGTCGGACGGCGTCTCAGCCTGAAATTGCAAACTGCTTTGAACCTGACGGTTGATAATTTACTGCGACCGCGCACTGCTGCCGAAATTTATTATGTTGAACCATGGTTATTGGGTTTTCGCTCTTCAACCACCTTTCGTCTCTTTATCGAGAATCAAGAACTGCGTGAGCAATCCACAACGAATTATGGTGGCGCAATCAGTTTGATTTATCAACCGGATCGCCGTTCTTATCTCGAAACTGGAGTAGAAATCAAAGGTATCCGCTTTAGCACCCTCGTTGCCAATCAGTCTGTCAATCCGCTTGACCAAGAGCGTGCTCTGACAATGACCTTGCGGCGTGACCAGCGCGATGATTTTATTTTTCCGAAAAAGGGCACATTACTATCTGCAAATGGTAAATTGGTGGGAACATTTTTAGGTGGCACCCAAGACTATTATAAATTGGAGGCGTCCTTTAGTCATTATTTTACATTTTGGAAACCAGTGACCATTGCCTATCGAGCTAAAATCGGCTGGATGGATACTTTTCGTGCTGGTGAAGCCACTCCTGCTTACGAAAAATTTTATTTGGGTGGTTCGAATAGTTTGAGAGGCTGGCCAGAGCGTAAGTTTCTTACTGATGCCAAAGGTTACCCACTGGGTAGTGATATCAAGGTACTCACAAGTGCAGAAATACGCTTCCCTTTGTTCTGGCTTCTTGGTGGGGAGATTTTTATCGACGGCGGGAACCTGGTGGCGGATTTTCAGGAATTAAAAGCTAAGCAATATCGCTGGAATTGGGGAATTGGCTTGACAATTGCTACTCCTTTAGGACCAATAAGGATTGACTATGCGAAGAAGATCAGTCCAAGAGGTGATGAAAAAGAGAACCTCAATCAGGTTCAGTTCGGGATACCCTATGCTTTTTAGAAGGAGGAGCAGACTATGATAGCCTTTGACCGTTTTACGATTAAAGCCCAGGAAATTTTAAAAAACACTTTAGAGACCGCCAGTCGATTGGGCAATCAGCAAATTGAGCCGGCGCATTTACTTTATGCCATTTTGACCACTCCGGAAAATGTTGGCTTAATTGTTTTGAGCAAATTGATGGGCAACCCTGACGGATTTACCAAAGCTGTGGAAAAATTGCTCGACCGTCTGCCGAAAATTTCGGGTGGTGTCGGACAACCTTACTTAACCCCGGCTACCGATAAGCTTATTCAGGGCGCTGAACAGCAAGCTCAGCAATTTGGCGATGAGTATATCAGCGCTGAGCATCTACTATTGAGTCTAACAGAGGGAGCCACGGGCGAAATTAAGCAGCTATTCAGGCAGTATGGCATCACCACTGAGAATATCTTAGCGGCATTGAAAGAAATCCGTGGCTCGCAAATTATCCGTGACCAGTCACCGGAGGATAAATATCAGGCGTTGAAACGCTATTGTCGGGATTTGAACGATTTAGCGCGGCGTGGCAAACTCGACCCGGTCATCGGACGGGAAGAGGAGATTCGGCGCGTGCTCCAAGTCCTCGCACGTCGGACAAAAAATAACCCGGTACTTATCGGTGAACCCGGTGTTGGTAAGACCGCTATTGCCGAAGGTTTAGCTTTACGGATTGTGGCGGCTGATGTGCCGGAAGGAATGCGAGACAAACGTATCCTCGCCCTTGATATGGGAGCTCTCATTGCCGGTGCCAAATTTCGGGGTGAATTTGAAGAGCGTCTCAAGTCAGTTTTACGGGAAATCAGTGAGGCGCAGGGAGCGATTATTCTGTTCATTGACGAAATCCATACAGTGGTGGGGGCAGGGGCGGCGGAAGGAGCCGTGGATGCATCTAACCTTTTGAAGCCAGCTTTAGCGCGGGGCGAATTACGCTGTATTGGTGCCACTACTTTCAATGAATACCGCAAGTACATCGAAAAGGATAAAGCCTTAGAAAGACGTTTTCAGCCGGTGATAATCGATGAGCCTTCCGTCGAAGATTCGATTTCGATTTTGCGGGGCATCAAAGAGCGCTATGAAATTCATCACGGCATCCGTATTACTGATGCTGCTATCGTCGCGGCGGTCGAGCTTTCACATCGCTATATCACCGACCGGTTTTTACCGGACAAAGCTATTGATTTAATTGATGAAGCCGCCAGCCGTTTACGCCTGGAAAGTGAATCTCTGCCGGCTGAATTAGACGAGGTCGAACGCCGCATTAGTCAGATGGAAATCGAGAGTCGCGCGCTCGCCAAAGAGAAGGATATTGAAGAATCCCGTCAGCGCTACGAAAAAATCCAGGCTGAATTAGCGCAACTAAAAGAACAAGCTGCAGTTTTACGCAGTCGCTGGCAGGAGGAGAAGCGTTACCTCTCCGCCATCAATGAATTACAAAGGGAAATCGAAGCCAAACGCCTCGAAGCCGAAAAAGCCGAGCGCGAAAGTAATTGGGAAAAAGCCGCCCAGCTGCTCCATGCTGATTTAGTTATTCTGAATAAAAAGCTACAGACTGCCAAAGAGGCGCTCCGCGAGTTACAGGGAAAACGCGCTTTGCTGCGCCAGGAAGTGACTGAAGAAGACATTGCCGAAATTGTGTCTAAGTGGACGCATATTCCCGTTGCGCGTCTGATAGAAGGTGAACGCCAGAAGCTCCTGCACATGGAAGAGAATCTCCATAAACGAGTGGTAGGACAGGACGAGGCGATTCAAGCTGTCTCTAATGCTGTTCGTCGTGCCCGAGCCGGTCTCCAGGATGAGAACCGACCTCTGGCAACCTTCATTTTTACCGGTTCGACGGGGGTAGGCAAAACGGAACTTGCCAAAGCCTTAGCCGAATTCCTATTCGATGATGAAAACGCCATGATTCGAATAGACATGTCAGAATATATGGAAAAACACGCCGTCTCACGCCTGATTGGTGCTCCACCGGGCTATGTCGGTTACGATGAGGGAGGCCAGCTGACTGAAGCCGTGCGACGCAAGCCATATTCAGTAGTCTTATTAGATGAAATCGAGAAAGCTCACCCCGATGTTTTCAATATCCTCTTGCAGGTTCTGGAAGATGGTCGTTTGACCGATAACAAAGGACGCGTCGCCAATTTTAAAAATACCATCATCATCATGACTTCCAACCTTGGTTCACAGACCATTATGGGACAAACAACTGAGGTAGATGAAGACAATATCAATGTCATTTACGCCAATATCCAGGAAACTATCTTGAGTCAACTGCGCGAATTACTGAAGCCTGAATTTCTCAACCGCATTGACGAAATCATCGTCTTTAAACCGTTGCTACCACGTGAAATTCGTCAAATCGTACGCCTCCAGTTCCAGCGCCTGATGGAACGCGTCGAGAGTCGCGGCTTGCATGTCGAGCTCTCCGAAGCCGCTTGTGATTTAATTGCTCAGGCAGGCTGGGACCCGGCTTTTGGGGCTCGCCCAATTAAACGGGTCATTCAGCGTCAGATTACTGACCCATTAGCTCTGGCAGTCCTCGAAGAAAAGTTTCAACCGGGCGATAAAATTCGCATTGATATTCGTGAAGGGCAGATTGTCTTTGACAAAATAGCGGCTTAGTAAGGAACCTTTGGGATTGTAAGAAAGTTTAAACCCAAAGTTTGCACCGTAGCCGATTCAATTAAAAGTGGGATTCAAAATTGTAGATCAACTTTTTGAGGAGGATTGAAATCATGCGAAAGCTTGGTAATCTCTTTTTTTTAGTAATTGTAACGGCGCTGGTCTGGAATTGTGGTAAAAAACCGGCGGAAAACGCCCAGGCTCTCTGGGAACAAGCTGAAATGAATTTTAATGCCGGCGAATATCAAAAATCCCTTACAATTTATAACCAAATTGCCCAAAAATTTCCTAAAGATAGTTTGGCTGTGCCCGCTCTTTTCACCATGGCTGACATCTACAAGAATAACCTGAATGATGTGAACAAAGCCGTAAAAATATACCATAAAATCCTGCGCAAATATCGTCGCGATAGCAGAGCCCCTAATGCGCTTTTTATGATTGGCTACACCTATGCCAATGATACCAAAGATTTAAAAAAAGCCGAAAAGTACTATCGACTTTTTATTAAAAAATATCCTGAGCATATCTTGAGACCATCCGCGGAATGGGAATTAAAATACCTTGGGAAAAGCCTGGAGGAAATCCCGGAGTTACAAACTCTAAGTAAAGAACAGTAGCAAACGGAGTCGTACTATGGCATTTAATCTGGCAGAAATGAGTGAAAGAGTCAAGCAGGAGAGTGCTTTTGTCAAAGATATAAAAGCCGAAATGGCGAAGGTCATCGTTGGCCAAACCGCCATGATTGACCGGCTGATTATTGGGTTGCTGACGAATGGACATATTCTTCTCGAAGGTGTTCCGGGATTAGCCAAATCCCTGACAGTCAGTACCTTAGCTAAAGTCATCCAGGTTGGCTTTCGCCGCATTCAGTTTACCCCCGACCTTCTGCCCGCCGACTTGATTGGTACCATGATTTACAATCAGAAGAGCGGCACTTTTGAGACAAAGAAGGGCCCCATTTTTAGCAATATTATTCTGGCCGATGAAATCAACCGCTCCCCAGCGAAAGTGCAGTCCGCCCTGCTCGAAGCCATGCAAGAACGACAGGTTACTATCGGAGAAAATAGTCACAAACTGGATGACCCTTTCCTGGTCTTAGCAACCCAGAATCCCATCGAACAGGAAGGAACCTATCCCTTACCGGAAGCCCAGGTTGACCGCTTTATGCTCAAGGTGATTGTTGGCTATCCTGATAAAGAAGAAGAGCTGGAAATAATGCGGCGCATGGCGCATCCCGATAATATGCTAAGTGTCAATGCCGTCATTACACCGGAAGCGATTCGCCGTGCCCGCAAAGTCGTTGACGATATTTATATTGATGAAAAAATTCATAAATATATCCTGGATTTAGTATTCGCCAGTCGTGACCCGAAGGCTTACCATTTAGCGGAACTGGCGGATTTGGTTCAGTACGGTGCTTCCCCGCGGGCTTCCATTTATTTAGCTCTGGCAAGTAAAGCCCGGGCTTTTCTCCAGGGACGAAGTTATGTCACACCGGAAGATGTGCGGGAAGTTCTGCCGGATGTACTTCGTCATCGTCTTATTTTGACATTTGAAGCCGAAGCCGAAGAGGTCACTGTCGAAAATGTCATTCAGCGCATTGTCGAAACTGTGACAGTACCGTAAGCCGTACCTTTTTACTAATCAATATGCTTACCCGTGAAATATTAAAAGCGGTCCGACAAATTGAACTCCGTACACGACATCTGGTGAACGATGTTTTCAGTGGCGAGTACCATTCGGTGTTTAAAGGTAGAGGAATGGAGTTCGCGGAAGTACGCGAATATCAATATGGCGACGATTTCCGGAGCATTGACTGGAATGTCACGGCGCGCTATGCTCATCCTTACGTTAAAGTACTCGAAGAAGAACGGGAACTGACGGTCATGCTCGCTGTCGATGTTTCGCGTTCTACTGCCTTCGGCAGCGTACGGAAATTCAAGTCTGAAATAGCCGCCGAAATCAGTGCACTACTCTCATTTGCGGCGATTAAAAACAACGATAAAGTTGGCTTGTTGCTGTTTACTGACCGCGTGGAAAGATTTATTCCACCTCGAAAAGGTACTTCACATGGCTTGCGCGTCATTCGAGAGGTACTGTATAATCAGCCTCAATCGACCCAGACCGATCTCAAAACCGGCATCGAGTTTTTATTGAAAGGATTAAAGCGGCGCGCTATCGTGTTCCTTATCTCGGACTTTATTGATGAAAATTTTGAGCGTTCGTTGCGCATCCTTAATCGCAAGCACGATGTCATCACCATTCATTTAATTGATCGTCGCGATGAAGAAATCCCCGATTTGGGATTGTTAAAAATGCAAGATGCCGAAACTGGCAGGGAAATGTGGCTGGATACCAGTGCATCTGACTTTCGGCAGCAATACTCAGAAATGGTTCGCCAGCGACGCCAGGAATTTTATCAGTCTGCTCAGCAGATGGATTTAGATATAATCCCAATTGATACCGCTCTTTCATATGTTGACCCGTTAGTAGCATTTTTCAAAATGCGGGAGCGACGCTGGCGTTAGTTTTTGCTAATTATGTATAGTAAGCTCAGAAAATATCTATTACTCTCGGTTCTAACAGTCAGTGTACTTAACTTTACCAGAGCGAGCGAGCCCGGCATTAGCGTCCAGACAACCGTTGATACCACTATCGCCACCGTTGGTGACCGCTTGAATTTGCGCATAAAGTTGAGTTATCCAGCGGGTACGACTTTTCAATTACCAGAGTTGCAGGGTAATCTGGATAAATTCGAGATAGTAGATAATCAACTTACTTCTCCGCAACGGCGTGGTGGTTTAATTCAGCAGGAATGGCAGTTGGTTTTAGCTGTGTTTGATACGGGCAAAATTACCATTCCTGCTTTAGAATTACTGGCGCGTAAAGTCTCTGATACGACGCAAGTCTGGCGTTTCAAGACAGCTCCGCAGACCATTACGGTCTACTCGGTACTCGCTCCTGGTTCGAGAGAATTGAAAGAAATTAAGCCACCTTTTCAACTACGCCGCTATCTGCCATGGCGCTGGGTAATTTTGCTTTTACTTCTCGGCGGAATTGTAACGGGAGCAGTCTTTTACTACCGTGCTTGGAAACGGCGCCATCCGCCCATTGTGCTGAACGAAACTTATCTTGACCCACCGCATGTCGTTGCCCTGCGCCAATTGCAGGAACTTTTACAGCGCAGACCTGAGACCGTGGACGAACGGCGCGGCTATTATTTTGCCCTGTCTCAGATATTACGTCTTTACTTAGAGCGCCGCTTTTTTATCCGTGCCCTCGAAATGACCACGGGTGAAATCAAATTGGTATTACCTGAACTCGAGATTGAGCCGCGTCCAGCGGCTGAGATAGTCACGCTGCTAAACGATCTCGATTTAATCAAATATACCGGCATTGATCCTGACCCAAATAACATAAACCAGTCGGCTAATCAAGCCATTAAGATAATCGAACAAACCAAACGAGAATCATTTTTAAGGAGGACGATGTGATAGAAGTAAAAAATCTGGTCAAGCACTACGGCAGCGTCCGTGCCGTGGATGATATTTCTTTCTCCGTCGAGAAAGGAGAAATTCTCGGTTTTTTGGGACCAAATGCTGCTGGCAAGACTACTACCATGCGCATCATAACAGGTTACATGCCTGCTACCAGCGGGACGGTACGCGTTGCCGGTTACGATGTATTTGAAGATAGCCTGGAAGTCAAGCGCCGCATTGGTTATTTACCGGAAACTCCGCCGCTTTACTTCGATATGCGGGTGCGTGATTATCTGAAGTTCGTAGCCCGCATTAAAGGCGTCGAACCAAAAACTATTCCTGTAGAAATCGAGCGGGTCGCCGAGCGCATCTCAATTACGGATGTCCTTGATAATCATATTGGAAAACTCTCCAAGGGTTACAAACAGCGGGTCGGTTTCGCTCAGGCACTTTTGAATAACCCGCCTGTGCTGATTTTCGACGAGCCGACCAACGGGCTCGATCCTCGTCAGATTATCGAAGTACGCGAAATCATTAAAAGCCTCAGCTTCGACCACACGATTATTCTTTCAACCCACATCTTGCCGGAAGTCAGCATGACCTGCAATCGGGTCGCGATTATCAACGAGGGCAAGTTGGTGAAAATTGACACACCGGATAATTTGCAAACCCAATTGCAGGGTTCGGAAGCCGTGACTCTCGAAGTCGAAGGACCCATTGAAGAAGTGCAAGCCGCTATCCAGCAACTCAATCAAGTGACAGCAATAACCGTTCAACCGAGCAGAAAAGAAAATGTCGCTACTTATCGCGTCGAAACAGCGGCAGGAACCGATTTGCGCAAGGAGTTAGCCGCCACGGTGGTCCAGAACAGCTGGGGACTGCTGGGCTTGAAATCGGAAGGCTTGAGTCTGGAAGATATCTTCCTGCGCTTAACTACCAAAGAAGAGGAGGTCAATTAATATGGGTAATATTTGGACAATCTTCAAACGCGACCTCAAAGGCTATTTTTCTTCACCTATCGCCTATGTCGTGATTGGACTATTTTTAATCGTTACAGGCATTTTCTTTTATCTCTTGCTTTCCAGCTTTTTACAATATAGCTACGCCGTCATGATGCAACAGCGCGGGGGCATGGCAGTCAATGTTAACCTGATGATGATTCGCCCCTTCCTGCTAAATATGAGTGTCATCGTACTATTTGTAATTCCAATGATAACCATGCGCAGTTTCAGCGAAGAAAAAAAGAGTGGCACAGTGGAACTGTTATTGACTTCACCGCTGACCACCACCCAGATCGTCTTCGGGAAATTTCTGGCGACTTATTTACTCTATTTCGTCATGGTGGCAGTCACCTTTCTTTTCATGGTGTTTCTGTTCATCTGGGGTAAACCGGCATTCTGGCCCATTTTCCTGGGTTATTGTGGAATATTGTTGATGGGTGGTGGTCTGGTCGCGCTCGGCAACTTTATTTCCTCATTGACCGAGAACCAGATTGTCGCCGCCGTAGGGACCTTCGGTGCTACTATGCTCTTATGGGTAATTGGTTTTGCAGGTGATCTGTCGGGCAAGGTTCTGGGGGAAATTTTCAGGTATCTTTCGATTGTCAACCACTTCGAGGATTTCTCGAAGGGTGTTTTTGATACCAGTCACCTCGTTTATTACTTGTCCCTGTCTTTCTTGATGTTGTTTCTTACCTACCAATCCATTGAATCTTCCAAATGGAGGGGCTAAACCATGAAAGTGAATGCGATGAAACTTAGTAAATGGATTTTGATTGCCGGACTCCTGCTGATAACGGTTGGTTTGATTATCTATTCCGTGATGAATGTCTGGAGCTGGAAAAGTCTGATTTTTATTGCCGCAGGTTTGATAGCGACGGTCTATGCCCTTATCAAACTTGACCTGCGCAATTTAATCAAGAGCCGTCGTTTCATTTACGGCGGGAATATGGCGTTGGTCATTATCCTGGTAATTGCCAGCCTTGGCTTAGTAAATTTTTTCTTAGCGCGGCATACCTGGCGCCTCGATACGACCAGCAGTGGCACTTTTAGTCTTTCACCCCAGACCAAGAAAATCCTGAAGGAACTGAAAAATGATGTGCAGATTTATGCCTTCGCTAAGAATATTACCAAGGGACCAATTATTGACCAGCTCAATGAATATCGCCATTTCTCAAAACGCCTGAAATGGGAAGTGATTGACCCTGATGAAAAACCAGCGCTGGCACGGCAGTATAAAGTAAAGGACTATGGCAATTTGGTGGTTTTATGCGAAGGAAAAGAGGAAATTGTCCCGAGTTACTCCGAACAATCGCTGACCAACGCCATTATTAAAGTCACTCGCGAAGGTCAAAAACGGGTGGCATTTTTAACTGGTCATGGCGAAGGGAATATCAATTCTGCTGACCGCAACGGTTATGAACGCGCGAAAAAGGCAATTGAGGAGCAAAATTATTTAGTGGAAGAGTTACTCCTGGCTGATAAGGATTCCATTCCCAGTGACTATGCCGTAGTGATTGTCGCCGGACCGAAGAAAGATCTGTTCGACAAAGAGAAGCAATTGCTCACTGATTATTTAGACAATGGTGGGGGAGTGCTTTTCATGCTCGATCCTCGTCCAGCAGTGGGCTTGGCGGATTTCTTGAAAAAATGGTACATCGAGGTCGGCGATAACCTGGTGATAGATGCCAGTGGCTTTGGACGCATTTTCGGGGCGAGTCCCGATGTGCCACTTGTTTCTAATTATACCAGCCACCCCATCGTCAAGGACATGCAGGGCGTGATGACTTTCTTCCCGGTGACGCGTTCGGTGCGAGCAATGGATACCGGCGACAACTATCAGGTAACAGTTGAGGAATTAGCTCGCACCAGTGCGCAGAGTTTTGCCGTGCGGAATATCGAAGAAGTTTACCGCACTGGTCGCGTAGCGCTGGGACCTAATGACATGCGTGGACCGATTTCGGTAGCAGTTGCTATGTCTAAAGATGCTCGAGTTGCCAATCGCAAAACCCGCATCGTGGCGGTAGGCGATTCCGATTTTGCTTCTAATGCTTATTTTGGTACCCAGGCTAATGGCGACCTGTTCATGAATATGGTTTCCTGGCTTCTGGCGGACGAGGATTTAATTTCTATTCGTCCCAAAGACCCGGAAATTCGCCTGGTCAATATGACCCCCGGACAGACTAAGTCCGTCTTCTGGTTGACGGTAGTGGTTCTGCCGGCAATTGCTTTTGGCGTGGCGATTTTAGTGTTTGTAAGGAGGAAATAGGGAATGGCTACCAAATACCTAGGAGGGAAAGGTAAAAAAACCCTGATTTTGTTTGGGATTTTTCTCGCTTTGCTGGCTTTTGTTTATTTTTACGAAATCAAAGGCGGTGCTCAGCGTGAGGCACGCGAGAAAAGCTCTAACCAGTTGTTCCCGATAGAAAGAGACAACGTCAGACGGCTGGAGTTAATTACCGCTAAAGACAGCATTGTCTGCGAACGCAAGGGTAACGCCTGGGTAATAACGGCGCCAGTTCAGACCGAAGGTGATTCTTCGCTGATTAATTCCTACCTCGGTTCAATCGTCGAAAGCACCATCGAGCGCAAGGTGTTGGATACTCTCGATGCGCCGGAAGCATATGGATTGCAGGCGCCACGCGGGAAGGTACGTCTGACGACCCGTACCAATCAGGTCTATACCCTTGCGATTGGTGATGAAAATCCCACCGGCAGCGCTCTCTATGTTAAATATCCCGAAAAGCCGGCAGTCTATACCACCAGCACCTCGCTCTGGACTTATGCCAGCAAGAGCCTTTATGACCTGCGTGATAAACGGACAATGCATATCAATGTAAACGAGGTACGAAAAATTGAAATCCATTCCCGCAAGAAAGGAACGGTCAAATTAGAAAAGGTTGGCAATGACTGGCAAATTACCAGTCCAGTGTTGCTTGCTGCCAATAATAGTGAAGTTCAGTCGCTGCTAAATCGGCTAGCAAACGGTAGAGTGAAAAATTTCATCAGTGAGACGCCAGAACGTTCGGCGAAGTACGGTTTTGCTAAACCGCAATTGCAGATTGTGCTCTATCTTGGAGAAAGTTTAGCCAAAACCAGCTTTACAGTTGGCGATACGGCTCGCGATGATGGGGGCGGGTTCTATGCTTACGAAGAGAATAGGGCGCCCGTATTTACCATCGAAAACTGGGCAAAAGATAATCTAATAAAGGGAGCATTTGAACTACAGAACAAGAAATTACTGGATTTCGCTCCGGAAAGTCCTGACCGTATCGTCTGGCGCCTCGGAAATCGGGAATACGCAGCAATTAAGATTGATACTACCAATTGGCTGATTGTTTTGCCCGATACCGTACAGGTAGACAATAGCCAGATGAATCGCTGGCTGGAGATGCTGGGTAACTTTAGCGCGGACGAGATGGAATCCTACCAGCCTAAATCGCTGGTAAATTATGGTCTCGACCTACCGCGCCTACAGATAACCGTATTCAAAAAAGATCAGCAACTCGGAACCATCCTGGTTGGCAAAGAAACCAAGGAAAACTTCTATACCAAAGCTGGGTCGGCGCCCTACATTTATAAAATCCGAAAATATTCCTACCAGCGTATTGCCAAAACACCAGACGACCTCAAGGTGAAGACGCCTGAGAAGAAATAAGATTGAAAAACAGAACTTCCTGAAGGTTTTCTTCCCCCTCTTATCAGAGGGGAAATTCAAAATTTCAAATTCCAAACAATTTCAAAATTCCAATATCCAATTTTTTAAACCGGTGATGGTTGGGCAACACGCGTTTAGAATTTAGAATTTTGGTCATTGAATATTGTTTTTGATTTAAGATTTAAGATTTTGCTCTTTCCTTGTCGGCGAAGTATTTACTAAGCAGCAAGAGGGTGGTTTTTTCCTGTTCGCTCAAACTGTCATAACCGCTGTGACTAATTTGGTCGAGAATGCGGTCGAGTTCTTCCCGCATGGTTTCTTCGGTCTGATATTGAGGCGTGCGGGGTTTGGCAGGTCGAGATTTGTGTTTCCACGGTCTGACTCGAAATAGACGCCACTTGATATGCGGCAGGCGCAGAGTAAAATGGGAGAGCAATGTTCTTCGTTTCAGGTAAATATAACCGATTGCCAGACCGCCAAGGTGAGTAAGATGACTGATGTTACTGATATTTGGAGAGAGAGTCGCAAAGAAAGTGATGGCGACGATAATCCAGACGAAATATTTGGCCCGGATTGGTATTAGGAAGTAAAAATAAATGTACCGTTCGGGAAACATCAGGGCGAAAGCCACGAGAACAGCATAAATTGCCCCACTAGCACCAACTACCGGAATACTTGAATTGAGGCTGAACAGAAAGGTTATCAAACCGGAGCCAATGCCGCAAAGTAGATAGAATTTTAAGAATTCGCGACGACCCCAGTAATTTTCGATTTCGGTGCCGAACATCCAGAGAACAAACATATTCCAGAACAGGTGCCAGAATCCACCGTGAATAAAAAGGTAGGTCAATAATTGCCAGATGTAGCCCTTTAAAACCAGCTGCGGCACTAATCCAAAATAGCGGAGAAAGAAAGTTTGCGTCCGCAGGAGATACATGATGACAAAAACCACAACGTTAATGATGATAATTTCCCGTACGACTCCCCGTAGAAGTTTAGGACGGACGTAATGATATTGTTGACCAGGATATTGATAATAATTCATGGCTGTTTTTCCTGAGTATGAGGGTTTATCATGTTTATCAAGATGTCCAGACTTTTGAGGTGCGTATTGAGATCATGCTGGTAGGTCAAATAATGCACCAGCATTTGCTCAAGGAATGCATTTTCCTGAAAATGCGGCGCAGCGGGTAGAGTAGTCTCCCAGTCGGAATTCTGGAGATGGCGGAGAAACTGCAATTCGCTATTATCGAGAGAGAGTCTCTTCGGTAAAGGGTGACTGCAATCGGTGCACAACAGAAGGGCGCGGGCTTCGTCGAAGAAAGACTGCTCCATAGCCCGATGACAAATTGCACAGCTCCATAAATCTATGCGATAGCCGGATAATTCAGCCAGCTGCAGCAGAAATTTTACCAATGCAGAACGCAGGAGATTAGGGTGTTGACTCATATAATTGAGAGTTGCAACTGCCAGCTGAAAGACGGCTTTATCGGGTTGATGGGTAGTTAGTTTGTCGAGTGCTTCCAATACGACGCTGCCGTAAATAGCGAATTGCCAGTCGGTGGTATCAGCTCCGAATGTTTGGAGTTTTTCGATTTTGCTCAAGGTCTGGATGTCGCGGGTAGGTTTGTAGTAGTAGATTATTTCCAGGCAGGCGAATAGTTCCAGATAGCCGCGGAAGGGGCTTTTTAAGCGACGGGCGCCTTTGGCAATGGCAGCGACCTTGCCATGTTTTTCAGTATAAAAATGGACGACTGAGCTGCTGTCTCCAAAATGGATGACTTTCAAAATCAGCGCGCGGGTTTTAAGAATACTCATTCCGATTGGAATTTCTGTTAGATTTAGTGAAAAGTCAACCGCTAAAATCCGGTTTGGCAGGTTTGCCCTGTGCCATTAATAAGCTTTAGCGAAAACGACAATTTTATCAGCCGATTTGCCGGTGTAGAAACAGGTACCTTTCTGGTTTTGCTCAAAAGGAATGACTCGGATGGTGGCTTTGGTTTCTTCTTGAATCCTAGCTTCGGCGGCGGTATCTCCTCCCCAGAAAGCCTGAACGAAACGCCCTTCTTCAATTGCCTGGCAAAACTGGTGATAATTTTCGACTGTGACCGTATTTTCTGTCCTGAATTGGAGTGCCTTCTGGAAAAGGTCACGATGGAAGGTGTCGAGTAGAGGTGCGATTTGTTCAACAGCTGCGTCGAGAGGCAGCATTTGCCTGGTCAATTGGTCACGGCGCACAATGACAATTTTATTCTGGGTTGCTTCGCGGGGACCGATTTCGATGCGGAGTGGAGTCCCTCTCATTTCCCAGTGATTGAATTTCCAGCCGGGAGTATTTTGCTCGCTGTCATCATAGTAAAAGCGAATTTGCTGAGCCTGGAGGGCTTCAGTGAGACGCGCTACCAGTTCATTGATTTGCGATTTTTCCGAATCATTTTTCCAGATTGGGACGATTACTACCTGATAAGGTGCGACGCGTGGAGGCAAAATTAAACCTTTATCGTCACCATGCGCCATAATAATTCCGCCGATTAGACGGGTACTCACACCCCAACTTGTTGCCCAGACATATTCGAGTTGGTTTTCGCGATTTAGAAAAGTGACATCAAAAGCCTTGGCGAAATTTTGCCCCAGAAAATGGGAAGTTCCCGCTTGTAGTGCTTTTTTATCGCCCATCATGGCCTCGATAGCGTAGGTGCGAACGGCTCCGGCAAATTTTTGTGATTCGGATTTCTGGCCGACCAGCACCGGCATAGCCAGATAATCTTCAGCCAGCTGGCGATAGATTTCCAGTATGCGCTGAGCTTCCTCTTCGGCTTCCCGGGCGTCTGCGTGCGCGGTATGTCCCTCCTGCCAGAGGAATTCGGTCGTGCGTAAAAAGAGACGGGTGCGCATTTCCCAACGCACGACATTAGCCCACTGATTGATGAGTAAGGGTAAATCACGGTAGGATTTAATCCACCTCTTATACATAGCCCAGATGATGGTCTCGGAAGTGGGGCGGATATAAAGCGGTTCAGTTAGCTTTTTGCCTCCTCCATGGGTGACAACGGCACACTCGGGTGCAAAGCCGGCTACATGTTCTGCCTCCCGCTTCATATAACTTTCAGGAATGAAGAGTGGAAAATAGGCGTTCACATGACCGGTAGCTTTGAACATGCGATCAGCAATGTTGCGGATATTTTCCCAGATGGCATAGCCATAAGGGCGAATGACCATGGTACCTTTGACCGGTCCATAATCCGCTAATTCGGCTTTTTGGACGACATCAGTGTACCATTTGGCATAATCTTGACTGCGTTTAGTAATACTTAACGACACAGTAATCTCCTAACTTAAATCTTTTGTTTTCTCACGAAAGCCAATCCGATGGAATGGATTGACGATACTGGTGCAGATGTTGAAAAGGTGAGCGGCAACGCGTTTAAGAAAGCGGGAATAGAGCGCCAGCGTTACGCCGTCGGTGAGACTCAACTCGGCTTCACCTTTGACTAAGGCATTGGTAATTTCGGCTGAATCGTGGGAGACACTCTTGTAGTTTTGAACGACCTGCCGCGCAATTTCGGCATCGGAGACCGGAAATGCTTGCAGAGTCCATGCAAAGAAGTTTTTAACCCGCTGTTCGATGCTAATGAGTTGTGATTCGAACGGTCCACCACGCAAAATATCTTTGTGCAAAATGGCTAAATCAGTGATATTTTTGGTGTAATCCCCAATACGCTCAATATCAATGATGACACTCACCAGCGTCAAGCCCGCGATTATCTCGCTTTTTTCAGATATGGTCAGATGAACGAGTACTTTTTTACGAATATCACGTTCTAATTTGTTGATGATTTTGTCATGCTGATAAATATCAATCCGCATTTCGCCCGTCGGACTTTCGCGCAGTGACCAGATTGCTTCATCGAACATTTGACTGGTCATCTGCAGCATCTGAGTACTCATGGCAAGTGCCTCGGCGGTCAGGCTTTTTTTCTGCCAGAGTTTGAGGAATTCGCTGAACATTTTATCACCTCGTTATAAAAATAAAAATTAAAGGTAATATGAAAAAGACCAACAGAACATAACCAATGGCATATAAACGGCTTTTAGCGGTCAAACTGGCTAAAAGTTTCGCAAGTCCAATCGGAATTCGTTGCAGTGGTAAGAAAACACAGGTGCCCATCACATTAAAAAGAGTATGCGAAAAGGCAATCGTGATGGCATTGATATTATTGGTTGCCAGCGAAGCCAAAAAGGCGGTTATCGTTGTGCCAATGTTAGCCCCCAAATCATAAGGATAAATTTTCTTCAAGCTTAAAACCCCTGCTGCGGCTAAGGGAATCATCAGGGAAGTTGTTATAGAACTACTTTGCACAGTCGCGGTCAGAAATAAACCAAAAAGAAATGCCCGCAAGGTATTTTTAAAAATATATTGATCGAATAAAACCTCAATACGCCCCAAAACCATTGATTTGATTAGTTTCACCAGATAGGTTAAAGCGAAAAAAAGTAAAACAAAAGCTACGATGACGCCAATCCAGGGATACCGTGGAAAAAGACTGAGAATGAATTTGGACACCGGCTCGAGCAGCTTGCCCAGTGGATTAGAAATTTTTAAACCACCGACATTAGCAAACAATGTCGCTAAAAAATGGGCTGAGATGCCCAGAATATTGAAGAAGTATTGTAAAGGGAAAATTAGTATAACAGACAGAATGTTAAAAAAGTCATGCAGGGTCGCCGCAGCAAAAGCACGTCGAAAATCTTCCTTATGAGTAATGTGCCCCATTGATACCAGGATATTTGTAATGGTCGTACCGATATTGGCTCCCATGACGATGGGAATTGCCAGCTTGGTAGTTAAAACGCCACCCGCAACCATACCAACTACCAGCGAGGTAGTGAGAGAAGAACTCTGGACAATCGCAGTACATAAAACACCTACCAGAACGCCGACGAAGGGATTAGAAACTCCGCGCATGATGGTTTCGGCAACTCCCTTCCCCAGTAGCTTCAAAGTATCGCCAATTAGAGTGATGCTCAGGAGGAACAGGAAAATTAGACTTGCCAGCGCCAGGATTTTCAGAGTTCTTTGCCAGAGTATCTTGCTTTTCATTATCTCACTTATTTACTGCTATGACTGAAAACGGTGCAAAGTTACTGAAAATTGAGGAAAAATTCCGCATACTAAGTGGAGCTGAAGGTCTTTTGAGAAGCGGTGCTACTTATGGTGATAGCGGAAAGTGACAATAAAGCCGTGTGCCATCGGGCAGTAATTGATAAGAAGGAAAATTTGGGTAGCAGTGGTCCTGGACAACGGGACAGCGCGGGGCAAATGAACAGCCATTAGAAGATGATGCTGAGTCAGAAAGTTTTGGAGAAGATGGAGCGACCGTTTCCCCTTTTTGTAAGGTTTGATAAGTAGTAAAAAGGAGATGCGTATAAGGATGATGGGGTTGGCGCCAAAGCCTATCAGCATCACCATATTCGACGGGTAATCCGGCATATAGGACTAAGATTTTCGCGGCAATTTGAGCAATGTTGGCAAAATCGTGAGTTACCATGAAGACGGTCAAATCTTGAGTCTGGCGCAGATTCTGGATTAAATCCATGAATTCTCGACGAGCTATACAATCTAAAGCTGAGGTGGGTTCATCAATTAGTAATAGACGTGGCTGACCTGCCAGTGCCAGCGCGAGTGCCACTCGTTGAGCCATACCGCCACTCAGTTGATGGGGATAGGTGCAATAGATTGCAGCTGGTTCTAAAAGACCGACCGTAGCAAAAAGATTTAAAGCAATCTCGTGAGCTTCGGCAAAAGAAACCTCACGGGCAAAAGCCACCGCATCGCGTAATTGAGTGCCACATGACAGAACTGGATTAAGACCACTCAAAGGTTCCTGAAAAAGCACGCCGATTTTGCGTCGCCGGTAGACGTTAATCTCTTTCTCCGATAGGTGGTTTAAATCCACCGGCTGCTCATTGCCATCAGTGTAAATAATTTGACCGCTGACCTTAAAATGCGGCGGGAGCAGCTTGAGCAGAGCTTTAATGAGCAGCGACTTGCCACCCCCGCTTTCGCCTATCACTGCAAGCAGTTCCTGCGAGCGTAATTCAAAATTGACTTCCTGAAGCAGGGATTTGGAGGATTCGGGTCGGATTAACTCTACTTTTAGATTAATGACCTGTAGTAAGGGAAAGGACATCGGCTAAGTTTTCCTGTTTAGTATTCCAGCGGCATGGATTAATTGACGAGTGAAATGATGGGACGGGTTAGTTAGAATCTGCTGAGTTGGACCAGAGTCAATCACGACGCCGTCTTTTAAGACGATGATGCGGTCGGCTAATTGCTGGGCTAACATCAGGTCGTGGGTAATTAAAAGGCAACTAAGATTTAACCGTTGGCGCATGCTGCGTAGAAGGTCAATAATTTGGACCGCGGTCACTAAATCAAGGGCGCTGAGTGGCTCATCCAGTATTAATAGCGAAGGTTCAGTCGCCAACGCCCGAGCGATTACTACTCTTTGCCTCTGTCCCCCGCTGAGCTGACGAGGATAGTGATTGCATAACGCTGGTTCGAGTTCTACCATTTGCAGCAGTTCATTCAGGCGTTGCTGAGCCTCTGCGTGGCTTAGTTTTAAATGTTTCATCCCGTCCATGATTGCCTGATCGATAGTCATCATGGGATTCAAAGCCGTTGCCGAGTCCTGAAAAATTGGTTGGAGACGCGGGCGGATAAGACGAAATCGGGAAGCGGGAATTTGCCAGATATTTTGCCCCAGAAAGTAGATATTGCCATGCCATGGTTTTAGGAAGCGCAAAATACTATTGGCGATGGAAGTTTTGCCGACCCCGGATTGACCTACTAAGGCTACCGTTTCATTAGGTTGAATCGCGAAGGAAATATCGCGAATGATTAATTGTTGCCGTGAAGAAGTACCAAACCAGGCTGACCGGCGATAGCCCAATGTTAGATTCTCCACTTGTAAAATCGGATTGGCAGATAAATGATTCATTTCAGGTTCGAGATTCAGATTGGATTTGATTGAGACCATCACCGAGCAAATTGAACCCAACAACGGTTATGATAATAGCAATTCCGGCAAAAAGTGCCACCCACCAGGCACCGGTAGGGTCCAGGCGTCCCTGACTCAACAATGTACCCCAGCTGGCGTTTGGTTCATTGACGCCTAATCCTAAAAAGCTCAGGCTTGATTCGATGGTCAACATAGAGGCAATCAGCAGGTTGGTGGAGGTTAAAAGCATTCCCCGCAGGTTCGGTAAAATATAGGCGATGATGAGACGGAAATGATTTAACCCTAGTGCCTGGGCTGCCATCAGATAATTAGTTGTCAGAATAGAACGCGTTTCAGCCCGCACGAGGCGGGCAATTTCCATCCAGGAAAATCCGGCTAAGACTACGATGGTCATTAGCAGCGTTGAGCGAGAGATTCCCACTATCAGCAAAATGATAAATAAGCGGGGGAATCCCAATAATATATCAACAATTCGCATTAAGAATTTATCGAGCCAACCCCGAAAATAACCAGCCAGTAAGCCGAGCACTATTCCAATTAACATCGTTAAAAAAGTTGCACTTAAGCTAACACCGAGCGAAATCCGACTGCCATGTAGTAAGCGACTCAAAAGGTCACGACCATAAAAATCGGTACCGCATATATGTTTTAGCGAAGGCGGTTGTAGTATTTGCTCGAGGTTTTGTTGGGTAGGATCGTAAGGGGCAAACAGAGGACCAATGATTGCCATCAAAAGGATTAGACCTACGATGATTGTTCCGTAACGACAATTACGGTTAGACCAGAAGCGCGAGTGTCGCATACCCTGGAGTCTTGTCATGAGTGTCTCAAGCGAGGATCAACAATTAAATAAATTATATCCGCCATTAAATTGCCGATAATAGCGGCGAAGAAACTCAAGAGAGCCGCAGCAACGATGACAGGATAATCGCGGGTTAAAACCGCATCCGTCATCAACCGTCCCAGACCGGGCAATCCAAATACAACTTCAATCATCAAGGCGCCGCTGAAAAGAACCGGTAAACTGGTGCCCACCAAACTAATCAATGGGAGAAGCGAATTACCGAGAGCGTAGCGGTAAATCAAGTGATTGCGGGGCGTACCCCGAGCCTGAGCAGCAAGGATATATTCCGAACTCAGTGCTGTAAGCATGGCATTCCGACTGTAACGATAGAAACTTGCGGCAAAAATAAGACCCAGAGTAGATACTGGCAAAATCAAGTGTCGGCAATAGTCCCAGAGGCGTGCTCCGCATGAAAATTGCTCATGGAAGACCGAGACCAACTGCGAGCTGGGTAACCAGTTCAGCTGCACGGCAAAGATTTGTAGCAAGATTAATCCAAGCCAGAAAGATGGCATTGAATAGAAGGCAAACATAATTGTCGTGACAAAGCGGTCAAAAAATTTATTCTGCCTGATAGCAGCCTGTATTCCAAGAAAGACTCCTGCTAAAATGCCAAATAAAAGCGCTAAACCAGTTAACAGCAGAGTGGGAGACAATGCTTGCCTGACCATTTTTCCCACCTGTTTCCCACTAAAAAATGAAATCCCAAAATCGAACTGGATGACAGCATTTTTCAACCAGATTGTATACTGTTTCCAGAGTGGTTGATCAAGACCAAAGCGATGCATAAGCAGCTCGCGTTGTTCAAGAGGAGCTGTTGGACTACAAAATTGGAGGCTGGGATCGCCCGGTGCCAGATGAATGATAATAAAAATAATGGTAACACCGATGAAAAGAACAACGATAAATTCAATCAGGCGACTGATAAGGCGTTTAATCATGGTTGATTCAAAAAAAGGCGGTCGTGTGGCAGACGTTCGGCAGCGGGTATCCACCACTCAGCTACATTGACAAATACCCCCCGCTGGTCAATGATGACATTCCGGAAACGCTTGTGAATAGCCGCACAGTCAACCTTATAATAAAGCCAGGTGTACGGCAGTTCTTCGGAAAGCAGAGCCGCGATTTTATCCCATTGTTGCTGAGCGAGACGAGTATCAAGCGCAGCGCGGGCACGATCTTCGAGGATATCGAATGTGGTAGAATAATAGCTGGTGAAATGAAAGGGATGGAAAAATGTGCTACTGTGAAAAAGAGATGTCAATTCCATTTTTAGTCCCACATTCCATCCGAAAAGAAGAGCGTCGAATTCACGCGGGACGATAAATTTTTCGATTAGTACCTGGGGCTCAACTAAACGTGGTCGCATGGCGACACCGATGGCTTTAAGTTGGTCTTGAATCAGCGTCAGAGCATGTTGACGGCGAATATTGCCGCTATTAGTCAGCATTTCAAATTGGAATTTGATTTGTCCCTTTTCGAGGATGCCATCGTAGTCATTGTCCTGCCAGCCTTCGGCACTGAGCAATTGGCGCGCCCGCGCGGGGTTGTATTCCCAAATATGATTGGCGTTGGGATTATAAGCCCAGAGAATTAACGGAATTGGTCCGTTCATAGGGCGAAACAATTCGCCATTGACGATTTCTCCAATGCGCTGTCGGTCGAGCGCCATAGTCAATGCAGCGCGAACCGTGCGGCTTCCGAACAGACGATGAGGGCGCAATTTATCAATAATGTTATCAGTTCTGCGATGATCGAGCGAGCGATACGAAGAAGGCTCAACAAGGTTCCAGGCGATAAAATCATATTGTCGTCCTAAGAAACTGACTGGACGTAAGTTACCCTTGCCCTCTCGCCACCTGAGGCTTAGACGCTCAAAATCGCGCGGCAGCAAATTTTCGGCTAAATCCAGTTCACCGCTCAATAATTGGCGGGTTAGATTAGCATTATCCGGGATGATTTTGAAAATAACACGGTCAAGATAGGGACGGGGATAATCGTAATAGTCTGGATTTCTTTTCAATATGATGGTTTGCTGTGGTTTCCATTCTACCAGCTGGAAAGGTCCGTTGCCGACCGGCTGCTGATTAAAATCCGCTGCAAGGAGCTGGTCGGGCGTCATCTCTCGGAGTACATGTTCAGGCAATATTTCACCTTCGACGGCATCCATTAGCATGGTGCGACTGGGATGTTTAAAGAAAAATATTACGGTGGAATCGTCAATAGCAGCGACTTTTGTGATATTAGTTTTAAATGGGAGCCCATCCCAGCCATAGGCAGGGTTACTCTGGAGTCGAAAAGTAAATTGGACATCGCGGGCGGTAACGGGAACACCATCCTGCCAGCGGACATCGGTGCGCAAATGAAAACGCAAGGCTCTGGCATCCGGTAGAGTGTCCCACTTAGTGGCTAAGCTGGGAGTAAAAGTTGTCAAATCGGAATTGATATTAGCGAGTCGCAGGAAAATTAAACCAATCACCTGACGAGCCGGTTCGGAAAGAGCACTGAGAGGATTGAGAGTTTCCGGTTCCGCATTGAGCGCTGCTAATAGCACGCCCCCTGAGGTAATGAGGGTATCCTGGTTAGGTTGAATGAATGCAGTTTGAGGTACAGATTGTTTTTGTTGGCAGGTGCTAAGCAAACCCAAGATGACAAGAAAAAGATGAAGACCAGGAGATTGAATTCTCAATGGTTATTCTGGGTTTGTTGAAATTGCCTGATTTTAGAGCTGGCTTCGTTGATAGTAAAAATGATTTTTTCAATAGAAAAAGGTTTGTTGATTAAAAAATCAACATTAGTCAGGTTTTTCTCATCCAGGGCAAGTCCCCAGCCTGACATTAGGATAGTCTGAATGTCGGCACGGATTTGCTTGACTTTGGCAGCCATTTCCAGACCATTCATTTCCGGCATACCCAAATCGGTAATCATAATGTCAAAGTGATTCTGCTGGGAAAGCTTGAGAGCCGCAAAAGCCGAGTTGGTGGTAATAACTGAGTGTCCCAATTCACTTAGCAGTTCCTTTAAAATTTCGAGAATGTAGTCCTCATCATCGACAACCAGAATACGGCAAGGAGCACCTTCAAGTGTAGCTATGGTCTCTGCTGCTTCAGTTAACTTCACGGCCAAAGGAAAGAAAATGCGAATCGTCGTGCCTTTACCAACATGGCTATTGATGGTGATATGGGCATTATGACGCTGGACGATGCCCCAAACCTCACTCATACCTAAGCCCGTGCCCAGTACTCCTTTTGTCGAGAAAAATGGATCGAAAATCCGTTCCAGCACCTCTTCCGTCATTCCAATACCTGTATCAATGAATTCGGCAATCGCCTGGCTGCTGTCACAGTAACATTTAATAGACAATACGCCACCTTCTGGCATGGCGTCTATGGCATTGAAAATGATGTTGGTAAATGCATTGCGCAAATCGGATGAATCGCCGTTGATGAAAACCTGATTACGCAAATCTAAAACCGGCTCAATCAGGATGCCCTTAATTTTAGCACCAGTGTCCCATTTGGGTCGCGTGATTTCAACGACTTCTTCGATGACCTTTTTTAAATCGATGACCTCTTCGAGTTTACCCTCTCTGGGACGCGAAAATTCCTGGATTTTGCGGACTTTGGCAGCACCGTCGAGAGCAGCGCGTTCAATCATATCCAGGCTTTTCAAAATGTACGGATCACTCAACTGTTTTTTCAAGAGTTGCACTCTACCAAGTACCACTGTCAGGACATTGTTGAAATCGTGGGCGACGCCGGAACTAATCTGCCCCAGTGCTGATAGTTTTTTCATCATCGCTGATTTGTCCTCTAACTCCCGGCTCTTAGTCACATTTTTGCAGGTAAGAATAAACTGTTTGACTTTACCTTTTGCATCAACAATGGGATGAGTACGTTCCTCAAAATATTCGCCGAAGCGCTCATCGTAGTAAACCAGGGGAATGATAACGCCACTTTTAAGGGTATCCTTTAAAGGGCAGTCCAGGCAGGGGTGATCGCTACTGCGCAGCATTTGATAGCATTTCTGCCAGACAATTTTTTCCCCTTTGCCCAAGATAACATCGGCGGCATGGTTGGATTCTTTAATGGTAAAATCGGCGTCACATAGGAGAATAGAATCGGTGAGATTATCAAATAAAAATTTGTAGTTATCTTTTTTTTTCTGCATTATTCTACTCCGGTTCTGCCCATAAAAATTTACCACCGCGTACGGTGGTAAATTACAAAAAGAAAATTTGAAACTCTACAAATCTTTACGAGAAATTAAGCCAAATTCTGGAGCAGTTTGTCAACGTTTTGAATTTTGGCTTTGGCGCCGATTTTTTGCAAATACTCAATAGCTGAGCGATAGGCATTGAGCGCCTGCATTTTTTCGTCTAACTGTTCATAGAGTTTCCCGGTCTCAATCAGTGTCTCAGCTAAGTTAGGATAGTTTCCCAGCTCTTCATTGATCCGCCGACTATTTTCGAAGAATGACTGCGCGACCTGATATTCTTTATTCTGGCGATTAATCATCCCGAAAATTTTGTAGGCTTCAGCGACACTTAAACGGTCGCCGATTTCACTGAAAATGGTGAAAGCCGAGGTGACGAATGCGATTGCCGAAGCCGGGTCATTCTGCAGATGATGTATTTCGGCTTCGAGCAGATATCCCAGACCTTTTTGATATTTATTGTTGGTTTCACGCGCTAAATCCATGCTTGTTTTCAGATAAACGGTAGCCTTATTAAGGTCGTTCATCACTTTATAAGCAATTCCCAGGTTTAAATGGATATAAGCAAGGTTCTCTTTGTGGTTGTACTTTGAGAAAACCTGAAGCGCCTGTTGATAATGCTTCATGGCAGCGTCCCATTCGCCGCGCATGTGGAAGGCGTTGCCCAGGTTCATGTGGGCATTGGCGAATGTCTCTTCGGCCTTGGCTTTTTCTGAGAGGTGAATAGCCTCCTCGAAAAGCCGCATGCCTTCGTCAATCAGGTTGGCGTTGACTTTGAGAACACCACGAGCATTGGTTATCATTGCGACAGTCTGTGGATTTTCCTGTTTCTGCATGAATTGCAGGCTTTTTTGGAATTCTTCTTCAGCACTTACATAGTTATTCTGCATGAAAGTAATGTTGCCCAATTTGAAATGAGCCAGTGCTAAGGTATCAGGGTCTGCCCAGGGAAGATACTGAGTAGTTACCTGACGTAATAAAGTTTCAGCCCGGCACAGTTCGCCATAAGTAATGGCAACTTCGGCGAGAGCATATAAAAGATGCAAGTACCTGGATTCATCTAAATATTTTCGAGCATGGTGAATGGCAGTATCGAAATCTATATCGCGATACAAGTTCTCTTTTTGACCGGTATCAATTTTTTCAGGGAAAGCCTCTTCCCGCCAATAGTTATTTAGAATCCTCTCGCGCTCACGGCGCAGGGCATCAATTTGGGCAAGGTATTGTTCCCCGCAGTAAGCTCCCGTCAGGCTGAGGATTTCTTTTATAAAAAGTCTATTCATACAACCTCATTTCTGTATAAGTGGTTTGAAGGGTGATACCAAACTACTGCCCATCGGCAGGTCTTAGAATCCCCATCCATAACGGGTAAAATGGTTGATGTTAAAACTTAGAGTCTCATCATTAAGGTTGACCTCAATTAAAGAAGGATCCAGAGGATACCAGGTAACATTATCCTGGCTGTAATAAATTTTGAAGTTACCTTCCTGTACATCTTTGACACTGAGGTTGACACCCGCAAAACTCATCGTAATCCGAACATCCTTGTTAAAAGTCATGCTGGGAAGAAATTCAACCGCAGCACCACCTTGCTCGGTTCGCACAATATCAACCGTGATGAAGGTATTCTGATTGACGGCACCCGCCGGAATTTCCACTTTATTCCCAAAGGTCTTGTTGCTCCCTACAACACCACCCTTTTCAGGGGTAATCATCTTGCCATCATGACCTTTTTTGGATAAGACGGCAAAATTTCGGTCAATCTCGGGCTTCCAACCAATCCATCTAATCTGGTCAGTCGGAATTCCCTGCTGCAGACTGACCTCGGCACTGCTGGTGAGCTGTTTTTCACATCCCAGCATGAAAAACACGCTCGTTAAGATGATGAATAACGTACTGAATCTCACTACATTCTTTGACATTTTGGCCTCCATTTTAAAAAATTATAATTTTTAATCAGGCTTTAAAAGGACAAAAATTATACCAACGAGTTTATAGAAAAATACTTAATCGTAAAATAGCATATAACATACGGACTAACCTTTTGCTATTCACAATGTTAGCCGGACTTGACCGTCTGAGAAAAAAAATAATATCCGCTTTCTGTGAGAGCAAGATAGTTTTAATAGACTGGTTGATTTCACCCATAGACTGGTTGATTTGCCCCAATTCAGCCTTCATTCAACCGGGCGGGCTTTAATTTCATGGTAGTTAATGCGGAATTTGCGCAGGCGGTATTTCAAGGTCTCCCGCGAAATTTTCAGCAATTGAGCGGCTTTGGTTTGATTGCCGTGCGTGGCAAGGAGAGCATTTTCGAGCAGGGCTTTTTCCACATCCATGATGGCAATGCCTTCGGGTGGAATAACGAAGCTGGTAGGATGGCTAAGGATATTGCGCTCGGGTTCAAAAGAGGTCAGTTTAAAATGAGCCGGGGTGATGAAATCACCGGTTTCGAATAGGACCGCTTTTTCGATAGCATTACGTAATTCACGAACATTGCCGGGCCAGTGGTGAGTCATTAAGAGTCGCTTGACCTCGGGGGTAAAGCCGCGGATATTTTTTTTGAATTCGTTGTTATAAACATTCAGGAAGTGGTCAGCGAGTAAGAGAACATCCCCCTCCCGATCTCGGAGTGGCGGCAGGATGATACTGGCGACATTCAAACGATAAAAGAGATCTTCGCGAAAGGTTCTATGATAAATGCCTTCTTCGAGATTGCGAGAAGTGGCGCTGATGATACGGGTATCAACATGGATTTCTTGGATGCCGCCCAGGCGGCGGAAAGTCTGTTTTTCGATGACTTTCAGGATTTTAGCCTGCAGCCCTATCGCCATGTCTCCGATTTCGTCGAGGAAAAAGGTGCCCTCATGAGCAAGTTCCAATAAACCCTTTTTACGCCGTTTGGCGTCGGTAAAAGCGCCCGGTTCGTATCCAAAAAGTTCGGCTTCTAACAAAGTTTCCTGGAAAGCCGAACAGTTTATATCAATAAAAGGTTTATTCCCGCGTTCACTCTGGAAATGAATAGCACGCGCTACCAGCTCTTTGCCGGTGCCCGTTTCACCGCGAATCAAGACAGTCGTTTTAGGGGTTTGAGCGACTTGTTTGATAAATTTGAAAACGGCTTGCATTGCACTGCTATTGCCGATAATACGGTCATAGTCAGGATGCTGATTTTTCTTGCGCAGGTAAGCCAGTTGCTCATCTTTAGAGCGATTAGCGATAATCCGTTTGACAATCAGCAGGATTTCATCGAGGTTAAAAGGCTTGGTAATGTAGTCCAGTGCCCCCAATTTCATGGCTTTCACAGCCGAAGGAGCATCCGTGCTACTGGTAATAATGACCACTGGTGGTGGATTATCCATCTGCTGAATTATTTCCAGGAAATTGAAACCATGCATACCCGGCAAGTTCAAATCGAGTAAGACTAAATCAGGGTCGTACTGTTGCAAATATTTGAGAGCTTCTTCGGCAGTGATGAATGCTACCGTTTCGTAACCCGCAGAAATAAGCACTTCCTGCAGAGTCAGTCGGATACCAATATCATCGTCAACTATAAGTATTGATGCCATGGATCAAAATAAACCCTGCCAATATTATTAAGATAGCGGCTCAAAAGCAATATTTACATTTTATTTGGTATTTTCAACGCAATATTCACTAATTTTATGAGTAATTTGAAAGGTGTTAAAAGCAATCGAAGTCATGAATGTTACGTCCGAACAGCAATTTGATGTCGTCATAATTGGCGCCGGTCCAGCCGGACTTTTTGCTGCTAATGAACTGGCTGGTAGCGGTTTGAAGGTGGTGGTCATCGAGCGTGGTACTGAAGCGCTCAAGCGCAATGACATGAATTTTGGGATTGGAGGCGCGGGGACTTTCTCGGATGGAAAACTTAACCTTACTCACCGTATTGGAGGCGAACCGGAGAGTTTAGGGCGGCAACCAGCCGAGATTGAAGAACTCATTCAACGGGTAGACCAGACTTTTTCGGACCTCGGGGTGGAAGGCGGCTATTCCGGTGAAAACGGACCAAAATTCCAAAGCCTTTTACGCAGCGCCCATGCGGCTGGTGTTGAATTCATTTTTGCCAAACAGCGCCACATTGGCACTGACCGCTTGCAGGCGGTGATTCAACGCTTCTACGAACTCCTTGTCCAAAAAGGTATCGTCTTTCAAATTAATACCCTGGTCGAGAAAATAGTTGTTGAGCCAGCCGGATTTGCGGTTCAAACTGACCATGGAATTTTAAAGACACGCGCCCTGATTGCGGCGCCGGGCAGAGCCGGAGCTTACTGGCTACGCGAGCAAGCCCGTCAACTGGGCATCAAAACCAGCTATGGACCAATTGATGTCGGCATTCGAGTGGAATTTCCAGCAGTCATTTATGAAGAAATTGCCAGCGTAATGTACGATGCCAAGTTTCGTTTGTACACCAAATCCTATGATGACCTTGTGCGTACCTTTTGTACTAATCCGCATGGCTATATCGTTGCTGAGAAACTCGACGATTTTGTCTTAGTCAACGGTCATGCTAAGTGGAATTCAAAAACGGCTAATACTAATTTCGCCCTGCTTTCGCGCGTGGTGCTGACTGACCCCGTTGAAGATACAACTAAGTACGGGCGGGATATTGCGCGTCTGGCGACAACTATCGGTGGCGGCAAACCGATAATCCAGCGCTTGACCGATTTTGTTTCCGGGCGACGCTCTACCTGGGAGCGGATTGCGCGTTCAGCGACTACTCCAACGCTGCAAGATGTCAATCCCGGTGATATTGCTATGGCTTTTCCTCAGCGCATTGTAACTAACCTGATTGAGGGCTTGAATGTCCTCAACGAGATTATCGCCGGTCTCATTTCCAATAACACTTTATTATACGCACCTGAAATAAAATTTTACGATACAAAATATCAGGTTACTCCTTTTATGGAAACCACCTTACCCAATTTTTTTGTCAGCGGTGACGCCAGTGGTCACAGTCGCGGGATTGTTTATTCTGCTGTGACTGGCATCCTGGCAGCTCAAGGTGTTAAGCGCAATCTCAAGTGAAATTAGACGACAATAATTTGTGGAGGCAAACCCATGGATGAGTTGAAAAAGAGCAAACGACTGATTTCTCTGGATGCTTTTCGTGGAATTACCATTGCCGGTATGATTTTAGTCAATAATCCAGGCTCATGGGAATTTATTTATCCACCGCTGAGACATGCCCGCTGGCACGGCTGGACACCCACAGATTTCATTTTTCCATTTTTCTTGTTCATCGTCGGAGTAGCCATTGTCTATGCCTTTGCTAATCGAATGAAATCGAATGCCAGTCCGGCGGCTTTATATCTGAAAATACTCAAACGCACGGTTTTACTTTTCGTAATAGGACTGTATCTAAGCGCCTTTAAGACATTTCCACCGCTGGCGCTTAAAATTTGCGGGTCGATATTTATCATCGCCGCTCTTTTATACAACCTATTCAAACATACTCATTTAGAGTTGCGAGAAAAGCTTTTGAATGTAACCAAGTGGTTGATGATTGGGTCAGCATTAATTTTAGCTGCCAGCACCTTAAAAGGTCTGGACTGGCAGCATTTGCGCATCCCCGGCGTGCTGCAACGCATTGCCATAACCTATGCCATTGCGGCCATTATTTATTTGAATACCAATGTGCGCTGGCAGGCATATTTTGCGGTTGGATTTCTGGTCATTTACTGGTTATTGATGAAGTTAGTGCCAGTGCCTGGCTATGGAGCCGGTATGTTGGATTTAATCATCGACCCTGTGACCAATCAACCCACGATGGGGAATTTAGCTTGGTATGTTGATTCCAGACTGTTAGCCGGTCATAACTGGTCGGGAGCCCCAGCGCCCGGTTTTGACCCGGAAGGAATTTTGAGCACTATTCCGGCAATTTCCACGGTGCTTTTCGGCATCCTGACGGCGCACTGGTTGAGAACTCAACGGGATGACCATGAAAAGGTCAATGGTCTGTTTGTGTTTGGCATTTTCGGGGTTGTGCTCGGTGAAATCCTGAGCATCTGGTTTCCGATTAACAAGAATCTCTGGTCGCCTTCCTATACGGTTTTTATGGGTGGGCTGGCGCTGCTCTTTTTAGGAGTGTGCTACTGGCTGATTGATATCAAGGGCTATCAACGGGCAGTGAAACCATTCATCATATTTGGTTCGAATGCCCTGGCTGTTTATGCTCTCTCCAGTTTGGTAGCCCGTATGTTAGTCTTTTGGTTAAAAGTGACTGGCCCCGATGGTCAGCCAATGGCGTTAAAAACTTTCCTTTATCAAAAATATTTTGAGCCATTCCTTTCACCTTACAATGCCTCTCTCGCGTGGGCATTGTGCTATGTCTTAGTCTGGTATCTCTTTGTATGGATACTCTATAAAAAACGCATATTTATTAAGGTGTAACGGAAATACAGATTTATGCCCGATCTCGATCTATCAAGAATTCAGCAGATTGTCAATCGCAGCGCTTCACCAAGTGAGCGTCTCCAGGAGATTTGTGCTTATTTGCACCACAATGTGCCTTATTACAACTGGGTGGGCATTTATCGGGCTGACAATGAGCGGCGCGAGTTGCTTTTAGGTCCTTTTGTGGGAGCGCCTACCGAACATGGGCGTATTCCTTTCGGGCGAGGCGTCTGTGGACAAGCCGCCGAAAAGCTGGTGCCGATTATTATTCAGGATGTCTCGGCTGAGGATAATTACTTAACCTGCAGCCTGGCGGTCAAAGCCGAAATCGTCATCCCGATTTTCTATGAAAACCGGTTCGTTGGAGAGCTCGATATTGATTCGCATTATGACAGTCCTTTCAGTACCGAGGATCGCCGGTTGTTGGAAAAAGTGGCACAGCTTATTGCCCATCTGATAGAAGTATAAAGCAACTTTTATATGATTCGGGCATTTATATCAGTGAATTTTACGGTGCTGCAGGCGAGGCTATTAAATGCAGCAGCTTTTTAATAAAATTAAGGAAATAGTCGTGAGTAGAAAATTTCGTCGAATTACCCTGCCAATTGTCGCGTTAGTAGTTTTTTTAATTTTCATGTTGCTTTCGCCGCTGGGCAAATCCATCATTGCCTCTGGTAATGATTTATATGCCAAGCTGAATGTTTTACAGGAAATTATCCGCATTATCAATGACAATTATGTTGATACTCCTGATTGGGATAAAGTCATGACTGGTGCCTATCGAGGAATGTTGGAGCAGCTCGACCCCCATTCGGTTTACATTGAACCCAAGCAACTCAGTGAGTTGAATGAGCAGTTTACGGGCAAATTTGAGGGCATTGGCATCGAATTTGACATTCTCGATGGCTATATCACCGTTATTTCACCCGTCGCCGGGGCACCTGCTGAACGGGCTGGATTAGAAGTTGGCGACAAGATTGTCAAAATAAATGGTGAAACGGCTTTTCGTATCACTCGCGAAGAGACCATGAAAAAATTGCGTGGACCAAAAGGTACTGAAGTGACTGTGACCATCAGACGGGCTGGTCAAGAAGACATGGACATAAAGATTATCCGCGATGAAATACCGCTATATAGTGTCTCTGCAGCTTTTATGCTGGATGATAGTACGGGCTATGTCTTTTTGAATCGCTTTAGTGGGACGACTAGCGACGAGGTCGAAAAAGCCTTAGCCCGTTTAAGCAATGCCGGGATGAAACGCCTAATATTCGACCTGCGCAATAATAGTGGTGGCTTTTTAGAGCAAGCAGTCGAGGTCGCCAGCAAATTCATCGCCGGTCGCTCGAAAATCGTTTACACGCGTGGTCGCATTGCTGGTGCTAATGAAGATTTTTTTGCGCGGGGCAATGGACGCTATAGTACTTTACCGCTAATTGTCCTAATTAATCGTGGCTCTGCCAGCGCAAGTGAAATTGTAGCGGGCGCACTGCAGGATTTAGATCGGGCGGTCATTACTGGTGAGACCAGTTTTGGTAAGGGCTTGGTGCAGCGGCAGTATCAGCTACGCGATGGGTCGGCGGTTCGGGTGACCGTTGCTAAATACTACACACCGAGCGGGCGTTTAATTCAACGTCCTTATAACGGTGCTCTGGATGAATATTATGATGGCTTTGATGTTGAGAACCGCGATTCCCTTTTGGCAGCAGAGGATACGACCAAAGAGCGACCTCAATATAAAACCAGTAACGGGCGCATTGTTTATGGCGGCGGCGGCATCACTCCGGATCATTTGATAAAATATCGGCGGGAAATCAGTCGGGAAAGTTTTCGATTGATTCGGCACAGTTCACGAGTAATCTTTGAATTTGCGGCGGAACTTGCTAATCGTAGCAAAAATTGGTCAGGCGATGCGCGCAAATTTGCCCAGAATTATAGTTTGTCGGATGCTGAATGGAACAAATTTAAGAAGGTCGCCAAAGAAAAGATACACGATTTGGATTTGACCGCTGTTGAAAAAGATGCTGATTATCTAAAAATTTTGTTAAAGGCAGAAGTTGCCCGCATTTTCTGGGGATATGACGAGTACTATAAGGTTATTCGTCTTGCTGATAATCAGGTCCAAGAATCGCTGGGATATTTTCCAGAAGCCCAAACGATGGTCATAAAAAAATAAAAATGTGATTATGAGGTCAAACTTATTATTGATTTTAAGAAAATTTTGGCTTAAAATTACAGGCATTTTTTGAGTTAAGTGATGAGCAATCTTAAAGGAGGAAATAAATAATGGTTGAGCTGTTTCTTAAAGGCGGCATTTTCATGTGGCCTATTTTGATTCTGCTGGTTTTCGGGTTGATGGTAGCCATCGAAAGGGTTTACACCCTGACCAAAGCTTCCTGGGCAACCAAACATTTTGTTCCCAAAGTAAGCAAAATCCTGCAAGAAGAGGGCGTTGAAAAAGCTCTTGAGCTGTGTGAAAAGACGCCGGGACCCATTGCTGAAATCTTTCATGCTGGGCTTTCCAAAGTTGATCAGGGCCCGGAAGCTGTCGAAAAGGCTATCCAGAGCGCCGGGACAGTGGAGATGGCATTTTTGGATAAAGGTATGATCTGGCTGGCGACCGTTATCACACTGGCACCATTGATTGGATTTATGGGAACAGTGTCTGGAATGATTCGTGCATTCAATGATATTGCAGCGGCTAATGACATTTCGCCTGCAATTGTGGCATCCGGTATTTCGGAAGCGCTTTTGACCACCATCTTCGGTCTAGTAGTCGCGGTGCCGATTCAAATTTGCTATAACTTATTCACTGCACGCGTTGATGGGATTGTAGTTGAAATGGAAGAAAGCTCGATGGGCTTGCTGGAAACTTTAGCAAGAGTGCAAAATAAAAAAAGCAACAAAGAAGAGAAATAAAAAATTATGGCATTGCTAAAGAAAAAAGACAAAGGGCAGGTTGAAATTCCCTCAGCCTCACAGGCTGACATTGCCTTTTTGCTGCTAATTTTCTTTATGGTAGCGACTACTATTGATACTGATAAGGGGATCGGGCTTATTCTACCACCACCGGGCAATGAAACTATTGAAGTACGGAAAGAAAACCTCTGCAATATCATTCTTGACCCTCACGGCACGGTAATGCTGGATAATAAGGAAGTTGATGTTCGCAACATTAAGATGATTGTCGAGAATAAAATTGCCAATAATCCTAAAATCATTTTTGCTGTCAAAGCCCATCCGCGGACTAAATACGACAAATATATTGCTGTTCTCGATCAGCTAAAACAGGCTAAAGCCACCCGTATATCGGTTGTCGATTAAGGAGCTGAACTATGCCGTTTACTCATAAAAAAAGAATCAATACTGCGATTCCAAGTGCTTCTATGCCGGACATCATTTTCATGTTAATCTTCTTTTTTATGGCATCTTCCGTTCTGCGCCAATATTCGGGCTTGAATGTCATCATGCCTAAAGCCAAACAAATCGAAAAGTTAACCTCGAAAGTCCATGTAACCCAGCTCTGGATTGATAAAGAGGGGCGCGTCTCGGTTGATGGCAAATTGGTCAATGTCAATAGCCTGCGCAACATCTTTTATGAGAAACGATCTGCAGATCCTCAATTGATTGTATCTATTCGGGCTGACGAACGAGTCAATATGGAACAGATGAGTGCCATTCATAATGAATTACGGTTAGCCGATGCTTTGAAAGTAAACTACTCCACCAAAACGGCTATCTAACAAGGATTAGTACCATGATTCTCAGAAAAAGACCGGAAGCAAGTCTCAAACTAAGGCAGCCATTGGTGCAGCGAATTGGGTTAGTGCTGAGCTTATTGCTCATCATTGCTGCAATGATTGCTATCCCACGTATCAAACCATCCGAAGCCAGGCAAAGAGAATTTCAGGTAGTTATCGAGACTACTAATGTGCCTATCATCCAGCAGCAAATGGAAACTGCCAAGCCGCCTTCACGTCCATCAATTCCGATCGAATCGGATAGGGAAGACCTATCAGAAGACATTACCATAGATGCGACTACCGATTTCAGTTCCTATCAAGCCTGGGAAGCGCCACCGCCTCCTCCACCTGAGCAACAGTCGGATGAGGGGCCGCGCGTGCGTTTTATTCCCTATGACGAACCACCGGAGCCGATTGGAGGCTTTGCTGCCATCCAGAGAAATATCGTTTATCCCGAAATTGCGCAAGAAGCCGGCATTGAAGGCACTGTTGTCGTACAGGCTTATGTCAATGAGTTCGGTAAAGTCACTGAATGTATCATCCTGAAAGGTGTACCCAATACTGGTCTGGATGAAGCTGCCGTTGCTGCTATCCAAAAAACCAGATTCAAACCCGCCAAGCAACGCGACCGCAATGTCGGCGTTTACATCTCTATACCGGTAATCTTCAAACTCAAAAGCAATTAGCCTTAGTTTAAACCGTTTTAATTCAATACTGCGGGATTTATATATCCGAAGTATATTATTTAGTGAAACTCTTTGAATTTTTATCGGAAACGTTGTAAAATCCAGCGGGCATAATAAAAAATGTGCTATGGTATTAGGTCAGAACAACTTTCCCATGCAGCGTAAATCCTATGCTGTCACCTGGCAGAGCGTCGCGGCAGTCAAACGCTATGCCCAATCCCGCTATCGCAATCTTGACCAGCGCTGGGTTTCTTTCCTTGAAAAACGGCGGATTAATAATATTTTAGCTATTCTCAAAGATGCCCATTTAGCCATCCTTGACATCCCATCAGGTTATGGGCGGTTCACTCCTATCTTTCAAACGCGAAACTATCAACTCATTAATGCCGACCTCAATTTGTATGCTCTGCTGTATCAGCGTCAGACTTTAAAATCGGCGCCACCGGCAGTCATTGCAAATGTTCAGGCATTGCCATTCCGCAGTAATAGTTTCGACCTGACCTTCAATTTTCGCCTCCTGCAACACTTTAATACGAGCCAGGAACGGCTCAAGACATTATTTGAACTGCAGCGAGTCACCCGGCGCTATGCCGTTATTTCAATCTATCATCATTCCTTGTTTCATAAAGTGACGGGCTGGCTAAATTATCGTCCACGCAAGATGAACATGATAACCAAAAAGGAATGGCTGAGTGAATTAATGCAAAGTGGTTTTCGGGTAAAAAAATCTTTTCCGCTAATGCGCTTTTTTCATGCTCAGCACATTTATCTCTTAGCAAAAGTATCGTCGTAAAATCAGAAGGTTTACAATTAACCCGAAGGCAGGGGTGAAGATGAAAAAAATATTGACTGTCAGCTTCTTGGTTTGGGCATGCCTGCTGGCGACCGAACCACCACTCGAGCAAATTGACCTTAATTTTATTTTCCGACAGCCCTATCTTTACGGGACAATGCCGCAATCAGTAGCCTGGTCTCCTAATGATTCCATGCTGGCTTTTTTATGGAATGACCAGGGTAATGCCATTTTAGATTTGTGGCTCGCTGATTTGGGCAATAACAAAATCGAACGCCTGACGAATTTTGCGCTGAATCCCGAACAGGTGGCATTGGCGGAACTCACCTGGACGCCCGACAATCGCCAGCTCATTTTCACTTTGCAAGGTGATATTTATTGTTTCCAGTTAATACCTGAGCATCAAATGAAACGCTTGACCCACACGGAAGCAATCGAAACCGGTTTATTATTATCACCCGATGGAAAATATTTAGCATTTTGGCGCGAAGAGCAATTGATATTATCCAATTTGAAAAGTGGCGAAGAGCATTCTTTTGAAGTGCTTGCATCCGATTTCAAGAGAAGTGCGCCAGAAATTGCTCCACTCCTCAGGTGGTCGCCATCGAGCAGACAATTAGCGGTTGTTCTGCCACAGCCGCAAGACTTAGCGCTACCGCTGAAAATTATTGATTTGCCCTCCAATCAAATTAAGGAGATTGCCTTTATTGGAAAATCTGACCAGATTGGAACTATTCGGGAATTATGCTGGGCGGCAGATGAAAAGCAGCTGGCAATTGATATGGTGTCACGCGGTTTAACAGGTCGGCACATTGGCATAATTGACTTTACTCGCAGCCGACTCGATACCATTTATCAGGAAGGGACTCAAAATTTCTTTACAGGTTTAAATCAGCGGCTTTTTTGGCTTACTACCGAACAGAAACTACTCTTCAGTAGCGAACAAAATGGTTACCATCACCTTTATTTTTTGAATTTAGCGACTCGCCGCGCGGAAGCCCTGACACGCGGACAATGGCACGTTTTTGATTACCAGCTGGACACAAATCATAATGTAGTTTATTTCACGGCTAATCGTGATAATCAACATGCGGCACAGCTTTATATGATAAACCTTAAGACATTTCAAACCAGCGCAATTTCATATATCGACGGTTGTTATCAGTTCTGGCTATCGGTTCAAGGCGATAAAATCGCTGAAATTTTTTCTAATTCCACCACACCGCCCGATTTGTATTGGATTGAGACCAAGCCTAAATATCGCATGAATCGCTTGACAACCTCTCCCGCTCAGATTTTTAAACAATATCAACTGCGGAAGCCTATCGAGCAAAGTGTCCGCAATCAGGCCAGTGGGCAAAATATAGTCTATCGTGCCTGGTACCCGGATGTCAAATTAGCAGGCGTGAAATACCCCATTGTCATGGTCCTCAATGCTCAAAATGCTCTCTATCCAACTCAATATAACTGGAGTCAGACCGATCTCTTTCAACAATGGCTGAGCACACAAGGTGTGATAGTCGTAGAAGTAGAATATACTGCGGTCGCCAAGGCACAGTCATTGGTGCAAAACGGGCTTTTTACTGACTTAGTAGCTGCCCAAATTAGCGATATTCTGACCGTTCTTGAAACCGTTGGTAAACAGGACTTTGTTGATATAAATCGGGTTGGAATATTTGGTTGGGGATATGGTGGGTACTTAGCCACGATGGCGCTTTTAAAAGAACCGCAATGGTTTAAAGCCGGCGGCGCTGTCAATGCGCTTTTAGACCAGGGTGAAGGATATAGTGCTTTAAACGCCATATTTGCTACTTTAAGAGGTTCTCAGCAGCAATTTATGGCGCTTGATCCGCTGGCGTTTTCCAATTATTTAGGGGGAAAATATTTCTTAGCGCAGGGAAAGGGAAATTGTTTGCCAGCATTGTGGCGCGGTGAGAAATTAGCGCAGCAAATACTTTGGCAGGGGAAATTAATAGATTGGCGTTGTTATCCCTGGGACCGCGCTCGATTCGACCGCGAAGAAGTACGATACGATGTCTTCTCCAAGTTGGCGAATTTTTTCAAGACCAGTTTATAAATCTCACTCTTACCTTCAGATTAGACCTGTAAGCCTTAATTTCCATTTGATAGCAGTTGGGACAATCAAAATTATCTTTACGCAGTTTTACCCGGACTCCCTGAAAGATTAACATGTATACTATAAAAAAAGAGAAAAGATACAGACTCTATCTGCGCTGGTAAATAGATTTGGTAGCGTCAATAAATGACGAAGGTTAATTCGGTAGATTCTTTTCGGGAGATGGGAATCCAAATGGAACTTGCGCTTCCTGTTCTGGAAGTTTGATTTCTCCGAATTTGTGTTCGAATTTGGCAAGATTTTCCTGGAGGGTAAAAAGGAGGGTCTTGGCATGAATAGGAGTCATGATGACACGCGTCTGCACGATGGCTTTGGCGGTGCCGGGCATAATGCGTGCGAAATCGAGGACAAATTCCGCTGCGGAATGGGAAATAACCGTGAAATTGCTGTAATTGCCTTCCGCTCTGGATTCTGGCAGTTCGAGCTTGATTTCGTTAATTTTCTGGGGAGCACTCATGAATCACTCTTTCTAAATTTCTTTATAGATCACCCGGGTCAATAGCATCGAGATTGTCTAAATCTTCTAAGTCGTCCGGCTCCTCGAGGTTCTCCTCGTCTTCCCATTCCTCATCCAAAGGAATAGTCTCGTCGGTGATATTCCATGGATCTTCGGCTTCGTCGATTTCTTCCATCAGGCTTTCGCGCAGTTCAACATCGTCTTCGAATTCATCCCAGACCTCTTTGCGTTTTTCGAATTTAGAAGGGTCGATTTCAGGTTCATCGTAATCTTCCCTTTCGTGTTTTAGCATTTCCTCGCCATATAGATTCATATCGAAGAAATCAATATCATCCACAATGTCATAATAGACCAGGAGTTCCAGAAAATCAATGTACTTCCGATCACGCAAGTTGGTCTTGCAATGAGGACAAATCAGGGACTTTCTTAAATCCTCTTCACTTAAAGGCGCATTGCATGCGGGGCAAGTTAAATCTTCCATAATCTCTCTCTTTCAATTACGGCGCTAAATATAATCGCGAGATTGGGCTCGGTCAAGCTTATTTTTCATTTTTTTTAGGTTATTTGTACCGTTATCAATTGCTTAATACGTTCGTACGCCAATTCAAGCGCTTCACCTTCTCGGGCTTTAATGACCAGATTGAAAAGCTGCTCAGCATAAGGTGATTGAAATCCGACGCGGAAACGGGCTCGGCATTGAGAAACAATGAAAACTGGTGCAGTATACGCTACGGGATTGAAGTCAACCGCGACACGATGGGGTTGCTTTATCAGGTCGAGGATGGTGGCATTGAGCGGCAGACCATCACTATCCAATTCGGTGGTTATTAAAGGATACAGGATTTGAGGGTCAAGCTCACGTACAAGGTGATAAAGAGACTGATGAATTACAATGCTCATCTGGTCACGATGGGATTTAATGAATGGCAAAAAAATCCGCAGTGCTAAATAGAAGTGTGCCTGGTCGAATGGCAGACAGAATAAATAACCATCGGTGTTACTGTCAGTTGTGGCGGCAGAGAAATCCGACGGACTGGCGATTTTTGCTAGATTCGTTTTATTCAGAACCACAGCATTTCTAAGCGAGTAAAAATCATTTTTGATTGTCATAAAGCCCAATCCTTTTACGCTTGATTATAAAGCAAGGGTTCAAATATGTTCCCGTCCCTATTGTTTAAATTTACCCTAAAAATAAGCCCGACTGACGACTATCAGAGCGAATATCCAGTTACTAAAAAGCGCCTGAAAAATAAAATAATCTTACCAAAAAGTGAAGAATAATTTTGGTGCGCGGCATAAACCGCTCTGCAGACTCATTTGGTTTAATGTCAAGCTCTTTTTAAAATATAAGCAAGTTTGAGATTAGACTTTATGAAACAGCGCAATAGACGGATTGGTCTCTGGTTATTCCTAATCTTCTGGTTTTTAGGGTGCTATTCTCGTCCGCAGGGTGAACTGGTGGAATTGCGCAAGGTGATTCCTGACGTAATCCTTGATATTCGCTATGCCACGCCCGATAATTTTACCGGTCAAGTGCTCTATCCATCGGCACGCTGTTTTTTAGTTAAAGATGCTGCGTATGCTTTAGTTAGAGTGCAACATGACTTGAAAAAGTATGGCTATCGTCTGAAAGTATATGATGGTTACCGCCCTCTGTCGGTCCAGAAAAAAATGTGGGCAATTCTGCCTAATCCCGAATATGTGGCTGACCCGGCGACTGGTTCTCGCCATAATCGTGGTTATGCCGTTGATTTGACCATACTGGATTTAGACGGCAATCCGGTAGAAATGCCCACTGATTATGATGATTTCAGTCCCAAAGCTCATCGGGACTATCAGGATATACCCGCTGCAGCCATCGTCCACCGCCATCTGTTAGAAGAAGTGATGGTCAGGCACGGTTTTATCCCGTTGCCGTCGGAATGGTGGCATTTTGATTATCACGGCTACGAAAATAAACCTAATCTCGATATTCCGATAGATGCAATAGAAAGCAAATAGTGAGGTTAAGATGCAGAATCGAAACAATTTGTTGATTTTGGCTCTGGCTTTATGTGCTACGCCAGTATTATGGGGTGGTGAACCCAAGGTCTTGCGTTCCGGTGAGCCTCGTACGGTTGGTATGGACGAACAGCGCCTGCAGCGCGTCGATGAAGTGATTCTGAAAGAAATCAAAGACCGGAAATTGCCCGGTGCGGTCATTTTAGTGGCACGACAGGGAGTCATTGTTTACCGCAAGGCTTATGGTCAGGCGCAGGTAGTGCCCACGCCTGAAAAGATGACGGTTGATAAAATTTTCGATATGGCATCAGTCACTAAACCTGTGGCTACAGCTACTTCTGTCATGATTCTCGTCGAACAGGGGAAAATTCGCCTGAACGACCCCGTGACGAAATACATCGTTGAGTTCACCCCGTTCGTGTCCGCAAATGGCGATACGGCGGCTATGCCGCGCGTCTGGCATCTTTTGACGCACACGGCGGGATTGCCAGCCTATACCAATGCCGCTGATTTAAAGGAAAAGTACGGCGAGCCCTGTCCGGAGCAGTTGATTCAGACTATTGCGAAAATCAAGAAAAATTCCGCCCCAGGAGAAAAGTTCGTTTACAGTTGTCTGGGCTTTATTACCTTGGCTGAAATTGTCTACCGCGTTTCCGGCCAGACGATTGATGAATTTGCCTTGAAAAATATTTTCGAGCCATTAGGAATGAAAAGCACCCGCTTTTGTCCACCGCCCGAATGGAAACCGCGCATCGCCCCTACCGAGGTCATTGATGGTAACCCTTTATGCGGCAAGGTGCATGATCCGCTGGCACAATTAATGGATGGGAAATCCGGCAATGCCGGGCTTTTTTCCACAGCGGATGACCTGGCGATTTTCTGCCAGATGCTTCTCAATGGCGGGGTTTACGGTAAAACCCGCATTCTGTCACCATTGACAGTCAAACTGATGACCTCTGTTTATCCCGAAGTACCCTTTGCCGGGCGCGGCTTGGGCTGGGATATCAATTCTGCTTACTCCTCAAATATGGGTGATATCTTTTCGAAAACAGCATTTGGTCATACCGGTTTTACCGGAACTTCGGTAGTTGTTGATCCGACGACTGAGACCTTTGTGATTTTATTGACAAATAGTGTGCATCTGTCGGGTGGTAGTGTCATCCGTCTGCGGACGCTGGTCGCCAACATCGTTGCAGGTAGCATTATAAGTTAGAAGCAACGGAAGAAAAAACCTTGCGAAGGTTCCAAACATTCGCAAGGTTCGTTACTTGCATTCATTCGCGGTTTCATTCACCTTTCAACCAGACAATAGTCGCACCCCAGCCACCGCCGGTTTCATCGGCAAGTTGAAACTTTGCTACTAGCGGTGATTTTTGCAGAAGAGTATGCACGGTTGCGCGCAGTGCACCAGTGCCTTTGCCGTGGATGATACGCACCTGAAAAATGCCCTTTTCCCGACAGGCGAGCAAATATTCTGGTATCAAATCTTTGACCTCCTTCGGCGAGAAAGTATGCAGGTCGAGCACGCCATCAATCGGGATAGTTAGTTGTTCGGGTTCAGGATTATCAAGAAGGGTAAAAGCCTGGCGGGCTTCCGAGACAAACTTCTGTATCAAAAGTTTGTCTTTGCGACCCTCGGCATTTTCCACACCGGTATGTACATCAACACCATCCGGTTGAACAGTCAGAATGGCTGCGCGGACATTGGAGGGATTTAGACCACCGGCAAGGATGACTGGCTTGGAGATATATTCGACCAATCGGCGACTGATTTCCCAGTCGTGCGTTTTTCCGGTTGCCCCACAGGCACCCGTCGTCGGGTCGAAAGTGTCGGTTATGAACCCATCCACCAGTGAGTGAAATTTATCCACGGTCTTTTGCAATTCCCGCAGATTGTTGCCCTTTACGATAAGGCTTTTGATAATAGCAAGTTCCGGTGCAATTTTCCGGAGCATTTTGACTTCCGCCGGTGAAATTATGCCGTGCAACTGAACGGTTTTGACACCAAGAAACTGCACCAGTTGCGCGATGTTATCAGCATCATCAAGATAAGTAATCAAAACGCTCTGCCGGCCGCAGTTGAGGCGTGCTATGATTTGGGCGGCTTCCGTTTCTGACAAATCCGGCTGGTGATAAGCTAGGCGTAGGGGGAAGCCTAAAAAATCGACGCCGCAGTCAAGGAGCAGTGCGGCTTCAGCCTGGTATTTGATTCCAGCAATTTGGATGATATTTTTCATTTCGACAGAAATTAAAGATAGTTGGATGAAATAGTAAAGTCAAAAGAGCTCAATTGCGGGTCCAAACTAATCGCCCCTTCTATTCTGCAAAGAGTATCAATGATCAGTAAAGGACAGGAAGCCTTTAGATGACGACTCTGGAGTACGAAACTGCCCTTAAAATTGGAATCACTTCAGTAGTACGATTTTGCGCTGAGCCCGGGTATATTCAGTAGCAACGCTGGCAATATAAACGCCCGACGACAATTTGCCGCCATTCCAGAGATAATGATATTTACCCGCTTTTTGGCGACCAGCAAAAAGTCGTTCAATCTGCCTGCCGGAGAGGTCAAAAATGATGAGTTCGACAACCCCACTCCTTTGGAAGTCGGTAGGAGATTGTGGTGGAGGAATTGAAGGGGTTGGGATAATTTGTCAATTTAAAAGTATATTTTTCGGGTTGAACTGGATTGGGTTGAATGCCGGAATTCGGATAGGTAACTCCATTTACGAAACCCGATGTCAGGGAGTATCCGTAAAAACCGGGACCTATAATGCTGTAATAAATTAGTCCAACATTCTTCGCGAAGCAAAACGTCTCCTCTCCGTCACATATTCCAATAGAGCAGGTAGATGAGTAAATAATAATTTTCATCAAATCTTTAAATTTGCCTGCTGGTACTGAGATTTCCTCATTAATTTTTAAAACTTTTAGGATTAAAAAAAATTCAGCAGCCGAATCGCCGATAATTAATGAATCTTTTATCGGTAAAGCTAAAGGGTATTTTAAAGTATCTTTGCCATTGATAAATCTGATAACATTTCCCAAAGAATCGAAACGGAGATACTCGTTTGCTAAATTGAAGTACCTATGTCCACTGATAATTACTATATCTTCAATCTTTTTTGTGAATTGCGAACCCGAAGTGGGAGTATATGTCCATGAATTTCCGACCTGCAATGGGAAATAGCTCTGGTAATATTCCGGTTCCGGTTGCAGAACGATCTTGAGTTCGATAGTGCTGTCCGGCTAGACCTGGACATTAAGATATTGGGTGTGGTAATTTTCTTTTTCGATTTTAATTGGCCATTTGAAGGTAATCGTATTTATCTCGATTTGCCACTGCTGTCAGTAGATACTTTGAAAAATGGCCAATCATTTTCAAAAAAGTTACTTTTAACGGTTACTCCAGCAACTGGTTGGTCGTATGGGTCGATTACCCGGCCGCGCAATTTTCCCTCCCTGCCTTCTGGGTTATTTTCTGCCCCAATCGTTGGGGAATTGTCGAGGTAATAAGTTGTAAAATAGGCATCAACGTGATGAAATTGCCCATAACAGATTGATTGGCCGGGAAGTGGTGCGGCAACGATGCCATCTGTTCCATAGGTCAATTTCTCAGTCCAGACCTATTCATTATTGACAATAAATCCTACCATCAGATCAGCACCATCAGGATTAAGTGTGAAACTCGAGTCTATATCACCTGAACTGATTATGAAAAAAGATGAGTCTATACTAAAGGTGAATTTAGTCGCAATGACCGTATCAGTCCCGGATTGAAGAATTATGGGACGGACAATATGTGACTCTGGTCTTGAAAACACGTATTCTAAATTGGTTAGTTCTAACAACCAGCCACCAGGGGTAAAAAGCAGTTCACTGAAAAAATTTGGCGCGATTGGATTCGCCAGCGCTACTGAAAATATCACAAGAGTCAAAATCAAAATAATCCTCTTCATTTCATTCCCTCCTCTACCAGCTAAATTTGAGGTTCTTATCGGGGTAAAATTCCTCAAAATGCAGGCGATAAGTACAAAAATCGACAGTCGTATCAATCTGAACGAACGGCAAGGACAAATCGGTCAGAGAACAAGACTGCGGTACGATGACTGAAAAATCGGCGCTATCCAGCGGCTTGCGCCAGCTGCGGGTGGAGGTTAGAATATATTCGAATTGCGGACGGTTTACCGGCTGGCGGAAATAGATCACAACTTCGGTTCGCCCTTTTTCGGCCAGCGGTACGGCGAAGCTGACGTAATCGCCCCGACGTTGGAAGTTTAGCAAGCGGCCGTCGGCCGTCGTGATTTTTATCGAATCCGGGAAAGCCTGTTGAGCATTGACGCAAAACGGATAGACGATCGGCAGGCTCACGACCTGCCCAGCCCGGTTCGTGAAAAAGTAACTGCCACTCATCTCAACGAATTGTGGATGAATGGTGAAAGTGAGTTTTTCCGAGCTGAAATCCGCAATCTGGGCGTTCAAAGCAGTTATGCTCACCCAGTAAATGAGCACACTCTGCCACAAACCACTTTTGCCGCTCGATAGCGTTGACCTTAACATGTCTATATCTTCCTTCATAAAGAATAGAAGAATTTTTATAGCATTAGTCAAATCAAACAACCCAGAAAATTTTAATACAAAACTTAGAGAGAATGTCTTAAATTATGCACCGTATGGTGGGTGTCAATTAAAATCAACAAAATACTACGAATAGCAAGACTGTTCAATGAATAAACGTTCAGCGCTTTTAACCCTCGAGGACGGTCATGTTTTCGAGGGTTTTTCTTTTGGCTACGAAGGCGCAGCGGCGGGTGAAGTAGTCTTCAATACCGGCATGGTTGGTTATCCCGAGAGTTTGACCGATCCATCCTATTACGGTCAGATTCTGGTGCTGACTTATCCGCTGATTGGCAATTACGGCGTCCCGGAATTCAAATTCGGCAGCGACAACTTCGAATCCGACCGGATTCAGGTCAAGGGACTGATTGTCGCCGATTATTCAGAGACGTATAGCCACTGGGATGCGCGCCAGTCGCTGGCGGAATGGCTGACGACGCACAAGATTCCAGCCCTGAGCGATATTGACACGCGCTATCTGACCCAAATTTTGCGTGAAAAAGGAACTATGCTCGGCAAAATTGAGTTCAGCGAGCCAATCGAATTTTATGATCCCAACCGCCAGAACATCGTGGCTGAGGTCACCTGTCCCCAGCCGCAAATTTCTGGTCGCGGCAATAAACGCATTGCCCTCATCGACTGCGGTTGCAAACGGAGCATAGTTACCGCGCTTGAACGCAGAAATTGTGAGGTCCTGCGTCTACCGTGGAATGCCGATTTGTCAGGATACGATTTCAGCGGTTTGTTGATTTCCAATGGACCCGGTGACCCGCAAATGTGTACGGCGACGATAGAAGCGGCATGCCTTGCTCTGAAGAGTGACATCCCGACGCTTGGAATCTGTCTGGGCAATCAAATCCTGGCGCTGGCAGCTGGTGCTAAGACGTATAAACTGAAATACGGTCATCGCAGTCAGAACCAGCCGGTAGTTGATCGCCTAAGCGGACGCTGTTTTATTACTTCTCAGAATCACGGTTTTGCAGTGGATGAACGTTCTCTGCTGGAAGACTGGCAAGTTTGGTTCAGCAATTTGAATGACCGTACCAACGAGGGACTGATTCACCGTTCCGGGCGTTTTATGAGTGTGCAGTTTCATCCCGAAGCCGCGCCTGGTCCGCTGGATACAAGCTTTATATTCGACCGGTTTCTGGAAGTGGTAGGATATTAACTGCGGAGTTCGCGGAGGAGAATTAGAAATTCAAATTGAACCATAAATAATACGGGTTAATGCGAAAAGACTGAGACTGAGATTAAGACGGAGGGTGGCGGAGAACACAGAGACGATATGAGAAGAGGAAAGACAAAAGACAAAAGAAAGAAGAAAGGTTGAATTGTCAGATTCTAATGGGTACTATAATTTATCTGGAAGAGTGGCGAATTCTAAATTCAATTTTCAATCTCCAATCTCAGTACCTCTCTGTGCTCTCTGCATTCTCCGTGGCGAAAGGAAATAAATGACGAAGAAAGTCCTCATCCTCGGAAGTGCTGCTCTGAAAATCGGTGAAGCCGGTGAATTCGATTACTCCGGCAGTCAGGCGATTAAAGCCCTGAAAGAAGAGGGGATTTATACCATTCTGGTCAATCCGAATATTGCCACCATTCAGACCTCTGAAAATTTAGCCGATGAAGTCTATTTCCTGCCGGTGAATGCTGAATTTGTCGAAAAGGTCATCGCGAAAACCCGTCCGGACGGCATTTTGCTTGGGTTTGGTGGTCAAACGGCGCTGAATACTGGCTTGGAATTATATCGCCAGGGAATTTTACAGAAATATGATGTGCAGGTGCTCGGGACGCCGATTCAGGCTATTATTGATACCGAAGACCGCGAACTTTTTGTACGACGTTTATCGGCAATTGGTGTGCAAACGGCACGCAGTCGGATTGCGACCAATTTATCAGAAGCTCTTGCTGTAGTAGAAAGTTTTCAATTTCCAGTGATAATTCGGCTGGGATTCGCCCTGGGAGGGTTGGGCTCCGGTGTCTGTCGTACTATCGAGGAGTTCAAGGAAAAAGTTGCTCAAGCTCTGGTGCATGCGCCCCAAATCCTGGTCGAGGAATACCTCGAAGGCTGGAAAGAAATCGAATACGAAGTGATGGCGGACTCGCTTGGCAACTGCTTGACTATCTGCAATATGGAAAACCTTGACCCGATGGGCATTCATACCGGCGAAAGCATTGTAGTTGCTCCCAGTCAGACTCTTTCTAATCAAGAATATCATAAACTGCGGACGATTGCTATTCAGGTCATCCAGCATCTGGGTATCGTCGGTGAGTGTAATATTCAATATGCGCTTGATCCCAATTCTGAGGATTATCGCGTAATCGAGGTCAATGCGCGCCTGTCGCGCAGCTCAGCGCTGGCATCTAAAGCGACAGGTTACCCGATAGCCTTTGTAGCCGCGAAATTGGCTTTGGGTCATCGTCTGAACCAGCTGACCAATGCGATTACGCGGACGACCACTGCCTTTTTTGAGCCGGCGCTGGACTATGTCGTCGTAAAAATTCCACGCTGGGATTTGAAAAAATTCCGGCTGGTATCGCGCCAGATTGGCTCGGTAATGAAATCAGTCGGCGAAGTAATGGCAATCGGACGCACTTTCGAAGAAGCCCTACAAAAAGGGGTGCGCATGCTTGCCACGGGCGCCGATGGCTTAATCGGTAACCGCGAAGAAAACCATTTCACCAATATTGAAAAGGAACTCAGTCAGCCGACTGAAGAACGGATTTTCGCCGTTGTGGCAGCTCTACAAGCCGGTTATAGCGTCGAGCGCATCAGCCAGCTAACTTTCATCAATCCCTGGTTCCTCGAAAAAATCCAGAATATCGTTATAACCTACAACCGACTCAAAGACTGGCTTGGCAAAACCTTGCCGGTGGCAGAACTGCAAAAAGCCAAGCGGTTGGGTTTTTCAGACCGGCAGATTGCCCGCGCCATCGGCTGTGAGGTAGAGGAGATTCGACAGTTGCGCCGTCAGCTGGGAGTGCGTCCTTATATACGGCAAATTGATACTCTGGCAGCCGAATTTCCAGCCCAAACCAATTACCTCTATTTGACCTATAATGCCCAGCGGGACGACATCAACCCCACCACCAGTAATGCTGTGATAGTCCTGGGCTCCGGTGCCTATCGCATTGGTAGCTCGGTGGAATTCGACTGGTGCTGTGTTAATTGCGGTAGGACGTTGCGGCAATTAGGGTACTCTACGATAATGCTGAATTACAACCCCGAGACGGTGAGCACAGACTATGATGAATCCGATTATTTAATATTCGACGAAATCAGTCGCGAGAATATTCTTGAGATTTATGAAAAATTTCGTGCACTGGGGGTTATCGTTTCCATGGGCGGACAAATACCTAACAATTTAGCCCTGGAACTCCACAATTGCGGGGTTCGGATTCTGGGAACATCGCCGGAAAGTATCGATAAAGCTGAAAATCGGCGCCATTTTTCCGATTTGCTCGATAGTCTGGGCATTGACCAGCCTGTCTGGCGTGAACTGACTGCGCTGGAAGCCGCCAGGGAATTTGTGCGCGAATTCGGTTATCCGGTTTTAATTCGTCCTTCGTATGTCCTGAGCGGGGCTGCCATGGCAGTGGCATCAAACGACGAAGAACTTGGGCTATATCTGCGGCGCGCCGTCAAAATTACTCCCGAATACCCGACGGTAATCAGCAAGTACCTGGACAACGCCAAGGAAATTGAATACGATGCCGTAGCCCAGCACGGTGAGATTATTTGCTATGCCATTGCCGAACATGTTGAAAATGCCGGGGTTCATTCCGGCGATGCCACCTTAGTTTTGCCGCCGCAGCGTACTTATCTCGAGACTATTCGACAAATTCGCTTAATTGCCCAGAAGATTGCTAAAGCGCTGCGAATCAACGGACCATTTAATATTCAATTCATCGCCAAAAATAACGCCGTCAAAGTAATCGAATGTAATTTACGGGCCTCGCGCAGCTTCCCGTTTGTCTCCAAAGTCTTAAAGCACAACTTCATCGAGATTGCCACGAAGGTCATCATGCATGTACCCGTGCCGAGAGTAGAAAATTCGCTTTTCGAACTCAATTATGTTGGCGTCAAGGCGCCCCAATTTTCATTCACGCGTCTGCAAGGAGCTGATCCGTTGGCAGGTGTAGAAATGGCTTCGACCGGTGAAGTTGCCTGTCTGGGTGACGACTTTGATGAAGCCTTTCTGAAAGCGCTTTTATCGGTTGGCTATCGTTTTCCTATTCGCAGTGTCCTGGTCTCGACAGGAGCCATTGAGTCCAAAGCGGAATTGCTCGAGGGTGTCAAGCAACTACACGAGCAAGGTGCGACGATTTACGCGACACATGGCACCGCCCAGTTTTTGCGTGCTAATGGCATTGTCGCCATTGAATTAAACTGGCCATTAGAGCAGGCGACACCCAATGTTCTCGATGTAATCCGCGAACGGCGCGTCGATCTGGTCATCAACATTCCTAAAAATTATCAAAAAGAGGAATTGACTAACGGTTACCTCATTCGACGAACGGCAGTGGATTTCAATGTAATGTTGATTACCAATCGCCAGATTGCGATGCGTCTATTCGAAGCGCTCAGTCGCAATAGCCAACTCGACCTGAAAATTAAGCATTGGGGAGAATACTGAGTTCATGCCGGAACTGCCGGAAGTGCAGACGATTGTGATGGAACTGAGAGAAGCCGGGCTAATCGGCTGCAAGATTCGCAGCGTGAAAGTACAGTGGGACAAGATTGTCGCTGTACCGGATGCGGCGACATTTGCGCAGGAATTGACTGGTCAGACGATTGCAGGATTTGCTCGACGGGGAAAGTATATCCTCATCCAATTCGAGGCAGGGAAATACTTGCTGCTCCATTTACGGATGACCGGACAATTAATCATTAAAAAGGCAACTGAACCTGTGTTGAAACATGAGCGTGTTGTTTTTGAACTGGATGATGGCAGAACTTTGCGTTACCACGACACGCGCAAATTCGGGCGCTTTTATTTAGTCAATGACCCGCAAGCGGTCATCGGTAAACTCGGCTGGGAGCCGCTGGAAGCGGAATTCACCGTGCAATCTTTTACGGCGGGCTTAGTCCAACATGCCCGCCAGCTAAAGCCGCTGCTTTTAGACCAGACTTTTATTGCTGGCTTGGGGAATATTTATGTCGATGAAGCCCTTTTTGCGGCGCGTCTGCATCCACAGCGATTAGCAAATTCTTTGACTAAGACTGAGATTTCTGCCCTGCATCAGGCTATCCGGCAAGTATTGCAAAAAGGTATAGCCAATCGCGGCACTAGCTTGGGGAATGGCGAGGGAAATTTCGCTTCGGCCAGTCGGCGGCGTGGACGCAATCAGGAGTCACTAACCGTCTTTAGACGCACCGGACAAGCTTGCCCGCGGTGTGGCACGGCAATCCAGCGTCTTATCGTCGGACAGCGCAGCACGCATATCTGTCCGAAATGCCAGCAGTTAAAGAACAAGCATAAGGTTTGAATTGCTGCCCTACAATGAGTTTTGAATATTTCCGCTAAATAAACCGGCAGATAGAATTTGCGCTGTTAATTTTTACGCATTAGCTTTTGCTGCAACGATGAAAATATTTAGCCGCAACGAACCTTTGTTTATTATTCTGCTGGTGACGATTATTTCCTTTACCTGCTACCGCTGCATCGCTATTTCGAATAGTTATACCGCCCGCACGCTGGGGAAAAAGTAAATCGTGCTCAGCCCAGGATTGGACTATATTGCTATCTTTAAATATGCTGAACTTCGACTTTTAAAGGAACCGTTAGCTGTTCCGGCGCTGGGTATCCATTACGGACTGACCAATCAATTAGAACTGGGATTGCGCGGCTTTATGCCTTACACGCTGGAAGCAATTGCCCGCTACCAGCTCACTCCCCGCAATTGCAAGTTTTTCGACCTGAGCGCCAATCTGCATTGCGGCTCCTATAAGATTAAGTATCTGCCGTATCTGAAATCTGGCTTTTTGATTGGAAAGAGGATCTGGTTCCTTGAGCCCTTCGTCGGCATTTTCTGGTATGATCCTTTTGAACGGGAGTATGGGAATTCCAGGGCAATAAATTTTGGTTTTGGTTTTCCCTGGAGAGGGGCGACGGTCATTCCTGAGATCAATTGGCAATTTGGAAACTCTAATATCAAGGATGGGATTGGATTTTTCAGTATTGGTTTCAGGATGTGGAAATAACCGTTTTGTATGTATTTTTTCGGGATTATCTAAACAACTTTATCATCAGAATCGGCAGAGGAAATCCCAATAATAAAAAACGATATTTGCAGACCGGGGTGAGGTTTAATATGAAAAGTTTGATGATCATTACAGCAATCGTGCTTTCAGCATTTATAATCCGAGCTGAAGCCCAGCTGCGTACCAATCCGCAGGTTCATACCTATTCCATTTTTGCTCGCGACCTGCAAACGGGTAAAATGGGTGTTGCGGTGCAGAGCCACTGGTTTTCTGTCGGAAGTATCGTTACCTGGGCAGAAGCCGGTGTGGGAGCGATTGCTACACAGTCATTAGTCAATCCTGCTTTTGGTCCCGATGATCTGAAATTGTCGAAAAAAGGAAAAACGGCTCAAGAAGCCCTGAAAATCCTGATTGATGCCGATGATGGCCATGACTATCGCCAGCTGGCGATTGTCGATGCCCACGGCAATGTCGCCACCTGGACCGGACCAAAATGCATCGCTGCAGCGGGACACATTATCGGTGACAGTTTTTCGGTTCAGGCTAATATGATGCTGAACGATAAAGTCTGACCGACGATGGCAAAGGCTTTTAGAACTGCTAAGGGCACATTAGCTTAAAAAATATTAGCAGCACTCGATGCAGCTCAAGCTGCCGGCGGTGACATTCGTGGTAAGCAATTGGCAGCGATTTTGGGCGTCAAGGACGAAGCCACCGGCAGAATTTGGGAAGACCGCCTGATTGACCTGCGTGTCGAAGATAATCCCGAACCACTGGTAGAGTTGCGCCGCCTGCTGCGAGTTGACCAGGCTTACAAACACATGAAGACCGGCGACCTCGCGATTGAGAAAAAAGATGTCACCGCTGCTTTGCGCGAATACGGGCTGGCGGAAAAACTTTTTCCCGAAAACCTGGAAATGAAATACTGGCACGCTGTCTTGCTGGCTAATATCGGTAAGGCTGACGAAGTGCGGTCCATTTTTCGGGAAATTTTCCGGCGCGATCCCAATTGGCACATTTTGACAAGCCGCATTTATGATATTGGCTTAATCAATGTCGATAAAAAGCAGCTGGAATTAATTTTACGGGAAAGTAAGTCCTGAATTTGTGGTGCGCCGGATTCCCGATAGCAGTAGTAAAAAAGAGATATTCGAGGTAACTTTATATAGAGACTTTAGCAGCTACAGCTGATTTCAGGTTGCCGGATAGTTGTTTTAGTCTTTGAATCTGTGGCTGGTACATTTTCCAGGTAACAATGAAAAAGATAAAATCGGCAATCGGGAAGGAAATCCAGATGCCGTCCAGTTGTAATAAAGGCGGCAGACTTAAAATTAGGGGAATGACGACCAGCTGGCGAGCAATGGTCAAATACAAAGCTTTACGCGCCAGACCCAGGGACTGAAAGAAAGTCCCGCCGATGACCTGAAAGCCAAGGGTCGGTAACATCAGGATAAAGATACGCATCGAATGAGTACCCCAGGCGATTAAATCAGGAGAATTAGTGAAAAGACTGGTAGCTTGCCGTGGGAAAAGCATGAGCAATAGGAACCCAATTGTCGAGAAAGCGGTGGTCCATTCAACCGCTAAGTTCAGTACTCGCCGGGTTTTATCGTAACGCCGGGCACCGTAATTATAGCCAATGATAGGTTGGGCACCCTGAGCAATGCCGAACATGGGCATGAAAACAAAAGAAGTAGTACGGTTAATGATGCCATAAACAGCAATGGCTAAATCGCTACCATAATGTTTGAGGGAATGATTAACGATAACGGCAATCAAACTTCCTGAAACCTGGCGTACGAATGCTGAAGACCCGATTGCCATAATCTCGCGCACCAATTTTCTTTCTAAGCGGAAAAAAGCCGGGATAATTTTTAGAGAACTGCGCCCGGAGAGGAAATAATAAACGAGGTAAACAACCGTCACGGCTTGTGAAAGGACAGTTGCCCAGGCGGCGCCTTTAATACCCCAGTGAAACCCTAAAATAAAGGTAGCGTCGAGAATAATATTCAATACCGCTGAAATCAGCATGGTGGTCATAGCAATTGTCGCCCGTCCCTCGGCACGAACAATGCTGTTAGTCGTCATGGCGAAGCTGAAGAAAATGGTGCCAAACAATATGATGCTGGCATAATCACTGGCAAATGGCAGAATGGTTGCAGTAGTTCCGAAAATAAATAGTAGTTGTTTAAGGAAGATATTGCCCAGGATGGCGACGGAAAAGCCGAGAATAATGATGATTGATAGAATATTGCCCAGCGTTTTATTGGCACGCCTCAGGTCATTAGCGCCCAAGGCACGCGAAATAATGGAGGCGCCGCCGACACCAACCATGATGGCAACCGTCATGACAATCATCTGGATGGGGAAAACGATAGTGATTCCAGCAATGCCCAGAGGTCCCACCACCCGACCCACAAAAATAGTATCCACAACATTGTAAAGAGCCTGGACCACCATACCTGTCATTGCAGGCAGTGATAATTTGAAAAGCAAACGCCCAATATGTTCGTCCGCCAGAATGTGATTATTATTCGACATATTTTTATAGATGCTAAATTTTTCGATTAGTTACTAAAAAGCGGCGCTAATTTAAATTAGATGCTGGGATAATTCAATCGCTTCGCAAGGATTATATCGGCATTACCTTAGTTGGTTTGGGTTTTAGCAAGATGCTTAATAAAGCAGCGGCGGCGTTTATGCTGGCGCAGGTTAAAGAACTTCCATTGCGCCTGGACTTTGTTGTTGTATTCCAATTCGGGATTGGATTCGGCGCTAATAATCCCTTTCCTTTGGAAATTTTTCGCCAATTCAGTAATCATCAAGGCTGGCACACCCTGGCCTTGATATTCAGGCAAAACCCCAATGAGGAGCAAATCGACCTTGCGGGCATGCTTCATTGCCCAGAGAATGTGGACAAAACCGAAGGGGAAGAGGCGTCCGCGGGCTTTTTGTAATGCTTTCGACAGTGATGGCATAGTGATACCAAATCCGACGACTTTGTCATTTTTATCAAGCACAAGAGCGAGGTAATCGGGCTCAATAAAACCAATGTATTGTTTGATATAGGCATCAATCTGCTTCTCAGTCAAGGGCACTACACCATAAAGGTCTTTATAGGCAACGTTGAAGACCTCGAAAAGCTGGTGAGCATAGGGCAAAACCTGTTTAATCTTCTTTGCCCTAAGTACCCGCAAGCCAGTACGCTGCTTGACTACATCGCTGATGGCCAGAACCTTCGAGGGAATTTCAGGTGGTGCGATGATTTCGTATTCAATCCAATCTGTATCTTTTTCATAGCCCATTTGAACCAGATAAGCTGGATAATAAGGATAGTTGTAAATTGTCGCCATAGTGCCCAGCTCATCGAAACCTTCGATTAACATACCCTCACGGTCAAGGTCGGTGAAACCTAATGGTCCGTGCACAGCCTCCATCCCTAATTCCCGAGCCCAACTTTCAACCGCACCTAATAGCGCTGCTGCTACTTCGGCGTCATCAATAAAATCAATCCAGCCGAACCGCAAATGCTTTTTACCCCATATCTCAATATAACGTTTATTCAGGATGCCGGCTATCCGACCGGCAATTTTACCGTTTTTATAAGCCAGCCAATAGCGGGCTTCACAAAATTCAAAAGCGGCATTTTTGTCGGGACGAAGCGTGTTCATTTCGTCAAAATCGAGCGTTGGGACATAATACGGATGTTTGCGATACAGCCGATGGGGAAACCGCACAAAAGTTTTTAACTGTTTTTTTGTCTTGACTTCAACTAAGGTAACTGCCATAATTGCTCCTAAAGTAAAAGGTTTTAAAAATCAGCAAGAGTACGCCATTTTCACGCTACGCAATTGGTTTTTTACCTTCCTTCCGATTGTCGTAAAAGCGCGTAGTGGGATAGGCGAAATCAATGTCTGTACAACGCGCAAATTCGTCCAGAATATCTTCCCAGATTGCCTCGCTGGTCGCACGCCGCTCAAGAGGAGAACATAAATAACGGATGGTAAGCAAAACACCACTATCCTGGACGCTGGTGTAGACAATAGGCGTCAGCTTGGTGTATGAAATCATGAATTTATTGCTGGCAGCTTTGATTTTGGCTTCTGCGCTTCCAGTTAAATGCGATGCGTGCATACTGGCAATATTTAGTAGAATGTTTTTCGCTCGTCGCCAATTGCTTTCAAAGGTGACCAAGACCGGTATCTCATTCCAAATGTAACCCAAGCCCTGATTGAAGTTTGCTACCGGAGTAGTGAATACCATGCCGTTTGGGATGTGAATAACCCGTCCCGTGCTCTGTTCCGAGACTTCCATCAGGCTAAATTGGAAGACTCGCAGGTCAATGACATCGCCGATGTGTTCGCCAATCTGAATGCGATCACCGATACTGAAAGGGCGGCGCGCCATAATGAAAAGCCAACCGGCAACATTGACCACCGGGTCTTTAAGCGCTATTGCAATACCTGCCGATAGTAATCCCAGAAAAGTACCGACATTGCGGAGCCCATGAAACCAGATGTTGCTGAGAACTAAAATGCCAATTATCGACAGGAAATAGATGAGGCTTTTGCGCCAGATATAGCGCATGCGAACATCATCAGTTTTACTCCAGATAATCTTGATGACGATTAGACGAACGAGAATTAACGCCGCCAGAGTCAGCAGGGTATAGAAAATCTTTGCCTGCAAAGCAATTGATAACCCCAGCGATTTCTGGATTATTTCATAAAGGTGATTCAAACCCGGCTCAGCGATAAATAAGTTGAAAAGAAATGTTTCACGACCTACTGTTTGGCTGAAAATTCACGCCGATATAACCTGACAAAATAGTCAAGATGGCGTTCTTCTTCCTTAACAATTTCCTGAAAAACGGCTTTAAGTTGAGTATCAGCAATCTTTGTGGCTGTCTGCTGATATAAATCCCGCGCCAATTCGCTGCGCTTTATAGTGATACCCAGGATTTTTTGAAAAGAGAGCGAGCTTTCAATGACAGGGGAGAATTGGGGAATCTGCAGCTTGAGGTGGTCTATTAAATCAGAGCCAGCTTTCGATGCGGAATTTTCGCGCAGATTTTGGAAAGTTGCAATGCGCCGGCGTTCGATTAACTCGATTTTGCGAATTGTTTCCATTTCAGCAAACGAAGGCGCATTTTGCAGAAGGTGGTGCAGGAATTTGACCGATTCCAATTCGTGCTCGATTACAAAATCCGGAATTGAATCAAAGCGTTTATCGTCCATCATATTCTCCAAGCCGATCCAGTGATATTATTCATGACTCAATTTAGCATAGTTCATTTTGGTAGGCAAGGATTGTGCGGATTGGGGTCAAAGTTGAAGAAGTATTGGTCACTCATGAGCGAGCAGCCCGCATTCTGGCCTCATCAATTTTCCATTTCGTAAGTGCAGCGTCTTGAATTCTTAATATTGCCAGGAGAAAAGATACTCGACTCCTGCTGGAATAGGAATTTCCGGTTGAGCTTTAACTATCTCGCCAGGCAGCGACAGGGCTTTTGCTGTCAAAACAAAGTGGCATAAAGCGATGCCCATATCAATCATCTGTAAATCACAGGCATAGATTGAACGGTAATTAGGAGCCCGCTGTAGGAAAAAATGGATGCTGTTAGTTTGTTTTACAATCCGCCAGGGTTGTTTATTAGAAGCCGAAGGCGCCCAGCGCACCATCTCTAAAGGTTCAGCAAATACCTCGGCGGCTTCTTTGGTCAGTGGTTTGGTAAAATCGCCATCGAAAAAAAGCGCCTGCCAGTCCTTGCGTTGGTCAGAATGCGCCATTATTCGAATCAATTGGTCGCGGATGGTTTGTTCGAATCTGGCATAACCAATCGGACTGACAGCCGGGATAATTTCGTTGGGTTGGAGCTGCACTGCTTTGGCGAAAGCACTGCGGTGGAAAAATCCACCCAGCCAACAGGTAGCCAGTCCCATGTCAGTAGCGTGGAGAATTAGAGTTTCAAAAAGGTAGCCAAAATCAAGTAAAGCCTCTGTGCTATTGATTATGCCAACAATAAATTCCCGAGCACCACTGATGAAGCCGTAAGTGCCAAGCCTGACTGGCTTTTCCGATTTTTCTTCCTGGCTTATAAACACGAACCGCGCCGAGTGACCAAAAATGCCCGTGAGCGGTTTTTCGATGAGTTGTTGAATTCTAACACGATATTTCTCGTCAAGTGTTGTACGGAGAAAGGTGCGGCAGGAATGCCGATTGAGGATAATAGTCTGGACTGGATTTAAATATTTGCCGAGTTTTTGCATACCGCAATCCTTCTTAAAAAATTCAGGGCAGTCAGTTTTTACCGGTAACTATGTAAACCGGCTAAAAGAAAATTAACACCAAAATAGGTAAAAACAACCGAAAAAATCACCAGAATAATAATCAGCGCCTTTTTATAGATTCTTGGTTTATCCAGATGAAAATAAAAACCTAAGAGTAAAATATTGATTAAAGCCCAGACCTCTTTGGAATCCCATGACCAATAATTGCCCCAGCTGACAAAGCCCCAGATAGCCCCGGTGATTAAGCCGGCATTCAATAAAAAGAAAGTGAGCTTGACTTCACGGTTCAACCGTCGTGCAAGGTCTACAATCTCGGGCGAACTTTCACTGCGCGCACTCAGCAAAATATTCAAAGCGTAAAAACACGCCAGTAAGAGAGCCATGTAACCACATAGGTATACCGGAATATGGATATACATCCAAAAACTATTTAAGGCAGGCGGCAAAGGATGCACGGCGCGAAAAGAAGCCGGTAAAAGGTGTATAGTTACCATGATGATAATGACGAAAAAGAGCAAAAGCTGTCGAAGCGGGGAGATAATATTTTTCTCGCTAATAATTAGCCGAATGACTATTAGGAGAGACAATAGCAGCAGAGTTTCATAAAGGTTAGTAAATGGGGGATGGTGAGCGCTTAATGTTCGAATATATAAACCACCAAGATGCGCCAGAATACCAGCCGTGAAGAAAAGTGTGTAAAAACGCTTACTACTCTTCGTTACCATGGCAATCAGAGTGACGCCGTAAAGAATCGTAGCCGTGATAAAGAGATTCTTATCCATCACGCCGTTCCAGTTCTGTCATCACGGATTCCACCATAATACGTAAGCCAGACATATCAAATAGAAAATACCAAAAATCATCAGAATTTTAGGCTCAGTTGCGCGTGCTACTTCGATAATGCTAATGTAGCCATGACCGGCTGGGCGAATAAATAGCGGCTGGTTATCTATAGTAATTACCCCGGCGGCATTAGGCTGATAGGTTTTACCATTGTACCAGATTGTTGGTGTGCCTGGATTGGAGGCAGACGGTTTAAGGGTGAGATAATATTGCCGAAACAGCACCGAATCACCCAATAGACAATGAAAAGTGTCCTGTGCTGCGACGATTGTAAAGCGTGGTTGCTCTTGATAGGAGTTCTGGAAAAAGCGATACTGTCCCAGCGCCAGGGGATGATTCACCTCAAGATTGACAGTATCGCGTTCATTGATGAGAATCTGGCTGCGATATTGGGCGACCGCTTGTTGTTGGTCAGGATGTCTCAGAATCGTGAAATTCAGCAGGCGCAACCTCAGGATTTCGGTATTGGTTTTTACGGAATAAAGATTGACAACCTGATTTTCCTTGAGAATGATAAAAGTTCGGCGGTCGGTGATTTTATCGTAACCGACGAGCAGGAATATCAAAGCCAGCATTAGATGGAGGGCTTTTTTAGCGCGTGACATTGACTTACCGAATAGAGCCACGCCGAGCAAGGCAAGGCAAATTAAAGCCCACAGGGTTAGATTTAGCCAAGAATGGTAAAATTGTTCTATCGGCAAAAATCTGGTTAAAAGCGGTGACGGGTTGCTGAAATTCGTAAAAATCGGTGTTAGAGTCACAATAGTCATTAAAACGACGAGAACTGCAATTAGAATTTGGTAGAATTTCTTGAAAATTGCATTCATCGATAGACAATCCCGTAACCTGCTAAATATATTAAAAAAGCATAAGGCGTAAAAGATTAATCCCGGCTCGTCGGAAGAAAAAAATATTCTCCTTGTTTAGTTCCTTAAGTTTAGTCGCGTGAACGACGCCTCTGGTTAGAATAGTCGAATTTGGGAATCGCGATTTCGGGGAACATATTTTGAGTTTAAAGTCCAAGAATGGCGCCGGAACGGGCGCCGGTTAGTTTGCCATTTAGCACCGTGAGAGCGCCATTGACAATGACATGTTCGATGCCGATGGGATATTGATGGGGCTCAGTGAAAGTGGCGCGGTCAATGACGGTGGCAGGATTGAATACGACCAGGTCGGCAAAACATGCGGGCTGAATTAAGCCGCGCTTTTTTAGACCAAGTTTCGTCGCTGGCTGCGAGGTCATCTTACGGATAGCCGTCGTCAGCTTAAGCGCCTTTTCTTCGCGTACATACTTGCCCAGAACTCGCGGGAAAGTTCCATAGTAACGCGGATGAGGTTTGCCGGTGGCAAGTATACCGTGATTAGCGACGGCATTGCCATCCGACCCAATCGTTACCAGCGGATGTGCCAGAGTTAGTTTGAGGTTGTCAGCACTCATGGCGAAACCGATGACGCCCACCCGATTTTTCTCTACGATGAGCAGGGTGCGAATGAATTCGAAGGGTGATTTACTGCTGAGGCGGGCACATTCGGCAATAGATTTGCCTTCATAGACTTTATTTTGCTCGGTGAAACAGGAGCAGATGACAATTTTATCCCAGCCGCCGATGCGCTGGCTGCGGCTTTCGGCGTATTGTCGCAATTCCGGAATCAAGCGCTGGTCTTGCAGGCGCTGAATTACCTCGTCGGTATCGCCCTGGCGTGCCCAGAGTGGCAGAAAGGAAGTCAAACCGGTGCTCCAGGCTTCATAAGGATAACGGTCGGCTTGTACCGGCAATTCGTGTTCAGCGGCTTGGGCTATCATTTCCAGCAGATGTGGTTCTTTATGCCAGTTAGCCTGATTGCAGGCTTTCAAGTGCGAAATCTGCAGGGAGACGCTCGCCGCCTGGCATATTTGTAAAGCTTCATTGACTGCTTCTTCGACGCTATCATCTTCGTTGCGTAGGTGCGTGGCATAAACACCACCATGCCGCGCAACGACCTTACAGAGCTCAATAAGCTCCTCAACCTTAGCGTAACTCCCCGGAGAATATTCCAAACCGGTCGAGAGTCCCAGTGCGCCCATTTGCATGGCTTCAGTTAGGATTTGTTGCATGGTGGCGAGTTGAGCTTCTGTAGGCTGAACATCATTTTTGCCGAGCACGAACGCGCGGAGAGCACCATGCCCCACAAAGGTGGCGTAATTAAGCGCCGGATGAACCTGCTTCAGGGCTTTGCGGAAGCCGTGCAGGTCGCGCCAGTTGACCGTAATGCCATATTTTTCATGGATTTGATTCTGAAATTCTAAAAAGTCATGATGATTGAAAGGGAAAGGTGAATCGCCACAATTGCCGGAAATTTCGGTGGTTACACCCTGAAAAATTTTGCTTTCGGCATAGGGATTGACCAACAGTTCCACATCGGTATGGGAATGGATATCAATAAAACCAGGCGCTACCGCCAGACCGCTGGCATCAATCCAGTCGTCGGCGCTGCTTTGAGATAGGTTGGCGAGAGCGACAATCCGGTCACCTTTGATGCCAATGTCAATCTGCTGGGGTTGCGCTCCTGAGCCATCGAACACCAGCCCGTTCTGGATGATGAGGTCAAAGCGGTTGCGCAAACGACAGCCCAATAATAAGCTTGTCCCGACCAGACTAGCTGCTTTGAGGAATTCTCTTCTTTTCATAACCAAAATTTTATGCCTACGGCTGGATTTCGCAAGGGGAAAATTAAAAAGGTTGAGGTTAATATTCAGGCTGATGTTAAGATACTCTCGACTCAACGCTCAGCGTTGAGACGCTTAGCTTCCCTGGAATATATCAACGGTGTTGATATATTCCCGAGCGAAGTGAAGAAACGAATCACGGTTATTTAAAAGCAGCGACACGGTCGCTGCAATCCAAAAGTATTTTCGAGCGAAGCGAGGGGACCAATCTATTGCGGCCTGGGGTTAGAAAAGCAGCGACACAGTCGCTGCAATCCAAAAATCGCTCTCTTCACAACTCGTCTCAATGCTCAGTGTTGGGACGAGCTAAGTATTACTGGTAGTGGAACTCTCTCACTCCAGCATATGAATTACCAGTCCGCTGCGTAATTTCGGCTCGAACCAGGTGGATTTGGGCGGCATGATTTTACCGGCATCGGCGATTTCCATCAGTTGTTCGACAGAAGTCGGATAGAGCGCAAAGGCTACTGCCATTTCGCCGGAATCAACTCGCTTCTGCAGTTCGGTTAAGCCACGGATGCCGCCTACAAAGTCAATGCGTTCGTCGCGGCGTGGGTCAGCTATGCCGAGAACGGGTGCGAGCAGGTTATTTTGCAGAATCGACACGTCCAGGCTTGCGACCGGGTCATCAGCCGTAAAAGTCCCCACACGGGCTACTAGGCGATACCACTGTCCCGGCAGATACATACCAAACTCGCGCGCGGAGCGTGGATGGGCTTGGTCGCTACCAATAACTGGTGTTATCTCGAATTTTTCCGAGATTTGCGCCAAAAATACATCAGGAGATAGCCCGTTGATGTCCTTGACTAAGCGGTTATAGTCAAGTATCTGGAGCTGGTCGTGCGGGAAAAAGGCAGCCAGAAACCAATTATATTCCTCATCGCCACGATGATGGGGATTTACGGTGGCGCGCATTTTACCAACCATCGCTGCCGATTTAGCGCGGTGATGCCCGTCGGCGACATAAGCGCAGGGGATTTGCTCAAAAAAGGTGACCAGTTTGTGAATAAGATCGCGGTCGGTGATTACCCATAGCGTATGGCGAATATTATCCGTGGTAGTAAAATCGTAAAGCGGTTCGTGAGTCATTGTGTAATGTTTGATGTGGGCGTCAATCTCGGCTTGGGCACGGTAGGTCAGAAAAACCGGTCCGGTATTGGCATTGGTGTAATTGACATGATTGATACGGTCGCATTCTTTTACTTCGCGGGTTAGTTCGTGAATTTTGATGCGTCCTTCGAGATAGTCAGGAACATAAGCGCACGCCACCAAACCATATTGCACATGATTATCCATGATTTGGCGATAGATATAGAGGGCATCGCTATTTTCTTGAATTAGCCAGCCTGCGGTCTGCATCTGGCGTAAATTAGCTGCGGCTTTGAGATAGACAGATTCGTCATAAGGATTGATTTCGGGGGGCAAATCTATCTCCGATTTGGAAACATGCAGAAACGAGTAGGGATTGCCAGCGGCAGCGACACGCGCTTCCTCTGAGCTGAGGACATCATAAGGGAGAGCGGCAATTTGAGCAGCTAAATCTGGACGAGGTCGCCAGCCCTTGAATGCTTTGATTTTAATCATAGGCGGTTATCAATTTTTTAGTTAACAGTTACTCAATTTTTACAGAGCGTTGCGACAATTTTTTCGGCGATTTCGATGCCCACGCGCTCCTGGGCTTCAATCGTACTGGCACCAGTGTGCGGCGTGCAAGAGACGCGGGGATGACGCACCAGCTCCAAATTAGTGGTGGGTTCCTCGGCAAATACATCCAGACCCGCACCGCCGACCTGACCGGAGTTCAAGCCGTCAACTAAAGCCTTTTCATCGACCACATTACCGCGGGCGCAGTTGATGATATAAACACCCGGTTTCATCTGGGCGATTTCCTGCGCACCGATGAGCGGCTGCGATTGCTTGGGTACATGGAGAGTAATGAAATCGGCGGTTTTTAGCAGTTCCTCGAAACTGACAGCTTTGACATCAAGATCGGTCTTAATAGGGATAACATCGTAGGCGATGACTTTCATTCCCAGTCCGAGTGCTAATTTGGTGACGATTTGCCCGATTTTGCCAAAACCGACGATACCAATAGTCTTACCGGCGAGTTCAATGCCTCTGGCATAGGCTTTCTTTTCCCATTTACCTTCCCGCATAGTGGCATTAGCCTGGGGAATGAAACGCGCTAAGGCAAAAAGGTGGGCGAACACCAATTCGGCAACGGAATGTGAATTGGCAGCAGGTGTATTCAGGACGAGAATGCCGCGCTCTTTAGCGCATTTTTGGTCGATATTGTCCAGACCGGCGCCGCCGCGAGCGATGACTTTAAGATTGACGCCGGCTTCAATGACTTCGCGCGTAACTTTGGTTGCGGAGCGGACCAGAATACCATCATAGTCTGGGATGACTTTAATCAAATCAGGCAATTCATAATGCTGAATATCGAAATCAATGCCGTGGTCGCGTAGAATTTTTTGTCCTTCGGGACTGATTCCATCAGCGATTAGAATTTTCATAACATTAATCTTCTATTAAAGTTTGGCGATTGTCTCGTCGAGAAGTTTGAGTAAATCCTGCAACTCCGCCACCGTGCGGTCTGCCATGTGGGCGATGCGGAAAGTCTTTTCTTTTAAATCACCATAGCCATTGGAAATCTGGTAACCAACTTCGCCGATTTTTTTGTTTAAATCGGCGATGGAAATGCCTTTAGTGTTGGTGACCGTGGTTAAGGTGACGGATTCGTAGCCTTTGGCGGGGAAAATTTCGAAACGCTCGGTAGCCCATTGCCGCGTAATTTGCGCCATCTGGAGGTGACGAGCGTAACGATTTTCCAGTCCTTCGACATTCAGGATATAATCGAGCTGTTGGTCGAGAGCAAACATGTGAGACAGGGAAGGAGTCGAGGGATACTGATAATTTTTCTTGATGAGATAATCGTACAGTTCTACGAGGTCGAGATAAGAACCACGGAAAGGTACGGTACGCGCATGTTCAATAGCCCGCAAACTAACGGAAGCAATCGAAAGTCCGGGCGGTAAGCCGAGACATTTTTGGGTTGAGGTGATGCAGACATCTATGCCAAGTTTGTCCACTTCGATTTTCACGCCTCCCATGGAAGATACCGTGTCCACCAGCCAGAGTACATCAGGATATTTGCGGCGAACTTCAGCAATGGCTTCGATAGGATTCATCACACCTGTCGAGGTTTCGTTGTGGGTGACAGTAAAGACATCGTATTTACCGGAAACGAGGTATTCGTCCACGACTTCGGGTAGAGTGGGCTGCCCATTTTCGGCGCGAACCAGGTCGTAGGGCACATTATTCGATTTAGCTAAAGCTGCCCAGCGATCGCCAAAGGCGCCGACCGAGAAGACCACCGCCCGTTTGGCAGTACAGGAGCGAATCGAACCTTCCATCAAACCTGTTCCTGAAGAGGTTGAGAGCAGGATGGGATTTTGAGTGTAAAAAACTTTTTGTAGTTTTTCTGAAATGCGCTGCTGGAGAGCGGAGGCGTCTTTAGAACGATGACCAATGAGGGGGGTAGCCATAGCCTGCAGAATTTCAGGGCGTACATCTACCGGTCCGGGGATAAATAGTTTTTTGTGCATATAAACCTCCTTACAAATTGGTTAGTGCTGTTATAGTCAAAGCAATTCTCTACTATACTCGTAATGATTATAGCAATTTTTTGACCAAAGTACAAAAGCATTTTTATTTGCGATAGACTGAGAGAGCATTACTTTCATTGGTTGAATCTAATTCCTATTTGCAATAAAAGGTTCAGCGGTGATTTTTCAGTTTCGGGAAATAAGGTTAGGGTTTTGTTAGCCGGGTAGTTGTTTAGGTCATTGATTAATCCAAGACAGTTAGGGGCGACTTGTGCAGGTGATAGGCAAGTGTGGCATTAAGTTTGTTTATATTTAAGCGCTATCTTAAGTTATTTATCAAGAAGTTTTACAAATATAAGATGGAGAGTAAGCCAATGGATCCCAAGACAATTGATTGGAGCAAGTTAGAATTCCGCTACTCCTATACCCCATTTCGTTTCGTATCGTACTGGAAAGACGGGGAATGGGATGAGGGAAGGCTGGTCACGGATAATAAAATAGCAATTGATGAAGGAGCTACCTGTCTGCATTACGGGCAGGAGATTTTTGAGGGAATGAAAGCCCAGCGGGCAAAAGATGGTCGCATATTGCTTTTTCGTCCGCGTGATAATGCTGCTCGTTTCCGCGAATCAGCGCGTCGCATGTTGATGGCAGAAGTGCCGGAAGAGTTGTTCATGAAGGGCATTATAGACACTATCAAAGCCAATCTGGAGTATGTCCCGCCTTATGGTACGGGAGCCTCACTTTATATTCGACCTTTTGAAATAGGAGTAGGTGAAAATCTGGGGGTTCGGGCGGCATTCGAGTATTTGTTTGTGGTCTTTGTTTGTCCGGTGGGACCCTATTTTAAAGCCGGATTTAAGCCCATTAAGCTCAAAGTGGAAGAGTTTTATGATCGAGCTGCACCGCATGGCATCGGTCAAGCAAAAACGGGGGGCAATTATGCGGCATCGCTGTTGCCATTACGCAATGCACGCGCCGAAGGGTTTAACGAAGTGGTTTATTTAGATGCACTGGAACATAAATTTTTCGAAGAGACAGGCGCTTCTAATGTTTTCTTTGTTTTCAAAGATGGAAGTCTGGCGACACCACGTTCGGATTCAATTTTGAATAGCATTACGCGACAGTCATTAGTGCAAGCCGCCAATGAAGAGTTGGGGTTGCACATAGTCGAGCGGCGCGTCAGCGTTGATGAAATTGAAAACTTTGCCGAGATGGGTGCCTGTGGCACTGCCGCGGTAATTACACCGGTCGGTAGCCTCGGCTATCAAGGTAAGATTTACCGCTTTTATGCCAATGGTGAAGAAGCTGGACCTGTCACTACTCGGCTATACAAGTACCTGACCAGTTATATGGTCGGTGACCAGCCCGATAAATTCGGTTGGCTGGAAGAGGTCCGGTAAAGGAGCAAAGCAATGATTATGGTCGCTGACAATTTCAAATGGGAAGATTTAGATAAAGATGGCTTGACCTACCTGCTGGAGAATCGCAAAGAAGTCTTTAAGAGTTACCAGCGCATGGTCAATACCTTAGGACACAATTTAGACGAGAAGACGCGGCAACTGATCATGCTGGCGATTCAGGTAAATAGTCCGACGCCAGATGCCATCAAGATTATCATCCCCAAAGCCGTGCGGGCAGGTGCTACCCGCGATGAAATTATCGATACCCTCATATTGACCATTCCAGTCGTGGGGTTATCGACGGTACTGAAAATGCTGCCGTTTGTATTGAAAGAATTGGAGAATTTAGAAGAAGCCTATCAAGAGTTGAAAAAAGAAAATTCGACGCCCAAATAAAGTATATAAAAGGTAAAATGACGAAGATACTAAAAGCTGAGTTTATCGCTTCTGATATTAAAAAATTCGAAATTGAAGCACCACTGATTGCCAGAAAGCAGAAACCTGGGCAGTTTGTGATTCTGCGCGTCTGGGAAAAAGGGGAACGCATTCCTGTTACCATTGTTAATAGCAATCTCCAGCAGGGCACTATTACCCTCATCGTTCAGGGCATTGGTAAGACGACGAAACAAATGAACCTTCTGGAAGCCGGGGATGAACTGCATGATTTGGTCGGACCGTTAGGCAATCCGACGCCCATCCATAATTACGGTTTGACGGTTTGTGTCAGTGGCGGTGTGGGTACTGCCGAAGCTCTGCCAATTGCACGAGCGCTCAAAGCCGTCGGTAATACGGTCGTGGCGATTATTGGTGCCCGCACGCGGGAATTAGTGATTTGCGAAGCCGAGATGCGGGCTTTTTGTGATGAGGTCATAGTGGCAACTGATGATGGCAGCTACGGTATCAGGGGCGTGGTCACGGTGCCACTGCATGAGATTTTGGAACGTGCGGTGAAACCTAATTTCGTGCTGGCGGTCGGTCCCTTACCCATGATGAAAGCGGTAGCTGAAGAGACCCGTCCGTATGGCATTAAAACCATGGTTTCTTTGAACAGTATCATGATAGATGGCACTGGTATGTGCGGCGGCTGCCGCGCCACAGTCGGTGGTGAAACGGTGTTTGTGTGCGTAGATGGTCCCGAATTTGATGCCCATCAGGTCAATTTTGATGAAATTGCCCATCGCCAGAAACAGTTTGTTGCTTATGAGCAGGAATCGCTGCAAATCTTTCAAAAGCATTATCATGAAATTGCTGAACAGTGTCATTTAAATCGACAGATAAAAGCCCTCGAACAGAATCGGGAGTAAAGCGTGGCGGAACAGTTGAGCAAGAAAGAACGGTTATCTATTCCCCGGCAGAAAATGCCAGAACAGGATCCGCAGGTTCGGTGTCACAATTTTAAGGAAGTCAATTTAGGTTATGATGCGGCAACTGCGATTAAGGAAGCGCAACGCTGTTTAGATTGCGCTAAACCGACCTGCATTGATGGTTGCCCGGTGCATATCAAAATACCGGATTTTATTCGTCTAATAGTAGCCGAAGATTTTGCCGGCGCGGTTGCCAAAATTAAGGAAGATAATTTGCTGCCGTCAGTGTGTGGACGGGTGTGCCCTCAGGAAGAGCAGTGCGAATTGAAGTGCGTTTTGCAGAACAGATATGAGCCGGTAGCAATTGGCAGGCTGGAACGGTTTGTGGCGGACTATGAACGCCAACAGGGTACATCACGATTGCCAGCCATCCAGGCAAAGCGCAATCGCAAAGTAGCAATCGTAGGTAGTGGACCCGCCGGTCTGGCGTGTGCCAGCGATTTAATTCAGTGGGGTTATTCGGTCACTGTATTCGAGGCGCTGCACGAATTGGGTGGTGTTCTGGCTTATGGCATCCCTGAGTTTCGTTTGCCGAAGGAGATTTTGCATTACGAGATTGATAACCTGCGACGGATGGGGGTGGAATTCGTCCCCAATTTTGTCGTCGGTAAAACTGCGACCATTGATGAGTTGATGACAGAAGGTGGCTATGAGGCGGTTTTTATTGGAGTTGGAGCGGGCCTGCCGTGGTTTATGAATATCCCGGGTGAAAATTTACTCGGTGTTCATTCAGCTAATGAATTTTTGACCCGGGTAAATTTGATGCACGCTTATGAATTCCCGAGCGCGGATACTCCGATAAAAATTGGTAAAAAGGCGGTGGTTGTTGGTGGCGGCAATACCGCAATGGATGCCGTGCGTACCGCGAAACGTTTGGGAGCAGAAACCGCCACGATTATCTATCGTCGTTCGGAAGTAGAAATGCCAGCCCGCCAGGAAGAAATCCATCATGCTAAAGAAGAGGGCATTATTTTTCGTACTCTGACCAATCCGGTAGCTTTTATTGGTGATGAGCATGGTTGGGTGACCAAAGCGCGCTGTTTGCGGATGGAATTAGGCGAGCCCGACGATTCGGGGCGGCGGCGACCCATACCGGTGCCGGGTTCGGAATTTGACATCGAAGCCGATTTGGTAGTGATGGCGATTGGTAACGGTTCCAATCCGCTGCTTTTCAAGACCACTCCCGATTTGAAAATCAATCGCCGCGGCAATATTATCGTTGAACCGGGCACGGGACGTACTTTCAAGAAAGGCGTTTTCGCCGGCGGCGACATTGTTACGGGTGGCGCAACGGTTATTTTAGCCATGGGGGCTGGGCGGGATGCGGCGCGTGCGATTGATGCCTACCTACAAAGTGGCGAATGGAATGTAAACATCTCGGGTTAGCTAAAAAGTAAGGAGAAAACGATGCCTATAGCCAAGTCCACAGCCGAAGCCATGAGTCGCTCTTCCTGGATTAGGAAGATGTTCGAGACCGGCATTGTTTTGAAGAAGCAATATGGCGATGATAAGGTTTTCGATTTTTCTCTGGGCAACCCCGATGTTGCCACACCTTTTGAGTTCGATCGCGTTCTGGTTGCCGAAGCTTCCAAGACCGGTCCTTTCCTGCATGGCTATATGCAGAACCAAGGATATGCAGAGACACGGGCAACCATTGCCGAACATCTGCAAAACGAAATCGGCTTGCCTTTTACCGCCGACCATATTCTGATGACCTGTGGCGCAGCTGGGGCGATTAATGTTATCCTCAAGACAATTTTAGAACCGCAGGACGAAGTTATCGTTATTGCGCCATTTTTTACCGAGTATGATTTCTATATTGAGAATCACCGCGGAACAATGGTTATAGCGGCGACTACGCCCGATTTATTGCCGGATCTAGAAGACCTGGCGACAAAAATTACCTCCAGGACCAAAGTAGTAATTATTAATACTCCCAACAACCCAACTGGACGGGTATACGACCGCGCGCTTCTTTCTGAGCTGGGCAGGTTGCTGACCCAAAAATGTAACGCCATTGGTCATCCTATTTACCTTATCAGCGATGAACCCTATAAGCGGATTGTCTATGATGGACGTGTTTGTGCCAGCCCTTTTCAGTTTTATCGTCATACGGTATTGACCACTTCGTTCTCCAAAGACCTTTCTTTAGCGGGGGAACGCATTGGATATTTAGCCCTGAGTCCGTTAATAGAAGATTGGGAATTAATCATGCGGGCGGCGATTTTTAGCAACCGCGTTTTGGGTTTTATCAACGCTCCTGCACTGATGCAACGCGTCATTCGCCAGGTGCTCGATTTACAGGTTGATGTGCAGCAATATCAGCGGCGGCGAGATATGATTTATGCAGGTCTGGTAGAATGTGGCTACGAAGTTATCAAACCTGAAGGGGCGTTCTATATTTTCCCTAAATCGCCCATCGCCGATGATGTTGCCTTTATCGAGAAATTGCAGCAGCAATTAATTCTGGCAACGCCGGGGATCGCTTTTTACAAACCGGGCTATTTTCGGATTTCCTATGCTGTTCCAGAGCGGGTCATCGAAGGCGCGCTGCCTGGCTTGCGGGCAGTTCTTGAGCAATGCACACAAAACAAATGATAAACATTGGAGAGAATTATGAGTGAAAAGAGCAGAGGACATGTAGTAGTCAACACTGAAGAGTGCAAGGGATGTGGACTCTGCGTGGAATCCTGTCCCGTTGACGTTTTGTTCCTTTCCGAAAAATTCAATACTCACGGGTATCATCCGGTTAGTTACAAAGGTGAGGGTTGTACCGGCTGCGGAGTCTGTTTTTATAATTGTCCGGAGCCCGGGGCGTTGACGGTGTACAAGCGCTGGGATTTAATCACTGAAGTGCGTTTTTGCCCGCATTGCGGCGCCGAGCACAAGGTTTTTCGCGATGAAGACCAGGGTGGCATATTAGTTTGTACGCAATGCTTGAAGGCGATTGAACATAATCCCAAAATCCAGACTCTGGTATAGAAAAAGAGGTGAATATGGCAAAACAATTTTTAAAAGGTAACGAAGCCGTTGTAAAAGGCGCCATCCTGGCGGGGTGTCGCGCCTATTACGGCTATCCAATTACACCAGCCAGCGAAATTGCCCATGCAGCGGCAGCTTATCTTCCTCTAACAGGTGGTACTTTTGTACAGGCTGAAAGTGAAATCGCCGCTATCAATATGGTTTACGGTGCTGCTTCTGCTGGAGTCCGGGTGATGACAGCCTCTTCAGGTCCGGGTATTAGCTTAAAGCAGGAAGGTGTCTCGTACTGTGCTGGTTCCGAATTGCCCTGTGTGATTGTGGATGTGATGCGCGGGGGACCCGGTCTTGGTAACATTGCCCCAGAACAAGGTGATTATAATCAGGTCGTCAAAGGCGGCGGTCATGGCAATTACAAGTGCATTGTCTTGGCACCCAATTCCGTGCAGGAGATGTGTGACTTCGGTATGCTTGCTTTTGAATTAGCTGATAAGTATCGTAATCCGGTCTATATTCTTACTGATGGCTTTATTGGTCAGATGATGGAGCCAGTTGAATTTCCAGAACCGGTCAAGGATATTCCGGACAAATCGTGGGCAGTCAAAGGCACAGCAGAGACCTCCAATAATCTGATTACCTCGATTGAACTCGACCCGGATGACCTTGAGCGGCATGTGAATAAACTCCAGCAAAAGTATAAAATCATGGAAGAGCAGGAAGTTCGTTACAAAAGCTACTATACCGAAGACGCTGAGATTATTTTCGTCGGTTATGGTATTGTCTCGCGTGTCCTGCAATCGCTGGTAGATATGCTGCGCAGTGAAGGTGTCGCGGTTGGCTTGCTGCGACCTATTACACTTTTCCCTTTTCCTAAAAAGGTTCTGCAGGATTTAGCCAGTACCGCCAAATTTTTCTTTGTTGTGGAAATGAGCAACGGGCAAATGATTGACGATGTCCGTCTGGCAATCGCTGGCAATAAACCAGTGCATTTCTACGGGCGCTTAGGAGGCAATGTACCGTCCGTTAAAGAAATCCACGACGAATTAATGAAATATATGAGGTAAATATGAATACAATATTACGGAAAGCACATTCCTTCTACGACGTTTATACTCGCAAACCTGGCTCTGACAAGTTGACTACTACCTATTGTCCCGGCTGCGGGCACGGCAACCTGCACAAATTAATTGCTGAGGCACTAGATGATTTGGGAGTCCGCGAGCGTACGATTTTCATCAGTCCTGTAGGTTGCAGCGTTTTCGCTTACTATTATTTCCATACCGGCAATGTCCAGGTTGCGCATGGTCGGGCACCGGCTGTTGCTACCGGCATCAAACGCGCTCACCCGGAGTCATTGGTTATCGCTTACCAAGGAGATGGCGATCTGGCGGCGATTGGTACAGCGGAAATTATTCATGCGGCTAACCGTGGTGAAGGCATTACGGTTTTTTTCGTCAATAATGCTATTTACGGTATGACCGGTGGACAGATGGCTCCAACAACACTCATTGGACAGAAGACCATGACATCACCTCGCGGGCGCACTGCCGCCAATGAAGGTTATCCCATTCGTATGGCGGAACTGATTGCCATGTTAGATGCGCCGGTTTATGTTGAGCGGGTGATGCTGGGTGATACCAAATCCATCATGCAAGCGCGTGCTGCGGTCCGCAAAGCTTTGAAATTGCAATTGGAGAAAAATGCTTTCTGCTTTATCGAAGCCTTATCATCTTGCCCGTCCAATCTGAAGATGACCGAAGTTCGTTCCCGCGAATGGGTGCGTGAAGTGTTGCAAAAACAATTTCCGTTAGGTGTCAAGAAGGATATCTCGGCACAAATTGAGCGCCGCATTTATCCGCACGCTGAGGTTAAACCCGAAGAATTACATGAAATTCTAAACATAACCGACACGCTGGCAGATAATACTAAAGTAGCGCCGTTCTATAAGCCCAATCTTGCCGAAGAAATTAAAATTGCTGGATTCGGTGGACAGGGTGTGCTCAGTCTTGGGAATGTTCTGGCTGAAATGGGTATGCGGCACAATTACGAAGTCAGCTGGCTGCCATCCTACGGACCGGAAATGCGAGGCGGTACCGCCAATTGTAGTGTCCGCATAGCCACCAAACCTATTGGTTCACCACTCGTTGCCAATCCGACTATTTTAATTGCGATGAATCGGCCTTCTTTAGATCGCTTTGAAAATGATGTGATTTCCGGTGGCTTGATTATCTACGACGATTCTATTATTGACCGTCAACCGGTTCGCAACGATGTGCGCATAATTGCGATTCCAGCAACTCGTCTGGCTGACGAACTTGGTAATTCCAAAGTGGCAAACATGATTATAACCGGTGCTCTGATTGATGCTCTGCAGTTTATGAATATTGAAGTGGTGTTAGAAGCACTTGGTGACATTCTCAAGCGCAAAAACCTGGTGGAACTCAATCAAAAAGCCATCCTCAAAGGAGTTGAATTTTACCGTTCAATCGTAAAATAATCACTTCTTTTTCCCCTTCTTTTCCCTCTTCCATCCACCTCTGGCTTCGGACTCCCAAACCGAAGCCAGAGAGTTTTTATCCTATTGAAAATTTGAAATAATTGACGAAAAAGCACCAGTCGGTTGACATACTAATCAAAAGGAGGTGCTTTATATCCTTAGTGAAAAGTTGCTTGGTGTTATTTTCCTATCGGTAAACTAAAGAGTACCGCTAAATAATGGCAAACACTGCCACCTAAAACAAATAAATGCCAGATGGGATGGCTAAAAGCTAAACTACGCCAGATATAAAAAATGACTCCTAATGTATAAGTCACGCCACCTACAACGAGTAAAATCAGACTGACGGGCGGCAGAATTTGCGCCAATTGTCGGAAGGCGATTACGCACAACCATCCCATGGCAACATAAAGAACGACCGAAGCAGCTTTAAATTTGCCAATAAATAGACATTTTAAGACGATGCCGATTATGGCTAAGGACCATATCACTCCAAATAGACTCCAGCCCCAACCACCTCGCAATAGCCCCAGTGTAAATGGTGTATACGTTCCGGCTATTAATAAATAAATAGCCGAGTGATCGATGATTTTGAATATTTTGCGATTGGGGGAAAGTGCGAAACTGTGGTAAAGCGTCGAAGCCAGGTAAAGCCCAATCAGCGTTACTCCAAAAATCGTGCAACTCACAATTTGATAGACATTGCCCCAGAGTGCAGCGAAGACAATTAATAGTACTAATCCAGCTACGCTGAGCCCCAAGCCGATACCATGGGTTACGCTATTGGCTATTTCGGCGCCTCGTGAATAGTAGTATGATGGGTCAATTTTTTCCATGAATATCCTGTTAAAATGATTAAAAAAATCGGGCTTAGTGTAGGATTATTCCCGCAGAACTGCAAGAAAAATTTTAGGTTCGACCTATAGAGGGATTTTTGTGCACACAATCCTCTCAAGTCTCGCAGATATATTCTCGATTAGCAAAAAGTGTCTCAACACTAGCCTTGAGACAAGAAAAAATAGGGCGAGCTTTTGGATTGCAGCGACAGCGTCGCTGCTTTACTATTATTAATATTGGTTTCCTCACTCTGCTCGGAAATACATCAACGCTGGTGATGTACTCCCATTTAGAAGTTAGCGTCATAACGGTAAAATTTGAGGCGGGAGAAAAATATTCTATATTCCCTAAGCTTTTAGATAAAATCTTTGTCCTTCTCGCTTTTATCAGCAAATTTTGTCGGTAAAATGAAGATGAGAAAATAAATGCTTAATCAATGTTAATAACCTATCTTTGCCGCCAGTTTGTAAGCAATGTGTACCGATTGACTATCGCGCTTTCAGGTTGTCTGATATTATTGGCACCTCCGTCTTTCGGACAGTTCCTCCATGCGACGCAGCAACCGCCCAGAATTAAATGGCAGCAGATTGCGACACCCCACTATGACCTAATTTTCCCAGCAGAGATTGTCAATGATGCCCAGCGCGTCGCGAATACTCTGGAGTACTTATATGAGCCATTGCGTAAGACTCAGCCCGCCCAGCGACGACGCTGGAGTCTGCTTTTGACCAACCACAGCACAATCGGCAATGGCTATGTGACCCTGGCGCCGCGTAGAAGCGAGTGGTTTGCCACGCCCCCCGCCAATGCTTTCACTGGTAGTAATGAATGGTACAATTTGCTGGCAGTTCACGAGGGGCGCCACATGGTACAGTTTGATGCCATGAATCGGGGTTTTACTTATTTCGCGGGATTATTATTTGGAGAAATTGGTCAGCTGTTGCTTGATTTTAACCTCGTCCCTTCTTGGTATTGGGAAGGCGATGCCGTCGCAGTGGAAACTGCCTTGACCAGTTCAGGGCGCGGGCGCTTACCTGAATTCGATATAGATATTCGGGCGCAGCTATTATCTGGCAAGAGATTTTCTTACTACAAAGCCTATCTGGGGTCATACCGTGATTACTGTGGCGATTACTATCAATTGGGCTATCTATTAGTAAGTGAAGCCAGGCGGCGCTATGGCTCTTCTATCTGGAATCAAGTATTGGAACGCGGTTCGCGTCGTTCCTATTGTCCTTTTGCTTTTTCGAAGATGCTACGCAAAACGATTAGCTACACTATGCCGCAATTCTATCAAACGACGATGGCAGCTCTTGCTGCTCGCTGGCGAGAACAATTAGAGAGAGTTGAGATAACAAGTAGCCACCGTTTGACAAAAGAGCCGAAAGTGTGGACGAACTACACCTTCCCTCATTGGCAACCAGATGGCAGTCTGATTGCTTTGCGTTACGGACTGGCTGATATTCCGACCCTCGTTCGCGTGCAGGTTGACGGAGAAGAAGAAGTTCTGACTGCGATACCCACAACAGAAAGGATTTCTGTGGGAGACGGAAAAGTCGTTTGGTCCGAATATAATGCTAATCCGCGCTGGCAGGCAGCCGTTTTTTCGGATGTGATTGTGCTCGATTTAGAGACAAAGAAAGCACGTACTATCACAAGTGGTGGGCGCTATCTGGTACCGACAATAGCGCCGGATGGTAATTCCATTGCGGCTGTGAAGTTTACGCCTGAGCGCCAGTGTCATCTCGTTCTTCTTGACCCACAAACTGGTGCTGAGCAAATGGTGTTGCCCAATTCAGAAAATGCTTTCATCAAATATCCCAGCTGGTCGCAGGATGGCAAACGCCTGGTATTTGTGCGTCAGGTGAATAATGAGCTGGCTCTAAGCATTTACGATTTTGAGCATGGAGAAATGCGCGACATTATCTCTGCCGGCAATGAAAATATTAGCTGGCCTATTTTTTATGGCGACTACCTGCTCTACAGTTCTCCCTGCTCCGGCATTGATAATATCTATGCGGTCTCTCTAATGACCGGCAAGCGTTATCAGGTGACTGCGTGCCCCTTCGGAGCGTATTATCCTGCAGTAGCGTCTTTGGAAAAGCAGCTGGCTTTCAGTGATTATACGGTAAAGGGCTTGAGTCTCAATATCCAGGAACTTAATCCAAATAACTGGCATCCCATCGAAAATGTGTCAACCAACGAAGTGCGTCTATATGAACCTCTGGTAGCTCAGGAACAGGGTGCGCCGGTAAATTGGCAGCAGATTCCCCAGACAATCTATCCAGTCAGTCCTTATAATCCTAACCAGCACTTAGTCAATATTCATAGCTGGGTGATTCTACCAACCTCGCCTGTTTTTATGGGTGGTTTAATGTCTCAGGATTTGTTAGGGACTGCTTCGTTCCTCGGTTTGGTAATTTTCAATAGCAACGAGCGCACTTTAGGTTTTTTGACGACAGCGACTTATGCCGGTTTTTACCCAATTTTCGATATAAATGCCAAGATAGGCAATCGTTATGAGACCGATAATACAGGGAAATCAGATTATTGGCAGGAAAAAAGTTTGGCAATAGGCACGCGCTTGCCACTCGATTTTTCTACCGGCGTCTATCAACGCTTTCTGAGCCTTGAGGTGACGACCTCCTATACTCGTATTACCGGAAAAGCTTTCACTCCGACGGATAATGGCGCCATTTTGCCAATCAGTTATAATTTAAAGCATGCTTGTTATCAGATGCAGGCGCAGCGCGACATCCAGCCCCGAATCGGTTATGACCTGCAAATTAATTTTCGGCATACACCTTTTGTTCTCGATTTTCAAGGAAAACAATTGGCGTTGGCAGGACACCTTCTGCTACCGAGCTTCTGGCGTCACCATGGCGTAAATATCGAGCTTGCTACCGAACAGCAACAGCCCGGTAACTATTATTTTGCCAGCCCGTTAGCATTTCCGCGCGGTTATGATTTAGTCACGAGCGACCGGTTTTGCAAAGGTTCTTTATCCTATGCGCTACCGCTCTTTTATCCCGACTGGGCGCTCGGTTCGCTATTTTATTTAAAACGAGTGCGTCAAAATTTATTCGGCGATTACGGATTGATAGAAAGAAATGACATTTATCGACATTATCGTTCGGCAGGCAGCGAACTCTTGTTTGATTTTCACCTTTTCACTTTGCCAATCGAATTATCAGCCGGTGTACGCTGGACCTATCGTTTTGAGACTCGTTCGTCGCGCTGGGAGTTGATTTTAGGCGGAGTTAGATGGTGATTTTGCGTTTGGCGTAACGTTTTTTTAAACTACCCCTCAAACTCTTAAAAAGAGTAGAATGGTTATGAAATCTGAGCAATCTAATCAGACAATTTTAAAAATTGGCGGCATGCATTGCGCCATGTGTGTCCACACCGTTGAAAATGCCCTCAAAGGTGTTGACGGTGTAACCGATGTGACGGTCAATTTAGCGACTGAAAAGGCTTATGTCGAGTACACTGACAAATTCATGCTGGATAATGCCCGTCGGGCAATTGAATCAGCCGGTTATCAATTGCTTGGTAAGGAGGGCGAATCTTCAAGTGAGGAAGAAGACCAAGCTTTAGCCCTTGAATTAAGGAATCGCCGCCGTCGTTTTATCATTGGTTTTGTCGTTGGGGCGGTGCTGATGGTTTTAATGTATTTGCCATCCATGAAACTGGTTGGTTGGCACTATTTGCAATTTGTGATAGCTACTCCTTTCTTCTTTTATCTCAGTCTGCCGATTTTTAGGGCAGCCTGGCAAGCCCTGCGTAATCGCAGTTTGAGTATGGATGTAATGTATGCCCTTGGTATCGGCACGGCTTATTTAGCCAGCGTGATGGGCACCTTTAATCTGCTTTTAAATCCCGAATATAGTTTTTATGAAACAGCTGTTTTTCTGGCGACATTTTTAACACTCGGCCGGTACTTAGAGGCGCGCGCCAAAGGCAAGACGACGGCTTCTATCAAGCAACTAATCAAACTCCAGCCCCAGACTGCCATAGTAACCCGCGATGGCGTGGAGCAGGAAATTCCACTTAATGAAATACAGGTTGGCGATTTAGTTACCACGAAGCCGGGTGGAAAAATTGCTGTGGACGGTGAAGTTGTCGCCGGAGCCAGTTTTGTCAATGAATCAATGCTTACCGGTGAATCTGTGCCAGTTTACAAACAACCTGGCGATAAGGTTTTTGGCGGTACTCTCAATCGCCATGGCGCGCTGCAATATCGAGCAACACGCGTAGGACAGGAAACCATGCTGGCACAAATAATTCGATTGGTGGAACAAGCGCAGAGCAGCAAGCCACCGGTGCAGCGTCTGGCGGATTTAGTCGTGGGTTATTTCATTCCAGTCGTGCTCCTGATTGCTATCGGCGCATTTATTATCTGGTATGTCATTGTCGGTCAGAGTTTGCTATTTGCGCTGACGACTCTTATAGCCGTGCTGGTTATAGCCTGCCCCTGTGCGCTTGGTTTAGCTACTCCGACTGCCATTACAGTGGGATTAGGACGCGGCGCCGAATTAGGCATTTTGATAAAAAACGGTGAGGTGCTGGAAATTGCTCCTCAGATTGATATGGTCATCTTCGATAAGACCGGTACTCTGACTGAAGGGCAACCGCGTGTTACTGCGGTTTTTTCATTGCAAAATAACGAGAATCGTTTGCTGCAACTGGCAGTCAGCGTCGAACAGCAATCAGAACATCCACTCGGCGAAGCAATTGTAGAGTATGCACGCCGGAATGGTACAGAATTACTGCCGGCAACTGCTTTTACTGTACTGGAAGGGCAGGGAGTGGAAGCGACCATTGCCGACCAGCCGGTGCTGGTAGGTAGCCCACAATTGATGCGACAACGTCAGATAGAATTACCACCCGATCTGCAAACGCGTCTGGACGAATTTCAGGCGAGAGGTGCTTCAGTAATAATCGTGAGCATGGCACAGGCAGCGCTGGGCTTAATCGCCCTTACTGATGAATTGAAGGACTCTGCTATTCCGGCGGTGCGGCAGTTGCAGCGAAAGGGACTAGAAGTCGTGATGCTAACCGGTGACAATCAGCAAACTGCGCGGGCTATCGCCCATAAATTGCAGGTTGATAATTATCTGGCAGAAATTATGCCTCAAGATAAAGCTGCGACGATTAAAAAATTGCAGGAACAGGGTAAAAAGGTGGCTTTTGTTGGCGACGGCATCAATGACGCTCCTGCCTTAGCGCAAGCGGACATTGGCATTGCAATTGGCTCAGGAACCGATGTCGCCGTAGAGACTGGCGATATTGTCCTGGTAAAAAATAATCTCACCGATGTCGTGGCAGCCCTGGAATTAAGCCGCAAGGTTATGTCTCGCATCCGGCAAAACCTATTCTGGGCTCTGGCTTACAATAGCGCTCTAATTCCCGTGGCGGCTGGCGCACTATATCCGCTGTTTGGCGTTACCTTTAAACCGGAATTAGGGGGACTGGCGATGGCGCTCAGCTCTGTCACGGTTATTTCGCTTTCCCTGCTGCTTAAAAAATATCTACCGCCCAGTAAAAAACTAATAAGTTCAAAAGGAGGTAAGTAAAAAAATGAAGTATCGCAAATTAGGCAATTCAGATATCGAGGTATCCGAAATCAGCCTGGGCTGCTGGACATTAGGCGGCTTAAACTGGGTCAACGGTATCCCCAATGGCTGGGCAAATGTTGACGAAAAGGAAGCCATCGCGGCTGTCCACTATGCCCTTGACCAGGGCGTCAACCACTTCGATAACGCTGATGTCTACGGCAACGGGCGGGCGGAACGCCTTTTGGCAAAAGCTCTGGGTAAACGGAATAAGGAAGTGATAATCGCAACAAAAGTAGGATGGTTCCCCGGTACCGCCGCCCACGCCTATGAACCACAGCATATCCGCCATCAACTTGAGCAATCCTTAGTGAATCTGCAGCGCGATTATATTGATTTGTATTATTTCCACCACGCTGATTTCGGCAAAGGTGATTATTATTTAGCAGATGCTATCGAAGTCATGTATCGCCTGAAAGAAGAAGGCAAAATCCGCCTCGTCGGTCAATCTGCTTATACCGAAGCCGACTTTCTACGCGTGGTGCCAGTAGTGCAACCAACCGTTTTACAAGCGGTTGCCAATGCTCTGGACGACTATTTTATTCGTGAAAACACCCCTATTTATCGTTTATTAAAAGAACGCCAGATGACATTTATTGCCTTTAGTCCACTGGCGCAAGGGCTGCTGTTGAATAAATATAGTGCTAAAAATCCACCCACCTTTGCCAATGGTGACCATCGGCAAAAGTCCGGGCGCTTTACCCCCGAAAATCTGGCGAAAGTCGAAAAAATCATGGCAAAAATAATCACGCGTTTTGGCTCAGATACCCGGCAATTAGCACGTGTGGCTTTGCAATATATCCTTTTTCAAGATGTCGTGAGTGCCGTTATCCCTGGTTTCCGCAACCAGCGGCAAGTTGAGACCAATCTCTGGGGACAGGATAAACCGCTGACTGCTGAGGACATTGCTTTTATACGGAAGGCTTGTGCAGTTTAGTCCTGTGCCTCTCTAATTATCATAATTCCATATCTTTACAAGAAGTCAACCGCAGATTTCACACTGGTTTTTTTCGGATAGATAGTTTTAAATTCACAGAGGTTTTTTAATTCTCAGATGATTTGATCACCCGTGATTATTTGCTGTTTTAAAAAGAGGATGCAATGACTGTAAACCGTTGCCAGTGGTGTAAGAATGATCCATTGTTAATCACTTATCACGATACTGAATGGGGCGTTCCTCTGCACGATGACCGGAAAATCTTTGAATTTTTAGTGCTGGATACCTTTCAAGCCGGATTAAGCTGGGCGATTATCCTGCGCAAGCGCCAGAATTTGCAGCGGGCATTTGCCGAATTTGACCCGCGCATTGTCGCCGAATTTGACAATACCCGAATTGCAGAACTATTAGTTGATAAAGGTATTATCCGCAATGCCGCTAAAATCCGGGCTACCATTCAAAATGCTAGGGCTTTCTTACAGGTACAGCAGGAGTACGGCAGCTTTACCAATTACATCTGGCAGTTTGTGAATTACCGACCTGTCATCAATCAGTGGAAGCGCGAAGAGGATATTCCTACCACCAGCTGCGAGGCTGAAAACCTGAGCGCCGATCTCATCCGACGAGGATTTCAGTTCGCCGGACCGACTATCTGCTATGCTTTTATGCAAGCCGCCGGATTAGTTAACGACCACCTCGTCACTTGCTTTCGTTATCCTGAGATTATTCAGAGTTATCAACAAATGCAGCCTGAGTCTGGCGTCGTTAACAAAATAGAGTCAAAAACACTTTGATAAATCTCGCATTTATTGAGATTGCCAATGTAAATTGAGATAAAAATGGGAGTTTGAGGTGGTTAATCTTTCATTTCTGAACAGATTTGCTTTCGTGCTGTTAGTTTTCATGCTCTTAATTCTTTCTGGCTGTAGCACCAAATTTGCTATTCAATTACCATCGGTGGAACGGTTGCACCGCCAGATATTGACGATTGATACCCATTGTGATACGCCCATGCGACTCCGCCAGCAGGCTTTTAATATCGGTGAGCGGCATGAACCCACCTCGGCAGGTGGACAGGTAGATTTAATTCGCATGCAGGAAGGTGGACTGGATGCCATGGTCTTTGCGGTCTTTATCGCGCAAGGCGACCGCACGATGGAAGGCTATGCCAAAGCTTATGCGCTTGTACAGGAAACCCTTACTGCAATTCAGACCGCAGTTGCCCAGAATGCTAACTTCGCCGAAATCGCCTACTCACCGCGCGATATCAAAAGAATCGTCCGAAAGGGTAAGATTGCCATTTTACTGGGAATTGAAAACGGCTATGCCATCGGCAAAGACCTCACTTTGATTGAAAAATATTATAAGCAGGGAATTCGATATATCACCCTTTGCCATACTAAGAATAACGACATTTGCGATTCGTCAACTGATACCACTGAACATGGTGGCTTGAGTCCCTTCGGCGAGGCTGTCGTGCGGGAAATGAACCGGGTGGGAATGATTATCGATGTTTCTCACATTTCAGATAGTGCCTTTTATGATGTTGTGCGAATTAGCCGGGCACCAGTCATTGCCTCCCATTCCTGCGCTCGCGCTATTTGTGGTAATCCGCGTAATTTAGACGACAATATGCTCTTAGCCCTGAAAAAAAACGGCGGAGTCATTCAGATTAATCTATTTACCGAATATGTCAAACCTTCTGAACCCAACGCTGCCCGTGACTCAGCCATGCATGCCTTCTGGAGTAAATATGCCAATTTTGAGCAACTGACTCCCAGTGAACGTGCCATAGCTTATCAGGAACGCGATTCGCTCGAGAAACGCTACCCCCGGCGACTAGCTACGGTTGAGGATATGACCACTCACATTGATCATGTCGTCCAAACTATCGGGATTGATTATCTCGGTATTGGTAGTGATTTCGATGGTGGGGGCGGACTGGCTGACTGCTATGATGTCAGCCAGATGAAGAATATCACCGCGACCCTCGTGAAGCATGGCTATACTAAAAGCCAGATTGCCCGCATTTGGGGCGGCAATTTTCTTCGCGTGTGGCAAAAAGTTAATCGTTGCGCTCGCCGCACCTGACCGCCTTCCGCAAATATTCTCTCGTTGCACCTGACCGCAAATTGACGCGAATGAACACAAATGAAAAGAATTGACCACGAATTACACGAATTAACACGAATAGATTACAGCAGTCTCAATGCAGGAGCGTTAAGATTGGATTAATGAGTGACCCGCCTGCGGCGGATTTTTCCGCCCTTGCGGTATTAAATAGCTTGGTGCTCAATCCTCCAAAGGCGGATTTCGGTATGCTCAACAAGTAAATGACTATCTCCCGTGTCCCCTGTGTGAGCCAATTATTAACCGCGAATGAACGCGGATAAAAACAAATGAAAAGTATTAACCACGAATTACACGAATTTTCACGAACCATAACAAACGAACTATCTATAACTATTGAGTGACAATTGAGCGACTATTGAATGACAAAAAGCAGATACCACGTCCCTAGTTCAGACACCCTTTTTAAAATCCCTTGCATTTGCGCTTGGAGTTAGTTAGATTATTAGTGACATAGTTATTTAATACACTAATTATGGAGAGAACGATGGTCAATATCCAAAACTTAACTTTCGCTTACCCACACAGGCCGTTACTGTTTGACAACCTCAATTTGAACTTGCAGGCGGGTAACATCTACGGATTGTTAGGTAAAAACGGGGCGGGCAAGACGACTTTGCTCAAAATCTTGAGCGGTTTGCTATTCCCTCTGAAAGGAAATGTCGAGGTCTTGCAGAGTGAACCACGCCACCGCTCACCGTCTTTTCTGCAAGAATTGTATCTATTACCAGAAGAATTCTATCTGCCAATGCTCACTGTCAGCCAGTATTGCGACAGTTTTGCGCTCTTCTATCCCCATTTCGATTATACTTTTTTTCAGCAACTATTGCAAGAGTTTGAATTGTCCTCCAACGACTATCTGCCAGATTTGTCCTATGGACAGAAAAAGAAATTTCTACTTGCTTTTGGGTTAGCAACTAAAAGTCGGCTTCTTCTCCTTGACGAACCTACCAATGGTTTAGATATTCCATCTAAAAGTCAGTTTCGGCGAATCATAGCCGCTGCCGTCAGCGATGAGCGCACGATTGTTATCTCGACTCATCAAGTGCGGGACATGGCGAACTTGATTGATCCGATTGTCATCCTGGATAATGGCAAGATAATTTTTAACCATAATTTGAGTGAGACCGGTCAGAAGTTGGCCGTTCAGATTAAGGTAGATGAACCCGAGGTGTCAGTGCTTTACTATGAAAAGACTCTGGGCGGATATGCGGTTTTAGACCTCAACCGGGATGGAGTCGAAGGGAAAATTGATATCGAACTCTTATTTAATGCCATCATTAATAAACGGGCGCAGATTGCAGCTCTGTTTGGAGAGGAGGCTTAGCATGAAGAAGTCAATACAATTCAACTTTCGTCGTCTTATAAAATTAGTCCGTAATGAAATATTTACCAATTACCGTTTCTGGTTAACCACGATTGGTGCCGTCGCCGGCGTGTGGGTGATTCTTTACCTTTTAAATGCCCGCAGCGGCGGTGGTTACGGCTTTCATAGCACCTGGTACGCTTTGATTTTGTTCGCAGGTGGGTTTCTTTTATCGGGCAATGCTTTTCAGGAAGTGCAAACGGCGCCGCGGGGCTATACTTATCTATTACTGCCAGCCTCTTTGCTGGAGAAATTTGTCAGCAAGTTATTGGTGACTTCGGTCGGTTATGCTCTCGTGACGGGACTGCTTTATACTCTGCTAAGCTTATTAGCTAAGTTGCTGGCGACTCTCTTGTTTGGACAATCTTTACCAGTTTTTAATCTTTTGGATGCATCCGTAATTAAAATGATGGGTGTTTATTGTATTTTGCAGAGCATATTTTTGTTTGCTTCCATTTATTTTCGGCGGCATGCTTTTACGAAGATCATCCTGGCTGGTTTTGCCCTACTTTTTGTATATAGTCTGGTGTTAATGTTCTTCGTGCGCGTGATTTATTCCCCTTATTTTAATGGAATGCATTGGGGTAAAATGATGTTACATCTTGATTATTGGGAATTACCGTCTATTTTCTGGGGTCTGGTCGCAGTCGTCAAATGGTCATTTTATTTATTGCTGGCGCCATATTTCTGGTTACTGGCATATTTACGCTTAAAGGAGACAGAGGTGTAAGATGGAGTTTGGCAATAATCGCCCCATCTACTTACAGATAGTTGATTACATGTGCGAAAACATTCTGCAGCGCAAATGGTCGCCTGGCGATAAAATTCCCTCTATGCGTGATTTAGCGGTAGCGCTGGAGGTGAATCCGAATACGGTCATGCGCAGTTATGCCTTTTTGCAAGAGCGCAATATTATTTACAATCAGCGGGGTATAGGTTATTTCGTGGCAGAGAACGGCTATGAGCTCACTCTCCAATTGCAGCGGCAAGAATTTATGGAAAAAGAGGCGCCGCGTTTAGTGAAAATGATGATGCTACTGGGGATAGAGCTGCAAGAGCTGCAGGAGCTCTTCGCTAATTTAAAAAAGGAGATGAAAAATGAAAACCAGTAACAAAATATTGTTCGGCACCGGGCTTTTGATAGTGCTTATAACTTTGATTATGTTGATAGCCTTGCGGGTGTTAGTGGACCGCAAGTTCGTCGATATTGAGCGTGCTGAGCGCAGTGAACAGCCAGCCAGCCAACCTGATTATGAATTTTAGAAATTACGGCTTATTTCATCGTTCTGATTGTCGATAGATTTTTATCTTTCCTAAAAAACGGGTTTTGCAATTTGATGCTGGGTAATTACTGAGCATCTTTAGGGAAGCGCTGTTTATCTTCTAAATGAATACCAAAAGCTTTTCAAGTACATCAAATTAAAAAATTACCGGATTTCGCAGCGTAAATCTTGAAAATCAAGCCAATATTCCCTTAGATTATAGCCAGATTTTGACGAAATTAGTAACGATGGTGATTGTACTGGCAACAAATAATCGGGACAAAGTAGCTGAGATAAAACGCATTTTCAATCTGCCGGGGGTGCAGCTCTTGACGCTTGAGGATTTTCCGGGCGCGCCGCACCCGTTGGAAGATGGGAACACCCTCGAGGAGAATGCATTAAAGAAAGCAAAAGAGATGGCTGAGTTCACAGGATTGCCGACCATTGCGGATGATACGGGTTTAGAGGTTGATGCCTTAGGAGGCAAACCGGGTGTTTGCTCTTCACGCTTTGCGGGAGAGAGAGCAACTTATGCTCAGAATGTTGCCAGGCTGTTAGAGGAGATGGCTGAAGTGCCAGATGATAAGCGTAACGCTTGCTTCCGCTGCGTGGCGGTTTATTATAGCCCTTCGTTGCAGATTATCGAGGAAGGGCGTATTGAAGGGATAATTCTGCGGGAGCGGCGCGGCAATGGTGGCTTTGGTTATGATCCGGTTTTTTATGTACCGGAGGAAGGTAAAACATTTGCTGAACTGGATATAGCCGAGAAAAATGCTATTAGTCACCGTGGACAGGCATTTCGCCGTCTTGCTCAGGCTCTTACCACGCAAATTTTGGCTCATAATCTTAATTCCTGAGGTGTTAGCGGCCTTTTTGTTACTGGTTTAACCTAAAAAATCAACAAAGTATTGTCTTTAGGGATAGAGGAGCGAGATTTTTATTATCTGTCGTGTTACTAAATACAGCTTGTCGTTGGCGACAATAATGCTATATGTCACTCAGTTATATGCGGGTGACGGTGGGGTAGTTTTTGCCCCGCGAATTGATTGGTTGCAGGGGCGTTTTACATCTATTGGTGCCGAAAGTAAGCCGGGCTTGTCGTTAGTTTCACCCAATTATGTCGCCCTTAATCGCCATATTTTGACGGTAAAATTTGCTAATGTAAAAACTGAAAGAGCAGTTGATGCTTCCGGCAAATATTTCCTTTTTAATAGTCGCTTGAATAATGCGGATATTTTGTATCCTCAGGGTATTAGCATTGAGCAATATATTCGTCTGAAGTCAAATAGTGATTGGCGCAACAGCCTGACACAGGCGGCGTTGACCAAACCAACTCAGGCAAAAGCCGGCGCCGAAAAAATCGAGCTGCTTGGCGCTGATATTGCCGGTCAGCGTGTCTCCTTACAGGTTTCGGGTAATGTAAACATTAACGGTCGTCTGCAGAACCAGCAACGTTCACAGGTGCGCTCCGGTTTTCGAGAAGGTCAAACTACTTCTTTCGTCATTGACCAAAAGCAGCAGTTAATGATTGAAGGTAAAGTGGGTGACCGCATCAGCATTCTTGTTGATCAGGACAGTGAACGCGACTTTGACTGGGAAAATAACCTGCGGATTATTTATACTGGTAAAGAAGATGACATAGTCCAGAAGGTCGAAGCCGGGAATGTTGCCCTGTCTCTGCCGGGCACCCAGTTTGTAACTTTTTCAGGTAAAAATAACGGACTATTTGGCTTGAAATCCCTGATGAAATTTGGAGGCGTCAATGTCACGGCAATTGCCAGCGTCGAAAAAGGTAAAAAGGAAAAACTGAGCATTGAAGGCGGTGCTCAATCAAATACCACAACGATAAAAGATTATGAATATCGGCGCAATCTCTATTTCTTCCTTGATTACGATTTTCGCAGCAGGATGTATTCCAATTTTAAGCAGACCGGGCGTTTTACCTTTGATCCGGATCGTGTGGTTACTAAACTGGAAGTATATAAGTCACAAATCTATGAAACCGCCGGTTGCCTGCGCGGTAAGGCTTTCATTGACCCGCGGAATCCCCAGGTAGATCCCGAACTGGCTGAGCAGCGCATTTTCAAGCGCCTGGAATTGGGCAAGGATTACTACGCCGACCTTAACCTTGGGTTTATTCGTCTGAATACCCAGGTTCAGGACAATGAAGTCATCGGTGTGGCTTATTGCCTGATAGATAGCAAAGGTGATACTTTGCCTGGTGAGAAATATGGAGATTATAACCGTCAACCGAATGATACTTCTATTATTAAGTTAAAACTCATTAAACCACAATACATGGTTCCCGGTCATCCCTGTTGGGACCTCGAATTCAAAAATGTCTATTCGCTGGGCGCCACTGGTATTAATGAAGATGGCTTCGACTTGAAAATAATCTATAACCATGGTACTTACGAAGACAATGACCGCGACCTGGATGACGGCAAGACTTATTTACAGAAGTTTGGCTTGGACACCCAGGATAAAAATGGTAATCCTACGCCGGACGATGTAGTCGATGTGCAAAATAAGGCGATTATTAATTTGGGACTCGGTGAACTCTGGTTTCCGTTCTTGCGGCCCTTCCAATATGGACCCGACGATGAAAGTGGTGAACGCAATCCCAACCTTGCTGAAAAATACAACTGCTCCGCGATGTACGACACCAGTCGTTCCAATTTTTCGGCAATAAACGAAGATAGCAAGTTCAAAATCATAGTTACTTCGAAAAGTCGCAGCTCGACTATCAACCTGGGGGCCATGGTCATCGAGAACAGCGAAATCGTTACCTTAAATAACCAACCTCTTCAGCGCGGCATAGATTATACAATAGATTATTTCAGCGGCATACTGACTTTGTTAAAACCGGAAGCAACCACTCCCGATGCGCAGCTGGATGTCAAATATGAAAAAAATCAATTTTTCCAGCTGGATAAAAAAACCATTTTAGGGGCGCGCGCTGAATATCCGCTGGGCGAAAACTCCTTTATTGGGGCAACTGCGCTCTATTTCAGCCAGTCAGTAATAGATGAAAAGGTGGATGTCGGTTATGAACCTATGCGCAATTTTGTGTGGGACATCAATGGTAAATTCGGACGCAAACTTGATTTTTTAACGCGAGCAATTGACTGGCTGCCATTGATACGATCCGATGCCCCCTCTTCCTTTGATTTTGAAGGTGAAATAGCTCAGGTCCTACCAAATCCCAATACCTTATCGAACGATGCTACGGGTGATCCGAATGGGGTCGGTTTTTTAGATGATTTTGAGGGCTCAAAAAGAATAACCTCACCGCCTATCATGCGGCGTTACTGGTCTTTAGCCGCGCCGCCTAAAGGGAAAGATGTTAATTCGCGCGGGTTCACTTTCTGGTACAATCCCTTTAATGGTGTACCGACCACCTCAATTTGGCCCAATAAGCAAGTCAGCACACGCGCGCAGAACAACATTACCGAGGTCCTGGTTTTGGCCGTTGACCCCCACTGGTCAATAAAGGTGGGTGATGGAGAAATTCTACCTCAAGAGGCTTGGGGCGGTATTACCTATTATTTCCCCACTAGTTATTATGACCAGTCTACTACCAAATATTTTGAAATTTGGGTTTGGGGTAAGTCGGGGCGCATGCACATTGATTTAGGACAAATCAGCGAAGACCAGAATGGCGATGGTTTCTTGAATACTGAAGATAAACCCGAAGCCGGCTACACATTAGGCAATGATTTACTGGATAAAAATGAAGACACCGGATTGGATGGGGTTTTCGATGAAGATGAATTTATCGTCGTGAACAACGGGCGCGACACTCTGCGTTTTGGTGATCAACGGTTAAAGGATTATCATCGTGATCCTTCTGATCCACATTCTGATAACTGGAAATGGCGGGAAGGTTCGGGTGATTATCGTTATATCAACGGCACTGAAGGAAACTCCAAGGATGTTAATGGACTCTTTCCCGATAACGAAGATTTGAACAACAATTATGTCCTTGACCCAATCGAAGACTATTACACGGTAGATTTTGACCTTGATGATGAAATTGATACGCGCTATCTGGCAGGACGCACATTGACTTCAGGCAATAAACCGACTGGTTGGAAACTCTATCGTATTCCCTTGATTGATTTTTCAAAAAATAACACTGGCAAAGATATCAACTGGCAAAACATCCGCGCCTGCCGCATCTGGATGGATGGAATGAGCGAACAGGATTCGGTCTGGATTGCTAAAATCGAAATGGTGGGTAACGAGTGGAAAGAACTGGGTATTGCTGCCAACGACACCGCGACCTTTGTAAGAAAAGAAGCCGATTTTTCTGTCTCGGTCATCAACACTGAAGATAATCCGGATATCTATAATGCTCCCAAAGGGGTCGAAGGTGAATATGATCGCATTAACGAAATCCGCTCGAAAGAGCAATCCTTAGTGCTCTGGTTCAATGGACCCGAAGGTCTCAAATCCGGTGAATTATGCGGCGTTAAGAAGCCTTTAATCGAAGAAGCCAGTTTCATCACCTATCGTCGGATGAAATTATTCGTTTATGGTAACAACTTGCGTTACGGCGCTACTTCCCTTACCTCTACCGATACGAATTCTCCTCTCCAATTTTTTATCCGCTTTGGTAAGTTGGAGGAAAGCGCTACTCAACACTATTATGAACTGCGTCAGCCGATTTTCCCTGGCTGGGACAAACGCAATAAAGTCGAGATTGATCTTGATTTTATTACCCACTTAAAGTCCTACAATTCCGAAGATGAATATCCTAATGAAGGACAACTAAAGGAATTTTTCATCACTAAAAAGGATGGCCAAATCGTCAAGCGCCATTATCGGGAAGTGAAGAATGGTCAATACACCGGTCGGGAGATAATTATCGTCAATAATCCTTCCCTGGCGCGTATTTCCCGCATTGATATGGGTATAAAGAATCGCTCTGACGATACTCTCGCTAATTTACCGTCAGAGATGCAAAATGTGCCTGTCTTTGGGGAAGTCTGGCTAGATGAATTGCGTCTTTCTGAGGTGCGCCAGGATAAAGGTACTGCTTATCGGAGTAAATTCTCGCTTAAAATGGCGGATTTAGCTACCCTTGATGTCCAATTGTCTCAGCGCGACGCCGATTTCCATACCGTCGAGCAACGCCCCGCACTCAAGCCCGATGGACTCAAGACAACGCGCAATCTCCAGGTCAATAGTAGTTTTGCGCTGGATAAATTTACGCCGTCAACCTGGGGATTACGCATTCCCGTGCGTGGCTCTTATAGTGAAGTCGTTGATAAAAGCAAATATATTCCCGGCTCTGATATTTTAATGGGTCCCAATCTGATTGATACCCTTATTGATGTATCCCATTCCTATAGTCTTGGGGCTTCCTTCGAAAAAAGAGCTGGAGACTACTGGTTGACCAAATACACTATCGATCAGTTGAAATTAAACTTCAGCGCCAGCTGGACCGAGCGCTCGAATAAAGATATTCGCCAAGCACGGGGTACAATCTATCGCGGTACGGTCAGTTATAGCATTCCTTTCGGTCGTGAAAATTATATCCAACCACTCAAGTTGATGGATGGAATCCCTTTGATTGGTGAAAAGTTCAGTAAGACGCGCTGGTATTATACCCCGAGCAATCTCGATGTTGGTCTTGATTTAGCAGAAGAGAACAGTTCCACCGTACGGCGCTGGGGCAATAATCCGGCGCCGACGCATACTTTCGGGATGGACCGTACGCTCAATTTAGGTTATAAGGTTTTTGACAATTTGAATGTCACCGTGGCTTATAACTCGCGCCACAACCTCAATGAATATATCAGCGACAAAAGCCGCATATTTGAAAAATTGAATCCGGGTAAAATCGTTGATGTTAAAGAATCTTATTCCATGACCTATTCGCCTAAAATTTTCAGTTGGTTTACTCCCTCTATCAGCTACACTTCTAACTACCTCTGGAACGAGCCTTTTCCCAGTCCTACAAAGAGTGTAGACCGCATCAGCAACCAAAATCGCATCAGCACTTCTTTTAGCCTTGACCCAGTCACGATTTTTAATTCATTTTTTAAAACGGGAAAGCCAGCCCAGCAAACTGCACCGCAACCGGCTACTGGCAGACGCCGTTTGACGACCCCTGACCAGCCGCCAGCTCTTGAACCGGCAAAAAAAACGACCCAGGAGGTCAAATTCCGCGATGTTGTGGCAAACCTCCTCAAGAAAATTCAGGCGCTCAATTTCAATTTTTCAGTCAATAACACTGTCCAGAATTTAGGGCGGGTCGGGACCCCCAACTGGCTGTACCATATCGGTCTCCAATCGGATCCGCGTTTGCCATTGGTCACTAATGAAGTGGCAGCAAACAATAAAGATAACACTTCCCAAAGCATCGAGTTCTCAGTGCGCAGTGGTTTGAGTCTCTTGCCCGGTGTCAATATTCCCTTGAATTTCGCCCAGTCGCTTGCCTTCACCAATTCTCAGGGACAAATCGGTAAAAACCTGACGCGCGATTTCCTGCCCTTAGGCGTTGATGGTAAGAAAGGATTCCCTTTTCCCGGCTGGTCAATTAACTGGAGTGGTCTGGAGAAGAATAAATTTTTAAGCCAGTATGTCAAACGACTTTCTTTGGACCACGGTTTTCAAGGTAAAGAGACCGTACTCTGGCAAAATGGCGTGGAAAAAAATTCATCTTATTCGTTTCTCCTGCAACCTCTGATTGGCGCTAACCTGCAATTTAAAAACGACCTGAACTCGACTGCCCGCTATTCAATTGTGCATAAAATCAACAACATCAGTGGCGCTACTTCGGTGGTAGATGAACAAAGTATTACCGGCAATATTACCTATCAAAAAGCGGGTGGTATAGAGATTCCGCTGCCATTTTTGAAAAATAAAAGACTTGAGAATAATATAAACTTTGCGATGAATTTTGATTACACTACATCCCGGACGCGTGATCGTGCCAATCAAGCGTCAAAAAAATTTGCTGTTCGCCGTGAAGACAAGTCCTGGAAAATCGAACCGCGCGTCAATTATTCCTTCACTAAAAAAGTCACGGGTGGTTTGTTCTTTCAGTACGGGGAAAGCTTTAATCGCCAGACTGGCAAACGTATTACTCGCAATTACGGTTTTGATGTCAATATTGCCATTCGAGGATAAATATGCAGCGTTATAGTCCGCTTTTGGTTTTATTTTTGATTGCAGCCTGCAACTCGCAGACCGCCAAATTTGATGGAGAAAGAGCATTTTCCTTCCTGGAAAAGCAATGTGCTCTAGGTCCACGCTATCCTGGTTCAGCTGGTCATGCTGTCTTGCGCCAGCAATTGATAGATTTTCTGAAGGGCTTCGCCGATACAGTCATCGTTCAGGATTTTGAGCAAGAGATTGAAATTGAAAAAAAGACCCTGCATTTGACCAACATCATCGCCGGTTTCCAGATTGATAAGGAGCAAATGGATAAAAATGAGAGTCTCCTGATTGGCGCACACTGGGATACTCGACCGCGAGCTGACATGGATCCTGACCCAGCCAAAAGACAAATTCCTATTTTAGGGGCGAACGATGGCGCCAGTGGAGTGGCAGTGCTAATGCATTTGGCGGAATTATTAGCGCAAGCCCCGCCGGATCGCCCCGTCTATCTGGTTTTTTTCGATGGCGAAGATTACGGTTTCCCCGGCGCCACCGAACTCTATTGCCTTGGCTCGCAGTATTTTGCCAGGCATTTACCCATACCGAAGCCCAAAGAAGCAATTGTAATTGATATGATTGGCGATGCGAATCTGACCATTCCCGTCGAGCGCCGCTCAGTCAATAGCAATCCACTGTTGGTACGCAAAATCTGGGGGCTGGCAAATGCCCGTGGTTATCGCCAATTCGTTTCTTATATTGGTGAAGAAATTTACGACGACCATGTACCTTTGATTGAAGATGCTGGTATTCCGGCAATTGATATCATTGACTTCGAATATCCCGACCGTTTTTCAAATTACTGGCATACTACTCTAGATACACCCGATAAATGCAGTAGCAAAAGCCTGAAAGCCGTTGGTTCTGTTTTGCTCGAATATATCTACTGCGGAAAATAGATGCCCGCTGTCACTGAATTAAATCCACCAAAAAATTGGTTAAAGTTGACCTTGCCCAAGAGCAATTGGGATATAGAAATCGTAAGCGGTTTTCTTTATCTATGGGGCAGCAGTGGGATAAACGAAACTGAGAATGAGATTGAAGCCTATTTTCCCATAGAGCTGCAAGACCAAATAGGTCAGAACCTGCGCCTGCTTTGCCAGGAGCGCCAGTTGGCGCCAGATTTTTGCTATGAGATTATCGAGGAGCAACCCTGGCACACTAATTGGCAGATTTATTTTAAACCGCAGCGTATCACGGCAAGAATCAGTGTGCGTCCATATTGGGAAAAGCTGCAGAAGAATGTACCGCTGGAAATTGTCATTAAGCCTGGCATGGCATTCGGCACGGGCACTCACGTGACAACGCAATTGGCGCTGGAACTATTGGAAGAGTATCTGCATCCAGGCGAGCGCATATTAGATGCCGGTTGCGGCGCGGGTATTTTGACTATTGCCGCTTTGAAGTTAGGTGCCCGAATGGTAAGCGCCTGGGATATTGACCCGCAAATTGAAGACAATTTTTACGAAAACTTAAATCTCAACCAGATTACCGCCGGTTGGCAGTTATACATCGGTGATGTCACGCAGCTGACAGACTGGGACTTTGACCTGGTGCTCAGTAATATTGAGCGTCAGGTAAATGAGCTGGTTTTTAAGCGGATTGTTGAAAGTGGCAGACGACCTTTTATCATTTTTACAGGATTGCTGGCGAGTGACTATGCGCATTTTGAATCTCTTGTCGTAAATTACGAGCGTGAAATTGAATGCAAACGAGTTAAAGATGAATGGCTTGCCTTAGTTGTGCATTAACATGCAGTGGAAACTGAGCATAATAGGATTGATGAGTTTATTGCTGGTGAGCAATTGTGAACGTACACCCGTAAATCATGCCGCCGAGGTAGAGCCATTACTTCAAAAAGTGACGCTGAATTATTCCCAGGTGACCAAAACCTTATTCATTGCCGCTCAGGTTGATGACCCCCAGGGTTTGGCGGACATAGACAGCGTTGATTTTCGTCTGATTCGATTACCATCGGCTAATGCTGAGACGGGTATGCTTTTTCTGCAAGGCAGGTTATACGACGACGGCACTCAGGGTGACATTATTATTCATGATGGCATCTTTTCTCACTTAATTTCCGCCGATATCCTTTCGGGTTATGAGGGTTACTATCGGGTAGAAGTTCAAGCCTTCGATGTAGATGGCCATAGTAGCGCCATAATCAAGGCTGAGGCACTGGTACAAGCAAATACGCCGCCTTCCCTGTTTTTGTTGGAAGCACCGACGACCTTTGAAAAAGGTGACACGCTGCTTTTTCGGATGCGTGTGACCGACTTACAAGGCTACGGTGATATAGCGGCGGTGACTTATACGGTACTGCAACCGACCGGTATTCTGGTCAGTCATCCCAGTTTTGCCTTGCGCGATGATGGCAAATTTGGTGATGAACATGCTCACGATGGCATTTTCACCGTGCAGCAGCCTTCCAATCGTGAGAGTAAGTTACAAGGTTTATTTACTTTCAATTTCGTCGGACGCGATATTCACGGCGCCAGTAGTGATACTTTAAAAGTGTCCGTTCGCAATCCCGGCGTGACCGTGCTTTATCCAGATTTAACGGATACCTTGCGTTCAGGACAAGCGATAACTATTAGATGGGAAAGCGCCTACATCGACCAGGTTAAAATTGAATACACCATCGTAGCAAATCAGTCAAATCCGACCTATAATTCGATAGCCACCTGGCCTGCCGCGGCGGGTAGTTATTCCTGGACAATACCAAGCGTCAGTTCCAGCCATTGTAAGATTCGCATCAGCGATAATACCAAACTGACACGCTACGATGTCAGCGACCGGGAGTTTATTATACAGCCATGAAGCCTATTAATCGTCTAAGTCTGGTACTTTTTACTCTGGTGATTAGCGGTTGGAGTCAGGGACGTTTTTTAGCGAAATTGAATCTTGACAATGCTGAGACCTATCCCGGTTTACCCAGTAATGCCGTCACACGCATAGTTGCGCAAGGTGATTCGCTTTTATGGGTGGCTACAGGCGGCGGCTTGAGTAAAAGTAGTGATTTTGGGCGTACCTTTGTCAGTTTTTATCCTAACAAGGACAATTTGCCGCGGGGTGGTATTTCGGCAATTGAGGTCCGCGATTCGATTATCTGGGTGGCTGGAGTTTTTGATTCTTCGACCGTAGTTGGTTCATTACAGACGGGCGGCGGTCTGGCTTACTCGAAGGACTATGGTAAGAACTGGACTTATGTGCCGCAGCCTGTAGATAGTGCCAATGCGCGCTATCAGCCCTGGGACGGACAAAACGTCGAATGTCTGCCGGTAGTGACGCCTGTCAATAATACCACCTGGGACATTGCCTTGACTGACGATTATGTCTATATCGTCAGTTGGGCGGGTGGCTTGCGCCGCAGTGCTGATTGGGGACAGACCTGGCAACGCATTCCGCTGCCACCTGACAGTGATGACCGTCTCGAATGCGGCGAACCAATTACTTTTATGATTAATCCGCGGGATCCGCCGAATGGTAATCATAATCACAAAGGGTTTAGCCTTTTAGCCTATGGTGATACACTCTGGGTTGGAACGGCGAACGGGATTAATCTGGGGATAATTGAGGGCAACGACTGCATTCGCTGGCGCAAATATATTGCCCAAAATTCCGCTATCTCCGGCAATTTCGTTGTTGCTCTTGCGCGCCAATTGTATCAGGGACGCGAAACAATCTGGGCGGTGACTTTACCAGCGGAAAGCGCCGGCGAATATCAGGCGGTGAGCAAAACCAATGACGGCGGCTTGACCTGGTCTACCACGCTAATTAACGAGCGCGCCTACAATTTTGCTTTTGACGATTCTGTCGTTTATGTAGCTTCTGAACACGGCTTGTACAAATCACTCGACGGTGAAAACTGGGCTGTTTATCGGCCGGTGGTAGATAATGCTAAACGGGAGGGCATTTATACCCATCAGGTCTATGCTGCCGCGGTTGATAGACGGGAAGGTCAGGTTTATCTTTGGATGGGAACCGCGGACGGCATCGCTAAAACGGCTGATGATGGCGTTAACTGGTCAGTTATGCGCCAGGCGCTGCCCGCCGGCAAAAAGGGACAGCCGGAAATCTACGCTTATCCCAATCCTTTTTCTCCGACTCATCATAATATCTTGAATGGCGATGGTCATGTGCGCGTGCGTTTTCATCTGAACTCGGGGGCGACTGTGAAGCTCGAGATATTTAACTTTGCTATGGAGAGAGTCTGGGTAAGTCCCTGGGAAGTCTACAGCGATGCCGGCGATTATAATCTCGTCTGGAATGGTCGCGCTACCGATGGTCGTCAAGTAGCTAATGGAACTTATTTCTGCAAATTGACCCAACGGCGCGGGACGAAAGACAATGAATACTGGAATAAATTGATTGTGATTAAATGAAATTACGACCGATTACAGTCACTGCATTTCTGATAATTTTACTGAACAGCCTGGCATTCGGCGGGAGCGACGCTAATGCGAGTTATGCAGGCGCCTATTTGCGGATGGGATTGGGAGCACGAGCAACTGCCATGGGCAATAGTGGAGTTGCTTTGCCGAGAGATGGCTTTGCTGTCTATTACAATCCGGCAGGTATTCCTTTGCTATCACGCCGCACGGTGGCATTGAGTTATTCTTTTCTTACCTTAGACCGTCAGATGTATTATACCGGTGTTACCGTGCCGGTTCACCCAACCGCCGGGGTTGGAGTTGGTTGGTTACATGCCGGAATCAAGAATATCGAAGGTAGAACTTCGACTGGTTTGCCCGACGAAATCTACGCGACTGGCGAAGATGTGTTCATTCTTTCCTTCGCTAATGCTTTTCATAGACGATTAAGTTTTGGACTAAATTTTAAAATCTTGCGCCAGCAGCTGGTGGATTTGACTGCCACCGGGTTGGGATTCGATTTTGGTATTTTGCTGGTGCCATTAAAGGAACTGCAATTGGGTGTTCAATTCAAGGATATTGGCGCTAATTATACCTGGAATACCCAGAAATTGTTTGATGAAAAGGGCAGCAATTACCGCGAAGCCTTCCCCCAGACTCTCAAAATCGGCTTGGCTTTTATGCGCGGGAATGATTTTAATTTTGTGGGTGATCTGGAAATTTCGGATAAACATGCCCGGCAGGCGCATTTCGGGGCTGAATATAATTATCACGACCTGGCATTTTTAAGAATGGGAATGAATAATCGCAATCTGACCTTTGGGGCAGGACTGGCATACGGCTTTCTGCTGGATACGGATACACAGCTCGATTACTGCCTGGTCGTTGGCGCGGTGGGGGAAGGAATCACACATGTTTTTTCATGGCAATTTAGATTTTAAGAGGTATTAATGCCCAAAAGTATAAAATTTATTTTTTATATGATATGCGCTTTCGGTAGCCTGTGCGCCGAGGAATCCGGTCTGGCTTATTTAAAAATGCCGGTTTCAGCGCGAGGTGCCGCTACGATGAGTGTTTTTTCTCAAATTAGCGCCTCACCGTTCGGCATTCTCGAAAATCCTGCCGGACTGTATGGTTCCGGTTTTCAGGTTGGTATGACGCATAGCTTCTGGTTCGCAGATGTGCGCAGTGATGCCCTGGTCGGTTCCTATCCTGCTGGTAAGTGGAACCTTGGCGCCGGCGTGAATTTTGTCAAGATTCCAGGTATTGAAATCCGCCAAACACCGACTACCGCGCCGGCTGGAACGATTGAAAGTCAATACCTGACGGCTGCCACTGGAATTAGCTACCAGCCTTTTAAAACTTTGACTATTGGCATCGTTTCTAAATATGTTTATGAACATCTCTATACTGCAACTGCCGGCGGTTTTGCATTCGATCTCGGCGGCCGCTGGCTGGCGCCCAGTTCCCTCGACTTATCTTTTCTAATCAGTAATTTGGGCAAAATGCAAACCCTACAGGAAGAACGGAGCACTTTTCCCACTACCCTGAAAATCGGCATCTTACGCCCTGAAATTTTTACCGAAGGTCCTTTAAATGTTTCGGTGGGATTGAACCTGGTCTCGATTGTCCCCACGCAACGCACTTATATTCAGGGTGGAATGGAAGTAAGGATTACAGAAGTGGTGAATTTACGAGCCGGTTTCGAACGCGTCGGTGCCATCAATCGCACTGCTCTTGGTTTTGGAATCAAATTTGGCAGAATGCAACTGGATTATGCCTTCATTTTTATGCCGGATGGACTGGGTTATCCCAATCTACTAAGTTTTAGCTTCCAGCCTAAACTTGCTGACAAGTAATCCCAGGGATGTTTCTATAAAAATTCAATCTGCAGGCGCGCTATGCCTGCAGGTATCTTTATGGTTGTCAGAATAACCTTGCAGCCTGAAACTTAACAATGCCGATTGTTCGCGAAATAAACACACGCTCGATTATATGTCGTTCAAGATTGCCGGGAATCGATTTCGTGCTCAATCCATATCGCGGCTGCACCCATGCCTGCGCTTATTGCTATGTCCGGAACATGCCCCAGTTTTATGAACATAACGAACAATGGGGTAGTTTCGTGGATGTGAAGATCAATGCCGTGCAAACCCTGCCGCGCCGCTTAGTTTTCTACCATGGTAAATCTTTGTATCTTTCTTCAGTTACTGACCCCTATCAACCTATCGAAAAGCAATACCAATTGACCCGACAGCTTTTAGAGCGGCTACTACCCGTGCAACCAGCCCTGAGTATACAGACCAAATCCAGCCTCGTGCTGCGGGATTTAGACCTGTTGCGTCAGTTCCAGGATATCAACGTCGGTTTTACAATAATTACCACCGATGAGCAATTGCGGCAGATACTTGAACCAGGGGCAGATACGATTCAAGCCCGAATTGCTGCTCTCAAAACGCTTAAGGTAAATGGTTTTACGACTTACATCTTTATTGGTCCGATAATGCCTTATCTGACCGGGTGGAAAGAAATAATAAAAGCCACAAAAGCATACACTGATTACTATTATTTCGACAGACTCAATACAAAAGGAGCCATCTGGCAAGCTATTGTTGCCTGGCTTAGCCGCTACTATCCGCGACTTTTAAACAATTATGGTGAAATTTATCGGCAGGGCGACCGCTACTGGTCAACCGTCGGGCAAGCAATTCGCACTTTTTGTCAAAAAGAATCCATCTCGGCCCAGGCGCTTTTTTAAAGGCTACTGCTGGGGAAGTACTTGCATTGCAGTTAGCCACCATTTACCTTGCTCTTTGACCAAATTCGCTAAAATCCAGCCCTGCGAACTAAAGTCCTTGTGCTGATAGGTTCCCGCCAATTCATAAGAGAAGGTAATAATCGCAAAGCGCCCCTTGCCGAATAATTGCATAGTAGAGTCGCGCACCGTGCACTGGGTAATGCGCAAGTCCTTATTCCAGGATTGCCAGGCGACAACGAGAGAATCCCGATTTTCGTAGCGCTTGCCGGGCAGGACGACGGTAAGACGTCTATGACAATAGGTTGCCAGCGAAAAGGCGGCGGATTGACTCGATAAAGTCTGCTTGATTTGCTGTACCGTCTGCCAGACCTGTCCTTTGAGACGCTGATCTTCGGCGGAATTAAAAGTGCGAATCAGCCAGCGTCCTACGAAGAAAAAAATAATCAGACCGAGCAGGATAATGAAAGGGTCTTTCAGAAATAGGGTGATTTTCTTGCGATTCATAAAATTGTTCCTCGCATTATTAGGTTTTCACCGTCATAAAATGCCCGGTGCGAAAGATGATTTGCAACTATTATTCACCGTATCTTCGCTAAAAGTTTGCTTTTAATAAGATTGGTAGTCATTCTATGCCTGCAATACATTACCTGTTTTAATCCTTCGGCTATGCTCATCTTCTCACCAGAATCTAAAAAATCATAATCCTGAAAATGCACCAGACTTAATTTATCTAAATTGAGAAAAAACCTGAAGATAATTTTCTGCCTGACCGAATTTCAGAAAAAGGATCTTTGGAAGCATCTGCTACAGCTGAATATTGAGATGAAAGGGTTAAAATAGTATAGTAACTTCGTTGGGTAGTTTTTATATTTTCACCAGAAAGGATCTGTTTTATGAAGTCGAGAAATTATTCGAAAAAGTTGCGCCAAAAGGGATTTATTTACGCATTTTTAGTGGTTCTGATGTCTATCCCAGCCATCAATCATGCTCAGAATGCAAACTTTTTAATTGACGATTTCCGCCATGTGCTTAAAGTGGGAGCAGCTCTTTGCACGGCGCCATTGGATTTTGATAGGCATACTTGGGGACAGGTAGGCTTGACCGCCCTCAGTACAGCAGCCTTGTTCGCAATTGATAAAGACATCAAAGCCTTTGCGCTGCACAATCAGAGTGCAGTCGGTGATGGGATTTTCAGAATAGACAACTTTTACGGCAATGAATATAGTCTGGTGTTCTGTGGGGGAATCTATGGGCTGGGAGTGGTCAGCGGACAGACGGGATTGCGCCGCACGGGCTTGAAAACCTCCGAGGCTTTTTTCTTTTCCGGCGCCGTGACCGGATTATTTAAAGGACTATTCGGTCGGAGACGTCCCTATGGCGGTGAATCGCAATTAGTCTTTCGCCCATTACATATCAGCGGCAACACTTATCATTCGCTGCCCAGTGGACACGCGACGGTCAGTTTCGCAATTGCAACCGTGATGGCGCATTCCTACGATAATCCTATCTGGCGTTGGGGCTGGTACAGTAGTGCGGGATTAGTCGCAGGAGCCCGCATTTATCACAACAAGCACTGGCTTTCCGATGTAGTTCTGGGTGGCATTATCGGTTATTCTGTGGGCAAATTTGTCGCCGACTATGATGAAAACAAACCCGCAAAAACTTTGCCCTTAATCTTCCACATGACTCCGACCGGAGCGGGAGTAACTATTAGAATAGATTGAAGATAAAATTTATTTTTGCGCTATTAGTTTTGCAGAAAAATGCGGGAAATATTTAATAGAGAATTCGCTTAACTACTCGAGAATAAAAGATATCCGACTAGTCGGGATTGAAAACCTTATTAAGCATAGCGAAATAAGTTATTAAACGCTTTTTAAATCAGCCCCCAATTTTAAAATTGTGCTTGGTTTTAATGAAATATTTTATTTAATTAAGTCGATTTTAAATTTTCTGTAAAACTGGTTTAGAGATTAGATCGGCAGAAGTTGGATGGAGTTTCACCGGTGGCGCCATGCTTTTCCTGGTTGGTGAATTCTGCTGATAGTCGTCATCCTATCCAAGCTTCTCAATTGTCAAATATCTAAGCCCGGTTTCCCATTCTTCGCTTTTCTCCATGCAGAGACTGGCGACCATTCTCAAGCAGGAATCACGGTTGGGAAATATTCGAATTACGTGTGTCCGTCGGCAAACCTCTTCATTTAAACGCTCTAAACTGTTTGTCGTACGCCGATGGCGCCGATGATGGAGGGGAAAATGATAAAGGCTCAATGTTTCTTCACAGGTCTCTTCCCTAAATTTACTCAAGGCAGGATCACAATCGGCCAATTGTTCCATGGCTCTACGCAGCCGTTCCTTTGCTCTATCCAGATGGGGTGCCTGATATATATCATCCCGTAGAGCCTTGACCTTCTGACGAGCCACTTTCCGAACCTTGTCTAATACATGCCGAAGGTAGTGGCTCTGGCAGCATTGTTAGAGACGACCTTGAAAATGACGCCGGATGGCATCTTGCAAGCCCCGCCCCGGCGGGGCATCGGAAACCACCAGTTCAACCCCTTCCAGGCTCCGGCGCTTTAAATCGACAAAAGCCTCTGACCAGAAAAATTACTTGTTAAATACAACAAACAACCAACGCATAAACCACAAAATAAATAGTTTTTCATCCGACCCCTCCTTTTTATAAACATTTTAAAGACAAAATTAAAAAATAAAAATAACTATTTTAAACCGAACCCTTCCAAACTTGTGCTTCTCCAGACCTAATATTTGTTAGCTCGTCGGAGATAAACAGATCATAATTTTTCAGCATAAATCACACTTAATTGAGAAATATAAATTAATTTTCATCTTGTCAAGTAGGGTTGCACAAATACCTTTTTTTGAACTTGATTTAAAAATCTTTTTAGCGGTATTTTATATCAATTAAAGCTGAACCGTTTATGTCAAATCCACATTAACTCATTTCATCAGCAACATCTTCGCCCGACTGGCATTCTTTCCAGATCTGACTTCGTACAGATACAAGCCACTGGGCAAGTCATTGGCTTCGAATTCAATTTCGTTCCAGCCGGAAGCGCGACCGTGATATTCCCGCTCCCATACCAAAGCACCGCGGCAATCCCAGACTTTCAGTTCAACCGGTCCCATCTGCGACAGATAGAAACGGATTTTAGTGGTAGCATTAAACGGATTAGGATAATTGCCGATAAGTCGAAAATCCTGCGGCGCGGTCGGCGATTTCTCCGGCCCGATCTTTTCTGGATTGTCAAAGTCAAAAACCTGCAGCCAGAGACGATAATCGGCATCGTTCCAGACTACGCAAACCAATCCATTCTTAAAATCTACAGTCAAGGACCAGGTTGGCACCTGATAGGTCCCCGTTGAAATGACGATATTTGAACCCAGCAGACTGGCATCGGTATTGAACCGCTGGCATAATATTTTCCCTGTCGTCAAATCCTCCCAGACGGCTACCATCCGCCCCAGGCTGTCGCGGGCAACCGCAAAATCGTCTATCCCATTGGCATTGGTATTAACCTGCTCCTGAAAATCAAGTGATACTCCATGCGAATTATATGTCTGGCGCTCAAGATTATTGGCATCTGTCCAGTAAAATACGGTAAAGGTTGTATCGGAGTTCCACAATACCTTTGGATGCCATAAGATATTAGTAGTTAAAGTATCAGTTAGAGTCAAGGTTGGCCCCCAGACTGAACGATCATAGTTGAAAATGCGTCCGTATAGCCGAAAATAACCCGTATGATTATCTGACCAGACTGAGATGAAATGACGATTGACAGGCGAGTAATCAATGCCACCGCTTCCGTAATAGTACTCACTGGATAATGAGTCGCTGATTAAAAATTCCGCGCTGGTCGTTTGTAAAGAAGCGGAAACGTACTGACCATATAATCCCCGTGAACCAATCCAGAAAAGACCGAAGATGGTATCTTCAATAGCAATATTCCCCACCGATTGAAACCACTCTGCCTCTTGCTGCCGCAGTAATTTTGTAGGTGATGTATCCAGGTCGTCTAACCGTATCGCCTGGGTTGATAAAGTGTAACAGGAAATAGGCGCCGCATCAATCATAAATGAGACTAATACAAACCTATTGCTCAGGCCTATTTGAGGATAGGATGAATAATATTGGTTGGTGTCTAAAACCGAAATAGGATTAATTACACTATCAGCAATAGGATCATACTGGAGATATCCAAGCGTACCATAATTTATATTGTTGGTGAAAATCAAGTGGATATGATTATCATTCTCGATCTGAACAAAAGGCCAGTCTCCGAGATTTTTTATTTGCCTTTCCTGGGCGGAGTAGCCAGTTGTATAATAAAAAATATATAAAATCGTTAGTAGCATTGTGAAATATTTTGTCTGTTTCATATTTAGACCTCCTCACTTAATATAAACAGCCTTTTGTATAAAAGACTGGTTATTTATCAGAAAAACAAATGTGTAAATACCTGATGACGCCAAAGTTTTCATTCCACTTTTATTATTCCAAATTAGTTCGTAATACCCCGCTTGAAGAATTTCCTTTTTAGTCTCCCAGACCAACCGACCACATAAATCAAAAACTTGAATCTGTACTAATGATTCTTTGGGCAGTTCGTACTTGATAGTTACACTGGAATTGAAAGGATTTGGATACGCCGGATGGACAGCAAATGCAGTTGGCAATGGCTTTACAGATTGCTCCGCGATGGGCTTGTTAATACCACCAGCATAAGTTGAAACATAATCACTCTTTTCGGATTCATTGTTGGCCAAATCATAAGCAGCTATACGATACTTGACCAGCGGGTCGAAATGCCCATCAATTTGAATGCCCTGATCAGTGTAGGTGGTATAGTTTTTACTCACAGTAGCAATGCAATATTCAGGTTCAATGCCTACTACTTGACGGTAGATTCTATATCCATTTAAATCAGGTTCTGTATTTGCAGACCAGAGTAGAACTGGATGACTTCCGACTGTACCGGTCAATCGTAAATTAATTGGCTTTGCTGGGAAACAAGCTTTTAGTGCTTTATAGGCATTGATGCGACC
>DDYE01000020.1 GCA_002347855.1 Fidelibacterota bacterium UBA2242
GATGTTCGTTAATACAGGAGTTATACGCCATGCCGTGCCTAAAATATAAAGAGGTATAACCATATGAATATAAGAGAACGCTTTATAGAAATTTTGGGGAAATATTGGTGGATACTTTTAATCATTGTTGGTATCGGTTATTTTTTTACAGATATACCGATTTTTAAATACATAGTCTACGTTATTGCAATCCCATTCGCTTTGATGATTTTTCTACCGTTTATAATTCAGTTGTTTTCCCCTGCTTTTGTTCTAGTTTCGTCTTTAATAGAGCATTTTAGAGAAGCTGAAAGTATGCCCTTTGGTAAAAAATATGTTTTTGTGCCTATGGCTATGGTTTCTGTTATTTCCTTTTCAACTGCTCAGACGATACTTTCTATTTGGGTTTTCATGTTGAGTTTTGTTATTTGGGCTTCTGTAATAGGATTTTTCTGGACATTTCTTTTAACCTTTCTTTTTGGATTGGCACCCATAGCTATTTTAACGGATCCATTTTTAGTTTGGTATAAAGAAGGATTTACTCTTTTTCTCGGAACTGGCATTTTCTTTTTAATGACTTTATTCTGTTTTGGATTTTCAAAATTGGCCTTTTCTGAGGATTATTCATCGACTCCTGAGGATTTTCTTGGCTATTCACCACAAATATTCTTACTTGGTGCGCTTTCGTTTCAAGTTCTCGCTTTACCTTTTTATCAGTTCAAGATGGTTGGGGTCGGGAATGTAATCTCAGATTTAGGTGGTGCTATATTTCTACTTTTGGCTTTAATTTCTGCATTTAAATGGCGATCATTGAAAAAGAAGCTCTCCAAAGAAGAGAAAGAATATTTATATAAACCCTCGGTTTGGGTCTATATTCTCGGATTTTTCTTTACAAATATTCTCTATGCGGCATTTCAGAAATTTCAAGCACCGACAGCAGTTATTTTCTGGCTTAATGCTTTCTTTTTAGTAGCCTTGATAGGAAGATTTTTTAGTCTTTTTATCCGCAAACCAAAAGTCCAAGAAGTTGATTATGAAATTCAACAAGAATAAGAATATTGCGATTGTTATTTCTGTCGTCTTTCTCTTTTTGGCTATGATTGAAGGCTGGCCATATGGATTTTTCACATTGCTTCGCTTGGTTGTTTTTGGAACAACAGCTTATCTATCTTGGTTAGCGTATAAAAGTGAAAGACAAACTTGGATTTGGATTTTTGGTTTTATCGCACTTGTTTTTAATCCTTTAATCCCTTTACATTTGGGTAGAGATTTATGGATAGTTGTTGATTTATTAGTCGCAGTTTTTTTGATTATTTCTATTTTTGCTTTCAAATTACCGAAAGAATTTAAGATTAAGTGATATGACACGGCACAGGCGTATAACACAGCATAAAAGGCTCGCCCTACGGGCTCACCTAAATTTTTACTTCGCAAAAACTTCTTTTATGCTGAAGCCGTTAGACGAAATGCGAAGGAGGACACAATGAAAAATAAACTATGGCTCATACTGGTTTTTCTTGTAATAGGAATAGTTCTAATGGGATGTATACAATATTTGGAGAATGAAAGTGAGCATCATGAACTAATTAAAGCCTTTTATTTAGCGGGATTTCCAGGAGATATTAAAGTAAAGGATTTTGATAATCGCGAAGTAATAACTTTAGTAGATGGCAATGCTGGCAACTTTGACATTTCAAAAGATGGTCAAAAAATAGTATATGCATCATGTGAAACCGGAACATGGCAGATTTATATAGCAGATGTAAATAAAGATAAATTATCAAATATACGCATGTTGTCAGATGGAGTTTCACGTTCAGAAGATCCTCGTTTTTCTTGGGATAACAGTAAGGTTGTATATAAAAGAAATGGTCATATTGTTGTGTGTACAATAGATGGTTCTATCATACAGGAAATTACAAATACTTCTGATATCGAGGAATGGGAACCCAATTTTGCGCCTGATGGAAAAATTGTGTATATAAGAAAAAAAGGAGAAAATTATCAAATAATTGAATGGAACAACAACATGGAACAAGTTGTAGCGTCTGAATTGTGTGATGCCTTTTATCCTTCTTTTGGAGTAGATGGTACTCTATACTTCGTTGGTAAACTCCATGAAATAGAAGAGGATGATATTTACTGCATTCATCCAGGTATAACTTCTATAGATAAGTTACCTATTAATGCTTTAGGAGCAAGTGATGCAGATCCATATCCTGCGATTGGGACAAATAAGAAGCTTATTGCATTTGTTTCAGATCGTGATAATGATGAACGTAGGTACGAAGGATATATTGCTGACCTTGAAACTAATGAAGTGTCCAAAATTGTCAGTGATACAGAATCAGTACTTAATCTGATTGTTTTTGTTACGAATGAAAGTAAGCATCATGAACTTAATGTCAAAAATTGGGCAATACAACTTCAAAGTGCTGACCCAAATATAGTTGCTACATCCGGCTTTAGACTCGTGGTTATTGATTATTCAAGAGATGGTTCAGAACAGGGAAAATTTTCTCCGGAGGAAATTCGGAAAATGAAAGATTCAGGAGTCATACCTATTGCCTACTTAAGTATAGGCGAGGCTGAAGATTATCGTTTTTACTGGAAGGAAGAATGGTATAATAATCCTCCGAAATGGCTGGGGAAAGAGAATCCGGAGTGGAAAGGCAACTATGCAGTAAAATATTGGGATGAGGAATGGAAAGCCATTCTATATGCTTATTTAGATAAAATTATAGAGCAAGGTTTTTCTGGGGTTTATCTTGATAAGGTTGATGAGTTTGAATATTGGGCAGACTCCAATAATGGCGAAAGTGAATATTTGCCTGAGAATGAATCAGCAAGAAGAATGATAGGTTTAATTGTAGATATTGCAAATTATTCAAGAAACAAGCTGAATGGTGAATTTTATATAATTCCTCAAAATGGGGAAAGAATCCTCGAATATGATAATGGCATACTTATGAACATCATCTCTGGCTGGGCTGCCGAAGACCTTTTTTACAATGAAATTGAACCGTGGAATGAAGAAGATAAAAATTGGATCAGGAAAAACAGATTTCCATACTTAGACATGGTGCTTTCTAAAGGCAAACCTGTATTTAGTGTAGATTATGTTGATGATGGCGCAGGATACTTGGGAGTTAATAAAGAGAGAATAGATGACTATAGAGAAAAGGCGCTGAATAAAGGGTATATACCTTATGCAGCAACATCTGACAGAGAATTAGATGAACTTAATATCATTGAGGGCATTCAACCGTAAGGATACGTATTTTCGCCTAACTGCAGTTACGCAATTCGCTTATGCTTACACAAATCGCCTTCTGGGACTTCAGATATACTCCATCCGTTAAGTGAAATGCCCCAGCTTGCTTTAAAAAAGGAAAATTTTTATATAAAAAGGAGGTAAAAGAATTATGGCAACTAAATTAGACCTGACATTCGTAACCAGGTTTTTAAGCATAAATAGAAACGTAACGATTCTCTTCGCAAAATTACTCACATTTTTTGTGGTGCTTATTTTGGTATCTGGTTGTAACAGCATGCCCGATACCACTATCCCTCTTCCCCCCGCTAGCTATCTCTATCATGGCGTTTACCCTGGAGGCATAACGGGTGGAGAAAGCGATATTACTCTCAATACCCTGCGCTCGTACGAAGAAGCGGCGGGTAAGAACGCTGTCTGGGTGTACTTTTCGGACAACTGGTACGAGGGACGCGAATTCCCGCTCAAAACTGTGACGTGGATCCGCAAGGCAGGCAGCATTCCCTACATCCGCCTTATGCTTCGTTCAAGTTGCGAGGGGGAAGTTACGGAGCCGCTCTTCAATCTGCAAAACATCATTGACGGTCAATTTGACAATGATCTGCACAGTTGGTTCGCTGCCGCCCGCGATTTTGGAACACCCCTAATTGTCGAATACGGCACAGAAGTCAACGGCGAATGGTTCCCTTGGAACGGTTTTTGGAACGGCGCAGGACAAACGAATGGCTATGGCGACCCCAACGAGCCAGATGGCCCCGAACGCTTCCGTGACGCCTATCGCCATATCATCCAAATCTGCCGCGACGAAGATGCGATGAACATCACCTGGGTATTCCACATCAACACCTACGATTGTCCCCAGGAAGACTGGAACGCTTTTGAAAACTATTATCCCGGTGATGATTACATTGATTGGATTGGCATCAGTAACTATGGTGCACAGACCCCGCAAGACGACCATTGTGACGAATTCCGTGCTAATATGGACATCGTCTACCCGCGCGTGGACGCGCTAACCACGGACAAACCTATCTTTATCGCCGAATTCGGCGTGACCAAAAACAATCCATACTGCGACCAGGCGGAATGGGCACGCGCCGCATTGACCGACATTCTTTCCTTCCGCTGGCCCCGTGTCATCGGCTTCTCGTGGTGGAATGAACACTGGCAGAATGATGACGACCCTGCCCACGACACCACCATGCGCCTGCAAGATAATCCCAAATTGCAAGCCGTCTTTCAGGAACTGGTGGGGAACAACCCAAGCGTGCTAGGACACCCCGCTTCTGCTGACAAGGTTTATCTGTCCCGGCCCCGCGCCGCTGAACTCCGCCGTTAGCCTCCCGAACCCAGGCATGACCAGACCGATAGGAAGGACGTGATGGCACGAAAGAGAAGAACCAATTCCAAACGCCCGATCGAATCCTACGAACACCGTATTCGTATGCCAGATTTTGTTAATTCAGAGATTGTAGAAAAAGCAAGGGAAGAAGTCTTCAAAAAGAAAGGCAAAGAACAGATTAAAAAAATCAAGTTTGAGAAGGTTAAGGAAGGCAAATGCGTTCAGATATTGCACATAGGACCATATTCAACAGAGCCAGAATCGTTAGCAAAAATAAAAAAATTGATGGAGCAGAAGAATCTTGTTGAAAATGGACTCCACCATGAGATTTATCTTTCTGACCCAGGAAAGGTTTCTCCAGAAAAGATGAAGACAATTTTAAGGCAACCTGTGAAAGAAAGAGACTAGAAAAAGATGCAATGTGATGATCTTTTAAAGAGACTGAAATCCCTGTCTAGTGTCAGAGCCATAGAAGGCATGGCTAAATATGGGATTACTGCCGAGAGAGCTTATGGTGTTTCAATTCCGGACTTAAGAAAGATTGCTAAGGAAATAGGGAAAGACCATCAACTTGCTCAACAACTATGGAAATTGAATATCAGAGAAACTCGAATACTTGCTGGTATGATTGATGAACCTGAATTAGTGACTGAACAACAAATGGAAATATGGGTAAAGGAGTTTGATTACTGGGAAATTTGTGACCAGGTGTGTCAGAATCTTTTTACCTATACTAAATTTGCTTATCAAAAAGCTATAGAATGGGGCGAAAGAAAAGAAGAATTCGTAAAAAGGGCAGGGTTTGCTTTAATGGCATGGTTAGCTTTTAAAGATAAAGAGGCGAAGAATGAACAATTTGAGAAATTTCTTCCAATCATAAAAAAAGAAGCTACTGATAATAGAAATTTTGTTAAGAAAGCAGTCAACTGGGCATTGAGGCAAATTGGAAAACGAAATATTGGCTTGAATATAAAAGCAATTGAAACTGCAAAAGAGATTCAAAAGATAGAATCTAAAAGTGCTAAATGGATTGCTCAAGATGCAATCAAGGAATTAACAAGCGATGCAATCCAGGAAAGATTGAAAAAAAGAGGTAGATAATATGGGCGGGCTTAGGCACTCTGCGGTCGCTACGCTCTCTTGCCTCGCTTCGCTCGGTCACTTAACAGCGGATAAAAGGCTCACTTCATTCGCCCCAATTGCCTTCGGCAACTTCTTTTATCCGCAAATCGTTATCTGCATACCGGCAAATTACCGGAACATTCCGTCAGTGTCATCTATAATGAGGTCGTGCCTCAATACCAATCCTGGAATCTGCCCATAAAGGCAATCCTGACCGATAATGGCCGGGAATACTGTGGGACTTCCAACCATCCCTATGAAATGTTCCTGGAATTAGCGGATATAGAACATCGGAAAACCAAAGTCCGTCATCCTCACACCATCGGATTTGTCGAACGATTCAACCGCACGGTCTTAGACGAATTTTTCAGACCCAACTTCCGGACAAAGATGCACGACTCGGTTGCGGCCTTACAAAAGGACCTGGACAAATGGCTGAAAGAGTACAATGAACAACGCCCGCACCGCGGTTATCGCAACATGGGAAAACGACCAATTGAACGAAGCAATGAATATTTGAAAAATAGATCGGCAGAAGGTTAACCTTACAATCAATTGGATTTAGAAAGGGTTTACTGAATCTAATTTACCGCTTCCTTGCCTCTAAATAGAACAACTCCTGAGTATCGATAACTTTTGCAACCTGGAAATTTTCGCGGCTAAACAAGGCAACAAGGTCAGCTTGTTCGGGCAATAAATCATCTTTTACAGGAAAGCCAATTTCCTGATGTTTGCAATTGGTATGGAGTCTGCCGTCGGGATGAATAAGCAGCACTCTGCCGTGCGGTCTTAACACCCGGCGGTATTCCCGTAAGGATTTTACCTGATTTTTTATATGGGGAAAAACGCAGTAATTCAAAATTACATCAAAAGTGGCTGTTTTGAATGGCAACTGTTCACAGTATGCCTGGATAAAACCACTCGTAATAGCTTGCTTGTCACAGCGGCGAAGCATCTCAAATGCCATATCTATTCCAATAACTTGAACAGCGGGATTTTCCTTAGTTATTAGCGTGGCAACACTACCGGTTCCACACCCCACATCGAGCAGACGCATGCCCGGTTGCAAAGTCAGTTCAGCGAGTATCTTTTTAATCTTCGCTTGATCTTCAAGAGGAAAGACCCAATTTGCCGCGCGCTCGTCAAAAAAAGTGCGTTGCGCCTGATAAACCTGTCGCAATTTTTCCATGTTACTTCTTGATTATGAGGCCAAGGTTAAAACTCCGACCTGGCAGTGGAAAGCCAGCATTGATTGCATAAGTCGTATTCAGCAGGTTTTTTATCCCTGCACTTACTTCTATATTATTTCTGAGATTATAATTCAGTGACAAATCAGTCAGCCAGAAACCTTTGAGTCGGATATAGGTGGGTGCGGCATAGCTATAGGGATTGACCACACTATACAAACCGTTTATCCACTGATTTTGAATGGTCGCCCTGAATTTCGGTAAAGGGACAAAATAGAAGGCAAGATTTAGCTTCTGTTGTGGTGTACTGGCAATTATTTTGGAGAATTTGCAGAGTGAATATGCCCAGCGCAGGCTCATTGTACCAGATAACAAGGCACTGCCGTCCAGCTCTATCCCTCGCGTGGTCACCGTACCCTTATTCTGATAAAGCGGTCGAGTCTGGCCATTGACCAGGGTCGGTGATTTCTCGATTAAATTGCTTGCTTGCGTTTTATAAAAAGTTAGTGAGGTATTGAACCGCGGACTAAAACTCTTTTCCAGTGCAAATTCGGTATTGCAGGCGTATTCCGGTTTGAGACTGGCGTTGGAAGGCATGAAAAGAAACAGCTCGTTGATAGTTGGATTGCGATAACCGGTACTGTATTGTCCCCGTAGATATAAATCCCGCGGCAAGGCTATCACGGTCCCGATAGCCGGAATCCAGACTGAACCGGCAGTACTGTGCTGCGTGTAGCGTACTCCACCGTCGAATGTCAGCCACTTTCCGATTTTCTGGTTGACTTGCAACAAGCCACTGACTTCTTCGACGTCTTGCCTTTTCCAGGTACCGCTAATAAACGCTTTACCGCCATAGCGTCGGAAGTCAGCTGCAAAAAGGTAGCGTCCACCGACAATTGGCTCTAGGGTAGTTGATAGAATAGCGCCAGTCGTATAATCTTCTGACTCGTAAAAATTGGGATCATGAATGAGATGATGACCGAAATTGTGGTGAACCTTGAAAGTACTGAACGCTTTGGCAGCGTGATGCTCCAGCGTTACATCGCCACCACGACGCTTTATATCAAAGTGATGATCATAAAAGGGATTGCTCACTAAGCCGGGGTCGTACAAATCGAGATTAGTAAAATAGCCATTGGCTGTCAAGCTGACCACACGGCTTAATTGATAATTCATAGTCAAATTGCCGTTATTCGCGGCGTAATCGTCTTTGCCCACCGTACGGTAACCAGCGCTTGTATTCCAGCCTCCGGCTAACGCTATACTAAATCGTTCCCTGGTATAAGTCTGATGTAAGCCCACCTGCTTAGTTGCAAAACTGCCATAACCTGAGAACAGTTTGCCGTGCCAACCCGCCTCGGGATTATGGTCAGTGATAATATTAATCGCGCCTCCCATGGCATTGGAACCATAAAGCAGCGATGCCGGACCACGAATAACTTCTATCTGTTTGACATTGTGCAAACTATAAACATCACTGAGTGGATGCCCAAACAAACCCATGATGTCCGGTCGCCCATCTATCAATACCAGCACCTGGGTCGTCGGTGAGGCTCCCAGACCGCGAATTGTTACGATGCCGCCTGCGCCACTGGCAACACCGTAACCGAGGTTCGTCCGTTGTGTCACGAACAGACCAGGGACGTTGACACTAACGACATCCAGAAGCGGCTGCTGAGTTTCTTGCTTTAATACCGAAGTTGGTATGACTGACAGCGTCAAGGGTAGTTCGTGACGCGGTACCGCCGTCCGCGTGCCCGTTACCACAATCGGATCGAAGAGAAAAACTTGCAGTGTGTCACGAAAAATTGCGCCTGATAAATGCTCGGTCAGGCTAACCAGCATGACCACCGATACTAAGCGAGCTTTGAAAAACATGTTATCCTCCTTTAATTAATATCCTGGTAAATTTTTGCCGGTCGAAGTAAAGGCTAACTGCCCGTGTTTGACTCCCCGCATGCCTATCAGGCGGTCAGCAATACTCCGAATTAAAGAAAACCTGCCGCGCAGGACAATTACTTCCAGACAATTATCATGGTCTAAATGAAAATGGAGATTGGAAAGAATGTTCTGGTAATAATCGTGTTGCGTAGTTTTCATTTTCAAGTCCAAATCGGGAACGTGATGGTCGTAAATTAGAGTCAGCGTTCCAACGACTTCCTCATCCGCTGCCAATTCTTGATGGACTAAGTGGGCACGTATCAGGTCGCGCAGTGCTTCTGAGCGATTGGAATAGCCCTTTTCCTGGATAAGGTTATCGAATTTCTGCAAGAGGTCGGCGGGTAGTGAGACGCCGAAGCGGGTCAGATTCATTGTTCACCTCCTTGTAGCATTTTTTTAAATTTCGTGTTACACATCACCAAAAAAAATTTATTCCGACGTGTCTAGACTTTCGACTAAGGGCAGTTCTACAGTAAAAGTACTGCCAACACCGAGCTGGCTCTCGACATAAATCCTGCCCCCATTCTGTTCAACAATCTGCTTGACCAAACTAAGTCCCAGCCCGGTACCCAGGCTCTCAATTTCGCGGGCATTGGCACCACGATAGAATTCGTCGAAAATTTTCAATAAATCGTCTGGAGCAATCCCAATGCCCGTATCACTGACCGCAAAGCCAAAAATCTTTTGTTTCACAAAGGCATTTACACTGACAGTTGCTCCCGCCAGACTATAGCGGATAGCATTGTTTATCAAATTCGACAGCACCTTTTCCATGGCAATTGTATCCATTTCGACGGTAAGATCAGGATTCAGTGGCGCCAATGACAACGTAATTTTCTTATTATCAGCCAGTGGTTTTTGTTGTTCAATAACTTTGCTGAGCCAGTCGCGATAATTGACGCGCATAATCATCTGCCGAGCAATGCCCTGTTTATATTGGGTCACTTCAATCATATCTTTGACCATTAGCAACACCTGATCGGTACGACGCACCGCGCGTTCTACCATATCCTTGATAGCCGGCTGCAAAGTTTCACCATAAACTTCTTCAATGACCGCCAGCATGCTGCGCAGCGTAGTCAGCGGCGACTTCAATTCATGCGCAGTGAAACGGAAAATCTTATCGCGCTCGGCAATTGTTTGTTCCAAAAGTTCACTTTTCTGGTCAATCACCCTTTTGAGCAGGCGATAGCCCGAGATAATATCACGAATCACATAGGTCGAGGTATAGATTAAGAGATAGAAAGCTGCTAAGGAGACAATATAGACTTTCGGCGAGACGATGGCATTGTTCAGGGAATAGACTGTTACGACGCCATGATATTCCAGCACTGACCAGAATGTCATTAGAAAAGCTGCTAAGGTCGCATTCAAATAAGGCCAGCTGCCCTCAAAGAGAATCCCTGAGATGATAATATGGACGATATAGAGAAAATAGAAGGGATTGCCGATTCCACCGGTATAGTGAATGAGAAAAGAGATGAGGATAAAATCCAGAACGACTTGCACTTCAGTAAAGATAATTTCCTGGCTAAAATCTTCGAAATGCAGATACTTACAGAGAAAAAAGTACAATAAATTCAGAATCGTCCAGAGCGCAATCAGGGTATAGATTTGGGGATAAGCCAGGCGGAATTGCAGCATCTGTTCCGTTATAGGCACCACTCCCAGAAGTCCCATGATAGCAATCCAGCGTAAGTTGACAAACCAGCTGATGCGGACGCGCAGCGTTTCCAGGGTGTGAAAAGGTAAGATTAATTTAAAAGGTCGGTTGCTTGCCATTTTTTAGTTGAAGAAATTCGCGATTGCCTCTTGAATTGTTTCTGAAAGGGGCTTCCCCAGTCCGGTATCCTGCGGTTCGATTCCAAGGTAAAAAAATTGCATTGGCTTGTGCGCTGTAATATAATCGGCAATTACTTTCGGAGAAAATGTATGCGTACTGAAATTGGAATTGATGATTTGCTGGTCAGAGAGCCAGGCAATAGTGCCCGGCGCGGCGCCAAAACGAGCGGTATCGATAAAAATTACCGCCTCGCCGGTCGCGCCAATAATTTTGTGGACATAATTCTCGGGATTTGTCCCCGCAAAAATAAAAGCAGCTCCTTGCAATTCTGATTGTTGGGCTAATTTTTCCAGCAAAACCTTGCCAGCTCCATCATCACCGCAAATTTCGTTGCCCAGACCGACAAATACAAGTTGCGCGGGTTGAAAGGCTTTTAGGCTTTCCCGCAACGCTCTAAAATTCATCCTTCACGACGATTTTATGCCGACATTTGGGACAGAGCGATTTCATCAAATCCTCGCGCCGCAAACGGTTTTTCACGCTCACCGGAGTCACCTCTGTAAATTGCATCTGAGTAGTTAGGAGGAGATCAGGATTAGCGTAGGCTTTGGCTCCTAAGCGTTCTTTGACAAATTTCAGATGATCGTGGCAGGCAATAATTGCCCCACAGGCTTCGCAAAGCGCCAGTTCCTTCTCGACAGAGTTAAAAACTTCCGGTGCTTTCAAATCGCTGACTGCCAGTGAGTACTGGTTCGATAGCTGGATACCGCGCCCGGTGATGCACTTTTCCTGACACTGCCCGCACTGTGCACAGGAAGCATAATTAACGCGCAGGGTGCGTTGCCGCTTTTGCAAATCGTCAAATATTTCGATAGCGCCGGTTGGACAGACCTGAGCACAGGTGCCACAGCCGACACAGAATTCGGCATAATATTTAGGATAGCCTCGAAAATTCGGCGAGGGCACATGCGGTGTCTTAGGAAATTTTGTGGTATACGGCGCTGAAAAGAGTGAGCGCAGCGCTTCAGTCAATTCCCGTAATTTTGGTAAATACATATTACTAACTCTTCTTTTTGACTTTAATCTTTGAGTTCATGGTCTTCTTGATATTGATCTACGACCGTCTCAGCGGTTAATTTGATGCCGCTGCGATGAGCCGCGCGGGCAATGGTATGAGCCGCCACCGGTGATGTCAGAAAAATGAACAAAATGCCAACCAGCACTTTGAAACCAAAATTGTTGAATCCCTGCTGTAAAAATACTCCGAATAGAATACCGGCTGAACCGAAGGTAACGCACTTTGTGGCAGCTTGCAGTCGGTTATAGACATCCGGCAGGCGCACTAAACCGAGGACACCTAAGAAATCAAAGGTAATGCCTATCAGAATAAACACCATTCCCAATATTTCTCTAATCATCGAGTGACCTCCCTTCCAAAATTTTGGCAAATGCCAGCGAAGCAATAAAACTAAGCAGAGCCCAGATTAAGCCGATATCCATGAAAAACGACTGTTGATAATAAAGGCCAAGCAGAGCCAGTAATCCAATGATTAAAACTCCTAAAATATCAACTGCCACTATCCGGTCGGCAGCCGTCGGTCCCACAATGACGCGATAAAGTACGAATAGGGTACTGAATAGAATCACATTGATTAATTTAAAATAAATCGAACCAGTGTAGATAAAGAAGTTCCAGTACATAAAGGCACCAATAAAAATTAGGCCTACAAGCCAGCGTAACGTTCTCATTCAAATACCTCCGCAATTAGTCCTTCGAAGCGGCCACCTATTTCCCGCGTATTCTCGCCAACATCGGTAGAAGTCACCTCGATGCAATGAATGTAGATTTCACGGGATTCGGGATTAATATCAACTGTTAAAGTCCCGGGCGTCAGCGTAATAGAATTGGTCAGGACGGTCAGGGCAGAATCTTTGGTCAAATTGGTCTTGATTTTGACAATGCCCGGACGAATAGGCAAAGCCGGATTGATAACGATATAGGCGACATGCAAATTAGCTTTAATCATTTCCCAGAGGAACTTGAAGAAATAGATGATTGCTAAAAATAGACGACGTACCGGATGCTTACTCTTTTCCGTCGTAATTAAAAATTGACCGGCTAACAGGCTGACTACCAGAGCCACAATGAGCCCTAAAATAACCTCCTGCCAATCTGAAATGCTTGTCAGGGCAACCCAGACTAAAAATGACAGGGAAAAAACGATTATGCGACTGCGCTTTGTGATTGTCATAAATTGCCTCCCAGCACCTGTGTGATATAACCGGTCTTATTCATTATCACTGCCACCACCGGGTCAAGCACCGCTGTGCGTATTCCAGGCAGGATTAATAGGCTGGTCGCCAGGGTCAAGACTGCCAGAATAATCATAGCAGTCCGCATGCCCCAACCAATTTTTACGCCTTCGCGTTCAATTACTTTTTTACCATGGAAGCCATAGCGCTGCACTTTCATGAAATAAACCAGCGTTAAAAAGCTGCCGGCTACGGCAATGCTGGCATAAATCGGATGGCCGGCATGAACGGCTGCAATAATTATTATCAATTTGCTGAAAAAACCATTGAATGGTGGCATACCGGCGACTGCCAGGGTTCCACACATTGAAGTCGCCGTGGTATAGGGCAAAATTTTAGTCAAATTACCCATTTGCCGTAAATCACGCGTGCCCAGAACCATCTCCACCGTACCGGCATTATAGAAGAGTAGGGCTTTAAAAATGGCGTGATTTAAGATGTGAAAAATTGCGCCCAAAATTGCCCAGCGCGTCCCAATCCCCAGTCCTAACAAGATAAAACCAATTTGACTGATACTGCTATAAGCCAGCAGACGCTTAAAATCCCACTGTCCCATTGCTAAAAAAGATGCCACCAGAATTGAAATAGAGCCGAATATCATGAACATCTTCAGAAATAGGGGCGGCGCTCCCAGGACATTATAGAATAGACGCACGAGTACATAAACCCCCAGTGTCTTAATTAGTACACCAGAAAGCATGGATGAAATCGGAGCGGGCGCGGAAGAATGAGCGTCAGGTAGCCAGGCATGGAAAGGCATCATGGCAGATTTCAAACCAAAAGCAGCCAGAAAAATCCCTCCGGCAAAATACATCACCGTCGGATTCTGCGGCAGCAGCTGCGCAATGGTCGCCATCGTTAAATTCGATGTGGCACTGTAAACGATAGCAATTCCTACTAATACCAGGGTCGAAGAAATCGAACCCATGATAGCGTATTTGAACGAGGCTTCAAATTCCTCCGCTCGACTACCATAGGACACCAGCGCGTATGCGGCGAAAAGTGCAATCTCCATAAAAACAAACAGGTTGAATAAATCACCAGTCGCGACTACTCCATTCATGCCGGTAATGAGTAGCATAAACAGCGCATAATATTTCCAGGAAGTTGATAAATGTCGAATATAGAAAACCGAAAACATGAGAGCCGTCAACCCGATGCCGCTAATTATGACCAGCATAAAAGCCGAAAGTGCATCCAGCACCAGACAGATGGTGTAAGGAATTTTCCAGGCACCCATCTGATAAACCTGGGTTTGCGCACCAATAGTGACAAAACCAAACAACGCCAAGCAGAGCAGCGCGAGCATTGCAATTACCGCAACGGCAATCGCCCAGTTGTCGCGTTCACCCGAAATCAGGGCAATCAGAAAGGCAGCTAAAAGCGGAATTATAATAAAGAATGGTAGTATCATCCCTTTAATCTCCTAATTTTGGTGATGTCGAAGGTCTTGTACTTTTCGAAGATACGAATGGCAAGTGCAATCAACATCGCGGTAATGCCCAGTTCAATCACAATTGAGGTCAGTACGAGAGCTTGCGGTAAAGGGTCAACCATGACCCGCCCTGTCATATCCTTGCCCTTTTCTAAAATCGGATAGATACCACCCTTGCGATAGGCGAACAGAATTAACAACAGGTTGGAAGCATATCCCATGATACCAGAGGCGATGATAATTTTGACTAAATCACGCTTGACTATTATGCCATAAATACCAATCAAAAGCAAAGCAAAACACATCAGATATAATGTCATTTGTCACCTCCTTCGAAAAACCGGAAAATCGCTAAACTCCAGACTACTACGAACAAACCCATGGCTACCTTTACTCCAATGATAATATTCAGTACCAAAATATTCCCCGAACTAAAAACATTAAAGAGTGTACCACGATGAACCACATTCGCTAAAAACCCACCACCCAGGGCGATTCCTAAGATACCCATGGTCAGAAATAAAGCCCCCGCGGAAGGCTCCAAATCGTGCATGAAACTGATATTGAGCCAGCGGGTGACCGTTTCATGTCCATAGGCTAACATCACATTTAAAAATGCCAGGGCGATGACGACACCACCGGCAAACCCTCCCCCCGGCGTCAGATGACCGTGAAAAATGATATAGAAACCATAGAGAACAATTAACCACACGCTAATGCGCGTCACCGTCTTGGCTATCAGCGTGAGACCTGGTTGCTGTTTCATGATTGCCCCTCCCCCTCTGTTTTCCTTTTCGATTTAAGGCGTATTATGGTCAGAGCCCCTAAAATCGCCGTAAAAAGCACTGTGACTTCCCCTAAAGTATCATAACCACGATAGTCCAGCACTATAGACGAGACAATATTCGCGGCATGGGTCTGACTGGCGCAATTTTCGAGATAATAGCGCGCCGTCGTCATCAGCGGCTTTCCAAAGGGCGGTAGCGCTTTAAACAGGCGAATGCTCAGAAGGAAAACCGCGATGAGCGTTAGAACCGTAATCCCCCCTAATAAACGATTCCTTTGCCCCTCCCCCTCTGAATGGTAATCCTTCTTGAGAAAGGCTCTGACTATAATAACCACCGAAAAAATTTCAAATAAAAACTGGACAATAGCTAAATCCGGCGCCTGTAGCAATAGAAAAGCCATTGATACCCCTAGACCAACGATTCCTACCGCAATAATCGCCGAAAGTAAATCCTTCATTTCTAAGGCAGCTATTGACCCAATCAGCATAAATCCAACGATAAAAATTAACCACGTTTCAACTGGCATTTATACCTCCTGCCATAATTGCTAATCTCTTTTGTTCTCATACCAACCAATAAATGACTCCGATTATCACCAATGTTCCTAAAACAATCCAGAGATTATATTCGCTCAATATACCACGATGAACCGCCTGGAAAAGCTTCGTGAACCAACCGGCTCCTTGCCCACCCAAATCGTATACATCAAAATGCTTGCGCTCCGCATTGCGATAAAACCAGCGCAGCGGCTTCATATCCTTAATCTCGTTGTAAAAATCGGTCCCCGCAATCCGAAACTTCTCCAGGGCTTCCATACCCCCCAAATATATCGCATCATAACGAACTTTCTTGATTGCCACAAATACCAACAAGCCCAGGATAAAAATAACACCGAATAATAACAGCACTGGAATGGGCTGATAGCTACCCAAATAGGCAGCTGGATTCAAGCCAAAATCCGCTAAGATAGGCGTAATAAACTTCGCCAGTGGCAGCGGTTGTGCCCACAAACCGAAAATGAGACAGAGTAATGCCAAGCCCAGCGTCGCTAAATACTGATTCGGCGATGCCTCCTTTATCCCTGCCCATTTTTCCTGACGGCGTCCTAAATAAATTGAGTGCAGGAATTTCATAAAGCTGGCTAAGGTCAAGGCACTGCCAAACACCGCTAACATCAAACATATCAAAAGCCAGATTTGTGCTCCCCTTCCGACCGACTGAATCAGCTCCAGTGTTCCCTGGTAGACCAGCCACTTGGAATAAAAACCGTTGAGCGGTGGAATGCCCGAAATTGCAAAGGCACAGACTACCGCGGCGATAAAAGTCAGCGGCATTTGCTTGCCTAACCCACCAATGTCATCCAGTTCAGCAGTTCCGGTCTTTTTCTCCACACTGCCCAGAGTTAAAAACAAACCCGCCTTATACATCGTATGATTCACCATATGGAAAAGACCACCAAGCAGAGCTATCGGATTGCCAGTGCCAACCCCCATTATCATATATCCAACCTGACTGACGGCATGATAACCTAACAGACGCCGACCGTTATGCTGAATCATCGCCATCATCACCGCAAAAATAACCGTCAAAGCGCCCAGCGTGATGACCAATAGATGCATTGTCAAAGTAACCTGAAACAAATTAAACATCAGGCGGGCTAAGAGATAAATTCCTAACAGTTTATCCAACGCCGCCGGTAAAAGGGCTACACTCTCGATAGGCGCATCCTTGGCAAACTCCGGCACCCAGGTATGCAAAGGAAAACCACCGGCTTTGGCAAAAGCAGGTATCAAAATGGAAAAGAAAGCTATATAAGCTAACTCGCCCTCCAACCCAATTTGCGTATTCCAGAGTCCCCAACCCGCTTTGGGATTTAAAAACCAGACCAAAATCAAACCTAAAATCAGGAAAACATCACTGCCCCCGACCAGTACAAAGGTCTTTTTGGCACTCTGGGAAGCGGCATCAGTTCGTGGTATCAATCCAAACAGGTATAAAACTACACCTGACAACCCCCAGAAAACCAGGAAAATAATTGAATTAGTGGTAATGACCGCCCCATTACAAAACGAGACGGTGAACGAAAAAAGGGGGAAGAAAAAGCGCTCATCAGAAGGCACTATGCTCTTTAATGCAAAAATCAAAATGATAAAACTCAAGACCTGAATGAATATTAAAACGAACAGACTGAGTTTATCAACCGCGAAAATTACTGAACCGTAAAGATGAGCCGCCTCACCTCCTCCCTTATAAATCAGATAGACCAGATAAAGCAAATATGCCAATCCCGCTATCGTCAATAACTTCTGCAGTACCCGCGGCAGGCACAGATTTACTAAACCAATAATCAACGGAATAGCAACTATTAAGGTCAGATTACTTACCATATATTTCCCTCCGCAATTGCTCAGTTTTGGCGCGGGATAATGCCAGTAAATCCAGATGCTCACTCCCTGCATTGACGACACGCAACGCGCGCTCGGTACAGCAGTAACACGGATCAACCGCTGCCAGAGTAATCAGGGCATCTGCCACGGGAATGCCTTTGCATGATGCCATAAAGGTTGGAATATTAACATAACTGGGCGCGCGGACTTTATGTCGCACCGGGCGATTAGTTCCATCGGATTTTATATAGTGAAATACTTCGCCGCGCGGTGCTTCGTAGCGTCCGATGCCTTCCCCGGGAGTTATCTCCTTCACATTATTTAAGATTGGTCCCGGTACAGTTTTCAATTGCTCCAGACACTGACGTATGATTTTGTTCGATTCGATGATTTCGAGTAGACGCACAACTAACTTATCATACACGTCACCATTAGGCAGTACGACAATATTGAAATCAACTAAATCATAGGCATCGCTCGGTTCATCCTTGCGTACATCAATCGCCAATCCGGAAGCCCGTGCGGTTGGTCCAACCGCACAGTAGGCAATGGCATCTGCTTTTTTCAAAACACCCACCCCTTTTAGCCGTGATTTTAAGACCGGGTCGTCATGGGCGGCTTTGGCGATCATTTCCATCTTGCGGTCAATTTCGTCGAGAATCTGCAAAAGATGCGGTATTTTCTCGGACTCGACGTCCTTTGCCACACCACCAACCCGCATCATGCCATAGTGGTTACGGTTGCCGGAGATAGCCTCGAACATCTCCAGAACCGGCTCGCGATATTTCCATGCCCACATCCAGAGCGTATCATATCCGATAAAATGACCGGCTAAGCCCAGCCATAAGAGGTGGCTATGAACACGCTCCAGCTCACCAATTAGAGTCCGAATATAACGCGCCCGCATTGGAATCTCGATATTATCAATGTCTTCAATGGCATGCACACAAGCAAGCGGATGCGAGGTGGAACAGATGCCACAGATGCGCTCGACGAGATAGATAGACTGTGTAAAGGCTTTGGACTCGGAAATGAATTCATGGCCACGATGCATCCAGCCGATTTCCATATCAATATCCACGACCATCTCACCCTCGACCTTCAGCTCAAAATATTCGGCTTCCTCTAATAAGGGATGAAATGGTCCAACCGGAATCTTATTTTCCGTCATACTTGCCTCCCAAAGCGCAAGGGTTTGTCCAGATTCTCAGGGTGATGTAGCGCCAGCAGGCGTTCCATGCGCGGATGCCCTTCAAATTCCACTCCCCAGAAATCGAAAATTTCGCGCTCAATCCAGATGGCACCCTGGACAATCGGCACAATTGATTTAACCCGCGGTTGCTCTTTATTCAAAAGCACGCGGGGACAAAAATATTGCCCCTTGCGGTCTAACGAAAAATGATAGATTATCTCGATGCCATCATAAGTTTCCTGCGCGGTTGCCGTTGACAAACGACAGCCCAGCTGGTTGAATAAATAGTCCGCTACCGTCAGGACTTCTTCGGGCGGAATATAAAAATACAAGCGACGCGGCTTCTGCACGACCCGCGTCAACTTGCTCCCCATTAGTTCGAGGAATTGTTGCACTTCATCCATTGAGTACTCCTATCAGTTTTGCCACGGCTTCAATCATCGCTTCGGGTTTAGGAGGACAGCCCGGGACGTACACATCAATAGGAATAACCGCTTCCCGGTCGGGTACGATGTTGTAACTGTCCTTAAAACAACAGGTGCCGGAAGTACAGGTACCAATCGCAACTACAAAAATGGGTTTGGGCGCCTGCTCATAGATGCGCTTGATGCGCGGCGCAATCTTCTGATTAAATACGCCCGTCACTAAAAGCACATCGGCATGCCGCACCGAACCGACCAGCTTTATCCCGAACCGTTCTACATCATATTTGGGAGTCAGCAGGTCTAAAATCTCAATATCGCAATTGTTACACGGCGAACCGCTGACATGAAATACCCACAATGACTTTGCCAAACGGCGCTTATACCATCCCATATCAAACTCCTAATACTGCTAATATTGTCGCCAGAAACGCTAAGGGTGTTAAAATCTTCCAGAAAAAGTGCAAGGCAGTGTCAATGCGAATGCGCGGATTGGTATTTTTTATCAATATCATCACCACCACAATCCCCACATATTTTAAAAGCGACCAGAGAATCCCATAACCTTCCACTGTAAAACCACCTAAAAATAAGGCAATTAGTAAAAACGGCAGGGCAACCCACAGCATCGCCTGACTCAATTTCCAGAACCCTAAAAGCGGACCGGAATATTCCATCAGCGGACCTTCGACAATCTCCGTCTCGGCTTCCGAAATATGAAATGGCGGCAACGTCATCTTCGCCTGAAGGCACAATAGCCCGACGATAAAGGCAATTGCCCCCGAAGGAGAAGCGATAAACATGCCCTGCGCCTGTTGCGTCGCAAGAATTGCATCCAGTCGGAAAGTATAGCCGGCTTTTATCACAGCAACCAGGCAGACCAGAATAAAAGCCAGTTCATCGGCTAAAAGTAACTTTATCTCGCGCCCCGCTCCCAAACTGGAATAGACATTACCACTGGCACTACCGCCTAAAATCACCATCACCGAAAAAACCATCATGAGATACATGATAACAATCAAATCACCAAAATCGTTCGCCACGCCCAACCATTGAAAGAGCGTTATGCCAACCAGTGTCGCGATTAAGACCGTTGAACCCAGCGCAACCAATGGAGCAATAACAAAAAGGCTATGGATTCCGTTCCTAACAATGATGGTCTCTTTACCCAGCAACTTGAAGAAGTCGTTAAAATTCTGGGAAAAGGGCGGACCAACGCGGTATTGCACCCGCGCACTTACTTTGCGGTCAAGCCATCCGACAATCAAACCGAGCACACCCGTAAAGAAGAGCCCCGGGAAAATCAAAATGGCAAATAGCAGCCAGCCAATTGATGCTTTCATAACTTACCCTCCTTGAAGCGCCAGCTCGGACTCTTAATCGCTACATGTTCACCATAAAGAAAAATGTTCTCAGCCGGATCATCGCTCTCCATCTCACACAACCGAATGCTATTGGCAGGCGCCGTGCGGACGCAAAGCGGCACATAATCGGGATTATCAGAAAGCTGTCGCAAACAATAATCGCATTTTGCCGTGAGATAGTTGATTACCTCAGGGAAAATGGTACCGAACGGACAGGCAAGCGTGCAGGATTTGCATCCGACGCAGCGCATATTAGCGCGCTTAATCATGCCTGCCTCGGTGCGTTCTAATGCCTCTTTGGGACAGACTTGCACACAAAAAGCATCCAGACACTGGCGGCAATAGACCGCGAATTCAGCCACTTCCAGGAGCGAGAACTGCCCCGGATTCTTGCGGTGAAACATATACTCACAAGCAATTTGCGTCACGCCGTCCTGAACATCGTAAAGGGCTGGAATGTCAATTAATAAGCGTTTCATTCCCAGATATTCTCCTCATCTTTTATCACTTCATAGGTAAAAACGGGACCATCTTTGCAGGCATAATATTTCCCGATGACACAGTGGCGGCAATGTCCAATGCCACAATACATCTTCTTCTCCATCGAGAGGTAAATATCGCGCGGGGCATAACCGTACTTTAATAAATCGAAAGTCCCGAACTTCATCATGACCGGCGGACCGCAAACGACCACGGGATTATCGTGCGGGTCAATATTAATTTTATTGAGCAATTTGGTCACCAGACAAACCTCTTCGTCCCAGCTTTCGCCTTCCGGAACCTTATCCACCGAGCGCAGAAATTTGACTTTGGGAATGCGACGCCACTCGTCAATCTGGTATTTATAAATCATATCAGCGGGAGTACGCGCCCCTGCTAAAAAGGTGATGCTCCGGTAATCGTCCAAATCATGCAAGAGCGTCAGAAAGAGCGAGCGCGTCGGCGCCATACCTACCCCACCTCCCATAATCAAAACATCGCGTCCTTTGAATTTTTCTAATGGGTAGCAGGTGCCGTAAGGTCCCCGCAAACCCACTACATCACCAACCCGGGCTTTATGCACATGCTCAGTTACAAACCCGGTTTTCATAATGGTGATGTCCATGACATCTTTAACATAATGCGAAGAAGAAGGCGTGAAAGGACCTTCTCCAATCCCAGGGATGGTCAGTTCCACAAATTGCCCCGTGCGAAATTCAATTGGTCGTTCGGGACGCAATCGCAGCGTACGAATCGTCGGTGATTCTTCAATGATTTCATAAATTGTCGCCGGAATGACTTGATACGGATTTTTAGACATGCTCCGTCTCCTGAACTTGCTTGGCTTCCATTACATTCTTAATTACTTCCGTGAATTTTATTTTACCCGCGCAGACATCAATGCATCTACCACAGCCGGTACAACCTAAGAGACCAAAATTGGCGGGCATGTTGACAAACTTGCATAGATAGCGGTTACGGAAACGCTCGAACATTTTCGGGCGGGGTGTAGCGCCGCCGGCAACCCGCGCATAGCCATTGACCTGGCAGGAATCCCAGCTTTTATCTTTGATAAACTCTTTGCCTGTCGTTTCGTCATTTAATATTATACAATAGCAGGTCGGACAGATATTGGTGCATCCGCCACAACCGCAACAAGTCTGCGCCTCTTCAATCCAGATGCGGATATCGGCTTTTTTCAGCCGTTCGTAATTCTCACCGCGCTCCAACCCGGCATTCTGAATTTGCAATTTGCGCACCGCCGCCTGCCGATTCTCACTCACCAGCCGCTTTTCTTCCGGCGAGGCTTTAGTAATCGTGGTCGCACTCTGAATTAACGCTAAAAGTTCTTCCCCTTTTGCCGAACCAACTGACAAATGGTAATAGTCCACATCCAGCGCTGTAAGATTAAGATCGAATCCCTCTTCAGCATACGGCTTACCGCCAACCAAATTGCAGTGGCAGCTCACCCCAATTTCGGCACAATCTACAGTCACAATCGTCGTATTACGCCGCCAGGCGGCATAGCAGGGGTCAACGAATTCGGCATTTATCAAAGCCTTATCCAGAACCTGCAAACCTCGCAGGTCACAGGCTTTCGCTCCGACAACTAAACGCTTGACTTTGGGCACATCACCACCCAATATCCGTTCCCGCGGAAAATAGAATAGCGCCCGCAAGGGATCAACAGTGCGGTAACTTTCCAATACCATCTCGACCTTATCATTCAGTGCGGTGAAGAATAAGTCACGCGGTTGCACCATCGAGCGCCGCGGCACAATTACTTGCTGAAAACCGCCCAATCCTTCGGCTTGACAGCGCTTGAAAAAGGCGTGTATTTCGCTCTTACTGACAATCATAACTGGTCCTCATTTTGTTCTCTGGGTCAACTGTTTTATCAACTCGATCATTTTTTCTGATTCCGTTGATTTATCGAAAAAATAAGCAGTACCTTCTTCCAGACATTTTTTACGATACTGAGGATAAGGATAATCGGTAAAAATAATCACCGTGGTTTGCGGATTTTGTTGCCGAATGGCTTTCAGCACCTGGATACCACCCTCGCCCGGCATGCGAATATCCAGAATCACCAGCTCAGGTTGTAACCTCTCAAAAGTAGTGAGGGCACTCTCAGTTGTATCGGCTTCTGCAACAATTTCAATGCCGGGGATTTCCGACAAAATACTTGTCAAATGACGCCGCAGAATGACTGAATCATCGGCAATCAACACCCGCATTGCCCTGTCCTCAGCCCTATTTCCGGTTTAATGATTTTTAGCACGCTCTAATATAGCCTTTGTTAACTGGGAAGTAAATAAGACAAAACCTGATTTTTTTGTCAGTGTTTGTCCTACAAGAAATTTGTGGTCATTAATAGTCATTCAATAGTCACTCAATTGTTGAGCGGAGCGAAATCCGCTACAGGCAGATCACACGATAGTACATTCCTTGTCATTGATTACTGAGCGAAGCGAAGTCCGCTAAAGGCGGATAATTGATAGGCACGCGGGTTAATTTAAATACCAAAACCTTTTTGGCTACGCGAAAACAGGTTTCGGGGAGAAGGAATAGCCCCGCATTTCAATGCGGGGAACGATGAGAACAAGATAAACCGTCTCCCTCTCTCAAAATGGGTTTCAACCCGTCCCGCCCAGGCGGGATTCAAGGAACGTTTCAGTGTTTCTTATTTTGAAAATTGTAGATTATAGGTTAAAAATTAAAAATTTGGGGGTATCAGATATGAGTAATTGGTATGGCATTGCGAAGAATAATAAACTCATCATCATGCTTTACGCTTCACAATTCACACAGAACGAAACCATAAGCCGCTAACATAACTTTAGCCTCGTCATTCGTCACTTAGCCCATCTGCGGCTTAAAAACATCACCGTGTCCCCCCGTGTATCCTCCGCGAACCTCCGTGTCCTTATTTAGAATGCGACACGGAGTAGTGCTTTATGCTCACACGGATAACATAGTGAACACAGATTTTTGAAAATCTTTATCATTACATTTTCCGTGTTCTCTGTGGGCTCAGTATGA
>DDYE01000023.1 GCA_002347855.1 Fidelibacterota bacterium UBA2242
ATGCCATGAGTTTGGAAACGTTTTATATATTCGTAGAACCGACTACGACTGATGCCCCGCTGGCGACAGGCTTCAGAGACATTGCCTAAGGCTTTGGCCAATTCTAAAGCACTTAGGCGTTTTTGGGCTAACTTTCTTTCAGAGGGTTCCATATGACTTCTTCCTTTCACTTTTTCCGCTGTTGGGACACCGCTTCAGCTACACCTTCGCTCTGTTCCAACAGCATAGTTTAACAGCTTATCACTTGGTTCGGAAGAAGATTAACTATACAAATGAATTTTATGTTCTTATAGATTATCAAAACCTCTGGGACTTTTTGAACCAAGCCTTTACCTGTAGTGTTTATTGCAACTACCAGCGTAAATTCCGCTATAAAAAGGGGATGCATTCCTATCAAGATTATGAAAGAGTATGGTTCACCGAAAATTAATCCAGATTTGCTAGGAATATTTCCACCCTTGATCTGTGATTACCCTCTCAATGTGATTACTAAGGTTGAATACCATGTCTTGGAATCAGACATTAATTTTTCAATAAGGATGTTTGACATATAATGACATCTGCTTATTCTGGTGGCTGATATTACTTTAGACTAAATTAACGATTGAGATAATATGTTTTTTTATTTAAATAACAAAGATTGTTTTTAAGAGTAGGATAGAGTATGGTTGAGAGTAAGGGCGGTGAATTAACCTTTTGAAATACTATGATGTTTTGTTAATTTTTTATGTTATTTCTCATGGGGCTGTAGCTCAGCTGGGAGAGCGCAGGGTTCGCATCTCTGAGGTCGTGGGTTCGATCCCCATCAGCTCCACAGTTATTTTAAAAGTGGATATTAGAGGCTATGCTACACGGGGAGCCAGCGGTGCCCTGTAACCTGCAATCCGCTACAGCAGGGTGGAAAGCCAGGCAGCGGGTCGAGTCGAGACGAGAAGGATGAATAGGAGATGATGACCCTTTCTGTCATGCGCAATAAGTGGTCAGCGAACCCCGCCAGGTCCGGAAGGAAGCAACGGTAGGTGATTTAACTTATGTGCCGCAGGACTTCTGAAAGCGAGTTTCCCGTTCCAACCTTCGAATCCAGGATAGATTCAATGCCTGGTGCATAGCCAATCATGTAAAATGAATTACCAGGTAATTGCGCGCAAATATCGTCCCCAAACATTCGATGAAATCGTCGGGCAAGAGCATATTTGTACCATGCTCCAGAATGCTCTGCGTACCGGTCGCATTGCTCACGCCTACCTTTTCACCGGTTCGCGCGGCATCGGCAAGACATCGACTGCGCGCATTCTCGCAAAAACCTTAAACTGTGTCAATCCTCAGAATTATAATCCATGCAATGTATGTCAGAATTGTCAGGAAATTGCCGGCGGTCGCAGTTTAGATGTCGTCGAAATTGATGGTGCTTCCAATCGCGGCATTGACCAGATTAGAGAATTGCGGGAAAATGTTAAATATCCGCCATCTTCGGGCAAATATCGCGTTTTTATCATTGACGAAGTTCATATGCTGACGAAAGAGGCGTTTAATGCGCTTCTTAAGACGCTGGAAGAACCACCGTCGCATGTCATTTTTATATTTGCGACGACTGAACCACTCAAAGTGCCTCCCACTATCATCTCGCGCTGCCAGCGTTATGATTTTCATCGCATTAATGTACCAACTATCGCCGAGTTACTTAAACGTATCGTCACCCTCGAGAATCTCAATATCAGCGATGAAGTGCTAACGCTCATTGCCAAGAAAGCCGATGGAGCCCTGCGTGATGCAGAAAGTTTATTGGAACAAGTCGTGGCGTTTAATCCGGCAAGTCAAGATCTCGCCACCTATCAGCAATTCTTAGGGCTAATTGACTACGATTACCAGTTCAAAATCGGCAGACTAATCGCTGATCATGATTTCGTCGGTCTCATTCAAATCGCTAATGAAATCTTTGATAAAGGCATCAATATCAGTGAGTTTTTTGCCAACTTAACCGAGCACTGGCGGAATTTACTCATCACCCGCTTGACGAATTCTGTCGCTATGCTCGATTTACCAGCAAGTATTCAGAAGCAATATGCGGAGGAAGCAGCCAACTGGAGCGGTAATGACCTGATGCGGCTCATCAAACTGATATCCGAAGCGCAGGTCGCTCTCCGGACCGCACTAAATAGTCGCATCCATCTGGAATTTACTCTTTTGCGGTTGGGCGCAATGGACAAAACGGTTGATATTCAACAACTCCTCGAGTCAGTCAAAAGCGGCTCAATGTTACGCCCCACACCTACCACCTCAGAAAAACAGACACTCAATATGTTCGCTGGTCCTCAAAGTAGTGCACCTCGGACTACTTCTCAGCCAATTATCACTAAAGAGAAAGAAATATCATATAAGGTTGCTTCACCAGCGCCGGCTACTGTAGCTACGCCTGCCCCAGCGGCAACTCCGGAGAAATCCGAAGAACTTTCACTGGAAAAAATTAGTAGTGAATGGGAAACGGTTCTTTTACGAATCGAAGAAAAAAATCACTCACTGGGTAATTTTTTGCGGCTGGGTAAACCGCATCGTTTAATAGGCAATGTACTTGAGATAGCCTTCGGACCATCTGACGACTTTGCCCGCACCAATGCCACCAATCGGGCAAAAAATGTCGAAGCCGTGCTAATATCTATTTTTCAAAAGCCAATAAAAATTCGATGTATTCAGGTCAAAGAGGTAGAAAGTGCTCCTGAAACTAAAAAGCCAATTGATGAGTTGACGGAAATTGCACGCGACCTCTTCGACGGAGAAATCATGCTTAGATAAGGAGTATCTATGCTTCCCAAAGGTGGATTAAATAATTTGATGCAGCAATTTAGCAAAATGCAGCAGGAACTGGAGCGTATTCAACATGAACTCTCGCAGCTTACAGTCGAAGGCAGTGCTGGTGGTGGCATGGTTAAAGTCATCGCCAATGGCAAACAAGAAATTATCAGTGTGAAAATTGATCCTGAAATAATCCGCGAAGACCTTGAAATGGTAGAAGAGATGATTGTTGCCGCTACTAACCAGGCATTGACCAGGGCACAGGAACTTAATCAAGAAAAAATGGCAAATCTGTCTGGTGGTCTCATGGCTAATTTGCCGGGTGGCTTAAAATTTCCGGGACTATGAGCACTTTACCGAATTCTGTACAAGTCCTGATAGAACTTTTTGCACGTTTCCCCGGCATTGGACGGAAAACGGCGCAGCGGCTGGCATTCTATCTACTCAAAGCCAAAAGGGAAGAAGCGGTTGCCTTAGCCAAAGCTATCATTGATGTCAAAGACCGCATTTTTAAATGCTCGACGTGTAACAATATTGCCGAAGTTGATCCCTGTCCTATTTGCACTGACCCAAGGCGCGACCATTCCATTATTTGTGTAGTGCAGGAACCAATGGATGTCCTGGCAATCGAAAAGACGGGGCACTTCCGCGGCTTATATCATGTCCTCGGGGGCGTTCTTTCACCCCTTAATGGTATCGGACCAGATGATTTGAACATCGATGGACTATTACAGCGTCTGGAGTCTATTCAGGAAGTGATATTGGCAATTAATCCAACCCGCGATGGTGACACAACGGCGCTTTATTTATCCAAACTCATTAAAAGTCGCAATATTAAAGTTACCCGCATAGCGCAGGGATTACCGGTTGGAATTGAACTAGAATTTGCCGATGAAATGACCCTGACTCACGCTCTGGAAGGGCGCACCAATTTGTAGTTTCGCAATGAATAAAATTTTAACCTTACCCAATTTTCTGACTATCCTGCGCATTCTATTGACACCTTTATTTCTCTACTTTTTGTTCAATAGATATCCATTTTTCGAGATTTTTGCGCTGTTGATTTTCGTGGTAGCCTCGGTGACGGATGCTTATGATGGTTACTTTGCTCGCAAGAATGCAACTGTGACGACTCTGGGTAAGTTCTTAGACCCCTTAGCTGACAAGGTTTTAATGTCGGCTGCTTTTATCTCTTTTGTAGTATTGAAACTTGTTCCCCTCTGGATGGTCATCATTGTTATTTTGCGTGATTTCATCGTCACTGGTATTCGCATCGTCATGTCATTGAATGACAATCCCATGGTCACTCGCAAATCAGCGAAAATTAAAACTGGCGTGCAGATAGGCATTGTGTGTTTTATTTTATTTTACCGAATAACGCAACGCTGGAAGATTTTCTTGGGAATTTCGGAATATGTGCGCTTAGTGGAGAACTATCATATTATTGAAGGTTTGATGTTTTTGGTAACGCTTTTCACGCTCTGGACTGGTATCGAATATTGTGTCATAAACTTTTCTTCAATCAAGGCACTCTGGCGACATGAAACTAAAAATATTATTGAATAGACTGATCGCAACCTTCTTTTTTATTGGATATATTCCGTTTGCTTCTGGAACCTGGGCAAGTCTGGTAGCACTGGTCATCTGGTTCCTTTTACCATTCCACAATTTCTGGTTCCATGTAGTCGTTGTCGTGACGCTATTTTTTGTAGGGATTTTCGCTGCCGAGACGACGGAGAAGCGTATTGGTGAATTTGACCCGCCTTATATTGTGATTGACGAGGTAGTCGGGATGTGGTTGACGATGACAATCATTCCGCCCTTGCATTTCCCCAAAGATATTGGTCTAATTGCAATTGCTTTCGCCCTGTTTCGCTTCTTTGACATCACCAAAATCAAGCCAATCGACAAATTAGAATTAATTGGTGGTGGTTTTGGAATCATGATTGATGATATTCTAGCAGCAGTCTTTACCGGTGTAATTTTTAATATAGGCTCACTGATTCTGTGAATTATGCAGCTATCATCTCGATAGGTAGAGAGCTACTCACCGGAGATATTCCCAATTCCAACGCGACCTATCTGGCTGCCTTTGTGAGACGTTTTGGTTATTTGACGCGACGCATTATTATGGTTGATGATGATGAAACCGAAATCATACAGGCGCTGGATAGTTTACGACCTGAAGAAAAATTAGTATTTATTACCGGTGGCTTGGGTCCGACCAGCGACGACGTGACCCGACCGGTGCTGGCTCGTTATTTCAAGGCACAGTTAGTTTTTCGAGAAGACATTTATCAAAAAATTGCGGCTGTATTCGAGAAGCGAGGCATCAAAATGCCCGAAAATAATCGGGTCCAAGCATACTTTCCTGATAATGCCGAATTGCTCCCTAATATTGTCGGTTCAGCACCTGGGATGAAATTCAGCAGGGATGAACGCCTCTATTATGTTCTGCCCGGTGTTCCCCGCGAGATGGAAGCTATGCTCGAGGAAATAATTGCGCCGCAGCTACAAAATTCCTCAGAACCTCTGACAGAACGCCTTTATCATTTTGTTGGTATGCCAGAATCGCTGCTTTATGAGCGTCTGCGAAACTGGATGGAGCAACATCCCGAAATGAGTTTCTCCTTCAGACCGCGCGATACCCAAATTGATTTAGCAGTTTTATTACCAGCATTGGAAGCGGCTAAAATGCTGACTGCCTTTGAAATCCACTTGAAAGAGCAGGTCGGTAGCACATTATATGGTTCAGGTGAAGATACTCTTGAGAGCGTTATCGCCAATTTGTTGGTCAAACACAGTTTGACCATTGCCACGGCTGAATCCTGCACGGGCGGTCTAATTGCCCACCGTATTACCAATGTACCCGGCAGTTCTCTTTATTTCAAAATGGGCGTGGTAGCCTATAGCAATGCTGCTAAAGTGAAATTACTGGGCGTGCGCGAAGCAACAATAAAAAAATATGGTGCTGTAAGTAACGCCACCGCTGAGGAAATGGCAATGGGCATCAGGCAACTCGCTGAGACCGACATTGGCTTAAGTTCGACGGGCATTGCTGGACCGAGTGGTGGTAGCGCTGCCAAACCAGTCGGCTTGCTGTATGTTGGGCTGGCATGGGACGATAAAGTGCAAAGTTATAAGTTTCAATATCGGCGTGACCGTTTGGTTAATAAAGCCTTTTTTGCTCAGGCAGCATTGAACCAGTTACGGTTGGCTCTATTAAATTCTATTTTACATAAAAAAATTAAGGTTTAGGAGACATGGCAGTACTTGGCGTTTGGTCGGGGTTATCAAATATGCAGGTTGTTGATGTCGCCAGTGATCGTAACACCATGAAACTTGCTTTACGAACTCGTATTTTGCAAATAGATATTACTTTACTTTCCAGTTTTCTTGACATTTTTGGCTACCAATACGAATATATTGACGCTATGAGTACGGCGGCTTGGCGTACTGTTTGGGAAGAATGGAAAGCGACTGAATCCCTAACTGCTCCCGTTGCGCCATATATGATGGATTTTCTGCTATATAGAATTGGGCGTGAATACTCCGAAGATAAATTGGTTGAGTTTGTGTGCGATAATGGGCATCGTTTTTTTCATTTCGGTGCGCGACTAAAACTATATCATCAATGTCGAAAGACACTGACTCCTTTGAGAAAATTCCTCCCTTGCCAGATTCCTATTCGAGAATTACTGCGCGATGAAGATGATACATTACACCTAGACGAATCTAATCAGCTCCTAACTTTCGACGGTATCTGTATTTTTGAGTTAGCTTGCAAGCCTAAAGCAGACGGCTTTAAGAAACTCTCTCCGCTCAAAGCCATTTCTATCGTTGGTCGTACAGGTTGGACAGATTTATATGCTTACAAGGATGAATGTGGTGCCGGAATGATGGGATAGGATTAAATGAAAATGTACCAAAACAATCATTTATTTGAGAGCAATTAAGGTATATTGGTGAAAGTTATAGAATTGAAAAGATGTAGTATATGAAGCGCACTTTTTGGGCGGTGAAAATTTCCGAAGAAGCCCGCCAATTGATTCGCCAGATATATCGTGATTTGCCGCATTTAGGCGCAAATATTCGGTTAGTTCCTCCGGAAAATGTCCATGTGACTCTGAAGTTTTTAGGCGATACCGAAGAAAAGATGATTCCCAGCATAGTGGCAAGTGTTCAGCAGGAAATCGAGAGTTTCCCGTCTTTTACCTACTGGTGCGATGGTGCTGGAACCTTCCCGAATTATAAAAACCCGCGGATAATCTATCTTGGAATAACAGAAGGATTGGAAAAGCTGCGCGAAATTAGTAATATAACCGAAAGAATTATGGAAGGATTTGGCTACACCAGAGAGAAACGCGCCTTTACTCCGCACCTGACTATAGGTCGGGTGAAAAATGAACGTAAAGCTCTCAACGAAGTTAAAAGTTTTTTACGCTATACTTTTGAGCCGATAGCCTGTTCGGTATCGGAGGTCATTCTTTTTGAAAGTACCTTAACTCCCCAGGGCGCGATTTATACGCCGTTACGAGTAATTGAATTAAAATAGACAGGAGAGTATAATATGGCAGACAAAAATGATAACAAAGAGCGCGCTTTAGACCTGGCGGTGGCTCAAATTGACCGTCAATTCGGCAAAGGCTCTATCATGCGGTTGGGTGACGAGACCGCGATAATTAAAATTGATTATATCCCGACCGGCTGTTTATCGCTGGATGCCTGTATTGGTATCGGTGGTATTCCCCGTGGACGCATCACCGAGATTTTCGGTCCGGAATCTTCAGGGAAGACGACCCTGGCATTGCATGTAATTGCGCAAGCACAGAAACGCGGTGGCTACGCTGCTTTCATCGATGCTGAGCATGCTCTCGATCCGCATTATGCTTCCAAGATTGGGGTCAATATCAAGGATTTACTGATTTCTCAGCCAGATTATGGCGAGCAAGCCCTGGAAATAACCGAAACCTTAGTGCGAAGCAATGCTATTGATGTTGTGGTGATTGATTCAGTTGCTGCTCTCGTACCACGAGCAGAATTAGAGGGTGAAATGGGTGATGCCCATGTTGGTTTGCAAGCACGTCTAATGTCACAAGCTTTGCGCAAACTGACCGGTTCCGTCAATAAGTCCAATACGGCGGTGATTTTCATCAATCAGATTCGGGAAAAAATCGGAGTGATGTTTGGTAATCCCGAAACGACCACTGGCGGGCGTGCCCTCAAATTCTATACTTCCTTACGTCTGGAAATTCGCAAAATCACCAGTATTAAAGAGGGTAACACCAATATTGGGAGTCGCACTAAGGTCAAAGTGGTGAAAAATAAGATGGCACCACCTTTTAAAGAAACCGAGTTTGACCTGACGTTCGACAGCGGTATTTCCTATGTCGGTGATGTCTTAGATGTTGCCGTGGAAGGTAACATCATCCAGAAAAGTGGTGCCTGGTACTCATACGGTGAGGAACGCATCGGTCAGGGACGTGAAAGTGCCAAGCAGTATCTTGAACAAAATCCTGACTTGCTTGGCAAAATTGAGCAGCAGGTCAAAGAATATTTAGGACTGACAGCTTAGTGTTGCGTCATTCCGACCCGCAGGAACCTTCGCCAGGGAAAGATGAAATTACAAACGAAAGCTGGCTAATAACCGCAATTGAACCGGTAAAACGCAATCCAGAACGACGGGCGATTTTTCTGAACCACACCTTCGCTTTTGCCGTCGGTAGTGAGACAATCAATCTTTTTCCCCTTGCTGTTAATCAAGTCCTGACGGCTAAGCAGCGTGAAATAATCGAGCAGCATGAAAAATTCGAAAGCGCCAAAGCGGCAGCACTGAAATATCTCGGTCGTTGCATGCGCAGCCAGCGGGAAATAGCTAATTATCTGCGGCGCAAAGGATTTCCGTCGTCTGTGATTATGCGGGTAATTAACTACTGTCTCGAACATAAATATCTTGATGACTATCTGTTTGCGGTAACTTTTGTTCGTGATAAACTCAACTTAAGTCACGATGGTATATTGAAAATCAAATCTGCCTTGAGCCAGAAAGGCGTCGCTCTGGAAATAGTCGAACAGGTCTGCACCCAGTTAGTTAATAAAGAAGAACTACTGCAGAGAGCCATTGTAGCAGGACAAAAGAAGTTAAAAATGCTTCCGCCCAGTGAGAAGAATCGCGAAAAGTTATTACGCTTTTTAACGCAAAAAGGTTATCCACAAACAATAGTTTTATCAGCGGTCAAAGAAATTTTCGATAAATAGAGATTGGAATTTATTTGCTTCCACTCCTTTTCATGCCTGATTTCACGACATGGTATCCATTCTTAATAATCACATTAAGATGGTAATCATAGATTAAAGGTGGAAATATTTCAAGCAAAGCCGACTTTCATCTACCAGAGCAGATTCACTTGCGGCTAAATAGCGGATTAACCATTTCCAAACGGTCGGGCGAGTCGTTCCAAATCGCAAGGCGGCCTGGCTCACATTATGCCGCTGAGGCGGTACACCTCACCAACTTATAGTGCACATCGTAAGGTTTTTTCATTTGACGATAGGCCGCATAATACTGAAGTTCAATCATGGGCTTTCTCCTTTTTTTCGTCAATCAGTATTTTAGTCAATCTAAAATACTCGAGAAAGCTCGCCTGGCTTCAAATCCCGTAAACTTCCCTAACTCTCATTATCAAAACCTTTAACTCCTCAAAAAGATGATTGTTAAGCCAATTTATCCTTCCTGCCAGCCCTCCCGTGTCGGGAGCAGACTGGGCCAACTGGATACCATGTCTTGAAACTTTCCACAGTCATTTGCCGAATTTTTAATCTTCATGTTCATCGTTGTTGCCAGACGCCAGGAATTACTCAATCTCCAATGGTCAGATATTCATTATGGACAAAGTTATTTTGAGCTGAAAAATACTAAAAGCAAAAAAGATGTTTTGATTCCATTAAATGATACCTTAATCTAAATATTGAAAAATCGCCCACTCGCCAATAAACCATTTAATTATTTGCCTAATTACGTCACTAAAAAATTTAAATATTATTGCCACAAGGCTGGACTATCAAAAGATATCGTTTTACATTCAATCCGTCATACTACCACTACAATTTTATTTGAACAGCATGAACATCCACTAATTATTCAGAACCTTATCCGCTATAAAGACCTCAAAACAACCCTCAATTATACGCATACTTCACCATCATTTCTTAAATCCGCTATAGATAAAACCGCTGAAATAGTAAAAGATTTCATTAAATGATTTTGACATGTAATTCAATAAAAAATCGTGACAAAATCCTGACAATCCCTGTCATAAATAATACTTATTTTGTCAAAAATGTACCCTTTCAACGAAATTTAAGAGCATTCTTATATTGTCATTAATATCTTAATTATCAATAACTTATATTTGTCGGAGCGAGTGGATTTGAACCACCGACCCCCTGAACCCCATTCAGGTGCGCTAATCCGGACTGCGCTACGCTCCGTTTGTCAAATACGGCATAATTTACATTTTTCTGGGTATATTGTCTACCGAAAATTACCAATTATTGATCAGTTCGAGAATTTCTTGTAACCCTTTCTTCACTTGACGGATTACAGTGAGGAGTCGTTCAGTTTCGGCTGGATTCACTTCTTCACGTTCTATTTGTTGAAAATCGCCCGTCTCGAGAATATTCTGCCATTCCTCTGATTGCAATTCCTTAATCTTTTTTTTCGCACCTTCGATAGTATATCTTTTCTCGTAGAGTAAATATTTAATTAATTTGATAAGTTGGATGTCTTTCTCGCGATAAATGCGGTTACCGGCGCGATTTTTGGCAGGTGCCAAAGCCGAAAATTCCGTTTCCCAGTAACGCAAGGTATATGGTTCGATTTCGGTTAACTTACTTACTTCTCCGATGGAATAATAGAGTTTCTTTATTGGTTTGCTCACTATCAGCCCTTCGCATTTTTATTTAAACTAATACTTTAATAGTATAAGTAGTTTAAAGTGATATGTCAAGGACTTTTTTAATTCACCGTAAAGAATTTACCAGAATTGTGGCATTAGCACAGAAATTAATCACGTTTTGTTTAGTCACTTCGTAGCGTAATTCGCTGCCTGAACCTAATTTACGCTTAAGCGCCGACAGGGATTCGGTGGCATAGACTGCCAGGCGGGGAATAAATTCAGCTGGAGCAGGCGAATTCAAATATTTAAATGGGAAAAAACCGCAGACCCCACGATAGCCAACCTCTCTAACAATCTCTAATATTTGCCGATTAGTCTTGCCAAATGGCACAGAGAAATAGGCTACTTCCCTACCAAAGGTTGTTTCGAGATATTGTTTAGAATCGCGCAATTCCATTCGGATAAGAGCGACAGGCATTCCGCTTAGACAACGATGCGAAACAGTATGCGACCCTATTTCCCAGCCGTTTTGAACTAATTCCACAACCTGCTGTTGGCTAAGATGAGTAAAGTGTATACCACCTAAATTAGCATCCCAGCGATTTCTCTTGCCCAAATAGCCACTAATAAGGAAAACAGTTGCTGTTATTCCTAACTCTTTCAAAATGGGATAAGCATACTGATAAATGTTTTCGTAGCCATCGTCAAAGGTCAAAGCCACACGACGCTTACCATCGGGATAATTTTGGTATACGTCACGCAGAGTTCCAATCTGGAAACCTTCGGACAGCAGGAATTCAATCTGACGACGAAATTGGTCTGGTTTGACCACTGTAATGCCGATTTCACTACGGACATCAACCTTGTGATAGACCAGGACTCGATTCGTCACTAATGACCACTTGCGGATTAGACTGGTTTAAAATTATGCTTTTTATAAAAATCCGCTGTAAAATTAGAGATTAATTCATAGGCTTTTATGAGAGTTGCTTCGTCGGGTAGGAAGACGATGCGGAAGTGATTGGTACCAGGTTTTTGACCAAAGCCGCTACCATGCACAACCAGAACCCCACAAGTCTTCAATAATTCGACGACATATTGTTCATCAGTAACGCCGGGCGGTAACTGAATTTTCGGAAAAGCATAAAAAGCGCCGGCAGGTTTTACACAGGAGATGCCGGGAATGGCATTTAGCATCTGAAAAGTTAAATCCCGACGGCGGGTGAGTTTTTGCATTACTGATACTAAGTGGCTATCATCGCTGCGCAACGCCGGTGCCACCATGTACTGTTGGGGATGAGGAGCGCAAAGACGCGCCCGTAATAGTTTATTCACCGCTTCCCGATAGGCACCCATAACCTTGGTGGGATCGGAAAAAATTGCCCAGCCGACCCGCCACCCGGGCATGATGTAATTTTTACTCAAGCCACCAAAAGTTATGACTGGTACATCTTTCGCCAGAGCAGCAATGGATATGTGTTTCTGCCCATCGAAAAGTAATTTATCGTAGATTTCATCAGCGAAAACCACCAGATTATGACGGCGCGCAAAATTGATAATATTCAATAGACTCTCACGACTATAATTAGCACCGGTGGGATTGTTGGGATTAATTACGACAATAGCCTTAGTGCGCTTATTAACGCGACGCTCGAGCTCTTCAATATCTATCTGCCAATCGTTTTCTTCATTGAGCAAATAGGGATTGAGTTCGCCATGATAGACTGGAATTTGCCCGCTGTAGAGCGGATAACCAGGCGCTGGCGTCATGATATTATCGCCGGGATTTACCAGGGCAGCGATAGCTAAAGTAATGGCTTCGGAAGCACCACTGGTGATAAAAACATCGTCAGGAGTAATATTTTCGATGCCTTTTGCAGTCGCGTACTCGGCTACAGCTATGCGAGCCTGGCTAATGCCCATTGAATCGCAATAAGTAGAAACATTCAGAGCGGCGCCGCTGTTGGATTGCGCAATTTTATCAATCACTATCTGGCGTAAAAATTGAGGGGTCTCGAAATCATAGACTGGTGGGTCTCCAATATTCAAATACAAAATTTTCAAACCGCTCGCTTCTAACTTTTTAGCGACGACGACAATGTCACGAATTGCATAAGTGACATGCTCGGTTCGTTCAGCAGGAATGATTGGAGTAGCCATTATAACCTCCTCAAAGATTTAATTACTTTGCGTTTCTTCATATTGCCTATTCTCTGATATCTTCATGATTATTTTTCGGCAAGAAAAATGTTTCAATAAACTTGTCGCGCTGAAATAGGTAGGTCATCAAAGCCTGCAAATCGTCAAGACTGATGTTATCAATTATCTGGAGCAATTCCGGTATTTGGAAAATATGGTTCTCGAAAATATCCATTTTGGCAAGGCGACTCATTCGAGCGTACATATTTTCGAGAGAGAGCACCAGACTACTTTTGGCTTGCTGTTTGACTTTCTGCAATTCAGCTTCCGGTATACCGTTGTCTCTCAAATCAAACAGTTCATGATAAATCAGCTCGGTAATGGCATTGATTTTACCAGTCTCCACACCAGCATAGATACCAAAAACACCGGATTCAAGATATAAGTCAGTGAAGGAATAAATTTCGTAAACGCTACCAAAGCGGTCGCGAATATTATGAAAAAGTCGCGAAGTCATACCGCCACTCAAAATGGTGTTAAGCAGCGCTAAATGAAAACGGCGCGGGTCGCTCTGAGGAAATATCCGTCTCCCGAGGATGACATGGGCTTGATTGATATTTCTATGCCAGATTTGCTTCTGCTTCTCAATGGAGGGTAAGGGCGTATTGTGGTCAGGCAAATTGATCCGTTGAATCCCGCTACAAGTTTTTGCGACGAGCTCGACTAAATCCGCGTGGTCTACATTTCCCGTTGCGACGACGACTAAACGATTAGCCGCATAATGCTGACTCATGAAATCCACCAAATCAACCCGCGTCAAAGCTGCTACACTCTCAACACTTCCCTGAATAGGTCGCCCAAGCGGGTGTTGCGGAAATACCTGTCGGTCGAAGTAATCATGAATGGCATCGCCGGGCGTATCTTCTACATCCCTAATTTCCTCGATGATGACCCCTTTTTCCTTTTCAAGTTCCTCTTCACTTAGGGTTGCATTCTGGATTAAATCGGCAAGAACTTCAATCCCTTTGGCTAAATGTTCATGGAGTAAATGAACATAATAGCAGGTGATGTTTTTACCGGTAAAGGCATTGATGACGCCACCCAGCGATTCGATTTCATTAGCAATCTGGAAATTGGTGCGGGTATGGGTCCCTTTAAAAGTCATGTGCTCGAGGAGATGCGCCAGACCGTTCTGCTCTTCGGTCTCATTGTTAGAACCAGCGGTAATCCAGAAACCCAGTGCTACCGAATAGACCGAAGAGACTTTTTCCGAAATGACCCGAATGCCATTAGGCAGAACGGTGCGTTGAATCGCTTCTTCCGTCATAAACTTAATTAATAGCGTTTAGGACGGTTGGATGGACGTCCGCCGCGACTTTGGTGATTGAAATTCTGACGCTCACGCGGTGCGGTATAGCCTTCCGGTTTCTCGACAAGTTCTCTCATCGAAAGTTCAAACCTTCCCGGAGCGGCAATTTTCTTTAACAGAACGTCCACATGGTCACCAACTTTCAAAACATCATTAATATCGGCGGTACGTTGCCAGGCTACCTCGGATATATGCAGCAGTCCTTCTTTTCCGGGCAAGAATTCGACGAAAGCGCCATACGATTCGAGGCGTTTGACGGGGCAATTGCGATAAATCGCCCCTTCTTCGGGTTTGGCAGTCATACTTAGAATAATTTCCCGTGCTCGTTCAGCTGACTCAAAATTATCTGAGGATATAAAGACAACACCCGTGTCATCAATTTCGATTTTTGTCTGAGTTTCTGCCTGGATACTGCGGATGTTCTTACCGCCCGGACCAATGATTTCGCCAATCAACTCGGTATCAACCTTAATCGTCAGCATGCGCGGAGCATAAGGCGATATTTGTGGTCGCGGTGCGGCAATTGTTTCTTCCATAATCTCGATGATATGCAGCCGACCACGACGGGCTTGTTCCAGCGCCTGACGCATCAACTCAGTGGAAATACCCTTGACCTTTAAGTCCATCTGAATTGCGGTAATACCGTCGCGCGTTCCGGCGACTTTGAAATCCATATCACCGTAGTGGTCTTCAGCACCGATAATATCAGAAAGGACAATAACCTGCTCACCTTCTTTAATCAAACCCATGGCAATTCCGGCAACGGTTTTCTTAATAGGAATACCGGCGTCCATCAGAGCTAAGGAACCGGCACAAACCGTAGCCATAGAGGAAGAACCATTCGATTCAAGAATATCTGACACGATGCGAATAGTATATGGGAATTCCTCCTCGCCCGGAATCTGGAATTTCAAGGCACGTTCGGCTAAGTTGCCGTGACCGATTTCGCGCCTGCCTGCCCCACGTAACGGTTTTACCTCTCCTACACTGAAAGGTGGAAAATTGTAATGGAGCATAAAGCGTTTGGTGAACTCTTCACGGTCAATATCGTCAATGATTTGCTCATCCAGCTTGGTGCCGAGGGTCACCGAGCCTAAGCTCTGCGTTTCGCCGCGTGTAAAGAGAGCCGAGCCATGGGCGCGCGGCAGGAGTCCCACTTCGCAGGTTATAGATCGGATTTGGTCGGCGATGCGTCCATCCAGGCGGATACCGGTAGTGCGAATTTGTTCGCGCATATCGGCTTTAAGGCGTTCATCCACCAATTTGGTAATATAGCCGGCTTTATCTGGATATTGCTCCTGAAATTTTTCAACCAGCTCTTGCAAGAAAGCATTAATACTTTGCGAGCGGGTTTTCTTTGAAACCAGAGCCAGTTGGCGCCATTCACCGAGTTTTGGTTCAACTAAACTGAGCACGGCGTTTTTCAGCTCAAGCGGTTCCTCAGGTGCTGGCGGTGTGTATTTTACCGGATTCACCTCAGCAACTAATTCTTTTTGAAACTGGACAATTTCGCTGATGGCATTTTGGGCAAATTCCAGAGCCTGGATAAATTGGTCTTCGGAAATCTCTAAACTCTCACCTTCCACCATCACGACCGAGTCTTCTGTGCCGGCTACCACGATGTCCATGCTACTCTTTTCCAGTTGCGGAATGGTGGGATTTATAACGAAAGCACCATCAATATAACCAACCCGCACACTGGCAACTGGTCCTGAAAATGGTATATCCGAAATCATCAGAGCCGCTGAAGCACCAATCACTCCCAGAATGTCTCCGGAATTCTCCTGGTCACTCGAAATGACATTCGCGATAATTTGTGTATCACAAAAATAATTTTCCGGGAAAAGTGGTCTAATCGGGCGATCAATCAAACGGGCGCTCAATACCTCCTTTTCAGTTGGTCGGCCCTCCCGCTTGAAAAAGCCGCCAGGAATTTTACCGGCAGCATATGCCCGTTCTCGATATTCTACCTGTAGTGGGAAAAAATCCTGCTCGACTTTGGTACTAAAATTAGCCACCGCAGTGACTAAAACCATAGTATCTCCATAACGCACGACGACGGCAGCCGAAGCTTGCTTCGCCATCCGTCCGGTTTCAAGAGATAATTCGCGACCCCCAAGGGTCATGCTTTTACGTATCAACTGTTTTACTCCTATGTTTTACTTTCTTAGTTCCAACTCTTCAATGAGCTGCTTATATGCGGCTTCATTCTTTCGACGCAGATAATCTAACAGATGTTTGCGCCGACTCACAATTTTCAATAAACCGCGTCGGGAACTGTGATCTTTGGGATGAACAGTTAGATGCTCACTCAACTGCTTGATGTTTTCAGTCATCAGAGCTACTTGGGAAGCGACAGACCCGGTGTCGCTGTCATTTTTACCATATTTTTTGATGAGCTCTGCTTTAACTTCTTTCGATAAGGTCATTAATGGTTTCCTCCATTTCATTTTTATATTGACTAATTTTACTAAGACAATAGGAACGGTCGGCTTCTATCTGACGCACCAATTCTGCCACCGAGGCAAACTGTTGTTCATCGCGTATCTTTTCAAAAACAGCTACCGTCATGGTCTTCCCATAGAGATTTTCATCGGGATAATCAATAAGGTGTAGTTCGATTACCTGCTCCTTCTCGCCGAAAGTCTTACGCACCCCGATATTTAGTACACCGGCAAAGCCACTCGCCTGAGCGCAATAGACACCCTGAGCAGGGATTAATTTGGTCGGATTGGCGACGGTAAGATTGGCAGTCGGAAACCCTAAGCGTCGTCCGCGTCCCGAACCGGACACGACTAATCCGCTAAAACTATAAGGGCGTCCCAGGAGATTATTAGCGCGGCTGATATTTCCTGCTGATATTAGCTGGCGGATGGTTGAAGATTTGACAAGTTCACCATCCCACTTTAAGGCTGGCATTACCTCAACCTCAAAACCCAATTCTCTACCTTGCGCTTCCATTAGAGCAGTATAGCCACTACGATTATGCCCAAAATGATAATCATACCCAATGACCACCTTACAAACTTTCAAACGACGAACTAACACTTCTCTGATGAAATATTGCGCGGTCTGCTGGAGGAGTTGCGCTTCAGTCTTCAGGATTAAAATATAATTCATGCCCCATTGCTGCAACAGGGCTATTTTCTCTTCTATGGTAGTCAAAATCGGTAAAGGTTCAACATGAGTATTCAGCACCTGGCGCGGATGCGGTTCAAAGGTAATCAACATCGCAGCACCTTTTTTCGTTCGGGCGGCGGCAATTACACGCTCAATGATAGTTCGGTGCGCCCGATGCAAACCATCGAATACGCCAAGAGTCACGCAGGCTCCCTGAAAATCATCCGGTACTGTTTCTAATCCGTAAAAGACTTCCATAATTACTTAGATTAAAGCCTCCTGCCTCGTTTCTATTAAAATATTGGGTAAGTCTACAAGTTTGATGGCATCTTCAAGACGATAATCACCAATTGCCGTTCGTTTTAAGGCGGCCAGATAGCCAACTGTACCCAAGGCTTGCGCAATATCTTCTCCCAGCCGCCGAATATAGGTTCCCGCTGCGCAAGTGACATTCATCCAAATATTCTCATTATCAAGAGCAGTCAGATTTAAAGAATAAATCGTAACTATAACTGGTTCTAATTGCACAGCTATTCCTTGCCGCGCTAGACGATAAGCTGGTCTGCCATTTACTTTTTTTGCAGAATAGATAGGCGGGACTTGTTGTAGGTTGCCGGTAAATTTTTCAGCAACTCTTTTCAACTGGCCATTGTCAAAAGCAGGAACAGAGCGCTGTTGGCTAATGGCAGTAGTGCCATCACCACTTAAGGTAGCTATTCCCAGACGCAGCAGCGCTTCATAAGTTTTAGGCAACGAGAGCAGTTGCGGCATCTGTTTAGTGGTTTTCCCGACCAAGATTAAAAGCACGCCTTCGGCAAAGGGATCGAGAGTACCACCATGCCCGATTTTTTCACCAGGCAGAATCTTTTTTACCTGCCGCACGACATCATAAGATGAAATTCCAGTTGGTTTATAGATATTTAAAATTCTATCCATTCCCTTCTTCGGATTCAGATGTGTCCTCTTTATGGATGTTCTGGAATAACCGTTCAATATTCTCGGCATACTCTTGAGAATCATCATAAAAAAATAGCAGCTTAGGGACAAATCTCAGAAGCAGACGGTGACCAACCAGTCCGCGGATAAAAGTCGCTTCATGGCGAATTTGCTGCATAGTTTTTTTGACGACCGCTTTATCCTGATTGTAGATACTAACATATATGCGGGCTTCGCGTAAATCACTCGTGCAAACCACTTTCGTCACAGTAATCAAACCGGCGCCTTCATGCGGCAGGTCGCGGATAAATATATCAGCGACAATACGTTTGATTTCATCGCTTACGCGTTGGAGGCGATAGCTACTCATAGCATCTCCATCTGGCGTTGGATAATCTGCACTTCAGCACAGCTTTCGATGATTTTTTCGGCATTAGCGAGAGTCTGTTGAACAATGTCACGGTCGTTGCTTATGGTGGTAATTCCTAAGAGCGCCCGACGCCACTGATCATTTAGTCCGATTTCAGCCACAGCAACATTCAATTTGCTGCGCACCTGATTTTTCAGGCGCAGGATGATTGAACGTTTATCTTTCAGTGAGTGTGTGTTACTCAATAATAAATCAATCTGTAATAAGCCAATCGTCATAAATCAAGAGGTCTCGCCAAATCAATTCAGCGTTCGTTTTACTGATTTTACCTCAAAGAACTCGAGTCGGTCGTTCACCTGAATATCATCGTAGCCTGCCAATACAATGCCGCATTCAAAGCCTTCTACGACTTCGCGGACATCCTCTTTCAGGCGCTTCAGAGAAGCGATTTCACCTTCGAAAAGTACTTGACCATCGCGTTTCAGGCGTACCCGTGCGTGGCGAGTCACCTTGCCGGATAGAACATAAGAACCAGCCACGGTACCGATCTTCGAGATTTTAAAAACCTGACGGACTTCGGCTTCACCCAGAGGTTCTTCGATTTTTTCCGGTGTCAAAAGTCCCTCAAGAGCAGCTTTAATATCATCCTCAATATCATAAATGATACTATAATGGCGTATTTCGACGCTCTCCTTGCGGGCTAAGTCATTAACCTTGGCATTTGCCGCAACATTAAAAGCAATAATCACAGCACCTGAAGCTTTTGCTAAAAGAACATCAGACTCAGTGACATTTCCCACCGCTTTGTGAGTAATATTCACCGAAACTTCTTCGTTACCATAGGACTTTAGGGTCTGACTCAGCGCTTCGACGGAACCATCTACATCACATTTCAGCACGACATTGAGCTGTTTAACCTTGCCCTGGGCTATCTTGGCAGAAATCGCATCCAGTGACCATTCCTGTTGCTGCTGTCTCTGATGTTCATGTTCGATTTTTTCGCGTTCACTGGCAATTTTGTGGGCGATACGTTCATCTTCGACGACCGCTAATATCTCAGCTAATTTGGGCACATTAGTGAACCCTACTACTACGACCGGGTCGGAAGGATAAGCCTCTTTCAATTTTTGCCCACGCTCATCAAAAAGGGCTCGCACTCGCCCATGAGTCGAACCGCAAACGAAGGCATCACCTATTTTCAGTCTACCTTTATGCACAATAATAGTGGCAGTTGGTCCGTGGCGTTTATCAATGCGTGCTTCGATGACGGTACCTTTCGCCAGGGTATCGTAATTTGCCTTCAAATCCAGCATTTCGGCTTCGAGGAGAATAAGTTCCAGTAGATGGTCGATGCCTTTACCAGTTTTAGCCGAGATTTCCGCTACCTGTATTTTGCCGCCCCAGCTTTCGACTAACACATTATTGTTTGCCAGGTCGCGTTTGACTTTTTCGGGATTGGCTTCGGGTTTATCAATTTTGTTTATAGCGACGACAATAGGCACATTAGCAGCCTGGGCATGATTGATAGCTTCAATCGTCTGCGGCATGACGCTATCGTCAGCAGCAACAATCAGAATAACGATATCTGTCACCTGAGCGCCACGGGCTCGCATAGCAGTGAAGGCTTCATGTCCCGGCGTATCTAAAAAGGTAATCGTCTTCTTATTAGGTAATTCGACTTTATAGGCGCCGATATGCTGGGTAATCCCTCCCGATTCACCCGCCACGACATTCGATTTACGAATATAATCCAGTAGAGATGTTTTGCCGTGGTCAACATGTCCCATAATTGCTACGACGGGTGGGCGACTTTTTGCATTTTTGAGGTCTTCGGGAGTATCTTTTAAGCTATATATCTCTTCACCATACTGTTCGATTTTTTCGACTTCAAAGCCCAATTCATCAGCCAGAATGGCTATTGTGTCGAAATCGAGTCGCTGGTTGCGGGTAATTAGTGTCTTCATTTCGAGTCCCTTGGCAATGATATCGCTGGGTTCAAGCCCCATTAAATTTGCCAGGTTCTCGACAGTTGTATATTCGGTAACACGAATCTTGCGGGAATTATTTTCAACGGTTTTCAGCTCTGGTTCTTTCCTTTTCTTGCGCGGCATCTTGCCACTGCTTTTAGCCATAGTTAGGCGTATCTGACGGTCAACTTGAGAGTCATCGATTTCCTGAATTATACGGAGGCGTTTTGGTTTTTTCGTACCGATTTCGTCACCGCCAAAGTGTTTGGGACCTTTAGTGCCCAGAACATCCAGCAAATCTCCCACATTGATTCGCTTTAACTTCTTTTTGTCTTTCTTTGTTAGGTGAGTAGGTTCGACCGGTTTGGGTTTGGGTGTCTTTTCTGGGGTAACTGGAGTTTTACCCTTTTCAACCTTGAAGGATACATCGGACTTCTTTTCGCTTTCCTTAAGAGTCGCAATTAATTGATTTTTAACATCAAGGCAAAAATTAAATGTAGCTGTGATGGCATTATTTAAAAGAACTGCCGCAAATTTATAGACCTCTTCCTCTTTTTTACGGCGTTCACTCTCGGCGGCTTTACGGGCTTCCTCTTCGGCTTTGCGTTTGAGTTCGGCTTCCCTGCGAGCCTTCTCCTTGCGCAGTCGCTCGACGGTATCCTTTTCCTTCGAAAATTCTCCCAGGATTTTCAGATAGCAATCATCGTCTACGGGGGTCATAATGCTTTTACAGACAATACCCTCTTTCTCCAGGAACTTTATAATGTCGTTATGCGAAATATTCAGTTCCTTGGCAATATCGAAAATGCGTTTAGGGCGTGTTTTCAGTTCCTCGGTCATTGATTGCTTTCTATTCTTGTTCTAAATCCTGGATAATATCTTCCTCAGAAATTTCAAACTCTTCTTCCTTTTCGGTCGGTTCAGACTTAGCCTGTTCAGCTGCTACTTGCTCTTTTTGAGCTTTCGCGGCTTCGCGGGCAGCCTGGATTTCAGCGCGACGTTTCTCCTGGGCAGCCGCAATAATGGGTCTGATTTTTTCAATCGTCTTCTCGCCTAAGCCCTTGATTTTGAGCAACTCCTCAACCGGCGTTGATAAAAATTCCTCCGCCGTATCAATCCCATAGCTATAGAGCAATTTCCAGTTGTGCTCGCTTAATTCCTCAATATCTTCGAGATATACAATTTCAGATTCGGTCAGGTCATAATCGGACTTTTTAATGGCGTCAATCGTAAAGCCAGTCACTTCGGAAGCCAGGCGAATGTTTTGTCCCATCTTCCCGATGGCAACCGAGATCTCATCATCAGCGAAAATGGCTAAGGCGCGCTTCTTCTCCTCATCAATTTCAAGTTCAAGCGGCTTAGCCGGTGAGAGTGCACGCGTTATCAAAATTTCCGGCTCACTGCTATAATTAATAATGTCAATCTTTTCATTATTCAATTCACGCACAATGGCTTGAATCCGGCTGCCTTTGATGCCGACACAGGCACCCACGGCATCAATGCGCCGATCATTGGAGGCGACGATGACTTTGCTGCGGTCACCAGCATGGCGGGCGATTTTCTTGATTTCAATGGTCTTGTCATAAATTTCAGGAACTTCATTCTCGAAAAGCTTCTCGAGAAACTTTTTATCCGCGCGTGAGACAATAATTTCGGGACCGTTTGGACCCATAACGGCATCTTTTATAATTGCCTTGATGCTTTCCCCACGGCGATAGCGTTCACCAATAATCTGTTCCTCGCGCGGCATTTTCAATTCCGCCTTACCGATGTTGATAAAGATAGCATCACGCTGGATTTGATGGACATCGCCAATGACAATTTGTCCGATCTTTTTGGAATATTCCTCGAAAATCTGGTTCTTTTCCACACGGGTGATTTGTTGATTGAGTATTTGTTTAGCATGTGAAATCAGGCGTCGCCCAAAACTGAGCGGGTCAATCACTTCGACGAAGGGATCGCCGATTTGCAAATCCGGTTCGGTTTTGCGGGCATCTTCCAGACTGATTTCCAGGACGGGATTGGTGACTTTATCTACGATGACTTTTTGCTGATAGATCTCAATCTCGCCCTTTTCCATATTGACGATGACTGAAAAATTCTCTACGCTGCCGTATTTCTTTTCCAGCAAAGTCAGGAAAACTTTCTCGATTATTTCTCCTAACTCGCTGCGGTCAATATTTTTCTCACGGGCAATGTGAGCAAAGGCATCAATTATTTCACGATTCTGCAATTTGGTATCTCCAAAAATTTATTTCCATTTTATAACCACTTTGGCATAATCTAAGTCACTAAAAGGAAGATAGCGCTCCTGTTCCTCAGCGGAAAACTGCAGACCATCTTCCGTGACACCTATTAATAACCCATTGAACGGCGATTGCAATTGCGGGGAATGATGGTAAACTTTCAATTCACGACCGATATTACGGTAAAAATCGCGCCGATCTTTCAAGGGATAGTCAATCCCCGGTGAGCCCACTTCCAGACGATAATCATCAGGTAAAATTTCATTCAGGATGATATCATCTCTTAAATTACGCGTCACGGTCGTGACCTCGGCTAAAGTTATATCATTCTTCTCGTTAGCAATCAGGATTTTAATAAAAGGGTGCTTGCCTACTGAACCGATTCTCAAGTCCACTAAGTAATGCCCGGCAGCACTGATTATCGTTTCCACCTGTTGTTTAATCTGTTCTTGTTCTTTTAACATCGTTCATCTTTTTCAAAGTAAAAGTGGGTTTTTCAACCCACTTTTACGAAGTAAATTTAGACAATCTTTAGTAAAGAATGCAACCTATTTTATCAATTGCTGGCTAAGGCTGCAATCTGGGCTGCTAATACCTCGGCTTCTGATTTAAATTTGGGTTCAGGCTTATCTTTTAAGACTTGCTGCACCACGGCATCGGCTTTTTTCAATTCGTTGCCTTTAATTAAACAGCGCGCGGCGTTAAGCAGATACTCATGGCGCTGAAATTTATAAGGTGCAATTTTGCCACCTTTGCTAAAATATTCAGCGGCGCGTTTGAGCTCATTCTGTTGCTCCGCCCAGATGCCCAAGCCATTATAAGCTGCTGCTGTCAGCAGGTCATCATCTTCATAATCGTCAATATATTTCTGGAAATTGAGGCGCGCATTTTCCCAATCATTCTTCGCCAT
>DDYE01000021.1 GCA_002347855.1 Fidelibacterota bacterium UBA2242
TTTGATTGAACAACTACGATATAGTCGCCATCACGATAAGAATTAGCCAATTCGCCCAATCGCATGCCGGTAGCCTCAAAAACACGAAAGGTAGAGAGCAATTTTGGATTATCAACCAGAGAATAAATTTTTTGGAGCTCTTCGGGTTTAATAAATTTCGGTAAGGTTGAATCAACCTTAACCATCTTAAACTTAAGGGGAACTTCTTTAATTAAGCCTTTTTCAGCGAGATGATTTAAAAGCGCTCTTATTGACCTTAAACGAATATTAATTGTGGTTTTACCAACCCCTTTTTCAAGATAGGCAACCAATTTTGAATAATCTGCTCTTTCAATATCTTCGATGTAATAATTACCCGAAAAGCAATCCCTAAAGTCTTTAAATGCTAATTTGTAAGCTTCAATAGTGCCGGCGCATAAGCCACGCTCACGAGGGGCGTTTTTCAAAAAGTATTTAATACCCTAGCCGTCCACCGGCAATCATTTTAACTACCCAGCTGAGCAAGTATTTTGGACGAGTCAAAGCAGTGGAAAAGGTTTCCTTGACAGTCAAGAAAGGTGAAATCTACGGTTTTATCAGCTTGAACGGAGCCTGCAAAACCACCATGATCCGCATGTTATTGGGAATGATCCGCTCCACCGGAGGTGGGGTCCGTTTATTCGGGCAAAGGATCGGACTGGGTAGTACAACCATCTGGCAAAAGGTCGGTTACATGGTCGAGATTCCCTCTGCCTATCCCCAATTGACCGTAAGAGAGAATCTGGAAATCGTGCGCCGCCTGCATCACCTGCGCTCTAAAGAATCGACCGAAGCTATTCTAGAACAATTAGGCTTGATGCCTTATCGCGATGTCAAGGCTAAGACCCTTTCACGCGGCAATCTGCAGCGGCTGGGGCTTGCCCGAGCCTTGATCCATCAGCCTGAACTCTTGATCTTAGATGAACCGACGGTAGGACTCGACCCAGCCGGCATTGTCGAGGTAAGAGAACTACTCCTCTCCCTGGCCCTTAACTAGGGGGTCACAGTCTTTGTTTCCAGCCATATCCTGGGCGAAATTTCGCGATCTGCCACCCGTATTGGCATCATTCATCAGGGCCGGCTACTTCAAGAACTGGAAGCCAATCAACTGCAACAGCTATTAGACCGAAAGCTGGTAGTATCAACCCGGAATAATCCGACCGCTGCGGAACGCCTTGCGGCGGCAGGCCTGAGACCTCAGGTGACGACCGACAATCTGATTGTCAACAATGACGAAGAGGTCTTGACTCAACCGGAGAGGATCGCTACTATTCTGGTAAAGGCGAATCTTCCGCCCACTCTATTGAAAATTGAAGAAGAGAACCTTGAAAGCTATTTCTTAAGGTTGGTGGGAGTAGAGGAATCAAGATGAAATCTTTTTGGAACGTCCTCTGGGCGGAGATTATGAAGGCCTGCCATTCACCAATTTTTTATGGAAGTCTGATCTTATTCATCTTTGTACCCCTAATGTTGAGATTAATTATGTTCCTGGCTATCCATCCCGAAATAGCTCAGGAATTTGGTCTGGTAGGAGCCAAGGCCAATTTACTGCGTTTTGAAAGTATCGACTGTTCAATGTATCTCGTTTTTTTAATCGTCGCCTGTGCAGGCCTAGGTCTGGTAGGGTATGGCTTCGTGTTCAGCTGGCTCTTGGGACGGGAATATTCGAACCGGACTATTGCTGATTTGTTAGCCTTACCGACCTCACGCTCGGCGATAGTGGCGGCCAAATTTGTCACCGCTCTGTTCTGGTGTCTGACCCTTTCGTTGACGATGTATGGTGCTGGATTACTGGCCGGAAGGATCATCGGTTTCTCGGGGTGGGAACAAAAAATGATCTCAACGCGGACACTCGCCTACTTTTGGATTTCCGTGCTGACCATTCTCGTTTCGACGCCGGGGGCTTTCTTCGCCAGCTGCGGACGCGGTTACCTCTTACCGATCGGTTTTATAGGGATAATTTTAATGTTGACTCAGTTTGTCGGAGTGCTGGGGTTAGCCCCCTATTTCCCCTGGTCGATCCCTTTGCAACTGGCTCAGAGTACAGGCGGAGCCACCACGTCGTTAAATAGCACCAGCTATCTGATTATCATTTTGACTGGCATTTTGGGGATAATCATCACCCTGCTCTGGTGGCGCTGGGCTGACCAGTAATTTTGGCTGTTAGTCTGGTCATTCTTTGCCAGTCCGAATCTATCTATACTCGAAGGTGAATCAAGGTTTTTATTCTAAAAAAGATATCTGCTTAGCCTGGGTGGGGAAGATTTAGTCGTAGAGGATTTTACGAGAGTTAATCCGGGGATGTTTAGTGCGCTGGAAAAGTGCAGTAGCTTGGAGTGTACACCATTCCAATGATCCGACAAAGTCGATCTTTTCCCAGAGTGGCACGATAATAATCCAGATTAAGGTAATCACGATGATAAAGATGAAAATTTGAGCCACGTTCCAGACGAAGACCGGCACCTGGTTAATCAAGGCTACGGCATTATCCCAAAACTGCTGGAATAACCAATAAACCCCTTGCGCCAAAAAAAATTCCATCACGTAAATCGTCAAAGAGACAATACTAAAACGCCGTATCCAGAGCGATTTGGTGATGCGCCGGATTCGCTTTTCTGGGGAGCAATAATCATAAGCGCCAAGCAGCAGCACCGTAGCGAAGGTCATCGCACCGAGATTTAATACCTGCACCATAATCGGTATGTCGTCGGAAGCCACGTTGATGAAGGGATTTTCCGTCAACAAGAACCATGAGACGAATATGAGCAGCGTCAAGGCAAAGAAAACAGCTGCATGCCGTCGCATGTTTTTAAAGCGGCTGCCGGCATGAAGCGCTGCTCCGATAACTGCACCTACGTAGCCGAATCCGAGGATAGGGAAGAGACGAAAACGTCCTGCCGTGAATTTACTCCAGATTAATAACAGCGTCTTGAGGTTATGGCGCGTCGCGAAGTTGCGGATATGGGGTGTGAGGGCATGCACCAGGGGAGTGAAGACAAACCAGAAGATGGTGATTAATGTCATCCCAAGATAGACCCGGCGAATATCCCGCTGACTGATGGCTTTGCCCGTTATTTCTTTCTGTCTTAGTGAGCGCGATTTATCTAAAAAGAGGAGAATCAAGACGGGTACCACTATCCCGGTTAAGGCAATCGAATCCAACGTATCCGCGTAATAACGGACTTTGTAATTAAAAATATTAAAGAAGCCGTCTGTGAATGCCCAGCCTTCGAATATGAAGACAGCCGTCCGACTGACCAATAAGAGCATGGCAGCGGAAAGGATGCGTCTGAGAATATAGGCGGAGCTATCGTCGGGGTTGCGATTGTAGACCCTAAGGTAGCCATAGGCGATATTAGCGCCTGTGACCAGGGTAAAGATAGGTCCCCACATGGAAAGGATCATGATCGGGATCAATAAATAAATCACCTCGTGGGGTATCGCTGCCATCAATGGTAAAAAGAGCGCTGGGTCCTTTTTCCCAATCTGATAAATCAAAGCGTGCAGCGGGATCATTACCAAAATGGCAATGCCCTTGACCACATCGAAAGTATAGACACGCTTACTATCCATCTAACCTAAGCCCCATCTTTTCAATTATCCAGGTCAATTGGCTTATACAAAGGTCAAAATAATATACACTATACCCTCACAGTAAACCAAGCCCTAAGGTTAGGATTTGAACTGATTTCAAAAAATGGTATACAACTTTAGTAGACTAAGCTGCGGCCACCGACTCGCATCTAATAGAGCCAATTCACCTGCGGCTAAATAGCGGGTTAACCACTTCCGAACAGTCGGGCGCGTCGGTCCAAATCGCAAGGCGGCTTGGCTTATATTATTCTCTAAGGCCTACCTTACCATTTGATAGCGTACATTATAAGGTTTTTTCATTTGACGATAGGCAGTATAATACTGAAGTTCAATCACGGGTTTTCTCCTTTTTTCATCAATCAGTATTTTAGTCAATCTAAAATACTCGAGAAAGTCTGCCTGGCTTCAAATCCCATAAACTTCCCTGACTCTCATTATCAAAACCTTTAACTTCTCAAAATGATGATCGTTAAGCCAATTTATCCTTATCAACTGGATACCATGTCTTGAAACTTTCCAATTATTTGCTTAGAACTTGTTGATTTGGGGAAAAAATTAATTAAATTACCAAAAGTGAAAGAATGTTAGTAATGTTAAAAAGTCACTTTATCTCACGCCGATTGGCTCTAAAACGAATTGGCAGGAGAGTATTGGGAATTATTGCAGTTTTATTGCCCCAGTAAAGAGCGATATGCTAGCCCTTAGCCGTCCACCGGATGATTTCGACATATACCTTAAACAAATACCACAATTAAAATCATATGCCCCTGAAATTTCTAAAAATGGCAATGGGATTTTTAAAATCCCAATTAGTGCTTTGCATAAAGTCGGACTTTTTAAAGAAGGTATCGTTGCTATCATTCATCCGGATGGCGATCACTTTCGCTTATTGACAACCGCGGTCAAGGTATTAAAGACTGAAAGAAACCGGGGTACAGTAATTGAAAAAGCCCCTAAAACTCAACCTATTAGCAACTTAATCGAGTCAACGATTTTATTAGATGATTTAAAAAATTCACTAATAAGATTGGTGAATTTAATCAGAAAGAAGTCCAGGCGCGTTTTTATCCAATTGCAAAGGAAGTAAATTGTGGCGCATGATGGCAAACAGCCGGTAACTGATTGCAGTTTATGCGCTGGTTGTGGCACGTGTCTAAGATATTGCTCAAGCAATTGCTTATACTTTTGGCATGGATGTTTTCTTGTAAATGTCGAATGCTGTTGCAGCATAATGTTTGATGGGGATTGTTCTTTGGCCTGTCCAGTTGATGCTATTTCAAGATGGAAAAGTTGCTAAGTGAAAAATAAACTATATGGCAGAGGCCATCATCGCATGACACGAGCTATATGGCTCACTGCGTTCACCCAAATCTCGATTTGGTCGTATAGCCCAATACCGTTTGGCGTTTCGATGCATAATTACAGACCAATGTGCTCTCAAGACCGTACCTATTCAAGAAGTAACACGGGTCAAGGAGAGTGGTGAACTCAATTTTAGGAGGTGCTACATGAACCAGTCTCAAACCAAAGACCAACACAATACCCACATGGCTCATACAATGCCTCATGAGCACAAGCATCCCGCGACCGGCACTACGGGAAGCTATGCTGTCTATGCCATGTCTGGGCAATCCGTTGAACACGACAGCCATGCTGGTCATGCTAAAAGCTACACCGATCACAGGGGCCACGAACAGATGTTCCGCACCCGTTTTTGGATCTGCCTGGTGCTTAGTATTCCGGTGCTGCTCTTTAGCTCCACGATACAACGTTGGTTAGACTTCAGGTCGCCGACTATCGCCGGCAGCGAGTGGATTCCTTTTTTATTCTCGCTGGTTATTTTTGGCTATGGCGGAGTACCCTTTTTGCAAATGGCTGTCCCGGAATTGCGCAATCGCAGACCCGGCATGATGACTCTCATCACACTGGCTATTTCCATTGCCTTTGTCTATAGCTTACTGGCGCAACTTGCCAGGCTGGGAGAAGGATTTTTCTGGGAACTGGTTACCCTAATTGATGTGATGCTTCTCGGTCACTGGCTAGAAATGCGCTCGGTGCGTCAAGCCTCTGGTGCACTAAACGAACTAGCTAAACTCATGCCAGATACAGCCGAGCGTCTCCTACCTGATGGTAGCAGCGAGGTCGTGCCAATTGCTGCTCTTCAGATCAGTGACCTGGTGCTGGTGCGTCCAGGCGCCAGCATACCGGCTGATGGCGAAGTAGTGGAGGGTGAATCCGGCGTTAATGAAGCGATGATCACCGGTGAATCCCGCCCAGTGAAGAAAGGACCTGGTGCCAAAGTCATCGCCGGTACGATAAATGGTGACAGCAGTTTGCGTGTCCGCGTCACTGCCACTGGCGATCAGACTGCCCTGGCTGGCATCATGCGCCTGGTTGAGCAAGCCCAACAGTCTAAATCCCGCACCCAGGTTCTTGCCGACCGGGCTGCCGGCTGGCTGTTTTACATCGCCCTAGTCATAGCCGCTCTGGCTGCCGTTGGTTGGAGCATCGCCGTAGGCTTCAATACCGAAGTCCTAAAGCGAATCGTTACTGTATTGGTCATCGCCTGTCCGCATGCGCTCGGTCTGGCGGTACCCCTGGTAGTCGCCATTACCACGGCGCTGGGGGCAAAAAACGGCATCTTGGTGCGTGACCGGCTGGCGCTGGAAGCCGCACGCGATATTGATGTGGTTGTCTTTGACAAAACAGGCACGCTAACCGAAGGTAAGTTCGGGGTAGTGGACATGGTGGTGACTGAGGGCTGGGATCAGGGCGACGCTCTGGCTCTGGCTGCTGCCATAGAAGGCGACTCAGAGCATCTCATTGCCCAAGCAATTCGACGGGCAGCGCGCGAGCGGGGGCTGGTGCTGCCCCCTGTAAGCGAATTCATCGCCTTGAAAGGACATGGTGTACAGGCTTCTTTTAACAATAGACTAGTGTATATGGGCGGTCCGCGCCTACTGGAGATGCTGAACTTGAGTCTGCCTGCGGGGTTGGATGCTTTTGCCCGGGCTGCAGGGGAGAAAGCCCAATCGGTGATCTATTTGGTTGTGGATAGACAAGTGGTCGCCACCTTTGCTGTGGCGGATGTAGTACGCCCGGAAAGTAAAGAAGCCGTCCGTCGATTGCACGCGATGGGCATTAAGGTGGCGATGCTGACCGGAGACAGTCGCGAGGTAGCCCAGGCTGTTACTGCTGAACTGGGGGTTGACCACGTCTTCGCTGAGGTATTGCCGGAGCACAAAGTCCAAAAGGTAGCTGACTTGCAGGCTCAGGGCAAACACGTTGCCATGGTTGGCGATGGTGTAAACGATGCTCCAGCCCTGACCCAATCCGATGTGGGCATCGCCATCGGCGGCGGCACAGACGTAGCTATCGAATCTGCCGGCTTAATCCTGGTCAAAAGCAATCCGCTGGATGTGGTCAAAATCATTGCGCTGAGTCGTGCCAGTTACCGCAAAATGGTCCAAAATCTGTGGTGGGCAGCGGGCTACAACATCGTCGCATTGCCATTGGCGGCGGGTGTTCTCGCTCCCTGGGGCATCCTGCTCTCTCCGGCTGTTGGGGCACTTTTCATGTCGCTCAGCACAGTCATTGTCGCCATCAACGCCCAACTGCTCCGCAGCGAGCACCTGTCGGCGACGATATCTGCCGATTAACCGTTACCTCTGGGGAGATGGGTAATGAAAGCAGTCTTGATGCATGGCAGGATGGTTCAATGCAGAGGAGCGAGCACATCATATACATGACTGTGATGTATTTTTGATTTTTACATCGCAGTCTATCGAGCAAAGCGGATACACACAGCGCCGGTTACGGTGAATACGATTTGGAGACTTTCCGCAGAGCCGTTGTGAATTGTTAACATCTGGATGGATATGAACTAAGGCAGGATATGCCGCTCCGGTAAATGAGCGCCGCCTAACTGACTAATTGGATCACATTTCTTCAGGCTCTGCTTTAATGTGCTTACTCTTAAAGATTCTCTGTCATATTGATAAAATTGCCATCCAACAAGCACATTTACCTGACAGCTTTACCTTTTTTAATTCGCCGTAGGTGAAGGGCGAGCAGCTAAGTTGCTTTTTACTTTTGAGTATCGACTTAAATAACTTTATTTTATGAAAGGTCCATCACTCACTGAACTAAATCGGGTTTACTAAGAATTTCAGCGGCGAGAAAAGCGAGACGCAATGTGCAAAACCGCTTCTATTCTTGTTGTTTATTTTTGGGACAAGTCCGCATGTCAAATAACTTGACTGGTCTATTAATAAATATTATATTATTCAAAGTATGTTAGGGGGAAAATTCCATCAAAATTCAATGTTCAACAGGAGGATTGAATATGCGCAACGTACAAAGAAGTTATTTAAAAGTTGCCCATGCAATGCTGATAATTACTATCGGTACAGCATTGGCTCAAACCGACGTGCATAAAAACCACGATCATTCTACAATGGCTAAGAAACAAATCGAGCAGGACACAGTAAAAGCCATTAAATCCTCGATGAAAGATATGCAACATAAACCAGACACGAGCAAAATGCCGACCGTGATAACTGAAAAAAAACCTGATAGCGTCACGGCAGTGTCAGCCCCGCGACAACTTAAACCACAACAAACCTGTCCAGTCATGGGTGGAAAGATTGACAAGAATATATACGTTGATTACAAGGGACAGCGTATTTACGTATGCTGTAATTCTTGCAAGGCAGAGGTAGCTAAGGATCCACAGAAATACATCGATAAACTTGCTAAAATGGGTGAGACAACAGAAAAAGTACAAATGCCCGGTAAAAATACGCAAAAAACCCAGTAAATGCCAGATTTGGCTGAATATAAACGAATTAGTTCGGTTTGGCGAGGAATAATTAATTTCCTGGGCAAAAGGACAGTCACAATCTTTACTTGTACGATCACCGGTGCGATTTTTGGATATATTGTCCTGCATCCATTTACCATGATAGCAAATGACCTTTTTTATGGCAGTGGCGCACATGATTCGCATTCTTATCTGAATATTGCTGCTATCATCAAGACATTCAAGCTTGCCTATACTTCGTCGCACTTGACGCACGCTTTTTCATATATCATACTTTGTTCAGTAATTGGCTATTTCTATGGCCGGAAAATAGTTGCGCACCGTACGCTTGAGGACCAACTCACCAGATTTGCAGAAATAGGCAGAAATGCCGCCACAATCATCCACGACCTAAATAACCCTTTGAGTGGAGTTATCGGATATGCAGATCTGCTAATGGCTGATCTGACAGAGGAAAAACAGAAAAAATATTGTCTGAATATCTCAAAGTCGGCAAAGCGGGTTGCCCGTATGATAACCGAAATTAAGCAGATAGCCCGCGGAGGACAAATACTACAACTGGACAGGACATCGACGGATATTGGAATGCTCATTCAGTCTACTCTCGAGCGAATGCAATTTGGCAGTGAAGTAATTAACAATGCCACAGAAGGCTACAGAGCGGAAGTCGATCCTTTGCATTTCGAAAGAGTCATATGGAATGTGCTCAAGAATGCTGAAGAAGCAGCTGGAGGAAAGTCCGGTGCGAAAATCGAGATAAACATGAATGAGTCAAAAGACACTATTGAAATTGAAATCAGAAATAGTGGTAGTCCCATTCCGAAAAAAGTTATGAAAAGCCTTTTCGAGTTTGGACATACTTTCGGGAAAAATGAAGGCATGGGAATCGGTTTGCATAACTGTGCAACTATTATCAGAGCGCATGGGGGAAGTATCCGAATTACTTCAACGAATAATGGAACATCGGTTTACATTAGCGTCCCTAAAATCGCAGAAACGGCACCAACGCACTCAACTTCCTCTTTCTATTGAGCAAAAGGATGAAAGAAACTGCATGAAAAGGATTGATAAAATGATGATTTATATGATATTCTCGGTATTGATTCTACTATTTTCATCGTATAGTTTTGCTCAGCAAGAAAACCTGGTACATTCGCTTGATGGCTATATTAGCTATGCACTTGCTCATAATCCTTCAGTTCTGGCCGCCCGCTCAGCAGTCGAAGTCTCGACGCAAGATGTCAAACTGTCCACCGCCTTGCCGGACCCGATGCTTATGGGAAGAGCTGAGATAGACGATGGTCTCATGCCTGTATCGGTTGGTCTTTCACAGATGGTCATGCAGCCAGTGACCCTTGCTCTGGAAAGAAAATCTGCGCTTTACAAAAAAGAAGCAGAAACAGCTCGTTTGCGACAAACTATGGCTGATGTCGTGTTTAGAGTCAGATATGCCTATTTCATGCTTTACGAGACCGGGCAAATGCTGAAAATAAAGCAACAGAGCCTGGCATTGTTAAAGCAATACGAAGAATTGACTAGGACGGCTTATACTACTGGCTCCGTCGCTCAATCCAGTCTGCTTAAGGCGGAAATAGAGATTGCCCGGCTTGAGAATGATATCCAGAGTTACGAGCAGAAAGGTATTTCCCAGCGCGCGGAATTGTCTGCCGCTCTTGGGATAAGCGAAGCGGTTGATTATCCTTATCCCGAATCGAAGCCATCGCTGGGAATGTTCATCGATCCTGACTCAATTGTTTCTCAGGTCTGTTCCCGATTTCCCGGTCTGGAAGCCATGCACAAGGAAGTCTTGTCCGAGCAGGCCATGCTCAAATCCGCAAAAAGTCGGTATCTGCCAGACTTTACTTTGGGAATTGAATATATGCGCCAAACAACCATCAATAACAACGGCACATCGAGCGACTCATGGATGTGGTCGCCATCGGTATCGCTCAGCTTCCCTCTCTGGCTCGGTAAAAAAGCCGCCGCTGTCCGTAAAGCCAGGTTTTCCACAGCTAAAATGGAATGGCAGACTCAGAACATGCAAAATATGGTGGTGGCTGAGGCTGTTATGCTCGTGAATGAATTGAAAGATGCTCAACGTAAGATGAAACTTCTCGAAAATGTTTTGATTCCCCAGGCGAAACAGATGCTGGCATTGATGGAAAACGAGTATCGTACGGGGATGTCGCGCTCGCTCGATGTCCTTGACGGCCAACGAATGCTTCTTGAATTGAAGATGGAGAATATTATGGAGCAGACACGCGAGTTGAATGCTGCCGCCGCACTGTTTCGATTGAACGGCGATACGGGAAAGGAGATGGTACAATGAAATATCAAACGACGCTTATAGCAGGTGGATCTATTGCGCTATTACTTATTGGTATCGCTATTGGCGTGAGTATCTGTCGGGGCGGTTCAGATGGAAATCACAAAGAAAGTACTGCGGAGCATGCCGTCCATAATCAACAGGAGACGCTCTGGACATGTGCGATGCATCCCCAGATTAAGCTTCCTAAACCGGGAAAGTGCCCGATCTGCTTTATGGATCTCATTCCAGTGAAGCAGACGCAGGACAATAGTCTTGAAGATAGCCCCAATCGTATCGCCATGTCACCCCTTGCGCGCAAACTGGCGCAGATTTCAACGACACCCGTTGTACGTCGCAGGCTTTCCAGCGAGATACGTCTGTCAGGTAAAGTGGCTATTGACGAGACCAGAAAGGAAATAATTTCTGCGCGTTTTCATGGACGTATAGACCGCTTATATGTAAATGCGACTGGTATTACGGTTCGTAAAGGAGATCATTTGGCAGAGATTTATAGCCCTGATCTGGTTAGCGCCCAGCAGGAGCTGCTCGGCGCCGTCAACGCCCTCTCTTCGTCATCTGCTGATACGAATCTGGCGCGTACCTACCGCAGGACACTCGAAGCGGCGAAAGAGAAACTGCGTCTGCTGGGTTTTTCCGACCAGGATATCGACGCGGTCATTTCAAGGCGAACACCATCCGATCATATGACCATGCGTTCACGTCAGGGGGGTGTTGTGCTTGAGAAAATGGCAGTTGAAGGTGCATATATCGAAGCGGGCATGCCAATCTATACGATTGCAGACCTCAGCACGGTATGGGTCAAGCTTGATGCCTATGAATCGGATCTTCAATGGCTCAGACCCGGGCAAAAGATCGAGTTCACCGTCGAAGCTTGGCCCGGTGAGATTTTTACCGGTACCATTCATTTCATCGATCCAGTTATCGATCCGATGATGCGGACGGTCAAAGTGCGGGTTGAAGCTTCCAATCCAGGTAATCGCCTTAAACCTGAAATGCTTGTGCGCGCTATTGTGCGTGTAGATATTGCAGCTTCGGGCAAAATTCTGGGGGAAAGCCTCAGGGGGAAATGGATATGTCCCATGCATCCCAATATTGTCAAAAATGCTCCGGGCGTCTGTGATATTTGCACCATGCCTCTTGAAACTGCCGAATCGCTTGGCTATGTGACCTCCGAAGAAGAACAGATTAACCCGCTGGTGATTCCGGCAACAGCACCACTGATAACCGGCGAACGGGCAATTGTTTATCTCGAGATTAAATCGGCTGAGCAGATAGTGTATGAAGGCAGAGAAGTTGTGCTAGGACCGCGCGTGGGCGATTACTATATCGTAAAGTCTGGTCTGAAGGAAGGCGAAAAGGTCGTTACCAACGGTGCTTTTCAGATTGATAGTGAGTTGCAGATCAGAGCAAAGAAGAGCATGATGAATCCGCAAGGTGGCGGACCAGTTCAGACCGGTCATACCGGCCATGGGACTGCCTCCACTACACCACCAATCCCAGCAATGCCTAAAGAAACTCCTGCACAGCTTTCTTCCTCATTAGTAAAGGAGCTCGAACCGTTATATTCTGCCTATTTCAAAACATCTGACGATTTGAGCCGGGACGATTTACCTTCCGCAAAAAAATCTTTTGAGAATCTTTTCACCGTTCTGCAAAAGATAAAAGGTGAAGGAGATAAAGAATGGGAAGCAATTGCCAGTGAGCTTGCCAATAGCCTTGCTCACCGTCAGCATATTGCCAGCCTTGACGACGCTCGGATGTTATTCGAGAAAATAAGCACGCGGGTAATTTGGCTGGCTAAGAAGAAGGGAAGCACTGCACGCGAGATGCGCTATGTCGTTTTTTGCCCTATGGCATTCGACGGTAAGGGCGCATTCTGGTTGCAGAAGCAGGCTGATATTGTTAACCCCTACCTCGGTTCTGCAATGCCGAAGTGCGGTGAAATAAAGGAAAAAATCAGCCCCGTAACCAATAAAAAAGAAACATCCCATATCCATGATTGATCGAATAATAGCTTTTTGTCTCGATAACAAGCTGGTAACTGCGCTCATTGCTGCAGGGATAATTTTTGGGGGAGTCATCGTGGCGCCGTTTGATTGGGACATCCCCTGGCTTAACCGCAGTCCGGTAGCTGTGGATGCAATTCCTGATATCGGTGAAAATCAGCAAATTGTCTTTACCGACTGGATGGGGCGCTCCCCCCAAGATGTGGAGAATCAGATAACTTATCCTCTCACTGTGTCATTGCTTGGCATACCAGGCGTCAAGAGTGTCCGCAGCTTTTCGATGTTTGGATTTTCGACTATTTATGTGATCTTTAAGGAAGATGTCGAATTCTACTGGTCGCGCACCCGCATTCTCGAAAAGTTGTCCTCGCTTCCCCCCGGTTTATTACCTCCAGGTGTGAAACCAATGCTCGGACCGGATGCAACTGCCCTTGGACAGGTATTCTGGTACACTCTTGAAGGACGTGACGAAAAAGGGAATCCTGTCGGTGGTTGGGATTTACAGGAACTGCGTTCAATACAGGACTGGTTCGTCCGATATTCGCTTGCTTCCGCCGAAGGCGTATCGGAAGTGGCGTCGATAGGAGGATATGTCAAGGAATATCAGATTGATGTTGATCCAGCCGCGATGCGGGCAAACGATATCATGATTGACCAGGTCTATGACGCAGTACGTAAGAGCAATATCGACGTGGGTGCACGCACGATAGAAATCAACAAAGTCGAATATATGATCCGCGGTCTTGGCTTCCTTAAAAATATTGCAGATATTGAAAATGCAGTCGTCAAGGTCCGCGACAATACTCCCATCAGAATCAAAGATGTCGCTAAAGTTAGCCTGGGACCGGCCCTGCGTACCGGTGTTCTTGACAAGGAAGGAGTCGAAGCGGTCGGCGGAGTTGTGGTGACCCGCTTTGGTGAAAATCCCCTGGCGGTCATTAAAAATGTCAAAAAGAAAATCGCGGAGATTTCTACCGGACTGCCCACCAAAACGCTTCCCGACGGCACGGTCTCGAAAGTAACAATTGTTCCATTCTATGACCGCACAGGATTAATCTATGAAACTTTGGGAACGCTCAATGAGGCGATTTTTCAAGAAATATTGATAACGGTCCTCGTTATCCTTATTATGGTAAATCACATTGGCAGTTCAGTACTCATATCAGGTGTGCTTCCCATCGCAGTTCTCATGAGTTTCATCGGTATGAAAATATTTCATGTCGATGCGAATATCGTTTCCTTGTCAGGTATCGCCATCGCTATCGGAACGATTGTCGATATGGGAATAATACTCACGGAAAATACCATGAAACATCTCGACCAGGCTCACCCTGGTGAACCGGTACGTGATATTGTATTCCGCGCGGCCTCCGAAGTCGGCAGTGCAATTCTTACTGCGGTATCTACCACCATTGTCAGCTTTTTACCTGTTTTTACTATGGAAGCCGCCGAGGGAAAACTTTTTAAACCGCTGGCTTATACAAAGACATTTGCTCTTGCCTCTTCAATAATTGTTGCTCTGACACTCGTGCCACCGCTGGCTCAGGTCATATTCACAAAGAAAAGATTTACCAAACGTACAGCCCGAACCATCCAGGTTTTCATCGCAATCGCAGGCATCTTTTTGATGGTCAAGGTAACCTGGTGGATTGGCTTGATTGTCCTGTTTATGAGTATCCGATCCCTAGCGGCGGAGCTTCTCAGTGACCGCTGGAAACTACGACTTCCCGTACTCCTTAACGTGCTGGTTATTTTGGTCATTGGTTTATTGCTGACTTCGGAATGGCTCCCCCTTGGCGCCGGTAAACCGCTCCTCGCAAACTTGTTGTTCGTTGTCTTATCGGTCGGTGGATTGATGTTTTTTTTCAGGTTATTCGAACGTCATTATGCCAGAACGCTTAGTTGGATTCTCGATCACAAAGCGGTATTTTTAGTTCCGCTTCTGGCTTTCGTGCTTTTAGGTTCTACGATTTGGCTCGGCTTCAACAAGGTTTTCTTTTTCCTGCCACGCGTCGTGAAGCAGTTACCTCCTATAGCTTTCATGCAGCACACCTTTCCCGGCCTGGGTAAGGAGTTCATGCCGCCTCTCGATGAAGGCTCCTTTCTGTTTATGCCAACGACGATGACTCATGCTTCATTGGGTGCGGCTACCGATATTATGAAACTCCAGAATATGAGAATCCGGCAGATTCCAGAAATTCAAGATGTGGTTGGTAAGGTAGGACGAGTGGAAAGCGCCCTTGATCCTGCTCCGACTTCTATGTTCGAGACAGTGATTACCGTAAAACCGGAGTACATTCTTGATAAAAATGGAAAGCGCTTACGGTTTAAATACGATTCCCGCCAAAAGGAGTTTGTGCGGGATAATACCGGCAATCTCATTGCCGACCGGAAAGGTAAACCCTTTCGGCAATGGCGCCCCGAAATCAAGAGCATGGATGATGTCTGGAAGGAAATTACTAAAGCTGCAATGGTACCTGGTGTAACAAATGCTCCAAAATTGCAGCCGATAGCCGCTCGCGTGGTCATGTTACAAAGCGGTATGCGTGCGCCTATGGGAATTAAGGTAAAAGGACCGGACTTGCAGACCATCGAAGAGGTCGGAGTCAACCTCGAACGGATTTTAAAAGCAGTGCCTGCTATCGAAGCGAGTACTGTTATTGCCGACAGGATTGTTGGTAAACCCTATTTTGAAATCGAAATTGACCGTGATGCCATTTCTCGTTATGGGCTGTCAGTTGATGATGTCCAGATGGTGATTGCTGTGGCTATCGGCGGCGAACCGATTACCACGACGGTCGAGGGGCGGGAACGTTATGGTGTTCGCGCCCGGTATCCTCGTGAATTGCGAGATGATCCTGAAGCCATAAAGCGTATTGCTATACCAACGGCTTCGGGAGCACAAATACCTCTCGGTCAGCTGGCCCATATTTCATATCGCCGCGGTCCGCAGATGATCCGCGCTGAAGAGACTTTTTTGACAAGCTACGTCCTATTCGACAAGAAGCCCGGATGGGCAGAGGTAGATGTAGTCCGTAGCGCCGAAGCATTCCTCAAGGAAAAAATCAAGAGCGGGGAACTCGTGCTGCCGGCGGGCGTCAGCTATGCTTTCGCCGGTAGCTATGAGAACCAGGTGCGCTCCGAAAAGAAGCTGGCGGTGGTCTTGCCATTGGCTCTGTTTTTGATCTTCCTGATTCTCTATTTCCAGTTTAAACGCATATCCACCACATCGCTCGTTTTTGCCGGAATCATCGTGGCTTGGGCAGGCGGATTCTTTCTTATCTGGCTTTACGGTCAGCAATGGTTCATGAATTTTTCATTCTTCGGCGTGAATCTGCGCGATATGTTTCAAATGCACCAGATTAACCTGAGCGTTGCCATCTGGGTAGGGTTTCTTGCGCTATTCGGTATTGCCAGCGATGATGCCGTTGTTATGTGCACATACCTCGATCAACGTTTCGCAAACACTACCTCACCGGATATTCGCCAAATCAGGAAACTGACCGTCGAGGCTGCCCAGCGACGTGTCCGTCCCGCACTCATGACATCAGCGACGACAATTCTGGCGTTATTACCAGTTCTTACATCCGTGGGGCGCGGAGCGGATGTCATGGTGCCTATGGCTATACCTTCCTTTGGCGGTATGTGTTTCGAACTATTGACGATTTTCCAGGCGCCGGTTCTATATTGCCTTTTAAAGGAACGGGGATTTAAAAAGGCAAAAAGACAGACCGGAACACCATGAATGCGTATACAGCCTGAAGAATAATGTCCTGCCCCCTATGAAAGTTAAGTAGAAAAGCAGGGAATCAAGGACGTCTCTGGCGGGCAGATTGGTATCGTTTATTTCAACCAGAATCCTACAAGACCATCTTCTCGCTGCGATAGACCATGCCGGAAACTGATCTGACATCAGTTTCAACCCATCTTCTTACTGTTCAAACGGATGAGCATTACGACGAATAAAAACCTTAATCAATGACCGATTACTCCGAACTCGCCGGTGCGTTTTCTTCTGACGGGTAAAGTGGTCAGTTTAGAGCACAATGCGGTCATTTCCGAAGTCGGTCGAATATTTTTCCCTTTTCTAAAGGTACTTTTTTGAGTGACTTGAAGTCCGTCCACCGCGGTCTAAGCAATTTCTTCCAAATTAAAAAAATGTTGGTAGCATTCTGTCAACGAAAAAACTAATCGAAAAACTTGCATCAGATGAATTATCAAATAAAAATTAATACTTAGTTTTTGGTACTAAATGCTTCTTATTAAAAGCGATATATTATTTATCCCTCGCCCACAAATTCTTTGATTTTGGCGACGATTGCTTTGAACTGCTGGATATAATCGGTTCCAGCGTCAAGGTGAGTATAGGGTTTGCCCGCATCACCCAGCGTGACTAAATCCGGTTGTATTGGCAGCCGCCCGAGGAAATTGACATTTAATTCCTGGGCTGCTTTTTCCCCGCCGCCACGTTTGAAAAGGTCAATGATTTGATGACAATGAGGACAAATCAAGCCGCTCATATTTTCGATAATGCCGACAACCGGCAGACGCAGTTGCTTGGCAAAGAGGACGCTTTTACGCGAATCTAATATAGCGACATCTTGCGGGGTAGTCACGATAATCGCCCCGGTAACATGCGGGATTAACTGCACCACACTCAGCGGCTCGTCACCTGTCCCCGGTGGTGAATCGATAATCAGATAATCAAGTTCGCCCCAGTTGACATCTGCCAGAAATTGTCTGATGGTTCCGGTTTTCAACGGACCCCGCCAGATAACCGGCTGATCGGGACTCATCCCGATTAGGGCTAAACTCACCGCTTTCAGGTTTGGCAGGACTTCCACCGGTTCGATGCCGTCCGGACCTGCTGTGAGTCGTTCCTGCTCAATGCCGAGTAATTTGGCAATGTTAGGACCGTGCAAATCCACGTCTAATATCCCGACGGCTTTGCCTTCAGCAGCCAACGCCAGGGCTAAATTAACGGCTACCGTGGATTTGCCCACACCGCCCTTACCACTCATTACCAGCAATGAGGCTTTGACCTGCGCCATTTTTTGTTCGATGCGCTTATCTTGCTCCTGGATGTCGTTCAAATGCTTATCGGTTTCTTGAGACATAGTGTATTTTCCTTATTTATTAATCAGCCAGTCCGTGGCGATGATGATTACATTCACCGGCGCGATGCCGCCTGTCTTCCGTGCAGATGCCATCACTACTCTTCAGATTTCCCTGCAGATATTGGTCGATTACCTCATCAATAGAACCTTGCACGCCGAGAATGGGAGTTATCCCATACTCCTGGCACAATTGAGCCGCGCTGGGTCCCATGCCACCCGCAATGATGCAATTTACGCCGCATTTGGATAAGAATTGCGGAATGACCCCGTGACCATGCCCGGGGTTGGGCACCGTTTCCTGCTTGATGACTTTCCCATCATCAATGTCAGCAATTACATATTCCGGACAGCGTCCGAAATGATTAGACACAAAATTGTGTTCACTCGCAATGGCAATACGCATAATCTTTCCTTTCTATTCTATTGTTGGATTTGACATTGTCCGCATAAACCGTAAAATTGAATCAGGTGGGTCTTAATATTAAAATTGTACTTTTCAGTCAGTCCGGCTTCCACTCGTTTGATTAAATCGAGTTCTTCATCAATGAAATCTGAATACTCAACCACACGACCGCATTTGATGCAAATCAAATGATGATGATGATGGGTCTGGTCGCTGCGCACAATTTCATAGCGGGCTTTGTGATCGCCAAACTCGAACCGACTGACCAGACCCTCCTGTGTTAGAAGCTCCAGAGTTCGATAGACGGTCGCCAACCCGATTTGGGGATAAAACTGGTGAACCGCGAGGTAAATATCTTCCGCACTCATATGGTGCTTACTGGTATTTAAAATATCCAAAATAGCCTGTCGTGGTATAGTCATCCGGCGGAAGGCGGCACAGATGCGCCGAGGATGGTCAGCATATTGGCTACCGCATCGTCCTGGCATTTTACTTTTTCTCCTTATTGATAATGATTATCATTTGCATAAATTTAAAATCTAATTTGATAGCATGCAAGAATTTAGTAAAAAAGTTTTGCGGTCACTGTGTGAATCCAGGATAATGCGGTGCGCTGGTCATTAATCTATCTGATTAAGGAAGGGGAAGATTTTACGAAAGCATTGTTTAATCTCAAGCCCTTTGGCTAAATTCTATCGTGAAGAAACTGAGATCAGCAATCAGCACCACTTTTTATAAATAATCATTTATTAAGGATGAAAATCGCATGACAGAACAACCTGATGATGTAGCCTTAGTAGCCGAATTAGCGCGGGCGCGCAATCGATTGTTCGCTGAAATTGGTAAAGTCATTATTGGGCAGCACGAGATCATTGATGGGATTTTGGTCACCATACTCTGTCGTGGGCACTGTCTGATAATTGGGGTGCCTGGTCTTGCCAAGACTTTGATGATTAAGACCTTGGCGCAGCTTTTAGATTTGCAATTCAAGCGCATCCAGTTTACGCCCGATTTAATGCCATCGGATATTACTGGTACCGAAGTTATCGAGGAAGATAAGGCGACTGGCAAGCGCACTTTCAAATTTTTCCGCGGTCCGCTTTTTGGCAATATCATTTTAGCAGATGAAATCAATCGCACTCCGCCCAAGACTCAGTCGGCGCTCTTGGAAGCAATGCAAGAATATCGGGTGACTGCTGCGGGTGAGACCTATGTGCTTGAAGAGCCGTTTTTTGTATTGGCAACGCAGAATCCAATTGAACAGGAGGGGACTTATCCCTTGCCGGAAGCCCAGCTTGACCGTTTTATGTTTAGTTTGCGGATTACCTATCCGACTTTTGAGGAAGAGGTCGAGATTGTGCGCGCGACGACTTCGGATATTGTTGCGACACCGCAGTTGATTTTAGATAAGGCGCAGATTCTTTCCTTTCAGCAGCTGGTCAAGCGCGTTCCGGTTGCACCCAATGTCATTGAATTTGCCGTGAAGTTAGCGACCCTGAGTAGACCTAACGCAGCGGCGCCGGAGTTTGTGCGCAAGTGGGTCGAGTGGGGGGCTGGTCCGCGCGCTTCGCAATATTTGATTTTGGGCGCCAAAGCCAATGCTATTTTGCACGGTCGACCTTCACCGGTGATAGATGATGTCATTGCTATGGCAAAGCCGGTTCTGCGGCATCGCATTATTCCGAGTTTTAATGCCGAAGCAGAGGGTATTGACACCGATTTAATCACCGAAGAGTTGTTAAAGCAATTACTCTAAGCAGGCATTTGTGGAGAAAAGTTTAGATAAGCGTCGTTTTCTTGATCCGCAGGTCATTGCGCGGCTGGACAATATGTCCTTGCGGGCGCGCCTGGTCGTTGAAGGTTTTATTATTGGCTTACACCGCAGCCCGTATCATGGCTTTTCAGTCGAATTTGCCGAGCATAGACCTTATTTGCCGGGGGACGAAATCAAGCATATTGACTGGAAGCTTTATGGTAAGACCGACCGCTATTATATACGGCAGTTTGAAGAGGAGACCAACCTCAAGTCGTATATTTTGCTGGATAAAAGTGGTTCGATGGCATTTCAATCGGGCAAAATATCAAAACTGACCTACAGTAGCTATTTAGCGGCGGCGTTGAGCTACTTGATGTTGAAGCAGCAAGATGCGGTGAGTCTGACGCTATTCGATACAGATATTCGGATTTACTTGCCGCCCTTAGCCAAGCGCAGTCATCTGAATCTCGTTTTGGGGACATTAGAAAATGTCGAGGCTGGCGGTGAGACTGCCATGGCACCCTTATTACACCGTTCAGCCGAGAAAATCAAGAAACGCGGCTTGGTGATTTTGATTTCTGATTTATTTGATGAGCCCGGTGCAGTCATTAATGCCCTTAAGCATTTTCGGCATAAGCGGCACGAAGTCATCGTGTTCCAGGTGCTTGACCGTCAGGAATTGGAATTTAGGTACAAACAGCAAACGCGTTTTGTGGACTTGGAGAATCAGCAGAGCATTGTGACTGAGCCCTGGCATATTCAACCAGCCTATCAGCGCGCCATGCAGACTTTTATTGAAGAATACAAGCTGGAGTGTCGCGCTAATAATATTGATTTTGTGCAATTGACCACCGATAGTGCGCTGGATTTATCTTTGACGGAATATCTGAATAAGCGGGCACGCATCGGGTAATAGAAAAAGTACATGGTATAAAGTAAAAGAGTCCGGGTTTGCTCCGGGCTCTTTTATTTATAGAGGATAGGAGGATGTTAGCGGAGCGACTTAGCTATTTCGCGATACTTTTCCGCTTCTTCGCGTTTGCCCTGATTATAGAGTGATTTCCAGAGAACTTCATAACCGAAAGCTGATTCCGGGTCAAGTTCAATAATATGGCGCGCATAATCTTCAGCTGTGACCCAATCCTTACTGTTGAAGATATTTTCCGCTGCCCGCGTCAGTAATTCAAGGTCGTTTGGATTTTCAGCAAGGACTTTCTGGTAGAGGTATTTGGCTTCTTCGAAGTTATTGACCTTGGTATAGATTTGGGCAAGGATGTAGACCACATCGAGGTTTTGAGGGTCTTTCTCTAATATCTTTTTGCAGACATTGATTGCTTCTTGATATTGCTCGACCTGTGCTAAGTAAGTGATATAGAGAATCTGCAAGTTATAAGCGGTGGGAAACTGTTTTATGGCTTTTTCAAGTTCGGCTAATGTTTCTGCTTCCTTGCCCTGCGTCCAGCGAAATTCGTAGTAATACTTCATTACTTCAGGATCGGCGATATTTTTAGCGAACATTTCTTGCGCAAATTTGACGACATGCGCGGTATCATTGAGCAGGTAATAAGATTTGATTAACCCGTTATAAGTGATTTTGGCAGTATCGTTGAATTGCAGGGCGTACTCAAATTGTTTGGCGGCAACTTTTAACAGCGAATCCTTGTCGGATGGTAAAAAAGCGCGCAGAGCATCATTGAATTGAGTAGCACCGGAGGTGTGGATTTCAGCCCAGATACCACGAATCATTAGATCGACATCTTTGGCTAAATTGGGATCGAGTGCCCTGGCTTTAACCAGCATGTCACGAGCTTTTTCATACTGTTTCTGGGGGCGATAGATGTTGGTCGCCAGCAAAAAAGCAGCCTGAGCATTATCGGGATATTTCTCGAGAGCCTGCAGGAGTTGCTCTTCGGCGGCTTTGGGATTATTTTGCTGGAGATACACTTTGGCAGAGGTGATTTCCGGCGGTTCGCACTGGGAGAGATTAAGCACGAATACGGCGCTCAAGACCAGCAAAATCGTAATTTTAGTTGATTTCATATATTTGCTCCTTGTTGAAATTGTCCAAAAATCAGGCGGAATTTACGAAAAAGTTGCTTTAAATCCATTTATTTTTCAGCCAAGTTGAAGGGTTTTTGATAGCAGCCGTTCTCGGTGATTATGGCGGTAATTAAATGGGCAGGCGTGATGTCAAAAGCCGGTGAAATGGCATCCCATTCCGGAGGAACCAGTGCCTGTCCCCGAAAATGAGTGACTTCCTGAGATGGACGCTGTTCTATTGTGATGGCGGCGCCATCTGGCAAGGCGCCATCAATCGAAGAGGATGGAGCGACGACATAGAAAGGGATATGATGATAGGCAGCTAAGATGGCAAGGTTATAGGTGCCAATTTTGTTGGCAGTGTCACCGTTGCGCGCGATTCGGTCTGCTCCAACTAAAACGGCATCAATTCCATAGCGCTCCATAACATAGGCTGCCATGTTGTCAGTAATCAGCGTAAACGGAATGCCGGCCTGATGCAATTCCCAGGCAGTTAGGCGTGCGCCTTGCAGTAACGGTCGAGTTTCATCTACAAAAACATGAATTTGGCGACCCGCTTGGTGAGCCTTGAAAATGATGCCCAGCGCCGTTCCACTGCCACCGGTTGCCAGGCTACCGGTATTGCAGTGCGTCAGAAGTCGCGCTTTTTGGGGAATGAATTGCAGACCGTTAGTGGCAATTGCCGCGCCTTTTTGCAGGTCTTCGTTGTGAATTTGCCGGGCGGTCTGCCGCAATCGTTGCCAGATGGCATTCGGATGTTCGTGTCGGAATTGTTGGGCAACCTGGAACAGACGGGTCAATGCCCAGCTAATATTGACAGCAGTCGGCCGACTACCAGTGAGTAAAGCACTAAAATGGTCGAGCTTTTCAAAAAATAGATCCGAATTAGCATGACGAAAAGGTTTTAGACCCAACACAAGACCGTAAGCTGCGGCAATGCCGAGTGCTGGTGCGCCACGAATAGCTAACCTCTGGATAGCTGGCACCATCTCTTCAACGCTCTTAATCTCGAGGATTTTATACTCGAAAGGCAGAGCGGTTTGGTCAATAATAAATAGCCGTTCCCTGTGCCAGAAAATGGGACGAATAGGTGTTTTCTTAGTAGATGCGAGGGACATCGGAATCAATTAGATTTTGACCATACGCCGCAGAAATTGGTAACGTTGTTCAATGCTGGCGAGACTTAAATTAAGCAGACCATCCACACTGAAATTTTCGACGCAGAAGGAACCCAGAACACAGGCGTAGATTACGGCTTTGCGCAATGCGGCGGGTGTGATTTGGTTGCAAGTAGCTAAATAACCCATCAAGCCGCCGGCAAAGCTATCGCCTGCGCCGGTAGGGTCGATGGCTTTTGCGACAGGAAAGGCTGGCGAAAAGAAGATCCCCTTGTTCCAGCTAAAATAAGCACCATGCTCGCCGCGTTTTATGATGACATATTTTAAGCCTTTCTGGTGAATTTTCTGCAGACCGGCAATGAGATTGAGTTTACCAGTAATTTCAGCTAATTCGCTGTCGTTGATAATTAACAAATCCACCTGTCGAATAGCATCTTCAAGTTCACGAGGCGTGGTCTTTATCCAGAGATTCATCGTATCGAGAGCGACAAATTGCGGGTGCATGACCTGCTGGAGCACATCCAGTTGCAATTTGGGCTGGATATTGCCCAGAAAAACCAGCGGAGTCGTGCGATAGCTTTCGGGGATTATCGGACGAAAGTCAGCAAATACATTGAGATAAGTATATAAAGTATCACGCTGATTGATATCGTCGTGATATTTGCCGCCCCAGCGGAAAGTTTTGCCGGGGACGATTGCCAGCCCGCGGGTATTGACGGAATGCGCATTGAGCATCTGGATGGCTGCTTTCGGGAAATCTTCCCCGGCTACCCCGACCAGATTCACCGTGGTAAAAGGCGCCGCTGCCAGGGAGAAATAAAGCGCCGAGCCACCAAGAGCGTTCTCGCGCTTGCCAAAAGGTGTTTCGACATCATCAAAAGCAATGGAGCCGACGACTAAGACCGGACGATTAGACATAAAAACCTCTTCTTAAATTGGCAAAAATAAAAAAATTCTTTCCATTATTTCAATCAAAATTGACAAAGAATCCCGAACTTTAATTTACCAGACGAGCAGCACATTCTGCCGGCAACCCTAATTCATAAATCAGACTGATAGTACGATGCGGATCATAAGTGATATAGCGTGTTTCAAGTTGATAACTCTGGTCGTCGAAAACAACATACTTGGCTTGTTTGTTAATTTCGCGTGGCTGACCAACACTGCCGGCATTGATTACATAGCGCCAGTCGGGGCGCAACTGACAAATTCCCCGCGGCAGCTGACTGGCATATAGCTTCTGACCATCGTATTCGAATATTCCTGTCAGGTGCGTATGCCCGACGAAGATTATTGATTGCGGCGTACTTTGAAGAGCCTCCAGTAATTCTTTGGCGGTGAGGTAAAAGACATATTTGTGCGGTGAATCGGGAGGAGCGCCGTGAACAAAGCGCATATTCCCCAGACAGAGATAGAGCGGCAGCTGTTGAGCATAGGTGATAGTTTCTGAAGACACTAAGCGTTTGGTGATGAGCATTGATTCGTACGCCAATTGCCCGAATTCAGCCAGCACATTATCGTCGAAAAGGGCATTTTCGTGATTGCCCAGCACGGTCGGGATCTGGCGTTCTCGGAGTAAAGCGCTCACGCGTTCCGATTCCGGTCCGTAGTCCACAAAATCACCCAGACAATAAATTTGGTTAATGCCGACCCTTTCAATGTCGTTCAAGACTGCGACAAAGGCGTCGTAGTTGCCATGAATATCGCTGATAACGGCAATTTTCACTGTACAATAAACTGTTGCAGTCTGTGTGTGGTTTTAGAAATGTAATTGTCCAGAGCCTTCTGGCAGTCGTCCGTTTTCTTAGCAAAGTTCCTGACTAATCTAACATCAAAACGATCATGATGACACTGAAGTTTAGATTCGAATGCCTGGCGTCGCTTTATTTGAATCTGGCTGCGATTGTTCCAGTCATCATCAACGAATTGAGTTGCTTTGGCGCATTGCCAGTAAAGCAGTTTATAATTGGGATTGTAAAGGTCAGGAGCAGGATTGAAATGCTGCGCCTGGGCAATCTGGTAATTATGTGGTGCCATTCCTGGAGGGAGTTGGCTCACACCGACATAAATGGGGAAAAAGGGCATGACGCAAGGTCGCCGCGGTGCAATCCAGATGACCGCACCGATAGCAGGTGGAAGCCAGTTACGTAATTCCGCCACGAAACCATACTGATTTGCTACCGAACAAATTGTCATGGTGGAATTTGCATGCGGGTTGCTAGGAGTGTCGAGGTCTGTATTTTCATAGTGTTGCCGCAGAACCTGAAACAAGTCGGTGCGGGAGATTTTTTGTTTTGGTTTAAAGGTAGTTGGAAAAGAATCGGTTAGCGCGAATGAGCATGCGGCGAGGGTATTCAGTCCGCGCCAGTGACGAGCACGATTGTTGATATTTGTAAGTTCATCAGGATTACTATAAGTCAGGCGGAAATTAAACGGTTGGTTGCTATCGGGATGATACCAGCCTTGCTCGATGGCATAAGTCACAATAGCCGATGCTGCCAGGAAATTTAGGGTATCGTTGAGATTGACTTCGCCGATGATATAGTAGTTCGGAATCATGGCAACGGCGTCGTCGGGAACGCGCTGAGCAAGCCAGAGTTTGCCGCGGACGACCGCCAGTAGCCAGGCTTCATTGGGGTCGGCGATGGAATAAGTGCGTCCTGAGGAATTATAACCAAAATGCTCAATGAGTTGGCCAGCGAGTTTAACTCCTTCTCTGGCAGTGCGAGCCCGTTCGGCAATGAGTCGGCGCAAATCATAATCGATGCCCCCATTAGTGAGGTCTGCCTCAGCGCGCCTAGAAGGACAGGCATTCGAAGCAATGGCTACACCCCATTCGTTCAGAAAGCTATCAGCGAAATCCATATCCGGAATCTCCATCCAGAGGTAGCTCCAGGTTTCCGCTACTTGTGGTAATTTACCGCCATGTTTCAAAGTGTACTCTTCACCGGCTACATGCCGCTGGCGTGGTACTTTATACCAGTAAACCACCTGGTCGCCCCAATCATCTTCGTTGTGGGCAAACAATACCGCGCCTGAAATTGAAGCCTTTTTACCAACGAGAATCGTGTAACAGTTGTAGTGCTCAGCTTTCTCTGCTGCGCTGATCTGGATAGAAAGGAAAAGGAAGATAAGAGGACTCAATACTAAAGTCAGAACGATTCTTTGACGACGCATAATCATTTTTCCTCCTCGCATTGCATGTTATTCAAAATGCAGGCGAATATGAACAATTTCCGGGCGTGCATTGGTGCGAATCGGTGGACCCCAGGTACCATAACCGGCAGAAACATAAATATGAGTTGTATCTTTGAGTTTGTAGCCATGACTCACCTCGTAGAACCGCCTGGTTAGATAATTGAAAGGCCATAACTGACCATGATGAGTATGTCCGGAAATTTGCAAATCCACTTTATTAGTTGCGCTTTCTGTAAGGTTCAAAGGTTGATGATCGAGTAGAATAATCGGCAAATTTTTATCTATGCCATTGCAAAGTTCCGCCAATTCCAGGCGTTTTTCACCGGTAAACCGTCTTTTTTCCATGTCGTGGCGACCGATTAACCAGAATTTATCCTCAATGTTGATGGCGCTATCGGTCAACAAGGTGACATTGTGTTCTTTTAGATATTGACGCGCACGTTCGAGTCCAACATAATATTCATGATTGCCCGGCACGGCGAAAATTCCATATTTCGGTTGAATCAGAGATAAACCACTGCAGATATTCTTACAGCGCTCCGGACGCATGTCTTCGTCGAGCATATCACCAGCAAATAAGACAATATCAGGATTCAAGGCATTCACCATTGCGGCAAGTTTGTCGATATGCCGTGCCCCGACCAAAGTACCCAGATGGATATCACTGGCGGCGACGATGTTTAAATCTTGCAAGCCATTGACCCTTTTATGAATTTTTAAGTCAAGCGTCGTTACCTTCGGATAGCACGCATTGATGAATCCAACGATAATGACTAACACCACCGCTGCGACGACACCGAAGAAAGCGTACAACTTGACCTGAACGTAATGGGTTCTAAGCCATACCGGGGAAAAGGACAGAAAGTGATTAAACAGTCTCAGCAAATCGAGCAGAAAAAGTATCAGCAGAAAATAAATCATAGCAGCCATCCAGAAAGAACCAATCCAGGTGAACAAATTGACTACTGGTGAAGCCCAGAGCCGTTCTAAAAATCTCCCAACGATATAGGAAATTGCCAATAAAAGAAAAACTATCCAGTAGATACTGCGCCAGACGGATCCCGAGGGCAAAGCCTGCCAGCCGTGGTAGAAAATATAAAGATTAACCAGGCTGTAAACTGTCAGTGCAACGCTTAAAAAAATCACCCAATATACTGTTTTCATAATGTTCTTCCAGTCAATTCCGTTATTTCCGATGATAAGCTCGAGTGATTCGGGCGTGTTTTTGAATAATTGTTCCCACCATCAATAATCTTTTCACCTAATTCAGCATCTGGCGCAACGGATCCCAGACGGGAAGTTCTTCCGGCCTGGTCTTCAATAGATTTTCCAGTTGCGGCGTCAGATATTTGCGGGGCACAATGACTACAAAAACATACTCATTGAACCAGTTGTCGAACATTGTCCAGTAGCCGTCTTTACCAATCTTGTTGCCCCAGGAATTTTCTACCAGCCATTTCTGGGGTTTGCCGTCTTTGATGTCCACGCCGATGAGTGCCATGGCATGTCCCGGCACGGAATGGCGGTAGAGGAGACGGTCGTGTTTGCTCAAGCCCAGTTTTAAACCCAGCAATGATTCGTAGTCGTAGAGATTTGCCGCCATGATGCCTTTTTCGCGGTCCATGTCAATGGCTACATCCGCGGCGAACCAGACCGGTATGCTATCTTGCAGGACTTTAAAGGCATATTCTTTCAGAAGTGGCGCTTCGACGTTGATAAAATCCATGTTAGGTGTTTCAGACATATTGCGGCAATATTTGATTTCGTAATGTTTATTATAGGGACGAATAGCATGGTCCGCAAGGGTTACATAATCCTTCAGATTACATTCAATGGTAGCACGGTAGAACTCCAGTGGGGTATAAACCTGCTCGATGACTTTGTCGTTCTTATCTTTAAAGCGCCAGGTAAATTGCTCGGGTGGGGTACCGAGATGTAAGACCAAGATTTGATAGAAATCTTTCAACATTTCAATTTTTTTCTGGCGTAAGGCAGTAATCTTTTGCCCCTGTCGGGCTAATTTCCGCAGTTCGACTGCGTCGCGAATTGCCAGACGGTTGAGCATATTGTTCATATTACCGGTTTTGCTGCTGTTGATAGTCTCGGGCATAATATCTTTCGGTACGCAGCCATATTTTTCCAGCAAGTTTACCCAATAGCTCCACCAGCCGCCATCATAAATCGGGTCTTCCAACAGACTCTGTAATTCGCGTTCTTCAACGTCTTTCTGGGCGGTTTCAATGACAATCTCGAAAAACAGATTGGCTTTTTCCAGTTTGTCCCAAAACATGGTATAATTTTCTGAGAACTCGAAAGTGGCAAGGTTATATTTTTTCATTACCATCGGGCGCATGGTATTAAAAGCTGCGAACATCCAGCAGCGCCCGCTACTTTGCTGGTCAGTAATTCCTTCCGTTTTTAAGCGCAGGCTGAAAACATCATTGTAGCTGTTAATAATTTCGCGATTGAGAGCAAGCTGTTTGATGTCATTATTAGTAATCGCATTTTGCCAGGCGCGGTAATCGCTCCGGCTGACGACGGCTTGCTTTAAATTGGAAAGCAAAGTCGGTGAAAGGGCAGATTCATCTTCTGCAAGGAGATTGGCGCAAAGAGTGCAGACCAGTAACCATTTGAGAGCATTTTTCATAATCTACCTCAAAATTATTATTGTACACATTTTGGCAAAGATTCTTTTTTAAATGGAAAGAGGAAAGCGCATCCTCAAAGACGCCTTCAACGGCTGAAAGAGTGGTAGAAATTGAGCCTGAAGATTTTTCGCTTAATGGGTGATTTTTATTATAGTGAAATCCCAGCACGCTAAAATTTATGATAATAAAACAGATGGCTCAAGCTGTATTTTGCTTGCCAGCAATATCTGCAATTGAAAAATTACTTGCGGTGGGGTGCTATGGCTATTTTTCCTGCAATCTGATTTTTAGCCAGACCTCGACATTTTCCATGGGAGAAGGTCGTCCCTGACCACGCATGCCACCGGGCATTCCGCCGCCGCGTTCACCCATCGGCATATCACCTGGCGTAAAGCTGCGCCCTCCTCGACCTGCTTCGCCGAGTCGCTGGCGCATCTGGCTTATATCAATAGTCGGGATTTCGATGCCAAGCGCAAGCGGTTTGCCTTTCAGCGGTTCGATGGCGCAGGTACTGCTCGAATCGGCTATTAGTGGTATGCGCAATTCGTATACAATTTCGTTAGGATTCAGCCCGAACTTCACCGCCAGTCCGTTTAACTGTTCTATGCTGTACTTTTCGCGAGTTTTAGGTTTGCCATGGCGGATTTCTAATTCAGAGAGTACCATTTCCTGCCAACGCTCATCGCGGAAGCGTTGGGCGGGAATCCCTTGCATCTGAGGGTGAGTATCTTCGGTGACAAGGCGAGACTGCATGCCGAGTGGATAAGCTAATCCCAGGGTGTGTTGCTTTTTACCCTGAGGATTGAACCACAGAATCAGTCCCCGTCCCATAATCTGACGAACAAGCTGGCGATCAGAAGTCTTTAAGCAAAAATAGAGAAAACGTTCGTCATGTGTCAAGGCGAGATTGGCTTCTAAATCATCAAAGTAATACCACGGACCACTCCACTCTGAACAATCACCGTCAATAACAATGGGCATCGCGGTTGGCTGAATACTAATTTCTGGATTTTTACAACTTTGCAATGTGCTCAAAACAAATACAATTAGTAAAAAATAACGCCCCATAGCAACTCCTTTATTTTAGTGTCAATTAGATAAGCGCTATTTTGTAAAAGTTAAAACTGTAAAAATCTCAGGAATGCTTTAACTGCAGGTCAAAGATGATTTGCCGATACAGGAGCTTAGAAATCATTCTCTAATCGTTCTCTAATTTTTTTCCGTTAATGTTGTTAGAAAAATGATTTAAGTAGCTGTAAAATGCCCTGGCAACATTGAAGAATCATTGCATTTCAAGTATTTAAGTTAGTTAATAGCAGTCTTAATTATGCAATTCGATTGGCAATCCGCAAAAATCTGACTATTTTTAGGGTATGAAATATCACTTCTGTTATCAATGCGGTTCACTTCTGGAGCAACGTTCGATTGAAGGTCGTTGGCGCTCTTATTGCCCAGTTTGTAAAGTCATCCTCTACGAGAATCCTCTTCCCTCAGTGGCGGCGGTGGCAATAAACGAGTCCAACGAAATACTGTTAGTAAAGCGTAAATTTGAACCCGGTGTCGGTGGCTGGTGCCTGCCAGGTGGCTTTATTGAAATCGGCGAAACTCCCGAAGAAGCAGTTGTGCGCGAATTATATGAAGAGAGTGGCGTAGTTGGTAATAATCCGCAGCTGCTCGGCGTTCGCACCCACTTAAATGGCTTTTACGGTGATGTTTTGATAATTGGTTATTTGATTCAGGTGGAAAAAACTAAACTGCACGAGGGCGATGATGCCGCTGAGGCATGTTTTTTCCTGGCAGGTCAGCGCCCGCCGCTGATTTTTCCTGTTCACGAAAAGTTTATTGAACTATGGCAGCAGAAGGTTTGCGAGAGATGACAAAAGCCAGGCGGGAAACGGTTTTGGTCGCGATGAGCGGTGGCGTTGATAGTTCTATGGCGGCATCATTCTTACAGCAGCGGGGTTATGCGGCGACGGGAATTACTTTTCGCCTTTGGCGCCTGCCCGGTGCTAAGGATTCCTCTGCAGCAATTGAACGCGCCCAAGTAGTCTGCCAAAAGTTAAATATTCCCCACCTGGTAGTGGATTTGCGTGAGGAGTTCGAGGCGTCGATCGTCAATAGTTTTGTCGAAGCGTATTTATCGGGAATAACCCCAAATCCCTGTGTTTTTTGTAACCGCGTGATAAAGTGGACTCATCTGAGGAAAATAGCCGATGAACGTGGCATCCATTACATTGCTACGGGTCATTACGCTCGGGTAATTTTTAATAGCGCGGTGGGGCGCTTTCAGCTGCTCAAGGCGGTTGATGGACGCAAAGACCAGTCGTATGCTTTATGGCAATTACGGCAGACAGATTTAGCGCGGACGATTTTTCCTTTAGGTGAAAGGACCAAGCCGGAAATAAAACGCCTGGCGCGCGAAGCCGGTTTATTCAGCGAAGATGTTGACGAGAGTCAGGACATTTGTTTTATTCCGGATAATGACTATCGGCGGTTTTTGATTGAATATGCTCCTGAACGAATTCAAGCCATTGGTGACGGCGAAATAGTAGATGAAACCGGTCAGGTAGTCGGCAGGCATTCCGGCTTTTACAATTTTACAATTGGTCAGCGGAAGGGCTTCAAGCGCGGCTTTAAGGAACGGATGTATGTCAAGCTGCTGGATGCTGAACACAATCGCGTTATCATCACCAATCGCGATGGATTAAGAGTAAAAGGATTGATTATCAAACAGGCGAATTTCGTCAGTCAACCAGAAAGTAAAGAGTGGGAGGGCGATGTTAAGATTCGCTATGGCAGTGTGGGCGTGCCGTGTCGCGGGCGATATTTAGCGTCCGGAATCTATGAAATCCTGTTTATGACGCCGCAGCATGCGGTTTGTCCCGGGCAATCGGCGGTAGTTTATCAAGGAGAACAGGTATTATTAGGAGGTATTATCCAGGCTGCTCTTGATTAGTGATTACAATTTTAACGAAAGGTAATTTTATGACGACAAAAATTAGAGTAACGACCTTAAAAATGATGAAAAGCAAAGGTGAAAAAATCAGCGCCTTGACTGCCTACGATTATACTTTTGGTTATTTATTGGATGAAGCGGGGATTGATGTAATTCTGGTAGGGGATTCCTGTGGTAATGTTTGTGCGGGATATGAGACCACCTTGCCGGTAACACTGGATGAAATGATTTATCATGTCCGTTCAGTTCGACGAGGAGTGCAGCGCGCCCTGTTGGTTGCCGACATGCCGTTCATGACTTATCAAGAAAGTCTTGAACAGGCGATTCATAATGCCGGACACTTGATGAAAGAGGGTGGCGCCGAAGCGGTCAAATTAGAAGGAGGGGCGCCAGTTTGTGAAACGGTGCGTCGCCTGGTAGAAATTGGAATACCCGTGATGGGGCATCTTGGGTTTACCCCGCAAAGTGTGCATGTATTCGGTAGCTATGGCGTCCGGGGAGTTGAAAGCCGTGAAAGTGAGCGAATCAAGCAAGATGCGTTAGCTTTACAAGAAGCCGGAGCATTTGCCCTAGTGTTAGAGAAGGTGCCTGCGGCCCTGGCTCAAGAGGTAACCCAAATGCTCCAGATTCCCACTATTGGGATAGGCGCCGGGGTGCATTGTGATGGTCAGATTTTGGTGCTTTACGATATGCTGGGGCTTTACGATAAGGTGAAATTTAAATTTGTGCGGCGCTATGCCGATTTAGCTGCTGAGATTCGAACTGCGGTGAAGCAGTACTGTGAAGATGTCCAGCAGAGCAAATTTCCCGGAGAACAAGAAAGTTTTTGAGATAAGAAGCATTCTGTAAATTGGAAGGGAGGCAGGAGTAAGAATGGAAGTCTATCGCACGATTGCCGCTATCCGTGCAGCTTTGCAACCATTGCGAACTACTGGTAAAAAAATTGGTTTTGTGCCAACTATGGGCTATTTGCATGAAGGTCATCTATCATTGGTCGATATCGCCAAAGCGCATAGTGATGTAGTTGTTATGAGCATATTCGTCAACCCGACCCAATTTGGACCAAATGAAGATTTAGAGCGCTATCCCCGCGACTTTGCGAGGGATGAGCATCTGGCTTGTGAGCGCGGCACCGATTTTATTTTTTACCCTGAAGTAGCCGAAATGTATCCAGAGCCTTTTTTTACTTATGTTGTGACAGAAAAATTATCAAAAGTACTTTGCGGAGTGAGTCGCCCCACTCATTTTAGGGGTGTGACGACGGTGGTAGCGAAATTGTTTAATATTATTCAACCAGATGTGGCAGTCTTTGGAAGGAAAGATGCCCAGCAGGCAATAATCATCCAGCAAATGGTCAGGGATTTAAATTTTCCTGTTAAAATTATACTTGGTCCGATTGTTCGTGAGCCAGATGGGTTGGCGATGAGTTCGCGGAATGTGTATCTGACGCCTGAGGAACGCTCTCAGGCGCCGCTAATTTTCCAGACCTTGCAGGAAGCCCGTCAAGCGGTCGAGCGTGGCGAGCGTAATGTCGCAACCATCCGCAATTTAATCGAGACTGGTATCAAGCGCTTACCCCTGGCAAGAATTGATTATATTGAAATCGTCGATGGCGAAAATTTGCAGCGAGTGGATGAAATTCACCCGGGAACCTTTGCCGCGGTGGCAGTTTATTTGGGTAAAACGCGCTTGATTGACAATCAAGTTCTGATGTAATATTAGCTGCATTGCTACGACCTTCAGGTCGTGGATTAATTTTAATCCGGTAAATGGGTTAAAACCAATTTTAGGGGGGTGTTTGATTTTAATCTGCGCTCTGAAGAGCGGAGCTATTCACCCTCACCAAATATATAATTTAAAATTTCAAATTTCATGTTTTAAATTTCAAACTACAAATTTCAAATCACACTTGACTAATATATTTTTTATCTATAAAATACTTTTAAGATAAAATGGGAGGATTGAACAATGCTAAAGGGTTGGAAAGGAAGATGGTTTCTAAGAAGTTGTTTGGTATTTTTTGTTTTAGCTGCTCAGTTGCCTGGTCAAATGACTGCCATCACGGTAGAGAATGGTCTCTGCGAAGGCCAAATGTACCTCAAAGATGGGGAGATATATACCGATCGCATCGTCGTTAAGTTTAAGGATTTGGTACTTGACTTACCGAGAGGTCAAAGAATTGCTCCCCAGGCAGATTTGGGCAGACAGTATTCCAATTTAAAGAGTGTTCTAAATCAGCTTGATAATGCCTATGGTATTAAAGAGGTCATTAAATAACTGCCGGACGTAGTCTGGGGGGAAAACGAAAGGCCACATCGTAGAACGGGAAAACCGGTGAAGATTATCAATAACTCGCAATTATTTACCATCAAGTTCGATCAACCTGTTCCGTTACATAGCACTATTGAGCAGTTTAAAGAATTAGATATTGTCGAATATGCCCATGAACCAATAACAATAATATATCACGATGAACCTAATGATCCTTTATTTCGGGATGATAACCACAATGTTCAGTGGTATTTTGAAGCCATTCAGGCGGTTGACGCCTGGGGTATTACACATGGATCAAGCAATGTAGTAATTGGTATTATTGATAATGGATTTAATCCAGATCATCCTGATTTGACTGCCAAGGTGCTTTCACATGATGGGACAAATGGCAATTGGCACGGAACTAAAGTAGCCAGTGTTGCAGGGGCCGTAACGAATAATGGTATTGGGATATCTAGTCTTGGATGGAATTCAATATTAAGATTTTACTCTTGTGGTTATGGTATTGGACTTGACACAAATATTACCTTACTCGTTGATAAGATATACGTTGCTACTAGATACTGTGATATCATTAATATGAGTTGGGGGACTGCAAAAGTAGCAACGATTGAAGATTTAGCAGACGGATGTGAGAAATATTCAGGTTATTTGATGCCATACAGTTATTTAGAGGTCCAAAATGAAATTAATAATGCCACTCAACAAGGAGTAATCTTAATATCCTCAGCGGGTAATGAATCTCCTAATCCTTATATCAAACCGTATGGTTGCGATCCGTATACAATCCCTTATCCTGATTATCCTTCTCAATATCCGGGGGTAATATCTGTATCTGGTACAAAGATAAACGAATCCTTTAATGAAGTATTTAATACAGACTGGAATTATGGTGATTTTGTAGATGTTTCCGCTCCAGGGGTTAATATTATAGTCGCTAGTGGCGATGATGAATATATTACTAGATCAGGAACATCATATTCTGCGCCAATGGTTGCA
>DDYE01000002.1 GCA_002347855.1 Fidelibacterota bacterium UBA2242
TACCATGTCTTGAAACTTTCCAAAAAGTGCATAATTTTTTTCTTGACATTGATTTTATGAGATGTTATATTAAAACGTTTCGATAATAAATATGAGATGCTATGAGCACTATTAAAGACATCGCAAAATTAGCTGGGGTCTCGATTTCGACCGTCTCGCTCGTCTTGAACAACAAGGGATATGTCCGACTGGAGACCCGCCAAAAGGTATTAGATGCTATTCAGAAAATGAATTACAAACCGTCCCGCCCGGCACGTAAGTTAGCCACTGGAAAAACCGGAAATATTGGATTTGTAATCTGGGAAGGTCATTTTTACGAAGTCGAAATGTTCTATAGCGAGGTCTTTTTAGGAATGGAATATGCCGCGCGCAAAAGCGATAGCTACATTTTACTGACCACGGTTAAAGAAGAATTTGATCCTAAAAAAGACTTACCGCGCTTCCTGAAGTACAAAGATGTTGATGGTGTTGCGCTAGCGGGCAGGGTGCCACATGCTCTGGTCGAATACCTTGATCATCAGTGCATTCCATTCGTTTTAATTGACTATGCTATACCAGGTAGAAATTATAACTGTATCCAAATTGATAACTATAACGGTGCCTTTCGAGCGATCGAACACCTGGTCAAAAGAGGAAGAAAACGCATCGGTTTCGTAGGTGGGACTTTTTTTCACCCATCGATTAAAGAACGATATCGTGGTTACAAAGAAGCCTTGGAAACTTATGGCTTAATTAATGATCAGGCACTCTTAAAAAAATACACCTATGTGGAAAATGTGGAAACATCTCCCTCGATAGGAGAGAAGGGCGTCGCAGCTTTGTTAACGCAGACTCCCGCACCAGATGCAATTTTCTGCTGCAATGATCCGACAGCTCTTGGGGCTATCAAAGAAATTCAGAAACGGCAAATTAAAATTCCTGACGATATTGCTGTCGTCGGCTTTGATGATATTCCCACCGCAAGTTTCTGCACCCCTCTCTTAACCACTCTACATGTCCCCAAACTAACCCTAGGCAAGGAGGCTTTTAATTTATTAAATGAAGTCATTGACCGTCCTAACGAGCCTCCACAAACGAGAGTAATTGGTGTATCTTTAATAGAACGGGAAAGCAGTTGAATAACCATAAGATTTTCAAAAAGGATCCATTCTTTATTGGAATAAACTATTTTCCGCGCTCTTCCGGTTTGAGAATGTGGGAGGAGTGGAATCCTCAGGAAATTGCTGCCGACTTTTCCGCAATGGAGCAACTCGGCATACACGGATTTCGGTTTTTTCTAATGACTTCCTTTTTTTACAAAAATAAAAAAATTAATCCTACAGCAATAAAACGTTATGCTGAGTTTTTGAGACTGTTAGAATCGACAAATCTCCAGGCAATTCCGACGCTATTCGTCGGTCATATGTCGGGCCAAAATTGGGAAATAGAAGAATGGCAACCTGAAAAATTTTATTCTACCCCTGAAATTCTCGCAGAACAGAAAGTATTTATCCGGGCTATCTTAAATGAATCTCGCAATTGTCAGAACATTATATTATGGTGTCTATCAAATGAACTGCCAATTTACCAACCGGGTAAAGAGAGTAATGAAGTCACTGAGTGGTTGAAAAAAATAATAGCTTTCATGCGTTCAATTGACAACCGCCCAATTACGCTTGGAGACGGAGTCTGGTCACCCGAAATCAATAGCCACAATCCTGGAATGTTAGAATCCGCTCGCCATTTTCATTTACATCAGATAGCACCTCTTCAGGATATTATTGGTTTGCATTTTTATCCACGTTATAATGAATTCTGGCTGCAAGCCTATTTGCCCTCATTTAAAGTCGAAATGGCTAAATACTGGAATTTCCAGGTTTTTATTGAAGAATTTGGCAATTCCGCCACCATGGCAAGCGAACCAAATCAATTGAAATATTATCGTGAAGTTCTTTGGTCAGGCTTTATTAATGGTGCTCAGGGGGCTTGCAGCTGGTGCTGGACTGATTTTGATTTGCCCGATGTTCGTCCTTACCTGCATAACACCTTTGAACAACGGTTCGGTTTGCGCAAAAAGGACGGTAATTTCAGGCAAGCACATAAAGCTTTGGCAGAAATCCGGCTTCTGTCGGAACATTTGTTTAGTGAAGGGTGGCAAAAATCTGACCCTCAATCCTCCTGGTTAATAATTCCTTCTAATTTCTATGCCCCTTATCCTTTTGATTGGGAGAACGGAAGTTTTCGTTACCTTGATTTCTATTTGAATACTTATGGTCTGTTAAAATCAGCCGGAATTAATCCCAAAATTGTTTATGAGCCAGCAGTAGAATATCAGGGTAGTTCATGGGGAAATAAGTATTCTCATGCTATCAACTGGGACACACCTCCCAGAGTTATCTGGCTGCCCAGACTAAAACGATTGACCCAACCATTCTGGAATCAAATTCTAAATTATGTCCAGCAAGGTGGGACTGTCTATGCCAGCTTTGCTAATGACCATTGGATTGTAGATTTAGATGAACTATTGCAGGTAGAAAGCAATCTAAGGTTCGGCTTACCTGACTTCTATAGGGAATCACAAATCTCTGCCTTATTATTAATACCATGGGGCATATGGCAAGCTGGAGAAAAATTTAATATTCAATTAGGTGGAAATGAGAAAATTAGAGAAACGGCTTATTGGCCTATTTCAAATTGTATGTCTGAAATTCTAATAGATGACCAAAACAATCAGCCGTTATTAATCAGGGTGAGACTCGGTAAGGGCAAAATTTATTTTGCGCTATTTCCCCTCGAAGTATTCGACTTTTATAATTCTTCAGAAACATTAAGAGAATTTCTTGTGCAGCTTTATGTCTCGATCGGCATTGAAGAGACAATTCAACCATATTTTTGTCTTACACCCGGAATAGAAATGGCTCACTATCAAAGGAACGGGGACTCCCGCCTCATTTGCTTTAATCACCTCTGGACAAAAGCCACTTTTAACCTGGTCAAAACAAATAGCACGCCAATAAAAAATGGCACGGTCGAGATTAATCCAAAGGAGTTTATCATCGTTAATAAAGATTTTAAAAATATTGCGGTCAAATCAACAAAATAGGAGGAAAATTATGAAGTATCCTGCACGAGTTATTGCATTGCTCTTAACCATCGTGGTAATTGCCTGGAGCAATTATATACCGAACGGTGGTTTAGAGGGTGGTGTTCCGAACTACTTTAAGAGTGGGGGAACATCGACGACAGCTGTAAAGAGTTGGGCTACGGATGTATGGCGGACTGGTGGACACAGTCTGAAGATTGCGAAACCAAACACTGATGGTACTGCCTACTGGGAGAGTGCGGATTTGTATCGTTACTGGTCAGTCTTTGTAGGGCAGAATGTTGGTATGGAAGTTGGCGCCTGGGTTAAAACAGTTGGTGTAAACACCAATCCGGCAACTGATGAGCAGAAGATTCAGTTAATCTACAATTTCTACGCTGCCGATGGCACCAACCTGTTAGGCGCTCCGCTGGTGCTGGATGTTCCGCAGAGTGCTGCTAACAGTGATGGCTGGGTCGAGGTCAAGAGCACTGACGCTATCTCTTTCCCGGTAACGGTTGACAGTATAACAGTAAAACTGCAAATGGGAGCCCAGGCTACCGGAACGGTTTATGTTGAAGATTTCTTTATCCGCAACACGGTAGAAGGTCAGTGGGTTGGCGACTTCTTTAATCCCAACGTAGATGTTCCAACTGGCTGGTTCTACTGGTGGCCTGACTTTTCCATGGGTAAGGCTGATTGGCAAACCAGCACTCCTTCCTATATGGGAGTGACGAATGAGAAGGCGCATAGTGGTGAGTATTCCTTGAAAATCGTGGAAGCGGACGACGAAAACGACGAGATTGTCGTGAATAGTGATCCCGCCGCGTTTGTCAATGATGGCTCCCCTCTTGTCCTCTCGGTCTGGTTGAAAGCAGAACTTGCGCCGGGTTATGCTGATTCAGCCAACACTAACGGCAGTTACGGAATCGGCTTTACGGTGACCTGGCATGATGGTACCTGTGGCGCCAACGGCTGGGGTGAAGTTGGTGGCACAGATTATCGCTTCGTAATCCCGGCTGATACTACCGACTGGATTCAGTACACCGCAATTATGACGCCACCTGCCAATGCTACTCAGTTCAGCCTGCGCGCCCGCTACTGGAATTTCGCCAAAGGTACTACCTACTGGGATGACTTTTCAGTTATGAAATATTCACCGACGACAGGTATTGTAGTTAAAGGTGAACCGGTAACCATTGATAAATACAACTTAGTTGCTACATATCCCAACCCGTTTAATCCGACCACCTCGATTCAATTTGCGATTCCGAAAAGCGGCAAGGTTAACCTGTCAATTTATAACTTTTTAGGAGTGCGAGTTGCCGAACTGGTTAATCAGTATATGGAAAAGGGTACTTATCTTATGAACTGGACGGCACAAGATATGAATCATCGGTCACTTCCTTCAGGCGTCTATTTTGTCGTGCTCCAGGGCAAAGATTTTCGGCAAACTCACAAAATCACCTTATTGAAATAAGACTTAAAAGAAGAGGGCGGGAGCAAATAACTCCCGCCCTTCTAATTTTTAGGTGAGATAACAATGATAAGAAAGATATTGAGGGTATTCTTCTTATTAGTAATCGCGACATCTACGCTCTTTTCAGGATCTACCGGTAAAATTCGAGGACAGGTGACTGATAATACAGGATCCCCGCTAATTGGCGTGAATGTCTATTTAGAAAACACCTATCTGGGTGCTTCTACCGATGCCGAGGGCAATTACGTTATTCTTAATATACCCCCTGGTAAATATACCCTTATTTTTAATATGATTGGTCACGAGACAATCAAGTTTACTCAGGTTGCAGTATCCTCGGATTTAACCACGGTTGTTAATGCCAGTCTGAGAGCCGCTGCCATTGATTTAGGGCGGGAAGTCATTGTGCTCGCGCAAAGGCCAATCGTTCAGAAAGATATGACTTCGACTGAATCTAATATCACTTCTGAGCTACTCGAAGTTCTCCCCGTCAGTAATATCAATGATGTGCTAAATCTTCAGGCAGGTATGGTTGATGGTCATATGCGCGGTGGTCGATCTGATGAAATCAGTTACATGATAGACGGTATTCCTATCAATGATGCTTTTGCCGGCAGCCCAACGATGGTAATCGAAAACAACATCGTCCAAGAATTAAAGGTAATTAGTGGAACATTTAATGCCGAATACGGTCAAGCCCAAAGTGGAATCGTTGATATAAACACTAAAGATGGCGCAGATAAGTTTTCCTTGAAATTAACCTCTTTAATAGGTGATTATTTATCAAGCCACAAAGATATTTTTGAAAATATCGATGCCCTGTCTCCAACTGCCTTCATGGAACATTCTTTTTTCATGACGGGACCATTCTCGAAAAAGATAAAATATCTGGCTTCTTTAAAGTACACAACCGATGAAGGCTATTTGTACGGCAAGAATTTTTTTAATCCATCCGTACCGACGGATTCGATCTCTTTCGGTAATAATCGTTATGTACCCATGAATAGCGGCAAACGGATCTCATCTTTTGGTAAAATATCAATCCAACTGAATCACAAAAACAATGTTTCAGTCTGCAACCTGTTCCAAAAAAACGACTATTCCAACTATGAACATATGTTTCGATGGAATCCTTACGGCAATAGTAGTGTCCACGAAAAATCGGTAATTACTATTGTTAATTGGAATCATATGTTCAATACAAATACATTTATCAATTTAAAATATTCATTTAACACTAAAAGTTATCAACGCTATGTGTTTAAAGACTCGACGGATGACCGTTATTCTACCGATGATCGTCTGCGCCAGACACCTTCTTTATCTTTCTATACTGGTGGTACCGATATGTCTTGGTTTGTCCGCAGTTCTAAAACTCATATCGTAAAAGGTGATTTCACCAAGCAGCTCAACAGAATTCACCAGCTCAAAATGGGTTTTGAAACCAAATTGTACAATCTGATGCTTCACGATATTGTTCTGAAAAAGAATGCCGAGACCAATTTTCAAACCTGTAATCCACCACCGAATACTTATGACAATCAACATTACGAACAATCGCCCTATGATTTTGCGACTTATATCCAGACCAAGTCGGAGTATCAGAATTTCATTTTAAATCTTGGCATAAGACTGGATTATTTTAATTCAAATTGCGACCAGATTATTGATTTATCACGTCCGAAAACAAGTCCGACCCGCAAGGCAAAACCAGACATTCAAATCAGCCCTCGTATCGGCATGGCTTATCCTATTACTGATCGTGGCGTTATGCATGTTTCCTATGGACATTTTTTCCAGATTCCTCCCTTTGAAAATTTGTACGCTAACCCCAGCCGAACTGTCAACCCCGAAGAATCTCTTGGCTATCCGTTTGGAAATCCAGAATTGAAATCTCAGAAAACCGTGGCTTTTGAAATCGGTCTGCAGCAACAGCTCGCCGATTTGGTTGGGTTAGATGTAACCGCTTATTATAAAGACATCCGCAATTTGTTAGGCACCGAGATTCATACCATCGCCACTGGCGAACAACACTCGGGGGTTAAATATGGACGCTTTATTAATCTGGATTATGGTCAAGTTAAGGGCTTTACTCTGGCGCTTGAAAAACGCCCTGGTGCTAATAGATTAAGCATTAATGTCGATTATACCTATCAAGTTGCTAAAGGCAATGCGTCTGATCCCCGGTCGGTATTAATTGACAATATGAAAGAACCTCCCGCCGAATCGGTCAAGTATATGACCTTTTTAGACTGGGATCAGACTCATTCTCTCAATTCAAGCATTAGTTATCAGGTAACTAAAGCATTGGTGGTAACGCTTATTGGAAAATACGGAACCGGTCAGCCGTATACTCCGGAAGCCAGAGAAATCACGACAGCCATTGTCAATAGCGATCGCAAACCGGTTTTGGTTACCTTTGACTTTTATGCCAGATATAACATTAATTTCAGACACATTGCCTGGGAATTTTATTTAAAAATATTCAATTTGTTTGATCGAATGAATGAACGTGTTGTCTATAATGATTCTGGTCGAGCGACTTATACTCAGGAATTATATCGCGGTGGTGAGCCGCAAGGGTTTAACAGTAAAAAAGAATTTTATACTAGACCCGATTGGCTTTCAGAGCCTCGACTTATCCAATTTGGGTTTGGAGTGAGTTTATGAAGAAATTGGCACAAATCACATCTGCTATTTTGATAGCAGTCATTGCTTTTTCACAGCGAATCCCCGACCCCAATAAAGGCGATCACAAATTTACCCAGTGGGGGATTTTAGATGGGAATAATGTTCGTACCCTTTTTGCCAATCATGGTGAAATTGCACGCTGGCCGGACCAACCGAGTGGCGAATGGCCTAAAGGCAGCGGTCGTTCGTATGTTGACGGCGTCGCCTTGATTATTTCGGCTTCTACTTTTGACACTATGGGCAATCACATTCATCCGATGTCTACCGCCTACCGCGAATTCTGCGATCAGGATCCGGTTACCAAAGAACAATGGGGCTGGGCACCTGTGCCCGGCTATTCTAACCCCCGTGGTTCTTCTCCAGCCAGAAGCGATGATCCCTCGACCTGGCCATCGTTTTGGCCCGATAAACCACTAAGCTGGGCAGGAAAATGGAATGGTTATTTTGGTCAAAAGACCAACGCTGATGTCGAAACCTTCTTCGTTTTCGATGACAGCCCGGATAAAGAGTGGTTACGAGGACGACAGGATGGTAGTGGCGTATTCTACCCTGATTATCGTGATTCAACTCGGGGTGGCTTAGGATTGGAAGTCGCCGCGCGGGGCTTTCAATGGTCCCATGTTCTGGCTCAGGATGTAATTTTCTGGGTCTATGAAATTACTAATGAAAGTACAACCGACTATGACAGTGTCTATTTTTCACAATATATTGACTGGGGCATTGGAGGAACTGACGATTCCGGAGATGATGAGGGTGGTTACAATACTTATTATGATATAGCTTTTGCCTGGGACTTTGATAAACAGGGCTCGCCCGGACATTGGACCCCCGTCGGAACTTGCGGTTACGCTTTTCTGGAAAGTCCGGGGAACCATACTGACGGTATTGATAACGACGAAGATGGCATCACCGATGAGAATCGTGAAGATGAAAAGGGATTCTTGATCGCCGGTCAAGACGCAATCATGAGTTATATACAATCTCACTATAACATCACCTTATTTGAAAAGAAGTATGGTAAAATTGAAAATCGGTATCCCTACATCATTGGCAAATGGTGGACGGGGGATGAGGACATGGACTGGCGACCCTACTTAGATATGAATGGCAATGGCACATGGGACGTTGGTGAACCTCTTAACGACGACGTTGGTAAGGACGGGCTTGGTCCGTATGATTTCAATTATACCGGCCCGGATGAAGGTGAGGGAGATGGAATGCCAACACAGGGCGAACCGAATTATGGTCAAACGGACAAGGATGAGTCGGATCAAATCGGGCTGACTGGATTTCGGGTGATGAATGTGCATGATTACGAACTTATTGATGATGAAAAAAACTGGCGTGATCTTTTCACCCGACTGCAGCCGCCTCATGAAACCTATTTAGAAGGAGGACGCAACTTAGGAATGTTTTTCTCGTCGGGACCATTCCCAATGAAAGCCGGCCAGACTGAGCGTTTTTCGATGGCGCTAATCTTCGCCAATAAAGATTTTCCGGATGCCCCAACGAATGAACAATTTGGCCGTAGTTCACTGGCACGGAAAAAGGAAACCGTGCAACAAATCTATAATGCCGATTATCGGTTTGCAACTCCTCCCAATAAACCAACTTTACATGCCGTCGCAGGAGACGGAGTCGTGGTTTTGTACTGGGATGATCTGGCGGAAATGTCGTACGATCCATTTTTACAGGAATTTGACTTCGAGGGATATAAGCTTTACAAAAGCACCGAGCCATTTTTTATCGAAAATCAGGTAATTACGAATGGCTACGGGGAAAAGATGTTTAAAAAACCCATTTTTCAGTGTGATCTTGATAATGAGTATTCCGATTTTCATCCCGTGGCAACTCTTGGAACACAGTACTATCTTGGCTCGAATTCGGGGCTTTCTCATTTCTACGTCGATCGTGATGTAATTAACGGGGTGAAGTACTATTATGCCCTGGTTGCCTATGATCACGGTAAAGTTGGTCGCAATCCGGATTCCACTATCGTCTTCGATGAGCAAGGACATCCCCGTGGCATTTCACCTTCCGAATGTACCGCCAACATCAAAGTTGACATTTCCGGAAATGTCCAGCTTGATCAAAACACCCAGGTGGCAGTACCTCGCTCCACTGCCTTAGGTTATCAGGTGGCTCAATTTGACCAATTGACTCATTTCGGTCCCGGTACCGGCTCGGTGAAGTTTGAAACAATCATTGAAGATTCACTTCTTTCGGGTCATACTTTTAGACTTTCTTTTATTGAGTCGTCAACCCACTATAATCAAAGTATTCCTTTCTATCAAATCAAAGACATGACCACCAATCGTATCGTCGTAGATACAACCGCCGTACGATATGCTAACCAGGAAATTCCTCTCTTTAATGGTATAACCGGCTTAATTGACAATGATTCAACCGTACAGGTAATTTACGATTCCTGCGGCTGGGCTCCTGGTTCAAAATGCAACTACACGGTCGAAGTGAAGAAAATTACTGATGATGAAGTTTTAAAAAAGGAATTCGGCAATATTAGTGTTCCCTACCCAGCTGACTTTTTAATTCAGTTTGAAGAAGATTCGGTGGGGACATCTCTACAATTAGGTCTGACTCGTAGACCAACAGCTGTGCCCTTTCGAATTTATAATCAGACCGAAAAATGCTATATGACTCCTGGAGTTGCCGAAGTCTTGCAAGGTAATAGTTATTTTTATGATAGAAAATGGCAACCCAATGAACCAATTTTAATATTGACGGGTGACAGCGGGTGGGTCGCTCCGTCATACCCGAAACATTACAAAGCTTCCTGGGCAATTCGTCTTTATCCACCGGAAAACCCGAATATTACCCCGATTCCACCTCAACCAGGCGATGTAATCCAGATTAAAACTAAAAAGCCTTTCCGCAATGGTGAATATTATGAATTCACTATCAAAGGCGCCTATGTTGATACTAAAAAAATTAAAAAATCTCTGGACGAAGTTTATGTAGTTCCAAACCCATACGTCGCTACCAATATATTTGAGCCCAAAAATCCTTACAAAACTGGACGCGGGGAACGTCGGATTTATTTCATGAATCTCCCTTCGGTCTGCGACATCACAATCTATACTAAGGCTGGGCATGTCGTGAAGCGTATTCACCATGTAGGACAATCAGATAGCGACGGTATGGAACCCTGGGATTTAATCAACAAGGACGGTATGGAGGTCGCTTACGGTATTTACTTTTACGTCGTGGAATATAAAGGGGAAAGTAAAGCTGGCAAATTTGCCATCATTAAATAGGGTTTCAATTTTCAATTAATTGGGCAGGACAGATTATGCCAAATCACAACAAAAATAACATCGTATTAATTTTAAGTTGTCTCATCTTTTTCATTCTAACAGACTATCAAGCAGGTTTCGGAGGAATTAATATTTCGAAATCCGGGACCACTGCCGCGAGCATTCTGGATATTCCGATGAGCCCCCGCGGTCTGGCAATGGGCAGTGCCGTAATTGCTAATCTACCTGATGGAGCCACTTTTTCCTGGAATCCCGCCCTAGCTTCTCAATACAGACATCTCCAAATAAGTTTGATGAATATGCCCTGGCTGGTTGATACCAAAATCAACCATTTTTCGGTAATTGCACCCACGACTTATGGGATAGTAGGAGTTTACCTTTCGACATGGAGCATGGGAGATGTTATTGTCCGCAATGAATATTATCAAGAAGGGACTGGCGAAAAATTCAGTGCCGATGACATGGTCATTGGCTTGGCAGTTGCCCGCAATCTGACTGACCATTTTGCTATAGGTGGAACAGTAAAATATATTCAGGAACGTATTTGGCACACCTCCGCCTCTGGCTGGGCGGTTGATTTCGGTACACTCTTCAAGATTGATATTGGCAATGGCTTGAGAATCGGAACTACTCTTGCCAACTATGGTACTGAGATGAAAATGGCAGGTCGCGATCTTTATCATTATCACGACCCCAATGAAACAATGGACGGAAATAACGAAAATATCATATCGAGCTACGAAACCAATAGCTGGCCTCTACCTCTGACCTTTAAAATTGGCCTCAGCACCGACATTGTCGCAAAAAGTAATCTCAAATGGATTGTCGAAATGGACGCTGTCAATCCCAGCAATAATTACGGTAGTTTAGGATTGGGCACCGAAATAACTTTCGGGAAATGGCTCGCCCTGCGAGTAGGTGCCGAACGGCTTTTCCTAAGAGATGAAAACGTCTCTTTCGGAGCTGGCTTTGGGCTAAATCTGCCACCGCTTAGCTCTTTTAATGCCAATTTCAGCTATGGTTTCCGGAATTATAACGAGCTCGGGATAGTTCACGGTTTTTCGATGGAATTTGGTTTTTAGGTATATATTAATGCTAATAAGGATTTTTTATTTGTTAGGCAGCCTGACCATTTCTTCAACAATGTCGCCAAGCCGGGAAAATTTCTACTCAAGCGCTCTTAATAGCTGGGACATTATGATTAACCTGGATCAAAATGAATATGAGTCAAAATCAGAAAAATCGATAATCAGCCCAATTATCATTTGGAGATAAACTTGCTTAGCCAGAAATTCTTATGGTCGGAAGTTACTTAGTCATAAATCGCGCGACTCATGAATGAACTTATGATTATGCTTTCTAAAATATACTAAAATGAGATTAATCTTCCTTTCAGCCATGGCATTCGGTCTATTATTGGTCACTGAGAGCAGAGCTCAACAGATAGCTATTAGTCGTGTCGAGCAGATGCCCAATCTGCCATCTCCCTATATCATGCGCGACTGGAAACAAGTGGCGCGGGGATACGATAGCCTCGTTTTTGATTTGAACCGAGCCGGGCAATATCTTCCTCTGGTCTGGATTAACAACAACACCGTCAATTACCCCAACCACTCCAGTTTCGGTTTGCATACCGTCGTAGGTACTCCTTATCCCTCTTCTGCTGAAGCCATTAACGTTCTTCCCGCAGTCATCGGTGCCACATTAGTAGGCATTGATAAGAGCAATCAGAACGGTTATAACTGGGTGCTGGGTTGCGAGGAATTTTTTAATCGGCGCCCTGAAGAAAATGTCTATCTGAATAGTCCGACCGACCAGAGTGGTGACGACTGGTGGTATGCTACCATGCCCAATATTTTCTTTTACCAGCTTTATGATTTGTATCCAGGTACTGGAGATTTTGAACATCAATTTATTTCTGTAGCTGAACAGTGGTTAAAAGCAGTGATTGCAATGGGTGGTAGCGCGACACCCTGGGAAAAACCGTATATGAATTACCGCGGCTGGTACCTCTCGACGATGAAACCATATATTTCTGGCGTGACCGAACCGGAAGCAGCCGGAGCAATCGCCTGGCTTTTGTACAATGCATTTATAAAAACCGGCGAAGCCAGGTATCGCATAGGCGCCGAATGGGCCCTGGAATTTCTCAGCGATTACCCGACCAACGCCGCGTACGAACTGCAACTCCCTTATGGGGTCTATACCGCCGCGCGTATGAATGCTGAACTGGGTACCAACTATAACATTGTCAAAATGCTGAACTGGTGCTTCAATCCTGATGATAATGTCCGGCAATGGGGTGTAACTCTCGGCAGGTGGGGTAACTACGATTGCTACGGTTTAGTGGGCGAAGCAAAATATAGCGGTTACGCTTTTGTCATGAATGGTTTTGAAATGGCAGGCGCTCTGGTGCCTATGGTACGCTATGACGAGCGTTTTGCCCGCGCTATTGGAAAATGGATACTGAACCTGGCAAATGCTTCTCGATTATTCTACACAAATTATTTACCGGACGATCATCAGGACGGTGCCGATTGGTCGCATCGGTATGACCCATATTCTTATATTGCCCACGAAGCCCTGCGGCAATACGCGATTGGCTCAGGCATTAGCCCTTATGCTACTGGAGATGCCATCAGAGGCGGATGGGGTGCAACCAATTTTGCCCTGTATGGTTCTTCTCACGTCGGAATTCTGGGAGGCATAATCGATACGACCGACGTTCCGGGAATCTTAAAACTCGACTTGCGCAAAACAGATTATTTTCAGAAAAAAGCCTATCCGAGTTACCTTTTTTATAATCCTTATAATCAAACAAAAACGGTTGCTTTTGATGTCGGCCAATCACTGGTAGATATTTATGATGCCATTAGCAAAAGTACTATCGCTTTAAGAATAAGCGGCTTGACGAGTATTCCGATTCCCGCCGATGCAGCTGTCATTGCGGTTCTGGTTCCTTCCAATGGCACAGTGAGTTACGAAAATGACAAAATGCTGGTCAATGGCATAGTAGTTGACTACCACTCAGGCCGGGCTATTTCGAATTATCCTCCCCGAATAAAAGCAATTGCCACTGATGCTAATACGATACTTTTCAACCAATCCGTTAAAATCTATTGCACAGCTTATGACCGTGATATGGATCAACTATCCTATCGCTGGATAATTGGCAGCGATACTATTGCTAGTAATAATGCTCAAATTCTCTGGACTGCACCGCCCAAAGAATCAATTTATAAAGTAATCTGTATAGTAAGCGATGGTGTCAATAATCCTGTTTGCGATAGTATCCTGCTAACAGTAGTAGCATCTATCAATCATCCACCAATAATTGAAAAATTGAGTGCTGCACAACGAGCAATTGAACCAAGTGATACAACCTACATTTCCTGCCGAGCGTCGGACCCCGACGGCGATTCGCTGGTTTATTTCTGGTCTGCAAAAAATGGAACGCTGGGAAGTGGGGATACACTCGTATTCTGGATTGCTCCAGATAGTGCTGGCTATTTTTATATTGTCTGCTACGTAATTGATAAGCGCGGCGGCGAGGCTATTGATAGTGTTGGAATTGTTGTCAGAGAATTCACAAATCACCAAATTGGTGATCCGGTAGCTTATTATCCCTTCTCTGGCAATGCCAATGACTATAGCGGTCGTAATAATCATGGCATTGTCAACGGTACTACTTTGGTATCCGACAGATTTGGAAAAACTAACAGCGCTTATTATTTCAACGGCACAACCGCTCATGTCCGCGTGCCGAACAGTCCCAGTCTGAATTTTAGAGATGCTATCACAGTCAGTTTCTGGATGAATGCCGCTGAACTGTATACCACTCGCGAATCGTATCCGATTTCGCATGGTAATTGGGAAAATCGCTGGAAAGTATCTATTATTCCCGACAAAAGAATCCGCTGGACAGTCAAAACAACCAGCGGCATCAAAGATCTGGATTCCCAGTTAAGGGTCGCCTTGAATACCTATTATCATGTCGTCTGTCTTTACGATGGCTCTAATTTTGAAATCTTCATAAACGGCGCTCTTGATAATCATTCCACCTTTTCCGGCTCAATTCTGACCACTAATATTGACCTGATGATTGGCCAGGTTCTACCAAACGTTAACCAATATAATTTTAAGGGCATAATTGATGATGTGCGGATTTATGATTATGCCCTTTCAGTGTCTGACATTAGAGCACTCTATGAAGAAACCAGCGCCATTCATCGTGAACAAGCACAGGGACTGCCGCGCCAGTTTGTCTTACACCAGAACTTCCCGAATCCTTTCAACCTGCAGACCAGCATCTGCTTCCAGCTGCCAGTCGCGGGAAATGTTAAATTAGAAGTATATGATTTGACGGGCAGATTAATTCGAACGCTGATTAATGATTATCTCCCGGCAGGTGATTACACTTGTACAATGGATGCTCAAGATATAGGCTCCGGCATTTATTTTTACCGGTTATTGACTAAGGATTTTGTTTCCGTCAAAAAATGTGTCAAGCTGAATTAAAATATGACTGAAGTCCAACACACCATTTATTTCGGCAAATCGGAGTCTAAAACATGAACTGGAAATTTGCCTTTATCTCTATTGCTTTTATAATCTTTTGCTCCACTTGCTTTAAACCGTTTCAGCAGAAAAGTCTGACCGTTTCATTTAATGGGAAAGCCCAAATTGAGGTCGGCGGGCCTTATGTCGGAGTTGAATTTCACCACAGTTATATGATTCCCCAACGAATCAGTTTTTATTATCCGGTGGCAAATAGCATTGACTTGAGTCAGGACTACTGGAAACGGGACACATCGTTTGTGATGGAATGGTTCTTAAAAATCGGCGACAAGCCCCAAAAATCGATTGGAAGACAACCAGCTAAGTTTGATTTGACTCCTTACTCTGTCAAATTTTATCAGGAAGAATCGTCCTGGGATTTTTCAGTAACCTATCAATTTTGCGATGCTAAACCAGCAATGGTAATGACCTATGCAATAATCAACCGACTGCCCTTGAAGGAAATATTTGAATTAGACACGCGGCTTTTCACTTCGCTCAGAACATGCCAAACCTCCAGAACCATCGAACAAGCCTGGACGATGTATGATTCTACCCAATTAGCTCTCTTTACGAACTTTGCAGATGCTGATGCACAGTATGCTCAAGTCTTCGTCACAAATTCCGGCGAACCACCGGTTGTAGTGAATTCCAAGTATGCTAAAATAAACGACGTAGCTGCTAATCTAACCCCAATCCCGGTTATTATTCTGCAAAACAAAATGGAGAAACCTGTCGCTCAATTCATTTATCGTCGGGATTTGGCTCCAGGAGATACCTTGAAAATCGTCCAGATAATCGGTTCTTCAAAGCACAACGAAGGACAAGAACTTGTATCTTATTTATTGAAAAATTATCAACAAGAAATAAAAAGGTATGAAGACAAAGTTCTAAAAAAAGCCTATGAGTCCAGTACGCTGCAAACCGGCAACTCCCAGATAGATCATTCAGTCGCCTGGGCTAAGGCGGTTATGGAAACCAACGCCCATTATCTTGACGGTGAAATCGTTCCAATGCCCTGCCCGGCAGAATACAATTTTTACTTTACTCACGATGTACTGGTCACGGATTTGGCAGCAGTGAATTTTGATATAAAGCGCGTCAAGCGTGACTTAGAATATATCGCCCGACATGCCGATAAAAATAACGTCATCCCGCACGCCTATTACTGGAAAGATGGACGCTATCAAACCGAGTATGCCGGTTCCGACAACTGGAACAATTTCTGGATTAATATTGTCGCCGGAAGTTACTTTCGACATTCAGCCGATACGGCGCTGATTGAGTATCTGTACCCATGCCTGACGAAAAGCCTGGAGCAGGCTTTATCATCCAAATCCGCCGATGATTTAATGTGTTCTAATCAACCGGACTGGTGGGACATCGGACACAACTACGGTCCTCGTTCTTATATGACGATTCTGGCAATCAAGGCAATTCGAGAGTATATCTACCTTTCGGTCAGCCTGGGATTAAATCAGAATTTGGTATCAGCTTATGCCAGCTTAGCCGATAGAATGCAGCGCGCCCTGATCAATAAGCTCTGGAATCATGAGTTTAACTATTTGATGAACTACAACGAAGACGGTACTTTAGACCAACACTATTACATTGGCTCTCTGCTCGCAGCACATTACGGCTTGCTCGATAACGACCTCCAAAACCGGCTCGTTCAGACGGCGAGGGAAAAATTATTGGACGAAAAAGTCGGAATATATAACGTCTATCCCATGGATTTCCACTTACTGGGTGACTTCTATAAATTCGTGGAAAATGAAGTTGGTGCCCAATATTACTACGCCAATGGCGGCGTCTGGCCACAAGGCAACGCCTGGTTTGCCCTGGCACTGATTGCCAACGACGAAAAAGACAGAGCCGCGGAGTTTATTGACAATACCATGTCTTTACACGGAATTATGAACGGACCAAATGGCCAACCCGCCTACTACGAGGTCAGAAATGCCAATCGGAACAACCCAATGGAGTATGGTAGCGTAGATAAGCCGCAATTTTTATGGGCGGGAGCATGGTATCTTTACACCCTTTACCACCTTCTAGGAGTCGCAGAGAACAACTGGAATATCAGTATCGATCCTTTTATGGCTGAAGGACAAAAAAAATGCAGTTTCACACTTTATGTCCATGGTCAGCCTCTTTTAATAGAATTCAACGGGTGCGGAAAAACCATCCGCTCAATAAAGTATGACGGAAAGGATTTTCCTTCACTTTTATTTCCAACAGATATCGTAGCAAAAAAGGTCGCAATAGAAGCTGGAACACCAAAATATCCTTATCTAAAAAGTACGAGTTCAATTTTGCGAAACTGTACTTTTACTGACAAATGGTTGTTGATTAATCTGATAGGATATGCCCATCAAACCAATCAAACAATTATAATAAGTCCCGTAAAACCCAGACAAGTTCTCTTGAATGGTAATTTGCTTAAAAATGGCTGGAGCGTCGAACAATTCAATACTTATTTCAAATTGACAGTCAACTTTAGACATACATCAACCTATGATAACCTGGCGGTTCTATTTTGAAATGATGCAACATCAGCAAAGGTTCATATATCTCTCTCTTCTCGTTGTCTCTTTACTTTTTTCTTGTAAGCCCAAAAGCAGCGTTCAAAACCAGGCAAAACCGAAGATTGTACATCTTACTTATTGGTGCGCTTCTAATCAAAATGAGATAAATCTTGCTCAGAAGTTAGTCGAGAAATGGAATCGTGACCATCCCAAAATCCAGGTCACTCTGCAGCCCATTCCAGCCAGTCAATCGTCTGAAGAAGTGCTTTTAGCCGCCATCGCCGGCAAAACTACTCCGGATATTTGCTCTAATATGTGGCCTGGCGCGATGGATGATTTCATTTCTTCCGGCGGTCTGGTCCAGCTCGATCAGTTTCCGGATTTCTACGAATACATGCGTCAACGTTTGCCGAATGATTTATTAGAAACTTTCCGGGCGCCAGATGGGCATTATTACCAGATACCGTGGAAAACAAATCCCGTCATGATGATGTACAACAAACGTATGTTTCGCCAATGTGGAGTTTTACATCCACCCCGGACCTATAGCGAATATTTGCAGGCAGCCAGGCTGGTTACCAAAGACCGCGATGGCGATGGTCACATAGATCAATGGATGGGTTATCGTGATATTCGCCCCGTTTGGTGGCAGCGATTCTTTGATTATTATTGTTTCTATATTGCGGCATCTGGGGGAAAGACGCTTTTGAATGGTTCTGAGATAATTTTCGACAATGAAGCTTCTGTGCGGGTTTTTCGCTTTTTTCAGGAGCTTTATCTAAATGGATTCTATCCCAAGACGACCTTTCAGGGAGATAATTTCCTTGCAGGAAATTTGGCAACCCAGTTTTGTGGTCCATGGAACGTTATCCATGTCGAAAAATTCAAGAAACCGGATTTTGAGTACGACATCGCCCCTATTCCAGTCCCTGACGATTATCAAGGTCCAACGTATACTTACGGGGATCATAAAAACATTTCTATTTTTAGCACTACTCGATATCCCCAGGCTGCCTGGGAGTTTGCTAAATACTTAATCACTCCGCAAAGCGATTTGAAACTATTAGAAATTTGTAGCCAGATTCCATTACGGAAAAATCTTACGGGTGACCCGCTGTTCCAAGATTACTTTTGCAAGAATCCGATGTTGGAGAAATTTGCTGAACAAGCGCTGTTTACTCGAGGTGTAGATGGCTCATCGGTTTTAAAAGAAATCTTCGACGGCATCTCTCAAGAGTACGAAGCCTGCGCGGTGTACGGGAAGCGTACCCCGGAAGAGGCGGTCAAAAATGCCACCAACCGGGCGCAAGTGATTATGGAATGGAACCAACCATGATAAAAAAGTTGCGCTATAGATTTAAATCGAGCGATACCATCGGTTTCTGGATGGTTTTACCCTATGTCATTTACTTTTTTCTTTTCATCGGCTTCCCTTTGGTTTTTTCATTTATCTTGATTTTTCACCGCTGGAATATCGTCACCCCGATGCAGTGGATTGGACTACGGAATTTTTACCGCTTGTTTCACGATGTTCAGTTTTTTTTATCATTAAAAAACACCCTCATTTTTCTATTAATCAATATTCCTCTCCAAATAGCACTTGCTCTCCTCCTAGCAGTATTGCTTAATCAGAGAATCCGGCTGAGGGGTTTTTTTAGAGCAGTGTTTTTCCTCCCGGTGATTGTCTCGGGGGTAGTAATCACAATTCTCTGGCAACAACTCTATGCCTATGAGACCGGACTTTTAAATCTACTATTAATGAAGATTGGCATAACGAAAATTCCCTGGCTTAATGACCCCGACTGGGCAATGCCTTCAATCGCAATAATGGCAACCTGGAAAAATGTCGGTTTATATATCGTCCTTTTCCTGGTCGGTCTGCAAGGAATACCACGCTATCTTTATGAAGCCGCTGAAATTGACGGCGCTAAACCTGTTCAGCAATTCTTCCATATCACTCTGCCAGCATTAAATAATACGATGGTCTTAGTAGTTGTACTTTCTACTATTGGTGGTTTCTCCTTATTTATAGAACCTTTTGTGATGACCGGCGGAGGACCAATGAATAGCACTTTGTCGGCAATGCTATATATCTATAATCAGGCATTCTATTTCGGACATATGGGATATGCCGCAACACTGGGATTCTTTTTCGCTTTTATTGTACTCCTCGTAGTCCTTATACAGCGAAAAGTAGTAGAAAGAAAGGATTGATGAAAAAAGTCATCATTTATTTACTTCTCATCATCAGCGGATTGATATTTTCCTATCCATTTTTATGGATGATTTCAGCGACTTTTAAGCCGGAAGTCGAGATTGGAACGATTGGTCTTTGGTCAAGTAACTTTACCTTAAGAAGCTATTCTGCTGTTTTTCAGAAAATTCCGATTGGACGAGCCCTGCTCAATAGTATTTTTGTCGCCAGCTGTGTGACCCTGTCGGTGATTTTATTTGGTTCGATTGTTGGTTATGCTCTTTCCCGTCTGCGTTTTTTCGGTAGAGATTTTATCTTCGGTGTCATTCTATTTACAATGGTAATTCCTTTTCAAATTACATTGATTCCGATGTACATCTTAATGGTCAAATTGGGCTGGGTAGACAGCTATTTATCACTGATTGTGCCGGGAATGATCAGCGCTTTTGGAATTCTTCTCTTTCGGCAGTTTTTCAGGGACATTCCCCAGGATTTAATTGATGCCGCCAAAATCGATGGTTGCACCGATTTCGGCATCTTATTTCGTATCATTTATCCGTTATCGAAACCCGTGATTGTTACGGTTGGCTTGATCTCGTTCATGAGTAGCTGGAATGATGTCCTCTGGCCTCTAATTGTCATCCGCCTGCAAAAATTAATGACAATGCCGCAAATGGTGACGATTTTTGCCGTTGGCGGTCAGGCGGAAAGTCAATTAGGGGCACAACTTGCGGCTGCGACCTTGCTGGCTATTCCGATTGTCTTACTCTATGCTTTCTTCCAGAGATATTTTATCGAAAGCATGACCACCACAGGTTTAAAGAATTGAGGAAAATTATGCAGGCTGCTTTGTATGCGGGTGCTCATCGCCTGCAGTTAATAGAAAAGCCTGTCCGAAAAATCGAGAAGGATGAGGTCCTTTTGAAGGTCTCTGCCTGTGGTGTTTGCGGAACAGACCTAAAAATCCTGAATGGGAAATTACATGCCAAACTGCCGGTTATTCTTGGACATGAATTCGGTGGAATTGTCGTGGAATGTGGTCAGTATGTTCGGACATTAATGCCGGGAAATTTCGTGGCAGTTGATCCCAATATAGTCTGCGGTTATTGTCGCTTTTGTAGGCGTGGTAAGGTCAATTTATGCGAAAATCTACAGGCGCTGGGCGTCGATATAGATGGTGGATTTGCCGAATATTGTCTCGCACCAGCCCAACAGTGCTATCGACTGCCGGACGATTTTCCCTCGTTACAGGCAGCATTGCTGGAGCCAATTTCCTGTGGTTTATATGGCATCCGTCTGGCGAATATCCAGCCGGGGAATTCGATAGTTATTATCGGTGGCGGAATGATTGGCATCATCATGATTCAACTGGCAAAACTTTTTGGAGCTTCTTTGATCATCGTAACTGAAGTTGATGAACACCGTCAGGAATGGGCAAAACAGTTTGGGGCTGACTTAGTCATCAATCCACAAAAGCCAGATGCCGAGAAGGTTATTTTTACTGCGACTGAAGGCGGTGGTGATGTTGTGATTGAATGTGCAGGCTCGCCGCAGACTTTCCAGCAGGCAATCCGCCTGGCGGCAAACGGTGGAACCGTAGTCGTTTTTGGAGTTAGTGCCAACGACCAGACAATCAGTGTTGCTCCTTATGAAATCTATCGTAAAAACCTTGATATAAAAGGTTCATTTCTGAATCCATTTACTTTCCAAGATGCTGTTCAACTTATGATTTCGAAAAAATTGAGATTCGATGGTTTAGACATTGGTTATTTCTCGCTCCAGGAAATTGAAAAAGCATTCGAAAACCAGCGCCAGAAGAAAAATTTAAAGACCGTCATCCTACCGCATGAATAAGAGCAGGCAAAAAGTGGACATCGTTTGTATCGGAGAGGTGCTGATAGATTTCATCAGTAGTAATCCCGGTCGGGGATTGGCTGAGGTCACCTCATTGGAAAAATTTGCTGGCGGTGCGCCTGCCAATGTCGCCATCGGTCTGGCTAAATTAGGGATTAAAGTAGCCTTTGCTGGTAGGGTTGGCGACGATCCTTTCGGCGCTTTTCTTATGCAGTATCTGAATGACAGAAAGGTGGATACGACTTTTCTAAAAAAAGATGCTCAACACAAGACGCGACTGGCTTTCGTCTGCCTTGATGCCAGTGGCGAGCGCACTTTTGAGTTCTGGGAAAAAGAACCTGCTGACTCCGCAATTGAAATTGGTGATTTTCCTGAAGAACTACGTGATAATATTAAAATCGTTCATTTTGGGTCACTCGCACTCAGTGCTGAAAAAAGCAGAAAAGCGTTCGAGCAAATATCTGCCCATTTTGAGAATTCCACAACTCTAATCTCCTTTGATCCAAATTACCGCAAATCCTTATGGCGGAGCGATGCAGAAGCCAGAACCGCCTTGTGTTCTTTTGGATCGCAGGCACATATTTTTAAATTAGCCGCAGAAGAGGCACTTTTTCTAACAAAAGCAGTCAAACTTGAATCCGCTGCCCAAAAATTATTTAACAAAAAAACCAAACTTGTCGCTATTACTCTCGGAGCGCAAGGATGTTACTTGAAAACCCGCCGGTTTCACACCGTTGTGCCGGGTTTCAATGTCAAAACTGTTGATACGACCGGCTGCGGCGATGCTTTTACTGCTGCCCTGTTAGCTAAAATAATCAAAACAGGATTAGATATAGAAGGTTATACTCCGGAAATGCTTTCAGATTTAGGTCGGTATGCTAACGCTGCCGGCGCATTGGTTGCCGGACGTCGGAGTGGGACCGCATCATTTCCGACTGACCAAGAAATAATCGCATTAACAATCCAGAATCAGGAAAAAACAGAGAAAGGGTAATTTACGATGATTAAACTCACAAGAGTCTCAAAAGAACCAATCCTAAAACCGATTGAAAAGCATTCGTGGGAACGCGCCGCCGTGTTCAATGCCGGAGCAGTCTACAAAGATGGACTGTTTCACATGGTTTATCGGGCAACTGATATTGGCGGACATGAAAGGTTCGGCGAGTACATCAATAGTTTTGGCTATGCGGTTAGCAAGGACCTCCTACAATGGAGTCGTTATTCCCAGCCTATATTAAAAAACGATGTGCCACAAGAACTCAGGGGGCCGGAAGACCCCCGGATTGTCCGCATCGATGACTTATTCTATATGACCTATGTCGGATTTGCCAACCGCTTCCCCGGCGATTACCGAATATGCCTGGCAATCAGTGAAGACCTTGTTCACTGGGAGCGCCAGGGGGTTCTATTAGATGAAGAAAACAAAAATGCATCTCTATTCCCTGAAAAAATTAAGGGAGAATATTTACTGCTGCATCGCCGTTATCCAGATATCTGGATTTCTTCAACAAAAGACCTGAAAACCTTTTATAACCATACCAAAATCATGACCACTCTACCGGATGATTGGCAATGCACCCGAATAGGAATTGCCGGCCCACCAGTGCATCATCAGCAAGGCTGGCTTTTGTTCTATCATGCCGTCGATCGCCTGAACCAATACCGCTTAGGAGTAGCCCTGTTAGACTATGAAAATCCACGGAAAGTACTGGCGCGCCAATCTATCCCGGCGATCGAACCAGAATTAGAGTGGGAAAAAAATGGATATGTGCCGAACGTGATATTCAGTTGCGCTACTATTGAAAATGATGACCGCTACACCGTAATTTACGCCGGGGCGGATACTGTCATCGGCGCTGCTTATATCATGAAATCAGATGTCGTCTTCGAAAGCAAAGACTGGTTGATTTAAATGAAAGGTGCTAAACGACTGGGATTAGTCTCTCTACTGCTGTTTTTAAATTGTTCCCATAAATACCAACGGGAATTTCCAATCAACTTGACCCATGCATTGTCATTAGTGGATAGTGTCATTATCAATGGTCAAAAGGTCAGTTACATTTCAATTTACGCCAATTATCCTGACTACCAGCCAGTTGGGGCAAAAGACGAAGGCATCGCTTGCGTTGACGATGTCGGGCGGTTCATGGAAATCTTAAAACAGGAAATCAATATCTACGGAAAAACTGAGTACTACCCTCTTGCCAGAGGCATGGCTAATTTTCTTTTATTGTTAAGTCGGGATGATGGCTTGTGGTATAATTTCCTGCAAGAAGATGGAAGAATCAACACGAGCCATCGAAATAGTTTTGCTGATTTCGGCTGGTGGGCAGTTCGCGGACTGCGGGGGCTTGCTGCGGCCCGTGAGATTTTTGTTAAATCCCAACTGGATTCTGATTTAGTCGTAAAGATAGATGCAAGAATCAAATCTGCTATTCTTCACATTCACCAAGTGCTTCAAAAATATCCTGAACAGCGGGAGACACCCTTAGGTCAGCGACCGGCATGGTTACTGAAAAATGCGCCCGATATGAACGCAGAGTTACTGCTGGCACTTTACCGATTACATCGAAACGGTGACTTCGACTTTCGCGATGAGATTGAAAAAATTGCCAAGGGACTGGTTGGCTATCAATTCAATAACGAGAAACATCGACTGGACGGCATGTATTTCTGCTGGAATGAAACCTGGCATCAATGGGGCAGCAATCAACCTCTGGCTTTACTGAAAGCATTTGAAATTACCGGCGATTCTTCCTTTTATGAAAGCGTTAAAAAGTGGGCAGATAAATTTGTTCCTTTCCTGATTCAAAACCAGTATCCATCCGATATTACTATTTCCGCTGATGGAAGTTATGAATTAAACACCTATCCTCAGATTGCCTATGGGCTGAACTCTATTTATCAAGGAATCTACACAATCGCTCAGATGAGTGACGATAAAACTTATTTCCGCTTAGCTGAAAAAGTTTTTAGATGGTTTAAAGGTGAAAATGCCGTTGGCAAACCGATGTATGACCCACTAACTGGCAGATGTTTCGATGGCATTGATGAGAATGTGAAAATTAATCGAAATGCTGGTGCTGAATCTACTGTTGAGTGTCTGGCAGCAATTTTAACACGCGGCAAATTTTAAATGCTCGGCCGATATTGAAAATAGTGAAAAACTTATTCTTATGAACTATTTGTTACTATATTCTGATAGGTTGAAAAAGCAATCACGGTTCGCCATTGCCTATTTTGTTACTGGCAATTGCCGACATAAGGAGAAATTGCAGTATGGCTCAAATTGTGCTAAGAAACCTCTCGAAAGAGTTTGACAAAGGCAATAAAGCGGTCAAAGATTTAAATCTAACCATTAATGATGGTGAGTTTCTGGTCTTAGTAGGACCATCCGGGTGCGGTAAGTCAACCACTCTACGCCTTATTGCCGGTTTGGAAGAACCAACGAACGGCGAGATCCAAATCGGTGATACCATTATGAACAATATTCCACCCAAGGACCGTGATATTGCCATGGTATTTCAGAATTACGCGCTTTATCCTCATATGACAGTCTACGAAAATATGGCGTTCGGATTGAAACTGCGCAAGTTTAGTAAGAAAGAAATCAAAGCCCGGGTCGAAGAAACCGCTGCTCTGCTCGAAATCAGTCATCTGCTGCAGCGCAAGCCCCGCCAGCTTTCTGGCGGTCAACGTCAAAGGGTAGCACTTGGTAGAGCCCTTGTGCGCAAACCCAAGGTCTTTTTATTTGATGAGCCACTTTCAAATCTTGATGCCAAGCTGCGCGTCCAGATGCGGACTGAAATAAAAAAATTGCACCATCGTTTGCAGACCACGATGGTATATGTCACTCACGACCAGATTGAAGCCATGACAATGGGCGATCGGATTGCAGTAATGAAAGATGGCATTATTCATCAGATTGACACCCCGATAAACCTTTACAATAATCCGGCTGACCTGTTTGTCGCAGGATTTATCGGCAGTCCTGCCATGAATTTCATTAATGTTGTCATGAAAAAAGAGGAACGATTGTACGCTGACGAGAGCTGCATCCGTATCCCCATCCCGGTAAGTCACAGTAGCCGCCTGGATAATTATATCAACCGCCAAATTGTAATTGGTATCCGTCCTGAAGACATTCATCTTACTCCAAAATTAATCGGTTCACCAGCAGATATTGTTGAGGTGGAATTATTAACCGAAGTATATGAACCAATGGGAGCAGAGACTTTTGTGCATTTTACGACTGGCAAAACGGCGATCGTTTGTCGGACGACTGCGTTCGATTTAGCACAACCTATTAACACGCGTCTCAAGGTTTATTTCGACCCGGAGAAAATGTTTTATTTTGAACCGGAAACGCAAAAGCGACTATAAATACTTTATTGCAAACATCATAATTAGCATGACGACATTCTTGCAATAAAAGATGTCTTTCATATTTTTCTTTTTTTCGACCCTGTCAATCAGACTTTCGTATATTTAAACCAACATGAAAATCTGTTTGATTCAGCCGCCTATCGAAGATTTTTATACAACACCAGCGCGTAACTTGCCCCTGGGCTTGCTCTCACTGGCAGCGATGCTCAAAGATCATCAGCTACAAATACTCGACCTGCGTCACGGTCGCCAGACCAAAATCCCGCCACCGGCTGAACTACAGGAAGTATTCCCATTTTATCGTCCAGATGATACTTCGCCGTTTGGTTTGTACAAGAACTTCTACCGCTTTGGTCACGCAAACGACGAAATCCGGGCAACTCTGCCACGCGATTGCGAACTCTTCCTGATTGCTGCGCTTTGCACCACCTACGCCAATACGGTTTACGAATTGATTGATTTAATCAAAAGGTGCGTTCCGCATGCTCGGATTGTTATCGGTGGAGCGCATGCCACCATTCTACCTGACGAAGTGTTAAATGCCGGCGCCGACTTTGTCATTCGTGGTGAAGGCGAATTCGCCACCAAAGCTCTGGTGACCGAACTGGAAAAAGCTGTCCCGAATTTCAGGATAGTGCCCAATCTGGTTTGGCGTGAAAATGGGACAATTCGCTCTAATCGAGTGGAATTCATTGACGACCTTGATGCTTTGCCATTTCCGAATTACAGTCTGACCGGCTTGCCGGCTTATGAATTGAACGCTCAGCGACACGCTATGTTGATAGCTAGTCGTGGCTGTCCATACCATTGTACTTTTTGCGGCGTTTGGCAGACGATGGGGGCACGTAATCGCCGTCGCAGCGTCGAAAATATCCTAATAGAAATGACCCAACTTTATCAAATGGGCATTCGTTCCTTTGATTTCGAGGACGACCATTTCGGGGGTGAACGTGATTGGCTGATTGAACTGCTGGACGGTATCGTGGCGCGTTTCGGTGCCGGACAATTGACTATAAGTGCGATGAATGGTATCACCGCTTCAAACCTCGATGAGACTATCCTTCGCAAAATGCGCTTAGCCGGCTTCCAGTCACTCAATCTCTCATTGGTCACACCGTCAATCGAACGTCAGCGTGAATTGCGGCGCCCATTTGGCACGGATATGATGATCGAACTGATTAACCACGCGCATAGGTTGGGTTTTGACATAACGACTTATTTAATCATCGGTCTGCCCGGTGACACGGCAGAGGATATTTTGCATGCCATACTTTTTCTATGTGGCCTGCCAGTGCTGATTGGTCCGTCGCTCTTCTATCTCGTACCTGGCACCGAACTATTTGACGAAATCGCCGCCAAAGGTCAAACTCCCGCCAGCCGGCTCAGGTACCGCGCAACTTTTTTCCCCGTCGAGAGCGCTGAATGCGACCGTACGGCGGCGATGACGCTGTTCCGTCTTTGCCGACTGATTAATTTTCTGAAAGAGCTGATTGACCGCGGATTTGATTCTGATTCAGGTGAAATATATAACGACCACCTTATAATCCCCGGTCAATGTCGTGGGCGTGCAGCCCGGCGAGCAATCGGCATAGCCTTACTCCGCCACTTCTTTCGCACCAGCCAGCTCTGTGGAACACGCCGCAATGCAAATGGTGAATACCTATTAGTACCGGAAAAAGTCAATCAGAAATTGCTCGATGAATTTCTGACCAGTGATTGGATTGTGAGCGGCATCCACAGTGATGTCCGGCTGAAAAAAGCGGAGATAATTAGACGGCTTATAACCACGAATTATACGAATTAGCACGAAGAGCTATTAAGACTGAGTGAAACGAAGTCCGCCGAAGGCGGGAAAAAAACCTTACGAATGTTCTAAACCTTCGCAAGGTTCGTTATCCAGCGGATTTCGCTACGCTAAACAACTAAATGACTAACTCCCGTGTTCCCCGTGTGAATCAATTATCAACCGCAAATGAACACAAATACTTTTTAATTAAAAGTTCAATAATCGTCAGACGATACAGTACTAAGATGACATGGAATAAAATGAGCAAGTTGTAAGCAGTGGTAAATATCTATGAGCATTCAAGAGATTGCACGGCATTAGTACAATGATTAAGATTGCCGATAGAATCAGTTCAAAACCTTGCTTAAGTCCAATTCATTTAACGATTGGATTCGATAAAACAATGGGCATGGTTTTTTAAAATAAAAACCGCCTATCTGTGATTAAGGTTTTAACTACAACCTTTGTTTTATCGTCGATTTTCGGATCAGTTTGCAAAGTTATAAAATCAGGGAAAATGCCTATAGAACTCTGTACTTTAATTTGAATTGTCCCGTCATCCAATAGCAATACTCCGTCCGCAGATTTCTTCTGGAAGCTATCAGCATTCTGGTAAATAGTAAATTTCTCCTCGTAAGGTTTCCCCAGATAAGGGCAGAAAGTCGCGCAATTACCGCAGGAATTGCAGAGAGCGTCGAGATGAACGATTTGATAGGCATCGCGAAAGTTGGAAGAGGAAATGGGCAGCAGGACATTGGCACGATTGGGACAGACTTCCACGCATCTGCCGCAGAGAGCCTGGCATTGTAAACAGCGTTTACCCTCGCTGGGCAAAATTGCACCCGCTTCATCTGCGATAATCTTTTGAATATTGCCACGTTGCTTCTGGAGCTGGTCAAACTGTGCTGCAGATGACGAAAAGTCCTCGCTTTCGGCTTCCAGCTTGATACCAACACGGCGACTTATTTCGGCGGCAACCAGCTGTGCATCAGCGATGGCTTCGACGACAGTAGCGGGACCCCGACGAGCATCACCACAGGCAAATATATCAGGCAAATCCGTTTCAAGAGTTTCAGGTGCGGTTTTGATGCGTCCATCCGCCTCGCAACTAAAGCCGGTTTCTTTCAGGAAATCAGATTCAACTGCTTCTCCAATTGCTGTGATAATGGTATCAGAGGGAATAGTCACGAACGCATTTTCAATAGGTACAGGACGCGCTCGACCGGAAGCATCGGGCTCACTCAAACGCATTTGCTGGCAAATAAGATGACCATCTCTATATTTCACGGGCTGCAACAACTCCCGCAACTCGGCACCTTCTTGCAGAGCATTTTCTAATTCTTCGTGGTCAGCTGGCATTAATTCTAGCGTACGACGATAAATAATGCTAACCTTCTGCACACCTTTAATTCGTAAAGCAGCCCGGGCTGCATCCATGGCGGAATTGCCGCCGCCAATCACAACGACACGCGGACCAATTTTAATCTCGTGCGAATCTTGATTGAATTGACGCAGAAAATCCAACGCCTCTATTTGGACCCCCTCAGCACCCGGCACCGTCAGGTGATTAGCGCGGTTGGCACCGATGGCGACAACCACATACTGGAAACCTTGTTTCTGCAGTTCTTTCAGGTCACCTTTTATAAAAGTTCCACCCCGGAAATCAACATTCAACCGCCGCAGCAGTTCCAGGTCACTTTCAATTGCCGACTGAGGCAGGCGAAATCTGGGTATGAGATAACGAACCGTTCCGCCCGGTTGTGCATTACTATCAAAAATGGTAATCTCCAGCCCTTCTCTCGCTAAGAAAAAAGCTGTCGCCAGACCAGCCGGACCAGCACCAATAACCGCCACTTTTATCTCTCGCATTTGATGAACAGGTTTTATTTCCGGAAGCACTTGTTCCAGAGCCGCTTCAGCCGCGCAACGCTTGAGTGCCCGAATAGCCAGCGGTGATTCGTAAAAATTGCGCACACATTTGAGTTCACACTGATGGTCGCAGATATAACCAGTAATATGAGGCAGCGGATTCTTTTTGAGAATTATCCGCAAGGCTGCCGCGACCTCTCCTTCCTTTAGCAAATGCAAATAGTAGGGTACATTCTGATTGATAGGACAGTGTGCCTGGCAGGGTGAAATGAAGCAATCCCAGAGCGGCAAGGCATTGGCCAATTTCCGATTTTCTGTAGAACACAGGGCAAATGATACTTTACGATGCCGAAATTGCGCAGCTAAGCGCTCAAGAGCGGCGACATCAATTGCGGTTGTTGAGATATTTGGCAGAGTCTCTACGGCAGCTGCCATCTGATTCAGGCGCAAATAACCACCCGGTTTAAGCAAATCCGTAGCCACTGTCACTGGCGCAATGCCAGTAGCCAGGATGTTACGAACAGTATCGGCAGTAGCGCCGCCTGAATAGGAAATCGTTACTGCACCTTTTAAATCGCATGCCAATTGCGTTGCCAGATTGATTGTTAGAGGGAATAGCGCTGCACCTGATAGATACATTTCTTTTCCGGGAAGATAGCCTTTCTCATTGACCACCGGCAGGGTATTGGAAAGTTTCAGTCCGAAGCCGCGCTGTTTCTGTTGCGCAAACTTTTGCAAATCGTGGATCAATTGCAGGGCGTCATCATACTGCAAATCGTTTTCGAACGACTCCGACATTAGCCGAATAGCCTTGTAGCCGTTAGCATCCAGCAATTTTCTCACCTTTGGCAATCCCAAAAGCGTTGGGTTAAGTTTGATGTAGGTATGCAACCCTTTTTCGGCTATCAAGTACCTAGCGATGGCAGCAATTTCATGCGGCGGACAACCGTGCATGGTGGAAAGAGTCACACTGTCAGCCACATGCGGTGAAATCTGGTCAGTTTTCAGCACGATAGGCCGATTCTGCTTAGTACCCAGATCATCAACAAATTGCTTTAGAGTCTGCAAATATTTCCCAAAATTAGGGTTGTGGCGCGCATCTTTCAGGTATTCAATAAATTGGTCAACCTTCTCGGAACGAATGCCCGTCAGGTCATAACCAACACTCATATTGAAAATAAAACCGCTGCCGATTGGTTCGGGCAGCTGTAAAAACGCTTGTAAAAAATGAATGATTAACCAGGCTTTGAGATATTCGTCGCCTGCCTGGGAAATGCTTAATTCGGTTGACCATTCAGTATTATATCCCTCGCTGGCAGCATCTATGCATGGTTTAGCAATATCCAGTTGGTCGAATACCTGAACAGTCTTTAACTCAAAATAGCGTGCCCCGCATAGATAAGCGGCGACGATATTTTGCGCTAACTGGGTATGGGGACCGGCAGCTGGTCCCAGCGGCACGGAGCAATTTGCTCCTTGTAACTCGAGAATTAAAGAGTTTTTGGGGCGGAAAAAATTTGCCGCGGGAATGCCAAAAATAGTTTGCTGCTGGTGATATTCACTGACTATCCACCACAAGAGTTGCTTAAAAGGAACCGGTTGCATCGTCACTCCTTTTTTCTATTGCTCAAAGTTATTGCCCGCCCGTTAAATGCACAAGTTCAGTTTTTCAACTACCCCCTGACGAGCGCATCAGGCTAAACTTTACTCCCACCGACAGCATTTCCTGTAAAAAAAATTGTCTCAACCCATTGCTAAGGAGGATTCTCTGCCAAGAAACAGGTAAAATAATAATCGCAAAAGTTGCATCAATCTACGAAATATCACTATTTTTTCTAAAGAATCATAAAATAATGCTTGATATTGCGATAAAGTTATCTAAATTTTCAATGGAGTATAAAGTAGGATAGTTCTTAAAATCTAAACTTGTGAAAAGAACTTTTATGCTCTGAATCAATAAATCAGGATTGAATCAATATGGGTGACAATTTTAACAGCGCGGGTAAAAAAAGTAATGCCCAACCCTACGACAGCAAGATTGACGAAAAGTGCGAAAAGTGTTCCGGCAGTATAGTCTACCGTAAAAATTCCTATTTCGGGAATAAGGTTTACTATAAGGTCTGCAACAATTGTGGCTGGTACCGGGTTCTTCCCAAAGAAGAATGGAAAGAAATTATCGCTACGGCTTTGAAACCTACTAAAGCGACTACACCAGCTGATGAAGCTGAACAGATTGACCAGGTAGAAGTCTTGGCTGCCTGACAAGGTTAGGTAGTACTTTTTACGCCCTATCATTGCGGTTGTTACTTACCGATAAATTCTGGCAGAGTTTTGTCAGAATTTGGCTAAATTATAGCGCAATGTGATGATTTCTTCTACGTCTCAACGTATTTTGATAACCGCAGCCTTGCCGGTTGAGCTACATTCTATACAAGAAGCATTAAAGATTTCCGCAAATAATATTGCCGACCGATTTAGCTTCTTTCTCACTGGTGTAGGCTTAACCAACATTTATAAGCACTTACCCGCCCAATTATCCTCAGTTAGATATGATAGCGTGATTAACCTTGGCACAGCCGGGGCTATCAGCCCAATGGTTAAAATCTTTGACCTTTATGCGCCATTCAATTTTTATGCTATCGAAGACGGGACTCTGCAGCAGGTCACTCCGCCATATTCACCTACCTATCTTAATTTTATTGCTAAAATGAACTGGCGCTCAGGCGGGATTCTTTCCAGCTTCACACCCGTCGATAGTCAAATTGATAAAAATCGGTTAGCAGTCCTTCCACAAATTGAAATTGTCGATATGGAATGTTTTGCCATCACCCAAATTTGTCAGACCCAAGCAATTCCCTGCTATTGCCTGAAAGTCGTCACCGACCATGCCAGCGAGGAGGCTGAATCAGAATTTCTGGGTAATTTAGACCATGCCATGTCGATATTGACAGCGGCAGCTATCGAACTGTTGCGATTTCTCACGAAGGAAAGGGACTAATTATGGACGACCCCGGTAAAGTCTCCGTTATAATTCCGACTTACAACAGGGCTGCCACCCTGGAACGCGCAATTAAGTCTGTGCTGGAACAAACCTACCGCAATTTCGAGCTCATCGTTATTGATGATGGCAGCACGGATAACACCCAGCAAATAATTCACAAGTATCGTCACAAGATGCGCTATTTTTCACAATTGCACGGTGGGGTTTCCAATGCCCGCAATCTGGGATTAGAAAAGTCGGAGGGCACCTGGGTCGCCTTCTTGGATTCCGACGATTACTGGCTGCCGAAAAAATTGCAACGACAGATGGAATTCCTCAATCAGCATTCGGAATTCTTGATAATGCAGACAGATGAAACCTGGCTGCGCCACGGCAAGTTTGTCAATCCCATGAAAAAGCACCAGAAGTTCGGTGGCTGGATTTTCGAGAAATGCCTGCCGCTTTGTATTATCAGCCCATCTGCTGTTATCGTCCATCAAAAAATTTTCAATGATGTCGGAGTTTTTGATGAAACTTTCCCCGTCTGTGAAGATTATGAGCTCTGGCTGCGCGTGACTCTCAAATATCCCGTCGGATTGCTATCGGAAAAGTTGATTGTTAAAACAGGCGGACACGCTGACCAGCTTTCGCGCAAATACTGGGGCATGGACCGTTACCGCGTCCGGGCTTTAGAAAAAATCCTACAAGCAGCAGACCTCACTGCTAAGCAGCGCCTCGCAGTTCTGAACGAAATTGTCACTAAACTTAGAATTTTGAGTCGCGGGCGTGATAAACATCCGGGACTGCCCAACATCTATCGCCCCAAACTCGCTGAATATGAAAAACTTTTAGAACAATGCCATGCAAATACGCAATATTGAATTCCAAAAACTAAAGTTCATTAAACCGCCTGCCCCAATCTTCGAAGAAGACACTCTTGATTCATTATCGGAGCTAAATCTAGAATCACTAATCCCAATCTTTCTGCAAAATAGCCCCAAGGGCACCATTATCTGGTTTGGCGAGACTCTATTAAAAAAATCACAGCATGGTCGGGTCATTATTTTCAGTCAGAGTGAAAAGCTTCCTGCGATATTGGTCACAATCGCTGTCTTTATCCGCTACCGGCGCCCACTTTATCCCTTAGAAATCGCTCGTGTTGTTGCCCTGCTGACCCAATCCTGTTCCACAACCAATTTGCCCAGGTACTTTTCAAAAATCACTGGTCAAAAATACCGTGCCGAGTGGCAACAGTATTCGCGCAAGATTTTGGCACTGCATCCCGCGCTGCTTAGCTTTTTAGTGCAACATAAAGCCCCGTTGAAAACCTATTTGCTCCTAACGGAATGGAGTTCCATTGAGCAGGATTTGCTCAGTGAGCTTTTTAGATATTGTGCTCCGACGCTCAGCCAGAGTGAAATTATCAACCGCCTGCTGCTGGATACCTGTAAAATTTACCAGACAAATCTTAGTGAGCTGCTTGATCAGCATGGCATTCGAGCAACAATCACCCAATCTACTTTGCCACTCATTGAGCGCGCGTCATTCCTGATTCAGCAACTACGCCAGTTGCGCTTTCCGACAATCTCCGCCCTGGAAAAGGACATCGAGCGACTCAAGCAACGATTACCCGGTACGGCGAAGGTTCAATTGAGTTGGGATACCACCTTTGAGACCCGCGAACTGCATTTGCATTTCACTATGAGAGACAAACGGGATTTAGCCATTTTAAAAGACTACGGCAGGGACGAAAATTTAGCTCTTCTGGCAAAGCTACTCGATCTCTTGTAGACAATATCACTATTCAAGACCACTATGATGCCTGATTACCGGATTAAAAAAATTTTCCTTGATGAGAGTGCGCGAGGCGATGAATTGACTTCTGCTATTTTGCAACATTATCCTGATATTGAGCCGACTATCGTTCAAGGTTTTCCGCTCAAATCGACTCACCACTCCAATCCTAAAACTGTCCTTTATTTAACTCATTCGAAAGGTTCCATCGTCAAGGATTGCCCGGGTATTGTGCCAGAACACCTTTGCTGCCGCTATCAGGTGATCAACCAGACTCTAAACTGCCCGCTAAATTGCTCTTATTGCATTTTGCAGGATTATCTTAACCAAGCCGCAACTGTCATTTATACTGATGTAGACATCATCCAGAGGGCAGTCCAGCAGCGCGTCACAACCCAGCCACAACGCTTCTTCCGGTTCGGCACAGGTGAACTGGGGGATAGCCTGGCTTTGCCGGCTTCGCGCCTTTTTGCCCAGCGTCTTATTCCTTTCTTTGCCAGTCTACCCAATGCCATCCTCGAATTAAAAACAAAAACCGTGGCGATTGACGACTTATTGGGTTTATCTCACAACGAACATACTGTCATTGCCTGGTCACTGAATGCAGCTGCAGTCATCAAGCAAGAAGAACATGGTACCGCTTCATTAACAGACAGAATCAGCGCTGCCCAGCGCGTCCAGGATGCAGGTTATCTCCTGGCATTTCATTTCGACCCACTCGTATTAATTCCCGACGCAAACACAGCCTATCGCCAGGTCATTGACGTTTTATTCGAAAAAATTGAGCCAGCACGCATCGCCTGGATTAGTCTCGGCTCTTTACGCTTTCCGCAATCGTTAGAAGAGCGTATTCGCCAGCGCTATCCCAATACTAAATTGCTGCCGGCTGAAATGATTGCCGGTCGTGACCGCAAAATGCGTTATTTTCGTCCCCTGCGTGTCAATCTCTATCGCAGCACTTACCAATATATCAAAACCCTCGCGCCTGATGTTTTTGTCTATCTTTGCATGGAAACACCACGCATCTGGGAAGAAGTTACCGGCTCGAGGCCACAAGACAACACTGAATTAGATTATCGCTTTGCACTCAACCTCTATCAGTGTTTTCCACGGACCGTCACGCTCGCCCCGCTGCGGGCAGCTTATTATTGAAAGTCATCACCGACAGGTAGTACTTGAAAGCTCTTTTCACCGGGAATTAAATGACCCAGGCAAATTTTAGACTCATGCGGAAAAACTAATAGCCAATTCTCCGCTGCAGCGCGTGGCAGCAAGATTTTCTTTTCTGCCAAAAGCTTAAGCGGCTGCAAATCAAACCCGCTGCCCCAAGTAAGGGCGACATGTTTGGCTGTGGGGATTAAGTCGGCACAGAAGAGCAAAGGCTGCTTGGCATCTTCGATTAACACCAGTTGCTGACCAATGGTATGTCCATCAGAAACTAGCACTTTCACGTCGGGAAACAGTTCGGTCTCACCATCTAAAAGTAACAACTTGCCCTGCTCATAAAGTGGCAGAAAGGAACTCGCATGATAGCTGGCGCGATCGAGTTCACACGGCTGGAGTGCCCATTCAAAATTACGCCGCTGCACATAATAAGTCGCGGCAGGAAAGGTCGAGCGTGCTCTGTCATTACTAAAAGTCAAAGCACCACCGATATGGTCGAAATGGAGGTGAGTAAGAATGACCGCGCTGACATCGTCAGGAGTAAAACCGCAGCCACGAATCTTTTGTTCAAGATTAATTTGCAATTTATCAATCTGGTACAACTGGCAAATTCTATCGGAAAGGTATCTCCCAAGACCTGTATCAATTAATATCAATTGAGAATGCCCTTCCAACAACAATGAGCGCATTTTCAATTCAACCCGATTGAGACTGTCGCAAGCAACTTTTTGACTCCAGAGTGCTTTCGGAATGGCACCAAAGACGCTGCCGCCATCCATCCAGAGACTCCCGGTCTCGAAAATGTGAACAGTGTAGTCACCAACTTCAATGTGCATAGACATTTTCTCCCTCTTTATTCGGCTGGTAGTATTTGCCTTGATAACTGGCGCGCTTTTCCAATTCTTTGACTATTTTTTGCAGGACAACACTCTTCGGCACTTCCCAATGAGGCGCTATCAGAGTTCCGCCCTGGGCTTCACCTACCAATCGCTGGATGACGATATCAGGACGTAAGTGTTCCAGAAAATCGCAGACCAGATTAACCCATTCCGCAACCGTGAATAGCGGAAAAGGATGGCTGGCGAAGTAAGGCTCAAGCCGCGAGCCACGCACAACGTGTAGATGATGAATTTTCAAGGCTCCCAGCGGCAGGTTATTCAAAATAGCTGTGCTCGCAACCGCTTCGTTATAATTTTCCGTGGGAAAGCCCAGAATCAAATGCCCGGCAATATGCAGATTGTACTGGTGAGCTGCTTCCAGTGCCTGGCATGTCTGCTCAAAGGTATGTCCGCGTTCCGCCCATTTCAGGCTTTTATTATAAACCGATTCTAATCCTATTTCAAGCGAGACAAAGGTGCGGTGACTGAGTTCCGAGAGTAAATCAAGAACTTCTGGAGCAAGGCAATCGGGGCGGGTGCCAATTATTATCCCAACGACTGGCTCGAAAGGCAAGACAGATTCATAGATAATACGAAGCTGTCCGACAGGAGCATAAGTATTGGTATAAGGTTGAAAATAAACTAAATAACGGCGCGTACTATCTTTTTGCGATGAGAGAAATTGTGCTACCTGTTCCTGAACTGTGAGCCGGTTAGCGCCAACTTTCGGAGCAAAACTGGCATTGTCGCAATAGAGACAGCCGCCGCGTCCCAGCCTCCCATCGCGCGTGGGACAGGTAAAACCGGCATCCACGCATATCCGTCCGATGCGCGACCCGAAGTGTTCTCTCAGAAAGCGACTGTACCGGTTGTACCGTTCTGTTAGGGGAAATGGCAACTGTGACGGTTCCATGTTCATATGCTCTCAGCTACCAGCACGGCGACATCGGCACAATGGGTTGCATGGTTCGTCGGATTTTCTTTTAATCCATCTTGCAACATAATTGTGCAAAAAGGACAGATTGTGGCGACAACATCGGGTGCCAGGGCATTTATTTCCGCAACCCGCAAACGGTTTACGCGCTCCTCAGGTCGTTCTTCTAACCACATGTGCCCACCACCGGCGCCACAGCAGAAGGCATTTTTGCCCCGATGAGGTAATTCGACGAACTCAGTCTCGAGAGCTCGCAGAATGGTGCGAGGGGCTGCATACTGACCGTTGTATCGACCAAGATAACAGCTATCGTGCACAGTTAATTTACCGGATAACGGTTTCGTGATTTTGAGCTTGCCGTTTTGTAACAGCTGCGCGATAAAATCAACATGGCTAATGACCTCCAGTGTGGTGCCCAGTTGCGAATATTCGTTCTTGAGAGTATTAAAACAATGGGCGCACTGCGTTATGATGCGCCGAATGCCATAGCGCTCGAAAGTAGCAATGTTCTGCTGCGCCAAGGTCTGGAAAAGATATTCATTGCCGAGCCGCCGGGCAAGGTCACCGGTGCAGACTTCCTCGCTTCCCAGGATTGCGAAACTTATTCCAGCGCTTTGCAGGATTTTGACCATTGCCTGAGTGGTTTTCTGGGCTTCGGAATCAAAAGCACCAGCACATCCAACCCAGAACAGGTAATCTACCGGCGCTTTTAGGTCTGATAAAATCGGGACATTGAGATTTTCCGCCCAGCGGAGGCGCGCATCCGGATTGCTCCCCCAGGGATTGCCATAAACTTCCAGATTGCGAAAAGTCTGAGTCAATTCCGGTGGGAATTGACTTTTTTCAAGCACCAGATGGCGGCGGAGCTCAACAAAACGGTCGATAAATTCAATGGTTAACGGACAGGTTTCTTCACAGGCTCGACACATATTACATGCCCAGATGGTTTCTGCCTCAATAACTTCCCCCGCCAAAACAGCCCGATTCTCGTCGGATTGCGCCTTTCTTAACTGGAAAACCGGTTGAACCACGTTAATATACTGGCGGAGGGTAAGATTAAATTCTTTGGGACTGAGCGGCTTGCCTGATAAATATGCCGGACAGACCATCTGACAACGACCACATTCGGTACACGAAAAAACATCCAGCCAATCCTTCCAGGTAAAATGCTCTGGACAGGCAACACCGTAGTGGTCACTATTTCCCAGATCAATAAAGCGCAAGCTGCCACGGTCAAGGCGCCGGAAAAAAACATTCGGCAAAGCAGTGATGATATGAAAATGCTTGGATAGCGGCAAGTATGGCAGAAAGAAAAGCAAAGTAACCAGATGCAACCACCAACTTGCCTGGAAAATCGCAGAAAGTGGTGTATTCTGCGGCAAAATAGCGGCTATTTGGCGAGCGACCATTGTGCTAAAAACCGCCGGATTTACCCGAACCTGGCAACCGCTCATTAAAAGCTCAGTTACCATCAAAATCGCAATCAGTCCCAGAATTAAATTGGCTTCCCAGGAAAAAGTCAACCGCCTGGGAACTTTTATCAACCGACGAAATAGCGCCACACCGACACTAAGCAACACCAATACTTCAAAAATATCCTTAACCTGAGCATAAATCTGCCCGAAACGATGGCTCAAGTCAAAGCCGGGCAGCACAAAACCGGGCTTAAAACCATTGCCAATCATAGTAATAGTATTGAAGGCAACGACGATAAATCCCCAGAAAATCAGGACATGCAAAATACCCGCGAACCAAAAAGAACGCGATAAAATCCGCTTCTGTCCAAAACCAATACTCAGCAAGACTGTCAAACGTTTGCCCAGCTGGTCAAAACGGTTCTGCGGCTGGCTGTTTAAAATAACTTGCAGACGACGATAAATGATATATCCAAAACTCGTCAGAGAAATTATCAAAAGGATTAGAAAAATTACGAAACCGACTATCGAAGAGGTCGGTTCAACCATAACAAATTACCTCATCAATTAGATTTGATAACTGCACGCATCAATTTTTTACTTCATACTCAACTTGTACTGTCTAAAGTTACAAATTTTTTCGTAGCAGCAAAGCAAACCGTGCTTATCGGTGTGGTCAAATTTTTCCTTTCCTCCGGTATTAGCAAGCTTGGGACGAGTTTCGCGTAATCAAACTTGTTGTGTAGACAAAATTCTGGTTACTTGAGTCTAAAACTACTTCTAAAGACAAAATTCAGCTTTACTCTATCATAAAATATTCGTTAATTCTAATCATGCAGATTCGTTTCGCTAGCGAGAAAGATAATCAAGATCTGCTGCGATTGGCGCGTAGTACGCCAATGGAAGGGAAAGTGGTTGTAAAAGTCAATCGCTCACCAGATTACTTCATGCTGGCGAATCTACAGGGCGATGATGCCCGTGTGTTAGTGGCGGAAAAAGATGGCGAACTGGTAGGCGCCATTGGATTTTCGTTTCGGCAGGTAATTATAGGCAGAAGAACACACAAAATTGCTTACCTGGGCGGCATCAAGCTTGCTGAGAGTGTCAGAAAAGGCATTGCCGCCTATCGCTTAGTTAAAGCCACCAGCGATTATCTGCTAAGCACCGATGTCGAGTACGGTGTACTTTTAGTCATGGAAGGCAATGCCGCCATGGAAGCTCTATTAAGTGGGCGCGCCGGGATTCCCCGTTTTTATCGTATCAGCCAGTTTGAATTAACCTACTTGCTTCCATTGCTCAAGCCGTCGATAAATTCGGATTTTCAAATTCGAGCAGCACAACCTGCTGATGAATTCGCCTTATTCGACTTATGGCGCAATTTTCACTTGAATTATGAATTACGCCCGGCTTCACTGGAAAAAACCTGGCAGATGCTCATGCAGGAGCCATCATTTTCTTTGCAAAATTTTTATGTAGCACTCAAAGGCACGCAGGTGGTCGCCGCAGTTAGCATCTGGGATCAGCAAGCCTTCAAGCAGACAATAGTTGAGCATTATGGTGGCAGCTTTCGCTTAGTCGCAAAATTGCTCAGCCCTTGGCAGGTTCTGCCGAAGGCAGGTCAGCCACTGCGAGAATTAAATCTACGATATTTAGTTTATCAACCTGAGCAGGAAGCAGCAGCCCAGGCTCTGGTACGTCACCTGGTGCGACAATTCCGCCATAATTATCAAATGCTTCGACTTGGGGTACCGGCGGGCGTTTTTCCGGCTACCATATTGCAGGGCTTACTGCGCTTCAAAATGCGGCTCAATTACTATATCACCTGCCGCGAACTCACCTCCGATAATCTGCAGATGATAAATAGTTTGCGTACCAAGCCAGTCTGGGAAGATTTGTGTTTACATTGATGAGGAAAAAACACGATGCTGGATATAATAGTTAACCTTCAGGCTTGCGGCGGCAAGGCGGCGCAACGGTGGGAAGTTTTTGAAGTAACGGCGCGCCGCGTCGGAATCAATTTCAAGGCTCATTTCACGGAATATGCCGGTCATGCAATCTTATTAGCGCGGCAGCTGCTCAGCAGCCAATCTCACCGCATAACTGTCTTTGGTGGCGACGGTACGCTGAATGAAGTCTTGAATGGTATCATTGAAAAGGACAGGTTAATCAATCCCAACACCGAAGTGGTTTTCATTGGTGCGGGCAGCAGTTGTGATGTCGTCAAGATGTTTCTGCAAGTTCTGCCACCTCTCGATCGGCTGACCGCTACTGCAAGTCATTTAGTAGATGTGGTTCGTCTTGATTGTCAAGATACTCGGGGTAAACCTGTCACGCGCTATTTCTTAGTCAATTCCAGTGTCGGAATAATCAGTCGCTCTATAGAGCTGTTCAATAAAAACACTCCGCTGCAGGGCTGGCTCAAGCGACGCAATATTGATGCCGCTGCCCTTTACGCTGGTTTAAAAAATATCGCAACCTTCGGTAACATGCAGTGTACCTTGCAGTTGCCACCGCAGGCAGCGTTTCAGACCGAACTAAAAAATGTCACCATTTTTAAATCGGCTTATTTCGGTGGTGGAATGAATTATGGGGTCGCTTCTCGCGCGGATGATGGTTTATTGCATATTGCTTTGATTCATGGTTGCAGCCGGTGGCGCACTCTTTTTCTCCTGCCAGCTTTGTACGACGGCACAATTTTAAATAAACCCGAGGCGGCTTATCATCAGACCACAGAATTCTATTTCAGTGTCAATAACAAGCCGGTCTGTGTAGAAGCGGATGGTGAAATTATTGGCTATCCACCCTGTCATTATCGCCTGCTTCCGCGCTTTTTACGGCTGGTAATTTGAATTAAAATTTTGGGGCAGATAATAAAAATAAAAGAGAGAGTTTTTGCATGAAATTAGCTTTAATCTATAATCCTGTCGCTGCTCATGGGCGAGCGGCAAAATGGTTACCGTCGGTAACGGAATTGTTCAAGGAACGCGGCATTGAATTGCACACATTCCAGACAGCTCAGCGCGGACACGCCGTCGAATTAACAGCAGCGCTGAATTTTGAAAATTATGATGGCGTGGTTGCCGGTGGCGGTGATGGCACTCTTTTCGAAGTCCTTAACGGCTACTTCTGGAATAATTCCACCAGAACTATTCCATTGGGTATTCTACCGGTGGGTACCGGCAACGCCTTTATTCGTGATATGGAGCCGGAAGTCAAGGATTGGCGCGAAGCGGTTGAAATCATCTGCCAGAACAAACCCCGCAGAGTAGATGTGGGGCGCTTTGTCACTCAGGGACAGACTTTCTATTACCTGAATATTCTGGGGCTAGGTTTTGTGGCTGATGTGGGCACTACCGCTCAAAAGCTGAAATTCATTGGTAATCTATCTTACACGCTGGGCGTAATATGGCGCACTGTGTTTCTACGCGCCTATTCTCTGACAATTGAGTTAGATGGTGTCGTCCTGCAACGCGAAAATATATTTGTGGAGATTTCTAATTCGCGCTGGACATCGAACTTCCTGATGGCGCCGCATGCGCAGATTGATGATGGCTTATTAGATGTGACCCTCGTGCGTAAATTGTCGCGGCGACGACTTTTACAGTGTTTTCCTAAAATCTTCACCGGTGAGCATACTACCATGCCGGAAGTTGAGCAATTCCAGGTCAAACACATTCGCATTGAAACCGCCAAGCCGAAAATTTTAACACCTGATGGTGAATTGCTGGGCTCGACCCCGCTGGAAGTCGAATGTCTCCCACAAGCATTAGAGGTTTTTTGGCGATGAAAAAATTAATTCTCAGCATCTGGCTACTGTCATACCTCGTTGTCCTCTGCGCTCAATCACTCCCGCTCCCACCGCGCCCAGATGACGCTCCCAGGGGACGCGCATTTATCAATTTGATTACCAACCTGAGTCGTGAGGAACGCGAAAATCAGATTTTTTCTCAAATCATGCGTGGCAATGTCCCCGATTTTTTAAGACAGCTGGTCGCGGTGGAAGCTACTGCGTTTATTGGCGGCAAACAGGACACGGTGCGCTATTATGTTACTCCTGACTATTTAGCTGTAGGAACCGACGATGATTATTTTTTAACACCCATGACTCCTCTCTTAGCCCAAAAACTGGCGGACAGTCTGGGCTGCTCTTTGCCAACCAAGAAAATGGTTGACGACATTTACTGCGCGGCGACAGTCAAGCTACGTCCGCAACCCATTGCCCCAAGCGCTGCCATGATAACCGTGCCCGTCTTCGCTCAACACAATGATTCCGTCTGGAGCCTACGCCAACCCCTTCTCACACAGCATCCGCTGGGTGAATTGGTCGGTGGTACGAAAAAAGATGTCATCATTTCCAATAAAATCTATAATAATCTCAAGCCCAATGTCCCCAAACCGGTGGTGATTTATGGCTGGCATCAACTTAATGGTGTTCCCATTCAGCCAGTTTACAATGGACACGAGGAGACTTACGCCGATTATAGCCACGGCATCCGGCTGGTGCAAAATGCCATAACTATCAATGGTCAGCCTACCACCGTCGCTGCAGTCTTGAAAGATGCGACTCTTAACGTTTTGCTGAGTGACGAGGGCGCAATCCCAATCGCCCGCTATGGTTACAGCGTCGCAAAAGCACCCACGCCCAAATCTTTTGGCGTCTTCAGCCGCGACGCTCAGAGCCTTCTGGTTAAGGTAAAACCGGCTGAAAATACAACTTATGTCGTCTATTATGGTAGTGATAGACTTAATTTCCTCGACTCTGTCGTAGTTGAAAATTCCCAGGCTGTGATTTCCAACCTGCCAGCAGGTCAAATTTGCTATGTCCGTCTCCATGCTATGCAGGGGAATTTGTTTTCCGATTATTCCGAAGTCCTGGCAGCAACACCTAAGACTGACTCCCCAGAAATCCTGATTGTTAACGGCTTCGACCGGGCAACAACCAGTAACACCCGCAATTTCATTCGGCAACATGCTCAGCCAATACTTACAAATGGTTATTCTTTCAATTCAGCGACCAACGATGCTGTGCTGGATAACCTGGTCAGCCTTGATACCTACCAGATAGTGGATTATATTCTCGGCGAAGAAAGTACCGTTGATGAAACTTTCAGTTCTAGCGAGCAAGAGCTAATCAAAACCTTTTTAAAAAATGGCAAATGTCTGCTGGTCTCCGGCTCGGAAATCGCCTGGGACCTGGACTATAAAGGAACAACTGCTGACAAACAATTTTACCAGCAATTTCTGAAAGCTCAGTACGTCATGGATTCGCCTAACAATAGTGTTGGTCTCTATTACCGCACTGTGCCGGTGACTGATGGCATTTTTGACGGGCTGGGCAATCTTTACTTCGATAATGGCACCCACGGCAGCTATAATGTCCTGTATCCCGATGTAATCGTGGGAGTTAACGGCGGACTTAACTGCTTAAAATATGGCGGATTGACCAATAACTTTGCCGCTGTCAGCTTTGCAGGAATGTTTCCCGAAGGCACTAAACCAGGGAAAGTGGTCAACTTAGGAGTACCACTCGAAACCTTTTATCCCGATTCCAATCGTGCTAAAATCTTTGCCCGCATTCTAAAATTTTTCAATCAACCAGCAGCCACTGAAAACGAGCCACCACAGCCACCTAACTTCTACCTCGCCCAGAATTACCCCAATCCCTTCAATTCTGAGACAACCATAACCTTTCAGTTGCCCAGCCCAACTTTTACCAGCCTGAAGGTTTTCAACGTGCGCGGCGAAGAAGTCGCTACCCTCGTCGAAAATATGCTCACCACTGGCAGGCATTCGATCTCTTTCATGGGCTCAAACTTCCCAAGTGGTATCTATTTCTACCGACTTTTAACGCCAACGCTTTCCCAAACCCGCAAAATGGAAATAGTAAAATAGCCCACGCTGACGAAGTCGCTGGAATAAAGCATCTGGCAAATATTTTAAAGATAATTCTAAATGCTAATCACCAGACCGTTTTAAGACGTCCAATCAGGGCTGCGGTGTATTTCTTTTTCCCGATGGAATTAAAATGGTAAAAGGTATCATAAAAGTCACTAGCCGGGATTTTAATTTCGCCTGGCTTTAGCAAAAGCGGGATCTTAGAATTTTCATCGATATAATCGCATAAGTCCGCAAGGTTCCGGGAGTTATCGAGATATTTTTCCTGAGGAACAGGTGGAAAGGTGAGATAAACCCTGGCACCGATCTTTTCCGACTAGCATGAAAGCGGTTCAAGTCACGGATACAGACAGGATCAAACGCCTCAACGGCCTTAATCACATAATCTTCTGCCTGGAGGTCAATCCTTGATACGGAATCAATGACTCCTTCCTTCAAATCACCGAACTCATCCAAAACATGTCTGGAATAAGTATTTTCATCAGCGCTCTGTCCCGGCAAATAAACAAGTTTGCTGCGGGTTTCCAGACCGACGCCTTTCGGTAATGCCAATAACTGGCGCCCAGTCCGAATGTATCTGAGTGTTGACGGATTAAGTGTCACGAGGCGCAAAGTGATGCGGCTGCCATCAAACATTCCATTAAAGAACTGGTCATATTCCGGAATAATCAGCACTATGTCCCCTGCTTGAAGATACGGCTCGACTTCGTTCAACATAAAATGCAAGCCCAGGCCAGCATGTAGTCCCATATTCACCACCGGCAAACCGATTGCCCTGCTAATTTCCCGGCAATCCACATTAAAAACCGTATTGGAGCCGCCGATGATGATAATTTTCGGCGAAGAGGTATTCTGGAGCAGCTCTTCTTTGTAAAGCGACGCTAAAAGATAGTGATCCGGGCGATTAACCGGCAGTAAAAGAACAAAACTATAGAAGCACCGATGAGAATAAGCACAAACAATGCTTTTATAATTAAACGACCGACCATACTTAGAAATGAAAATAGATAAATGCCCGCGCATTATCGTAAGCGCCGAACAGCAGAATAATCATCACCAAGCCGTAATAGACCGCGCAGCGCACTGCTGCCGGACGCGCATTCAGCCACTCGCGTATATCTACCCGGCGCTGAATTAATTCTACTCCCACTAATATTAGAATTGACATTAATGCAAATTCAAACCGTTGCCGACCGAACCCGCTAATCGCAAAAAGGGCATTGACGTCAAAGTGGGTAAAAAGATTGCCAATTATCATAAAGGCATCTGACAAACTTTGTGCGCGAAAGAAAATCCAGGAATACAGAACCAGGTGAAAAGTTATCACAACCTGAATGAACCTCAATAATCTGGGAAAACGGTTTAGACCGACTAACGCCTGCACTTTGGCGCGGACAGTCTTCAGCCAGTCCGAAATGAGCATATAAGCACTATGAAGAGCACCCCAGACAATGAATGTCCAGTTCGCGCCATGCCAGAGTCCACTAATCAGAAAAGTTAGAAAAATATTCAGCCGCCAACGCCAGCGCGACACTCGATTGCCGCCCAGCGGAATATACAGATAGTCGCGGAACCAGGTGCTGAGCGAAATGTGCCAGCGTTTCCAAAATTCGCCGATTGATTTCGCAAAATAAGGATGATTAAAATTCAGCATCAGGCGATAGCCCATCACCTGTGCCGCGCCAATGGCGAAATCGGAATAGCCCGAAAAATCACAGTAAATCTGAAAAGCAAAAAAATAGGTCGCCAAAAGCGATGGCAGCCCGGGATAACTGCTCGGATGATTATAGACTTGATTGACGAAAATTGCCAGCCAATCCGCCACAACAACCTTTTTATAAAAGCCCCAAGCCATAAGAATTAATCCGTCTTTCACCCGACGATAATCAAATTTGTGTTACTCATAAAATTGCGGCAAAAGGCGCGTCGAGCGTTCAATCGGACCAACCACTAATTGTGGGGAAAAAAGAGACATACAAAGCAAAAATACCGAGATGAGTTTCCGGCTCCCGCTCACCCCGATAAACATCGATAGTCTAACTAAGAGTTTGAAAATTATAAAAGCTAATCCCGACCGGTAAGAGCACTTTTAATGATGGGACATGGTAAAAAATATTGAATAAATGGAAAATATGACCGAGAATAGCATTGAAAAAATGAAATATTTGAAGGTGAACAATAGACCAAAATTGGCAAAAAGACTGAGCAGTAAATAGCGTCGCCGCAGACGTTTCAGCGGCGTCTTCCCCATCCGAATGCCGGCGAAATAATCTATCAGGGTGGAAATTACGATTAGAATCAGGTATTCGGTTTTCCAGCAGGCATAGAAATAGTGACTGGCAGCTAATAAAAATAGTCAGCGATGGCGCTCCAACAAGGCAAAATAAACACAGACAACCAGTGGAAAAAATATTAAAAAATGGAGTGAATTAAACAGCATTCTGCGATGTAATTATCTTAAGTTCGTGTCATTGGGCACCAGATATTCTCGGATTTTCGCCACAATTGCGGCTATAGTCGTCAAGTCGGTGACATCAATCCAGATGGCTTCGGGGTATTGATTGCGAAACCAGGTCAGTTGCCGTTTGGCATAGCGACGGGTATTTTGCTGGATTCTGGCACACATTTCTTCAAAGGAACAACCACCATCGAGGTAGGCAAGCACCTCCTGATAACCGAGAGTCTGAAGCTGCTCAAGTCGCTCACGATAGCCGGCTTTTATCAAATTGACCACTTCAGTAACCAGTCCGGCTGCCAGCATTTCATCTACGCGCTGATTAATGCGGGCATAAAGCTGTTGTCGTTCAGCAGTCAGAATAAAAATGCGGTAGGGGAAAGGAGCACCGCGTTCCTGCCGGGCATAATGTAGGCTGGGTGGCTCTCCCGTCGCTAAATATATTTCCAGTGCCCGCGTTATGCGCTTGGCATCATTGATATGAATTTTAATTGCCGTGTCTGGATCGATTTCCAGCAAGCGATTATAAAGGGCGGTGACTCCCAGCTGGCGTAATTTGGCTCTGACCGCCTGTCTGATGGCGGGGTCAATGGTCTGGCTATCAAAAATGCCGCGTACCACAGCATTTACATATAATCCTGAACCACCCACAAAAATTGGTTGATGCTGCCGGTCTTGAATCTCCTTGACAATCGCAAGTGCTTTTTGACGATAGGCACCGGCACTGATAGGCGTATTCAGATCGAGAATATCAATCAAATGATGGGGAATTTCCTGCTGCTGGAAGAGAGTGGGCTTGGCAGTGCCAATGTCCAGCCCGCGATAAATTTGCCGCGAATCAATCGAAATTATTTCGCCATTGGTCAACCTGGCTAATTCAATTGCTGTGGCGGTCTTCCCTACAGCAGTTGGGCCAAGGATAAAAATTACCGGTGATTCCTGGTCATTTTTCATAGCATTCTATAACAATCCAAGAAAGGACGCCGCTAAGCTCGTTCAAAGCGTTTATCCAGTTCCTTCAAGCTGAGATTGACGATAATAGGTCTGCCGTGAGGACAAAAGTAAGGATTTTTTGTGGCAAAAAGATGGTCAACCAAGTTCTGCATTTCTTCGGGTTGGAGGGCATCACCCGATTTGACGGCAGCTTTACAGGCGTATGCCGCCGCGACTCTTTCCTGGATACTGGTATCCTTAGTACCGTATTCTTGATAATGATCCAGGATTTCTTTGAGAATAGATTGTTCGTTGCCCCAACGGATACCCGCCGGTACCGCTTCGACCAGCACAGTATTCTTGCCAAATTCTTTCAGTCGAAAACCAAGTTTTTCTAAAAAGGGTAAAATCTGTAGCAACGTCGAGAAATCAGTTGGTGTCATTTCCAGCACAACTGGAAAAAGTAACTGCTGCGCACGCCAGTTGCCCTGACTCATAGCTTCCAGGGCTTCCTCAAACAGAATCCGTTCATGTGCTACATGCTGGTCAATGATCACCAACCCGGACTTAACCTGGCTCACAATATATTTGTTGTGCACCTGGAAAACGCGAATGACAGGTTGAAAATCGTCGGAATCAGTAATTGTTTTGGTCTGTTCCGCAAAGCGCCGTGCTCTTTCTTGCCACTTTTCCTTCTCGACAGGTGGCGCGAAGCTCAAGCTGCTTTGGTTGCCAGCTGGTAGTGCATCGGTCTGTACCGCAGGTGGCTTTTTTACACCTGAACTGCTCTCGGAAGGCCAGGCAGTCGTTCTACCCTTAGGCAGGTCGGGTGGCGAGTAATAATGAGCAGGAGCAAAGCGCCCTAAATTGGGCATGACGTGGTCGCTTGCTTGCAAGGCTCGCGTAACACCCTGATGCAGAAATTGATAAACCTCATCTTGATTGCGAAATTTTACTTCCATTTTGGTAGGATGTACATTAACATCAACGGCATCCGGCGGTAACGCGAGGTTAAGACAATAAAAGGGGTATTCATTGCGCGACAACAGGCTGCCGTAGCCGGTGATAATGGCATGATTCATAAGCCGGTCAGTGACAAAGCGCTGGTTGACAAACAGAAATTGCTCACCACCGCGAGCCCGCACTAAATTGAGATTGCCGAGATAGCCAGTCACCTTTAATTCACCGGCTTGCCATTCTATGGGTACCAGATTTGCCGCATACTCATCATTAAAGAGGTTAGCTATGCGATCGGTCTGGCTTTCGGCACGCAGATTATAGATTTCGCGGTCGTTGTGGATTAGTTTGAAACTGACTTGATTATGAGCAAGCGCAAATTTTTGAATTATTTCGACGATATGCCGATACTCAACCTCGGCACTTTTGAGAAACTTGCGTCGTGCCGGTATATTATAAAAAAGGTTGCGCACCGCAATCAATGTGCCTTCCTGCGGCGGACAGGGCTTAATTTCACGGAATGTGCCACCCTCGATGTGGAGCTGATAGCCGGTATCGGCACCGCGCAGAGTCGAATGGGCTGTGACCATTGCCACCGCGGCAATGCTGGCTAAGGCTTCTCCCCGAAATCCGAGTGTGCGGATATTGATTAAATCTTCTACGGTAGCGATTTTACTGGTAGCATAGCGTTCAAAGGCTAACAGCAAATCATCCTTGCTCATCCCCTCGCCGTTATCGCTGACTTCGCAAAGACTCTTCCCGCCATTTTTTATCACCACGACGATATCAGTGGCGCCGGCATCAAGGCTGTTCTCAACCAGCTCTTTGACAAGGGAAGCTGGGCGCTGCACTACTTCACCAGCCGCAATTTTATTGGTCAGATGTTCGGGTAAAATTCTTATCTTCGCCATGTCAGCTCGTCAGTAATTCTCGCTTCTATTTTATAATTGAGCAATTTTACGGTCAATCAGGCGTAAAATACGGCGTACCTGGCGTGTCAGCATGCTACTGATGCGTTCTGCCTCCTGCTTGATTTCAGTAGCAGCGACTTCACCTTTCAGGCTGCGCAAATTAATCAGGACATTAAGGTAAGCTCCCTTCATAGCAGCTTCGGCGGTCAGGGCTGCCACGCCTGCATCACTAATGGAATTGACATTACCATGTTTAGCAACGGCTTCCGTCAAATCAAGGATTTTGTTGACGAGACGCATAACCTCGAGGGGCACAATAGTTGCCTGGTAAGTCGCCTTTTGCAAGGCTTCTGTGCGGTATGCTAATTCCTCAGGCGTTTTTTTCGGTAGTCGGTAACACGCCATCACCGCATTAAAAGCCGCCGTGTCACGGTCAATGGCGCGCAGCAATTGATCCTTGAGATCCTGGGCATCTCTGGCGATGCTATCCATGCGCTGATAATAACGCTCATACCCTTTTTTACCATGCGTTAAATTGGCGACCATAGCGGTCAGAGCGGCTGCTAAGGCGCCACAGAGGGCTGCAACACTACCACCACCCGGCGCTGGCGAATCGGTCGAAAGTTCATCAACAAAGTCATGCACGCTCATATCAACCAGCGGTTTATCGAACTCCTGAATTTGATATTCGACGATTTTCTTAGCTGGATCAAAGGGTGCAATTTCGTTCAACCCAAGCGATTGAATAGCAACGCGCACTAATTCCTTTTCGGGAACGCCGGTAGATTTTCCCTGACGCTGCAGATAATGACGTCCTGCCATTAGCATGGCTTCCAGAGGAACCAGCCCCACAATTTCCGAACCTGTTACCCGCAAGCCGTGCTCTGTCACCAGCCGACATATTTCCTCAAAAACCTCATGGGGCGGGGTAATTTTGTAGTTAGTGAGATTAATTGAAACCTGCGCCATTTTGTATTCGTCGATGTACCAACCGACCGCTCTGGTAGCTTTGAAAATTCCCGGTTCGTAGATGGGTTCGCCGTGAGCGTCGCGGATGATAGCACCATTCTCATCTCGCCGGGCGCGCCCTTTTTCACGAATAGTCAAAGCGATTTCGTTGGCTATTTTACGGTCACGCGTATTCAGATTGACATTATAGGCAATCAAGAAATCACGCACACCTATGACCGTCGCCCCGGCTTTAGGATTAAAAGTTGCCGGACCATAGTCGGGCTGCCACGCCGGGTCTTTGAGCTTAGCTTCCAGTCCTTCATATTCACCCGCCCGAATATCCGCCAGGTTTTTCCGTTCAGGCTTCTGGGCTGACTTTTCATAGAGATAAACCGGAATAGCGAGTTCCTCACCGACGCGACGCGCCAGCGCATGCGATAAAGCGATGCATTCCTCTTCACCGACGCCGCGCACCGGTACTAGAGGACAGACATCAGTGGCGCCGATACGGGGATGCTCGCCGTGATGCTTGCGCATATCAATCAGTTCAGCGGCTTTGGCGATTCCCGCATATGCTGCCGCTATGACTGCTTCTTTGTTGCCGATAAAAGTCATGACCGTGCGATTAGTGGCGGCACCGGGCTCGACGGAAAGCAGTTTAACACCTTCGACTGCTTGAATGGCAGCCGCAATTTGATTAATAACCTGTAAATCTCTTCCTTCACTAAAATTGGGCACACATTCGATGATGTCCAGCATAAGATTCCTCGACTTTAGCAAATCTCACATACCAAATTTTTTCAAGTAAAAATACAACATCCAGATGATGATTAGTAGAACAATCAACCACCACAAAGGACGGATAAAGCGATTGGGTTTTTGGCGGGGACGTCGAAAATGAATTCGTCCGCCGCGCTGCTCCGCGAGACGGTCAGACAAGCCAAAATCACGCCTTTGCCAACGCGTCATTAGAAACCTCCCATGATTTTACTAAAAAATCGCACGAAGGGATTAATAAAAAATCCTAAGAGATGAATATTGGTCACCAATCCCAAAAGAATAATTCCCATCAAAATGTAACCGCCAAAGCGTTCGAGCCAGATAGCAGTGGCGGCGTAACGAGACGGTAAAAGCCCGTAGAGAATCTTGGAGCCGTCGAGAGGGGCAATCGGCAAAAGATTGAAAACAGCCAACGCCAGATTGATTTGCAGGCTGAGTATTGCCATAGTATAAAGTGGATTCCAGAGATTCAACGGGACAAAATTAAAGTAACCCAGTCGCATAGCACGAATCAATAGCCCGCTGACCAATGCCAGCACCATATTTGCCCCGGGACCGACTACAGCCACCAGCAACATATCACGCTTGGGATTGCGAAAATATGACGGGTCAACCGGCACCGGCCGCGCCCAACCAAAACGCACTAAAAAGAGCATCAGCGTACCAATAGGGTCGAGGTGCGCCAGAGGATTCATGGTAAGCCGACCGGCATAATAGGCAGTCGGATCTCCTAAACGGTAGGCAACCCATCCATGCATATATTCATGAAAAGTGAGGGCTAATAAAATTGGCGGAATCAACAAAACCAGAGTAATTAAATCCATTAATACCTCGGATGAAAAGTACGATGTTGTTCAATCAGGAACTCGCGGTCTAAATGCGTATAAATTTGGGTCGTGGCTATATCGGCATGACCCAACATTTCCTGAACTGCCCGCAGATTGGCGCCACCTTCTAACAAATGTGTCGCAAATGAATGGCGGAAAACATGGGGACTAACTGGTTTGCGAATATCAGCCAGGCGGACATACTCCTGAATTATTTTCCAGACTCCCATACGGCTAATTGGAGCACCACGCAGATTGAGAAAAAGATGGTCGCGGCTCTTCTGATAACGCACGAGGAGTGAACGCACCGCAGTGATATACTGTTTAATAGCCTGCGCCGCCCGATTACCAAAAGGTACCACGCGCTCTTTGGAGCCTTTGCCCAGCACCCGCAGCACTCCCTGATGCAGATAAACATCTGCCATGCGCAGAGAAATCAACTCTGAGACGCGCAAACCGGTGGAATAAAGAGTTTCGATAATTGCCCTATCCCGCAACCCTTTTTCGGTGGTAATGTCGATTACATTCAAAATTTGCTCTATTTCATAAAGTTCAAGCACATGTGGCAGGCGACGCGGCAGGCGCGGACTCTGCAAGAGCTCGGTAGGATCACTGGAAGTTATGTTTTCACCAAATAGAAACTTGTGAAATGAGCGAAGGGTACTAAAATTACGCGCCATGCTGGCGGCCGCTAATCCCAGTTCTGCCAATAAATTAACATACTCCTGAATGGTATCGAAGCGAACGGCTCGAATATCGTTCAACCCCTTAGATTCCAGAAACTGGCAATAACGTTCTAAATCGGTACGGTAAGCTGCAACTGTATTGGGTGACAGATTGCGTTCTATTTTCAGGTAGTTGATAAAATCTTGTATAAGGTTTTGCATCAATCAGGGACGAGGCTCAGCCGCGACCAAAAAGGGCATCCTCGACTAATTCACAGAGTATATGACCGATAGTGATATGGGCTTCCTGAATGCGTTGGACATTATCCGAGGGCACAATGATCGGTAAATCGGCTTTCTGAGCAAGACGCCCGCCATTGCCACCTATCAAACCAATCGATTTTAACCCTGCCATGTGGGCATATTCAACCGCTTTGATGATATTCGGTGAGTTGCCGCTGGTACTGATAGCGATTAGCACATCACCAGCTTTACCAAATGCCTCGATTTGACGCACAAATACGAGCTCGAATTGGTAATCATTACTAATGGCGGTCAATACTGAAGTGTTGACATTGAGCGCCAGGGCTGGGATAGCTGCCCGCTCCAATTTTAACCGCGAGATTAATTCCGCTGCGAGATGCTGGGCGTCAGCGGCGCTGCCACCATTGCCACACAATAGGATTTTACCGCCCTGCTTTAAGCTGGTAATCATCATCATTGCCGCCGCTTCAATCTGCTCGGCATTGACGGTACTCAGGCGTTGCTTGACGGCAGCGCTTTCGTTTAACTGTGAGATTATCTTGTCTTTCAAACCTACCAGGAAATATGATTAATAATGTTTACGGACATGGATGGCGCGGGCAAATTCACCAATCAATTCAATTTTGCGGTCATCATCAAAAATATTACCTGTAACCACAAAAGTCGTCCCGGCTTCAATTTTAGCACGCGCCTCTTCAGGTGTCCGAATACCACCACCTGTTATCAAGGGAATCGAGACATAACTACTGACAGCACGGACAATTTCGTTTGGTACCGGATGGTCGGCGCCACTGCCCGCTTCAAGATATACTGTACTCATCCCCATGTATTGGGCAGCAAGAGCATGCGCCATGGCAATTTCGGGCTTGTTAACCGGCAAGGGACGCGTATTACTCATGAATTCCGCCGTGGTGGTCTTCCCGGACTCAAAAAGCATATAACCCGTTGCGATAGGCTCGATGCCCAACTGACGAATAATCGGCGCCGCAATCACATGTTCACCAAAGAGATAGTTCGGATTACGCCCACTAATAAGCGAAATGTAAAGAACCGCATCGGCTTTTGTAGCTACTTGCGCCACCGAACCCGGAAAGATTATCACGGGGACATTGCTGTTGGCTTTTACAGTCTGCAGGGCTGATTGAAAATCGGCATTAATGATAAGGCTACCACCTACTAAAATTGCGTCAACGCCGCGACTGCAAATTTCCTTGACAAAAGTCGCTAAGTCAGCATTGCGTCGGGTATCGGGGTCAATCAGCACCCAAAAGCCCCCACCTTGTTGCTGAGCCTGCTCTAGTAATTTAGTATAAACCCCCATAATCAAAATTTACCTAAAAATTTGACAAAATCATCCATTTCTGCTAAAGTACGACGCTCTGTTACAGCAATAAGCAGATGATTCTGCCATTCCTTACGATATTGCCCAAGATCGATTCCTGCCAAGAATCCGGCTTCGGTTGCGGCGGAGACGATGCGCTCAGCCGGCTGGGGCGTTATAACTACAAACTCCTTGAAAAAAGGCGCCTGATTCGGCACGGCATAACCGGGTAAAGCAGCTATTTTTTCCGCCAGATAGTGACTATTATTCAAGCACAGCTCTGCGGCACGTTTTAAGCCGTTTTTTCCCATTAGCGAAAGATAGATAGTCGCGGCTAATGCCATTAAGCCTTCGTTGGTGCAAATATTAGAGGTGGCTTTTTCTCGCCGAATATGCTGTTCGCGCGTCTGCAGCACCAGGACATACCCGCGTCGTCCATCAACATCGACAGTCTCTCCGACTAAGCGTCCCGGTAAGCTGCGAATATAAGCGCGTCTGGTAGCCAATATTCCTAAGAACGGACCACCAAAAGATTGGTGAATGCCCAGGGATTGCCCTTCTGCTACGGCAATATCAGCACCGAGTTCACCGGGAGTCTTGAGAATAGCTAAAGACAAAGGATCGACAGAGATAACCAGTAAAGCTTTATGCTGATGAACAATATCTGCCAAACCTTCTAAATTCTCAATATAACCTAAAAAGTTAAGTGACTGGACTATGACCGCAGCGATCTGTTCATTGAGTTCATCTTGCTCCGACAGAGCCGAGAGTCCTTGTCCCTGCTGGTACGGGGCGGGACGGGATAAAGATTGCCAGAAGGTGGTTCCATCTTTTTCTGGTAGAAACTTTATCTGATAATCACGCGCAGCGCAGTAAGTTTGTAAAACAGAGAGTGCGGCAGGACTAATAAGAGGAGAAACCAGAAAAAGCTTGCGATTGGTCAAATTGCCCGCCATCATGGCTGCTTCAGCGAGGGCCGTGGCGCCATCATATAACGAGGCGTTGGCAACCTCCATATCTGTCAATTGACAGATTAAAGATTGATATTCGTAGATAGCTTGCAAGGTACCCTGGCTGACTTCCGGCTGATAAGGCGTGTAGGCAGTATAAAATTCCGAGCGACTAATTAAAAAATCAACAACGGCGGGAATGAAATGGTCGTAAACACCACCCCCCATGAAGGAAATTTTGGATTCGCTATCCTGATTGCGGCTGGCAACAGCGGTAACCATTTTAGCCAATTCACTCTCCGAAAGAGCTGCTGGCAAGTTTATCTGGCATTGTTGCAGAATTTTTGCCGGAATATTGGTGAGCAAATCCTCGAAGTGTTGCACACCTAAGGCAGCGAGCATCTCTGCTTCCGCAGCGGCATTATTGGGAATATAATGCATAGTTTATCCAATCAATTTTTGATAATCTGCGGGGCTGAGTAGGTTGTCAATTTCGTCCTGATTGGTAATTTTTATCTTGGCAATCCAACCTTCACCGTAAGGGTCTTTATTAATCAATTCAGAAGCATCTTTAAGGGCAGCATTGACTGCAATAATTTCTCCTGAAACAGGCGAATAGACATCTGCCACCGTCTTGACGGCTTCGATCGTACCGATGGCGGCGCCCTGCTGGACAATGGCGCCTACCTGTGGCAATTCAACATAGACGATATCGCCTAATTGACTCTGTGCATATTCTGTGATACCTACCAAAGCAACATCATCGGTAATCAGCGCCCATTCGTGATCATTTGTGTACTTCAAATTCGCCGGGATATTCATACCCTTTCCTCCGTTTTTAAAATAGTATTGTAGTCGAAAGAATTTAAGAAGTTAATGTGGATTTGACCATTGCGAAATTTTTCGTCATTCAAAATGGCTTTATGGAAGGGAATCGTGGTTGCAATTCCTTCGATGATAGTTTCATCTAAAGCGCGGCACATACGGACAATGGCTTCTTCGCGGTCTTTGCCGTGAGTGATTAATTTTCCCAGTAAAGAATCGTAATAGGGTGGTATTTCATAGCCAGCATAGACATGCGTGTCCATGCGCGTCCCTGGTCCACCGGGAGCGTGAAAAACTAAAATTTTGCCCGGGGTTGGCATGAAACTGCGACGAGGGTCTTCAGCATTGATGCGGCATTCGATAGCGTGTCCGCGAAGGCTGATTTTTTTCATCCATTTCGGAATTTTAGAACCCATGGCTAAGCGCAGCTGCTCTTTTATCAAATCAATGCCGGTCACCATTTCCGTGACGGGATGCTCGACCTGAATGCGGGTATTCATTTCCATAAAATAGAAGTTGTTTTTGCTATCCAACAGGAATTCAATCGTTCCGGCGCTGGAATAATTGACGGCTTTGGCAGCTTTGACGGCAGTTTTGCCCAACTTTTCGCGCAATTCCTCATTCACAGCAGGCGACGGTGATTCCTCAATAAGTTTTTGATGGCGGCGCTGAATCGAACATTCCCGTTCACCTAAATGCACTACTTCACCGTAGTTGTCCCCCATTATTTGAACTTCGATGTGACGGGCACTGTCGAGCAGTTTCTCGACATAGAGGGCGGGATTGCCGAACGCTTTCAGGGCTTCTTCGCGGGCAGTGCTCCAGGCATTTTCGAGTTCGGCGAGCTGACGAACAATGCGCATGCCGCGGCCCCCGCCACCGGCGCTCGCTTTGAGAATTAGCGGATACCCAATTTTCTCACCGATTTTTTTTACATCTTCGATACTATGGACTTCTTCGGTACTGCCGGGAATAATAGGTACGCCAGCCGCTTTGACGGTCTGGCGCGCCGTAGATTTATCACCCATCGTGCGAATGGCATTGGGTCTAGGTCCAATGAATAAAATTTCGTTGTCTTCGCACATCTGGGCAAAATCGGCATTTTCAGCTAAAAAGCCATAACCCGGGTGAATGGCATCGGCATTAGTCACTTCGGCAGCGCTAATCAATGCCGCCGGCTTAAGGTAACTGTTTTTAGACTCAGGTGGACCGATGCAAACGGCTTCGTCCGCAAAACGCACATGCAGGGAAAGAGAATCAGCCGTAGAGTAAACCGCCACGGTAGGAATACCAAGCTCTTTGCAAGCGCGGATGATGCGTAAAGCAATCTCTCCTCGATTTGCAATCAGTAATTTTTTAATCACAGATTTTATCCGCCTAAGAAATTCAATTAGGTTTTTTCAATGATAAAAAGTGTTTGATTGTATTCGACAGGCTGACCATTTTCTACTAAGATTTGGAGCACTTTCCCCGCCACCTCTGCTTCAATCACATTCATAATTTTCATGGCTTCAATGATACAGAGCGGCTGCCCCAATTTGACCATATCGCCGACCTTTACATACGGTTCGGCATCAGGCGCCGGGGCGCGATAAAAAGTGCCGACGATAGGGGCTTTGACCTCGGCCCCTTTATGATTGACTTCTTCGGTTACCGCCGTTTTAGATTCAAAGGTGATGTTATCGAGGGGCTGCCCCATCTGAGAATGGCGTGCTTTTTTATTGCTGGTCGCTGGCACATTCTCATTTTCCCCTCGTAAATAAGTATTCTTTGCAATGCGGATCTTGCGTCCCCAGCGCGAGACCTCAATTTCATCAATATCATGTGACTCGAGAATTTTGACCAGCTCGAGAATTTCTTTTGACCTCATTACCCCCTCAGCAACTTATTTGATTCGTTCGCAATATTCCCCCGTGCGAGTATCGACACGAATAACATCGCCGACGTTCAAAAAGAGTGGCACCTGCAACGTGAAGCCCGTTTCCAGCACGGCGGGTTTGGTAGCTCCAGTGACGGTATCGCCCTTGATACCTGGTTCAGTTTCTACTATTTTCAAATTGACAAAAACCGGAATTTCGACATCCACCGGCGTCTCATCCTGGAACATTACCTTGACGGTTTCATTCTCCTTGATAAAATGCACATTATCACCGAGAGTATCTGCCGGAATGACTATCTGCTCGAAATTCTCAGTATTCATGAAGACCAAATTATCGCCATCGCGATAGAGATATTGCATTTCGCGCGCTTCTAAGCGCACAATTTCAATTCGTTCACCAGACCGGAAGGTGTTCTCGATAACCTGACCTGTCTTGATTTTTTTGAATTTCGTCCAGACGCGGGCTCCACCGCGCCCATACTTCAAGTGTTGAAATTCAATTATGCGCACTAACTCGCCATTGAAATTAATGACTAAACCATTTCTGATATCTGCAGTCGTTGCCAATTGCTACTCCTAATTAATTTCATCAAACCATAGCTCTAGTGAATTTAAAGTCAATTCGGATTTTTTTCAATGTTTTTCACTATGATAGACGACAACGACCAAGCCAGCGCTGGTCTAAGCCCCAACTATAAAACCTGCCAGCACTAATCACCTCTCTCGCTACTATCAGCAATTTTTTAATGACCCCAGCACTTGAAATTCCTTTTGGCATTATTGTCCGAACTACCGTATTTTTAAGCGTGAACCTGATTCTCTTTTATCCAGCAACTGAAAGTGGCAGTGTGCTAATTCTTTTCTGCTCTTTTGCTTTTATCTGGCTCTATGCCGAGATACATTGCCGCTTACCAATCCTAAAAGGGTTGCTTTACAAAAAGGAACCTGAAATAATTTTCGACGCTCCCTACCGCGTCCAGACCGATTATCTACCACTGCTCTTAATCATTAAAGATGCGCATTGGTTTCCAATCACTCTCAAAGAAGTGTACCTCCGGCTATCTACAATCGAAGGGGATTTCCCCAGAGAATTCACCTTTCAGGAAAAATGCCATATCAATCAGAAATGGTTTGCCCGGGAATATCAGCTCGATGTCCACGACCTCAAAGGTCAGACTATTTTGATAGACTGCCGCGCCCGGGTTAAGGTCGGTCATCACGAGCGTGTCGTTCATAACGACAATTATCCACAACTAAGTCACACGCCTCTCAAGGTGTACATTGATCCTGAACCGTTACCCAACGCCGGGAGCTTGATCTGGGGAGAGATGCATGCTCACTCACAATGGACCGAAGATCAGGTGGAATTTGGTCTGCTCGCTGAGTATATTCCTTCGCTGGCTCGAGCGATGGGGCTTTCGTTCGCGGCTATCTTAGAACATTCTTACGACTTAGATGACAAACCGGATTCCTGGACAAAAAGTGACCCGACTCTCGCCAAATGGCACACTTATCAAGCGGCAATTGCCACTATCAACACCAATCATCCTGATTTCTGCCTGCTGCCCGGCGAAGAAGTATCCGTAGATAACGGGCGGGGAAAAAATGTGCATCTGGGCTTGATTAATCATCCGGTCTATTTCCCGGGCGGCGGCGACAGTCTCGAGAGAAAATGGGGCTATGCTTCCGAATTACATTATCACCGCGTGCTCGAGCAATTAGATGACAACGCCATGGCATTTGCCGCTCACTCTTTCACTATCCCGCCACTGTCGCAGCAGATTATTACTCAGCGCGCTGCCTGGAATTTTGCTGACCGCGCGACCAACCTCACCGGCTATCAGATTATCAACGGCAAATTATCTTCGGATGTGGCACGCGGATTAGAACTGTGGCAAAAAATGTTGCTGCAGGGTTACCGCTACCGCATCTTTGCCGGTAACGATGCTCACGGTAATTTCAACCGTTTCCGCCAGGTCAAGATTCCTTTCTTTAAATTGCACGAAAGGAACAGCCAGATTTTCGGTGAATTTATGACTGGCGTGCAAGCGGCTTACTCTAACAGTCATGCCGCCATAATCCAATCTCTTAAAACGAAAGCCGTCATTGTCTCCAACGGTCCCGCGCTACTGCTAAAAATTGCTAATACCCAGCAAAGTGCAAATATTGGTGACGATCTACCCGGTTCGCCCGCGTCATTAAGTTTTCATTTCGATTCCAGCGAATATTTTGGACAACTGAAAAACCTGCGGATTCTGATTGGTGATCTTGAGCGACACAAAGAGCGCTTGTTGAAGAATCTCAACTTCCCTGCGGGACTTACCCATGCCTACCAAACTATACCACTGGGCGATATGCCAAAGCGTGGCTACTTGCGGGCAGAAGGCCTGACACGCAAAGGGCATATTGTTTACACCAATCCCGCCTGGTTTCATTAAACTATAAAAATTCTTTTCGATATAAACTAAGCGTGAGGCAAATGCCCGCGCTTTTTTAAAATTGAGTCCCCTAGTGGGTTCGGTGCATCTCACCCACTCTCTTCAACCCAGTCTGGAGCGGTTGAGTCAATCAAGAATTTAGTTTCTGCGACCGGGATAACGGTCGCGGTCCCAGTAATTCGTCTAAATTTAGCTCTCTTCTGCCATCCGTTTATACTGGCGGTAGCGGTCAATCACCCACTGATTGAGGGCTTCCCGCAGGCGCTGGGCTTCACCCGGAAATGATTTTTTCAAAGTGGCATAGCGCACTTCGCCATCTATGAATTCCATCAGCTTGCCATTAGGTTCTTTCGACTCAAGGATGAAAGGATTCTTGCCCTCAGCTGCCAGCGCCGGATTATACCGATACAATGGCCAGTAGCCACATTCGACCGCTAATTTAGATTCCTGCTGGGAGAGCATGCCTTTGTAGATACCATGATTAATGCAGGGTGAATAGGCAATGATCAAGGAAGGACCGGGATATTTCTCGGCTTCGATGGCGGCTTTGAGGAATTGATTCATATTAGCGCCCATGGCGACTGAAGCCACATAAGCATGTTTGTAATTAATTGCCATCATTCCCAAATCCTTCTTGGCGGTCTTTTTCCCGGAGTAGGCAAATTTCGCCACCGAGCCAAAAGGCGTCGCCTTAGATGATTGGCCCCCGGTATTGGAATATACTTCCGTATCCAGCACGAGAATATTGACATCATAACCCATGGCGATGACATGGTCGAGTCCACCGTAACCAATGTCATAAGCCCAGCCATCGCCACCGATTATCCAGATGGACTTCTTCGCCAATAAATCGCGGTTCTTCCAGATTTCAGTCAGCAATGGATTGCTGGCGTAAACGGGCTCCAGTGCGGCTTGCAGCTGCTGACTGGCTTCCTTCGAAGCCTCACCGTCATCTTTTTTATCGAGCCAGTTCTGCAAGGCAGCGGCGAGTTCGCCATCAGCCGTTTTGAGTGCTTCGCGGACAACCTCGGCTAATTTTTCACGGCGTTGAATCATCGCCAGCGCCATGCCAAAGCCAAATTCGGCATTATCTTCAAATAGCGAATTTGCCCAGGCTGGTCCATGCCCCTTGGCATTGACGGAATAAGGACAAACTGGCGCACTGCCGCCATATATCGAAGAACAACCGGTAGCGTTGGCAACCAGCATGCGATCACCAAATAATTGGGTGATGACTTTAATATAAGGCGTTTCACCACAACCGCCGCAGGCTCCGGAAAATTCAAATAAAGGTTGCTGGAACTGACTGCCCTTGATTGAATCCTTTCGGACGAGGTTGTCTTTAACCGGTATGGTCTCGAAAAATTCCCAATTCTGGCGCTGGTCTAATTGCGATTCAAACGGTTTCATGACCAATGCCTTCTGGTCCTTACGTCCAAGGCAGACATCTACACAATTACCGCAGCCGGTGCAATCCAAAACCGACACCTGAATGCGATACTCATAATTCTCTAAACCCTTACCAACTGCCTTGATAGTTTCAAAACCAGCCGGTGCTTTGGCTTTCTCTTCCGGAGTCAGCAATACCGGGCGAATGACAGCATGCGGACAGACAAACGAACATTGATTACACTGAATGCAATTTTCTTTTATCCATTCGGGTACTTCAATCGCGATACCGCGCTTCTCATATTTGGTGGTAGCGGTTGGGAACAAGCCACCCGGCGTGAAAACACCAACGGGCAATTTGTCACCCTGCTGGGCATTCATCGGCTGCAGGATTTCCGTCACATATTGAGGCACAGCTTTACCCTCTGTAACCGTATCTTTGGCTTCGGCCCAACTTGCCGGATAATGCACTTCGTGAATGGCATTGACCGAGGCATCCACCGCCTGCCAGTTCATCTGCACAATTTTTTCGCCCTTGGCACCATAGGTCTTTTTAATCGCATTCTTCAGGTGCGCAATGGCTTCCTCAAACGGTAAAACGCGCGACAGGGCAAAAAAGACCGTCTGCATGACCGTGTTAATTCTACCACCCAGACCAACCTCTCCGGCAATGCGGGTTGCATCAATAGTGTAGAATTTCAATTTCTTTTGCGCAATTGTGCGCCGCAGGGCCGCCGGCAGCTTCTCCTCTAGTTCCTCATCACTCCAGAGAGTATTCAGAACAAAAATACCGCCCGGCTTAATGTTTTCTAACAGGTCGTAATTGTAAACATAACTCTGCTTATGACAAGCAATATAATCGGCATGATTGATGCGATAGGTGGAACGAATATACTCCTTGCCAAAGCGTAAGTAACTGAGCGTCAAACCACCCGACTTCTTGGAATCATAGGCAAAATAACCCTGAGCATATAGGTCAGTGTTATCACCAATTATCTTGATAGCATCTTTGTTGGCGCCAACCGTTCCGTCTGAGCCAAACCCCCAGAAAATGCTCTGCACTGTGTCTGCTGGTACGGTATCCAGCTTGGTAGTAATCGGCAGCGAGCGGAAGGTGACATTGTCTTCGATTCCGACTGTAAAATGGTTCTTAGGCTCCGTCTGCGCTAAATTATCAAAGACCGCCTTGACCATCGAGGGATCGAATTCTTTCTGACCAACACCATAACGACCACCAACAACGAGGCGATCATCACGGTAATTATGTAAAACTGCGCAGACATCCGTGTAGAGCGGTTCCCCAAAAGCACCCGATTCCTTGGTGCGGTCTAAAACGGCAATCCGCCTGGCACTCCTGGGCAATGCTGCCATGAAATGTTCCGCTGAAAAAGGTCGATACAGACGCACTTTGAGCACGCCAACCTTCTCGCCTTGCGCAATCAAATAATCCACCGTCTCGTGCGCTGTTTCAGCACCCGAACCCATCAAAATAATGACCCGCTCGGCTTCAGGATGACCATGGTAATCGAACAGATGATAACGACGACCAATGACCGGCGCCACCCGCTCCATCGTGGCTTCTACAATGCCCGGCACAGCGTCATAGTATTTATTGGAAGCCTCAATTACCTGGAAGAAAATATCGGGATTCTGCGCCGTCCCGCGTAATTGCGGATGCTCCGGATTAAGACTGCGGGCGCGGAATTTATCTATGTCGGCTTCATCTACTAATGATTTGATAGTATCATAATCAATGACCTCTATCTTCTGTACTTCGTGACTCGTGCGGAATCCATCAAAAAAGTGCACAAAAGGAATACTCGCCTTCAGGGATGCCAGATGGGTTATCAGGGCTAAATCCATCACCTCCTGCACTGAACCACTGGCAATCAATCCAAAACCCGTACTGCGCGTCGCCATAACATCGGAATGGTCGCCGAAAATCGAAAGGGCTTGGCTTGCTACCGTTCGCGCCGACACATGAAAAACCGCCGGCATGAGTTCACCGGCAATCTTGAACATATTCGGAATCATCAGCAGTAAACCCTGCGATGCCGTGAATGTCGTCGTCAGGGCGCCCGCCGCTAAGGAACCATGCACTGCCCCGGCTGCGCCCGCCTCACTCTGCATTTCAATCACCCGCACCGGTTGCCCAAAAATATTCTTCACGCCCTTGGCGGCCCATTCATCAGCTAATTCTCCCATCACAGAGGAAGGCGTAATCGGATAAATCGCTGCGACTTCACTTAAGGCATACGCTACATGCGCCGCCGCAGTGTTACCATCCATTGATTTCATTTTTTTACCCATGATAAATCTCCGTTATATTTTTTTATTGATTATTGGCACAATTTTGCCCTGCCTGCCTTCAATTAATAAAAACCCAAATACCGAAGTTAAAATTAGGCATTCTTTATCAGAATTTCAATTACTATATCAAAACAAGAATGAATTGTTAACCGCAGAGAACGCCGAAAACGCGGAGTCGTAGGGGCAATTCATGAATTGCCCCTACGTTGCGGTCTTAATCCCCTTTTAATCGGGTTCCTGACCAACATCGGGACTCCGCTCCGCTCAATTATCGAGTGACAATTGCATGTCCATTCCCTGAAGCTCTAAAAACACCAACGGGGTGATTGCTCACCCCGTCTTGGTGTTCCTCATGGCGAGGATGGAGGAGGGAAAAGACTAATCTTTATCGCTTGTCATGATGAAGAAGGGCTTATTCTCAAAGTTGTTGTATTTGGGGCGATAGCGCTCAGTATCATAAAAACGCTCGACATCCACTAACTTTTTGTGACTGGTAACCACTTCGAGATCAGTATGACCGTAAATTCCGTTTTTCAGATTAACCAGCAGTCCCGATTGATTTTTAAGGATTAATTCAAACGCCAGGTTACCGTAGACCATCGGGACAATCGAATCGAAGGCGTCCGGGTCGCCGCAGCGCACGAGATAACCCAATTTCTGACTGATGACATTGATTTTGCGACCGTTGTTATATTTTGCCGATAGATCTTTGAGTTGCTTGGCGACAATGTCACCGATGCCACCTAATTTTTTATGCCCGTAGGCGTCCCGCTCATCACTCTGATATACCATCTCGGATTGCTCTTGTAGCATAGCACCTTCCGATATTAAAACCACTGAATAATGACTCGGGTTGGTGAAGCGGTCTTCCATTAAAAGTTCAGTCAGGCGCTCCATATTGAACTTATATTCCGGGATAACGCAGCGATTGGCAGCCCCAGCCATCGTTGGAATCAAAGCCGTGAAACCGGCATAGCGCCCGAAAACTTCGATCGCTAAGAAACGCTCGTGCGAGCCCGCTGAAGTGCGCAAACTATGCGTCAATTCCAGCGTACGAGTCACGCAGGTGCTGAAACCGATACAATAATCGGTGCCGGGCACATCATTATCCATCGTTTTCGGAATACCAATGACTTTTACACCGGCTTTATGCAGCTCGACTCCATAGCTCAGAGTATCATCACCGCCAATAGCAATTAGATAATCCAAGCCAAGGAAAGCAATATTTTCTAAAACTTCCGCCGTCAAGTCATTGACCTTAGCAGTATATTTATCCCGCAGATGGGCAGGAACACTCTCAAGGGCTACATTACTGGGACGAGTCCGTGAAGTATGCAAAAAGGTGCCGCCCGTCCGACCGGCTTTATTGACAATTTCGGCTGTCAGGATATTATAGTTGTTGCTATTATCGGCATCTTTATCGCGGATGATGTCAATCATGCCCGCCCAGCCACGCCGAATGCCAATAATCTCAAATCCCTCTTTAAGACCACGCAGGGTAATAGCCCGGATAGCCGGATTCAAACCGGGGACATCGCCGCCGCCTGTCAAAATTCCGATTCGTTTTTTCAAGTACTACTCCCTTTCAAATTTCAAACGCATCTATTTTAGAAAAAATTGGCGAAATGTCAAACGGCTATTTTCAATTTTTCTATATCATCCTTTTACGAAACCTGATAAAGCCAATTAACCGCCAGAATACCCACAAAATCACCATGTAAATTATCATCAAGCCGAAAGTCACCCAGTAACCCAGAATACTGTTGTTAAAAAAATTCATAGGAACATTCAGCAGAATCAGCAAAGGTAATCCCAAAAATAGCGCTATTCCGCTGGAATAAACCAAATCTTCCGCTACCGGCGTCTTAAATTGCGGGTCTGTCACCCGTATCATCACCAATCCCGAATTAAGCGTGCCGGTCATTTCGGCAAAAATAGCCGAAAAGCGTTCAAAGTGGTAGTCATCAAAGGCGCGCCAGCAGACATAGCGCAGGAGATAATAAGTAGCAATCCCACCAAAAATAGACATCACCAAAATCGGCGCCCAATATTTCCAGACGACCTGCAGACTTATTCCACAAATCGAACCGACTATCAAATAATCCACAAAAAGTCCCGCCGTACGCGTCATCAAACCGGGATCAATCAGATAACTTTTCTTAGTCTTATCCAAAACCTTGCGAAAAACTAATGCCACTAATAGAGCAATCACAAAATGAAACGCCCATACTGTTGATACAAAGCCTCCAGCACCAATTTTTATTAAACCACTGGCAATAATCCTAACAGTCCAGAAGGAAACCAAATAGACCACGCCGATTACTCCCACCTGAAATGCCAGCGGTTCAATTGCCTCTAAAGAAAGTGTTAGAAAACCAGCAACCTGCTTCTCACCAAATTTTATCACACCTGTGCGCATGTCCGAGGTGACACCATCTAATCCTCTAATCAATGCCGTCTCACCGTTCTTAATGCCTTTATTAACGATCACCATTCCAGCGAAATAGGCAATTAAATAACCGATAGCAGCGATGGTCAATCCTGCCATCCCACCGCCCTCAAAGCCAAACTTCTCCCAGCTGCTGCCAATGGTAAACGCCTGTCCCGGACCCATCCCAAATCCCATCGGTAATAACAAACCTAATCCTAAAAACAAATCGGGTTTGATGGTATAAACAAAAACAAAGCACACTAAGAGACCAATTGCTCCCTGCACAATGTAACTCGAGAGCATGGAAAGGCTGAAACTGAGTGGTCCCTTACCCCAACTGGTCTTTTCGCCTCTTAGACCTATGGCAATAAAGGTCAGAGCGAGGAGATGATAAACATACAGCCCCATACGCTCACCCGAAATCGGAATTAATCCCAGTACCTGCGTACCGAGAATTAAACCGATGAAACCCGCAATCAGGTTGTTAGGCACCAGGTATTTCTGGAAAAACAAACCATAGCGCCGGAAAATAGTGCCGATTATCAAGAAAACACTCATCCATGAAAAATCGAGCACTAAATCTTTAAACGACAAAGTAAAATCCCACAGGTTCATGCAGCCCCCATTCTTTCAATTTTATCGCTCATCGAAAACAGGGTAAAAAGATCCTCTACCCCACTGTAGGCAAGTGATTTTTTAATAACAATCAAAGTACGAAAAAACCTATTTCGCCGTGTAAAAACAGGCTTTGGGTGATTCGATCTTCCCCTCCTTTTTCAATTTGGCGAGAATTTTAGCGACCTCGTCCTTAGACAAGCCTGTTATTGTAGCAATATCACCGGCTTTTAGCGGTTTGGCGGCGGTCTGTAATGCCTGGAGGACTATTTCATTCTTTTCTGCCATCATACACCTCGTTTAATTATTCGTTGTTTTTTACCTGTTCTTGCTGAATTGTTTGTGAGGAACGATTGGGGCGATCGAGTTCCGCGGGATTCTGGATGCGGCGCATGGCTCCCATCGTCAGGATTCCAGCCTGGGCGCCATCTACAATGCGATGATCGAAGGTACCCGTCAGAGGCAAAATCGAGCGAATCCGAATTTCACCATCAATGACGACCGGTTTTTCGATTACACGACCCATTGTGATTACTGCCGGTAGTCTGCCTATCGGGAAAAGGGCTACCATGCCAAATTGCAAACCGAATGTCCCGATATTGGTTATCATGATACTACCGAATGGGTCAGGTGGAATTTTTAAAAAAGGAAATGGTAAGCCTAAATCAAAAAGCCACCATTTTATCAAAAGGAACAACCAGCGGCGGAAGGGCCAGGGAATCTTGACCAGTTTATCTTTGGCAGTAAAAGCGCCGCTTTCAACCCCGGCGCGCTTTTCCTGTGCTGCCTTCTGTAATATTTCCGCAATCTCCGTCGCCGACAATTCCTGACACTTCCGGATAACCATGCCGGTCATTTCATGGCCACCAATATTAATCGAGACAAACACATCGGCATTTTCCCGCGGCACGACACCACCGCGCCGGACATAGCAATTTATCTCGGGAATGTCTTCATAAAGCGTGCGGGCAATCGCCGCACAGACAAAATGCGTTATGGATAATCTCTGACCTGCTTGCTTACGCGCTGCGATGTATTCCATAACCGCTGTAACATCCGCTTCAAAAGTACCATAAATGCGGCTATCCTTCGGCGCTGCGTAAGTGGCAATCGCTAACCTGCGCCAGGGATTATTCAGGTTTTTCATCACTCTCAATTTAGACCACCCTTACTCTTAATATCCCAAAACCTGGTTAATTTAACCTAATGCAAAAAAAAAGCGAATTTTTTTATCATCCCTGCTTCAATCCGTTCAAAGCCACGCCAGTCATTACCACATGCATTACTAAGCTTCTGATCCGGAAATTATTTGAAGATTGTATTTAAAAACCACACTACGACGGTACTGCTCTGGCGACCTGCTTGATTACCTAAGTTTTTCAGTCTTCTCTTCTACCACTGGAAAGGTTTTCCAGCACAATTATCTGCATGCTTTTTTATTCTTCAATTTCTAAAAGTACCCGAATCGTATGAGCAATCGTTTTGGTGCTCATCTCTTTCTTCAGGAGATGATAAAAACAAAGAGAGAACCGCAGTAGTGACTCTCTCTTTGCAATACTATTTACCTTACCTTGCGTCACATAGAAAAGAGAACAATCACCCCGTCAGGCATCTGTGATTATAAAATAAATTGTACTACTCAATTAAGCGGCTTTCGGCAAAGCGGTCAGGCAGAAGACCATAATAAATAGTGCTACCGTTTCGATAATACCGATAACCATGATATAATTGCCAAAGCCCTGACCAGTTTCAGCTAAGGCATCACAGGCTTTGGCGGAGTTTTTCCCCTGCCATAGCGCCGAAAAACCCATCCCTGCACCTGCAAATAAGCCAATTAAAATATTAGAAAGTGGGTCGGCGATAGCCGCGGCTTTTATGGCATTGCGCAAAATCATGCCGTAAATGGTTTGAGAAAGAGGAGCACCCACGAAAGCCACCAGAATAAAAGGCGCCGCTTTATTGAGTGAGTAGGCTTTCTTCCAGGCGCCAATGGCAGCCAGTCCGGCGACACCCGCGCCCCAGGCTGAACCAAAGGCGGCTAAGATCAATGACAAATTCAAATCACCTAAACCCTGCATATCTTTTCTCCTAATTTTTATTCATTTAAAAACTATTCCTTAAATGGTCTGTACTCATGACCCGACCACGTCATCCCGAGATGACTGGAAAATTCCAACATGTTCAACCGAATACCATGCACAATCACTGACATAGCACATAACGCCATGTTAAGAGTGTGACCAAAAATCAGGACTACAATGGCAATGATGATCTTCAGAAAATTATTAACACCACCTGTAGCCATATTGTTGAAACTGATTTCGACTACCGAGCCGGCTAACCCGACTGCAAAGAGACGTAAATAAGAAACGACATCCCCAAAGGAACTAATAATGCTTAAAGGTAGATTGCCAATCGTCGCCCCGAATCCGCGCCAGAAGCGCCCTTTCTGATAGTTATCAAAACAGGCAATTAACACTGCACCCACTCCAATTAAATAAGGCGCAGTTTGTGGAAGCGGTTTGGAAAGCACCAGGGTATTTGCCAGAAAAAACATGCCCCAGACTACGAATACCCAGCCCAGTTGAGCCAAAAAATTAAGCGCTGGAAATTTCTTTAAGCCATTGACTGTATGGCCTATCGAAAGGTGAAGAGCTCCAATCAGAAAGGTCAAATACATCAAGAAATAGGTAACACGCTCGGAGTCAGCGCTCCAGGTGTTGATCCGCTCGACGATAAAAAGGTTGAAAAGCGGCAGGCGGGCAATTTTTTCAAATCCAAACCAGTTGCCGGTTATAGCGCCCCAGATAATCAATGCCCCGCTAAGAACATAAAGCAATATGAATGGTTCACGGGGTGCATTTTTAAATTTGCGTCGCAGTAAAATTCCTGCGATTAAAAAAACCAAGCCATAACCGGCATCGCCTATTAAGATAGCGAAGAACAGGCTGAAAAAGCAGAGAAACCAGAAGCTGATGTCATATTCGTTGTAGCCGGGGATGGTGCCCATAAATCGGAAAATAGGTTCGACGATATTGAGCCACTTAGGACGACGAATAAGAGTTGGCACAACAGCCGGATTATCCGGTTCTTCGATGAAATAACCCCAACCGGCTTGGTCGGCAAGGGCTTTTAATTCCGGGAGGCGTTCATCCGGACAGAAGCCTTCTAAGTAGCTGATGGCTTCGAGGTCTGCCATTCCGGCGCGAACACGCGCGAACTCGTAGCGTTTTTTTAATTCATTCAAATATTGGTCAATGGCTGGTTTATAGGCGGTGAGTTTCTGCAAATTCTCATCTATCTGGGTGATGGCTTTGGCAAGGCAGTCTAACTGTTGCTCGACGACCTGCAGGTTATCGGCAGGCGGATATTCCTCTTTCAAATCGAGGCGTTCATTTTCGTCCGCTGTGACTAATACAAGGTAGAGTTTGTTGCGTTCTTGCCCGACGATGTAGACAATTTTGTCAGGAGAAAGGCGTTTCAGATAAGCCTTATCCGCAAGGTAAAGCCGAAGGTAGATGCCGTGACTTTTGAGTTCTGCCAGTTCACTGCGGGAAACAGCGCCCCAGGCTTGAAACCAGGCTTGTTTTTCACGCTCGGTTTCTTGTTCCACGCTTAGTTTGGCGCGCTGGTCAGCAAGTGTCAGAGTTTGCATCACAATTCCTTCAACTTGTTGTATATCGAGCTGCGCAACAGTCATAGTCTGTGGAATTTTTCTGAGAATTCCCAGGCACTTTTCGACCTGACCAAGTTTCCTTTCAAGAGCAGATAAATCATCAGCAACTGGTGGATGCGTCTGGTGAATATGCAATACGCCCAATTTGCGCAAGCGTTGCAGGGCAGGCTCTTTATCGCGAGCACTGACGAAAAGGGTTACTTTTTGCATGGGAACAATCATGCTGCCCAGACCTCACTCTTTTTCTGGATTTTGGCTTTAGCGATTTTACCGCGAACTACCTCGGCAGTCTGAATGTCGCCCAGAAAGATCTGGATTATGCGGATGTTTTCCCGTGTTTCGGGGATTTTGACCTTTTCAAACAGATTAATGCGTTGAATAGTAATCCGCAATTCTTCCTGCAGAATTTTTATTTGCTCGTTTAGAATTTTTATTTGGATTAATCGGGTCAGTTGTTCCTGTAGGGCTTCTATGGCACGGTCTACCCACAAAGGAGTGGTAAAATAATCGTAGGATACGATTTCAAAGCGTACATCTTCGAATAATGGTATATCAATCCCAGCAATATTGCCGGTAGTTGTTTGTACTTCACCAATTTTTAAAATTTGGCGCAAATCAATATCTTCGGCTAAGACATCTACCCACTGAAAGATACTGGCTTCAGCGTTGTTGTATTCGTTCTGGAGTTGTTCGATGGTCTGGGTGATGCGGCGGATTTCGCTGATGAGCTGTGTTTTCTTCAGTTCCAGAGTTGGCAAAAAGCGTTGATAGCGCGCCAGGGCTTCGCGTTGGGCTTTTAGTTCGTTCTTGGTGTGCTTGATCTTTGCCATGGTAATGAAATTTTTTGAACTATCCCTCACTTACGGGACTGGCAACCACTTCAGGTTGAGCTGCCGGCGTGGCGGTAGTAGATTTAGGCCAGAACTTTTGAATAAGTTCAGATTTCATGCCCGTCTCTTCCGGGGTAAAACATTCTGCCAGAATCTGCCAGCCGCGGTCTAATGCTTCTTCCAGAGGAATATTAACGTGCAAATCCATCAAAGACGATTCAAATAGGGCGCCGTATTTGAGTAATTTTTTATCCCAGGTGCTCATGCGGAATCCCATGGCGCGTTTTTCTTCGGTTTCCTTGAATTGGGCATAAAGTTGAATCATGCCGTCCATGATGGCGCGATGGTCTTCGCGGGTACTCTTATTGACTTGTTGTTTCAAGCGGCTGAGAGAGCCGAACGGTTCGATGCGGCCATTGCGCAGGTAAAATTGTCCTTCGGTGATATAGCCGGTGTTATCGGGCACGGGATGAGTCACATCGTCGCCCGGCATCGTCGTAACGGCTAAGATAGTCACCGACCCGGCGCCTTCGAAGTCAACGGCTTTTTCATAACGCGCTGCTAACTGGCTATAGAGATCGCCCGGGTAGCCACGATTGGATGGCACTTGCTCCATCGTGATGGCGATTTCCTTAAGAGCGTCGGCAAAATTGGTCATGTCAGTCAGCAGCACCAGCACATCCCGTCCTTTGAGGGCAAAGCGTTCGGCGACTGCCAGGCACAGGTCGGGTACCATTAAGCCTTCCACGATCGGATCCGAGGCAGTATGGATGAAGAAAATGGAGCGACTGAGGGCACCGCCTTCCTCGAGAACCTGGCGAAAATACATGTACTGGTCATATTTTAAGCCGATACCGCCCAGAATAATCATATCAACTTCGGCTTGCAGGGCGATGCGTGCCAGCAGTTCATTATAAGGTTCGCCAGACACCGAAAAAATGGGCAGTTTCTGGGAAATTACCAGCGAATTGAAGACATCAATCATCGGAATATTGGTGCGCACCATGCGGCGCGGGATGATGCGTTTGGCAGGATTCACCGAAGGTCCGGCAATCTGGATTAGATTTTCGGTTAGATGGGAACCTTTGTCGCGCGGTTCACCGCTGCCGTTAAAGATTCGTCCGAGCATATTGTCAGAGAAAGTAACTTGCATCGGATGTCCCAGGAATCGCACTTCGTCATTGGTAGCGATTCCCTGACTGCCGGCGAAGACTTGCAGGGAGACGATATCACCATCCAGTTTGATGACCTGCGCCAACGATTTGCCGCGCTGCGTGGTGATTTCAGCCAATTCCTCATAAGCCACGCCGGAGGCTTTGACGGTGATGACATTGCCTGTAACGCTTAAGATTTTATTATAGACTTTTTGCATCGCTGCTTTTTTCCTCAATCATAGCATTAATGATTTTTTCCTGTTTCTTAAATTTTTCATTGGTCATATCTATGTAATTCCAATCAATGAAAGCCTGGCGCAATTTATTAAAGAAATGCCGGGCGTCATCTTTGTCAGTGAATACGAAGGCCGACATCAAGACATCGTGAACGCGCTTGAACACATATTTCTGGCGCTCGGGGCTGGTGGCGCCATCAATAGGGTCAAAGGAGTTTTGCTGGAGATAAACTGCGTCCAGAAATTCGGACTTCAGGTAAGTTTGAAAATCATCCAGCGAGGTTCCTTCTTCGCCGACTACCAACATCATTTGGTGAATTTCGTTTCCCTTGAAAAGCAGCGTGCGGGCGTCGGCAATCAATTGCGGATCGATGAAACTCTGGTACTTTGACCAGCTGTCTAAGGGATGAATCGAGGGGAAACGACGGGCATTAGCACGGTCACGTGATAATCCGTGGAAGGCGCCAACTACTTTCAAAGTGGACTGCGTCACGGGCTCTTCGAAGTTACCGCCAGCCGGGCTGACTGTTCCGCCAATGGTTAGACTACCCTTATGCCCGTCCGCTAATTCGACGATGCCGGCTCTTTCATAAAACTGGGCAATGCGCGATTCAAGATAAGCTGGGAAAGCTTCTTCACCCGGAATTTCCTCGAGCCGACCAGAAACTTCTCGCATTGCCTGCGCCCAGCGCGAAGTCGAGTCAGCAAGTAGGAGTACATTGAGTCCCATCTGCCGATAATATTCGCCGAGCGTCGCAGCCGTGTAAACCGAAGCTTCACGCGCCGCCACCGGCATGGAGCTGGTATTGCAAATAATTATTGTGCGATCCATAAGGGATTTGCCTGTCCGTGGGTCAGTCAGCTCCGGGAATTCACGCAACGTTTCAACGACCTCTCCCGCCCGTTCGCCGCAAGCCGCAATAATGACTACATCAGCTTCAGCGAAGCGACTGGTAACCTGTTGCAGAACCGTCTTTCCCGCTCCGAAAGGACCCGGGATACAATAAGTGCCGCCTTTGGCAATTGGAAAGAAAGTATCAATAATCCGCGTCTGAGTCACGAGTGGTTCGGTTGGGACCAATTTTTCTCGATAAGCTGTAATGGGGATTTTGACAGGCCATTCGAAATTCATCGATAACTGTAATTCTTCCCCACGCTCGTTAACGGCATGAGCAATTGTGTCCGCCACGGTGTAGTCGCCCGCCGCCACGATGTCCTTGAGAGTATAGGTCGTCCGCAAATAAAACGGGGCGAAAATTTGGTGTTCGAAAATACCCTCATTGACCGTTCCCAGCAGTGAACCCGCTTCGATAATGTCTCCAGCTTTGGCGCGGGGTGTAAATTTCCAGAGGCGCTTAGAATCCAGCGGTTCCATCTGTGCGCCGCGTTTCAGGAAGAAGCCATATTCCTCAGCGAGGAGATGTAAGGGGTTTTGCAAGCCGTCGTAAACCATTCCCAATAAGCCGGGTCCCAGCCGGACGGAAAGCATTTTGCCGGTGAACTCGACGCTATCGCCGACGCGCAAACCCTTAGTGCTTTCAAAAACTTGCATGAAAGCCAGGTTGCCGCGAATTTTGATTACTTCGGCTTTAAGGCGTTCTTCGCCCGTAATGGCATAACCCACTTCATTTTGAATGATGTCGCTTTCGCAAGCGACTGTAATCATATTACCATTGATGCCGATAATTGTGCCGTTCTTTTTCATAATCCTGTAATTGTATAGAGTTTATATTTGCTTTTACCGATTTCTTTGTCAAAGGTGAAAAATTTCTGCAAAAGTTGCAATTTGAGATAATAGATGATGATGAAGGCGAAGTCGAAATGATGGCTTGGTTCCAGGCTTTCGAGGAAGCGCCAGCGGAATAAGAGCAGGTTTTTTTCAACGGTCAACGGGTCGCCTTCCTTAACTAGTGTCAGGGGGAATGCACTCGGTTTATAGTCCTGTTGCTGCTTGCGGGCGTGTCGCCAAGCGGCTATATCACTGCGTAATTCGTACTCGAATTGTTTATAGGTCTGTAAAATCGGAGGGTCATCGGGTCGAACTTCGCAGGAAAGGTAATGAATCTTTTGTAGCTGCTGGTAGTCAAGCGGAGTTAGGCATTTTTCCGCTTCTTCGACAAACCAGGTCATGGGAAGAGCGGGTTCTTTCCCGAAGAACAGGACGGGCAGTTCAGCAATGAAATAGTAATATCTATCCATTTTTATCCAAGATTTCCCGAATAGCCGGATTCAGGTATTCCTTGAGAAAGGTTGCGATGCTTTGATCGGTTAAATCGTAATAGACATCTTCATTGATGCGCCTGACGCGGAAGCCAGCCGCAATGCTACGTTCCGGTTTAAGCATGATAGAATCGCGAATGCTCGCCTGAGTTTCCTGGAGCAGTAATTCTTGCAGACGGTCAAGGTCGGTTGGGCTGACCGAAAACTCCAGGCGTTCGCCACTGACATTGGCTTTCACCACCTCGCGGATAAGTTCCGGGAGAAAATCCGGTGAGAGTTGCTGCGCGACTATTTTTTTGAAGACGCGCTCAAAAAGTTTTTCAAGGTTTTCCTTGGTGACCAGAATCGTATCACGCGCTGCCTGACGGATAGCGGCTTCGGCGTTACTCTGCAATTTTTGGGCATTCTGCTGGGCATCAGCAACAATTTTGCGGGCTTCTGCCTGGGCGTTAGCTACAATCGCAGCCGCTTCAGCGTTGGCTTGTTGGAGAATCTCAGCGGCAGCCTGTTGGGCGGCTTCTACCCCTTCTTGTTTGAGTTTCGCGATTAAATTTTCAAGTTTTATTTCCATAGATTGCTCCTGATATGCTGTGCGTTGTGAAAATATTGAGAAGCATGATAGATATTACCAGGCTTTGTAGAGAGAATTACTATAAGATAAAGAACCATTATGTAGTTAGTTATACTTCAAAATCTATAAAACAACCTGAGAATTTAATTCACCTCAAGGGTTTAGTCAAGTTAACGCTTACAGGCAACCTAAAAAATATTTATTGATTTAAAGAGTCCGTCGGGAAAATCCTTGCCATTTAAAGACCGGTTGAGTTAAAGGATTAATTGGTCGGCGGTCATGTCTTTGGGAATAGGTAACCCTAACAAATGAAGCACGGTCGGAGCGATATCGGCTAATTTCCCGTGCGGCAGGAGTTTTTTACCTACTGCATCGCGAGCGACATAGATAAATTCAACCGGGAAAAGCGTGTGGCTGGTCTTCGTCATACCGGTTTGATAATCAACCATTTGCTCCGAGTTTCCGTGGTCAGCGGTGATGAGAACATGAGCGTCTAACTCCAGCAATCTCTTGACGATTTGCCCGACATTTTCGTCCACGATGCCAATGGCTTTGCGAGCGGCTTCGAAGTCCCCAGTATGTCCCACCATGTCGCCGTTGGCGTAATTCACGACAATAAATTGGTAGGGATTGTCTTGAAGGCGTCGCAGGAGTTCGGCGGTGACATTGTAAGCATCCATTTCCGGGTGACTGGCGAAAGTTGCCGGGTCGAAGCGGCTGGGAATTTCCACTTGATCTTCACCAGGGAAAGGCGTTGTTTTTTTACCGTTAAAGAAGCTAGTGATATGGCGAAATTTCTGGGTTTCGGCAATGCGGAGTTGGCGCAACCCTGCTTCTGAAATCACTTCGCCTAAAAGATGCTCCATTCCGCCTTCCGCAGACATGGCGCCGAGCAAATAGGCATTGAACTCATCGTAATATTGAGTAAATCCGACATAGATCACCTGTGGTCGCCGCTTCAGATGACCGGGGTAGTTGGGTTCCACAAATGCCATGCTCAACTGGATAGCGCGGTCCTGGCGATAATTAGTATGCAAAACTGAATCGCCATCGCTTATGCCAGAATAATCGGCGATGCAATAGGGCGGAATGTATTCATCAAACATATCAACGCCATCCGGCGTTTTATCCTGGGCATACGATTCCTTGACGGCTTCAACGGCAGTAGTAGCGTGGCGCCCATCGGCGTTGACGATGCAATTAAATGCTAAATCAGTCAATTGCCAATTGCGCGAGCGGTCCATGCCGTAGTAGCGCCCCATGACGGTGCCAATGCGACAATTGCCGACGGCGTCAATGACAGTCTGTAATTTGGCAATATATTCCAGGGTGCTGCGCGGCGGCGTATCACGTCCATCTAAAAAAGGATGAATAACAATTTCACTGCCCGGGTTTTCCTGGCGAGCCTGGCGCATGATTTTAAAAAGATGCTCCTGGTGGGCGTGCACTCCTTCGTCCTGCAACAGCCCTAAAAGATGCAGGCGGGAATGATTTTTCTTCCAGTTGTTCATCAACAGTTGCCATTTGGGAGAACGGAACAGTGAGCCATCGCGCAAGCTATCGTCTATCCGTTTTAATTCCTGGATGACAATCCGTCCCGCCCCCATGTTTAGATGACCAACTTCGCTGGAGCCCTGATAACCCTCTGGCAAGCCGACTGCTTCACCGGAAGCATCCAGCAGAGTCCAGGGATATTGTCTTTTATAAGCATCAATGTTGGGTGTATGTGCGGCTAAAACGGCATTGCCGCGTGGGTTTTCGTTATATCCCCACCCATCACGGATAATTAGTGCTACTGGTCGCATATTATCTTCTTTCTTGTTTAGGTTAGAGAATTGTTAAAAGAGGTGATGATTTTGTGCATTGTTGGGAAAATATTAAGACTGACCTGCTGAATTTTTTCTGAGTTCAGTCGGTTGAGCCAGGTGGATTTCAGTTCCGGCGCGACGTCGGGAGACCCCAGGACAATTTCCAGACCATTTTGCACCACCCGCTGAGCAACTTCCGTTAGGTAAACCCGTAGGCAAGCCCGGCGGTAGGCAAAGAGTTGAGAAGAAGTTTCATCCGATTGGGCAAGCTCCATGACAACATTAGCCACAATTTCGGTGTAGGCAATCATGTCACTCAGCAGAAATTGGACATGCTGGGATTTTGTTAGTGAATTTTCATGAGCAAACAAAATCAGGTCATTGACTAATCGCAAAATCGTCTCAGCATAAGTAGCCTCTTGCCAGTCCCGTTGGGTGCTAATGGCTCTCAAATCGCTTGCTATTTGATTATAAAAGGCTCCTTTGCTGCGCACCGTATTTTTCCAGCGGTAAAGATAGATAATGTTCTGTTGAATTTCGTTGGTACCTTCGTAAATCATAGTAATCCGAACATCACGCTTGATTTTTTCGACTTCGTACTCGTGCATATAGCCGTATCCGCCCATGGCCTGGATAGCTGCTTCTGCGGCGCTATTGCCGAATTCCGTGGCGAGGTATTTGGCTATAGAGCCCTCGACCATGATGTCGGTGCTGCCAGCGTCAATTTGACAGACGATTCTCTCGATATAAATGCGCACGGCTTCCAGACGGGCTAAATGCCGGACAAAAAGCTTATTAACATAGCCCTCTTTTTCGATTAATGGAGTGCCGAATTGGATGCGTTCACGCGCAAAGCGCCCGGCTTTTTCTAAGGCGGCGATGCCGGCGGCGTAACCAAAGGCAGCTACCATCAAGCGGGTATAAGCAAAAACGGCGTTGGATTGTTTTATACCCTGACCAGGAACGCCGCCGACAATGTTTTCGGCTGGAACAAAGACATTGTCAAAGATGAGCGGAGCAGTATTTGAGGCGCGAATACCATGTTTATGTTCAGGATTACCGCGCTGGAGACCGGTAGAATCGCCCGGTACTATAAAAAAGGTGGGGCCTTCGGGAGCTTTAGCAAGAACGGTCAATACATCGGCGTAGCCGCCGTTAGAAATGAACTGTTTGCTCCCTTTCAGGAGATAGCCAGTAAGCTTGCCGTTTTCGACGACCGGCTCGGCTTTGGTTTTGAGCGCTTCCAGATTGCTGCCGGCGTCAGCTTCGGTGACCGCATACGCCATTATCAATCCTTCGCTGGCAATTTTGCCGAGCCAGGTCTGTTTTTGTGCTTCTGTACCAGCCAGTAAAATTGGTTCGGCTCCCAGATGGATAGCTAAAAAGCTGGTCGCCACGCCCAGACAGATTTTGGCGAGTTCAACGGAGACCTGGAAAATATCCACAGCGCCGCCCCCCAAACCACCGTATTCACTCGGGATAAAAATGAGCTGCAGACCAACTCGTTCACTGAGTAATTCACGCAAGAGTTCCAGCGGGAACTCACTTTTGTCGTCTAAGGAAAGGACTCTGTCCCGCGTTAGATGTTCGCGCTGAATAGCACGAATGGTATCAATAATCATACTTCTTGTTTCGACATCTAAAGTCATAGTCACCTCCTAAAAAATCGGGGTAATATAATAGTTAGGCGGATTTAGACAAAATTTTAATGCCGTGTGGATAAAGAAAACCATTGCTAAAAGTAAGAAAGTCTATGATAGGCAGGCAGATTTTCTTTCCTCTCAATGAGCCTTTGTATTTAAGAGACTATTGTTTCCCATGATCTGGTTATCTTTAAAGGGTAAAGAACTTGTCTTAGCACCGTACATAAGGTTGTGATATAAATACAAAGAAATATGTAAATAAAGGATTTTTTATCCGGCAAGTCTGACGAGAATCGCCAGACGTGCCGAGTAGAGTTTAGAAAGTCACTTTATCAATAGCACCTTTTAAGCAGTAGAATATTTGGGGGAATTCAGCCGAATCAGATAAATTCCAGTGCCCACTGGCTGTCTGGCATGGTTCGTACCGTTCCAGACTATTGAATGCGTACCGGCGGCATATTTTGTCATAGCAGTTTTCCAGATTTCGCGCCCCATCAGGTCGTAGACCACAATCTCGACCGGGGCTTCTTTGGGAAGGTCGAATGAGATTGTGGTTTTCGGATTAAAGGGATTAGGATAGGCTCTATGTAGACAGAATTTATCAGGTATCAGGGAGACCGTCTCTTCCTGCGGATGAATTGTACCTTTGGCCAATGCTTTCTCCTCGGCGTACATCTTTTCTTTATCAGCCAGCGTTTCATTTAAAAACTCAATGCCGGGTGTATCATCTTTGTACTGCTCTTTGTACCGATCCAGAATTAATTTGGATTCGTCAAATTGATTGTCATAGGCATATAAGTTTACCAGGTTGTACATTACTCCCATTCGATCCGGATTATCAAGTTTATTAAGCGCTTTCAGCGATAATTCTATCGCGGTTTTACTTTCACCTGCCAGCAACTTCCAAAATATCATATATTGCATCGCATGTTTTCCAATAGAATAATCTCCATACGCGCTGGATAGCATGGATAAAACCTGATAAAAGTTATCTCGTTCCTCATATTGATCACTCAGATAATCACTTCTTAAAATCATAAATAATTCCGCCAGGCCTGAATCCGCTTTCTGGGTCTTGGTTTGTTCTAATATCAAATTCTTGAGGTTATCTATGTACTCTTTTGGATTAAGAACTACTGCAGGTTTACTTATTCCTGGAGCAGTAGCCCCTTCCCAGGTCGGCTCAGAACTTAACGGCAAAATATTAGTCACATTACCATAAAACTGTGTCGCATTCGGTGGATATTCGCCAAACCAACAATATCTGCTCGTAATATAAGGATTCCCGCTACTATTATATATCTCATAGCCATCATTATCATGTACAGAATTTGATCTCAATTGAATACCTGAGATACCCAATAAAGCATATATTTCACTCCCATAATTATTCCTGATAGTATTATATCCATCCCAGATAGGTAACAAGGTTTTTCCCAGGTAAATTACGTCACCAGTACGAGCATAGATTCCATTGCGGGTTGAAGTTCCTCCGATTCCGTTATCTTCAATTACCGTCCAGTTGATATTTAATAGATTACCACCCGAGCTGTAGATGCCATCCCGTCCGCCATTATATATTCTGGTGGCCGTAATATCAATTTGCGGATTATTGATCGTAACGAAATTGTGCCGGTTGTTATACAAATTGCAATTAGTAATTTCGGCGCTTCCTCTTTCGATTCTCAGGCCTTGATCGTTATGATGAATATTACAATGTTCAAATACATTGTTTGATGAAGGATCACCATAAATATGAATTCCCCAATCGCTGTACTTGACTTCGCACCATTTAAAACTGTTGTTACTGGTTCTTAAATAAATCCGGTTCCATGACTGCGGAGAAGTACCGGTTGTAGAGGTGAATGTAATTGGACTTAACGGAGTCCCTTCAGCTATTAAACGGCCACTATCATAAACACCAATTCCCTGGTAACCGTCCATCATCACCTTTGTCCCGGGTAGAATAGTCAGCGAGCCACTCCCGGTCACGTTGACCGTACCGAGCACGTGCAGATTCCCGAACCAGGTCTCGGCGGTGGTGAAAGTCCCGCCGGTGACCGCGGTATAAGGAATGTAATTCGGCTTTGTGATCGTGATATACAGAGGACGGAGGTCGAGAAAGTGTAGCTCTGGACGTCTGAAACCGGCAGGTAATAACTACTTCCATTATTGCCACTACTGACGCAGATGTCACAACCGGTTACGCCGGCATTAACGACGATATTGCTACTGTTAACGGTGACTGAAGCGTTTGTCATTGTCGAAGGCGTTGCCGTCCAGATTCTAGTTTCAGGGCATCCAAATAAATTGTGAGAGTAACTCAGAAAGTGATCATTATAAATATCTTTCGAAACCAATTCAGATACTCCGAGATGTAAATATGACCCATACGTATTCGGATCATCAGTCGCATCCGTTATCAGATCATAGAATTCACATTGAAGTTCGGGAGAATCATCCTGGTAGCCATCCCGGGTGTTTCCGAGTAAATTCGGGCCACAAATATGACTAAACATATTCGTGAAACCCTCCGCCATACTTTCACCCATATACCAATCGCCGTTTGGATGGTAATCATCAAAAGCCGCGATAAGACAACAAATCGAATACACAACCGAATAGTATTTATTGTTAGTCATGTTATCCAATCCGTCTCCGGCCTCCTGGGTTTCAGGATTATCGTCTTCTGTTAAAACATATCTATTTGTTTCATTTAAAGCCTTTACCCGAAATACATTAGTGCCGCCATGGCAGTGCCAATTTAATAAACCATAATGATCTGACATTTCAGTGACCACTTCTGAACCTGAATTATAAGAGCCATCACCGTATTCCCAGACCTCATGGTCAAAAGTAGGTGGACAATGAGGCGTAATTGTATTCGGAGAAACCCAAATATTCGCTCCCCTAATCCAGAAAGCATTCATGAGATAACTGTAATCGCCATTGCCGGGATTCTGCTCGTAAAGCAACACCTTCTCAACCCAGTTGGAAATTTCCTGTGAATTTGAAACCGGCAGACGTCCGACGAAGATTTCCGGCTCATAATCAGGATCGTCATCATAAGGTTCGCCATATCTAGTTGGTGTCTCTGTATCAACATTCCAGTCCCCTGTAAAATCGGCGAAGTATAGATCGGCCGGAATTTTATAGGCCTGATCACAGGGATCAGTCCAGAGGGCGTTGTTTTGACCGGCTCCGTATCTGATCGGTGAGGTAATATGATCTCCGGCAATCAGCGCCCAGACTGTACCGCTCTGATAGGCGTCTGACAGGTATTGCCGGATACTTCCGGCATCATCATAAATCCCAGAAATATAGTCTCCGCTATAATCAGTTAGAATATCTTCAATAGTTACCACGCCGGCGTTTAATCCTTTTCGTTTTTTCCAGGTTATAAATTCATTAAAACAGCTTGCTAATGAATCTCTGGTAATAACCACATATTCATAAAATGAGACTGATCCGGCTTGAGGTGTACTGACTTTACTTAGAACGGGCCTACTCTGATACAATACTAAATCTTCAGGATTGTCGACGAGTCTTTTCAGAATGGTATCGTAGATTTTTTGATTTTTGACATTACGGCTCTGTACTTTGATTTTCGGACTTTCTCCAGCAGTAAGATTAAGTGTAAAATCTATCGCATCGTTAAATAAAATTTTAGATGATTTTGGATTATACTGAATCGGATAAACCGCTAAAGTCACGATATGATTATTACCATCGAAATAACCGGAGTGAACTAATTCGACGCTTTCAGTTGGGTAATTAGCATCAGAGTAATAGGTTTTCGGATCGGGTGATACAAATTCCGGAACAACATCTTCAATTGAAAGCGGCACGGGCAACTGAGCCGGTGTAATAGGGTATGACACCTGAATTTCGGAGGTGCCTGCCCTGTCAATGGTAATATTTTTAACATCCTGTTCTGCCGGAATTATTAGTTTGATATATTTTACCGGCAGGCACGGCTTTCCAATCTCTTTCGTTGATTTCATCGAATTGTAAGCGATTTTGGTATAAGTATTTCCGTCTCTTTCGACTTCGGTAATCATTTCAAGATCGGACTTACTGAACAAAACCGTATGTTTAATTTGTGCAAAACAGTTATTTATACTTCCGAAGTTAATAAGGTATGTAAATAACAAGAGATAGATAAAATAGTTCTTTTGTTTTCGGTGTAAATAATACATGATTGATTCTCTTTCATGGTAAAGAAAACATTTTGAGTATTAATTCTTTTCCTTTACCTTATTTTGTGTTTCCTCTGTAGTCGTTACTATATGGAACACTTCCCCCGCCCGAATGATTGCCGGTCATCAGGCGGGGTTTATTTTCTTTTGATAAACATATTTCCCTCCTTCATTATAATTCATTTTAGATATACCATCTTTTTTGTATTTATTATTTGTTGAGTGCCACTTCCGCGTGAAACTAGCTGATATAAGTAAATTCCGCTGGGCATAGATATCCCGGCATCATTCTTTCCATCCCAAATTATAGAGTAATTACCAGCGTATTGTCTTTCAGAGATTAAACTCCGTACCTTACGCCCCCGGCAATCATAAATATTTACACCTACATCACCATCGTTAGGGATATAGTAAGATATTCTTGTTTCAGAATTAAACGGATTCGGATAATTCTGGTCAATTTGAAAGTGATTATTAATACTTGTTCGCTTCTCCTCATCAATGGAATTTATCTCACTGTAAGAATAGATATAAGCCCGCCCCCTTCCCTCATAAGTATCGCCAATAATAATATCTTTATCTCTATCATTATTTATATAACCAGCATATGAAATATTAAAAAGGTAACCATAGGCTGGCATTACGACTTCGTAATAAGGAAGTGTGTCGATTTCCAATCCTCCTTTATATAGTTGTAGTTTATTAATACATTGGTCATTGAAAGCTTCTTGAGTAGATACCGCAATATCACAAATGTTATCATTATTTATATCGAATTCTCCTATAACAGAATAAAATGATCCCCAATTTTTTTCTAAAATTATTTCGCATGCGATCTTTAGATTATTTCCAGAAAAGAATCGTAAATAGTGGCACGCCATAATGGCAAAATCGCTTAATCCATCAGCATTAATATCACCCAACCCGGATACCACCCGGCCGAACGATCCGAATACTTTAGCGCTATCACCTTCAAAGAGAACCGAATTATCTAATGAAATTTGTTCTCCGCCATATACTAAATAAGCCTGTCCGTCTTCCTGTTTTAAATCCTGTGGCGCACCTATTATCAGGTCATCACAGCCATCCTGATTGATATCACCAGCGATGTCGATGGACGTGCCAAACATATCAAAATGACCTTCACCCTCCAACAGAACATCATATTGATTGTCCATCTGCGGGCCGCCAAAATAAATATAGACTCGCCCATGAGCGTCATAATCATCATTAGGAGCACCTACAATTATATCATGATAACCGTCGCCATTGACATCGCCGCCGCTCGCTATCGAACTCCCAAAACGATAATACCAGCCTGTAAATTCCGCAGTATCACCGACCACTAATTCCAAATCGGGAATGGTATCGATTTGCGGGCCGCCGAAATATATCCAGACTTTCCCTGACTCTAAAATTTCATAATCGCCAATGCACCAGTGCGGTTCGCCAATTGCGATATCATTATATCCATCTCCGTTCCAGTCATCACCGCAAATCGTTGTACCGAAGGTTCCGCCTTGTACAACAGGTCTGAAAATTACATCTGGAATAGTATCAAAACTGGCACTTCCCAAAAAAAGATGAGCGTAATGTCCGGCCGAAGCTCCAACCATGGCATCATCAAAACCGTCTCCATTGACATCTCCGACACCGGCCACATGATAGTAGCAGTCATTGGTTCCCTTACCGGTCATCATACCTAGTAAATAGAAGCCTTCCTCGGCAAAAAGTGATGTGGATAAAAACAGAACTACCGAGAGAACAGAGATACTTGTTGTTTTTTTCTGAGATTTATATTTATTTGTTTTCATCGGCCTCCTTCCGAAAAAATACCGCTACATTTCTATCCTTGTTTTAAAGTGATCCGGAACTTCCGAAGCTGTGTCCGTCCGGGCAGCATTTCCCTTCCTTTTCCTCCCGGTCCGGTAAAGCCAATCGCTAAAAGCCTGCGCGTACGCCGTATTTTCAAATGCCTTTCTGTTTCTGACTTAATATATACAATGGGGGGGGGAATGTCAAGATAATTTTTCAGGCTAACTGGAAAGTTTCAAGATATAGTATCCAATTGGCAAGTATAAATTGGCTTAGCGATCATCTTTTTGAGGAGTTAATGGCTTTGATAATGAGAGTTAGAGAAGTTTACGGGATTGATATGCGATCTTTCTTGAGTAGCTTAGAATTGACGAGTTAAAAGAGATAATCCCGTTAATGGAGAATAAATTTTATGCTTTTACAGATTATCAAGACCTCCAAGGTCTTTTGAAGGAATTCTCTACTGAATATTACTTATTTCAACTACCAGCGTAAATTCCGCTACAAAAGGGGACGCATTCCCATCGAGATTACAAAAGAGTAGGGCTCACCGATAATTAATCCGGATTTGCTAGGAATATTTCCACTTCTAATCTGTGATTACCATCTCAGTGTGATTACCAAGGGTGAATAACATGTCTTGAAATCATACAAGAATTTTGAAAAATCCTTTTTACTTGCCCTAAATTGAAGTTAATTTTACTGGATATTTTAAAAAGGATTGACTGTAATGAGCGAGTATCTAATTGTTAAAGGTGCTCGAGAACATAATTTAAAGAACATTGATGTTAAAATTCCACGCAATCGTCTGGTAGTAATTACCGGCATATCTGGTTCGGGTAAATCATCACTGGCATTCGATACGATATATGCGGAAGGTCAGCGCCGCTATGTCGAGTCTTTATCGGCTTATGCCCGTCAATTTTTAGGTTTAATGGAAAAGCCCGACGTAGATTTCATTGAAGGGCTTTCCCCTGCTATTTCGATTGAACAGAAATCTGGCTCCCGCAATCCACGTTCCACGGTTGGAACAATTACCGAGATTTATGATTACCTGCGTCTGCTTTATGCGCGCATCGGGATACCTTATTGCTATAAATGTGGAAAGCGTATTGAGCGTCAGACCGTCCAGCAAATGGTTGACATCCTGAAGGCGCTACCAACTGACACTCGTTTGATTATTCTGGCGCCCCTAGTGCGCGGTCGCAAGGGTGAATATCGCGAAATATTCCGGGAAGTTCGACGGGAAGGATTTGTGCGAGTGCGCGTTGATGGCAAAATATATGAGGTAGAGCGCACGATTGAGTTAGATAAAAATAAAAAGCACAATATTGAGGTTGTGATAGACCGCATCGTCGTTAATTCTGAGGTAGCCGAGCGTTTAACTGATGCTGTGGAATTAGCCCTGAAAATTGGTTCCGGTCTGATGATCGTGCAAATCAATGCTGAAACTGAACAGGTGTTTAGTGAAAACTTAGCCTGTCCGGACTGCGGCGTCAGTTATGAAGAATTGAGTCCGCGGCTGTTTTCATTCAATAGTCCTTATGGTGCCTGCCCTGCCTGCGATGGTTTAGGCACTCAGATGGAAATTGATCCGGAATTGGTCGTGCCAGATGATTCCAAAAGCTTGAGTCAGGGAGCGATTGTGCCATTGGGTGAGCAACCGCGTGGGAGCTGGTATTCTGCAATTTTAAAGGGGCTGGCGCGGCACTATAAGTTCGATTTTGTGACCCCTTTTCGATATCTTCCGCCAGCAGCGCGGGAAGCTTTACTCTATGGAACCGAAGGGCAGGCTCTGGCAATCAGCTTAAAATCAGAGCACATCAATGGTGAATATCACGCGCCATTTGAAGGGGTTATTCCTAATTTGCGGCGGCGTTACCGTCAAACCAATTCGCCTGGAATCCGAGCCTGGATACAGCAATTTATGAGCACAAAACCATGTACCCAGTGCCAGGGTGCGCGCCTGAAGCCCGAGAGCCTGGCTATCAAAATCGGTGGCTTATCGATTAGCGAAGTCAGTCGATTTTCTATTACTAAGTTCCGCGATTTCTTTGCTAATCTGTTACTGACCGCTACTGAGGAACAAATCGCCCATCAAATCCTCAAAGAAATCCGACAGCGCACGAATTTTTTAATTAATGTTGGGGTTGATTATCTAACCCTTGATAGAGTGACCTACACTCTTTCTGGGGGAGAAGCACAACGCATCCGGTTAGCGACGCAAATTGGTTCACAACTGGTAGGGGTTATGTATATTTTAGACGAGCCCAGTATTGGGTTACATCAGCGCGATAATGCCCGACTATTACAAACTCTCACCAAATTACGCGATATTGGCAATACAGTCCTGGTAGTTGAACATGACCAGGAAACAATTGATTCGGCTGATTATATTATTGACATGGGTCCAGGGGCAGGCGAAGCGGGTGGACGCATCGTTTTTACCGGAACACCAGCAGAAATAAGGAAATCAACTGATTCTCTTACCGGGCAATATTTGGCGGGCATTAAAACGATTCCCGTTCCTACTTTCAGAAGAAACGGCAACGGCAAAAGCCTTTGTCTCTATGGCGCTCAGGGCAACAATCTGAAAAAAATCGACGTGACTTTCCCGCTGGGTAAATTCATCTGTGTCACGGGCGTCTCCGGTTCTGGCAAAAGCACCTTGGTAAATGAGACTCTTTATCCAATTTTGCACCGTCATTTTTATAATACCCAATACATGCCTCTTAAATATGAGAAAATTACCGGGCTGGAACATCTTGACAAGGTTATAGCCATAGACCAGTCTCCGATTGGAAGAACACCACGTTCAAACCCAGCGACCTATACGGGCGCCTTTACTCCTATACGTGATCTATTCGCTAATCTCAAAGAATCGAAAATTCGCGGCTACCAGGCAGGACGCTTTTCTTTCAATGTCAAAGGTGGGCGTTGTGAAGCTTGTGGAGGTGATGGTATTCGCAAAATCGAAATGCATTTCTTGCCCGATGTCTATGTACCCTGTGAAGAATGCAAAGGGAAGCGCTACAATCGGGACACTCTGGAGATAAAATATAAGGGCAAAACTATTGCCGATGTGCTTGATTTGACTGTTACAGAAGCATTTGAGTTTTTCTTCAACATTCCTTCCATCCGCAAGAAGTTGCAGACCCTGCAAGATGTTGGATTGGGTTACATCAAGCTCGGACAACAAGCCACTACGCTCTCGGGCGGTGAAGCCCAGCGTGTGAAATTAGCCACCGAATTAAGTCGCATAGGAACTGGCAGAACGCTTTATATTCTGGATGAGCCCACTACCGGGTTACATTTTGAGGATATAAAGATGCTGCTTAAGGTGCTAAATCGCCTAGTTGATCAGGGCAATACGGTCATCGTAATTGAGCACAATATGGATGTCATAAAAACAGCCGATTACATTATTGACCTGGGACCTGAAGGGGGTGATGCCGGTGGCGAAGTAGTTTGCGTCGGCACCCCCGAAGAGGTGGCTAACAACCCAAATTCCAGCACGGGACTCTTTCTCAAAAAGGTTCTCCAACCACAAAAGCAGTTTGCCCTGGGTTAACAAACTGTGGTGTGGTAAACACAATTTTGTGTTCATTAAATCTCACTTTATAATCGTAGGGGAAAAGCCATTTCCGTCGAGAATCTTCGTTCTAACCTTTTGGCACAAACCTTGTAACCTTTAAAGTAGGCTTTTTGATAGACTCCTCAAATACTCCAAATACAAGGTATCCCCATAGGATATCCAATCAGGACCCACTCAGCAAGAGGTACTGCCCCCAAAGAACTGGGAAGGTTTTCCGCCTGGAGAATCTTCCCAGTGCTATTTTTAGCCCTAAATATATTGTTTTTCCCAGAGACTTATCTGGTTTAAGGACTGAAAATTGCTTAATTTTTAAAAAGCAAGTGAGGTGGATAATGCAAAAAGAAAAAATCCAGCAAGCCATTGAAATCCTGAAAGAACTCAAAATAGACATGTGGTTGACCTTTGTGCGTGAAACTGAAGCAACTAAAGATCCATGTCTTGACTTAATATTGGGCGCTAATTGTACCTGGCAATCTGCTTTTATTATCACTGCTAAAGGCGAGAAAATTGCCCTGGTTGGTAGCCTGGATCGAGAGAAAATCAGAAATACAGGTCTATATGCTGATTTGCGAGTTTATGTCAGTGATTTTAGTAAACAGTTTCGGGAAATCATCCAAGCGCTCAATCCTCGCAATATTGCGGTTAATTATTCAGTTAATGATTACATGGCAGATGGTCTTACGCATGGCATGTATTTACTTTTACAGGAATATCTATCAGAATTACCTCAACCTGTAGAGATACTTTCTTCAGAAAGACTGGTGGCAGCTTTGCGTGGGCGGAAGACAGCTGCTGAACTGGCATTGATAGGACAAGCAATTGATATAACCGAGAAAATTTATGCGCAAATCGGAATCTTTATTAAACCAGGAGTTACCGAGAAGGCAGTAGCGAATTACATTTTGCGGCTTGTTAAGGAATTCGGAGTTGAGCCAGCTTGGGAAGTTGATACCTGTCCCGCGGTTTTTACGGGGCCAATGTCAGCGGGAGCCCACGCCAATCCCACCGAACGTCTTATAGAAGGGGGACATGTTATTAATATTGATTTTGGGGTAAAGTGTCAAGGCTACTGTTCTGATATCCAGCGTACCTGGTACATTCTTAAACCAGGAGAAGATACCGCTCCCGCAGAGGTAAGCAGAGGATTTAAGGTTTTGCGGGAAGCCATCGAAAAGGCAGTGGCTTATATAAAACCTGGACGGCGGGGTTACGAAATTGATGCTCGGGCGCGCGAGCACATTGTAGCAGCGGGTTATCCCGAATATCCGCATGGTCTGGGACACCAAGTGGGGCGTTCAACCCATGATGGGGCAGGAATGCTGGGTCCCCGCTGGGAAAGATATGGTGAAACGACCAATTTGCCACTCGAAGTCGGTCAGGTTTATACCATTGAACCACGCTTGCCCATCGAAGGTTATGGCGTAGCCACAGTAGAAGACATTCTGGTCGTTACTCCAACTGGTTATAAATGGTTGTCGCATCCCCAGACAGAGCTTTATTTAATAAGAGGTTAGGTTTTTTGAAGTTTCGTGTTTGCAAAAGAATGATGCGGAGTGTAGCTGCTTTGCGCAAGCGTCTTGTGTTTTAAGAGGCGTGGGACTAATTTTCAGCATATTGATGTTTTTAATAGTTTGATATGAAAGCAGTAGTAAATAGGTCAGAAGGTGTTGTTTAACAAGTTCCAATCGATTATTGAAAATCGCTGGATTGACATAAAAAGTAGCCTGGAAAAACATTTTCGCGACAATCCTCTCTACAACTATATCGGTCTGCTCCTTTTTGCTGTACTCGTTGGGATAACAGCAGGAACGGCAACCATTGGCTTCTATACGCTGATTAAATCGCTCCACTATTTTTTCTTCGTTTATATTGTCGAACATGTTTCCCAATTTCCACGAGCTGGCATTGTTTTATTTCCGATTATTGGTGGTGTCCTGGTCAGCTTGATGATTAAACTAGCGCCCCAGCTTGCCCGGCAACAGGGTGTAGTTGAGATTATCAAAGCCAATTTTATTACTACGGGGCTAATTCGGTTCAAAACAGTTTTATATCAATTTGTTGCCCCGGTCTTTTTCCTGGGTTCGGGAGGAACACTGGGACCGGAAGCGCCGTCTGCCCAATTGGGGGCTGGGGTAGGCTCCTTACTGAGTCAGCTTTTTCATTTAAGAGTGCCGGGGCAACGCATTTTTCTTGCTGCAGGTACAGCGGCTGCCATCGCCGCTGTCTTTAATGCTCCCATTGGCGGTGTTTTTTTCGCCCTTGAAATCGTGCTGTTTAACAATTTTCAAACGCTGACTTTTTCAGCCCTTATCGTCGCGGCTGTAGCTGGCGATTATATTTCACGGCTGGTTTTAGCCGATCGCCCACTCCTCTCTTTACCAATTGCCCCACTGACTTTGTCTACCCAGATTATGCTATTTGGAGTACTGGGCGTACTGGCTGGATTTATTTCCCTGCTCTTTATTAAATCTTCACTCTGGTTGCATGATTGGACCGAGCGGCATCTCAATAGAGTTTCTCCTTTTGTTAAAATTGTGCCACTAATGGGTTTATTGGGTATGGTTGGTTTATATTTTCCACAGCTTTTGGGTATCGGATACGATTCTATCAAAGCAATCGCTGCTGCCCGCCTGGGAGCATTTTTTCTGTTGGGATTAGTAGTCTTCAAATTCATTTTTGTGCTGCTTTTGCATGAAGCGGGTGGCTTTGGAGGACTTTTCGCCCCCTCGCTATTTATAGGAGCGGGGATTGGGACCCTTTTCGCTTATTTTTTTAATGATATTTTAGGAACCGATTTGAGTATCGCCGCCTGCGCAATAAGTGGCATGGCGGCGGTGCTTGCTGGAATCAATAGTATTCCGGTTACAGCCCTGATGATTATTGTGGAGCTAACTGGCAATTATCACCTCGTCTTGCCATTGATGTTGAGCATCATTTTTAGCTACATCGTCGTGCATTACTTTCTACGCGAATCAGTTTATGCTATCGAGCTCAAAAGGCAGGGTATTCAGTTATATGACGGCAAGGAGTTAAACGTCCTCAAGAATATCAAGATTAAGCAGATTATGTCACCCGAATTTCATAAAGTCTATGCGACCATGAATTTGCGGACGATCATCAAAATAATTGCTGCCAGTTCTGCCAACATTTACTGGGTGGAAGATAACAAGGGCAAGCTAATTGGTTATATTTCCTGGTCAGACCTAAAGCCATTAATCACCGATTTTGAGAATCTGGAGCCGCTTGTGCTGGTTTCGGATGTCATGAACCCTAATTTAGTGACCGTTAAGCCAGACGATAATCTTGATTATGTGATGAAGCTGTTTGGCGGAACCAATTTAGATGAACTGCCGGTGGTGGATCCGGAGAGTCAGCGGTTGGTAGGCACGGTTTTTCGTAATCGTGTTATTCAACTTTATAACCAGGAAATATTTAAGCGCGAAACAGCTGGCGATTTAGCCGCTCAATTGCGATATGCCAATCAAGCACGCTTTGTGGAAATAGATGATGACTTTGCCATTCTCGAAATCAATGCCCCCGAGGAGTTAGTCAATAAGGATTTGCAGGCGCTTAACCTGCGTAATCGCTATGATTTGCAAGTGGTCTTGATCAAGCGTCGCAGCGGTAGCCGCGGCAAGGCGTTTTTGATTCCGCGGGCTAACACAGTCATATTACCAGGCGATGTGCTGGTACTGGTAGGGCAAACCCGCAAAATCCATGATTTTCGGGAGAGATACTACTAATGAAACGGGCGCTAAGTCGGGCTATGCTTGCCCAATTACGGGCTTTACGCGATAAGCAGGAGCGCTACACTGCCGATGCTTTTCTGATAGAAGGGATAAAGTTACTGGATGAAGCCCTGCGCTGCTCTTTTCCTCTCAAACAGGTCTTTTTATCTGCGGATTTGCCGGCAGAAACACGCTTTGAAATCCAGACTCTTTGCGAACAGCGGCAGATTCCTACTGGTACCATTACCCGCGAAGAAATAAGTCAGATTACAGCGATGAATAATCCTGAAGGCGTTTTAGCAGTGGGTCAGCTGAGCGCCTGTCTCGCACCTAATGACCACTCCGATTTGCCGACTATTTATCTCTGGCAGGTCAATGATCCAGGTAATCTCGGCACGATTATCCGTACGGCGCTCTGGTTTGGCGTGCGGAACATCTGGCTTTCACCATCCTCCGCCGACGCTTTTAATCTTAAAGTGGTGCGTGGTACCATGGGTGCTTTATTCAGGGTCAAGTTGCGTCTCGGTGTTGATAGTAATAAATTATTGGCAAGTGTTGCTGAGCAAAAGGCTTATCTCTGGGCAGCCGATATAGGCGGAAAAGCGCCAGTTTCACCCAATTCCAGTAATTGGATAATTGCCTTTGGCAGTGAGTCTCACGGTTTACCGGCGGAAATCAAGCAGTCCGCAACATCAATTATCGGCATCCCGAAATTTGGCGAAGGCGAATCTCTCAATCTGGGAGTCGCCGTCGGCATTATCTTGCATAATATAAAAACTTTAGAAAGGGCATGATAATAACCAAGAAACTGGTTCTCAACCTAATTATTTTATCAATTTTTGCCTGGAGCAACGCCGCGCAGAGTGGTAGCGATAGCACTCTGCAGGTTGGTCAGCTCGCCCCAACCTTTTTTGCAAAGAGCCTGGCAGAACAAGATTTTTTCCTCAGTCGCTTTTTTGGATCAAAAGTTCCTTTAGAAAGGAGAGCACCGCTCGTCCTGAGCTTTTTCACTACCTTTTGTATCCCCTGCCGTCAGGAAATTTCCTTCCTTGAGACTCTGCAACAGCAATATCCCGACCTGCCAATTTTCCTGGTGAATATTTCGGAGGGACCAGATTTAGTCAAAACCTATATACAAAAAATGGGTTTTTCTTTGCCCGTTTTGCTGGATAGATACGGGCAAATAGCAGCAAAATATCGGGCAACCACGACCCCTTTTTTAGTGATAATTGGCACGGATGGCAAATTGGTATATGTCAAGCAAGGTTTTACGGAGACCGACAAGGCGTCGTTGCGCGCAATTCTAAAAAAATTGTGGCATAGCCCTAATCCACCTGAATAGCCATGCGGTGAGTTAGGACAAAATTTTGCTTTAAGTCAGTCATAGTCATAAATTCACCATCGTCGATTATCGTGATAGTTTTATGAAAGAGATTCCGAGAATTAAAACAGCCTTTTATTTGATACTGGGAGGTGTCGGGTTTGGCTTCTTAATTTCGGCAATCCTGTTAATTGTGCTTCCTACCGAAAAGAATGTAGCGAATATCCAGATTATCTTACTAATCGGCGAACTTTTTTTGCCAGTGCCGATTTTTATTTGGGGTTGGCGACGGACAATTCCACTGGGTGAATTAATGCGGGTCCGGGTACCAACCGCCGCATCTTTGTTAGCGAGTCTACCGATTGCCCTGGGTTTGACCATCATCATCGACGAGTTGGACCGTCTGACCCAAATCATTTTGCCGCTACCGGAAAAATTCGTCAAAATTGAAGAACTGCTGAGAATCACCGATTGGCAGTCCGCCATATTAGTAATAGGGATTGTTGTGGTTACGGCACCATTGATTGAAGAGATAATTTTTCGCGGCTTTTTTCAGCGTGTTTTGGAGTATCGTTTGGGTAATATTACCCGAGCGGTTTTAATTTCAGCTTTAGTGTTTGCGATTATTCACTTTAATATTTGGTGGGCAATTCAGATTTATTTGCTGGGTTTATTTATGGGGTATTTAGCCTGGCGAAGTGATTCGGTTTTTCCCTCTTTTATCGTGCACGCTTTTAACAATGGCTGGGCAGTTTTATGGTCGCATTGGCATACCAAAATTACCTGGTATGAGTGGCACAATCTCGTTCATCCGCTGATAATCATAGTAGCATTGGCGGTTTTTCTCGGCGGGTTAAAGCTATTTCGAAAATTGACCCCACCGCCGGTACGTAGAATTGAAATTATGGCGCCCGAAGAACCAGTGAGTGATAATTTTGGTGAATGATGGGGCTTATTTTTCAATCTAATTCATTAAATTAAGAGCGAGTATTTGTAGGGGTAAGTCAATAATTGGATAATATGACGAAAGGGCGGTCATTCTGGTCTTGTACGGAGGTCGTCCAATTGTTAGCAATTGTTGCTAAGCAGGTCAAAATATGATAATGGTGCTAACCATTCTCTGGCTTTGTGCTGGTATCATTTATGGAGTTACTCTGCTTTTGTTCCGTTTAGGCCTGAACCATCCAACCCGTCCCGCTGCGAAAGAATTACCATTCGTTAGTGTCGTTATAGCAGTTAAAAACGAAGAACACAATTTGCCTCACCTGTTAGAATGTCTTCAGGCACAGACCTATCCCCGTGAGCGCTGGGAGCTTATCATCGTTGACGATAATTCCACCGACCAAACGCGCTCGATATTACAGGCACAGCTAAAGAATATCCCCAACCTGAAAATATATTCCGTCGTCGGTAACTCAACACCGCTAAGATACAAAAAAGCGGCTCTGGCAGCAGGAATTTATAACGCTGGCAGTGAGATAATTGTCACTACCGATGCTGATTGCCGGATGGGACCGCGCTGGTTGGCGAGCATAGTTGGCTATTTTCAGGGAGATGTCGGAATTGTTGTTGGTTTTTCGAGCGTCCAGGTGCGACAGGATTTTTTTACCCGCTGGCAAGCCCTTGATTATCTGCTCCTGATGGCTGCCGCTCAGGGTGCCACGAATCTGGGATTGGCGTGGGCATGCAGTGGCCAGAACTGGGCTTTCCGCAAGATACTTTTTGAACGCGTTGGCGGCTATCAGCGATTGCGGGAACGCGTCGGCGGTGACGATTCACTTTTTATGCAGCTTATCAGGAAAAAGACCGGAGCCAGAGCGGTATTCGCGGCTGAGTCCGACGCTTGGGTTACCACTCAACCCATCGATAGCATTGGCAATTTTCTGCGTCAACGCATTCGCTGGGCAGCCGAAGCCAATTATATGCATCGTTTGAATCCGCTTTTTTTCGCTATCATACTGACGACCTTTTTAGTCAATCTATTGCCACTAATTTTTTGTTGCTTGTGGCTGGCTGGCTTGAAGCTTGGAGGCTGGATATTGAGCATGCTGCTTTTCAAGTTTGGGATGGAATTTGTGCTGGCAAAAGCAGCTGTGCAAAAATATCAACACCCCGAACTTTTATCTAATTTTCCGCTCTGGTTTGTCGTCCAAATGCCCTATGTGGTGGCGATGGGGATTGCCAGCTTCTGGGGCAATCGCATCGGTTGGAAGAAAACACGCTAAAATTTTGAATTTCAGTGCAAAGTATATCCATATTGCCGTAATACTATCGATTTACCATTTTTATTTAGTAAGAACGGAACCCTATATGCGCAGTAATACTTTAAACATTAAAGAAAATTGCTACTGATTGTGATAAAAATCATTAAATTGACCAGTTGAAAAGGGTTGTGATTAAAGAGGAATTCTTTATGCAGACCAGTGAGGAATTGATACAAATTGAAGAAAAATATTGTGCCCATAATTACAACCCCCTGAACGTAGTTTTGACCAGGGGACAGGGAGTTTGGGTCGAAGACACTGAAGGTCGTCGGTATCTTGATTGTTTAGCGGCATACTCGGCGGTCAATCAGGGACATTGCCATCCGCGCTTGATAAAAGTAATGCAAGACCAATGTGCTCGTCTCGCTCTAACTTCGCGCGCCTTTCGTAATAACCAGCTACCTTTGTTTGCGAAAGAGCTCTGTGAATTGACTGGATACGACATGATGTTGCCGATGAATACCGGTGCCGAAGCCGTAGAGACGGCGATAAAAGCTGTACGGAAATGGGGTTATTATGTCAAGGGCGTCCCGCGTGACAAAGCCGAAATCATTGTTTGTGCTGGCAATTTCCATGGGCGTACGACGACAATTATTTCTTTTAGTACGGAAGAGCAGTATAAGGATGGTTTTGGACCCTTTACTCCCGGATTTGTGGTCATTAATTATGGGGAAGTTGACGAATTACAAAAGGCGATTACACCCAATACCGTGGCATTTTTGGTCGAGCCGATACAGGGCGAAAACGGTGTTGTTGTGCCGGAAGCCGGGTATTTAAGAGCCGCCGCTGAAATCTGTCGCCAGAATCGCGTCCTTTTAATTGCCGATGAAATCCAGAGTGGTTTGGGACGCACGGGTAAGCTTTTTGCCTACCAGCATGAAGGCATAAAACCGGATGTGGTCATAATCGGTAAGGCACTCTCAGGAGGCATGTATCCTATTTCGGCGGTTGTGGCTTCTCGAGAAGTCCTGGGGGTCTTCAACCCGGGCGACCACGGCTCGACCTATAGCGGCAACCCTTTAGCTTGTGCCATAGCACGTGAAGCCTTGCGGATTATTGTTGATGAAAGACTTCCCGAGCGTTCTGCGGAGCTCGGTGAATATTTACTTACCCAACTGCGCCAAATTCAGAGTCCCTATGTGGATTTTTATCGTGGGAAAGGGTTGTGGATTGGTATAGTGTTGAAAAAAGAGGCTGGCGGGGCTCGTCGTTTCTGTGAAGCGCTTCTTGCCAAAGGCATACTGGCAAAAGAAACTCACGAAAATGTCATTCGTCTTGCCCCTCCTCTGGTAATAAACCGAAAAGAAATTGACTGGATGTTAGATGGCATCCGGGCAGTGCTAACAGTGTGACATTTAATAACCTTTTAGTCGGAGGAAACATGAAAGAGACAATCACCAATTTGAAACCTTCTCGTCTCTGGCATTACTTTTATGAACTGAGTCAAATTCCAAGGGAATCCAAGCATGAAGCCCGCGCCGTAGAGTGGCTGAAGAAGGTTGCGAACCAACTGAATCTGGTCAGTGAGCAAGACGCCGCCGGCAATATCATAATACGTAAACCAGCCTCGCCTGGCTATGAGAACCGCACACCTGTCGTTTTGCAGGGGCATATCGATATGGTTTGCGAAAAAAATAGCGGCACTATCCATGATTTTAAGCATGACCCGATTGAGTTGATGATTAATGGTGAATATGTGCGCGCTAAAGGCACCACACTTGGCGCTGATAACGGCATCGGTGTGGCAGCCGCTTTAGCGGTTTTAGAAGATAAATCCCTACCGCATCCGCCTCTTGAGGCGCTTTTCACTGTGGACGAAGAAACTGGCTTGACCGGTGCCAATGCCCTCCAGCCGGGTTTTGTCAAGGGTAAAATATTGCTCAATTGCGATTCTGAAGAAGATGACACCTTTTTTATCGGCTGTGCCGGAGGCAAGGATACAGAAGTGACTTTCACTATTGCCTGGGAAAAGACTCCCGCTGGTTACAAAGCCTGCGCCGTTAAACTCTCTGGCTTGATTGGTGGTCACTCCGGTTTAGATATTCATAAAGACCGCGCTAACGCCATTAAGCAACTCAACCGCATCATCTGGAAAGCTGCCGAGAAGTTGGATTTACGGCTCTTTTATGCTACGGGTGGCAGCAAACACAATGCGATTCCGCGTGAAGCTGAATATCGCTTGCTGGTTAAACCCTCTGATTTTCAAAGCTTGCAGGAGGTAATTGCCAATGCAGCCGCCATGCTGCAAGCAGAGTACAAAAATATAGAACGTGAAATACAGCTTACCGTGGAAGAATTACCAGAATATCCTGCTAAGGTATTTTCACTGGAATTCCAGCAACGGCTTCTAAATTTTATCTATGCCCTGCCGCACGGTGTTAAAAAAATGAGCCCCACTATTCCCGGACTGGTGGAGACCTCGACGAATGCCGCCATTTTGCGCACCACTGATGAGCAGGTCACTTTCCTGACCAGTCAGCGCAGCTCGGTAGCTTCAGAAATAATTGGCATAGCCGATAAAGTCAAAGCGATTGGGCTTTTGGCGGGCGGCACGGTACGTCAAGGTACCGGCTATCCTGCCTGGACGCCCAACGTCAACTCCCCTATTCTGCAGCTAATGATTAAAATTTACCAGGAATTGTTTGGTAGCGAACCGCATGTCAAGGCTATACACGCCGGTTTGGAATGCGGCATCATTGGCGAAAAATTTCCGGGAATGGACATGATTTCGTTCGGACCGACTATTCATGGCGCCCATTCTCCTGATGAACGCGTGCATATTACCTCGGTAGAAAAATTTTACAAGCTCTTGACCACCACCCTGCAGCGCATTGGATAGATTCAGCGGGTAAATTGAGCCCGTGCTGAATTCTCTGGATTTTTTAAGTATGCATGACGCAGAGAGCATTAAATAAAGGTAAGTGTAAAAAGTTGGTCCTAAGGGAAGAAAATTAAGGGGGCGGAGTAGCGCAAGTAGTCCAGCCATGTGGTCAAAGTTAATTCAGCTTTTCAAAGTTCGGGAAAATCATAGTCGGGTTTTTACCGTTCTGGGAATCTACGTGGTTCTAATTCTGGTAGCAGTGCTTATCATTCGACCGTATGCTCACCAGTTTCCCTGCGTAGTCTGTGGGCGTGTCAACACCCAACCGGTCAAGACGCTTTACCAGTACAAAGTGCAGGTTGTGCCTTATGTACGCGAGGTTATTTTGTGGTACTGTCCGCGGCACATTAAATCGGCACCAGAAATTGTCACGAAGTTACCAACGCGCTTTGACAGTGTCTGGGGGCGTTTCCGAATTGTGGTCATCACTGGTTTCATTAGTTTAGTGGCTTTCTTTTTCATTTTGGTTTTGTTAGATTTGCCACTTGTTTGGTTTTATCTCCACCCGGCATTGGTTGTACTGGCTTTTGGATTGGGCGGCATAACATCTGATTTTACTCTGACCGTATTTATTGTTTCCACAGCGATATTACCGATAATCGTGTATTTAGTCTGGCATCGCTGGATATTTATGAGGAAAAGATGAATATGGCATTAGATTTTATTTTTCGTCGTAGAAGTATTCGTAAATATACCAATCAACCCGTAACAGATGAGCAAATAAATGCTATTCTCCACGCGGCGATGGCGGCGCCTTCTGCTCATAACTTAAAGCCATGGCACTTTGTCGTGATTCGCGAGCGAGCGACGCTTGATTTTATTGCCCAAAAGCATCCTTATGGCAAAATGCTATTTGCGGCGCCGCTGGCAATAATAGTCTGTGGAGACACCCAGCGCTCGCGTAAACGCTGGGACCAGGACTGTGCTGCCGCTACTGAAAACATTTTACTTTCTTTGCCGGCATTGGGACTGGGCGGGGTCTGGGTCGGTTATCACCCGCTGGAAGGTAGCTTTGATTTTTTACGCGATTACCTGCAACTCCCAGAAAATATAAAAGTGTTCAGCATTGTATCAATCGGTCATCCTGCTGAGACAAAGGAAGCCCGCACTCAATACGATTCTTCCGTCATTCATTACGAAAGATGGTGAGATTTCCTTGTGCTCTTAACTGATACTGGAAGGAGCGCAATAATTCATTGTTTGAAAAAAACGCTACTTAGCGTCGGTTTGAATTTTAGGGACTGCTAGGTCCGCAAGGTCACCATTAGGCGCGTTGGCGACATTCACAACGGTCGGCAGAGTAGCACACCCTAAAAATAAACATCAAAAGAATCGAAAATGACTTAATACCGTCCTTAATTTTTGGGTTTATTCAAAGACCAAGAACATGCTAAAAAGTAAAGAATCTATCTCTTCCCATAAGGAGACATTATTTAAGTGCGGGAAAATATAATCTCCGCTATTTATAGATTTTCTTCCTGGTGCTTGAGTGCAGAGTTTGGCTTTATTGGTAAATTTTCAATAATTTCATTTGAAAAAAAGGATGATACTATGGAACAAGTTGATATCACTATAATTGGAGCGGGTGTAGTCGGGCTGGCTATCGCACACCGTTTGTCAGAAAGCCAGCGCGGGGAAATCGTTGTGCTGGAGCAACATCCGCATTTTGGCGAGGAGAGTTCCTCGCGCAACAGTGAGGTCATTCATGCGGGCATGTATTATCCCGATGATACTTTGAAAACACGTCTTTGTGTACGTGGTAATCGTTTGCTATATGAGTTTTGTGAGCGCTATGGAATTCCTCATCGTGCCGTTGGTAAGTTGATTGTTGCCAATACTCCGGCAGAAGTCTCCAATGTTGAGAATCTTTGGGCGCAGGGTAAGCGCAATGGCGTTCCAGGCTTAGAACTTATCGAAGCGGCGCAAATTCGACAGATGGAGCCATTAGTAAATGCCAGATTAGCCCTGTACAGCCCGACGACCGGTTTGGTTGACGCTCACCAGTTGATGCGCTTTTATGAAGCCCAAGCCGAATCTAACGGGGTGATTTTGGCCTATCGCAGTCGCGTGGTTGGTATAGATCCATTACCCAATAGTTATCGTGTCTGGATTACAGCCGAAAATGAAGAGCAATTTGAGATAGAGAGTCGGCTGGTAATCAATGCGGCGGGCTTAGGAGCCGATAAAATTGCCAGCCTGGTCGGGATTGATATTGACAGTTGCGGCTATCGCCAGCATCCCTGCAAGGGCGAATATTTCAGTGTCGCCAATCGCCATGCTGGTAAAATCCAGCATTTGATTTATCCTACTCCGACGGCAATTAGCCTGGGCATTCATACTCGCCTGCGGCTTGATGGCACCCTAGCACTGGGGCCCAATGCCTTTTATGTAGACGATCTTGATTATGATGTAAATCCTGACCATAAAATGGATTTTTTTAACAGTGTACGCGAATTTCTGCCGTTTATTGAAGAGAGCGATTTAGCACCAGAAATGGCGGGAATACGCGCCAAGCTGCAGGCTCCTGGTGAAAAATTCCGCGACTTTGTCATTCAGGAAGAGAGCGCGCGCGGCTTGAAAGGCTTTATTAATCTCCTCGGAATTGAATCACCGGGCTTGACGGCATCAGCAGCTATTGCTGAGTATGTTGACGCTTTAGTCAAGGATTTTTTTTAAATCCTTTTGGGGACAAATAATTTTTATATAATGAGAAGTCATTGTCCGTTGTGGTCAGCGGATTTTATATTATTTGCTTGCGGTTTGGGGAAAACACGCCAGCGACTCAGTAAAACCGGTCCGATAAATAAATCGCCACATAAGGCAGTCAGGATGGCAATACTCGAAAGAATACCGAAGTCAAGTAAAATACTGGTCTGGGAAAACATTTGAATAATGAAACCGAGTACCAGTACCATAGAAGCGAATATTAGCGCCGGTCCTACCTCCAGCAGAGCACCACGCATGGCAATCGGCAGTTCTTTCCTCTGCTGATACTCGGCTTTGAAATGTGAAAAATAGTGAATGGTATCGTCAACCACGATGCCGATGGCAATCGAAGCAATGATTGCGGTCGCCATATTGAGATGAAAACCGCCATAGCCCATCAGTCCCAGAGTTAAAACAATGGGAAAGATATTCGGAATCAAACTGACCAGACCACCACGCAACCCAAATTGGGCTATCATCAATAGGATGATAATCCCAAAGGCTAAAATAAGGCTATTGATCTGGGTTTTGACTATCTGGCGAGTTACCTCATTGACGAGATAATCCACACCGGTAATGGTCACCTTAAACTCAGACATTGCCTGGCTGACATATTGCCTGATTTGTTGTAAGAGCTGTTGACGGTACTCATTGGAAGATTGCTTGGTAATGATGGCGACGCGGGCAGTGGCATAATCGCTGGTCAGATAATCCTCGAGAAGCGAGCCGCCAGATATTTCATAAAGTAAAAAATTCTGCGCAATAGCTTCACGGGTTGCTGGGATACAAGCCATTTCTGGTCGGTCGTCGTTTAAAGCACAGTTAATCAATTGCAGTAAATCAACACCCGAATAGGTAACAGCCACATTCGGCATCTTTTTAACTATCTGCTGCAGTTGCTCTACTCTCCGAAGGTTATCCGGTTCTTTAAAATCATCCGATCTGCCATGAATAATCACTTCGATGCTGCTGACTCCAGTCAGATTTCGGTCTATGAAGTGAGTGTCTTGATATAGACGTGAAGATTTTTTTAAATATTCCAGTAAAGAGGCTTCTGTTTTTATCAGGGGAATGCCACCCGCCATAATCAGAATGATTATCAGGTTAAGCCACAGGATCAGGCGCGGGTAGCGCAGATTGAAGTCGGCAATATGTGATAGAAGGTTCTGAAATATTCTAAGTCTGTTGGAATCGTTGTGGTCAAAGCCGAAATTTGGTTTAACCGAGACGACCGGGACAATAATCAATGCCAGAATATAAGCTGCCATGATGCCGAAGCTCGCGAAATAACCTAAGTGGCGGATAGCTGGAATGTGACTCACCACCAGAGAACCAAATCCGACTGCGGTAGTCAGTGAAGTGAAAAAGCAGGGCTTCCCCGCTATCTGAAAAGCCCGCAAAACAGCTTCTATCCGACTTTGCCCGTGGGCAAGTTCTATCCGCAATTGACTGAGCAGATGAATGGCATTTGCCAGACCAATGATATTGATTAAAGCGAAAAGAGTAGCTGAAACCGGCGAGATTGGTACATCACATAAACCCATCAAACCCAATGTCCAGATTAGCGCGATTACCACCGTCGCCAAACTTATTCCTACCGCACTCTTACTCCGAAAAAGAAAGTAAATCACCAGAAAGGAAACGGTCAGCGAAAGCGGGAAAAAGACTCCAATGTCATGAGCAATGATGGTGTTGATTTCGCCATCCATGATTAATTCGCTACTGAAGTGAAATTGGCGGTTGGTCTGACGCGCTTCTTCATCCAGTAAGCGTTTTATATTGCGAGCGATTGTGACATATAAATTGCCACGCACGCGCTGCTCCTCTTCTGGAATTTCGACTTTTAAAAAGAGGGCCAGCGTTTGCCAGTCACGCCCAATGAGATTCCCATAAATAAAGGGATTGCGCTGAATACGCTCTTTAGCCTGCTCTATTTCGCTATCGGTGAGATCAAATTTGGTGATGACGGGCTCGACCTGTAAGCCTTCCATTGTTCCTTTGATATCGTCAATATTGACTAGGCTGAGCACTTCAGTGGCGTAGGGCAATTTTAGAAGTTTATCGCCTAATTTGGATAGGTATTCCAATTCAGATTCACACAGAGGATTATTGACCTTATAGACAATCAAGATATAATGGGTTCCGGGGAAATCCTCTTGAAATGCCTTGTAGTTTTGCAAAGTGGAATCATTAGGACCAAACCAGGTATCTTCATCGTCAGCAGTGCGCAGATGCGGCAGTTGAGTGCCAAGCCCAATAGTGACAATGGCTATGAGAATTAATAGTAGTCTGCGATGCCTTAAAATAGATTCAGCCAGGCGACGCATGAATTGCTGTGGTGGTTTGGTTTTTTTCACAAGCAACCTCAGTGGTGGATTAATTTTGTTACGATCTCGATATGTGGTGTATGCGGGAATAGATCGATTGGCTGGATTGCGGCAATTTCATAATAGCCAGCGGTGGTCATTGCCTGAATATCGCGCACCTGCGTTGCTGGATTGCAGGAGACATAGATTATCCTGGCAGGCTTTAAAGTCAGGAGATACTCGATGAGCTTCGGATGCAAACCCCCGCGTGGTGGGTCAACAATGACTATATCGGGCACAGGTAGGCGATTTTTCCACGGTGAGTTTGGTCGAAAAAGACTGTCTAAATTGGCTTGGATAAACTGCACGTTCGTAATGCCATTGAGAACGGCATTTTCCTGAGCATCGCGTACCGCGTCCGGTACGATTTCGATGCCGATGACGCTCATAGCAGTTCGAGCTAAGTAAAGCGCAATGCTGCCCGCACCACAGTACAGGTCCCAAACAACCGCATTCGATAACGGTTCAGTGTATTGGTGAACAATTTCGTAAAGTCTATGTGCCATCAGTGTATTGGTCTGGAAGAATGACACGGGTGAAATTTTGAAGACCAAATCACCGATTTTATCGTAAATAAATCCCCTGCCATAGATTACATGCAGTTTCTCACCCTGCGTTGTACCGCTAACATTACGACTGATGATGTTCACCAGGGATTTTAGATTGGGCAGTTGCCGAGTGAGTTCGTCGGCTAATGATTGAAAAATCTCCGGTTGGTCGAGAGTGGTCACTAAATTTATCATCACCTCGTCGGTAAAAATGCCTTTGCGCACGACGAGATGGCGCAACACACCGCGGTGGGTTTTAGTGTCGTAAGGTTCGAGCTGCTGCTTAATTGCAAATTGGCGCACTGTGTCAAGAATGATTGCCGATTCTTCAGGAGCAATCAAGCAATCGGCAATATCAATAGCGCTATAATAATTGTCGGGAACGCGTAAGCCTAAAGCAAAATTTTTAGGTTTTGTGGCATCATTAGGACCGACTGACCAGCGGCAATTAGAAAAGGCAAATTCCATTTTGTTGCGGTATCGCCAGATTTTTTCCGCAGGCAGGATGGGCTGCAGCGGCAAAACGGAGATTGCTCCTGTGTGCCGGTACAAATCTTTGACCTGCTGGTGCAAATAATTCAATTGCTCTTGATAGGGAATATTTTGATGGCGACAACCGCCACAATGGCTAAAGTAAGGGCAGGGCGCCGTGATTTCAATCGGGCTGGCCTGTAAAGTGCGTAGAATCTTGACTTCAGCATAGTTGGGCTTTACCCGCGTGACTCGCCCAAGCAGGCGTTGACCGGGTACAGTCTTACCATCAACAAAGAGGATAAAATTATCGATTCGGGCGATTCCCCTGCCTCCGGCGGCAATATCTTCGACGATTAGTTCGAGTTCCTGGTTGCGCTGGACGGGTGGCATATCTGAAGTAATACGATTATTCTATATCAAGATGGACCTCGTCAATTTGACCGGAGTCCATGTATTGTTGTGCATATTGCAGATAGATTTTCTCCTTGTAGAAAATGCGAAAGAGTTCGGAGTCGATGTGCTTATCTTTCGCCATAAAGTACATGATTTTCATGGCTTCAGAAAGAGTTTTGGCTTTTTTATAGGGACGGTCTTTGGCGGTGAGTGCTTCAAAAATATCGGCTAATGCCAGCATGCGCGTCTGCAGGGCTAGTTGCTCGGCAGTCAAATGGTTAGGATAGCCGCTTCCGTCTAATTTTTCATGATGACCGCCGGCGAATTCGGGAATATGCCGTAGTTTTTTAGGATAGGGGAGCTTTTCCAGCATTTTAATTGTGACCAGGACATGGTTATTAATTATCTGGCGCTCTTGTTCATTCAAAGTGCCGCGCGAGATGCACAGATTTTCAATTTCATCCTGGGAAAGCAGTGGTTGTTTTTGACCGCTCAGTTCGTACTGCAATTCACCAATTTTACGAATGCGCTGTTGCATTTCCGGCGCGAGAAATTCGCCCCCCAGATTGGCATTGGCAAGAAACTCCAGATCATTTTCTAACTGTTTGATGCGTTCCGCATAGGACTGCAGGAAAGAAGTATTGGGCAGAGTTGTGTTTTTTGAATTACTGCAATACTGTTCGAGGAGTTGGATTTTGATGTCGCGCTTGAGGATTTCGAAGCGGACTTGAATGGTCTGGAGGCGGTCATAGATTGTTTCCAGCTTGGTAGATTTATCAACGACATATTCAGGTGTAGTAATTTTGCCAATATCGTGCATCCATGCAGCTATTCGCAGCTCTTTCATGTTGTCGTCATTGAGAAAAAAGTCGGCATAGGGACCGTAATTGACCTCGTTGACTTTCTGGGCAATCAGCATTGTGAGTTCGGCGACGCGGGTGATGTGACCGGCGGTGTAAGGCGATTTTTCGTCAATAGCGGAGGCGATAACCTGGATGAAGGACTCGAATAAGTTTTCCAAATCGTGGATTAGCTTTGTATTGGTAATAGCGACGGCTGCCTGCGACGCAAGGGCAATAATGAGTCCCTGATCAGAGCTGGAAAATGGCACCACTTCGCCAGTGGTGGGATGGCAGGAATTAATTAGCTGTAGAACGCCGATAATCGTATCTTCATGATTGCGCATGGGCACGACGAGCATAGATTTGGAGCGATAGCCGGTCTTATTGTCAAAAGCCCGGGTGCCCGTGAAATCGAAACCGGCGACATCATACACATCGGGGATATTAACCACTTCGCCAGTGAGAGCAACATGGGCGGAAACCATGGCGTGATTGGGGCTGCCATCGGCAAGATAGAGTTTTACCGGGTACCAATCAATGGGATTGCCGGACGTGCCCCCCATACGAATGTTCAGAGAATCGGTCTGGACTATTTCAAAGCGCAGCGAACGCTCATCGTCGTTCATAAGATAAAGCGTGCCACCGTCGGCATTGGTGAAGCGACGCGCTTCTTCCAGAATCATCTGGAGTAAGCGCGGTAAATTGTGTTCTGCCGAGAGGGCTGCCCCGATTTTAGAAAGTTGTTTGACCCTTTGGCATAGGTGAGCAATAAATTCCTGAACATCAGGCGAGGTGGTGGCAATTTTTGACAACAATTCGTCGTTATCAACAAAGGAACAAATAAGTTCGTTAAAATTATTGGACGGGTTTGAGTCCATACGCATTTCCTTATAAGTTATTCATGCTATTCATGTTGTCATGGATAAATAGTTGTTTGAAACGGGTATCTTCTCCTTTATTAATCAAGAGTATCGCAGCGCCTAACATTAAAATTAGCAAAGCGGCGGTTAGTTCCCCTGCCAATGCCCGTGATTTCCAGAGCAGGAAAATCTGGCGAATGCCAATAAATCCAACCGCTGTATAGAAATATGCCAGATAATTATTTCTCAAGAAGTAATGGAAGCAGAAATATAACCAGGTGATTATCATCAAGGCGGGAAGAGAGGCTGCCCAGAATTCAAGCCAACTATGACAAGTATCTATTTGAAAAATAGCGAGCAGTGCCAGAACTATCAGAAACCTCTGCCATTGCCCTATTTGCCAGTTATTCCAGATAAACGAAAACAGAGCCAGCGCGGCAAGCACAGTGATAGTCATCAGGCTGATTGAAAACAGGCTGTCAATCAGCGGCAGGCGAGATTCTAAGGCGCTGGGAATGCTAAAATTTTCAGCCAAGGCTGGTGGATATAAATGCTGCAATCCGAAGGATGCTAAATGAGTTAAGGCAAAAACACCACTGATAGCCAGGAGGCTGGCAATAATCGCGTCGAAGGAATAAGCAGACCAATTTTCACTACACTGTCGTAATGTATCTGTGGGATAGCAGAAGGCAATAATTACCCCGCAAAGCAGAACAATCCCGTAAATCCCGACCGTCTTTAGCAGAGTGAGAATTGACCACACGATTTGATAAGTCATCAGACTCCAGCTAGTGCGGTAAGTAATCAGATCCGATTCATATCGTAGAGAAAAGTATAAAAGAGCGAGCAATGCCATAGCGAATGCCAGGCGCTTGAGTGGCTTTAGGTTCAGTTGTCGTTCGTGTAGCCTGCGGTTGATTAGAAAAATAGCCAGGCCGGCGATAAAAAACAGGGCAACTATCTGAAGCGTGAGTCCAATTATTTGCAGAGTGGAACGCTGGGTTTGTTGCAGCCGCCACTCTTCTGGTAATTTATAGCTGATATTCAATCTGGCAACTTTACCGCCTTTGAGGGAAAGATTTAAACGCAGGCGACCCTGCTGGATATTGGCATCGGTACCTTCCTTAGTTTCGTAGGTGAAGTCATAATCGGTGCGGTGTTTTTGCTTCTGACTGGTATTTTCGACGAGAATCAGGGTTTGCAGGTCATAGCCAAAATGTTGCAGGAACTCCGCAATACGCCGCTGAGCAGCTTTGGGTGTCAGGTTTTCACCGATTGCATCATCATCAAGCAAGTGCTCAAACTCAATGACTTCATTGGTCGCAGGGTTAATGCTCAGCTGAAATTCTTCTTTGGTATTGGGCTTGAAGAAGCGTAGCTGCCAGACAACACTATTCTTTAAATCTTTTTCTAAGATGGCATTGAGGCGCTGCGGTGAAGTATAAGCTAACCCATATTTACCCATCAAAGGCTCGTATTTTTGCCGTAGCTCTATCGCAATCAAAAAGGATTTATCGTCAATCCCGCTTTCTTGTAAAAATGAGCGGGCGCGCTCAACGATCTTACTCTTACTAACCGGATAGTGTTGAAATTCCCCAATACGATTAACCGGCAAAAGCAAGATAAAGCTAAGCACAATAACAAGACCGAAGGCACTTTTGCGTCGCCATGCCGTCATAGGAGTATATCTTTCTTCGGTAACAAACGGATATTGTGGCAATGGAGTTTTAATAGAAGGCTCGACCGGGCTGATATACTGATAAGTTAGATTTTGGGTAGGTTCGAAAGATTTGCGTTTGAAATAAGCGCAAAGGTTATAGAGTAGCGGTAGTAACAAAATGCCAGCCGAGAGTCCGGCTGTAATGACAAAATAGGGACTCCCAACTCTGACCATCAAGAAAGCGGAATAAATCGCGTCCACGGTGTAGTGCCAGACCAGTAAAGCGAGAATGTTCATTTTCAAGAAAATTATGCCTACAATAATGCCAAAGAAACTAACCTCAACTCCGCGAATCCAGAAGGGTTGATTAGGGTAATTGGCATGCGCAAAGCCCCAGATTATGGCAGGAATGAGAATAGCTAGAAGGCGAGACCTGATAAGTCTGGATAGATAGGGAATGGCAAACATACGGAAAGTAAATTCTTCTAATACTGCGGGAGCAAAACCACTCAAAAGGACAAATACCCAGGGCAAAGCCGTATTCAGCACATCGGAATAAGCGACTTCTACCGGAGCCCAGGCGCCATGCCGGCTTGCGGTTAAATAGAAAAATGTCTGAAAAGCCATAAAACCAACTGCCAGCGTCAAACCTAAAATAGTACTGATGAAAAAATGTTTGGTGCGTAAACCGGCAGGAGTGAACATTTTGCGCAGGGCAACTTGACCAGGATATGATTGGCTATTCACCGATTCCGCCGCGCCCGTAATTATTACTACCAATATACCGAGTATTAAACTGGATAATAGAGCACTTAACAAAAACGAGCCGTAATAGTTGCTCAGCGTCTGGTTGGTGTCGAAATCGAAAATTTCCAGTGGCAGACTGTTTAAGCGCGAGACCAATTGCAGGCAAAAAGCGAGGATGCCGAAAATCAAGGCTGACTTCCAGGCAATCTGTTTTCGTCGCGAGTTTTTGACAAAAACGATCAGGATGGCAATTAATAAAAACATCATCAATGCCTGAGCGCCGAGAGCAGTGGTGGTATTCAGTGAACGCAGGTGATGATAATTTCTTAGCCATGGTTCGGGCAATTTCAGATAATGCCGAAAGGCACCGAGTCGGTTACCCTGAATAGTAAAATCGAGACGCTCAGTAGCACCATGGATTTCAGCATTTTTTTTCTGATAAGTGAAAAGGTAATCAACGCGGTGGGGTTTGTGTTCAGATTTATATTCGACAAATTCCCAATCGGCAAGCGACAGGTGGAGTTGGGTTGCGAGAAATTCATGGCAAAGTTGGCGAGTCTGGGGTTCAGTCAGAGAAGGAGCAGCGGCTTCTTCGGGTAAAGTGTGTTCAAAGGCTACTATTTTACCCTGGGGAGTTACTTTGAGCAGAAATTCTTCGGGTGAGAGTGGTTTGAACCAACGGTTAGACCAGTGCCAGACCGGAAAATGCTCTTGCAATATCTCGTTTGATCCTTCCGGACCCAATTCGCGCTCCAAAAAGGTCTTGCTCTGTTCATCGATTTCAAAAACAACAGCATGGCGGTAGCCATTTAAATCCCATCCAAGTTGCGTTAGAAAGTTCTGGGCGAGTCGGATTGATGTTGCTCGATCTACATTGAATTTTATATTGTATTCGGGGAAAGCCCGGTGATAATTAGCGGAAAGGTAGCAAAGAGAGATGGTTGCGATGAGCACGCACGCTAAGAAAAATAAGGTGTCCCGCCTGGTAAATTTAGTTTCAGTCATTTTCGCTGCTTGCATGCTGTTCAAAGATAAGTTGTTTTTTTGATAAAACAAAAGACCCCGCGCGAACGGGGTCTTTTAAGAATAGCGCAAAAAATTGCGAAGCGAGAGATGAGAGTTACTTACGACCGCGAGCCATCTTTGCGCGGGAAACATCACCGTCTTTATCGATGAAGTAGAGATAACCTTCTTCTCTCTTGACTCCACACTTATTGATAACAGTGGCTCCACCGCCCTTCTGGCCGCCGCGTGCCATTTTGGAACGGGCAACATTACCATTCTTGTCGAGATAGTAAAGGTACCCCTTCTCTTTCTTGATGCCACACTTCACTACTTTTTCTGCCATAATAAATCCTCCTTAATTTTAGTGTTTTTCATGCTTGCTTTAATGTTAATAGACATTTTTTAAAATGTCAAGAAAATCTTCCTTCGTTTCGCGAAAAATTTTCACTTTTTCGGGAAAATTTACGCTTTTGCACGATATTCCTTGACAATTCTCTCAGTTTCCTGGGCAATTACGAGCTCCTCATTGGTGGGAACAACCATGATTTTGATGCGCGATTGAGGCGTGCTGATAATTGTTTCGATGGAGCGCACTGTTTTGTTATAGGCTTCGTCCAATTCAATCCCCAAGTAATTCATCTCAGCGAGGGCTTTGCTGCGCACAATATAAGAGTTTTCACCGATTCCGCCCGTAAAAACAATTGCCTCGGCGCCATTGAGTACACCTAAATAGGCGGCGATGTATTTTTTAACCCGATAGCAAAAAACATTCAGGGCAAGTTGGGCGCGGTAGTTGCCTTTTTCAGCCTCCGCTTCAATTTCGCGCATATCGTTCGATAAACCCGAAATACCCTTGACGCCACATCTTTTATTAAAGAAATCACTGGCTGCTTCCAGAGTCATTTTCTCACGGGCGGCTATGGTAAATATCAATCCGGGGTCTATATCACCACAGCGTGTGCCCATGACCAGTCCTTCCAGTGGAGTAAAACCCATCGAGGTATCCACTGAAATGCCGCCTTTTACCGCAGTAATGCTACTGCCATTGCCCAGATGACAGGTGATGATATTGATGTCCTTGATGTCTTTTCCTAGAAGCTGAGCAGCTCGATTGGCAACATAATAATGCGAAGTCCCGTGGAACCCGTAGCGCCGAATGCCAAAGTCATGCAAATACTTATAAGGAATACCGTAGGTATAAGCATAGTCAGGCATATTGACATGAAAAGTAGTGTCAAAAACGCCAACATTGGGGACATTGGGCAAATTCTTTAGACTGGCTTCAATACCCTTAATATTGGGTGGATTATGCAGGGGTGCATATTCAATGCATTCGTATAATTTTGCCAGTACCGCCTCGTTAATCAGGACGGAACTCTTGAACTTATCGCCAGCATGCACAAGGCGATGACCGACCGCATCGATTTCATTCAAACTCTTGATAACTCCATGTTCGGGGTGAATTAATATCTCAAGGATGCGGTCAATAGCCGACTGGTGGTCGGCAATGTTATTGATGATAGTAACCTGGTCGCCATCAGCACGCTTGTGCACTAAGTTGGTACCACTGATCCCGATGCGGTCAGCCAATCCCTTGCACAATGACTTTTGGAGATTCGTATCAATCAGCTGATACTTGACCGAAGAACTGCCAGAATTAATCGTAAGTACTCTCATCGTATTTCCTTAAATGCGGTTTAATTTTTTAACAGACATAGCTTTTCTAAGGGCTTGAGTTAACAATCGTTATAAAATAAGCGGCGAGAAAATAATAAAAATTGGCGTTTTTTCCAATTCTTATCGTAAGATATTTTAAAAATTTATTTGAAGACACCGCTTTATGAAAATGCTACTATCGCCAATATTAACCACAATCCTTCCTATGTGGTCATTTCCGTACACCCTGTAACAAAATGATGAGCGGCTAAGAATCAAGCAGGTGGTTGGTTGCCTGAAGGATATTAGCGAATAATGCGCGGGTTTCTACAGAATTAATTCAGTACTCTATTTATCAGGTTCATTTCTTAGTTTATTCGGTAGAACGGTATTGTCTGAATAGGTTTAAAGGAATAGATTACAATAGAGTTGTCGCCAAAATTGGCAAAATAGTGTGGAATCCAGAAGATTATAGTACGGTTTTTTCTTGATTTTTAAGCAAGTACCAAATATATTCAATACAATGAATTAATAATTAAGGCATGAATAAGGCGGGAAACAAGATATGAAATTACCTGCAAAGAGTTTTAGCAAAGCGTGTGGTGTAATGCTGCTTGTATGGTGGGGATGGCTGACGGGACAGTCGCGGGAGCCAGTGATTTTCCCTTTCAAGCAAAGTAATACAATTTTAATTAAGACCACAGCCGGGATGAATTTCGATAATGATGAGTTTCTCGATGTGGTGGGAATTGCCGCTATGGTTGATGGACAGGGGGCGTTCATACCGCGCAGTACCTATTTATTGCATTTAGAAGAATCTCCTGGTGGCGATTTTAATTTAGTCTGGCGATTTCAATTACCGCTCAATGTGCGCGGTGATTTTACCGACCTGAGAGTCACCGATCTTGATGGCGATGGTACGCCGGAATTAATCGCCGTGGCGAACATTAGTGAGGTCGAGTCGCCTGCCGCAGCCAGCTGGCTCTACATTTTTGGATACCAGAATGGGTTTAGTGAAGAACCGCTGGCTGTTCTGGGCAAAGAGACCGAACTCAATATTCGCCCACGTCCCACCTTTCTGGATATAGGAGATTGGGACAGCGATGGTAAAAAGGAAATAGTCATATCTTCCACTGGTCCTCAACGCAGTGTAATCCAAATTGATTTAAAGGGCAACCTGGTCAACGAAGGATTACAGATTTTAAAGGTCACCTCTAATTTAAGCATTCTTCAAGGCATATTGCCTTTTCGTACCCTGCTCGCAGAAGTGGATACCGCCGCGGGTCTAGAAACGATACTTATTGGAGGACGACAGGAGTTTGCGATAGAAGTATATCAGAAGGAATTAGAGCTCAAGCCGCGCTATACCTATGTTTTTAAGAATGTAACTCGCGAAGATTTTGACATCAATAACATCGCCGCTGCTGATTTAGATGGTGACGGCTTGGCTGAATTGCTCATTCCGCTTAAAACTGGCGGGGTGTATTTAGTCTGGCGTGATAAAAACCTGTTGCGGGCTGCCCTGCTTTTTCCGTCAAGCCTGAAAATCAAAACTTTATATTGCGGCGATATAAATGGTAACCGACTGGCGGATGTCCTAATTGCCACTCAGTCAGACGGTAATATTTTATGTTATGAGTATAATTTATCTGGCTCGCTGGCAGAAATTAGCTCCTATCGGAGTAAAACTTATAGCCATCCACTCTTAAAAAATTTACGGTTTCTATCTTTTGAAACTGTCTGTAACAGCGCTGGTAAAATCACAGGGGCAATTATTGCTCCCTTCTGGCACATGAACTATGAACAACATGGATTAATCTACTGGTGGCTGGAAGAAAAAGCACCCCTTTCTGATAAAGGCATTATTGAGCAGGTACTTCAGACAGTCGATTCAACCCTGGCGAAGAAAGATACCCAGGTTCCTCAAAAAGAAACGCCTCCGTCCAAGCAACTCAGTGAGAGCGAGCAACTGCGTCAGAAATTAAGCGGGATTGTTGGTGAAGAAGCGCCTCTGGCGCCATTACCGTCGGGTGAACCGAAAGTCGCAGTCCCGCCCGGGTGGGACAGGCGTAAGGTCGTTAAACCAGACGTGTTGATCCATCCCGGTGAATTGGTGCAATATACAATCAATATTCCAGGGCTTTCGCTTGATGACACAAAAAACCTCAATGTGCAGGTCGAAACTCCGCCGGGAATGCGCTTTGACTTAGCCAATAAAACATTCTTCTGGACGCCAGCCGATACTCAACTGGGCTTGTTTAAAATTAATGCCACCTTTTCCTGGGGTGGTCGTAAAGAAGGGCGCAGCTTCACGGTTTATGTGAATAAAACACCAAAGATCATCTCACAGATTCCAGCACGCGACATTATTCAAATCGGCGAAACCTTTCACTTCCAGATCCAAGTTCAGGATGAAAATCCAGACGCAGTGATTAGTTACAAGCTGGTCAATTGTCCGGGCGGCACCACAATTAATGCTAAAGGCGAGGTTTTATGGAAACCGACCTTTGATCAGGCAGATTGGTACGATTTCCTGATTGAAGTGTCTGATGGCTACGATACGGACAAAATCGGATTCGCTTTGTTCGTAAACCATCCGGTCAGCATTGAGACGACGGCTCCAACGCAGATAGCAGTCGGGCAAAAATACAGCTATCAGCCGCGCATCATTGATAATAATAAAGGCTTTTATTTTACGGATTATGGCCAGGTGCCCCGCATTGTAGATTGGAAGCAAACCGGGGTTGTCGAAACTCGCATTCTTGATGATGCCATCCGCACTAATATCGGTCGTTATATTGAGCGCTACCGCAAAGCCTTCCCAATGAGTACTGATTTAGCAAGCAAGGCATTGTTCCAGGAGATTTTTGAGGATAGCGGGAAAATCGTTTTTGTTTACAACTTACCTATAGCCCAGGGAATGGAACCAACTCAGATTGTCAATGTTTTTTTCACCAACCTGAACATGACTCCGCCACGTTTTACGGCACCAGTCCGTCGCTATCTCTATAAATTCAGCTTAAAAGAAGCACCAGTTGGCATGTCTATGAGCGGTGATGGTGTCATTGAATGGACTCCGAAAGAAGAACAGTTTGATTATCAATCTTTTTCCTACACGGTCTCGGATGGTTTTTTCTCGGCGGAAGAGCACGCCCAGGTTTATGTTAATTATCCTCCCCGTATCGTCTCTCTGCCGGATTCCAATGCCTATGTCAATACCCTCTGGCAATATGAGATAAAAGTCAAAGACTTAAATACCGATAGCCGACTCACCTACGAGCTGCTGAAAGCACCGGAAGGAATGGTCGTTTCTCCTCAGGGAATTATTACCTGGCGACCGACCGATTTGCAATTAAATAATCATACCTTCACCCTTCGTGTGAGCGATGGTATGGCTCAGCAGGTGCAGCGCGGGAAGGTTTTTGTGAATGCCAAACCGCGCATTCTCTCAGTTCCCAAACCGGTTGCCATGACGAGTTTGAAGTATGAGTATCAACTGGAAGCAGAAGATCCAAACGGCGACCCGTTAGTATATAAAGCCATTCGAATACCAAAATACGCCAGCTTTGACCCAGCTACCGGTCTATTGACCTGGACGCCCCGTAATAATCAAAAAGGGGTCAACGATGTCGTCATTGAGGTCAGTGATAGCCATAGTTGGAGTACCTTGCAGGAATTTCAGATTCATGTTTTTCATAATCCCAGCGCCGGTCGGCTTACCTTCTTGCGGGATACCATTTCGCTGCTCGCATTAATTGGGGTGATTTATTTAGTAGTGCGATAAACGGCTGGTCAGACCTTTTCGCTCACCGCGCAAATTACGGCGACGAGGTCAGGCATCAATTCAAAATTGATTACTACCACGAACAGCTGCTGCAATTGCAGAGCATCGACGGGCAAATTAAGGGCATCTTTTTCGGTAGTAAGTAGATAAGTACAGTCGTGCTCAGCGGCTTTGTCTAATAATTCTTTGACATCTTTTTCCTGGTAACGGTAGTGGTCGGGGAATTTGACCATAATCTGTTGAGAAGGTTGTAACTGCTCTACGAGTGCAAAGAATTGCTCGTGATTGCCTAAACCGCAAAAGCTTAAAATTCTCTGGTGGAAAATAATTGTCGGAGAGTGTTTTTGTTGTACAGCGGGTTGCCAGAGGTACGAAATTCTAATGGGGGCGGTGGTAAAATGCAAAGCCGGATTTTTTTTCAGGAAAAACTGCTGTTTGCGTTCTGAGAGGTGGTCGGTTCTGGTGAAAATTACCCACTGGGCGCGCCTTAAACCACGGAAAGGTTCACGCAGACGACCAGCGGGCAACATGTGCTCCTTTTCAGGGGCGAGCGGATTATGCCAGAGAACTAAATCCAATTGACGAGCTAAATAACGGTGCTGGAAAGCATCATCGGCTATTAAAACGGTGCATCCAAATTTTTGAATAGCAGTTCGAGCTGCTCGCACACGATTGCTATCGGCAATAATCACCGCGGTCGCTACTTTCTGCGCCATAAGATATGGTTCATCACCTGCCAGTGTGATTGGGACAAGAATCTGCTTGCCATCACTAACTATCACCTGTTCTTTGGTCTGGCGTTTATAGCCGCGACTGAGAATTCCAACTTTGTGCCCCTTTTGCAATAGCATTTCCGCAATCGCTATTACCATTGGTGTTTTGCCAGTGCCACCCACCGTGATGTTGCCAACAGAAATAACCGGAACTGACAAAAATTGACTACGCAGTAATTGGCAATCGAATAGCCAGTTGCGGATGATTATTATCAGGGCGTAGAGCCAACTTAGGGGTAATAAACAAACACGAGCCAGTTTCGATTTGGGTATTTCAGTTACCATTTGGCAAATAACGCATTATGGCCTGAGCGGCGCGCTGAGCTGCTCCCGGCGTGCCCAACCGAGCGTGAGCAGCCGCCAGGAAGCCACGGAGTTCAGCATTATATTCTTTATTGGTTAAAATTCGGTGAATTTCGAACGCAATGCGTTCGGGTGTGGCTTTACTCTGGACTAATTCAACGACGCCGCGACGCCCGGAAACCAAATTGGCGATGGTGATGGAATTGACTCGCACTAAAAAGCGCGCCAGAAAATAGGAAAGCGGATTGATTTTATAAATGACAACATAAGGAGTGTGTTGAATAGTCGCCTCGAGCGTCGCGGTGCCGGAGGCTATTAGCAGAGCATCAGCGTTACGCATGAGCGACCAGTTGTGACCAGTGATCAGGCGGATTGGCGGCGTACCTCTCAAAGCAGAATAATACGCTTGCTCCAGATTGGGTGCCATTGCCACAACCGCTTCCATGGTTGGAAAAAATTGGCGCAGTTGCGCGACCGCTTTGACCATAATAGGCAGGATCTGCTTTACTTCTTGCACACGGCTTCCCGGAAAAAGCCCTATCAGCGGGCGCGAGCTATTAGCAAACAAATCTGCCGAAGACGCAGGTGATTCCTGGTCTAATAAAGGATGTCCCACGAATTGGGCTTTGACATGGTGTTTACGATACCAATTGGCTTCAAAAGGCAGAATGCATAATACTTCTCGAGTGTATTTTTTAATTTTTTTAAGGCGCGACTGGTGCCATGCCCAGATTTGGGGACTGATGTAATAAACCACCGGAATACCACGCTGGCTGGCAGCGCGGGCTAAACGCAAGTTGAAGCCAGGATAATCGATTGTTACAACGACATCCGGGCGAAACTTATCAAGAAAGTCCATGGTAGCGTACCAGATGTGGCGAATGATGCGAAAATGGCGCGCGACCTCTACGAATCCCATAAAAGCAGTCTGACGAATATGAAATAGTAATTCTGCTCCAGCTTGCGCCATTTGGTCACCACCAATGGCGGCAATCTGCAAATCCGGTCGCAGATTCTTCAAAGCCCTGATCAGCTTGCCGCCGTGCAGGTCACCCGACAGTTCGCCTGCTACGATAAAAATTTTATTTGGCATTCAGGAATAATTCTTTGATTACAACTGCGATCGTAAAGGCAAAAAACACCATTAGAGTCGTTTTTTCAGTTTTAAATACTTTTTGCCAGGGTAAGTAACGGGCTGGCGCCCGACCTTCCCACGGGCGCAGTCGTGGTAAAAGCCGCGGCACATTGGCTTTATACTCAGCGTAAGCCCGCCCAAAAATTGTCGCCAAAGTTTCTTCTTCCAGAGAAATAATCATGCCATATTGAAAAACCAGATAAATCAAAGTAATCAGCAATAGCGGTAGAAAATATGGACCACCGGCAAATAGCAGCATCCCGGTATAAATAAAAGCGTTTCCGATGTATAATGGATTTCGAACATACGCAAAAGGTCCCCAGGTGCAGAGCTCCTTGGCGCCTACCTGGCGGGTGCGTGTTCTCCCACCTGCTGCTCGCACACCCCAGAGCCGCAAGAGTTCACCACCCAGTGCCATGGCGAAGCCAATAATAGCACTCACGCAATGCATATCTGCCTGGTAAATGATGATTGCGATGATTGGCAGGGGCGTATAGCCGCGCGCTTTGAATAATAACTTCCGCAAGTCCATTAGAGTATTTTCCTCAATTCGTTTTTAATCTGGGTCTCTATTTTTAATGCCAGTTCTAAAACACGCTTACCATCTTCACCAGTGACCAACGGTGGTTCGCCAGTTTTTATTGATTTTACGAACATCCGGAGTTCGTAAAATAGGGCGTTAGATTGAGAGGTTTGCAAGACTTTGTGCCAGATGCGTCGTACTGCTTGACCGGGCGGATTCAATTCGGCTAAGGTCACAAAACCGGGTGCCGGTGGCTCGCTGGTAGCACTGAGACGGTAGACCTCCGTCGTATTTTTTAGAAAATCTATGGAAAAATAAGTATCCCGTTGAAATATACGCAGGCGCCGCATCTGTTTGGCAGAAACGCGACTTGCTGTTAGATTAGCGACGCAACCATTGGCAAATTTCAGACGAGCGTTGGCAATATCAATATTGTCAGTCAAGACTGGTGCTCCAGCTGCCTCAAATTCTATCAAAGGTGATTTAACCAACGCCAGCACGATGTCAATATCATGAATCATCAGGTCAAGCACCACGGCAACGTCGGTACCGCGTGGATTAAATGGAGCAATCCGGTGTGATTCAATGAAGAGAGGTTCAACCTGAAACTCATGCAGAGCTGCCAGGGCAGGATTGAAACGTTCGATATGCCCAATTTGCAAGATTTTTCCCCGCGCTCGTGCCAGGGCAATGATTTCATCAGCTTCGGCAACCGATTCCATGAACGGTTTTTCACAAAAGACATGCACGTTGTGCTGCAGTGCTGCCCTGGCAATTTCATAATGGACTGTAGTCGGTACAACAATAGAAACCGCCTCACAAGCATTTAATAATGATTCTAAATCAAGGTAACTTTTTACGCCAAATTCTGCAGCAATTTGTTGGGCGCGCTCGGCATTTTGGTCATAAAAACCAATCAGCTGAACTTCGGGAAGGTCTAACAGGTTTTTGATATGCCATCGGCCCAGATGTCCCGCACCGACCACCCCAATTTTCACCAACTCCGAACTCACAATATAACCTCAACGATTTTAAAAAACTTGATTTTACTAATTAATATAAGGAAATTTTGGTACTGAATGAAAAACTATCTGAATACGGGAATGAGTAAAATGAAAAGAATAGTTCAAGTCATCTGGGGTCTTATGCTGGGGCTCAGCCTCAGTTATGCAGTGCTGTTTGCCGCCGAACCCGAGCTGGTGTTGATTCACTGGAATGATTTCCATAGCAGCAACTTACCCTATCAAACAGGAAGCCGCGAAGCTGGCTATCAGGTCGGTGGCTATGCCTATTTAGCGGGTTATGTTGATTCTCTACGCCGTGTGTTTCACACAGCACTGACGCTTGATGCCGGGGATGAATTTCAGGGTTCGCCTATTTCAAATCTCACACGAGGTCTTTCGCAGTTTTTAATTCTCAATAAAATCCAGCCGAGTGCTTTCACTATCGGAAACCACGAGTTTGATTATGGTTTTGAGAACCTACGTCGGGTACTCAAGCATGCCCAATTTCCGGTTGTATCAACTAACCTCTTCGATTCCAGTAAAATGGATCTCCTGACCAAACCCTACCAAATTGTCAAGGCAGGCAAAATTAAGGTTGCTATTCTGGGTGTCGCCTGGAGTGATTTGAAAAGCAGTATGCTGGCAAGCAATGCCATCGGGCTGGGCATCTATGACCCGGCGGGTCAGGTGATGAAATATGTCAATGAAGTAAAAAAGAAGGCTGACATCATCGTGCTGCTCAGCCACAGCGGAGCCTATGAGGATTCCCTTCTGGCAACACAACTGCAGGAAGTCGATGTCATTATCGGCGGTCATTCGCATACCGTTCTGCGTCAACCCAAACGAGTCAATAACATCCTGATTTGTCAGGCAGGTTCAAATGGGCGCTATGTAGGTGTTTTGCAAGCCGGGGTTGATAAACGGCGCCGTTGCCTGACAGAGTATCAATACCAGCTTATAGAGACACGCAACGACCGCATCAGACCCTACCAACCGGTCGCACAGGTGGTTGATTCTCTCGAGAACAGCATCAAGGCGGAAATGGATGCGGTCATTGGTACGCTGCTTACCGATTGGCGGCGCAACAGTGATGGGGAATCCAATATCGGCAATTGGATTTGCGATGTCACCCGGGCTTATTTTAACGCCGATATTGCTTTTATGAACAGTGGTGGCATTCGCAAGGGACTCAGAGCCGGTCCGATAAGAAATCGCGATGTCTGGGAAATTTCACCGTTTGACAATACTATCGTAAAAGTAAAAGTATCCGGCGCACAATTGTGGCAAATGCTGCAGTATCGCCTCGAGAATCCACGCGATTTTCTGCAAGTCTCAGGGCTGAAATACGTTTATGATGGAAAACAGAAAAAACTGCTATCGGTCGAAGTGGGCAACAAGCCCTTATCTGAACAGGCTGAGTATTGGCTGGTAACTAATAATTTTATCATCAGTCAATTTGAACGCTTTTTCGGTATCAACCCGGCTGCAGTGACAATTGTTCCAACGGATATAATCGGTAGGGATATTTTGCTTCAAGCGGTGAAATCACAGGGAACAATTGAAAGCCATATAGAGGGCCGTATTATCGAAAAAAATTAATGATGAGGTGGAACGATGCGGGCAAATGACAAGATAATTTATGGTTATGTGGTGTTAGGAGTCGCCTTTATTGCCTTTTTAATTGCGGTGATATTAGGCACATTTGAGACGGGACTGATTTTTTTATTGGGCGGTATCATACTCTGGTTGATTTTAATGCATCTCAGCGGCAGCGAAGGATTAGAGCAGCTTATTGGGACGGTCTTATTAGTTGCCGGTTTTATTGTCGGTGTAGCAACTTTTATCGGCGTGGGTATTCACAAGAATATTTTGGGAAATCACGAGATTCGCACTGAAGGCGTTATTTTAGCCTTGTGCCTCCTAATCATGTTTTGGGGTTTGGGTTTTCTTTACCTTGGTTTGGCTCATCTTGACCGGAAAATCACCTATTTGAAAAACGAAATTAAAAAGTTCTATAAACTTCAATCTTGAAGAAAAGCAAATTCTTAACATGGTCTTATTTGGGGCTGGCGATCGTTCTTGCCAGTGCGGCGTTCGGTCAAAACCTCCAGCTGCACTATGACCTGCGGCGAGAACACCTGACCAGTACGCTGGAAATATACAAAACCGACCGCCTGGGGGCGCTTTTCACCTTTGTGGATTTTGATTATAATCGAGAGCAAAGTCAACAAGCCAATGGCATTTCTTCAGCTTATTGGGAAATTGCCCGTTATTTTGCTTTGCCAGGAAAAGGGGCGTGGAGTGCCACCTTGCAATATAATGATGGCTTGACTAATAGTTTTACCTTTAATCCAGTCTGGTTGGTCGGGTTGCAGAAAATCTTCAGGATTGTGACTCTGGATTTGCCAGTTGACTTTTTATTGCGGAGAGAATTGAATACTTCCGCCTGGACCTGGCAAATCACAGCAGTCTGGCAGAAGATGGTTAAATGTTGCGAGGTGGCAGGATTTATTGATATTTGGAGTACAGGCAAAAATGGGTTTCCAGCTCGGCGCTTAGCTGTTATGTCCGAGCCCCAATTCTGGTTTTATTTCTTGCCAACTCTGGCAATTGGTGGAGAAATCGAAATTAGCTATAATTTCAGTGGCGCCTGGTATAAGGGTAAACAGTTCCGCTCCGATAGTCTGTTTCTACTTCCGACTGTCGGGATTAAATGGAATATGTAGGCAACCTGAATAGTTTAGCCTTCGTCAACAAGATCTTCATCTTTTTGTTTATATGTAATTGGTTTTTCAGATGCTCGCAAAAGATGACTCGGTAGAAAAAATAACCCGGCAATTAGCGTTGGTACAACCGCGCTGGCAATCACAGTTGCTACCAGGAAAGAATATTGTTGTTGGGTAATAATTGCGTGCGAATAGCCGAAAAGCGCTGCGATTGTCCCAAAAGTCAAACCAGTAGACATTAGAAGCGTATAGTACCAGCGTTCCTTTTCATTACGTTTGAATATCCGTACAAATGGGTAAAGTCCAAAAATCTTGGATAGAACTTTTCCACCAAGTAAAACCAGGAAGACAAATGGTGCTGCCCACAAAGATTTTAAAGATACCAGCATACCTGCCCGAAGAAAATAAAAAGGAGTAAGAAATCCGACCGTTAGTGTCCGCAAGCGACGTATCCAGGCTATGTCCCGCGCAGCGCTGCTTGCTAAAACCATACCTACAAGATAGGCAGGTAGAACAGCTTCACTTCCTGACCATAGAGCTATCGCGCCAAGAGCAAAAAGCACAAAAATGACCCATTTCGTCCGAATTGCCGCTGTTCGATTAGCGTAACGCTGAATCAACCATCGGGTAATAGTTGGCAGCAGAGCCAATGTTATCCCAGTTACTATAATGAACACAATGGCCTTATAGCTAAAAGGAGTAAATAAAAGTCCTAAAACGATGACAGTCCCGAGGTCATTGACAAAACAAGCTCCTAAAATACCCTTACCAAACTGAGTCTTATTCAAGCCTGTCTCTAACATGACAGCATATACCACTGCCATTGAAGTAGTCGAAAGAGCCACACCAGCCAATAAGCTAGCTTGCTGACTCCAACCCAAGTAATGGTACGCCAGCAGAGCACAACCGAAAAAAGGTGCCCCAAAACCAACCATACCGATTATGATAACTTCTTTCCATTTTTTCTTGATGACCGCTGGCTCAAGTTCTGTGCCTGCTAAAAAAGTCAGGAGCACTGCCCCTGCCGAAGCAAGGAAGCGTAACCATTCCTGGTTTGTACCCAATGTGTCCAGTTTTCCCAGATGATTAGCTACAGTAGCAATTATCACTCCTAATAGGATTTCAATCAAGGCGATTGAGATACGCAAGGAGTAAGCAATTATCGCCGCCAAAATGGCAATTGCCAACCATAGGGCTGCGAGGGAAAAAATCGATTCCATAAATGCTCTCCGTTTTTTAAGTGAAGCAATTGGTTTATTCGGTTATTATTTATTTTTTCTTTTCTGAACATAAAAAACTCCTGTTTGTAATTCTTTCTTTCAAACAGGAGTCATCAGTCCCGAGTATTCAGGACAGTTTATGGCGAACTCCATCGCCAAAAGTAATTTAAAAAGAGCTGCTCACCTTAGGCAACAAATTTTTTAATTGGACAATGTCAGGGATTCTATGAACATAAATAGGAAGCGCCGTTGATATCGACAATGGCGCCGGAAATAAAATCGACTCCTTCAGAAGCCAGAAATAGTACTGTTCGGGCAACTTCTTCTGGGGTGGCTATCCGCCTGAAGGAGCTATGAGCAAGGATAGATTCCCTACTTTCCCCCTGTAAATAGGGTTGCGCCATGTCGGTTTCCGCCCACCCGGGCGCTATGGCGGTTACGATAATATTATGCGGAGCCAAAGCCTTAGCCAGCGACTGACTGAGAGCATTTAATCCCGCTTTACTGGCACCATAAGCGGGCGCATCTGGTTCACCGCGAAAAGCGCCCCGCGAGCTAATATTGACAATACACCCACCTCCTTGACGAAGCATTTGCTGAACAGTCCAGTAGGTAACATAAGCAACTCCGAAAAGGTTTGTCCTGAGAATAGATTCCCAGGCTTCCTGCCATTGTTCAAAAGGATTAGTAATGGAATGTTCCCAAAATACGCCGGCATTATTAACGAGGATATCAATACCTCCCAATGTCTGGATAGTTTCTTCGACCAGCCGCTAACATTCTTCAGCATCAGAAACATCAGCTTGGAGCATGCAATGCCTCTGACCGGAAAGATGCTGGAAAACTTCTCGAGCAGCTTGTTGGTTGCGATGATATTGGACTGCCACGCGGGCACCCTCTTCGGCAAAGAGCAGGGCAACTGCGCGGCCAATACCCCGCGAGGCACCGGTCACCAAAATGCGTTTCTCATTAAATCTCATTGAACACCTCAATTGTTGACAAAACAATGGCTGTATAAATAATTATTTTGGATTCTTTTTAAGAAGAACATTGAACTTGTCTGGCTCGTTAGCAGAACTAATTCAAGTCTTTCTACTTTTTCAGCTCCAGGACACGCTGCAATTCGGAGCTCAATTTGGCCAAGTCGTACGGCTTGGCAACTACTCCGTCAAAGCCAAATTCCTGGGGACGTGCCATGACTGGGTCATTGGAATAGCCGCTCGAAACTATCACGCGGGCGTTGGGGTCAAAGCGCTTGAGCTCGATTACTGCTTCCTGGCCACCCGTGCCACCGACGATTGTCAAATCCATAATTACGGCGTCAAAAGGTTCACCAGCAGCGTGCGCTGCTTTATAGCAATCAATAGCAGCTTTGCCATCAATCACCGTTTCGACTGTATAGCCCAAACTCTCTAACATGGCTTTGCCAACCTCTAAGACCAGTTCTTCATCATCCATCAGCAAAATTTTGCCACCATTAATTGGAGAAATGTAGACTTTCTTGGTAGTACTAACTTCAGGCGCGGTACCAGCTGGCAGGTAGATAGTAAAGGTCGTACCCTCGCCATATTGGGATTCGACCGCAATATGTCCGCCGTGGCGCGAGATGATAGAATGAACAATAGCCAGGCCTAAACCACTGCCTGCTTGTTTAGTGGTGAAATAGGGGTCGAAAATGTGGTTGATTATTTTAGCGGGAATGCCGGTACCGGTGTCGTGGACGCGTAGGCGGAGGTATTTACCTGGTTTGATTGGTATTGTCGTTTGGTCTGCAAGGTCGATTGCTTCGATACTGATCGTAATCTGTCCACCATTGGGCATGGCTTGCACGGCATTGAGAACTAAGTTCTGGATAACCTGGCTTAACTGACCACGGTCGGCGAGCGCCGGCGGCAGGTTTTCGCTAAATTCATAGCGGAGGTTCACCGCCGAACCCCGACTGGCAAATTCAGCCGATTCTCGAACCAATTCTGGCAAGGTGATATTTTCTTTTATGGGTTCGCCACCTTTGGCAAAGGTTAATAATTGTTGCGTCAAATCGCGAGCGCGTAGGGAAGCACGCTCAGCCTGTTCGAGCACCGAGTCCAGAGTGCCGTCTTTATTCTTCATTCTTGCCAGTGAGAGGTTGCCCATGATGCCCATCAGTAAATTATTGAAATCATGGGCAATGCCACCCGCCAGAATACTGAGTGATTCGAGTTTTGCCAGCTTCGCCTGTTCTGTTTCCATCTGGCGCTTTAAACTTACATCGCGACAGATGCCGACATAACCACGGAATTGACCTTCAGCCGTTATGACTGGTGAGGCACTAACTTCTACCAGGACAGTATTGCCATCTTTACGCAGAAGGTGCAAATCAAGGAGTCGAATGGTGGCTTGATTAGCAATTCTTTGATTGAAATCGGCTTTATGGAGTTCGTAATCGTCGGGTAGAAATAACTCAGTAAAGGAATGCCCTATTAGTTCATCGGGTTTATAGCCTAATAGGTTAGATACAGCCGGATTGAGGTAAACCAAGCACCCACTCTGGTCTATCTGGAAGAATAGGTCGAGCATGTTCTCGACGAGACGACGGAATTTTTCCTCACTTTCGATGAGCGCTTCTTCGGCTTGCTTGCGCTCGGTTATATCTGTTGAAACATGAATGACGCGTGTTAAATTGCCATTATCGTCGTATACGGGTGTACAGGCAACCAAATAATAGCCATTGAGAATTTCCATACACATTTCGACTACTTCATTTTTACCTGATGCCAGCATAGTGGTCAGTGGGCACCCTGCTGGTGGAGCGCTTTTGTCCTGATGAAAAATTTCGTAGCACTTGTGGCCGTGCAAGTCAGTGATAGTCTTACCAGTTTTTTTCAAGACCGCCCAATTGGCATTGAGAATATTATGCTGCGGGTCAAGGATCAGGGTGGGATGCCCAATGGCGCGGAAGATAGTTTCCCATTCGGAGCGGGAGCGCAGTAAGTCCTCTTCCATCTGTTTACGTTCCGTGACATCATAGGCAAAGCCGATGGCGGCTGGCTTCCCCTGGTAGTTGGTCATGGCGCCGGCGAAATCAACCCAGCGTTCCTGACGATCTTGGGTGATTATTTTAAATTCATAGTGCGACGGTACTGATTCACCGCGCTGGCGTGCTAAGCCACGCTCTTTGACTAATTCGCGGAATGCCGGGTGGACGACTTCCCAAAAACGGGTCTGGAGTAATTCCGCCACGGAATAACCAGTAATTTGTTCAACAGCAGGATTAACATAAGCGAAGTATTCGTTCTGGTAGATAAAAATGGCAGCTGGTGAAGATTCAGCTAAAGCCCGAAATTTCGCCTCGCTTTCTCGTAAGGCATCCTCAACTTGTTTACGCGCGGTGATGTCCATGATGATGCCTTCGAGCGCAATAACAGTATCATCGTCAGCATAAACGCCGCAACCTTTTTCCCAGACCCATTTGGTCTTACCATCTTTAGTGATGATTGGGTACTCGTCTTCAAATATTTGATGCTTTGGTAAGATCTCCTGCCATTTTTGCCAGAGACGCTCGCGATGATTGACATCAATTAAATCATTAAAGGAGAGCACCTTATTATAAAGCAGTTCATCAGGAGCATAACCGGTCAATTCAAGACAGGCGGGACTCAGATATTCCATTGTCCAGTCGCGATCATTTTTACAACGGTAGACCATGCCCGGGATATTGCCCATGAGAGTAGTCAGTCTACGTTCACTCTCGCGCAGGGCATTTTCCATTGCCTTGCGCTCGGTGATATCCTGGAGAGTGGTCTGAACGGCGAGGAGATTTTTCTGATCGTCGTAAGAGAAGAAATCGTGAATCAGGAAGGTTCGCATCTCTCCATTCTTTGTCAGATAGCACCGTTCTGTAGGTAATGTAAAGATTTTGCCGCTCTGCTTTTTGCGCTCAAAAGATGCACGTGCTTGCTCTCTTTCTTCCGGTAGGACGAAATCGAAAATGCTTTTGCCAATGACCTCTTCTTTGCCATATCCTAACAGTTCCATCCATCTAATATTGACATCTAAAATGGTGGCATCAGGATTGAGAATATGATAAGCGACCGGTGCATATTCGTAGAGCCAATGAAAGCGACGTGAAGCTTCTTGTAAAGCAAATTCGCTCCGTTTACGTTCTGTGATATCGTGGTAAATGCTTAAGATAAGTGGTTCACCATCACTAATTTTTATGACGGTGCTGGAAATTTCAAACCAGACGCGTCGTCCATTCCAGAGAGTAATTTGATGTTCTTGATGAAACGCTTTTTTATCTTCCTGCCAGAGAGCAAGATGCTGGTCATGGATAGAATCCCCAGCAGGCTGAGTAATAATATCAGCGAGTGACATGCCTTCCAATTCACTAGCCGGTTTCCCTATAAGTTCGCAGAAAGCCGCATTGACCTGGAGGATGCTGCCCTGTTTGTTCGTCAGACACATGCCGTCGAAGGAATTATCCCAGATGGAGCGAAAACGTTCAGCAGTGGATTGTAAGGCTATTTCCCGATTGTGTTGTGTGGTGAGGTCAATCTGGCGTCCCCAGGCACGTACAAGCTTACCCTCACTGATTTCGGCATACATGCTGTTCAGGATGTGCCGAGGATTGCCCTGCGCATCATATTCGAGCGATTCGGCGTTTTCAATGTAGCCGCCATTTTCAAAAAAAGCGCCAAGATAAGCGCGATTGATTTCGTTATCGGGCATAAGGTCCGTAAGTTTTTTACCGAGCAAATTGCTGCGCTCGAGACCGTACATGGCTGCGTATGCGTCGTTACATTCGATACAGATAGCGTCAAAGCTGCGCGTGACTTTTTCAGCAGTCGGCAAATCAAGGGGAATCGGCTGCGGCGGCTCGAAGCACCAGATGCCTTCGCTGGTGTGGGTGATATAGAAATCTAATTTTTGATTAGTCTGTTGTAAGGAAGTTTTCAGGTGAATGATTTCGGCTTTTAATTTATTTATATTAAGGGTGTTTTTAAAGATAAATGACAAACGCGATAGACTGTCTTTGGTGAGATAATCAATAGCGCCGGCTTGCAGGTAATCTGCTGCTGCTTGCTCGTCATATTCCTCGGCAAACACAATAACTGGCAGGGGTGGCTGATTATTTTGGGCAAGTTTAAGGACGGTAAAAGCGTCAATTTGATTTAGTTTGTCCTGAGTTAGGATAATATCTGGTTTGAAATCTTGGAGTGTCACTGTCAAAGTTACCGGGTTTGCTGCTCTTTTACCGACGACTGAAAAGCCACTTCTCTGTAGAGGGGTCAGAAATAATTCGATATCTGATACTTTCTCAAAAACAAATAGTATAGACAAACGGGATTTCGGCGCCATTTTATCCTCAGATTTTACCTTTTTCACGTTGAAATTTAGTCGCCTATTATTTATTAGTCAATAAAATTCCCCCGAAGCGATTGGGTTACAGCAGCGTGCTGGCGAGGTCGGCAAGTTCCGAGCGTTCGCCCTTTTCAAGATTAATATGTGCGTAGAGTTTTTGTCCCTGCATGTGTTCAATTAGGTAGCATAAGCCATTGGAATGGACATCGAGGTAGGGGTGGTCAATCTGAAAAATATCGCCGGTGAAGACCATCTTGGTACCTTCGCAGGCGCGAGTAATGATGGTTTTAACTTCGTGGGGTGTAAGGTTCTGGGCTTCATCTACGATAAAGAAAATTTTTACTAAACTGCGTCCGCGGATATAGGTCAAAGGTGCAATGATTAGCTTGTCTTCATCCAGGAGATCATTGATGCGCTTGTGCCGAGGATTAGATTCGGGGAATTGATTACGAATGACGCCAAGATTGTCAAAAAGCGGCTGCATATAGGGGTCGAGTTTGGATTCGATGTCGCCCGGCAGGAAGCCAATATCTTTATTGCTCAGCGGAACGACCGGGCGAGCCATGTAAATCTGAGTATAATTTTTGCGACCTTCGAGCGCTGCAGCTAAGGCAAGGAGTGTTTTGCCTGTGCCCGCTTTACCGGTGATGGTCACCAACTTGATTTCAGGGTTAAGCAGGGCATCCAGAGCAAAAGTCTGTTCCGCATTTTTTGGCGTGATTCCATAAGCGGGGATTTTTTCGATGCGAACGAAACTATTTTCCACCGGATCATAGGTAGCTAGGACCGATTTATATTGCTGGCGTAGAATGAAATATTCCCACGGATGCGGGTTGATTTGGGCTATGAACGGCTCAGCCTCAATTTTATAGGGTGGATTATAAAGCGGTTCGATCAGATCTGACGGGGTATCTTCAAGTAAACGATGCCCGCTGTAGAGGGCAGAGACATTGCGGACATGGTCAGTGAAGTAGTCCTGTGCCATTAGCTGGATGGCTTTGGCTTTCATGCGCAGGTTAACATCTTTGGAAACCAGAATGACTTCGCGGTCGCGTATTTCCTTCGATAGATGATAGGCGATATTGAGAATATGATGGTCGGGTAAATCGCGGGAGAAATTGAACGCCAAATCTGGATGAAATTCGCGCTCCAATTTGATGGAGATTTTACCGCGGCCAGGACCGATTTTTACGCCGCTATCGAAAAGCTTCCCGGCACTCAGTTCATCCAGTCGCCGCGCAAATTCGCGCGCGTGAAAATTGACCGTCTGATTGCCGATTTTGAACTGATCCAATTCTTCTAAAACAGTAATCGGTATGACTATATCGTGTTCCTGAAAATGGTCAATACAGGAGCTATCGTGCAAGATGACATTAGTATCAAGCACAAAAATCTTCTTTGGTTTGGTTCTACCCATCGCTGATTCTCCTGCCAAATTGGTCGGCCAACCGGTGACACTTTATGTTCCGGGTCGTCCTTTTGCTGTTAATAACATCAGTTGCATTACATCGGGTAATATAAAAAGATACAGTAATAATCCCAGCGTTTTTAGATATTCGCTGCGCGGTCACTCAATGGTCATGCGTCCCGATCTACACCGGGACTGGCACTCGGTGGCCATTTATAGTCATTATTCTTATAAAGTACTTAAAATAATTTAACCGTACTTATTCTTGCCTCTCCAACTAATGACGAACGTTTCCTTTTTGTCTTATTTCTTTTGTCTCTTATCTTAATTTCTTTCCCATTTACCTAAAGCGTGCCACACGCTCCGGGTAATTGGTAACGATTCCATCTACGCCTAAGCGGAGCATGCGCTCGATGTCATCAGGATGGTTGACAGTGTAAACGATGATTTCCAGCCCCAAATCGTGCGCGCTGTGGACGAGGTCTGCATTGATGAACTCAATACACTCCACGATTGTTTTCACGCCCAGCGGATGGGCGAATTCCGCTAAACCGTAGGGTAAGCCATAGATGATTACCCCGGTCGCTAACTTCGGTTGCATCTGGTGCGCGGTCAGCAATTCATACTGATTAAAAGAGGTCAGCATGAATTGTTCATACGACCAGCCGCGGCGGGCAATATATTCCTCAACCGCTTTTATCACTGCTGGAGCCGTTGCCGGACTCTTAATTTCAATGTTGACGCTGACGCGCCGATCAACCATGTCGAGTACTTCCGGTAAAGTCGGAATAGGATATTTGCGGGCAATGCGGGCTTTGCGGATAGTTGTTACCGGTACATTGTAAATTGAGCCGCGCATATCTGTGACCCGTTCGAGCCGGTAATCATGGATAACGAAAAGTTCGCCATTCACCAGGTGGACATCGAGTTCTATCCAGTCCGCGCCGAGTTCTATGGCTTTTTCGAAGGCTATTAGAGTATTTTCGGGGAGATGCCCGGAAGCGCCCTGATGGGCGATAATCGCAACGCGATGATCGGCTTTATCGTCAGGCATGGTGGACTTTTACCAGCGATTTTTTATCTGGAGCTGGTCGAAAACAAAGGCATATTCAAAAGCTAACTCTTTGAGATAATCATAGCGTCCGGTAGCCGCAAAATGACCCTTACCCATGTCGGTTTTAAGCAACAAAATATTGTGATCAGTTTTCAGCGCGCGCAGTTTTGCCGTCCATTTAGCCGGTTCCCAATAAGCGACGCGTGGGTCGTTCAAGCCAGCCGTAATGAGCATCGCGGGATAGTTTTGTGGTTTAACATTGTCGTATGGGGAATAGGATTTCATGTAGAAGTAATATTGCGGCAGGTTAGGATTGCCCCACTCATCATATTCGGTAACCGTGAGAGGAATAGTGGGGTCTAACATGGTATTGATGACATCCACGAAAGGAACATGGGCGACTGCCACTTTGAATAAGTCGGGGCGAGAGTTGACAACAGCACCAATGAGAAGACCACCAGCACTGCCGCCGGAAATTACCAGTTTTGCCGGTGAAGTATATTTATTGTCAATCAAATATTCAGCACAGGCGATGAAATCATTGAAAGTATTTTTCTTCTTTAACCATTTGCCATCTTCGTACCAGGGTCTGCCCATATCACTCCCGCCGCGGATATGAGCAATGGCATAAACGAAACCACGATTGAGCAGTGTCAGGCGGGTCGAACCGAAGCGCGGTTCGATGGTGCTGCCATAGGAACCATAGCCGTAGAGGTAAGTAGGATTATTCCCATCGCGAACCAAGCCTTTCTTATATACTAAAGAAATTGGAATAAGTGCGCCGTCTGCCGCAGTGGCGAATACGCGCTCGGTTACAAATTCGGCGGAATTATAACCACCTAGCACCTCTTCTTGCTTTTTAATGGTGCTGACGCGGGTGTTCATATCATAATCTATAATAGTTGCGGGAGTGACCAGAGAGGTATAACGCAATCGCAGCGTGACAGTATTGAAATCGAGGTTACCTGTCGGATCAAAAGTATAAACCGGATCGGGAAAGGCAATGTAATGAGTGGAACCATCGGCAAAGTTCATAATACGCACTTTTTTCAAGCCCTTTTCGCGCTCATATACGACCAGGTGGTTACGGAAAATGTCAATTCCATCTAACAAAACATCAGAACGATGAGCAATCAGTTCCTGCCAGTTGGCTCGTTGTGGATGCTGCACGGGAGTTTGCATGAGACGGAAGTTAATAGCATTCTCATTGGTAACGATATAAAATTTGTCGCCATGCTGGTCAATGGAATATTCTACGCCTTCGCGGCGAGGTGCTATGATTTTGAATGTTTCTTCAGGTTGATTGGCGTTAAGATAATGCACTTCGCTGGTGATATTACTTTGCAGGGTGAGGAATAGGTACTGATTATTGCGGGTTTTCTGGATGCTGACATTATATTTCTCATCAGGTTCGTGAAAAACCAAAACATCAGACTTGGTTCGCGTCCCCAGGCGATGGCGCCAGAGTTTATCGGGGCGCTTGATATGGTCAAGGGTAGTGTAAAAGACTGACTGGTTATCATTTGCCCATTCAAAGTCGTAGGAAGTGTTTTTGATAGTATCTGGCAGGAGTTGATTGCGCTCCAGGTCTTTGAAGAAAAGAGTGTATTCTTCGGAGCCGTTGGTGTCAATCGAAAAAGCCAATAGCTGATGATTGGGACTGACAGCATAAACGCCAATGTGTAGATATTTATGACCACACGCCAGTTCGTTCTGGTCTAACAAGATTTCCTCGGGGGCGTTCAAATCGCCGTGTTTGCGACAATAAATAGGATATTGTTTGCCCTTTTCGGTGCGAGTATAGTAGAAATAGTCGTCGCGCTGGGCTGGCACACTGATATCGGTTTCCTTAATTCGTCTAAGCATTTCACGGTACAACTTTTTCTGCGAATGCCGATTCTGGCGGGTCATCTTTTCGGTATAAGCGTTTTCCTGCTCAAGGTATTTGATAACTTCGGGATTAGAGCGGTCGCGCAACCAGAAGTAATTATCAATGAGCGTATCCCCATGGATAATGGTCACCTTAGGTTGAATTTTCGCTACAGGCGGCTGGATATAGCGCGGGGGACAGCTTGCCATTGCAACGATTAAGAAAAACAGCGGGAAAAGCAATTTTTGATGATACTTCTGCAGGGTTTGCATAATAATCCTCTATGATTTTACACGGTTATGGCAATGATTCTGAAAACAGTTCTTCATAAAGAAGATAGTTGGTCGCGGTCATACCCAGATTGCGGTAAGTCAATTGGGCAATATGATTATCTCTGTCAACATAAAGGCGTAAGCCACAGACTTCGCCCTTTTGCTTTGCCAATTTTTTTACATAAGAATACATTTGCTTGTAGATTCCGTGGCGGCGGAAGGACGGCGCTACATAGACACTCTGAATCCACCAGAATAGACCATTGCGCCAATCGCTCCATTCATAGGTAACGAGCAAGCAGGCTGCGATAACGCCGTCTACCTCAGCGACTAAATAGAAGCCGTACGCCGGATTCTGAATGAGGTTCAAGACGCCTGCTTGAATCGTGGCATCGTTCAAGTGCTTTCCTTCGGTTTCGAGAGCCATTGCCTGATTAAAAGTAGCAATCATGACAGCGTCGGCGGTTGATGCCCGACGAATTTTTACTTCATTTTGCGTTTTATTCATACCTTTGAAAACCTGTTGGGCTATAATAGTTAAAATTTGCCAATTTTAAAATAGAATTCACAACTAAGACAGGCTTTTATTTAATTTCAGGCGTGAATGAATTAAGTAAAATTTCCAGCAAAATGCCTCTGATAGGAATGACAGAACCTGAGCTGGAACGCGTTTTGTCGGCGCTGGGAGAAAAACCTTATCGGGCACGCCAGCTATATCAATGGCTATATCAAAAAAACGCGCGCTCTTTTGATGAAATGACGAATCTGGCGAAAGTATTGCGTCTCAAGTTAGCCGCAGCCTATCAAATAAATTGCGTTCGGCAGCGTCAGGCGATTGTATCACAACTCGATGGTTCGGTCAAATATCTGTGGCAGCTTTCTGATGGATTAATGGTGGAATCGGTTTACATGGTCGAGGAGCGGCGGCGCACAGTGTGTCTCTCGTCGCAGGTCGGTTGCTCGATGGGATGCGCCTTTTGTGCTACGGGATTAATGGGATTAAAACGTAATCTGACTGCTGGTGAGATAGTTGACCAATTAATAGCTATTAATAGCCAGCAGGCTGAGCCGGTAACCAATATAGTTTTCATGGGGATGGGCGAGCCTTTTCTCAATTACGATAATGTAATGCAAGCTGCGCGCATTTTTAATAGTGAAGCCGGTGCGGGCGTGGCTGCTCGCCGGATTACGATTTCGACGGTAGGTTTAGTGCCGCAGATCGAGCGCTTTACTGTCGAGCGGCAGCCCTATAAACTGGCAGTATCGTTGAATGCCACCACCGATGAGCAGCGCTCCCGGATTTTGCCAATCAACAAAAAATATCCTCTGAAAAAATTACTGCCTGCGCTGCATAATTATACCAGGACAATGCGCAAGCGCGTCACTTTCGAATATGTTATATTGGCGGGATTCAATGATACGATTACCGATGCCCGTCGCTTGGTTAAATTGCTCAGCCCGCTACCGTGCAAATTGAATCTGATTCCTTACAACGAAAATCCCTACTTTGCTTTTAAGACTCCTGGCGAAGAAACGATAAATGCCTTTATTCAAGAAATTTACCGTGCGCCCTTTGCTGTAACCGTGCGGCGTAGTAAAGGCGTAGATATTGCAGCGGCTTGCGGACAATTATATGTAAAAGCAGCTGGGTGAGATTATGGCAATATGGAGAATTTCAAGAAATAGGACAAACTCAGCTGTCGTTCACCGTCGTGCGTGCTTCTGCCAGCAAATTTCTTAGGAAATTCAAGTGCTGGGCGGGCAATCCCCAGTATTCGGCATCGGCTATCATTGCGGTCAGCAAATTGCGGTTAACCTGGGGTGTGCCACTTACTATTGAAATATAGCAAAATGCTTCAACCTGGCGTCCGTCAGCCAGATGCACTTTTACTGGCGTGCGGCGATAGTCGGGTAAATGTTCTTCTTCATTTTTCTCCAGATTATAGATGTCGCGATTGGAGAGGCACCAGACTATGCCCCAGACGGAACTCTTGGCGTCTACCTTCAGAGAGGCTCGGCCATGGGGAGTGAAAATTAACCGATAACCGCGCAACTCTGCTACTCCTTCAAAGGTAGCACCTGGGCAGATGAGGCGCGCATTTTCTTCGTTCATATTATCGGCATAAGCAAAGTGATAACGGCTATGGCTTGACATTTTATCGATAACTCCCTACTTATTTCAATAAGCAGGAATAAGGTATAAAAAAGATAAGCGAAAGACAAGAAAAATTGTCCCAAATAATCTTTTTTAGATCAGATGCTTGAAAAAAAGATTACTGGGCGACAGCTGCATCTTGGCTAATTGCCATTAAGGGGCATTGTCACTAGGGAAGAAACAAAATGAGCCGGCAACTTTTAATGCCTAATGACATTAAACTGCAAGAGTTGGCAATAGTGGAAAATTATTAGGATGTATGGTAAAGTAGGTTGTTGCGAACTGAAGAAAAAGAAAAAAATGCTTGCTTTTTATCTTTTTACCTAATATTTTGATATAAAGATAAAGCAATCCTAATTAAGGAGTGTCGCAATGAGAAGAAAAGTAGTCAAAGTTGGTGCAAGCTTATGTATTTTATTGCCGAAGGAAGTAGTAAGAGCAATGGGCTGGGATTTTGATGACGAGATTAATCTGATTCTGGATGAGGAGAATGAGGTTGTAATATTACGGAATCTTCCTCCTCAATCCGCTCCTCAGAAGAAAACCATGATGGAACACTTTGAGCGTTACCAGGCAGCCTATGAGGAAGAACTGAACCGTATTGAACCTCAGCCTGAAGATGTAATCTAAGTTTTAAGGAGAACAAACCTTATGCGCAGAAAAATTATTAGAGTTGGTTCCAGTAAAGGCGTTTTATTACCGCGGGAAGTGACTAGAGCCATGCATTGGGACTTTGGTTCCGAAATTGAGTTGACCATTGATGCCGCCAAGCACGAAGTGTACCTCAAGTCTTTGAAAATCAATATTCCGGAAGATTATAATATTGACCAGCTGCGGGAATTAGAAGAAGTTGCCGATGAATTTGCCGATGTTCTGGGAGGAATCCATGACTAAAGATCAAATTCAGCAAATGAAATTTATCAGTTACGCCAACTGGTTAACAGTCGAAAAATTCGGGGGAGAGCCGGGTATTCGGGATGTTAAAATATTAAAGAGCGTCGTGTCTCTTCCTGCCGGGCTGTCGCTCACCTGTTTTCAGGGCGCACGTCTATCTAACCGCCGCGACCTCTACAATCAGCTCGGCTGGTTCGTTTATTATATGATTGATAGTGAGCCGTTCAATAGCAACAATCGTCTAACGGTTTTGCTGTTATTAATCTGGTGTCTAAGGTATTACCACCTCGATTTTAATGTTGATGAATTAGTCGAGTATATCAAAACACTGGATACCCTCAAACATGGTAATTCCGACATATCGGTTTGGTTCAGCTTCCATTGCCGTTAAAAAGCTACTTTCTTAGCGCACTCCCCATCTAACTTATCATGAAAGTGAGAGCAAAATGAACTTAGGTGCGTTAATTCAGGTCGCCAGGGATGAACTGCCAGCCGATTGTTTAATTAAAAACGTACAACTCATCAATGTTCTATCCGGTGAAATTTATCATACCCATATTGCTTTATACGCCGATTGCATCGTCGGTTGCGGTGATTATTCAGGGCGAACTACCATAGACGCAAATGGCGCTTATGCGGCACCCGGATTCATTGATGGGCACGTTCACATAGAAAGTTCCCTGCTCACGCCGCTCCAATTTGCGCGGGCGGTCCTGCCGCACGGAACAACAACAGTAATCGCTGATCCACATGAAATTGTCAATGTGCTGGGCTTGGCAGGGTTAGATTATATGCTGAATAGTAGTGTTGCTTTACCGTTGGAGATCTTTTTTATGGTGCCATCTTGTGTCCCTGCTACTCACTTAGAGACAGCTGGCGCTCAGGTAACTGCGGCTGATTTGCGTCCCTATCTAACTCATCCACGGATATTAGGTCTGGCTGAAATGATGAATTATCCAGGCGTCTTAATGCGTGATCAGGAAGTATTGGCAAAAATCGGCGCTGCTCACGATAAGATAATTGACGGACATGCTCCCCTTTTGAGCGGGCATGACCTGACTGCCTATTGTGCCGCAGGTATTACTTCGGACCACGAAAGCAGTTCAGGTGCGGAAGCCTTAGAAAAATTACGGCAGGGGCTTTTTGTAATGATACGCGAAGGCTCGGCAGCGCGCAATCTATCTGACCTTCTACCTCTTGTCAGTCCAATAAATGCTGCCAATTTGGGCTTAGTGACTGACGACCGTCATCCCGATTTCTTGATGGATGAAGGCCATATTGATTCTATGGTACGCCAAGCCATACATCAGGGGCTGGAACCAGTGTCTGCTATTCAGCTGGCGACCATCAACACGGCGCGACATTTCGGTTTGAAGCGGCAGGGTGCCATTGCTCCTGGTTACCAGGCCGATTTGGTGCTTTTTGATAACTTTAAGGACTTTCATATCCTTAAGGTTTTTAAAAAAGGCAGGCTGGTGGCGGAGAATGGAAAACTGACTACTGAAATAGCCCAACCCGAAGTAGCCAATCGCTCTACGATTAATTTGGCATCTTTTACGATTGAGGACTTGCAAGTAGCTGCTCGTAGCACTAAAATCAGGGCGATTGAAATTGTCCCACATCAAATTCTAACGAAAACAAAAATCACCACGCCGAAGATTGAAAATGGTCAGGTAGTTGCTGATATTACCAGCGACCTGCTCAAATTGGTTGTCATTGAACGCCATCACGCTACCGGCAATATTGGCAAAGCTTTTATTAGCGGTTTTGGCTTACAACGAGGTGCATTGGCTTCTTCCGTCGCCCACGATTCGCATAATATCATCGCCGTAGGCGTCAGCGACAGTGATATTTTTAATGCTATTCAAGCTTTAAAAAAGCTGGGTGGCGGTCAGGTCGTTATTGCTAACGGTGAAGTTCTCGCTCAATTGCCTCTTCCGGTTGCCGGATTGATGAGTGATCGTCCCCTTGAAGAAGTGCGGCAGCGATGCGAGCAATTAAAGCAAGCCGCTCATCAATTAGGCTGCCAATTGCCTGACCCATTTATGACCCTCTCATTCTTAGCGTTGCCGGTGATTCCGGAATTAAAACTCACTGACCGGGGTTTGGTAGATGTCCAGCGCTTTGAACTGGTCGATATGTGGGTGGCTTGATTATTTTATTTCTATTTTTTCCTAAAAACTTGCTTTCAAATTCGCAAATATCTTTTTGCGGGCGGGTTTACACTTTCAGGTTTGTTAAATTAGGCGGCAGAAAGATGTTAACACGAGGACTATCTATGAAAATAAGTGGTGTGGTAGGGCTCCTTCTCTGTAGCAATTTACTCCTCTGGAGTGCTGAAAATGAGCAGCTATTCACCAACCTTGGTGATTTTACTCTCGAGAGTGGCGCGATAATAAAAAATTGTCGGATTGGCTATCGGACTTTTGGGACACTTAATGCTACCCGCTCCAATGCTATTCTTTACCCTACCTGGTTTGGCGGCACTTCCGGGGATTTAGCCAATTTGATAGGACCCGATAAATTGATTGATAGTAAAAACTACTTTATCATAGCCGTGGATGCGCTGGGTAATGGAATTTCTTCTTCGCCTTCGAATAGCATTGAGCAACCCGGCGATACTTTCCCTCAATTTACAATTGGGGATATGGTGCAAAGCCAGTATCGTCTCGTTACCGAAGTTCTTAAAATTAAAAAATTATATGGGATCATCGGTGGGTCAATGGGCAGTTTCCAGGTCTTTGAATGGTTGGTCTCTTATCCTGACTTCCTTGAAAAAGCCATTCCCTATTTATGTTCACCGCGCCTGACCAGCACTGATTATCTCTTGTGGGAGTTACAGTTACGCATTATCCAAAATGGAGAGCTTTGTCATCTCCCGGACGAGACGCTGCAACCAACCCTCAATATGTTAACCGCTTTATTAGCGGAAACACCACGGCGCTTTAATCAGCTGCATCCGATGGAACAATTTGCTGATTACTTAAAGAATCTTGAAGGAAAAACATCGCAAACCTTCACTATAGCAAACCGAGCCAGTCAATTACGCGCCATGCAGCAGTATGATATAACCCGCAAATTCGGTGGCTCACTCGAGAAAGCTGCGAAAGCAGTACGAGCTAAAGTAATGATTATCGTTAATCTTCAGGATCAGATAGTCAATCCCCAGCCAGCTCTGGATTTTGCACCGTTAATAAAGGCTGAAGTTTTAATGCTTAATAACGACTGTGGTCATTATGCGATCGGCTGTGAAATGGTGCTCGTTTGCAAAAAAATTGCCGAATTCTTGAGTAAATGATACTTCTAACCAGCGTTTATGATATTCAGCAGGTTCAATTTGGAAAATAGTAACTTTAATTTTGATTATCCTGTCAATATATATGACCTATGTTTTGCCTGGAATTGGGAGCATGATCGTGATTTTGTTCAAATTTTAGCAAAGCATTGCCGGGACGCTGGACTGCGCCTGCTGACGGTCACCTCGCAAAATTTAGAAGAAGTGCTGGCTGCATTCGAACGGCGAACTATCCTTTTTAGGGTGTTCTGGGACCGCGCCTCGGACAATGACGAGATATTTACGCGACTGCAAGCCTGCTGCCACAGTTGCGCCACAGTTTTTATTAATCCACCCGAAAAGGCACGGCGCGCCTGGAATAAAGCGACCATGCATCTCGAGCTGATTACCGCCGGGGTTCAAACTCCTTATACTATTTTGATTGATCCCTATACTGTGCGACCGGAATTAGATTATATCGACTTGACCGTCATTGGTTCAGAATTCATTATTAAACCGGCGCACGGGGGCGGCGGCGAAGGCGTTGTTCACAATGCCAATAGTCTGCAATGTGTGCATGCTGCACGCCAGGAACATCCCAACGATTTTTATCTGCTGCAGGCACGTATTCAGCCAGTCTATCTGCACAATCGCCCTGCCTGGTTGCGGATTATCAGCTGCTTTGGACAACATTTGATGAGCTGGTGGAATCCGTCAACCCATATCTACCAGCCACTTAGCGAAGAAGATACCACTCTGATTGATTGTGGTAAAATCCATAGAATTATAGACACAATTGCCAGAGTTTGTGGACTTGATTTATTTTCTTCGGAAATTGTCCTGTCTGAAGACGGCCGCTATGTCGTGGTTGATTATATTAACGACCCCATTGATTTGCGTCTGCAATCCAAGGCATCTGACGGCGTACCAGATATATATGTGGAGCAAATTGCCGCTGCCGTTGTTGCTTTTTTAAAAAGACCGGCAAAATAGCTATAGGTTTTGGGGCATAATTCTCCTAAATTCAGGTAATTAAAAGAGGAGCCTTTTAAACCCGACCTGTGAGTAGGCAAAGGCAAAATATAAAAGACCAAATTACCACCCCTGAGGTGGTTTTTCTTAGGAGTCAATCATGGAATTTAGAGTCAAAGCCCGCTTAGCGGATGAGCAGGGGTTGAACCGTACCATTACACGTTTAGCACATGAAATTATCGAGCGCTGCAAAGGAACTGAGAATATTGGCTTGATTGGAGTGAGAACCCGCGGTGATTACCTTGCTAAACGGATTGCCCGAAAAATTGAAGAAATCGAAGGGGTCAAATTACCAGTGGGAATTTTAGATATTGTGATGTATCGGGATGATTTTAGAATGAAACACAAATTGCCACGGGTGGAAGTAACGGACATTCCGTTTAATGTTGACGGCAAGATTTTGATTCTGGTAGATGATGTTATCTACACGGGGCGGACGACGCGGGCAGCGTTGGATGCTTTGATGGATTTCGGTCGTCCCGCGGCAATTCAGCTGGCGGTTCTAATTGACCGTGGCCATCGTGAAATGCCCATCAAACCCGATTATGTCGGTAAAAATGTGCCAACTTCTATCGGAGAGGAAGTGCGTGTCTTGATGAAAGAGGTGGATGGCAAAGATGAAATATTGCTGGTGGAGGAAACCCGATGAATCTAAGCATTAAACATCTGTTAGGGCTGGAGGGTGTGCCACGCGAAGATATCGAGGCTATCCTTAAGACCGCCTTTTCTTTCCGGGAAGTACTTGAGCGGCCGATTAAGCGTGTTCCGACCCTACAGGGTAAGACTATTGTGAATCTCTTCTTTGAAAATTCGACGCGTACGCGCATATCATTTGAATTGGCGGAAAAGCGGCTCTCTGCCGATACGGTGAATTTCTCCGCCACTGGTAGTAGTCTGGCGAAAGGCGAAAGCCTGAAGGACACCGTGCGTAACCTTTTTGCGATGAAAATTGACGCGGTAGTTATGCGTCATGCCGTCCCTGGTTCGGTTAAACTGCTGGCGCAATTTGTAGAAGCTGTCGTGATTAATGCTGGTGATGGTACCCACGAACATCCGACTCAGGCTTTATTAGACATGATGTCACTCCAGGAAAAGTTTGGCAGACTGGAAGGTCTGAATGTGGCGATTATTGGTGACATCCGCCACAGTCGGGTAGCGCTTTCCAACATTTACGGCTTACGTACCATGGGAGCCAATATAGTGGTGTGCGGGCCACCAACTTTCATTCCCTATGGCATAGAGGAATTGGGGGTCAAAGTTACTTATTCTCTAAGTGAAGCCCTTTCATTTGCCGATGCCATCAATGTTTTGCGGATTCAAAAAGAACGGCAGGGCAAAGGATTAATCCCTTCATTGCGCGAATATCGCAATGTTTTCGGCATAACCCGCCAGCGTCTGGATGCGGCCAAAAAGAGTATCACCATCTTGCATCCTGGTCCAATAAACCGTGGAGTGGAAATTGATACGGATGTTGCTGATAGCGAACATTCCATTATCCTGCATCAGGTACTAAATGGAGTGGCGGTACGGATGGCAATTCTGTACCTGCTCTTAGGTGGCAGATAGAAAATGAAAGAGGCAAAGGTATGCAGATAAAAAACCTTCCCCATAAAATTCTCTTTAAGAATGCCCAGATTGTAGATCCATTTCAGGAGAAAGTCTATCAGGCGGATATTTTGCTTGAAAAAGGCAAAATTCGCAGTATCGGCACCAACCTTAGCGTAGAAAACAATGTGGTAGTGGAATCGCTGGCGGGATTGACCATTGCGCCGGGTTTAGTGGACATCCACGCCCATTTACGAGAACCGGGATATGAGGCAGCTGAGACAATCGCCAGCGGGGCGCAGGCTGCCCTGGCAGGTGGCTTTACTAAAGTCTGTTGCATGCCCAATACTGAGCCCTGTCTCGATACTCAAGAAACCGTGCGGTTTGTTTATAAAAAAGCCGAAGAAACGCCGATAGAGGTCTATCCTATTGCTGCCATTACTAAGGGGCGAAAAGGCGAGGAACTTACTGAAATGGTGGAGCTGGCGGAAGTCGGTGCTGTTGCCTTTTCAGACGATGGCAATCCTCTGCAGAAAGCCCAGATGATGCGCAATGCCTTAGAATATGCGCGCTTGACGGGCAAGCCGATAATCAACCACGCCGAAGACCTTGATTTAAAAGGCGATGGCTTGATGCATGAAGGGATTGTCTCGACTCAGCTTGGTCTGCCGGGCAATCCTGCTCTTGCCGAGGAGTTAATGGTCTATCGTGACCTACGTTTGGCGGAATTTACGCAAGCGCGTCTGCACATCCCACATGTCTCTACGGCTGGCGCGGTGGAACTCATCCGTCAAGCCAAGACACGTGGTCAGGCCGTCACTGCCGAAGTTACACCCCATCATTTATGCTTGACCGATGAATACCTGCGCACTTTCGATACCAATGCCAAGGTATCACCGCCGTTGCGCACCGAAGCCGACCGCCAGGCGCTTATTGCAGGTTTACGGGACGGAACGCTTGACGCCATCGCCACCGATCATGCGCCGCATGTCATTGACACGAAAGAAACCTCCTTTGATTTAGCCAGCTCAGGGATGATAGGTCTGGAAACGGCACTCGCCCTGGTTCTGACGAAGTTAGTCGTCCCCGCTCACCTGACTCTTCTGCAAGCTATTAAACTCCTTACGGTCAATCCTGCTCGGATTTTAAATCTGCAACTCCCATCGTTTAAGGAAGGCGCAGAAGCTAATTTCATTGTCTTTGACCCTGAAGAGTGGTGGGTATTCAGTCGCAAGGACATTTATTCGCGCTCTCAGAATACGCCTTTTTTAGGGATGGAATTGACCGGTCGAGTCAAGGCAGTTATCACCAAATCACACCATGTAATTATCTAATCCAGCAATTTTAATTCGCCTCTTTTTGTGATAAATATCATTCACATTCTCATTTAAAACATTAATTTTTAATTGGAGAAACGAGGCTCATAATTGAATCGCTCAAAGGGCAAATATTTCTCGTCAAAGATAAACAGGCGGCTGTCGCTGCAGCTGGTTATCATCGTCTTGACAGCGACCTCAATTGGTTTTGGACAGATAAGTAGTGGCGGAACACCGGCGAGTTTTCAAATTGCGACTAAATCAGCTATAGCCACCGTTACTCTGCCAACTATTAGCCTTGCTGAGATTGCCAGCCTGGAAGCCGTCCCTGCCCGCAAAGAGGAACCATTTCAATTTGGCTATCCCTTCGATGTTGCCTATAGTCTGGAAAATAGTGGCAGCTGGGAAAACTTGCCAGATGGCAGTCGCCTGTGGCGTCTGCAGATTAAATCCGACGGCGCCTATTCTCTTAATTTGATTTTCGATAATTTCCATTTGTCCGAAAATGCTTGTCTTTTTGTTTATACGCCAGACCATAAAAGTATTTTAGGAGCATTTACCGCGCAAAACAATAAACCACACGGTAAATTTGCAACGGCTCCTACCCCGGGTAGCAGCTGTATTTTGGAATTAAATGAACCGTCAGATGAGATTGGGCGGAGTCATTTTACTTTGACCAGGATAGTCCACGGCTATCGGGACATTTTCTTTAAATTGGCTAAAGATTTTGGCGGTGCGGGTGCCTGTAATATCAATATTAATGCTCCGCAGGGAGCTGATTGGCAAATCGAAAAACGCGCCGTTGCCCTGGTAATTACAGCTGGCGGACATCGTTTATGTAGCGGCGCATTAGTAAATAATCTGAGAGAAGATTACACTCAATATTTTCTGACTGCCAATCATTGTCTGGGAGAAGAAGAATCCTGGATAGTGATGTTCAATTACGAAAGTCCCTATGGTTCCAATAGCGATGGTCCGACTAATTACACCATTCAAGGCGCTACTCTGCGCGCCTCCAGTTCTGCTTCCGACTTTGCTTTGCTGGAGCTGACGGAACCAATTCCGGTTGAATACAATGTTTATTTTGCGGGTTGGAATGCGCTCGCGACGGCTGCCACCCAAACCGCTTGCATTCATCACCCAATGGGTGATGTAAAGAAGATTTCCCTCGATTACCAGGCTCCCTACTCGGCAACCTGGACGAATACTCCGAGTAATTCACATTGGCAGGTTGTCTGGGATCAGGGTACAACCGAACCGGGCTCCTCAGGCGGTCCTCTTTTCGACCAAAATCATCGCATTGTCGGACAGCTTCATGGCGGTTATGCTTCCTGTGACAATCCCAGCGGTGCTGATTATTTTGGCAAACTGGCGCTTTCGTGGAATTACTACTCAGACCCAGCCAAGCAACTCAAGTACTGGCTTGACCCGGAGAACACCGGACAGAAAGTATTGAACGGGCGCGACTATCTTTCAATCACGATTCAGCACCAGCCGCTTCCAGATTGTGAGGATTCGACTGGTCCATATAGTGTATTTGCCCGAGTTATTACTACCAAGCCGCCCCTGCGCTATGTAAAATTGGTCTGGGGTTACGATGGTGTTTTTAGCGACACGCTTGATATGAATGCGACTACTAATCCAGACGAATATCTTGCCTTAATCCCAGGTGGTGTTGCTAATAGATACCTCAATTACTTTTTTATAGCGGCTGATGGTGGACCGGATATCGTCACTGAGCCGCGCAATTCACCACTGAATTCGTTTTCGTTTTATGTCGGATCAGACAGTATTCCACCGCTGATTCAGCATACGCCTTTGACCGACATACCGGTGAGTTTTATGCCGGCGGAGCTGCGCGTAAAGGCGACTGACAATCTTGGCATAGATACTGTTTTTTGTGAATATTTTGTTAATGACTCTAATGCTGTCCAGCGCTTTGGCTTGGTTTCTGGGGGTCAGGACTGGTTCAGTGGCACTTTTCCGGTTAATCCGGCGCAACTGGATTCCGGCGATGTGATTGGCTATCGCATTGTTGCTCGTGACCGTGCCCGTCGTCCCAATTATATAATCCTGCCAGTACAGGGTTATTTTAAATTTTATGTGCGGACGTATCGTGCTCACCTGCTGTTAATTGATGACAACGCCGATGCCGCCAAAGTCGCCACTCGGACTGAAAATGCTACCACTTTGCAGTCGGCAACCTTATTATGCCGTTGGTTGCAGTCGGCTGGTTTTTATGTCAGAACAGTCAAGAGCACAGAAAGCATAATTGATTTCAATAAATATGATCTCCTTGTAGTTTCAAGCGGTGCCAACCTCCAGCCGCTGGCGCTCACTTCCTTACGAACCAAACTGCGAGAGTGGCTCACTCTACCTCATCACAAACTCTTGATTGAAGGCGGTGAGCTGGGCTATTATTGGGCAGGAATGACGCCTAACGATACCGCCTTTGCTCATCAAGTGCTGCATATCGCCAGCTGGAACGGTGACGCTGCGGGTAATTTGCAGCTTAATCCCACTTTCTGGTATCATCCGGTTGCGACTCAGCCGACCGTATTGCCAGCCAACTTGAATTTACTCTACAATTCGAGAGGTGACCAGGATGCCGTCAAACCACTGGCTCCTGCCCGGATAATTTTTACTAACGAATCTGCTCCCCAGACGGCCGGGGTCTTGATTTACGACGAAAATGAACACCCCCAAGCCGGACAGATGGTCTATTTGCCTTTTAATCTTGCCGCTCTTGCCGATACGCTGGTCGCAGAAAAATTAGTTCAGAATGCAACCAATTACCTCCTTTCTCCGGAATTGCCCGCCAGTGGCATCATCAGCGGTCGCGTCGATCTCAGTGATAAAGATGATGATAGCGGGGTTCGATTGATTCTAAGTGGTACGATGGAAATGACCACGCTGACTGATAGCCTGGGCAATTTTAAGTTCACCAACCTCTTTGACGGTTATTATAATCTAAGAGTACAAAGCAACGGTTACTATTGTGCCGATAGTCTGCGCTCATTTCTTTACATTGCCCAAAACGAGCTAAATCCGATACACTTCTATTTAGTCCCGGTCCAATTAGCGACAATTATGGGCGTGGTACACCTGGAAGGTGAAGTTGACCACAGCGGAGTTCAAATTACCCTGGCCAACCAAAATCGCAGCTGCCTGACCAATTCTGACGGTAGTTTTCTTTTTAACGATATTCAACCCGGGCGAATTCAGATGGTGCTATCCAGAATTGGTTTTAATAAGGTATTGGTAGATACCTTGATTGATAATGGCGACATACTATCATTATCAATTCTTATGAAGCGTTATTTACCGCCACCCTTACAACTACAGGCAAGTCAGCGCGAAAATATAGTCAGATTGACCTGGCTGGCGGCGGGCAGCTGCGCCGAGGGTTTTGAAGCCGGCATCCCAGCCGATTGGCAGATTGGCAATTACGGTAGTGACTCCGAGGGGCGCACCTGGTCGGTCGGCAGTAACAACGCCTATTCCGGCAATCAGGCTGCCTTTTGCCCTTTCGGCAATCCGGGTGAAGTTTCAAACGAATGGTTGATTACCAATCCGGTATTGATTTCGCCTCAGGCGCATGTACTCAAATTTTTTCACGCCGCAGCTTTTAATACCGACGACAATCTGCCCAATTATGTCCGTGTTTCTAATTCTGCTTTAGATACCGCGACTTTTACCGTTATACAGACCTTCCCCGGTTATCCCGAATCACTGCCTAACGAATGGACGCAGGTTGCTATTGACCTCTCGGCTTATATCGGGCAACAAGTCTATATTGCCTTTCAGTATCAGAGCATTTTTGGTGAAATCTGGTATCTCGATGAGATTACCTTAGAAGGTGATATGCAGACGAAACCCACGACAAAAGCGCTCAAGCAGATTTTCCCGAATAAACATATTGCAGCCCAACCAATCCTTTCTAAGCAACTTGATCTGCCTTCGGTTTTTGGGATAAGTGCTTTCTTGCCCGAAGCGTATCAAATCTATCGTGCAGAGCAATCTCCGGTTACGATCAACGTTGAAAGATTACTGGCACGCGTGCCTGCCGATAGTTTGGCTTTTGAGGATGCAACAGTCGTCAATGGATTAGATTATCATTATGTAGTGGTAGCAGATTATGGTGGATATGGCTTGAGTCAACCCAGTAATGAGGTTGTAATACGTCCTGAGAACCAGCCGCCGCCCTCACCGGCAAATTTTACTGCCCAGCTTATCCAGAACCGCGTTTACTTGCACTGGTCGCCGGTAGAAGTGCCTGATTTAGCCGGTTATCGCCTCTGGCGCAGCTTTGGAACAAAAAGTTTCCAGTTGCTTGCCGATTTGAAAGATACGTGGTGGGCTGATACACTGACGGTAGAAGGACCATATCGTTATTATGTGGTGGCATACGATAACGGTAAACCACCCTTAGAAAGCACCCAATCGACGGTGATAATAATCCGATATGGCAAACAACCGCCGGAGAATTTAATTGCGCTGAGTAATCAGGATGGCTGTGTATCGCTGAGCTGGTCGCCACCAATTTTTAATGCTGAACCACCAGGAGTTGTTCTAAACCAATTAGCCTCACAAACTATTACCTTGAGCCGCATAGAAAAGGATTTTCAGGAAGTCGCCTTAAAACCTAATGTAACAGCTAAATCCGCGGGTTTTCAAAAGGCACTATCTTCTGTCCAAAGTGGTCTTAGCCAGCCGACCTATGTCCTAAACGGCTATATTATCTATCGTGCGACATCTTCGCCGGTAAAAGTTGATTCCACTGCTCGACTTACATTTTTAGAAGGCTCGGTGACATCTTATCGCGATTCGGCGGTGGTAAATGGTTGTACTTATTATTACATCGTCACTGCTCTGTATGATTCGTTAGGAGAAAGTATACCTTCCAATGAAGCCTATGCCACTCCCAATCGTACGGTATCCATACTTGACCTTACCGTCGTCAGTCACATAGATAGCGTTATCCTATGCTGGTCTGATCCTACTCTCAAGATGTCGCGGAACTTGAAGAACAAGAGAGTAAGCATAGTTCAGTCATCACCACTCGCCGTTTATTATCAGGTCTGGCGCAGTAGCGACGGAGTTAATTTCATTTCAAGGGCTGATTCCCTGCTCTCGTTTTCTTTTACCGATAAAAATGTCACCGGTGGCGAAACCTACTGGTATTATATTAATGCTCGGCGTGTTGATGGCATGGTTTATACTTCCAATTTGCTGAAAGTAACGGTACTGAGTCACAGTTTAGTTATTTTCCAGGATGATTTTGAAAGTGGCAGTATCAGTGATAGATACACTTTGGTTGATAACGATAACCAACCTGGATTCATTAGCTATGGCCCGGACATTTTTCTGCCGTTCGCCTGGACCATTCGCGCCGCGCCGGAATATTCTGCCTGGCATGGCAATTATTCCATTGGTACCGGTTACAATGCCAATGGCACTCCCAATGACGATTGGCTAATTTTTCCGCCAATTCGAGTAGAAGGTTTAGATGTCTTTTTTGAAGCATTTCTTTCTTCTCAGGACCCGGATTATTTGGAGGATGCAGAAGTTTCAATCTCAACCAGCGGAAAGAATCTCGCCGATTTTCAACTAGTGCAAAAATTGACTGCCATTAAAGGTGAACCGAAATGGCAAACAGTGCATGTGGAGTTAGCGCCTTATCTCAATAAAGTTGTTTATTTAGCCATTCGCTGTACATCGGTTAACAAGTTCGTTTTGAAATTAGACCTGGTCGGATTTTATGGCAGGGGCAGTATGGTGGAAAGCCAGCTCACCGCCGTTCCTTTGCCATCCGCCTTAAACCTCTCTCAAAATTACCCCAATCCTTTCAATGCCTCGACGACAATCATCTATCACCTGCCGGCTCCTATGCCAGTCATGCTCACAATCTATGACTTTCAGGGCAGACAGGTGAGGACGCTGGTGGCAGCGACACAGGCGGCAGGTAGTTATAAAGTCATCTGGGACGGGCGCGATAATGCCGGGCAATTAGTCGGGAGCGGGATTTATTTCTATCGCCTGAAGGCGGGGACGAAAATCCTGGTACGCAAATTGATATTATTGAAGTAAAAATGCAGCAGTTAATGTAGAAATTAGTGTAAATTATTTTGTTATGTATTCAAAGTCTATTCAGAAATTAGTAATTAAACCCGGGAAACAGGTCGCTGCTCAATTTGTGTATCGCAATCCAGTGCGTCGCCATGGTCGCTACTTAGTATTTGTACCTCTCACCTACGATGGCAAAAAGGCTTTCCCAACCATTTTTTTTCTGCATGGTTCAGGGGAGCGTGGCAATAATCTTGAACTTTTGAAGCGCCACGGTTTGCCCAAAATTGTCGAGAAACAGCCGGATTTCCCCTTTATCGTCATCTCGCCCCAGTGTTCTCAACGGCGTTTGTGGTCAGTGACTTTCTTAGAGGCATTATTTGAATCCGTAATAGCAAACTTATGTGTTGATCGTCAGCGGATTTATTTAACCGGTTTGAGCATCGGTGGTTATGCGACTTGGGAATGGGCTCTGGCGCATCCTCGCCACTTTGCCGCGCTGGCACCAGTTTGCGGTGGCGGTAATTCTCAGGAAGCTTATAAGATCGCTCACTTGCCGGTCTGGGCGTTTCATGGCGCTCAGGATAAAGTAGTGCCGGTTGAGAAAACACTCGAGATGGTCAGCGCCCTTGAAAAGGCTGGCGGTAAGCCTAAAGTTACCATTTATCTCGACGCTGGACATGATGCCTGGACTCAAACCTATCAAAATCCACAACTCTATCGGTGGTTTTTAAAACATCAAAATTGCTCCTTAACAGCAAAGAGTGAAAATGTCTGATTGGCTCGAAATAAACAGTGACCCCCAGCATATCGCCCGTGAAAAACAAAAAGCACGTGCTCTGCGTAAAACCCAGTGGTGGCAAAACCAGATTGCACGCGGCATCTGCTACTATTGCCATCGTCACTTTGAACCAGCTGAATTGACGATGGACCATATCGTCCCCTTAGCACGGGGCGGACGCAGCACCAAAAGAAATATCGTCCCCAGTTGCAAAGAATGCAACAACCGCAAACGTTATCTAACTCCTGCCGAAATCTTACTAAACAATGACCAAGATAGGTCTGCAAAACCATAAAAAAGTGTTGCTATTTTGGCGGAAACATACTATAATGATTAGTTAGTAAAATAATGGCGAGATTCCATGGAATCTAAAAGGGAAGAGTTAAAAAATAAAAGAGGTGGGTAATGAATAAGATTTTAGTTAGCACTTTGGCAATAGCGATTTTCCTGACGGGGTGCTCTTCTTTGACTTTTATTCCGACGCCGCCTAAAGCAACTCTGGCGACTACAGATTATGTCAATTCACAGTTGCTCACGCTGACAACTAAAACTACTGAAGAAGTCCTGGCGAAAGCCCAAAGTATTATTGATGAATCCTTAGCCAAGGAACGGGCACGCCTGGAAGAATTGCGAATTGCAATGGAAAATCAACAAAAAGATGTACAGAATGTCATTAGCTCAATGGAAGAGGTCAATACTACAGCTGCCCAGATTCGAGAAATTGTCAATCGCTTGCGGCGCGATCTCTCCGACGCTAAAAAAGAAATGGCTGATAGTCTCGATATCGTCTGGAGCGGCATCGGCGAGTTGAAAAATACCGATGGCATCCTGAAAAATAATCTGCAAACCCTGGAAAGCAACCTCGCGCGTCTGGAACAGCTAAATAAACAATTACAGCAACTGACCGACCAGATGCAGGTGCGCCTGAGTGGTATGCCGCGTGAAACCATGCAACAGCTGCAAAAAGCCATCGAAGAATTCTATAGTAAACAACCGGAGAAATAATTTCACCGGAAGGAGGGAAAATGTTAGGGACAATTCAAACCATCATCAAAAGGTGCCCTAACAGGCAAGCATCTTTTTTATTAGCATGCGCGCTGTTGCTGAACTTCGGCATGATTCGCTTGCAGGCACAGGAGCTCGATTTCGAAAAAGCCAAGCAAAAAGCAGCCGAGATAATCAAGTCAATCGAAACCCTGAAGAATGAAATTGACCAGGAATTGCAAAAAACACTACAGGGTGAATTAGACTTGCGCCCTAAAGGCGAATTCGAAACTACAACCGAGTTTGAAGAACGCCAAAAGCAGAACGAACAAAAGCGGCAAGAAATCACCAAGAAGTACGAAGAGATCAAAGCCGAACGGCAAGCGGCATTGGAAAAAGAACTCGAGATTTTAATCAGCAAAGCCTATCCAGCTCCCATCCAATTATCTCTGGGACAATATCGCCCCGATTTACAGCATTTTCCCTTTACGGTACCACAGTATGGTAAAAAGGGTAGTCTCCTCATGCCACGTAATATCGCTCCCGACTTTAAAGCCAATTTTACGACCTTGAAGCCAATGGGCTATTTTCAATTGTTAAAAACCGGTGACGCCCGGCTGGTCTATGTAGTAGTTGAATATAACGGACAACCGTATAGCGCTCGAACTGATAGGCGCATCGTTGCTGTCAAACCGCTCGCTACTCTAACGGGGCATACGCGTATTATCAACAGCCTGGCTTTTAATTACGACGGCAATCTTTTGGCGACTGCCAGCGATGATAAAACTGTCAAAATCTGGGACATCAAAAAAGCTACCTTGCTATATAACCTGACCGGGCATAGTAAATATGTCAATGCCGTCGTATTTCATCCCTTTGATCAGGTTCTGGCAAGTGGTAGCGACGATGGGAACATCATCCTCTGGCAGGCGGAAGGCGCTAAACCAATTAAGACCATCGCGGCCCAACCCGCAGGTGTCAAACGCCTGGCGATTAGCCCGGACGGTCAATACATTGCCAGTGCGGGCGGCGATTTCAGCATTAAAATTTTCCAGATTAGTGATGGTAAGGAGATAGCCAATTTAACTGGTCATAACGATGAAATCCATTCGCTAGCCTTTAGTCCCGATGGTTTATATCTCGCTAGCACCGGTTATGATCAGACCCTAAAGCTCTGGGATGTGCGCACCGGAAGTCTCGTGAAATCAGTTGAGAAAGCCCATTTGCTGTGGATTAATACCGTGGCTTATACCCAGGATGGCGAAATGCTGGCGACAGCGGGTGATGATAAGACCGTGCGACTGTGGAATGCCCGCGATTTAACACCGATTCGCACTTTGCGCGACTTTACCGCACCTCTAACAGCCCTAACTTTTAGTTTCCCGGACGGCTTTACGCTTGCCTGTGCTACTTATGACAATAAGATTATTTTTAAAAGAACGGAAGACGGTAGCACTGTCAATGTCCTCGAGGGACACAGCGCCCCGGTCCGCGCTATTGGTTTTGACCAGACCGGTAAACTGTTCGCTTCAGCCAGCGAGGATAAAACTGTAAAACTCTGGCAAATCGAATATGATGAAATTGCCGAACTGGCTGGTGCTGGCGACGTTAGCCGCCTCATCAGTGGTGGCTCAGGATTACCGCCCAAACTGCAAACCGAAATTAACTTCAGCGAACCGTCGGGTAATAATTACCTCGATGCTACCGAAACCGGCAACCTGAAAATTACTGTCACAAACAATGGCACTGGTACCGCTTATGTCGTGACCGCGGTGCTGAGTGGCACCAATCTAAATGAATTAGATTTTCCGCTGCGAACTATCATTGGTGACCTCAATCCGAATGAGACCAAGACGGTAGAAATTCCCATAAAAGCCCGCTACCGCGTCGCAGCTGATACGGTGCGCCTAAACTGTAACATTGTTGAAGCAAATGGTTTTAATCCCGACCCGATGTTGATTCAATTCGAAACACGTCCTTATTTCGTCAAATTGGTCAAAGCCGGCATTCAGATCAATGACCAGAGTGGCAACGGTATGATAGAACCAGAAGAAATCGTAGAGGTCATTGTCCGCGTGCAGAACCAGGGAACAAGCTTCGCGCGTGATGTAAGGGCAGCGATTCGCATCGAACAAAATGTCTTTTTTGCCGGGAAAGATCCCAAGGAAAGAGTGCAAAAATTCAATTTAGGTGATTTAGGTCCAGGTGCCTATCAAGATATTAACTTTAAAATTTACACTAATAATCTGGCAAAAGAGGTTCCTGTCTTCCTGACACTCTCGGAATATTATGCCGAATGGGGTGCAGTCAATGTGCCGCTCGACCTAACTTTTAACCAGCGGGTCAGTACTCTACAACAATTCGTTATGCAGGGTAAAGAAGCCTCGCAAAGCTACCTACCCGAAGGTTTCTCTATTGATGTAGAAATGAATATTCCTACCGGGTGCGGAGTCAAGAAAGACGCGGTTGCCTTGATTATCGCCAATCGCAATTATCAGAATGCTGATATTCCTAAAGTTGAATTTGCCCATCGCGATGCTGAATTTATAAAGCAGTATCTCATCAAAACGCTCGGCTTCCAGGAAGGCAATATCTTTCTTTACCAGGATGCTACGCAATCCCAGTTTAAGACTGCCCTGCAAAAGCTATCAAATGTCGCTAAGGATACTGCCGAGGTGTTTGTTTATTATGTAGGCCATGGGGCTCCGGATCCCGAGAGCAAACGCGGCTACTTCGTCCCCGTAGATTGCGACCCTAATTACGTCCGAATTGGCGGTATTGCTCTGGACGATTTCTATGCCCAGCTGGACAACATCAAGTCTACCAATACCATTGTGGTGATTGATGCTTGCTTTTCTGGCGCCAGTAATAGCGGCATGCTAATTAAAAATATCAGCCCGGTGATGATAGAGATTGAAAAAGGACATGCCGTCAACGACCGTACCGTAGAATTCACCTCTTCATCGGCTGATGAGGTCAGCTCCTGGTATCCCGAAAAAAAGCACAGCCTCTACAGCTACTATTTTTTAAAAGGCTTACAGGGCGAAGCTGATTTGAATAGTGATAAAACCATTACTGTGGGAGAAATGCAGAAGTATCTCGACGAAAAAATTCCATACGAGGCGCGTCGTCTCAATAATCGGCAACAGACCCCGGGAGTAACCCTCGGCCGAGAAAACTGGGTGTTGACGCGATTGAATTAGGTGAATTTTTGCTAAACAACGATTGTGGCAGTGATTAGAAAAAGAATAATAACTAAAATTGGTATCTACATCCTGTGGTTACCACTAATTTTGACAGCGCAACCCCCCCAGACTGTCTGGGTCACGGTTGACACTTTTAAAGTTTTTGACGAGAATACCAGCCTGGCGGAAGCCCGCAACCGCACCATAGCTTTCGCCCGTCAGGAAGCTATTCGACGCGCCGTGCCGGAAGAGATTCATAATGTTTCTCTGATTACCGATAAACAAGCCCAGACCGGCAAAGCAGCTGAAGAACAGACTGCCTACAGTATCTTTGCGATGGCAACTCAGAGTGGGATGATTATCGAAGAGAAAATCGAAAGCTGCCAGCCGACTTTTCGCGACAACATGCTTTATTACCGTGTCCGTTTGTGTGCCAGGATTCAACCCGTACAGGGTGAACGCAATCCCGCCCTTGCTCTGGAACTGGGGGTCAATAGTATGACTCTTAAAAATGGCGAGAAGTTGATGATAACCGTGCAGGCTAATCATGACGGATACCTGTACCTGTTTGATTTTCTTTCGGATAATTCCGTTCAACTGATGTTTCCCAACTCTTATTCTAAGAATAATTTAATCGCTGCCAATAAGCGATTTACACTACCAACTCCGGCAGAAACAGCCCAGGGCATTTACTATAAAGTAACTGCTCGTCCTGATATGCAGGTCACAGCTGAAACCATTTACGCCGTTTTTTGTCTGAGCCCAATTGCCGGCATAGATAAATTCTCGTCAATTCAAAAAGGTTATGCTACTTTTACCGCTGGCGATGAAAGTTTTACCCAATTTCAGCGCTGGCTGGCAGCGGTGCCCCTCTCGCAGCGGGTCGAAAAAGCCATTCCAATTCATATCGTGAAGTAAGTCCGCAATAGTAAATTATTTTCGCTAACTACAGGCGCCTGATCGGGTTGTAAACAACACCCTAAGCACCAATCACAACTGCAGTAGTTATCTTTTCTCAAAAGCGCTGAGATTTTTCCGTAGATTGTTTAAAAATTCCTGCATTTCCTCATAATCACGTTGGCGAATAATATGAGTCAAATATGCCAGGCGAGAATTTATATGCTCGATTTGCTGCAGGGTATAGGGATTGAATAGGATTTCGGCAAGCAGATAGTCGTCTTCGGCAAGCAGCCCTTTGATAATTTCCAGATGCTTTTTAAAAGTTGTCCCGGGTACATTCTGGGTTTTGAGGCTGGCGGCAAAGGTCAGGGACGAAGTGAATGGAATACCTAAGGAATATGCCGTTATCTGATCATGTTCCTCAAAGGTATATTCAAAAAGATTGAGATTTAAGTTCTGGTAAAATTCGCAGAAGAAAGCTTTGCCTTCTTCGTCCGACTCGCGGATGATAATAGCATTCTCGTTGTGTAAATCATGCAAGTTGGCAAAAGTTGGTCCGAACATTGGATGCGTCGAGACAAAGCGCCGCCCAATCTGTCTATAGTAATTTGCGACATTGACTTTAACTGAGGTAATATCCGAGAGCAGACAGTTCGGCGGTAATAGCGGTAGGATTTGTTCAAAAGCTGCGGTGGTCTGTTCAAGATTAACAGCATTGATAAATAGTTCCGGCTGGAATTGGGTGACCTGGGTGATAGAATTGAGGCGTTTGACTCGCGTTAGGCGATCAAGTTTGCTGCAATCGCGATCATAGACCGCAACTTCATGCGATTGACTGAACTGCTCAATTAACCAGGAGCCCATGCGCCCTGCTCCTAAAACAAAAATCTTCATGTAATTGTCCTTTCTCTGTAACAACCTAATAGACGATATTCAGTAGTTAAATCAGTCAGCGCCCGCAACGCCCGCGCAACACGTTCTTCGCGGTCAGAACCGATGAAATCGAGGAAAAAAACATAATCACGGGGTGGGCGCGGCACGGATTCGATGCGGGTGAGATTTATTTGTTCTCGTGCAAAAACTTCCAGCACTTTGAATAAGGTTCCTGCCCTATGAGGCGTGGCAAATAAAAGCGAGCATTTTTCCCCTCCTTCACCAGGTTCACGCGCTAAGATTAAAAAGCGGGTCGCATTGGTAGGGAAGTCCTCGATTCGCTCTTTAATTATTACCAGATTATATAATTGTGCTGTTAGTGAGCTGGCAATGGCAGCATTGCTTTTGATACCTTTTTCGGCTACCATGCGCGCTGCTCCGGCAGTGTCATAGTATGGAATAGGTTCAAGTCCATGACGTTGTAAAAAATGGCGACATTGCGCCAGGGCTTGCGGGTGAGAATAGACACTCCGCACCTGATTAAAATCGCTGCCGGGTACGCTCAGCAGGCAATGGCTAATGGGTATTTCTACAGCACCTACTATATAAAGATGGGAAGAAATTAATAAATCGTTGACCAATCCGACACTTCCAGCCAGGCTATTTTCAAGGGGAACAATGCCGAAGTCGTATATACCACTCTGAATTCCTTCGCATATCTCGGCGAACTCGCGGCATGGAATCGCAATCAAATCACTCTGCCAGTACTTAATTGCCAGCTCGCTGTAGGCTCCGCGTTCACCCTGAAAAGCAATCACGGCGTGCTTTTTTTGTTGCACTAATCGACTTTGAGCAAATATTGTGGCATAAATTTGCTGAACGAATTCAGGCGGGACAATTTCATTACTCAGGTTCTGCAAGCGGCTTTCAATTTCGAGTTCCCTTTGCCTATCCTGGATCTGAGGTTTGAGTTTATTGGTTAGAATTGCCAGGGTCATCCGTTCCTTGATTAGACGCAAGATTTGAGTATCAATTTGGTCAATTTGTTTTCGAATTTCGGCTAAGTTCATATTTTCTTCTCCTGTTGATGAACAATTGCCCGTTGGATGAAAATTAAATCAGCTAAAACACATGCCGTGACAGCTTCAATAATGACTGGCAGGCGCAAGGCAAAGCAGACATCATGGCGTCCGGCGACACTTAAAGTCGTCATTTTATTATTAGCAAAATCGAAGGTCTTTTGCGGCTTGCGAATGCTGGCGGTAGGATGTACTGCCATTCGAAAAATCAGGTCATTGCCATTGGTAATACCGCCATTAATTCCACCGGCATTGTTGGTAGCGGTTTGTCCTGCTTGATTGATAAAAGCGTCGTTATAGGTGCTGCCTTTCAGACGAGCGGACTCGAACCCGGCGCCGAATTCAATGCCTTTAACCCCTGGAATTGCAAAGATAGCATGACTTAATAAAGACTCGACCGAATCGAAGAACGGCTCACCCAATCCGCAAGGTACATTCTGTGCCCGGCATTCGATGATACCACCCAGAGAATCTCCTTCAGCTATCGTCTCTGTCAGCAATTGGTTATAGTTGTAGCGCCCGCCGATTTCCTTGATTGTGGCGTTAACGGTAATAGGTTGGATAATTTTTTTAGCAATTACACCTGCTGCTACCAGAGCGACAGTCAATCTGCCGGAAAAGGCACCACCGCCCCGCCAGTCGTTCCAGCCGTTGAATTTGCGGTTTGCGCTAAAATCAGCGTGGCTCGGACGAAAAATCCAGCGCTGTTCTTCATAATCAGCCGACTGCTGGTCTTCGTTAGCAAAAAGAATTGCTAGTGGTGCACCGGTCGTATGGTCATTGAAAATTCCACTTACAACACGCGGTTGGTCGGTTTCATGTCGGCTGGTTGTTCCGGCTACGCCACTCTTGCGGCGGGTGAGGTCAGCGGCGAAATCCTCTGCCGTTAAACTGATGCCGGCTGGGCAACCATCAATCACCACTCCGACCATCTGACCGTGCGATTCTCCAAAAATTGATAGACGAAAAAGACGACCGAAACTATTCATAAACTTTGCCTCCAATTTGCTTTAAATCCTCAAAGAAAGATGGATAGGATTTAACGATACATTCAGATCCCTCAATTATTACCGGCTGGGACGACCTCAGACCAGCAATGGCAAGCGCCATGGCGATACGGTGGTCATTATGCGCCCGAACTCTGCCCCCCTGGATTGTCCCACCCGTGATATACATTTGGTTTCCAGCGATAGCGATCTCAATACCCAGGCGCTGGAATTCCTGGCATAATGCCGCAGCACGATTACTTTCCTTAAAAAAGAGCCGTTCTACACCACTAATCCGACTTGTACCACAGCAACCAGTCGCCAGAACAACTAATGGTGGAAAAAGGTCAGGACAATCAGTGGCATCAAACTCGAAGGCGTGTAAAGGAGCTTGGCTAACCTTAATTGCATTTGATAAAAGCTCGATTTTAGCGCCACAGATTCTTAGGGCCTCTAAAATCTTTCGGTCGGCTTGAGCAGAAGTTAGGTTTAGTCCTGTAACGGTTACCTCTCCCTGTAAGGCACCTGCCACCAGCAAAAAGGCGGCGCCACTCCAATCGCCTTCGATAGTATAGTCTACCGGAAGATAACGCTGGTTGCCGTGAATGTAAAATTGCCGAAACCCATGATTAACAGTGTTTATGCCGAATTTTTTTAGTATCTGTAAAGTCAAATCAATATAGGGACGGCTTTTTAGATTCTCGACGTTGACGACCGAATCCGGTTTTAATGTGGGCAGAACGATTAATAAGCCGGTGAGAAACTGCGAACTCACCGAACCATCAATAGTAACAGCGCCACCATGGAGCGGACCTTTGATGATGAGAGGTAACCGCCTACTGCTGGTCTGACAATTAGCCCCAAGAGTCCGAAGCGGACTAATTATCATATCAATTGGCCGCCTTAACAGGGAATTGCCACCGGTTAAAACTATCTCAATATCGTAACGCGCTGCTATGGCTGCAAACATTCTTAGGGCTAAGCCTGATTCGCCACAATCTAAAATGGAACCGCGTGGAAAGTGTCCCCCGGTAATTTGCATTTCATTACCGTTTACTTCACAGGAAGCACCTAATGTCTCGGCGACACGCAAAGCCGCCTGATCATCAGCACAAAGAGTGACATTATGAAAAAACGAGGTGCCTTCAGCCAAAAGAGCGGCAGCTATACAACGCTGGACAATGCTTTTAGATGAAGGGGCAGTGACTACCCCGTTAATTTCAGAGCAAATTATTGATTTCTGCATGGAGCAACTCTGTAGCCTGGTTAATGGACATTTGTTCTGTATCGAGAATCGCATCAGCGATACTTAAGTAAAAATCCTGGCGCTCATTGTACAATCTTACAGCGTCATTCAGCGAATGAATACCATGCAGCAAGGGGCGGTCTGTTTTATCTATGCGTTGCCAGATATTTTGGGGATGAGCATGCAAATAGATTACCGTTGTTTTTGACTGTAATAGTTGGCGATTATGTTGAGAGATTACAATGCCGCCCCCGCAGGCAATTACCTGATTCTTACTCCGCAATACTTGCTGTAATGCCGATGTTTCCAGACGGCGGAACTCCGCTTCACCGTATTTCTGAAAAATAGTTGAGATTCTCCTGCCGCTATTGTGTACAATAACGTTATCAATGTCGATAAAACGCCACCGAAGGCGTTGGGCTAGGCTTTGTCCAAGAGCAGTCTTACCCGCTCCCATAAAACCAATTAGCGCCAGGTTGCGCAAACGTCCGCTATAGGGATTTTGGTGAACTAAATTATCAGGTAAAGCAGGTGCTTCCTCATCCGTGAAAATTTTAAAACTCTGGCGCGCCTGCTGTTCTAACCAGACGGTGCCAGGAATGTAATAAACTCCGGCTTCAGCTGCTATGGTGGGCAAGGTGGTGTGGACATAATTGGCATCAATGAGAATCTGTTCACAGCTGAGCCACTCCGGTTTAAGCAAGTCTGTATTTTCGGAAATTGCAACGACTATTAGTTTTGACTGGCGAACAGCCTGCTTTAAATCAGCAAACTCCCAGAAATTAATGCCAAATCGTTCTGCCAACTGTCGGGCTTTTTCATTGGTACGATTGATAACAGAAATTCTGGCACCAAGCTTTTTAAGAGCATAAATAGCAGCACAAGCGGCACCGCCGGCGCCAATTACCAGAGCAGGAACTTTATTCATTTGTTGTGCGCCCCACAGCATTGCTCCCAAAATTCCGTTCACATCAGTATTAAAGCTGGAAAGATAGCCGTCCCGTCTGATGACCGTATTCGTCGCGCCAATTACCCTGACTTCAGGCGATAGGTCGGCAATTTTATCCAGTATCTGAGCTTTAAAGGGGGCGGTTACATTAAAACCCTGAATATTTAATTTTTGACATAAATTCAGGGCGGAATCCAAATCGGTAGCAAGGACGCGACTATAAATAGCCGGTAAGTTTCTTTTCTGAAACCAGTAGTTAAAAATTAGCGGGCTGCGACTGTGCAGTACCGGATTGCCAATAATCGCATAGAGTCGTTTACCCATGTTGCCTGCCATTCTGAATTATTTGTTGCAGTTCACTTTTCGTGTATTGCCCCGGTGCAGTCAGATGAGCCTGGTCGTAAGCAGCATAGATGAAGGGAGCGCCATATTTTAAACATTCCAGACGCGTAAATCGTCCGGCTTGACCCATTCCGAATGCTATTAACACCTTATTGGTATATTGGTAAAGCTGTAAGAGACGCTTGCCATCGGTACGGTTATGACAATAGGTGACGATTTTTATGAGGTGAGGCTGAAGGTTTTCGCACTCAGTTAATATTCGTCTCAGCTCTAAAAGAGAAGGAGTGAACTCATAATTATGATAGGAAATAATGATCTGACAGCCCTGCTGGTGAGCCAACCGCAACAATTTTTGGCGAAAGGTCTGGTGAGCATCATACTCAATGTCAATATAAGCCGCACCGGCTTTAATTGCATGCTGCAGTAGAATCACGCGTTTAGTGTCTGAGAGATTTCCCGGACGACAAGTGGCAATCAAACGAGCGTGACTTTGGAAGAGTTCTTGAATCTGGGCAAGGTTTAAATTGAGCCGGTCCAGACGAATCTCGGCTATTTGTTCGTGCGGTAGGATTTGTAACAACTGGTCGAAGTTATAATCAGTTAGGGAGACGCAAATCATAGAGCAACTCCTTTAATTGAGGATAGGTCAGGGTTATCACTTCAGCCCTTCCGATTGATTTCAGAATGATAAAGCGGATGGTATTGCCCTGACGCTTTTTATCTTTGTAAATAATGTCACACAGTCGGTCGCAATTAATTCGAGTCGTAGTGGGTAGTCCGTAGGCTATCAGCAGCTGTTGCAGTTCTGTGACCTCTCCCTTTGAGAGATACGCCAGTCGGTTAGCAATAGCGGCTGCCCAATACATACCAATGGCGATAGCGTGACCATGCAAAATGCCAGTCAATATTTCAATGGCATGTCCGATGGTGTGCCCGAAATTTAATAGTCTGCGCTCATTGTTTTCGCGAGCATCCCGGCTAACAATTTGCGCTTTATAACGGATAGTACGATAGATAATCTCCTGAAGGATTTCGGGCTGACGATTTAAAATTGCCTCGCGTTTTTCAGAAATCAAGGAAAACAGGTGGCGGTCACCAATGGCAGCTGTCTTGATTATTTCAGCCATGCCATTAATAAAGTGTTTCTGAGGGAGAGTGTCTAATACATCTTGAGGACAGATGACGAAGCGGGGCTGATTTATAGAGCCAATCAAGTTTTTCGCGTTGGCGAAGTTTACACCATTTTTCCCCCCGATACTGGCATCGACTTGCGCCAGCAGGGAAGTTGCCACAAAGCCACAATCTAAGCCGCGTAAATAAGTGGAAGCAACGAATCCAGTAATGTCGCATACCACCCCCCCGCCCCAGCCAAGTATTGTCCAGTCGCGGTCAACTCCAGCTGAGAGGAATTGGAAGTAGATTTTTTCTACTCGTCTCAAATTTTTTGATTTTTCACCAGAGGGAATGACAATAACGTGAAAATCCGCCCAATCGGAATTATATAGGTGATAGAGATTCCGATCGGTGATAATTACCGTACGATGCGGCGAACAAAATTGCTGGAAAAGCTGGCGCGAATCTACGATAAAAATGTCCGATTTTTGGCCAGGGGTATTAATTTGCAGGGTCTGCATAAGAGTATTTTCCATCGTTCTGCATGAAATTTTTTAAACGCGTCACCGCTGACATCAGGTCGGCAAATTGCGTGGGATTCAATTGCTGGTCTTTATCACTTAAAGCGCTGGCTGGCTGGTGATGCACTTCGATGATAAGCCCATCGGCGCCAGCGGCAACGGCTGCCAGAGACATTGCTTTGATTAAGCTGCTGCGCCCGGTTGCATGTGAAGGGTCAACGATAACCGGCAAATGGGTTACTTCATGGATAGCTGGCACAATGCTCAAGTCCAGGGTATTGCGAGTATAAGTTTCGAAGGTTCTGATACCCCGCTCGCACAAAATGACCTGCGCATTTCCTTCCGCCAGAATATATTCGGCGCTATTCAGTAGTTCTTTCAGGGTTGAGTTCATGCCACGCTTTAATAAAACGGGTTTGCGACATTTGCCGACCTCTTTTAAAAGCGAAAAATTTTGCATATTACGTGCTCCGACCTGCAACACATCAACATACTCGCTGACCCAGGGCACATCGCGTGAGTCTAAAACCTCGCTGACCACCGGTAAGTCAAAGGTGCGGCGCGCTTTCGCGAGAAGTTTTAATGCCTTTAATCCTAGTCCCTGAAAATCGTAGGGCGAAGTACGCGGCTTAAAGGCTCCTCCCCGCAATAAATTAGCGCCTGCGGCTTTGACAGCTGCTGCCGTTTGCATCAATTGTTCTTCAGATTCAACAGCACATGGTCCAGCGATTACAACGAAGTCCTGTCCGAAGGTGACCTTGCCAATCGTAATTTTGTCTCGGCATGGGTTATTACCGTTGCGGGTAAGTTTAAGGTTTTCTAAGGCGCTACTCATTTTCTTTATTCTCCTTTTGTTAATAGAACTAAAAACCCCTTCTGGTTGGGAAGGGGTTTTTAGAAAATCGTTTTACAGAAATTAGTTACCCCTTCCCGCGGACTCCTCCAAAAAAGTAATAGTTGTAATAGTAAATTTTATTATCCATTTTCAATATCTCTCTTACATCCAATTTTAAGATAAAAATTCTGATAAGTCAATAAAATTTTTTTGCAAAGCATATAGTATGATATAGGCAATTCGATAAGAAACTTGGCTTGAAGCATCTGGGTAAGCGAAATGATCCCTCCGGAATATTGCAAATAATTTTTTATCAATTCAATTAGAGCAGCCAATTTTTAGATAGATGACTTTTCCAGGCGGGCGCTTCATAGAGTTACTTAAAAGACGAACTTTAGACATCGGGGCCTTACATGAAAAATATTCACTAATTATTGAAAAAAATATTTGAACAAATAGCTTGTAGTAATTATTTTATCGCCGAATTAAACAGCTGAGTGGCAATAGGAATAGGTTAACAAGGAGAAAAGGAGAAATGCAACGAAATTTTTTACACAACAAGACCAAACTGATTTTCCAGCTGGCGATAGTTCTCTTGATTGTGGGCTTTATTGTGATGGGCTTACTGAATAAGAGTAAACGTACCGATTTCGAGGGTGTCTGTCCTTTCGGTGGGATTCTTTCGCTGGGCAGTAAATTTTACCTTGGGAGTATGTCCTGCCAGATGAGTGAAACCCAGGTTTTTATGGGTATCATGTTAATCATCGGGGTTATATTTTTCAGCAAGTTATTCTGTGGTTATCTCTGTCCGGTAGGAACAATCACGGAATGGCTGAGCAAGATTTTTACCCGCCGCAAAGGTCCGCATATTCTGCGTGGAGTTCTGGATCGCCTTCTACGTTTTGGAAAATATGTGCTCCTCTTTTTTACCGCCTATTTTACCATCACCAAGAGCGAATTGTGGTGCAAAAAGTTTGACCCTTATTACGCCAGTGTGACTGGTTTCGGTAGTGATACTGTCCTCTGGGCAGGAATAATGGCAATTTTTGCCGTTGTAGTTTTATCCCTTTTTATTCGGTTTTTCTGGTGCAAATATGTCTGTCCCCTCAATGCTTTAAGTAACATTTTCGCCAATATTTTAATTACTGCACCGCTTATTTTAATCTATCTTATACTTTATTGGTTAGGCATTAAACTAAATATTTTATGGTTGATTTTAGCGCTCTGTGCCAGCGGCGCACTGACAGAAATTCTGCGTTACAAATTATTCTCTATTGCCCCCGTACGCATTATCAATGACAAAGCAACTTGCACTGTTTGTGAACAATGCGATGACAGCTGTCCGCAAGGAATTCCGGTTTCGGAATATACCAAGGTGACCCATCCCGATTGCACGCTCTGTCTTGATTGCGTCAAAAGCTGTAGCAATGCCAGCTTGAGTGTGGGACGTACCAAAGGCACTTGGCTGCCACCGGTAGCTTTAGTTGTGCTCGTGGGGTTGGGTTTCCTGTTTGCGAAGCAATTTGAATTCCGTACTCTCTCAGAGCGCTGGGGCGGCTATGATACTCTCAAAACGGTTGCAACCTTAAAAGTAGATGATTTACGTTCCATAAAATGCTATGGTAGTTCCAAATCCCTGATGAATAAGTTGAAGCCCAAAAAAGGTATTGTTGGGCTTGATACCTATGCCAAATCGCATCGTGTAGTGGTTTATTATGACACCACGCAAACCAATCCTCTGAAAGTCAAGGAAGCCATTTTTACGCCTTATCAATACAAGCTGCGCAAATTCGAGCGTTATCAACCGGCATATCTGGCGGTTTACGAAGTGCCGATTAATGGCTTATGGGACATTTACGATAACATCAACCTGCTTCGATTGCTCATGCCCGATACTACCATTATGGGTCTAGAGACGAATTTCGGTGAGCCGGTTCATGCCAAAATCCTCTTTGATTTGGGGAAAACTACTCCGGAGCGTATCAGAGAGCTAATCGAGCAACCTTATTATGAGCACACGCTGCCCAATGGTAAGGTTGAGAAAGTCAAAGTCAATTTCAAATGTGAGGGGAAGGGCGCTATCATTGATACGCTGGATTATGTTACTTTCCGCAAGGCTTTCTTCTCGGGATATGACCAGAAATTCAATGATTATGAAAAATACGATTTGCACAAGTTGAATATTTTTGAGATTGGGATGCCTGATGCTGAAAATATCGGGGTAAGACGGGCGCTCAAATATTTAACGAGCCACATTTCCGCGCTCGATGGAGTCGTTAGAGTTCGCACCACCTTTACCAATCGCCCGGTATTGTTAGTTTTCTTTGATAAGGGACAGGTGAGCCCGAAACAGATTATGGATAAACTCCAGGAAACCGAGCTACAGGTATTTGGCGCTGATAACCAGATTAAGACCATGCCCAATGAGTTTCAATTCGAAGGCACATATAAAGTGCATCCCTATAAACCAGAGCTAGACCAGAAACTAAAAGTTTATCGCTCAGAAACCATAATCGAATAAACCATGTCGTATGGGATAGTTAAATCGGGCGCAATTATTTTTCTCGCTCTGGCATTGAGCCTGGAAACAGCTATAGGCGATGATTTAGCTATCATTAAGGGGCAAGTAGTTGCGGAAAATGGCGCCCCACTGGTAGGTGCGAATGTTATTTTGAAAGAGAATTATCTCGGTGCCGCAACCAATGAAAATGGCAATTTCTTCATCAAAACCAAAGCCGGTGAGTACACACTTGAGATTACCTATATTGGTTATGCTAAGGTCACAGAGCGTCTCAAATTAGCACCAGGTCAGACTTTAGTTCGCACCTACCAGATGAGAGTCCAGTACTTTGAAATCGGAGGCATTGTCGTTTTAGCTGAGAAGGAACTTCTGCCTACAAGTCCCGAAACCAAAACGCGCATTACCTCTGGCGAAATAGAGCATATTCAAGCTTCGAGCTTGAGCGATGTACTTAAACTTACCCCCGGTCAGAAATTTGAAAACCCCGGTTTGCAATATTTAAAACAGGCTGCCGTGCGAGTGTCATCTACTGACGATGTTGCCGACCGTAATGCTACCTTTGGCACCCAGATTGTCCTTGATAATGTCCCACTTTCCAACAATGCTAATATGCAACTGGATACCCGCATCAATACCGGTGGAGTGCAGCGCACGACTGAGAATTCCGGCATTGACTTGCGCCAGATACCGGCTGACAATATTGCTGAGGTGGAAGTCATTCGCGGTATTCCTTCCGCCCGCTATGGCGATCTGACTTCTGGCATTATCAGGGTCAATACCCGCTCTGACATCCAACAGCAGCGCTTTAAATATAAATACAATTTGCAGAATCAGGAGCTCAACTTTAATGGCGGTTTTGCTGTTTGGAAACAGCTCCTTAATTATAACCTGAATTATGCCTATAGTCAGCGCGACATCCGCATTCCAGATTATGGTTACTCTCGCGTTGCCGCTCAACTTTCCCAAAACAGTCAGGTTTTCAAAAACCTCTATACTATTGAAAACCGTCTCTATTTTACCCGGGCTTTCGATGAGCAGGGTTTGCGGAAAGGTGATTTACTGCTTTCCGAATCGTATAACCGCGATTATGTGCTGCGCTACAACCATACCAGTAAAATTATTCCCGCACCTAATCAGAAATTAGAAGTCAACTACGCCCTCAATTTTACCCGCCAGAATTCTTATTCCAAAAGACTCCTTACTTCAGACCGCACCTATCTTTCAGATAGAATGACACCAGGCACGCAGTATGGTTATTTCTTTGCGACTGACACAACGCGTTTATGGGTAAAAGGTCGAGCTGTGAATCACTATCTAAATATTGAGTATAACCGCACCTTTGCCTGGCTGAATATTCAACACAATCTGCTTGCCGGAGCCAATTATCGTCTGGAGCGGAATGATGGTCCAGGACGAATCTTTGACCCACTCCGTCCGCCGAGCATCAACTCTATTTTTCGCGACCGACCACGTGCTTATACTGGTTTACCAGACTTGAAAATCAGCAGCTTCTTTCTGGAAGACAAATTGAGTGGTCATTTGCTTAGTGATTTCCAGCTCAATGTCGGATTGCGGACGGAAATTTATGGTACGGGTTCGAAATTCCTGCCTCGTGAGCGCGGCACTTTTGTGAATCCTCGTTTGAACCTCGTGATTGTTCCACGCGAAAAGACGCAGATACGCCTTGGCTATGGTGTTACCTCCAAATCTCCAGCGCTCAGTATGCTGTTCCCTAATCCGATTTATTTCGATCTGGACGATGTTAATCGCTTTACAGGTGACTCATCTGGCTATGTCATTGTTTCTACCTACCTTTTTGAGCGTACCAATCCCCAATTGAAAGGCTATCAGCAATATAAGCGCGAAATCAGCTTCGATCAGCAAATCGGCAATGTAGGTTGCTCTATCACGGCATACACGGCTAATGTCAATGGTGCTTTTGCGGCTACTAAACTACAGCCCATCTTCCTCTATCGTTATGACTATCCAAATTGGCCTGATACCAGTGGAAGAATTATTCGGGATTCGGTCTATACGAGCTATACTATTTTTGAAAATAGTCAGCGCACAGCGACGCGCGGGGTGGAATTTTCCTTGCAGACTAAAGCTTTGACTCCTCTTAAACTGCGCCTACGCATCGAGGGGGCATACAATTTCACCAGTAGTCAGCAAAAGGGCTATGAGTACAGTTCTACTTACCTGCAGGATACCCAGCGTGGCTTAGAAGTGCTACCTTTCTGGAATATCATTCCAGTCCAGTCTGAAAACTTGCTTATTAATTATCGGCTTGAATTTACTCTGAAAGAGCTCGGCGCCTGGATAACCTGCGAAGCACAGCAGGTCGTTTTTGATAAAAATTGGTACCGCGGCATTGATGACTCGATAGCGGTCGGCTATGTCAACAATCAAGGACAGGTAATCTATTTTACGCCAGAGGAACGAGCAGCTGATATGTCCTCGGTTTACAAACGCACCTACCCTGCCTACTGGTCAAAGGTCGAAAATCAGCGCAACATCTGGTTATTCAACTTACGGGTGAGCAAAGCTTTGGTTAAAGGCACAGAGGTTTCCTTCTTTGTCAATAATCTATTCAACTCTCATCCCCTTTATCGTCGCCAGAGAACGGCACCAGACACAAAATCTTATACGCGCCTGAATCCCGACCTGTTTTTTGGGATTGAAGTGAGTGGAATCGTTGAGAAACTATGGCAATGAACATGCATAGCGATATTGAAAAAGTAGTACGCCGACTGCTTGTCGCCACCCTAACTCTGGGCATGTTGCTCTATTTCATAGACTGTGAGGAGCTGATTACACCACCCGCGTCCATGCGCCTTGATTTGAATATTACAGTCATGGATACTACTTTTTTAACACAGGCGATTCGCGGCAATCCATATGTAGACAGCGCGCGGGTGTTTATTAATTCCATCTCATACCGCAACACTTACGAAGCCTATACTGATTCGAATGGGATTGCCCATTTTGAGGCGATTTTGCCTGACCGTTACCATATCACTGTCACCAAGAGACTCTCAGCAGAAGTCTGTTCGCTGGCTACCGGTAGCCCCATCGAGCGTATTCTGAATGGACAGTTATCTAATGTTGCGGTGCAGGGCAAGGTGGCGAACTTGACAGTCTATGTGCAACCATCCTCTCCCAGCCCCATTGTTTTCAGCGAAGTCTATTATAATGGTTCACCAGCTAATCCGATTCCCTATTATTTCCACGATCAATTCACGGAGCTTTACAATAATTCCGACCAGACCATTTATCTCGATAGTCTGATAATTGCCGATGTAGAGTACGGCTACATCCAGGAAGATGTCATTCACGCCGTGCATGCCTACATGTTTCCCGGTAACGGTCACGATTATCCTCTGCTACCGGGGCAATTAGTCATAATCGCGCAGGATGCTGCTGACCACGGCATCAATCACAGCATCAATCTATTGGATGCCGACTTTGAATATTTTGCGCCCAATGTTGGTGATGTAGATAATCCCAATGTTACCAATATGGTCAAATTGCATCATAAATACGGCGTTGATTTTCTCTATTCGGTTATGAATAATGCGCTGGTTTTACTGAAAGTATCTGACCCCTTTGCTCTCGGTTATGATAATTTCCAGAACCTACTCCTACCAAAGTCAGCTGTGCTTGATGGCATGGAGTATCGCGAAAACCTCGAGCAAATTGATTATAAGCGGCTTGATCCGACCATTGATGCCGGGCTGACGGGCGGTTTTGAACGCTATAAAATGAAATCTGTCCAGCGTAAGATTGCCTATCGGGTTAATGGACGCGCGGTTTTGCTGGATAACAACAACAGTTCCATTGACTTCGCCGTGCTCAATTATCCTTCGCTACGCTTTTTCTTTGTGCCAGGAGATGCCAATCCATGAGAGTCAGGTGCTGTCAGATATTGGGTTTATGCATATCAGTTCTATTTCTTTTTACTGATTTAGATGCACAGAGCACATTATCTTTTTCGCCCCTCAATCATTATCTCGCTTTTTTACCGACCGATTTACCTGCTTCCCAAAGTATTAATCCTGCCTGGTTGAAAACCCAGCTCAAGGAGCAAGTCATTTATCAAGTAAATGCTTTCAGTGAAAGCGGCGATTTTAAACGACCTTTTGATCCAGGTCGGGGTTTGGTCTCTATCTATCGTGCCAGCGGCACACGGCAATTTGGGCACAACCACCTTTTCACCGGGACCTTTGCCTATCACCAGCGTGCGCTTGCCGAGAAACAGTGGGTACATAATAGTATCCCTTATAATGGTAACCCGTTCCTTTTCGCGGATAGTACTGTCGGTGGCTTCAATTTGCGGGGATTATTCTGGGAAGTGGGCTATGCCAATGTATTGCGGCACCACTGGACGACCGGATTAGCTGTTTTCTATAATGTGGATGAGGAATATAAAACCGTCTTTCCCCGCTCCCAGGTTAAACATCGTGACTTACAGGTGCGCCTGGGAACTGGTTGGCAAAACGGACTGCGGACTTATTATGGCTTTTGCCTGAGCTATTTTGATTTTCAGGAAAACATGAATACGACGCCCTATAGTCTGGAACAGGGGAAGACGCCGATTTTCATCAAAATTCGGGCAACTGATAATCCTTTGCTGGCGCGTGGTCAGACGAGCGAAGAACGGCTATTAGCCATTCAGGGGGTAAATCTAACCCTGGACGGAAATCAGGAATTGCGCCGCGGCAATTTCAATTTTTTAGCCGGAGCTGAGCAAGCCCAAGCCCAGAATGTTGACGGTGGCGCTTACCCCGTTGCTCAGGGGCGTTGGTATGTAAACCGCTATTATTTCCAGACAGAAATCAAACGCTATTTATGGCGGAACAATGCCATTGGGCTATTTTCCAATGGCAGCCTTGAGGAGCAATGGGCAAAACATCCTGAAATAAACCAGAAAATCTATGCCTTGCGTACCCGCGCCCTGACTGGCGGCGTCAAAATTCAACTTAACCTTGGGCAGCACTGTCAAACCCAACCACAGATTTATTTTACCTCAACAACCTATAAAAAAGCCGATTTTTATAACGGCACTCTCCTCTATTATCCCGTTAACTGGGCTGGTTATTCTCAAAATTTTACTCTGCGCAACGCACACGGCTCACTAATTGAACTGACTGGCGGGTTTCAACTCTCGCGTTCCGGTAATGCACAGATTTATTTCGAACGCCAGGATTGGTACTATCAACAAATTACCGCCCGAGAAATAGACTATTATCTACAAGACCAGAGCATCGCCTGGGGTGAATTGCACTGCCGTCTGAAAGGGCGCGGCAATTCTTTCTTTCACGGAAGTTTGCAGTATCGCCTGACTCAACCTGCTACTGGAGGGTCACCAATTTTCCATAAACGTGAGCAGTTTGTTTTTAATTTTTCAATTGAGCGATAATAGAGAATAGATATGCGAAAAAACTGGTGTTTAAGTATAGTCATTATTTTCCCGCTTTTCCTTGCTGCGGAACCGCGCTTTATTAAGCCGAATCATTCTGCCCCATCGGCTTTTGCTATCATCGTAGATAAAACCACGTTCCAGCATACCAGCGCCGCCATTTTAGCTTATCGTGATGCAGTTGAGCGTGATGGATTAGCCACCTGGGTGGTAATGGATGACTGGTCTGACCCAGAACAAATTCGCACTGTTGCCAAAAAATTGTATGCGGAACGCCCGCCGTTGGAGGGCATCGTACTCGTTGGCGATATTCCGATTCCGATGATTCGTGATGCTCAGCATTTGACCTCGGCTTTTAAGATGGATCAGGAGCGCTATCCTTTTAATCGCTCGTCGGTTCCCTCCGATCGCTTTTATGACGATTTTGATTTAAAATTCGACTTTTTAAAGCGCGATTCTAACGACTCGCTCCTTTTCTATTATTCTCTAAGAGCAGATTCGCCCCAACGCGTCGAACGTGAAATTTATTCCGCCCGCATCCGCCCACCAGTCGCAGACAGCACTAAATACACCCTTATTGCGCGTTATCTAAAACGAGTCGCTTGCAAAAAAACCGAGCAAAATCTTCTTGACAATATTCTCACCTTCCATGGTCATGGCTATCATTCAGAAGCGCTGAATGCCTGGGAAGACCAGACCTTTGCCCTTAAAGAGCAATTCCCTTATCTGACGGCTGGACACGGACAGTTCGTCAATTTATACCACAGCATGAGCCCCGATATGAAAAACATTGTGCTGGATAACCTGCAGAATCCAGCCCTGGATTTGGCGATTTTTCATGCTCACGGTGAATATGATACCCAATATTTAATTGGCTATCCTCCAGCTGAAAACATCGACCAGAATGTGGCAGCGATTAAGATGTTTCTGCGATCTAAAATGCGAGAAGCCCAGCGTCACAAAAAGTCTATCGAAGAAGTCAAAAAATACTACCAGCAAGCATACCAGTTTCCAAATAGCTGGTTTGACGGAGCCGATGATGATTCACTGATTCAGGCTGATTCGCTTTATGCCGCCCGGCTGGACCTTTATGTTGCCGATGTCAATAAAATTCAGCCGCAAGCTAAAGTCATCATATTTGATGAATGCTTCAATGGCAGTTTTATTAAAATGCCCTATGTAGCTGGCGCCTATCTTTTCGGTGATGGTCAGGTGATTGCTGCCGTCGCTAATACGGTCAATGTCAAGCAGGATAATTGGGCAGATGAACACTTAGGATTGTTATCCTATGGTATTCGCCTGGGCGCCTGGCATCAGCAGCGCGTCTATCTCGAATCTCACCTTTTCGGCGACCCCACTTATCATTTTTCCCCATTGCCGGAAAGTGGCGATTTTCAACAGCGCTTCCAGAATCGGAAATTAAACGTGTCTCAGGAACTAAAAAGCCCGGCGGTGGTGCGTCGCACCTGGGCAGTAGCGCAACTCTATCAGCAGCAAAAGGCGAAAAGCATTCCCCAACTGGTTCAGATTTATCGTACTGACCCGGCTTTTAATGTGCGCCTGGAAGCGTTAAAATGCCTTGCCGATTCCCGCTCACCTGAATTCGAAAAACTCCTTTCTGTCAGTGTCAATGACCCATTTGAGTTGATTCGACGCTTCAGTGTCAACTGGATGGGATTAATTGGGCAATCAGAATTTCTACCATTGCTTGCTAAAAAAACACTATGGGATGTTTCGGAGCGGGTCAGTTATACTGCCAAAACCGCCATTGAAAAACTGGGACCACTGCAAGCCGATTCGGCGTGTCGAGCCATCTATGAAGCGCAGCCAAAGCATACCGCGAGGGAAAGGTCCAATAACCTGTCAAAATCCTTCCGTCGGTCACATGAATGGCTGTGGCAAGAAATACTGCCAATGGTGAAAAATGATACCCTTTCTCTAAAAGCACGCATTGATGAGGTGCGTACCTTCCGCAATTACCAGTTCAGCGATGCCATCCCCGAATTGCTCCGTATTACGATAGATCCGCAGCAAACACCACAGCTCCGTCAGGCGACCCTCGAGGCACTCGGGTGGTACTACTTCTCCTATAAACGAGCCACCATTATCGCAACCTGCGAAACATTACTCAATGATAAAAATGTCCCTGAGTCGGTCCGCCTGGAAGCTGTAAAAACCAGGGCGCGTCTGCTCGCCGGACCTAATGACCCTGTGAATCCCTGAAAATATTTCTTGCTTTACCGTTTTGAATTGAGCAAAATATCTGGGTCCCGGGAGGGGATATAATATGAGTATTTTTTCTCATCATCGTAGCGAGAGAAGCATAATACGGCGCCAATTAAGTATTGGAAGCATCACATGCGTCATTTCGCTACTTGCCATTCGAATGTTGACATGGTATTGCGAGAAATTACCGCCGGGGGTTACGTTAAAAACTATGCGTGTCATTTGTGTTTTCGCTATCGTCATTGGATTAATCGGAGGTGTACTTTTACTTTCCGGTATCTTGAAATGGATGCGCATAAATTCGGGAATTTGAATTGACTCTTTTCTGACTGCCCGCTAATTCGAAATAGCGAAATCTGCCCCTGTTTCTGTTTTAAAGAGCAAGCATACCATGCTCAAGATTCTCCAGTACCTCGCTTCTCTTACACGGAGTCAATTACGGAGTTTAGCCTCTTATCCTAAAATAATCTCAGAGTGTAAATTTTATTTAGGGCATACATTTTTTCTGTTTGGAGTTAAATTGTAGTCGAAATGATTCCAAAGAAGCGTAACGATGTAGATAATTGCCACAGCAATCTAAGGTTTTTTATGTGCCTTTGCCTTGCAGGTTTACTCCAGGCTGCTCCCCTACAATTTAAATATCCGCTTTTCCAGCACGAGGCGGGGGTTAGTTTGGTGCTTGACCCTTATCGTTCTTTTACCAATGCCTATCTTGGATTAAAACGTGATACCGACTTTTTGATCTATGATGAAAATGAGCTGGCACTGTACAGTAATTTAGTAGCTAATTCAGCCCGAATATCACATTTGTTAATTGAAGGGACGGTTTATCCTATTGCCTGGACTACGGCTTATCTGCATGATAAACGGAGCGATATTTATAGACGCTTCACTATTTTTAATGATATCAATATACTGTCCAGTTTAGCCGGTGGCATGCGCGAGCCCTGGTCGGGGAGTCTGTTCTTGGGGCAGATTGCCAGCTTCTGGCACATGGACGAGAAAGAAGAAGTGTCCGTAACGGCGCATGGCATCAACGGCGTTGTTTTGACGGCGGGTGCCGTTCAGATTTTCGATGATTATTTGGTTCCGTCACGTTGGTGGCGTCTGGAGTATAAAGTCAAAGGCAATGCCAGTCTAGACCAAAGCCACCACAATTGGGAGATAAAGTTCGGTTATCGCTGGTATGGTTTAAATCCGATTGACAATACCTTTTTGCTGGTTTTGAACCGTGAAAAATACACCCCGAAGGTATTAAGCTGGGAATTAAGCAAAAATAGCCGCACCGAATTTGAGTTGCAAGTGCCACCACGGGCTATCAAGCAGGGCGTGATTCTATTTAAAGTCACTTACGGTAAAGTTCTGCCATATAAAAAATATCTCATCGGCGGTTTATTGGGGATTAATTACGAACATCGCCGCTTGTATGACGGCAAGCATTTCAGTTCGCAACCGGTCTCGATATGGAGTCTGGTGTTCCAACCGCTGTTGGTTTGGTGATCTTTTGGCTCAAAATGCCGTTGAACTGCTCACGGGGTCGTTGATTTTGAGCAATAATTTAAGTAAAATCAAACCGTGTAATTTTAGAATGAGTGCAGAGTGCGATTTTCTGATTCTCTCAAAAGCATAATAACCAAAGCTAGCATCAAGATATTTGCCGTATTCATGGTATTAATAATGGGAGCGGCGACGGCGGTTTATGTCTTTGAGTATCGCCAGAATCCTCAGGAATATCATTCCATCTGGGATTCAATCTGGTGGGTTTTTGTGACGGTGTTTACGGTTGGTTATGGGGATATCAAACCCATAACGGTCGGGGGCAGACTGATAGCGATTTTTATCATGTTGGTTGGCGTGTCGATGGTTTCGACCATTACAGCCACGATATCTTCAATTTTTGTAGCACGCAAAATCAGGGAGGACCAGGGTTTGGAATCTTTTGATTATGAAAATCATATCATTATTTGCGGTTGGAATAACCGCACGGAATCGCTCATTGATACCATGTTGCTGCTTTCACCGAAGAAGAATCTGCGCATTATCCTGGTAAACGAGTTGCCGGACAATCAGATTAAAACCATTCTTGATAAGTACAGCAAAGCAAATGTCAAATTTATTCGAGGGGATTATACCAATAATGCGCCTTTAGAGCGGGCAAATATTCGTCATGCCCAGACCGTCATCATTTTACCCAATCTGGCGTCACTGTCACCCGCGGTTGCCGATGAAAAAACGGTCTTGGCGACCTTGAATATCAAATCGTCCTACCCCAAGGTAAAAGTCATTGCCTTTATCATGAATGCCGAAAATGAAAGTCATGTCAAGCGGGCAAAGGCAGATCAGGTTCTGGTCAGCGACCAATTTGCTGATTACTTCATTGCCAGTGATATTCTGCAACCGGGCTTGTCCAATGTCTTGACGCAAATCCTCAATCCCAGGACCGAAAATTTGATTGTAATTCAACCTATTCCCTCGCGCTTTGTCGGCAAGACTTTTGGTGAACTCAGTCTTTATTTTAAAACGCAGAACAAGTCTCTGTTATTAGGTGTCCTGGTAGAAGTAGAATCTATCGGGTTGACCGATTTTCTTTCGGCGGACACTTCGCATCTGGATGCTTTTATTGAGCGAAAATTGCGGGAAGCTGGGAAGGGACTGGGCGAGGAAAATAAAAGGTATGTCCATTTGAATCCGGATGATGGTTATATCATCCAGGCAAACGAGAAAGCAATAGTGTTACAATGAGTGCAAAAATAAGCCAAGCCTTGTGTACTCCCGAAACTCTTTCCCGTTATGAAATCTTTGCGGGACTGAAAGAGGAACAAATAGAGCAATTCTGCAACCGGCTGCAGATAATAGAATTTGCGGAAGGCGATATTATTATTCAGGAAGGCGCCATTGGCAACTCAATTCTGATTTTAATTAAGGGTACCGTCGAAATTTCTCAGGCGCTGACGCTGCGCACCAATGTATCCGGCATCGATACTCGGGAAAAGAGCATTCTCAAGCTTTCCGCCGAAAGCCGCCCCTTTTTCGGTGAGATGAGTTTGTTCAGTGATGATGACCGACGCACAGCCACCGTGAAAGCCATTGTTGCCTGCACTGTTGCCCGCATCGACAAGGTAGATTTCTTCGAGATTTGTAACAATCATCCTGAAATTGGCAATCTGGTGATGCAAAATATCGCCCGCGTACTCTGCCGCCGTCTTAAACAAGCCAATCAGAATGTTTTAAAATTGACAACTGCCTTCAGTCTATTAATTGAAAGTTAAGAGGTGCGTGTGTCTGATTCTTTAGCTAAAACCTATGATCCCCAACAAGTTGAATCCAAATGGTATCAGTACTGGATGGAGCGCGGCTATTTTCATGCCCGCAGTGATTCACCTAAAAAACCATACACGGTTGTAATTCCACCGCCTAATGTGACCGGCATCCTGACAATGGGGCATGTCTTGAACAACACTATTCAGGATATTTTGGTGCGTCACGCCCGCATGCAGGGGCACGAAACGCTCTGGTTGCCTGGTACCGACCATGCCGGGATTGCGACTCAGAATGTTGTCGAAAAAAATCTCAAAAAAGAAGGTCGCACTCGGTTCGATTATGGGCGAGAGGAATTCACTAAAATCGTCTGGGAGTGGGCAAACAAGCATAAAGCTATCATTTTGCAACAACTGAAAAAAATCGGCTGTTCTTTAGATTGGGAGCGCGAACGCTTTACACTTGATGAAGGGCTTTCGTATGCCGTGCGGCGCACTTTTGTAGATTTATATCATAAAGGTTTGATTTACCGCGGACGTCGCATCATCAACTGGTGTCCGGTATCTCAAACGGCGCTTTCCGACGAAGAAGTTATTCACAAAGAAACCGCAGGGCATCTCTGGTATTTTCGCTATCCCTTTGCTAACCAGGATGGCTATATCACCGTGGCTACGACTCGTCCCGAGACCATGTTAGGTGATACCGCCGTGGCGGTGCACCCGGACGACGAACGCTATCAAAAATATATCGGGCAGCAGGTGCGTTTACCGCTTGTCAATCGCCTGATTCCGATTGTGGCAGATGAATTTGTTGACCGCTCATTTGGAACGGGAGCGGTTAAAGTCACACCGGCGCACGATCCTAACGATTATGATATCGCCGAACGGCATCAGTTGCCCAAAATAAACATCATGAATCCCGATGCAACCATCAATTCTAATGCTGGACCACTGGTTGTCGGCAAGGACCGCTTCGAAGCACGCAAAATTGTCGTGGCAGAAATGGAGCGCTTAGGGTTACTGGAAAGGGTCGAGAAATATATCCATAGCGTTGGCTATAGTGAGCGGGCTGGAGTAATGATCGAGCCGTATTTATCCGAGCAGTGGTTTGTACGGATGAAGCCGCTGGCAGAGCCCGCACTGCAAGTAGTGCTTGATAAAAAAATTAAGTTTCACCCTGAACGCTGGGTTAAGGTATATCAGCACTGGATGACCAATGTGCGCGACTGGTGTATTTCGCGCCAACTCTGGTGGGGGCACCGCATTCCGGTATTTTATTGTCGGGAGTGCGATTGGCAGGATGCCCTGATGGAAGATCCAGCGCAATGTCCCCGTTGTGGTGGCGCCGTGCGTCAGGATGAAGATGTTTTGGACACCTGGTTTAGTTCATGGCTCTGGCCCTTTTCGACGATGGGCTGGCCTGAAAAAACTGCTGATTTACGAAAATTCTATCCCACCGATGATTTAGTCACCGCGCCGGACATTATTTTCTTCTGGGTTGCCCGCATGATAATGGCAAGCTTAGAATTTCAGGGCGAAATTCCCTTCAAAAATGTCTATTTTACCGGCATAATCCGCGATATACAGGGGCGCAAAATGAGCAAGTCGTTGGGAAATTCTCCCGACCCGCTGGTCCTGGTCGAAAAATACGGTGCCGATGCCCTGCGCTTCGGTATCATGCTAATTGCACCTCAAGGACAGGATATTTTATTTTCAGAGGAACGCCTCGAGGTCGGGCGCAATTTCATGAATAAAATCTGGAACGCCGCTCGTTTCATTCTCATGAATCTTGGCAATCCAGAAATTTTGAGTACGACTGGCAACTGGCAGCAAATGTCCCTGACTCTTGCCGACCAGTGGATTTTGCATCGTCTAACAATTGTGATTCAAAAAGTTGATAGGAATTTAAAACGCTATCGTTTCGATGAAGTAGCTCGCCTTATCTACGATTTTATCTGGAGCGATTTTTGCGACTGGTACATTGAGCTAATCAAGGAACGGCTCTATCGTCAGGAAGGCAAGCAGCGGGAAATCGCTTTGAGAGTGGCAATCTATGTGTTGAAGAATTTCCTGAAGCTTTTGCATCCCTATGCACCATTTATCACGGAGGAAATCTACCAGAAAATCAAAGCGGCAGACGAGCCCGATATTATTATCGCCAGCTGGCCTAAAGCCGATTTCCATCTCACTATCGAAAATATTCCCGAAAAATTCGAGCGTTTTCAGGAAATTGTCACGGTCTTGCGTACTGCCCGCAGCGAATTCAATGTTCCGCCGGCTACACCAATTGACATTGTCATACGCTGCGCGAGTGATTCTATGGTCTATCAACTGTTGCAAATTCCGGAGTTTGTCGCCTATCTGCGCAGTTTAGCCAAATTAAACACTCTCCAGGTCGGTCCCGAAATAACCAAACCGCCGCATGCCTGCACCGTGGTTGTGCCGGAAGCCGAGATTTTCATTCCGCTAGGTGGTTTGATTGATTTAGAATTGGAAATAAAGCGTCTGGAAAGGGAAATTGCTCGTTTGAATGGCATATTAAAGGGTGTTAGTGCCAAGCTTACTAATCCCAATTTTCTGGCGAAAGCACCCCAAACGGTAATAGCCCACGAGCGGGAAAAGGAACAATCACTCAAGGATCAGATTGCAAAACTCAAAGCTAACTGGCAGACTTTACAGGACTGAATCCCTGCCATGAAAAAATTTCGCCCACAACTTTTAATCACCTCAGGATGAGGAGGATACTATAGTGAAAATGCTAAAATTCGCTTTTATAAATTTTTCTGTTTTGACTATCGCTCTGGCTCAAATTGGCTCGCCCCTGCCAGCGGTGGATGTTTATAATTCTAATCTCGGCTACGTCCGCGAATGGCGCAATTTTGATTTACAAAAAGGAATCAACACGCTGCAGATTGACCGCGTCTCGCTGCAAATTGATCCCGCTTCGGTTCACCTCGCATTTGGTCGTTCTGCAAAGGAAATCAAGATTTTGGAACAGATTCTGCTGCGTCCTCAAGTTGATTATCTCAGCCTGTGGCAGGCTAATATAGGACACGCTCTTACCTGTCAGCTCAAGAATGGTTCGACAATTAGTGGTGTTCTGCTGAATTACGATGGCAACAATGTCATTTTGCAATTGCAGGATGGCAATATTATTTCAATCGCGGTGGATAATCTCGCTACTACCCAATTTTCACAGCACCCGCGGACGCAAATTCTGACGCCGACTCTTGTCTGGTGCGTCGATTCAAAAATCAAAGCAACCTTGCCAGCCGAGATTTCTTATCTAATAACGGGTATTAATTGGCGGGCTGAATATGTCCTGAATCTAAATAGCGATGAAAGCAACTTTAACCTTGCCAGTTGGGTCGTCTTGAATAATAACAGCGGGCTGAGTTTCGATAGCGCCAATCTTCGTCTTGTAGCTGGTAAAATTAACCGGCTCAGCGAGGCAGCTCCAGTACCGCTGCGCAGCGAATATGCTTTTGCGGCTAAAAGCGCCGAGACACCCGATTTTGAAGAGCAAAGTGCTGCCGATTATCATACCTATACTCTTGACCGAGCGGTTACCATTGGTGGGCAAGAAATGAAGCAAATCGCCTTCTTAGAGGAAGTGCAGTCTCGAGGCATCAAAACTTATTTATTCCGCAATCGTGCTGCCAGTGAGGCAGAAGGAAATTTGCAAACCACTTTTCGTTTTGCTAACACGAAAGCCAATAATCTCGGCATACCTTTGCCTGCCGGCAAGGTGCGCCTGTTTTTAAAGTCGGAAAACTCGCAGCTGTTTTTAGGTGAAGACCAAGTTGGGCATGTTTCCGTAAACGACACTGTTGCCCTCAGAATCGGCGAAGCCTTCGATGTCAAAGGGCGGCATATGATCAAGGAGCGCACCAGTCCCAAACCACGCAGCGAGATGATGACTATCGAAATTGAAATTATCAATAATAAAACCACGCCAATCGATGTCCGCGTCGAGGAATTACTCGATGGGGATTGGTTTGTCAAGAATGCTTCTCATAGATATTGGCGCCTGAGCAATCGGCTACTGCTCTTTCCCTTGCATCTCGATGCCAATCAAAAAAGCACAATCACTTATACCTTTCAGAGAAATTGGTGAACAGTCCGCAGCGGTCGTTCTCCCGATTAAATGCTGATACGCCCGTGAACTATGTTAAAGGAGTTGGACCGAAGCGCGCCGAAGCCCTCCAGCACCTGCAAATTACTACGCTGCGCGATTTGCTTTACCATTTTCCACGGCGCTACCTTGATCGTAGTACGATTACACCCATTGCACAGCTGAAAATTGGAATGCAGGCTACCATTGTCGGCACCGTCATTAATCAGCGCACAATGCGCACTCAGCGACGGGAGTATTTCCAGGTAGAAGTAACAGATGAAAGCGGTCGTCTCATCTGTTTGTGGTTTAACGGTGTCCAGTATATCAAAAAGGTTTTCAAGATTGGCGATTTAGTCGCTATGAGTGGCAAGGTCGAATTCTTCAACGGCTTGCGCTTCATCCATCCCGATTATGACAAATTAGAAAACAGCGAATGGGACACGACTCTGCATACAGCGCGCATCATCGCCCTCTATCCTTCGACTGCTGAGTTAAAGAGTGTCGGATTGGATAGCCGCGGCTTTCGGCGCCTTTTTCGGTCTGTTCTCAGCAACAATTTTGACCTGCCCGAAATACTGCCACCGACGCTGCTCAATAGATTAAAATTCCCCCCAATCACAGCTGCTTTACATACTATTCACTTGCCGGATACGCTGAACAATCTTGAGACAGCACGGACGCGCTTTAAATTTGAAGAGCTTTTTTATCTCCAGTTACTTCTTGGGCTCAGACGCGCGGGCATCAAAAATATTCCAAAGACGCTGCGTTATACTTCTGCCGGTCCGCATTTAAAAAACATTTATGAGCATTTGCCATTTCAATTGACCGAGGCACAGAAACGTGTCATCCACGAAATTTGGGACGATATGAAATCACCAGTCGTTATGAATCGTCTTTTGCAGGGTGATGTCGGTTCGGGCAAAACGGTCGTGGCATTACTCTGTGCCAGCATCGCCATCGGCAATGGTTATCAGGCCGCTTTGATGTCTCCCACCGAAATTCTGGCGGAACAGCATTTCCGCGTTCTTTCTCAATTGGGGGCACCGGCGGGCATCGTTGTCCGCTTACTTATTGGAGGACAGGCGAAACGCGAACGTGCTCAGATTTTGGAAGAAATCAAGTCTGGAACTGCCGAGCTAATCGTCGGGACTCACGCCCTTATTCAGGAAGATGTCGCCTTTCAAAAGCTGGCGCTGGTAATTATTGATGAACAACACCGCTTTGGAGTGGTCCAGCGTAGCCAGTTGATTGCCAAAGGACTCAATCCGGATGTACTGGTCATGACGGCAACTCCGATTCCGCGTACCCTGAGCATGACCATTTATGGCGATATGGACATATCTACCCTCGATGGACTACCGGCGCGTAAAGGGAAAGTCCACACACGCATTGTCAATGTAGACCAGTTGGGCAAGGTCTATCAGTATATCCGCGAACAAGTGCAGAAAGGGCGTCAGGTTTATATCGTCTACCCTCTCATTGAAGAGAGTGCTAAAATGGATTTGCAAGCCGCTATCAAGGGTTATGAATATTTAAAAAAGCAGGTGTTTCCCGATTTGAGCATTGACCTGCTGCACGGCGCGATGAGTCCCGCCGAAAAAGACACCGTGATGCAACGATTCCAGCAAGGAACCGTCTCGATTTTAGTGAGTACAACGGTCGTTGAGGTCGGCGTTGATAATCCCAATGCAACGGTCATGCTAATTGAAAATGCAGAACGATTCGGGCTGACGCAGTTGCACCAGTTGCGTGGGCGCATCGGGCGCGGCACTCAGGATGGTGTCTGTATTTTAGTCGAACGCAAGCGTAGTGAATTAGCGCGGCAACGATTGAATACGATTTTTGCGACGACTGATGGTTTTGAAATCTCTGAGGTAGACCTTAAATTACGTGGACCTGGAGAGTTCTATGGTGTACGACAACATGGCTTCCCAAAAATGAAAATCGCGGACCTGCTGGAAGATAGTGACTTATTGAAATTAGCACGCAATGAAGCTCAGCAATTATTACATGATGACCCTCATCTGCGCCGCCCGGAACATCAAATTATCCGCGAGCAACTTCTCCTCCAATATCGTCAATATCTTGACTTTATTAATATCCTTTAGGTAAATAATGAATGACGAAAAATTTTCCCGCGAACAGATTCTTTTTCTCAGTCTGGTGCAATCACTTATCAATAGTACCTGGATTAGCCTCGGCAAGTTACAAAATCCCGTCACCAAGCAAACCAGCGTTAATCTGCCGGAAGCCGAGATGTCGATTGACCTTTTGGAAATGCTCAAAGCCAAGACGCGCGGTAATCTCAGTTACGAAGAACAGAATGTTCTTGAGAAAGCCTTAGCCGATTTGAAAATGAACTATCTATCAGAAAAAATGAAAAGCCCCGCTCCAGAGAAAAAACCCGAGAATTCACCCAATAACTAAAAAAATAAGAGAAGAGCAATGGATTTAAAAAAAAACAACAAAGAGAAGGTAATTCTGGCTGGATTGGTTTTTATCATCAGCTTTGTGGTGTATTTAAAGACCATAGCCCCAACTGTGCCATTCTGGGACTGCGGTGAATTTATTGCCACCAGTTATACCCTGGGTGTGCCGCATCCTCCGGGTAGTCCGCTTTTTATTCTTATCGGGCGTATTTTTTCCATGCTGCCCACCAGCAGTGATATTGCCTTTCGGGTTAATTTGATATCACCGATTGTCAGTGCCCTGGCTAATATGTTTCTTTTTCTAATAATTGTACAGCTTTTAAAAAGATGGGGCATGCCCCGCAATTCACTGGAAAAACTGGCGGTATACGGTGGTGCTTTTATCGGTGCACTGGCGTTTGCTTTTACCGATAGCCACTGGTTTAATGCGGTTGAAGCCGAAGTCTATGCCAGTTCGATTTTTTTAACAGCAATTGTGGTCTGGTTGATTCTGGTCTGGGAGGAAAAAGCTGAACAGCCGGGCAGTGAGCGTTATTTGTTACTGATTGCCTATCTTGTCGGTCTGGCAATTGGAGTACATTTGCTCAATTTACTGGCGATCTTTTTTATTGCACTGATTATCTACTTTAAAAAATACCAAATTTCGTCTGTAGGCTGGCTGGTTCTGGATCTTGTCATTGGAGTAGCTGCGGTCGGTTTACTCTTTTTGTTCTTCTTGCAACTACGGATTAGTTTCACTTTGCAAGCTGCACTGACGCTTGGGATTTTTTCCCTGATTTATTATCAATTACTTATCAAATCCCGATCGCCACGCCTAAAGGAGCACGCTCGTAATGTTTTGATGGCATTTGCCGCCTCAGGTGCGTTTTTAATTGTGAATGGCGGTATAATTCAGGGTTTGCCGGCGCTCGCGGATAAATTTGGTTTAATTGCGGTCGTAATTGTGATTTTACTTGTTCTGGGCTTGACCGTGTGGTTCATTCATCAGAGGCATCATCTCATGAGTCTGATTATGATGTCGCTGGTGCTTATCATCGTAGGTTATTCTACCTATGCGCTTATTTTCATTCGGAGTATTCAAGATCCTCGGATTGACGAGAACGACCCGGAAACTACTCATCAGGCGGTGGCATACCTGCAGCGGGAGCAATACGGTCAACGTAGCTTTACCGATATTTTTAATCGTGCTAAATGGAAACCGGAAGCTGCTTACAAATATAAAGGTGCCTGGGATTATTTCTGGAACTATCAGATTAACTATATGTATATTCGCTATTTCAACTGGCAATTTATTGGTCGTAAGGAAGCCTCTGTTGATCCCTTTCAATTCCTGTTGCCCTTCCCATTCCTGATAGGTTTGTACGGTTTATTGGTGCATTTTAACAAAGACAAACATAAAGCTCTGGCAGTGTTGGCGCTCTTTTTATTTACCGGTTTGATGATCGTCTTGTATCTCAATCAAGACGATCCTCAACCACGCGAGCGGGACTATTCTTATGTCGGGTCATTTTTTGCCTTCGCTATCTGGATTGGGATAGGAGTGGCGGCGCTCATCGCGCATATTACCAATCTACGCAAGGAAAAGTTGCGCCGACCTCTGGCATGGTTGGCAACAATTATTCTGCTGCTGGTCTTGCCTTTTAATATGCTTGTTGCCAATTATCATGAGCATGACCGTACGGGAAATTATGTCGCCTGGGATTATTCCTATAATCTGCTTCAATCCTGTGAACCGAACGGAGTGTTGTTTACTAATGGTGATAATGACACTTTTCCACTCTGGTATTTACAGGAAGTCGAGAATATCCGGCGCGATGTCAAAGTGGTCAATCTCAGCCTTTTGAATACGCCCTGGTACATCAAGCAGTTGCGGAATATCGAACCGCGACTGGAAATTGGACCATTTAGTGACGAGGAAATTGACCGATTTGAGTTAGTCCGCTGGGAAAAGCAAAAAGTCCAAATTAGTCCGCCACCCAACACTGAATTGTCACCCATGATCTGGGAACTGGCACCCACTCTACAGTATGGCAAGACTGGTTTGCTGCGCGTCCAGGACTTTATGATTATGTATATTCTCGAATATAATCGCTGGCAGAAACCCATCTATTTTGCAACGACCGTCTCACCGGATAATAAATTGGGATTAGATGATTATCTCCAGATGGAAGGTCTGGTATTTCGGGTCTATCCCGAAAAGGTTAGCCGGGTGAATACCACCAAAATCGAGAAAAATATTTTTCATGTCTATCAATTCCGTAATCTGAATAACCCCAGCGTTTTTTACGATGACAATGTCGCGCGCCTGGTGGGTAATTATCGCTCGGCATTTCTGCAACTGGCTATTGATAAAATGTACAAAAACGACAAAGCTGGTATGGCAGCCGTCCTGGATTCGATGGAGGCCTGGATTCCTGAATCTATTTTTCCTATCGGCAACGATGATGTCTATCTACAAATTGGTTTACTCTACCACGAAAGCGGGCGCACTGGGCAGCCGGGCAAGCCGAGTGAACTGGAGCAGCGTCTGACTACACTTTTATCTCAGAAGAATATTCCCGTGCGTAGTCAATTGAAATATGCCAGCATTTATGCCCAGACTCTGAAGAATTATCCAAAGGCACTTAGCATTCTGGAACGCCTTAATATCCAAAAACCGAACGATCCCGAAATTGCGGGTTATTTAGTCAAACTCTATGAAGAGACCCAGCAATATGACAAAGTGGTCCCAATCCTGAACAGCTGGCTGGCATTGCATCCCGATGATGAGGTAGCTCGAGATATGCTGAACCGTAGTCTGGCACGCCTAACCCCGCAGCAGAAAGCACGGGTGGATTCCCTTTCGCGGGTGCCCCAGTTCCGCTAAAAGCGTATTGAGCACTTGAGCACCTTTCCGCTCATATCAGTGGTGATTCCGCATTATAACGGGGAAGAAATTCTCTGTGAGTGCCTGGAGTCACTATATAATTCAACGCAAATACCTCTCGAAGTCATTTTAGTGGACAATGCCTCGAGCGACGAGAGTGTTGCTATGGTGAGGGAACGATTCCCTTCCGTTAAAATTATCCAGCTCCCCAGTAATCATGGTTTCGCCGGCGGCTGTAATATAGGTATTCGGCAGGCGGCAGGTGAATATGTTTTAATTCTCAATAACGATACTGTTCATGAGAAAGGCTGGCTCGAGTTGCTATTAACAAAACTCGAAAGCGATGCTGACCTTGCTGCCGTTCAGCCCAAAATCCGCTCTTTTCATAATCCTCAACAATTTGATTATTCCGGGGCAGCCGGTGGGGAAATGGACATTTTTGCCTTTCCTTTTACCAGAGGTAGAATCGTGGAATTCATTGAAAAGGACATCGGGCAATATGACTCTTTACCGTCGCGAATATTTTGGGCTTCCGGTACCGCCTTTTTAGCCCGCCGGCAGTCTTTAATAGATGTTGGACTTTTTGATGGAACTTTCTTTGCCCACATGGAGGAAATCGACCTCCAGTGGCGGTTGCAACTAGCTGGTTACCACATCGCTATAGAACCAAGAGCTGTAATTTATCATCGCTCCGGTTATACTCTGGGGGCTGAGTCGCCGCTAAAAAAATATTTGAATCATCGCAATAGTCTTTTGATGTTCCTTGCCAATTACCGTCTGCCGCTGACGCTATATCTACTACCGATACGGTTGATGTTAGATTATTTGGCGCTGGGATTTTCGCTGCTCCGTCTGGATTTTGGAAGAGTCCTGGCAATTCTTAAAGCTCACGGCTGGCTTCTGGTTCACCCTAACTTTGTTTTTCGCAAGCGTCGTCATGCTCAATCCCTGCGTAAGGTATCAGATGAGCAGATCCTTGCTCGCCTTTATCGCGGGACAATTGCGCTCAGCTTTTATATTTTCAAAAAAAGATGCTTTTCAGATTTGTCTTGCTACCAAAACACAACAGTCAGCAGAAAGCAATAGTCATTAGTGGGCTAATAAACTTCATAAACAGAAAAGCACTATCTGGAGAGGGTCGGTTTTTAGCGCGACAATTTTAGGCTAAACTACCAGAATCTGTTCGCGCTCTCGACCAAAGGAAACTAGCGCGATTTTCACACCAATCAATTCCTCAATCGTCCGCAGGTAACGCTGGGCTGCGAGCGGTAAATCGACAAAAGTACGCGGATTTTCTATAGTTTGCTGCCAACCAGGCAATTCAATATATTCTGGTTCAGCCTGACTTAAGTCAATTGCTGGAAAATCACCATTACGGTAGCCGGTGCAGATTTTCAGCCTATCCAAGCTATTGAGTACATCGAGTTTGGTAATTGCCAGTGAGGTAAAGCCATTAATCATAGCGGCGTAACGACCTAAAGCTGCATCGAACCAGCCACACCGCCGCCGCCGTCTGGTTGTGGCGCCAAATTCTACGCCAGTTTCCTGGAGATAAGCACCGATAGAATCGGTTAGTTCAGTTGGGAAAGGACCGGCTCCGACGCGCGTTGTATAGGCTTTGAAGACTCCTATGATGGCGTCAATCCATTGAGGACCGATGCCCAAGCCGGTACAGATGTTGCCTGCCACCGTGTTCGAGGCAGTGACATAGGGGTAAGTCCCGAAATCTACATCAAGTAATGTTCCCTGGGCACCTTCGGCTAATATCTGGCGCCCTGACTGGAGATAGTGGTGGATGAGACGCACGGTATCCTCGACATACGGCAGAATTTTATCAACAGCAGCGTAGAATTGCTCCAGATCATCTTCCAATATACGAGTATTAGTATCGTTCAGAATGCCACAGTTCTGGAGCGATTGGCGGCGCTGTTTAAGGTCATTCTCCAGTTTATGATGCTCCTTTAAATCACGAATGCGCAAACCCGAGCGACTGACCTTATCAGTATAGCAGGGACCGATACCACGCTTGGTTGTTCCGATTGCCCGAACACCAAGGTTCTCTTCCTGATAAGAGTCGAGCAGTTTATGTAAGGGCGTAACAACATGCGCCAGGAGCGATACGTGGACTCGTCCGGCAAGATCAATCCCTCGTTGTTGGAGCATAGTCATTTCCTGCACCAAACCAACCGGATCAATGACCATACCATTGCCCAGCAAGCAATGGGTATTGGGACGCAAAATTCCCGTCGGAATCTGGTGCAAAATAGTTTCTTCCGTGCCAATTAAAATAGTATGACCAGCATTTGCACCGCCCTGGAAACGAGCGACCATATCCGACTGTCTGCCAAGGTAATCAACGATTTTCCCTTTACCTTCATCGCCCCACTGTGCCCCGATGACTGCTTGTAACGGCATATTATTTCCTTTTAAAATAAAATGCTCCCTATGGGGAGCATTTCGATTAATTCAATTTTTACTTTGTTCATTTCTTCTTGTGAGCATCTAACTGCTTCTGCCAGAAAATTACAATCGGTGAGGCGATATAAATCGAAGAATAAGTTCCCACACCGACGCCGACAATCATGGCAATTGAAAAATTACGTAATTCACCCTGAGCAAAGACCAATACGAAGACGACAAAAAGCGTCGTCAAACTGGTGATAATTGTGCGACTGAGGGTTTCATTGATGCTGTGATTGAAGAGATCAAGAAGATTATTATAGCGGCGCGAATGCATGTTCTCACGCACGCGGTCAAATATCACGATGGTATCGTTGAGTGAATAACCGACAATGGTTAAAAAAGCGGCAATGGTCGAAAGCGATATTTCCAGACGAAAGAATGAAAAGACTCCCAAAGTAAATAAGACATCATGTACCAGAGCAAGAACCGCTCCGACAGCAAACTTGAGCTGAAAGCGGAATGAAATATAGACCAGAATTACCACCAGCGCCCAGAAGATAGCTTGGTACATTGAACTCCGCAGTTCCTTTCCAATTTTTGGACCTACCTGCTCAGCACGCAGAGTTTCGAAAGAATTATTAGGGATTGAAAGCAGGGCATCATTAATCTGCCGGGTGGCTTCATCAGTAGTAGCCTGCAGGGGCGCCCTGATAATAAATTCATTCTGCCGAGCTGCTGGCTGAATACTACTATTCTGCAGGTTGTATTTTGCCAGAGCCTGGCGAATCTGCGCAGTCGTTACAGAGTCTTTGAAAGCTACCTGAATCAAAGTGCCGCCGGAAAAATCGAGACCGTAATTCAAGCCTCGTGTTAAAAGCAGAATTACAGCAACAGTTAAATATGCCACTGCAATTATTATTATATAGCGCATATACTTGAGGAAATCAATGTGAGTTTCTTTGAAAATTTTCATAATCTCTCTCGCTCAGTTAGATGCTCAGTTTTTTGATGACGCGCTTTTCTGTTATCCAGTTATAGAAGGTTCGGGTGACAAAGACCGCCGTAAAAAAGCTGAAAGTAATACCCCAGAAAAGCGTCATGCCGAATCCTTTGACCGGGCCGGTGCCGAACTGCATTAAAATCAAGGCCGTAAAAACAGTGGTAATGTTAGAGTCGAAAATTGTGATAGTTGCCCGGCTATAACCACTGTCAATAGCCGCCCGAACTGTTTTGCCTTTTTCTAACTCTTCACGGATGCGCTCGAAAATCAGCACATTGGCATCCACTGCCATACCGACGGTGAGGATGATGCCAGCAATACCAGGTAAAGTCAAAGTTGCTTGTAAAATTGAAAGAATGGCTAGGACGAAAATAATGTTTAAGAGTAGAGCTAAATCAGCCAGGAGCCCCGATTGGCGATAATAAATTGCCATGAAAATTATGACAATAATTAGAGCAATCAAACCCAGACGGATGCCCATATTGATAGTATCACGCCCTAAGCTTGGTCCAACCGTACGCTCTTCGATAATATTGACCGGGGCAGGAAGGGCACCGGCTCGCAGAACGATAGCGATATCTTTGGCTTCGTCCATGCTACCAATCCCTTCAATATATGCCTGGCCGTTCGGAATCTTGACCCGAATATAGGGCGCTGACCAGACTTTATCGTCTAACACAATGGCTAATTGTTTGCCAATGTTGGCACCCGTCAGGCGGGAGAAAATTTTTGCGCCCTCGTTATTCATGCTCATGTTGACAATGGGTTGGCCGCTACTCTGGGTGCCAGCGCCTCCGAAACTGGCGGACGCTTTGGTGATGTATTTACCGGGTAATCCTACTTCGGAATTAAGATGATAGAGGATATAGTAATTTTCGGTCTTGCCATCTTGCAGAGTCAAACGTTCTGGATTGGCTGACCAGAGGAATTTCGATCCGAATGGAATCATTTCGACAATTTTGGGGTCGCTAAGGATTTTCTTGACGGCATAGACATTACGCTCTGGTACTCCAATCTGATTGCCCACATTGCGTAGTAGCGAGGAGAAAGGACGCTCGCGGTAAATGCTTTCATCAACTACTAAACCCGTATCGGCAGAGTCAGCCGCGAAGCTACCCAGCTGGGTGGATTTCAGCAATTCCTTGACACTGACGGCTTTGTCTTTGGATTCTTTCAGAGCAACAGTAGTATCCTTGGGCGTAGTTGCTTCAGTTTTAACTTCTTCGCGTTTGCCAGTTTTGAGATAGTTATCGACCGCAGCAATAAAAGATTGAGTAATAGCTGGGTCTTTTACCAGGATAAATTCCAATAGCGCCGTGTTTTGAATCAGTTCACGAGCGCGCACCGGGTCTTTGATACCTGCCAATTCCACGATGATGCGATATTTGCCGGCCTTTTGAATAGTCGGTTCCGAAACGCCGAACTGGTCAACGCGGTTACGAATGATTTCGATGGCGCGTTGCACGGCATCTTTGGCTTCATCTTCCAATTTTGCGATAATTTCGCGATTTGTATAGGGTGGTCCTGGAAAATGACGCACGAGTTTTATATCGCTGGCTTCCACCTTCTGGCTTAGAATATCGAAGTAGTTCTCCTCATTACCTTTCGATTCCTGGGCGGCAGCTGCCAGTACTTCTTCAAACTGAGGAGTCTTGTTGGTTGCCATGCTTTCGACCAGCTTCGGCAGATTAAGTTCCAGCACAATATGAATACCGCCCTGTAAATCCAATCCCAGATGAATAATGCGGTTTTCGTAGCGCTTGATGTCACCAGTGGTGCGGAGTGATTCCAATTTCTGTTCTGGGAAGGAATGATAAGCCACAGTCCAATAGAGCGCGTACAAAGCTAGGATGATTGTCACCCCAATCAGGATGAAACGAATGTTTGTCTTTTTAAACATTAAAACTCACCTCGAAAATAAAGGTTGACTTTGTAAAAAGCACATGAATTTAGTTGACTTAGGAAATTAATGTCAATCAAAAAGACACTTATCGCCATAAATAGTTCTTAATCTTCCAATAAAATATAAGCTCGGGCTATTTCCTGTTCACCATAAGTTACGACAATCGGGTACTTTTTGCCTTCCCCATCAACCGAATATTTATTCCACGTAAGAAAACGGGTATTAATGAGGTAACCGCGATCTTCACCATTGTTAATATTACCGGGCGGCACAAAACCCTTGAGATTTACTTTCAGGTTGGTGGCAGCGTAATTGTTCAGACTGACAGCACTAATGCGCAGCCGGTCGCCCCGCTTTACCGTCAGGGTTTCATCAGGTCGGATGGTATGTGTCATACCATTCACTTCGATGGTGAAAGTGCCTTCGGCGGCGGGTTGGGAAGCGACTACCTTGCCACTCACCGCCAGTTTTATTTCGCCTATCACTTTATTATCCTTGCGCACGATAATCGAGGTCGCCTGGTCTATGATGAAAGGTTTTTGGAAATCCTGGTCGCTCCCCAGTCCGATGATGTCACAACTGAGACCACGCCCATAGTTTGATTCGATATGCACAATCTTGATGCGGTCGCCATTATTAAGGGAGACGGTGCTGTTATTTTCAGCGATGCGTGGCTCCTGATTATTGACCGCCAGTAGTAAGTAAATCAAGCGCGGTGGTTCGAAAAGAATGGCGGGGTGTTCTGGTTCAACTCCTAAGATTTTCAAGAATTCATTGATGACATAATTATGGTAGCGGATTTTGAGTTCGAGGCTATTAAGATCTTTAGAGGTTTCGATGCCGAAAGCGGGAATTTTGTAGGTTGTCAGGGCAAAATAGGTTGCCGATTTACGCTGTTCGGGATAGCGCGTATCTGGTTCCAGCGTCCGAGTATTAAGGAAACGAAAACGATGCTCCGGCTCCTCGATTTTGTAATTCATTTGGTCCAGGACGCGGCGCGCCATTTTTTCTAAATAGAGAGTATCTTTGCCATTGATAAAGAGGGCGGCATCAGCAATAATAGATTGGCCATAGCAATTGGGATTATGGCGGGCATCGATATAGGAATCGCGATAGAAACCGCTGCCATCATGGAGATTGAGGAACAAATCCGATTCTGCCATCAAACTCTTGATTATTTCCACAATCTTGTCATCAATATCGCGGGCTTCACTCCTATCGAAGCGCCGATTCATATCACCGTTTACGCCGCGCTTATTCAAAATGATTGAATGGAAATTGGCACGCGGTATCACAATTAGATTGCCCTTTTCCATTACCAAATCAGGATAAAGATCAGCTGACAGTACACCACCCGGCTCATCGCCCTGAATGCCACCAAGAATAAAAACAGTCTTACCATCGAAACGACCATATAGTTTATAGACATTCAGTTCATTGGGTGTATTTTCAAAGTAAGTTTTATGCTCCCGCCAGGGACGACGCGGGGGCTTTTCAGCCGCCAGGCAAAAGGTAAGCAAGATGATAATAAGTGATATGATCCGGCGCATGTTATTCTAACTTTTTCCACTCCTCGCGTACGATACGGAGACTATCAGGTGTCCCCTGAATGACCAGAGTCTTCAAACCTACATCCCGATAGCCATCAGCTTGATAGATTTGACGGAAGGCTACGGTGTAAGTCAAGGCTTGCGGGCTTTGTACTTTTAGATTGTTGCGCTCGATGTTGATTTGACCAAGAGATGTAAATATTTCATTTTTGTATTTGCGCCAAGTCTGGAAATCCATACCATCGCTCCGGAAGGAAGGGGCATAGCAAGCACAGTAACTTTCAATATCCTTGGTTTCCCAGGCTTTTTCCCATTTCTGCAGGAAGTTTTCGATGAACTCTTCTGTGCTGAGGCGGCGACGCGTCGGGCTGAAAGTCTCAGAAACAATTTTCCAGCCGGATTCGGTAGGTATCAGGATGAGTTTTTTCAAGCCTTCGCTATAAAAATAAGGACTTTGGTACTTTTGGATGAAGCGTACATGTGTTTCCTGGCGCGAAGTTAAAAGCAAAATTTTTTCGAGGTTGACCCTTTTCCAGGCATAGCGTTCTTCCAGGCTGGCTTTATAAGCCCGAAAATGTGGTTTTGAGCGACCCCCTTCATCACGGAAGGTAGGTGCATAGTAATCAACATATTGATCCAGGGCGCCCTGTTGCCAGGCTTGTACCCAACTATTAAGGTAATCTTGCCAGGTAGACCAGTTTTTCTGATAATCCTGTTTGTTAGTGACCAGATACCCGTCTAAGTTATCGTAGATAATAACGGGAGTCTGCTTAATTTTTAAATAACTGCCCAGCGTGAGCAATTGGTTATTATCGAGTGAAATGCAGCCCTCGGTAATGCGGTCGCGAATGGCTTCGTCGCGTCCATGAATCCATATATTCGAGCCATTGCGCCCCTGCAGGCGATCTACAAAATTGGGATAATCTAAGATATATGCTGCAGGACCATATTTTTTCGTTAGTTTGTTGCTCGGAATGACACCTTCAATATAGTATATCCCCTCGGGCGTTCGGCGGTCCCCTTCGCGCTCTTTGTCGCCGGCGACCTTGCCAGTAGTTATTCGAAATTCTTTGACTAAATTGATCTCTTGCGGGGCATTGCTTTCGGCAACATAAAGTTTTTGTAGCCTTTTATCAACGAGCAATACATATTCTGAAGAATCCGCAGAGATGTTAAAAATCACGGCTGGAATTTCTCGACCCCACAGAGCTGTACTGATTAATGTTATTGAGATAGAAATGAAGAATTCAGTCCGCATCGCTTAGCCAATCTCTATTTTAATTTACAATCATTTTTAGTGCTGTAAGTTAAGCAATCAGCGCCATCTTTACATGGAAAAATTACTAGATCCCTGGTGAGAGTCGTGACATAAAGGGCGATTTTCGGTGGAGTGGTTCTCATAGCTCAACTTAATTCCTTTTAGTAGGGCTGTTAGTAGTAAAAGGCGCACCCATGCATTCGAGATAGGATAGGGACTCAAGGTATAAAGCAGGTGCACAATCTGCTCAACAGTGGGCGTCAAAAGCAGTTTTCCTGAGATTCGCTTGAGCAGACTGTTACTTTTAATTTGTGGCAGGTAATCGAAAAAATAAAGTCGCACTAACTCTGGGTGTTTTTTTACTATAACAGGTATCACTTCTTTACCGAAGCGTGTAACCAGTTTTAGAGCAGCAGTAAAATGGCGAAAATGGTGATGATAAACCTTGATATGCGGCTCGTAAAACAAGCCCGCAGGATATTGACGCCAAAGCCTGTACGCCAATTCAGTATCTTCACCGCCATAAGTTTTAATCTCGCTATTAAACAAGCCTACGACTTCCAAAGTGGCACGCTTGATCGAGGTCAAACCCATAATAAAAACCTGGTAAGGTAATGGTTGTTTGGGTTTGAAGCGTCTTGCACCCCGTCGCGAAAAATACAAATATTTCTGATACTTATCCATTTTCATAAGTGGTGTGGGTAAGCAGGCACTTACGACACCAATTACACCGGGTTCCCTCTGGCGGGCTACATGTAGCTCAATAAAATTGGTTTCGACTTCCATGTCAGCGTCAAGGAAAATCAGCAAATCGCCTTTTGCAGCGCGGATGCCGCTGTTACGTGCCTGCGCCAGTCCCTGATTGGATAAGTGATTAATGACTAAAAAATTGATGGGCAGTGACATTTTTTCTAATACGGCAATAGTATCGTCTTGCGAGCCATCATTTACGACGATAACTTCGTAAAGCTTTTGGGGATAAGTCTGGTTTTTCAAGGAACGTAGAGTAATGGGAAGTGTCCTGGCGCTGTTGTATGCTGGGACAATTACTGAGACGAATAATTGCTCAGAGTTCATAAATCGATACGCCGGAAAATATTTTGAAAAAGCAACGACTGTAAAGAATGACTCTTCTCATTGCAACATCTTTTCGAAAGCAGTGATAAGATTATCCCAGGAATACTGGAGCACCGTCTTTCTACCGCTGGCGACCAATCTTTCCCTGAGAGGCTCATCTTCGAGCAGTTGGAGCAGCCTGGTAAAAAGAAGTTGACGATCGCCGAGCGGACACAGTAGCACATTCTCGTTGTCAGTTAAATATTCGCAGACGCCACGATTAGCGACAGCCACTACCGCACAACCACAAGCCAGCGCTTCCATCGGGGGCAATCCCCACCCCTCCCATTGGCTCGGGAAAAGCAAGACTTTGGTGGAGTTATACAACTGGCGCAAATGGGCAATTTCCGGCTGAATGACCAGCTCACACCACTCCGGAATTCGATGCAAAGGGGGACGCGGTGATACAATGACAGCTCTGGTCTCAGGTCTCTTTTGCTTGAGCTGCTGCAACACCGCCAAGCCCTCTTTGGCGCCTTTGATGCGCCGGTGATGGTAAAACATAATGACATCGTTAGGACGAGGTACATTGCTATTTTCTAAGAAAAATTCCTGTGGATTGACGGCGTTACCGAGGGGACCAAGCGCGTTTTCACCCATGCTGTGCAGATCATCTATTATCCATTGCGCAATAGCAATTTTTTGCAAAGGTAAGCGGTACGTTGCTAACACCTGCCGCTTTTGTCGAAAATAGGTTTCAAAGCTTTGCAGAAAGTAAAATTTTCTACCACATTCTAAAGGTAAATCAGCCACCGCGGCAGCTGTCTGCCAGCCGACCGCAATAATAGCATCGCCGAGAGGGATATACTTGACAGTTATTCGGCGGACAACGAGAACATTGACATGTGGATCGGGCTGGTAGTAGAGTTCTGTGGCTTTACCACTAAAAAGTGGAGGCAATTTTTTTACCAAACGCAAGCAACGACTGCCGATGGTCAATGGATAAATCAGCGTGACCCGATGCCCACGCAGAGCCAGCCTATTGGCATATTCTACCACGACCTTGACGCCACCCATTGGGGCGTCAATGAAACCGGGTAAAACAAAGGTTATCCGCATAGGTTATACTTTTAGTCCAATCAAACGGTAATACTCGTACAATTGCTGGATGACATTCCGGTGATCATGATATTTTTCTACCCAGCTGCGACTGGCGGACATGCGAGCAGGAAGGCGGTTAGGATTTTCAAGCAGCTCAATGAGCCTGGTCTTCAAATCAATCTGGCTGGCATTGACAAAGGGATGGTCGGGAATAAATTTTTCATAGGTTGGATTCAAATAGGTCACACAAACCAGCCCCAAAGCAAGTGCTTCTAAGGAATTCATGCCATAACCCCAGGCATGGTCGGTAATCTGGTCAATGTAAATATCGGCACTGGCTTTGAGGCGCAGCACTTCGGCGTGCGGTTTGTTCTCGATAAAAATGAAATTAATGCCATGACTCTTTTGCAGTTCAGTGCACACCTGAATAATGTGGTCGGAACCTTTGACGCGGCGATTGGTCGTGGCGTGGCAGACAGTCAGTGGTTTGTTGATCGCTTGCTTGGGAGTATAAGCTTGAACATTGAAAGGTAAAAACAGGTACTTGATATTTGGATGCCGGAAAGTCAAATCAAGTTCGTTGGTCAGGTTCAAATCGCTGAGTTCATCCATCGCGGGAATTACCCCGCGGTTGCGCATATCCTGCCCGTGATAGTGACTGATGATTTTTTTGCCACGCTGCTTGAGATAGCGGGCAAAGCGACCATCGCGGAAAAAGTCGCTGCCCCACTCAAAATGGTAAACATCGAAATCGTCCAATCCGTATTGCCGTATCGCCGAATTTATTAAAGGTTCCCAGATTTGTTCACGCAGTCGCAAAAGCGCCTTTTGCCAGGCGGGTGGCGACCAGATTGGGGGATAGCCGCTTTTATTGCGATAAGGGTCAGGACTTTCGAACCGCCGCGCAAACCATAAGCGTGGTCTGAGATACCATGGTCGCGCAGCAATCAGTGGCAAGTTAAGACAAATATCCTCCGGATAATCACCTGCCGAGTGAAACCAGGTCACATAGCGACAATAATTGCCCTGCAGCTGATGAGCTTTTTGCCAGTAGGTAAGGGTGCCAACCGTGTTTTCTGGGGAAATATAGAGGATTTTTAGCATCTTAACACCGCCTTGTAAACCTGCAAGAGTGTGGGCAGTGTTTTATTCCAATTGTAGTTCTGCACGACGGCGGTTCTGCCACGCTCCCCCATAGCCTTGCGAACATCAGGATGTTGTAATAAGTAGTTAATCTGCTGTCCTAAGTTTTCGGGAGTCAGAGGATCTACAACTATGCCCGCCCCACATCCGGCGACATATCTTTCAATTGAAGGAACTCGACATGCCAGCACAGGAATTTTCATTGCCATAAATTCAAAAGGTTTCACCTGGATAGAACGTTTATAGGACTCGTTAGGTTGCATCGCTGCTAAGCCAATGGTAGCGCGACGGAGTAGTGCAGGTATCGCGTTGTAGGCTACCGGAGGTAAAATCTGTACCTGACTGTTTAAACGATAGGAACCAATCAATTGACGCAATTCAGTGAGATAATCCGCAGATGCATTGCCTGCTAACAGCAAGATAGCATCTGGATTTTCTTTGCGAACGGTCAGCATGGCAGCAATCATCAGTTCTATATTTCGCCCAGCTACTAATTGACCATGATATAAAATGATTGGATTGTCGGGTGGTTGAGCAGCCGGCTGAAAAAGTTCAACAATCGGAAAGTTATAGACGATTGCCCGGCGTGGATGCCAAGCCTTAAATCGAGCTTCTACCCAGAGTGTGACTGTCACCAGGTAATCCACACCCCGAACCGTCAGGTATTCAAGGGTTTGCGCCAAACTGCCGGCAATCAATCGGACAATTAAGCTGCGCCTTGAGAAGTCCATAAAGAACCAAAAAATCGTCTCGTGAGCATCGTAAACGACTGACCGTTTATATTTATGCTTTAAAAATAAACCGAAAGGCAGCAATTCAAACTCGTGGAGATGATATAAATCGGCGCGGACTGATTTAGCCAGTTTATAAGCCTGCCATATATTTTGAAAGTAGCCCTTATCAGGGAAGAGCAAAAAAGTAATGCCCTCTATTTTTGGCAATTGCTCTGCTGTCTGATGCGCAACAATGGTTACCCGGTAACCATGGCGCGCTAAGGAACAGGCTTCTTTGTAAAATATACGGTCGTCGGTAGGATTGTGTCCGACGGTAACATGGCAAACCTTAAGAGGTGATTTCATTCTTTATTGCGAAAATTAAACAAATCCTTAATTAGAGCAATCTCATCTTTACGGAAAAATCCCGCCAGCCACAGAATGAATGGGAAAGCAATCACGACGGATACGCGAGCCACCAATACTGGTTTAAATAAATAAATTGGGATGCCGCCAGCGAGGGCAAAAAGAAAAAGCATGCCAACTCGACGAAAATCATACGATACACGAAAAAGACGCTGCGAGACAAAATAACCCTGAATTGCCAGTATGAAATAACCAAGTAAGGAGGCGTAAGCCGAACCCACAATACCCAGCAGTGGAACAAATAAAAAGTTGGCAGCTACATTAACCGCTGCCGCTAAAAAGGTCATATAGGCTAAGTAGCGGGTTTTCTTTTCAAAATAGATGCCGGGCAGGAACACCTGATTTATTCCTAAAAATACATAACCAAGTAAAATCAGAGGCACCATCGGCTCGCAGCCCTGGTATTCGGGACCGATTAAATAAACAGATCCGATGTGAAAATGAACAATCTCTGGCATGAAGGCGGTTAAAACCAACCAAAATGTCAATTCTACCAGGACAAAGTAGGTCAGAACTCGAGCAAAGAGGGGTTTGGAGGATTCTCGCGGTCCGGCTTTTAAAAAGAAAGGCTGCCAGGCATAATAAAAAGCGCTGGTCAGGAGCAACATAAATATACCCAGCTTAAAACCGGCGCTAAAAATGCCAACGGCGCGCAGGTCCATAAGGCGTTCGAGAATGTAACGATTCAGCATTTCCATACAGACCGTGGCTAAACCGGCAGGAATAAATGGTAAGCCAAACTGTGCCAGATCGTAAGCCATACTCCCAGAAAAAGTAAAGCGCAGTTTAGGAATAATCATGATAAATAGAATCAGTGTGGTCAGAGCTGAGGTGATTAAATTGCTCTGGAAAATACCATCAACGCCCAGTCTTAAATGAGCAACTAAATAGATATTAAGCGTGAAAACAACGACAACATTGACGAGTCGGATACCCATGAATTGAAAAGGCTTCTCCTCTAAGCGCAGCAGTGCAAAGGGGACATGAGCCAGAGCATCAAAAAAAAGAATAAGTGCAGCATAGCGTATCAGATTGGCATGGGCAGGATCATGCAGTAGCGTTTTACCGAGATAACCACTCAATGCATAAATCAGCAAACCGAGGAACGCGCTCGTCACCAGTGACAGGTAAATAGCGGTGGATAAAATTTTCGTGCGATTTAAATCATCATTAGCTTCACTGTAGTAGCGTATAACGGCTGAGTCCAGACCATAATTGAAAATGATAATCATTAATCCGATGAAGGCAAAAATCAGAGAGGCTAAGCCATATTCGGCAGCTGGCAGAATATTGGTATAAACTGGCAAAAGTAAAAATGTCACCAGGCGAGCCAGAATCGTACCAATGCCATAAATCAATGTTTGTTTTGTCAAAGATTTAATCGAAGCTGCCATTGCCTTAGACTCGTTTCTTCAATTCATGGGGATGTTAATATAAAAGAATAGTCAATGAATGGTATCTAATTATAAATCGAGGTAAAGGGTATCGCGTAAAATCCCACTTGAACCAAATCCTTCTTTAAAGCGCGCTAGACCAAAATTGGGCTCCATATTGACCGTAAAAATACCAAAATCTAAATATTTAAAGCCCTGGGCTATACAGCGCTTGATGATTTCATAGAACAGCAGATTGACACCACGGTACTCCTGGCGGTCTTCATTATGACTGATATAGAATGCCAGAGAGACAGCGCGGTTGCAGTCAAACATGACCACTCCGGCGACCATTTCCTCCTTGACAAATGCTCCAAAGAGAAAAATGCGGTCGGGGAACAGGTTCTTGAGAGTAATTAATTCATCGAGGGTATGAGTGGGCTGGACACCATGCCGAATTTTTAAATTTTTCTTCAGGATCTCGTAAAAAGTGGCATAATCGTCGGACTCGCGGACAATTACCCCTAATTTCTGCGCGCGGCGAAAGGCAGTGCGATTGGTCTGCTTGAACTTGGCGACATTGAGGTCAATATTTTCTTCTAAAGAAACTATGCTGGAGACCTCGCGCTTGAGGTACTGAAAACCATGTTTGATCAGGGCAAAATCAATGTAATTGGAAAGGCGCTGATTGTATATTATCGGCGGCAGGGTAGTCACAATCCGCTGTATCTTTTCACGGCGAGCATAGGCAATTAGCCGCTCGACTAAGATATAGGCGTTCGCAATACTCAGGCTTTCCCGATTGACAAACCCGCCATAGCTAGCACCACGATGAGACCAGAGTGTGTCCAAACCGTTCCAGTTGCCACGCACTGCCGGAAAAACAGCATAAAGCTCGGTGCCTTTATAGAAAGCCAGGGAAGCATCCTGGAAGCGACCAGCGGGGTGATAAGAAAGAAACCGCCGCGTGTGGAAAATAGTGCCGTTGTTACTTTCACTGACAAATTTGTCCCAAAGTGCAGCAATTTGGGGAGTATAAGGTTTAACTTCAAATATCATATTCGCACCTCTTAGAAAAATTTACAGTCTTATAGGAAGGATTTCAAAGAATAAAATTAGGACAGGCTGCAAAAAAGCTCGATAGAAGTAAAAATATTCTGCCTATTGACGTAAATTATCAGCCGAGTAGCATCTCGATGTTGACAATGAGAGGTGAGATTGCTAAATTGAGTCGCGTATTAATCAATTTCTAATTAGGAGAGTAATTCACATGAGTACTATTATTGAAGTTCACGCTCGCGAGATTCTGGATTCGCGCGGTAATCCCACCATTGAAGTTGAAGTACTGACAGAAAGTGGCTTTTTCGGCAGCGCCGCAGTCCCTTCTGGTGCCTCGACTGGTGAACATGAAGCCGTTGAATTGCGCGATGGCGATAAAAATCGCTATAAGGGTAAAGGTACCCTCAAAGCTGTGCAAAATGTCAATGATCTCATAGCCCCCGAATTGGTAGGAGAGGATGTCCTAAACCAGACCTACATTGATAATTTGCTGATTGAATTAGATGGAACACCGAATAAAGCCAAATTGGGTGCCAATGCAACTCTGGGGGTTTCATTGGCTGTTGCCCGGGCTGCAGCTGCTTATGTGGGTTTGCCTTTTTATAAATATATCGGCGGAGTCAATGCTCGCGTTCTGCCCGTTCCGATGATGAACATTTTAAATGGTGGCAAACATGCTGACAATAATGTGGATTTGCAAGAGTTTATGATTTTCCCGGTCGGCGCTCAATCCTTTGCTGAAGCACTGCAAATGGGAGTTGAGACTTTCCATCAACTTAAAGGTGTTCTGAAAAAGAAAGGTTTGAATACTTCCGTGGGTGATGAAGGTGGCTTTGCACCTGATCTGCGGTCCAATGAAGAAGCAATCGAAGTAATTCTCGAAGCAGCCAATAAAACGGGCTACAAAATCGGCAAGCAGCTATTTATCGCTCTCGACCCGGCAGCCTCAGAATTCTATAATAGTGAAACAAGCAATTACGAACTCAAATCTGAGGGACGCAGCTTGACCAGCGAGGAAATGGTAGCCTATTACGAAACTCTCATTAATAAATATCCAATCGTATCTCTGGAAGATGGCTTGGCTGAAGACGATTGGAAAGGCTGGGTTTATCTGACCAAAAAGCTCGGTAAGAAAATTCAGATAGTAGGCGATGACCTGACAGTTACTAATGTTGAGCGCCTGCAGCGCGCCATCAATGAAAAAGCTATCAATTCCATTCTGATTAAACTTAACCAGATTGGTACTTTGACCGAAACACTAAATGCTATTGAACTGGCACACCGTACTGGTTTTACTACAGTCATCTCGCATCGCTCCGGCGAAACTGAAGACACCACGATTGCCGATTTAGCCGTGGCAGTCAATGCTGGACAGATAAAAACTGGCTCTGCTTGCCGAACTGACCGGATTTGCAAGTATAATCAGCTCTTACGCATTGAAGAAGAGTTAGGAGACGACGCTATTTTCGGTGGCACACGTTTCTTTAAATGAGAAAAGCCCGAAATAATAAACGCCGACCAGTAGATTCAGGCAATCTGCGACGGTTATATGTAATTTTAGGCAGTCTGGCGGGCATAACGATTTTTATTATTTTCTTTGTCATCGGTGATTATGGCCTTTACCAGGTTTATCAGATTCATAAGCAAAGGAAAGCCCTGGAAAATAACTTAGTGGAATTGAAGGCAGAACAAGACTCGCTCCTGCAGGAAAAGAACCGCCTGGAAAAAGACCTAACTTATATCGAAAAATTAGCCCGGGAACGCTATCGAATGGCAAAAAAAGGTGAAAAAGTTTTTCGGGTGATAGAAAGACAGGTCAGTCCCAATTAGGAATTTTTCTTTTCGTGTGGCTGCTCTCATAATTGGCAAAATAAAGTGAGGGGAAAATATGGATATTGCCACTCTGTTTGGCTTGATTATCGGCATCACTCTGATTGTTTATTCTATTGCTGCAAATGAAGGCGACGCTTCCTATTTTTGGAATTTTCCGTCACTGCTTTTAGTCCTGGGGGGTACCATTGCCGCCACTTTCGTTAATTACCCGATGCGCAATCTCTGGAGCGTTTTTAAGGTCGTCAAAAATGCTTTCCGTCGTTCGAATTACGGTTATCAAGAAATCATTGATAAATTCACTGAACTGGCGGGAAAAGCCCGCAAGAGTGGTCTCATCGCCCTGGAAGATGATTTAAAGAATATTAGCGATAATTTTATGCGCAAGGGCATTGAACTTGCCATCAATGAAAAAGACCAGGAGCGTCTGCGCAACTATCTCAATCTGGAACTTTCCAACATCCATAAGCGGCACACTATTGGTCAGGAAATTTTCTTCTACATGGGGACTTATGCCCCTGCCTTTGGTATGGTTGGCACCATTGTGGGCTTAATCATCATGATGAAGAATTTTACCATGCAAAAAGCCAGTAGTCTCAGCGCTTTCAGCAACGCTTTTCAATTTGATATTGCAGCCCAATTTAAAACTCTCTTAAGTGGCATGGGCCTGGCTCTGCTGACGACTTTTTATGGACTACTATTGGCAAACCTCATCTTTATTCCAATTGGTGGCAAGTTAAAACGGCGCTCCGAAGAAGAAATTATGCTGAAGGAATTCATGATTGAAGGCATACTGTGCCTCCATAATCGGGATCACCCGCTGGTCGTGCGCGAAAAACTCAATACCTTCGTTCCGGCTAAGGAGCGCAAGGAAGAAAAAATCAAGGCGCCTACTAAGAAATAGCTTTTCGGTTCCCCACGGCGTCTTGTTAAATAGCGGCTACAACCGCATAAATAGTATTGACGATGGGCAAGAAGGTTAGCGTATTACTACTGTTGGCGACTTTGCGGATTTACGCAGCTTTCGAGCTGCAATGCTTCAATCCGCTCTGGATTGCGCGCGCCAATATCCAGGCACAATATCCGGGTGGGATAAATCCGGCAGCTCTCCGCACGAGCCGTGGCTGGGCATTCTCGCTGAATTACGCCAATCTATATGGGATCAAGGAACTGACTGCCTGGCAGGGACAGGCGACCTGGCAATTTCATCCAAAACACCATTTGTCCGCCGATTATAGTTTGTTGGGCAATGCGATTTATCAGGAGCGGACAATTGGTTTAAGTTATGGCTGGCAGTTCAACCCCATGCTTGCCATCGGCAGCCGCCTGGCGCTTTATGATTTATACGTTGCCGATTATTCGTTTGCACCCACTCTGGGTATTGGTTTGGGAGCCCTGTTCAGGGTTGATAGTGCTCTGTCTATTGGGATGTTGCTGAATAATTGTAATCAGCCGCGGCTTCATCATCAGGCTGATGAAATTCCCCAGACTTTTACTTGCGGGTTGCGTTGGCGAATCGTCAGACGACTGGAACTTGGGGCGGAGTTGTACAAGGATTTAAGTTTTCCTCTGACAGAGAAAGTCGGATTGGATTTTGGGCTTTTACCAGGATGGCATTTGTTAGCGGGCGTTCAATTAAATCCTGACCGCCTGACTCTGGGGACAATAATCACTATTCGCCATTTTTCGTTCGCTGTGGCTTGGCAGCATCATCCCACTTTACCATACACAGTCTATCTCGGCTGTAGTTGGCAGTCATGGTAAAATGTCTCCGCTCAGGATGGTTACTATTATGGCTGCCATGGCTATTGACTGCGCAAAGCACCAACTCGGAAATCATTGGCGATAGTTATTTTGACAACGAAGCCTATTCAGCAGAGGAAATAGATGCGCTTGTCCAGAATTATGCCGTTAATCCTATAATCTGGAGTGCCTGTGAAACCACGGACTTACGGGCTTTGCCATTGCGGGTTGATTTGAAGGCGGCACTGATAGAACTGCACAATAATCATCCTGCTGTTGCCAGTTGGCAGGAATTAGGACGCTTGGGTAATTTTTCGCCAGATGAACTGGCTGTACTGGCACTTTTTATCACTTTCGAAAAAAGAGACCAGAAGCGCGGCAATTTTACCCAGTATATAGTAATCAAGCCATCCTCTTCAGCATTCGATATAGGCAAGATTTTGGGGCGCTGGCGCCAAAATCTATCACCGAACTTTTTCTGGGGATGGATAATGGAACGAGACGCTGGAGAACCAAATTTATTGGATTGTTTTAATTTCAGCGGAGTATATAAACTGCCTCGCAGAGCAACGACCCTTATTTTTGGAGCTTATCGTGTGCAATGGGGCAGCGGCTTACTTTATACCACCAATCTTATGGCGGGCAGGACAAACGACGCCATCGGCAATCTGACCTCGCCGCGAGCGCGCCTCAGCAATTATCTGGGAAGCGACGAAAATCGCTACTTTTTCGGGGGAGCCGTCGAACATTCTCATAAACAATGGCAATGGCGCTCATTTGTATCGCAACACCGCTTCGATGCTACTATCCAGGATGACCTTGTCACCAATTTACGGACTGACGGCTTACATATCACCGCCGGTCAAATAGCCGCCAAAGACATTGTGCAAGAGCGGACTATCGGTATGGGAGGAGAATTGACCCTAAAATATTTTGCCTGCGGCTTGCTTGGAAACAGCATTTCTTATTCTCGCCCTTTCAAGGTATTAGATGCTAATCGCCAGATTGCCAGTGTCTCCTTTTATCATCGCTTTCAGTTCAAAGGCTTGACTCTCAGTGGTGAAGCCGTCTGGCAAAATAGAAACGGGAATGCCTTCATCGAAAATTTGATTTATGGTGAAAAAGGCATCAATCTTGCGCTCAGCGTGCGTCACTATTCGACTAACTATTATGCACCGTTAGCAGCACCCCTTTATAAACTGGGCAGTATGCCACGTAATGAACAGGGCATTTACACGGGATTGAGAGTCAAGCTGTCGCGCCGGCTCTGGTGGTCAGCCTTCGTTGACTTCTACCGGCAAATAACGGCGGAAGAAGTAGCAGTTGCGCCGCGTATGGGCTGTGACTTACTCAACGATTTTAATTATCGTGTGCGTTCCGGGACCCAGGTGCAACTGACCTATAAACTTTATACCGATTATAATTCTGTCTCTTATTTGTCTCCCGAGCGAAAGTCAATAATGTATCTGCGCTATCATCAGGCTCTGAATAATTCTATGAGTGTGCATTTTCAATGGCAAACAGTTTTGGTCAGTTCTAATTCCGACCAACGGGCGGCTGCCTTTTGCTGCTATTATAAGTGGCGCGGCTCGCAAGTGGTCTGGCTTTTAGGCACGACCCAGTACTATACTCCGATGGGGCTGATGCTTTACATAACTGAACCGGGCGTACCCTTGCAGTATAATTTGTCGTCTTTGAAAGGTAGTGGCTGCCACTACTTTGGTCTGCTTAATATAAAAATTCAGGGGCGCCTTAATTTTAGTGCGTCAGGTCAATTAGCGCTGGCTCGCCAACGCTCATCTTCCGCCTTTTCCTTCTCGGGAGAACTCAATCTCCAACTCATCTTTGATTTATGAGGTGATTCTTCGTAACTTCACGGCGACTTTGAAGAAGTTAATTTTATATTTTAGTATTGTTTTTTATATCTGGGACGGTGGGGCAAGAGCCGGACAGCTTATAATTACTAATCCAGCTACCAAATCCAAACAGCCAATTAGAGTCGTCACCATCGGAAAGGTGGCTTATTTTGCGCTGAATGATTTTGCTACAGCGCTTGGCATACGAACCTTTTATCGTCCAGAAACTGGCAAATTGGTGCTGTTTTTCCCAAAAGCAATGTTAAAGTTCACCGCCAATGCTTCCTTTTGCATGATTGACACCAGGGTTTTTCAACTCACTTCGGCGGTGATTATCGTTGATGAGAGCCTTTTTGCTCCCCTAAATTCAACCTTAACTCTTGTTCGCGACCAATTGCTACCGGGTCTACAATACCGGATTGTCACCGGCGAAGTTATCTATCAATTATCTCAGCGGGAAGATTCAGAACTACCCGCCCCCTATGCACCGACCTCACCGAAACCCGAGGTCATTGCTACGGTGAGTGCCATTCAATATGAAGAGCGTCAGAACGGATTGACAATTAAAATCAGTGCCAACAAGACTTTCAGTAACCAAGATTTGTCCTATTTCTTCAAGGAGGATAACTGGTTTTATCTGACTATCTATGGGGCGACCTGTGATTCGGCTAAGCTCTCGCGAAGTAAACCTACCCCTTCAATCGAGTTGATTGAAGCAATTCCACTGGCTAAGTCGGTGCAACTCAGTCTCAAATTAAGTCGGAAATTTGAGCGTGCCGATGTAACCTACGATGCACATAGTGGGAATATTCTGGTTTCTCTTTTCCTGCCCTTGAATTATTCAACTATGAAAAAGATTGAAGAGGTGAAAAATTCGTGGATTGTGGACACGATTGTGCTTGATCCGGGGCATGGTGGACAGGATCCCGGCACCCTCGGACGCTGGGGTTATCTCAATGAAAAGGACATTGTTTTAGATATTGCTTTACGAGTTGGCAAATTGCTTGAAAAACGTAAAGACCTGAAAGTCGTTTATACTCGGGATCAAGATGAGTTTATCCCCTTATGGAAACGCACAAAAATCGCCAATGATGCCGCCGGCAAAATTTTTCTGAGTTTTCACATTAACGCCATGCCGGAGGCCAATCGTGGCACTGCCGAAGGTATTGAGCTTTATTTACAAAATCCCTCGATGCGTTCTCAGGAAGCTATTGAAGTAGCTAAACTGGAAAACGCTGTCATCCAACTCGAAACCAGTGAAGATAAAGCCAAGTACAAAGATTACGACAATCCGTCCCATATCTTAGCGAATATGGTATTCCAAACATACCTGCATGATAGCGAGAAGTTCGCCGAAATTCTTTCGAAAAACATCAGTCAGCGTGTGCCCCAAAAAAACCGGGGCGTCAAGCAAGCCAATCTTTATGTTCTGGTCGGAGCCTCTATGCCCAATCTACTCTGCGAATTTGGTTATAATGATAATAGAAACGATGCTAAAAAATTGAACGATCCGGATCATAGACAAAAGATCGCGGAAGCAGTCTATCGAAGCATTCTCGAATTTAAGGAGTACTGTGACAGCACAATTCATCAATGAAGAACGAGGAGCATCCCAGCCTATCGGTGTTTTTGATTCAGGGTTAGGAGGTTTAACGGTTTTCAGGCAGTTGCAGATTTTATTGCCTCACGAGACCCTGGTTTACTTCGGGGATACCGCCCGCGTTCCCTACGGTAGCAAGGGAAAGGCAACCGTGCAGAAGTTTGCCCGCCAGATTGCCAACTATCTCTATGAAAAAGGGGTGAAAGCCATTGTAGTTGCCTGTAACACGGCTTCCAGCATGGCATTAGAACAATTACAGGAATTGTTTCCCATTCCAGTAATTGGGGTGCTTGTGCCGGCGGCTAGGGTGGCATTACAGATTAGCCAGACAAACCGAATAGGTGTAATCGGTACAACCGCGACGATTGCTTCGGGGAAGTTTCAGGAAACTTTACAAGCGCAGAAACCTGCCGTAGCAGTTTTTGCTCAGGCCTGCCCCTTGTTTGTACCTTTAATCGAAGAGGGCTGGCTGGATACACCGGTTACCGAAGAAATAGCACGCATTTATTTAAGTCCGCTCATTGCCAAGCAAATTGATACCCTGATTCTTGGTTGTACCCACTATCCTCTCATTAAACCGGTAATCAAAAGAGTTGTGGGTAGTGGCATTCAGATTGTTGATACTGCGCTGGAAACGGCGCGCGAAGTAAAGACTATTCTCAGCACCCAAAGTCTCTTAAATCCCCAGAAAGATACGCCCAGCCACCAATTTATAGTTAGCGATTTTCCCCAGAAGTTTGAGGAAATTGCCATGCGATTTCTGGGTACGCCATTATCTAATGTTGAGCGTGTAGCTCTGGATGAGTGTCCCTGATAATGCCGCATTTTGTTTTGTCTGAAGAACAGTCCGAGCTAAAATACCTCTATGCCTTAGATGGTCGAGGAATAAAACTCGATTTGTCAAGAATCCAGAAATTTATACATTATCTTGGAGATCCGCAGCGCCAATTAGTTAGTATTCATGTTGCCGGAACAAATGGTAAGGGTTCAACCTGCGCCATGTTAGCCGCAGCACTGCAGGGTGCAGGATTTCGGGTCGGGCTTTATACTTCACCCCATCTCTTGCGTTTCAATGAGCGCATACGTATCAATGGTATTGAGATAGATGATGAAATAATTCGACTTTTTCTGAAAAGACATCGTTACCAGATTGACCGATTAGGATTGACCTTTTTTGAAGCCACTACGGCGCTGGCTTTGGACTATTTTGCCACGCAAAAAGTCGATTTTGCTATTCTCGAAACTGGAATGGGGGGACGCTTTGATGCTACCAATGTAGTCGAACCGTTGCTGTCAATAATCACTCCCATTGGTCGAGATCATGAAGAATTTCTGGGAAAGAAGGTGCTACAGATTGCCTACGAGAAAGCCGGTATTGCAAAAAGTGGCGTGCCTTGCATAATTGCCCGGCAATCAGCTGCGGTAAAAAAATTTCTACTTGCCGCTGTTACTGATAAATACGCTCCACCAATTTACGCTCCGACGAATTGCCGAATCACCTTAGAAAAACTCACGCCTCAGCATCAGCTTATTAAATTTCGCCTAAATAATGGCAGTGAGGGTAAAATAAAGTTGCCCTTAATCGGCTATCATCAGGTAACAAATGTACAAACGGCGCTCGTATCACTGGCTACGCTACAAGCACAGGGTCATATTCAATCTATTGCCTACCGCGGCTTGGAGCAAACCTACTGGCCAGGACGTCTGCAAATTCTGCAAAAGAACCCCCTGGTTTTTTACGATGCTGGACACAACGCTCACGGTTTGCAGGCAGTTGCCCGGACTTTGCTTCAATTATTCCCACCGCAATCGCTAACCGTTATTCTGGCATTGAGTCGCTCCAAGAAGTTTGCAAAATTGGGGGAAATATTAGCACCCTTAGTCCATCGTGTTTTTGTAACTGAATTACGCGGTTATCCCTCTGTAGCAGCGGGAGACTTAGCGAATGCCCTTGCTCGAAAGATTGCACCTGGTAAAATAATCTGCAATCCTCAACTCGAAAAATTGTTACCTCAAGTTAATGCGGAATTAAAGTCAGATGATGTTTTGCTGATAACCGGCAGCCATTATTTAGCACCGACTATTTTACCCTTTTTTAAAATAACTATTTGATATTCGATAAAAACAGCTTAAATTAATTCAGTTAATTATGAAAACCGCTTCTATTTGACCTACCTTTGTGAAATAAATATCCCAAGAACTGCAAATTAAATAGGATATCCTATGGAAAACGAATTGACAACTACCTCGCTGCAGGTGATGAAAATCCGAGAGCTGACCGAAGTGGCTTTACGATTAGGCATTCCAGAGGCAGCGGGGTTGAAAAAATTAGACCTCATTCACAAAATTCTCGAAACTGCCTCGCAGAAAGAGGGCAAAATTTTCACGCGGGGCGTTTTACAAGTCATGGATGAGGGTTACGGCTTCTTGCGTTCAGAAGAGTTAAGCTATTTGCCTGGTCCCGATGATATTTATATTTCACCCTCGCAAATCAAGCGTTTTGGCTTGAAAACCGGGCATATCATTTCAGGACAAATCCGCCCTCCCAAAGATAATGAACGCTTCTTTGCCCTGTTACGGGTTGATGCTGTCAATATGGAAGACCCAGAATTGGTCAAATCCAAACGCCCCTTCGACAGTCTGACGCCCCTATATCCGCAAAGTCGTATTCAGTTAGAAACCGATCCTAACAATATCTCTATGCGCATTATGGATTTGCTCTGTCCGATTGGCAAAGGACAACGCGGACTGATTGTTGCCCAACCCAAGACCGGCAAGACAACCCTGCTCCAGCAAATTGCCAATAGCATTACCACTAATCACCCGGAAATTACTCTTATAGTGCTTTTGATAGATGAAAGACCCGAAGAAGTTACCGATATGGAGCGCTCCGTCAAAGCCGAAGTCGTCAGCTCGACTTTTGATGAACCGCCAGAGCGGCATGTCCAGGTAGCCGATATGGTTCTCGAAAAAGCCAAACGGATGGTTGAACTTGGTTATCATGTGGTGATTTTGCTGGATAGCATTACCCGCTTAGGTCGAGCGCATAACGCGGTTGTCCCACATAGTGGCAAGATTCTTTCTGGTGGTATTGACGCCAACGCTCTCCATCGCCCCAAAAGGTTTTTCGGATCAGCCCGCAATATCGAAGGTGGTGGAAGTTTGACCATCATTGCCACGGCTCTAATTGATACCGGTTCGCGGATGGATGATGTTATTTTCGAAGAGTTCAAAGGTACCGGCAATATGGAACTCGTCTTAGATCGCCGCTTGAGCGATCGTCGTATTTTCCCATCCATTGATGTGAACCGTTCAGGCACGCGCAAAGAGGAGTTACTCCTTTCTTCTGCCGAGTTAGCCCGGGTCTGGATTCTACGCAAACTCTTGAATGAAATGTCACCAATCGAAGCCATGGAATTCTTGATTGACCGCATGCAACGCACGAAGAGCAATCGCGAATTCCTGAAATCTATGAATCAATGAACAGCCTTCACATACAATTAGTTTTAATGAGGGATCTGAAAATACTACCAGGCGCTTGAGGGGCATGGCTACCAAGGTAATCGAAATCAAAGGCACCGATTTGGCTTTATTATTTGGCGTACGCGATGCCTTTTTAAATAAAATCGAGAGCAGTTTTTTGATCAAACTCTTTGCCCGTGGCAATCAGTTGATGCTGGAAGGAGACGAAACGCGTATCCAGCAGGTCGAGCGCATCATTGGCGAAATGATTCTGACCATCAATCAAAAAGGGTTCGTGGACGAAGAGGATGTAACGACACTTATTAACCTGGAACTGAGCGGTCATAAACTACCCGAAGAAATTACCGCAGAATCGGTCATCCTCTTTAAGAAAAGCGGCGTAGTTAGACCACGCTCTGCCAATCAGGAGCGTTACTATCGCAGCACACTGCAGAATGATATTGTTTTTGGGATTGGTCCAGCTGGCACAGGCAAGACCTATTTAGCTGTGGCAATTGCCCTGGCGGCATTGCGCAATCACGATGTTCAACGTCTTATCCTCACTCGTCCGGCAGTCGAAGCCGGTGAAAGTCTGGGCTTTCTCCCTGGTGACTTGACCGAAAAAATCGAACCTTATCTGGCTCCTCTCTATGATGCCCTGTACGATTTTTTAACTCCGGATAAGTTAAAAGCCTACGAAGAACAGCATGCCGTTGAGATTTTGCCACTCGCCTATATGCGTGGTCGCACTCTCAATAACGCTTATGTGATTTTAGACGAAGCCCAGAATACTACGCCGATGCAAATGAAAATGTTTCTTACTCGTCTTGGCGTTAATTCTAAAGCCATTATCACCGGCGATATAACCCAAATTGATTTACCCAGTCATCAGAAATCTGGTTTAATAGATGCCCTCGAAATCCTTAAGGGTATTGATGGGATTGATTTTGTCTATTTTGATGCTACCGACGTAGTGCGGCATCGCCTGGTTAAGGCTATCATCAAAGCCTACAACGGCAATCACTAACATCTCTTCCCCCAAAGGTTACTATAAAACTTGCCTAGGTGAGGTTAGATACGCTCTATAAGTCGTAGAATTAACTGTTTTGCTCTTCTATAAGGCGCCGAATTTCGGGAAGAATATAGACATCTTTCAGGTCTAATTGTACCAATATTTTGACTAAGAATTCAACCTGTAAGTCCAGCGGCGTGAATTTATTGATTACGATTTTTCGCTCGCTTTGAACCAGACAGGTACCATCTTTGAAGTCACCCTGTCCGTAGATTATGTTGTAACCCAGGCGTGTGCAGAGATCTTCCAACTTATCCCTTATTTCCGTCAGCTGATTTTTACTTAGTTTACGTAGGGATTTCATCGCCTAGCAGTGTTGTTCATTTTGCCTTGGTGACTGGATTGTCTAATTCCACAATGGAGACCAGTTTATAGATATTCACTCTTTTTTTCTCGTTCCAGCCAATCCACAATTTCTTTGACCTGTTCGGAAGAGCCGCGGCGGGTGATTAAAATAGCATCCTTGGATTGTACGACAATTAGGTCGCTGACACCCACTGCGGCGATGAGATTTTTCCGCGAATATAAATAAGAGTTTGTCGTATTCAGGGTAAATACATTGCCGATAGCGACATTGCCGTGGGCGTCTTTCGTCTGCAGTTCATAGACTGCATCCCAGGAGCCCACATCGCTCCAATCGAATTTACCGGCGACCACATAGACATTTTTGGCTTTTTCCATGATGCCGTAATCTACAGAGACAGAATGAATGGACGACCATTGGCGTTTGAGGACTGCTTCATACTCGGGGTTACCGAATGATTCTCCAATGATTTTGAGGTTTTCATAGATTTCTGGCAGCAGGAGTTTATAAGCATTCATGATATTCGAGCCGCGCCAGATAAACATACCGCTATTCCAGAAAAATTCGCCTGACTCGAGAAAGCGTTGGGCGGTTTCGAGGTTTGGTTTTTCGGCGAAGGTTTTTACCTTATAGACACCGCCTTCACCGACCTTGCTGTTTTTATCAAACTGAATATAGCCATAGCCTGTTGCTGGACGAGTTGGTTTTATGCCAAAGGTGACCAGAGCATTATGATCGCTGGCGAAACGAAAGCCTTCATTGATAGCCTTTTTAAATTCGGCAAGGTCGCGAATGAGATGGTCAGAAGGGAAAATGCCAATAACAGCTTGCGGGTCCTTTGCCATTATGAGAGTAGTTGCCAGCCCGATAGCCGGTGCCGTGTTCTTTCCGCTCGGTTCTACGATGATATTCTTTTCCGAAAAATCCTTCAGGTTTTTCAGGATACAATCCTTCAAAGATTGACCGGTAATGATATAGATTTTCTTTTCGTCGGTCAATTGCTTTAAGCGTTCGTAAGTCATCTGGAGCATAGAAGCGCCGTCAACAATATCCAAAAGCTGTTTGGGGCGCTCTCTGCGACTTCTTGGCCAAAAACGTTTGCCAATGCCACCGGCAATAATTACAGCATACATTACCTTACTCCTTCCCGTTATTCCATTCGATAATACCTTCAAAAACTTTGCGCGTTGGTCCCTGCAGCCAAAAGGTTTCCTCGTCCTGCCAGATGCGTAGATCTCCGCCACGCGCTCTTAAAACGAGTGGTAAACTTTCACTAAAGAAAGTAAACAAAACACACGCTGCCGCTGTAGCGCCTGTACCGCAAGCAAAAGTTTCGCTTTCTACTCCTCGTTCATAGGTACGAATTTGCCAGCTGCCATCACTGAGTCGTTTGATAAAGTTGACATTTGCATCAAACTGGCGGCGTAGTTCAGGTGCCTGGACAATAAAGTCATCAGTGTTTTTTACAAAATAGACTAAGTGCGGTACTCCTGTATCAACAAGGTAAGCCTTATGACTACCTAGTGCGATTGTTTGAATTGTGGCGGGTTTGTGGATTGAGACCGAAATACCAGACTCATCAATTTTCCCCCGATGGGAACCATCAGGTGCTGAGAAATAATATTCGCTTTTCATCACTAACCGCGAAGAATTGACATATAAAAGGGCTGCCCGCGCGCCATTGCCACACATCACTGGTCCAGAACCATCTGCATTGAAATATTGCATCACAAAATCAAAATCATCAGCGGACTTTATGAAGATTAACCCATCGGCGCCAATTCCAAAATGACGGTCGCATAACGAACGAGCACAAGCACTGGGCTGAATCTGATGAGAATAGTCATCCCTATTCAGTACTACGAAATCATTGCCAGCGGCCGTAATTTTCCAAAAACGAATCGTCATTTAAAAATCCCAATCCACTTCGGCTGTTTCCCAGCGCGACCGTACATTGATTTGAGTGGGATAGGCTTGGTAAGCTTCTGCTGGTTGGTATGGAACTAATTTGCCATAATCGTACTGATTATTGCCATTCCGATCGTGCCAGATGCTAAAAAGATATTTCCCGGGTAAAAGCTGTTCCAGGCGATAATTACCAAGGCTATCCAGCCGCGCTATCTCCCGAAAATTACCTTCCCCGACGAGATTTGCTTCCACAAAAACATTTTGCCAGAGTTCTGGTTGCTTTAGTCGCACTCTACCACTGACCGACCCGAATTTGTTCTCGTCAATGGTAGTAAATTTTATTGTGCGCAGGGAATCACGGAAGGCATTACCCGCCCAATCGTGCCATGCACTTAACAATAATTTGAGCGTGTAATTGGTTGCCGGACGCAAATTCTGCTGCGGTCGCAGCAGCAGGGAATTGCCGTCCAGCCATTGCAGTGACAAAGCACAGGAAACGGTATCGTTTTCAAAGAAAAAGATTGTACGTGCCAAGCCTAAAGTATCAATCGGTTCATTAAAATCAATGCGGAGGATAGTCGTGCGGCTCTGGTCTTTGCTGTTATTAGGCGGGGTAGTGGCACTTATTTGAGGAGCAACGGTGTCTATAACTGCTTTCCAGATTACTTTAGCCACTTGGGGTTCAATCAATTTAGTGCCATTAACTGCCCAAATATTTTCAACCTGGATTTGATATTCTTGATTATTCTGTAGACCATTTACTAATAGATAGATTTGCTTGGGATTTTGCTCGGGACGCCAGGTACTGACTAACTTTGCAGCAGCAGAGGGAAAATTTATGGATGCTAGCCACAAACTATCCTCAGCCACGGCGTGTGAAAAATTCAGTTCTATAAAGCTACTGATGATATTGGCTGTCAGCAGTCTAAAAGGCTGAAGCGGCAGGTGTGTTAAGCGAAAGTTGACATTAGCCAGCTGACTTGTGCGATTCGGTAGAAATAATTCATCGAAGGCTGGCAGTGCGAGATAATCTTCTTCAGAAAGCGACCGCAAACGCGGGTTTGTCACTGCCAGGGCGCGATAACTGCCTGAAGGTAGATTGGTGAACTGATAATTGCCGCGGGCATCGGCTGTCGCAATAAAATCAGGCTCAGCTTTCAGCAGCGAATCTTGCCAGGCCGCGCCCTTACGGAAAAGGCAGACATATGCCTTGGTGTTCGGCGGTAGGTCATAAATGGTGCCACTTATTATGCCATCGTCGAGGGAATCGCCCGTAGCAAAAGCCAGTTTGATTTCCTGTGCGGTATTATTGCCCTGGTAATCCTGCAACTGACGACCAAAATTGAAAAGATAGGTGCAACTGGGCTCCAGCTGTTCAGCTAATTCAATGCTAATTTTGCGGCGATTGACCTTGACGCGCGGTTTAGTTTTTAAACGTGGTGTTACCGTTAAATTGCCTTCCGCGGAGCGCGGCTCGATTGGTTCTGATAAAAGCAATTCTAAGTGAGGTCGTAGAGATACATTGACTGCACCATGGGGTGGATTGGTAGCGAGCAATTCCGGACCGGTTTTGTCTTCTGGTCCACCGCCTGGTCCACCCTGAGCCGCACAACCTGTCAGGTAGAGAGCCAATCCTATCAGGAAGAAGTTATCAGCCGCTAATTTTTTTAGAGATGGCGGAATTTGGGACAACATGGAAACGATTTTCAAGACAAGAACTTGTAAAGTGTTCCTGCCTGAGTTTAGATAATGGATAACTGTTTCCCTATCTGATAAAATTTTTCCAGGACATAATCCAATTGCTCTTGAGTATGAGTCGCAATATAACTGGTGCGCAGGCGGGCAGAGTTGCTCGGAACTGCCGGGCTTATGACCGCATTGGTATAAATACCGGCGTCGAAGAGTGCTTTCCAGAACATAAAGGTCTTCATATCGTCGCCAATAACCACTGGAATTATCGGTGTCTCACTGGTGGATGTATCAAATCCCATGCGTTTGAATTCCCGACGCATATAATTTCCGATTTCAATTAAGCGCTGGCGTCTCTCCGGCTCGCTTTTAATGATCTGCAGAGCAGCGCGCGTTGAGGCTACGACACTCGGCGGCAGACTGGCAGTGAAAATCATACTCCGGGCAAAATGCTTGATGTAGTCAATTACCGCAAAATCGCCCGCTACGAAGCCGCCTACTGCCCCAAATGATTTGGAGAAAGTACCCATGGTCAAATCTACTTCATTCGTCAAACCGAAGTGTGCCGCGGTACCATTGCCATTCGGACCAAGGACGCCAATCGAATGAGCGTCGTCAACCAGGATCCGAATGCCACGCGGTTTGGTCAAGCGCACGACTTCGGGTAGCTTGGCAATATCACCTTCCATCGAGAAAACGCCGTCAACTACAAAGAAAGCAGCCGTTTTGTCGGGAATGGAATCGATGATTTTGGCTAATTCCGCCATGTCATTGTGTGGGTAGCGTAAAACTTTGGCACCTGAAAAACGACAACCGTCAATGATACTGGCATGATTTAATTTGTCGCTAATGATAACATCGTGCTTCCCGGCTAAAGTCGAAATTGTTCCCATGTTGACCAGGTAACCATTGGAGAAAACGAGAGCGGCTTCCTTCCCCACAAAATCGGCTAATTCCTGCTCGAATTCCTCATGGATATCAAGAGTACCATTGAGAAAGCGGCTGCCAGTCCGTCCTGTTCCATAAGTTTCTAGGGCTTTTTTGGCAGCTTCAATCACCTTAGGATGGTGCGTCAAGCCTAAATAATTATTGGAACCAATCATTATTTTGGGCTGACCCTTATAAACCATGACGGTATCGTCACCGCCTGAGAAGGGGATAAAGTAAGGATAATAGCCCTGCTCCCGAGCTATCTGGGCATCCTTGAACTCGTAGCATTTTGCAAACAGGTCCATATTTCTCCTTTTTTCAAACTGTTTAAATTTAAACCGAGCTACTCGGAATTGCAAATTACCATTTCGCGATGTTTCCCATTCATGTTTATGATAGAGACTGCCAATTCTTAATAAATATAGTTTGCCATTTATTACCGCTTTCATTTAAAATAAATAGAAGTATGAATTGCGTCTTTTTTCGGGAAATTAAATTAAACCAGCATTTCTCTCTTTGATTTTATGAAAAATTTCAGTAATAAATGGCGTGACTCACTCAGATTTTAAATATTGGCTGCAAGAGATTGGTCTAAAGCCCGGGCAACATGTCCTGATGCATGCCAGTTATCGCCGCGTTAGAGATGTTTTTCCTAATTTGACCATTGAGGCTCTGCTGGCAACGCTTTGTCAGATTGTAACAGCAGAGGGTTCCTTAATCATGCCAACCTTTTCTTATTGCTTCAAGAAATCAGATGGTAGCCATGAAGTATATGATCCGCTGACAAGCCCCTCGAAAGTCGGCTCTATCAGTGAAGTCTTTCGCAAGTTGCCGGAGGTAGTAAGAACAGCATCGGCTACCCATTCTTTCGGTTTATGGGGCCAAATCACCGCGTTTATTAATGCCGATAACCAGCCTGCCAGCCCCTTAGGTGCGGGAAGTGTTCTGGATTGGTTAGCGCATGTGCCCGAAAGTTATATCTTGATGCTGGGGACCGATTTTTCGGCACTTTCTTTTGGTCATTATTTGGAAATAAAAGCTGCCTTGCCATGGCTTGAAACGTCACCCTGGGAATATCTTAAAGTATTGCCAATTGGCGTGTCTGTCAGCGGTGAACAAGTATTACACCAGGTCCCCGGTTGCGCCAAATCTTTTGTCAATTTCGAGCGCTATCTATGCGTGCACCAGTTTATTTCCTACCATTTCCGTGGCAGCTTACGCCTTGCTTTTCTGCCTGTAGCGACTGTTTTAAAAGTCGGCGAAGCCTATTTTCGACGTCATCCTGACCAACTTCTCTGTCCCTCAATGACTTGTATCGCCTGCGACACTCGCCGCCGAATGTATCTTAAGTCCTCTCAAAATTCCAGTCAAATAAACGAAAAGGTCGAATCATGCTAACCAAATTAGAAATTGCAAAAAATTGGTTGCCCCGTTATACAGGCATGCCGCTGAACAAATTTGGCGAATATATTTTGCTTACCAATTTTCGCAATTATCTGGATAATTTTTGTCAAATGTTCAATTGCGACCTTTATGGTGAGAACCGCGCCATGCAAGCCGCAACGAACAATGCTGGCTTGACCATAATTAATGCCGGAATTGGCTCACCCAATGCCGCCACTATCATGGACCTGCTGGTCGCTGTCCATCCCAAAGGTGTTCTTTTCCTTGGAAAATGCGGCGGTTTGAAAAAATCTACCGAAATTGGTCATTTCATTTTGCCAATCGCTGCCATCCGCGGTGAAGGCACCAGCCTGGATTATTATCCGCCTGAAGTACCCGCCCTTCCCTCCTTTAAGCTACATAAGTTCGTTTCCGATATCATTGTGCGTAAGGGGTTAGAATACCGCACCGGTGTCGTCTATACTACTAATCGACGCGTCTGGGAACATGACGAAGCCTTTCACGCCCGCCTGCGAATGCTGACCTGCATTGCGATTGATATGGAGACCGCGACCATTTTTATCGTCGGGCACCATAACGAAATCTCGCGCGGCGCCCTGCTACTTGTTTCGGATGTACCGATAACTGCAGAAGGCGTAAAAACCGAGGAATCCGATAAGCAGGTGACTGCCGAATGGTCAAAAATTCATCTCCAAATTGGAATCGAAGCTATGACGGAAATCGGTGATAAAGGCGAACCCATTAAACATTTCCGCTACTAATTGGGCAATAAGGCAAAGGGAGCATAATGATAAAATTTCGACGGCAATTGCTTATCATGTTTATTCTGGTTGGCATCAATTTGGGTATCAGTAAAGGTAGCGAAATCCCTGTAACTGTCACTGACCCAGTTTATGGCTTCCTCAGACGGATGGAAACGCGGGCTATGCTGAGCGCATACAACGACGCGGTCTTGCCGCTATCGCGTTCTTATATCGCTGCTTGTTTGCAGCAGATTCAACAACATGAGCCCAGCCTTTCTACTCTCGAACGCAAAATTCTGAAAGAGTTTCTCGCTGATTATCGGATGGAACTCACTGAGCAACGCCACCCAGACCTCGATTCTTATCAGAGTGTTGCTCATCCTTTCCAGAACTGGTCTGTTTTCAATAAGAGGTTATTTGCTATTTTCGACCGCAAGCCGGAACAGGAAGCAAAACACCTGGTCGTTTTTGAAGAGGGTAAAAACTTTATTTGGGCTGATTTTGCCGCCCTTGTCCGATCAGAGACTAAAAACAACGCAACTCGCGTGGTCAACGCCGACCAGTATTTTCTTCAGGGTGATTGGGCAAGACATTTCGCTTATGCTATGTATGCCGCTCGTTATCGCCGGAGCTGGAATCCCGCCTTTGATGATAAATTTTTAGAAGAGCGCAATACCTGGGGAATGTATCAGCCTGATAGTCTTTATACCTACGACCTGAATTTCACAGCGTTGATCTATTACAACACTTTTTTAAAATTAGGGTTGTATAATCAACCAGTGCTTTGGGGCTATAGCCAGCAGCACAACCTGATTCTTTCGGCTAATCCGCCCGTTTTTCCTTACATTGGAATGCAGGCTCAGATAAAGTCCATTCGCTTTTCATTTCTACACGCTGATCTTTTGAATGACAGCACTCAATTCAGAAGTGCACCCGCAGCTGTTCGTAACCGCTCGAAGTACTTAGCCGTGCAAAGGGTTGACATTCCCTTCTGGCGGGGAAAATTGTGGTTGGGCTACTCTGGAATGGTCGTATATGGTGACCGCAATAAAGAGTTGGCTTATCTGATTCCAGTTAATTTTTTCTGGATTACGGGACATGTGCAGCAGGATCGCGATAATTCCCTGATGGCTTTTGACTGTAAGGTCAAGCTGTTTCCTAACGCTACCCTTTATGGTACCATTTTGTTTGATGAATTACGGTTCAGTGAACTCGGCCGCCACTGGTGGGCAAATAAGTACGGTCTACAGGGTGGAGTTCGCTGGGCAACCAATCTGTTCACCTTGCCAATCAACCTGAATTGCGAATTCACGGCGGTGCGTCCGTGGGTTTATACCCACAAAACACTAACAACCAATTACACCAACAACTCTTTTTGCCTTGGGTTTCCGTACGGAGCAAATGCTCAGGTTTTTTTCATAGAGGGCAATGCCTATTTAACCTCACGATTGAATTTTGCCCTGAGTTATTCTCATATCAGGCAGGGTTGCGATGAAAACGGCACCTACTATGGCGGTGATGTGACCATTAATTATGAACAGCGCGACCATCTTTATGACCACGCTACGAAATGGTTGATGGGACCGATTCGTACTACGCGGCGCATTTATGGTAGGCTTGACTACGAGCTCTTTAACGACAGTCATTTAACGAGTGAATTAATGATTATAGACAGCAGCTTTAAGCATAAACGCACTTGTGATACCTTTTTAACGCTTGGTTTGCAAATAGATATTTGATTATGCCTATCGTTTTAATTTTTATCCTTGCGGCTGGCTATTACTTTTTAATGGTAATCATTGCCTGGACTGTCAAGCACCTCAAGTCGCGATCCGCGTGCACCGATTTGACCATTTCGGTGGTAGTAGCAGCGCGCAACGAAGAAGCGGTCATCGCCGATCTGCTTGATAGTTTAGCCCAATGCGATTATCCCACTGAACGCTGGGAAGTAATTTTAGTAGATGATGATTCTACTGATGCCACTCGTGCCATAATGCAAAATTATGCTGCGCGCTTTGCCAACTGGCGCATGCTGCATCACTCTAAAAGTCCTGAGTCACCCCGTGGCAAGAAAGGTGCTCTGACACTCGGAATATCTCAAGCCAGGGGCGAGATAGTTCTGACAACCGATGCTGATTGCCGCGTGCCACCAACCTGGATAAAGAGCATGGTGGGCTATTTCTCACCTGAGGTGGGTATGGTTCTCGGCAATTCACCAGTCGAACCAGCACGCGGATTTTTTCCCATGCTGCAACAATTTGATAGTGTCTGTGAAGCGACGACTGCCGCCGTTAGCGCTTTTTACAATCGCCCCAGCCATTCGAATGGCCGCAATCTGGCTTTCCGTAAAGTCGCTTTTGAGGAGGTTGGAGGTTATTCAGAAAGTGCCAGGCTAAGTAGCGGCGATGATTTTTTCCTTTCGCGGCAGATTCAGATGCGAACTTCCTGGAAATTTGCCTATAATATAGATTCTACCAGTTTTGTCACGACTCGCGTCACGCCTCTCGGCAGAAGATTCATTCACCAGCAGCTACGGCGGAATGGCAAAGCTTTTTACCTTACACCATTGCACTTTCTTATTGCTGCCTGGATATTTTTATTCCACCTTAGCCTGGTTATATCCCTTTTTATCAGCATAAAAATGTTACTGGCGCTTTTAATGCTGAAATTCGTCTTCGAATACCATGCTTTTCAGCGGGGAGCGCATCTGTTTAAACAGACTCACCTGCTGCCCTACTTTCCCGTGTTTTGGGTGGTCTATCCGCTGTTTATCATTGGTTTTGCCGTGCTGGGAACCCTGCAAAAATACGGCTGGAAATGAAGTAATTATTGGTGTTAAGTAGTGTGGGCACTGGCAGGCTCGAACTGCCGACCTCCTGCTTGTAAGGCAGGCGCTCTGGACCAACTGAGCTAAGCGCCCTGTAGAATAGTTTAATTACTACTTAAACTCTTAAAAAGCGTATAAATTTAACCAATCGCTGGCAACTACATAGCTATTTTCTGATAGCCAAATCGAGAACCTCCGACATTTCCTTCACGAAATCAAAGCGCATTTCGTTCTTGATTTGTTTTGGAATCTCAGTCAGGTCTTTGCGGTTTTGTTCGGGTAAAATGACGCGCTTCAACCCAGCCCGATGAGCAGCGAGGACTTTTTCTTTAACACCTCCGATAGGCAAAACGGCTCCCCGCAAGGTGATTTCACCCGTCATTGCCAGGTTATCACGCACTTTCTTCTTCTTTAAGAGCGAATAAATTGCGCATAAAATAGTTACTCCGGCTGATGGTCCATCTTTGGGGGTTGCACCGGCAGGAACGTGCACATGAATGTCCGTTTTAGCAAAACTATCGGCATCAATACCTAATTCTTCGGCATTGGCGCGGATATAGCTCAAAGCCGCTTCCGCTGACTCTTTCATGACGTCGCCCAGCTGTCCGGTCAAACTGAGTTTGCCGCTGCCACGCATAGCGGTAGCTTCGACGAACAATATATCACCACCAACCGAAGTCCAGGCTAAACCAATTGCTACCCCAGGTTTTGCCAGACGTTCGGCTATATCCACAATAAAACGACGTGGTCCGAGATAGTTTTCAACCGCTTTTTCATCAACTAAAAAGTTTTTCTTCTTCTTATTGAGAGCGACCTCTTTGGCAATTTTCCGACAGATATTGGCGATTTCTCGTTCGAGGTTGCGGACACCTGCCTCGCGGGTATAGCTATTAATAATAAAACGAATAGCCTGTTCCTCGAATACGACTTTGACATTAGTCAAGCCATGCTCTTTTAGCTGCTTAGGAATCAGGAAGGTTTTGGCAATGTTAGCCTTTTCTTCTTCGGTATAGCCACTGAATTCCAGCATCTCCATGCGGTCACGCAGGGCAGGTAAAATAGTATCCGTCATATTAGCGGTAGCAATGAACATGACTTTGGATAAATCAAAGGTGACTTCAAGATAATGGTCGCTGAAGGTTGAATTTTGTTCCGGGTCGAGCACTTCCAGCAGGGCGGAACTGGGGTCACCGCGAAAATCTGCACCGACCTTATCAATTTCATCCAGCATAAAAATTGGGTTGGCAGATTCAGCTTTCTTGATGCTCTGGATAATTCTGCCCGGGAGGGCACCGATGTAGGTGCGCCGATGGCCACGAATTTCTGCTTCGTCATGGACACCGCCCAGCGAAATACGAACGAACTTGCGTCCCATCGCTCGTGCGATAGATTTTCCCATTGAAGTTTTACCTACGCCGGGAGGACCGACAAAGCAGAGAATTGGACCCTTGATGCTGGCTTCGGGATTCTGTTCCTGCTTGAGTTTGCGAATCGCCAGGTATTCGATGATGCGGTCTTTGACCTTATCCAACCCAAAGTGGTCCTCATCGAGAATTTTCTGAGCAGCGTTGATATCAACATTATCGTTAGTATAAATACCCCATGGTAAGTCAACCAGCCAGTCTAAATAGGTTCGCGAAACGGTATATTCGGGTGATGCGGGGGGAATTTTCCGTAACCGATCGAGTTCTTTCTCGGCGATTTTGCGGGCTTCGTCAGTCATTTTGGATTGAGCGATTTTGTCTTCGAGTTCCTTTAGCTCGAGAGTAGTCTCATCCTCGCCTAATTCCTTTTTAATTGCTTTAAGTTGTTCCCGCAAGAAATATTCCTTCTGAGTCTTGGAAATCTCATCCTGCACCTCCGATTGAATCCGTTCACCTAACTGGATACGCTGAATCTCGCGATTGATGAACAGGGTAGCTTTTTCTAAGCGCTTGCGTACATCCAGTTCTTCTAAGATTTCCTGCTTTTCGCTAATCGGAATGGCGAGAAGATGGATGACGCGGTCTATCAGTCGTCCGGGATGTTTAAACGAGGTGAAAATCGAAGCCTGTTCTTCACTCAGATAATTTGCGATTTTACTCAATTTCTGATAGAGCTGGCGAATATTGGCTATCATCGCGTCAATTTCCAGACTGGGCGTGTAAATTTCCTGGGCTTTTAATATCGCTCCTTTGAAATACGGATCAGTCTGGATAAAGGAGTGAATCTTGGCGCGCTCAAGTCCCTGGACGATAGCACTTTTGCTGCCATCCGGCATATTGAAGATCTTTAATACCTGCGCAATAGAGCCCCATTCGTAAAGGTCTTCCTTCTCTGGGTTCTCGATGGAACCTTCTTTTTGGGCGACCACTAAAATCCGTTTTTTTGATTCAGGGAGATCTTCAATCAAACGCAACGAACGTTCCCGCCCAACATAAATTGGTACCACATGTTGCGGGAACAAAACTGTATTGCGGAGAGCCATAATTGGTAAGATTTCCGGCACCCCGGTGATTTCTATTTTATTTTTTTCACTCAATTCATCTGTCATATTTTTTTCCTATTCCTCTATTTTTTTCAATATGCATGCACTTAAGAAGTTCCCACGCTCTGCTCAAGTTCCTTTAGGACCGTAAGGACGCGCAGAGTCACACCGTAGTCGCCCTGCTGCGAGCGTCCCGCAATCGCGGGAAAGAGTCCAGAGGATAATTGCTGCTCGATGAGCCATTTAATTGCTTTTTTAAAATTGGGATGTGCGTGGGTTTCTTTGATGGGCAAAAGAGCTTCGACAAAACGTAAGGTGCCTCCCCTGAACATGCCATTATCGGTGAAATCCGTATAAAGATAATTCCAAGCGTCGGGTTCGGGGAAAAGAGTTGTATGGTTAGGTCGCAGGTAATTATCGAGAAGGAAAGATGCCGCACGCTGAGCGGCTTCTGATTTGCGTAACCGACTGTGGCTACTCAGTGCCTGGCAGATTATCATAGTTGTCCAGATGCCGCTGCGGGCTGTTTTGAATGATTCGCCTTCCGGCAGCATGGTTGGCGAAAGCCAGCCGCCATCTGGTCGTTGCCGTTTAATCAGCCAGCGAAATCCTTTTTCTACGAAGGGATTACCAGCTAAGCCATAAGAAACTAAAATCCACAGGGCTAAGCCCTGGTGGTGCAAAAGCAGAGAAAATTTGCCGTCTGGTTTTTGGTTCTTAAGGAGAGCAATAATTCCGCGCTGAATAGCAGGAATATCTCTCGAGCACCCATAGCTTAAGAGTTGCCCCATATTTTTTAGCTGTAAGAGGAAAAGCATTGCTTTTTGCTGCTCTTCGACTGGATAGTTTTGATGAAGCTGCCAGAGACCATCGGCTTGTTGGCTATTTAAAAGCTTGACACGGGGTCTGTAATTTTGCAATTCTTGGCGCAAACTGTCCAGCAAGGTATGCTCTTCTGGCAGGAAGCGCTCGACGCTAAAATATTTAACTGGTAAAGGAGCGTCCTCCACTAACAGTGGTAAGGGGTCACGTCTTAACATTTTAAGCCAGGCTGGTCTAGTTTTTCTCATCGCTATTCTTCTTTCTAAAAGCGCTTAGTAACGTGCAAAAATATTGCCACTTAAAATTGACCGGGGAAATTTGAGGACACTCATGCGTAACAGAGTCTTAAAAATAATGGGAAGCAAAGTTGTTGTAAAAGGTACTTGCGTCACCCGAACGTTCTATATGAACTGCACAGTATTTGAAGTTCAAAACTAACATTTCAACTCAATCATAAAGCGGCGCTAAATATGTCTCATTTAGAGGTCAAAAGCAAGGAAAATCAGGGCATTAAATGCTTTATAATGGTTTCAATCTCATGATAGGAATTGGCAGGGTAGACGGAGGGAGGAATATCAGAGGCAGATAGACTGCTTAATAGGGCAATGGTGACCGCGCCTGAGGCAACTGCAGCCGTCAGCCCGTTTATAGAATCTTCTATGATGATTGCCTCTTCTGGATTGACCTGTAAGCGTTGCAACATGAGATAGTAAGGTTCAGGATGGGGCTTGGGATGAGCGACATCGTCAGCTGTGACGATTTCTTCGAAATGATTACGAATGTCAGTATGCTGGAAAATCCAGTTTAAAAATTCTGCCGGTGTCGATGTCACCAGTCCCATTTTAAAAAGTGGGTGGTATTTTTCATAGAATTCCCAAAAACCGGGATAGTAGTTTAATTGATTAGCGAAAACCTGTTTTAAAAGTTCTCGACCGCGTGCCCGCAGTTCAGGCAATGCAGCCTGTACACCGTAGCGTTCTTGAACCATGGAATAAAAGACCTCCTCTGTCGTGCCTTTGAAATATTTCCAGTCCTCTGGAGGAACCTCGACCCCATATTCCTTAAATAGTTGTCGCTCTGCAATTTGGTAAAGTGGTTCGGAATCCACCACCACACCATCAAAATCGAAGATGATGGCTCGAAATCGTCGGTAATTATCCAATCAGCCAGCCTCCTATCAAAAAAAGCACGAAAGCCCCACCAGCACATAAAAGTGCATAGGGTAACTGCGTATTGACATGATCAATATGGTCGCAAGCCGAAGCCATAGAGGCTACAATAGTCGTATCCGATATTGGCGAACAATGATCACCAAAAACACCACCTGCTAAAACAGCTGCTACTACCAACGGTAGCGATGCCCCAACCGAATGAGCCAGCGGAACAGCTAATGGTATCATCAGGGCGAAAGTGCCAAAGCTCGTTCCGGTCGCAAATGCTACAAAAGCAGAAGCGATAAAAGTCAAGGCCGCTACCAGACTGGGATTTACAGTCCCCGCTGTAACCTGGGCAATAAAATGACCGGTTCCAAGCACTTTACAGGTCGAACCAAGGGCGAAAGCGAGCAGCATTAAAAGCGCCAGCGAAATCATACCACCAGCACCTTTTAGAATGAGATCCATGATTTCCTTCGCCGACATCAATTTTTGAATGCGATATAAAATTGCTGCCAGGGCAATTGCCAGTGAAACAGCCCAAAAGACTGCTATCGAACCAGAACCGTGGGTGATATTTCCCTTGCCGGTGATAATCAAGAAGAGAGGCATGGCTAAACTCATGGTGATTATCGGAATAAGCATGTTGCTGGCGCGTTGTGGCTTTCCCGCTATCGGATGCATCTCGATAATGTCTTCATCCACAAGGGGGACCGCACCATCTCGTAAAAGTTTGCCTTCCTGTGCCACACGCCGCTCGGCTTTGCGCATCGGACCGGCATCCCAACCTGTGATTGCCACTACCAGGACCATTAAAACCGTCAGAATTGAGTAAAAGTTCAAGGGAATCGAGTGAATTAAAATCGTAGTTGGGTCAACCTCGCCCTGGGCGCTCAATAATCCCACGACGAAAGCACCCCAGGCATTTAGGGGAATTAACATACAGATTGGAGCTGAAGTCGAATCGGCGATATAGGCTAGCTTTTCACGCGAGATTTTAAGTTGGTCGAAGAGTGGCCGACAGATTGTGCCGACAATTAAAATTTTGATGCTGGATTCTATGAAGACGATGACCCCCAAAATCCAGGCTAATACTTGTGCTGCCCGCCGCCCTTTTATCAAATTCTTGCGGAGGATGAAATTAACAAACCCATTGACTCCGCCGGAACGCTGCATCAGGGCAATCAGGCTGCCGACCATGGCACTGAACAGGATTATGCGGGTATTGTCAGGATCATGGAAAACATTGATGAAGGCTTCTAAGGTAGCAGCTAAACCGGTGAGAGGATTGCCCCGTGAAAGAATAACCCAGCCGAAATAAATCCCGAGCCCGAGCGAAAAATATACCTGTCGAGTCAAAATTGCCATTGTAATTGCAATCACTGGCGGTAAAATCGCAAGCCAACCCCATGTCTCCATGTCATCGTACCTCTTCACTGAATTATTGAAATAGCTGCCGATGAACGCTCAAATTCAGTACCTGCTTACAAACGGTAGTTTATTCTCTGTCTGCCAGCAAAGGAATGATAATTTCAAAGATCATGCCTGCTTCAGGTTGACTCCCGACATTGATTTTTACCTGATAATTACTCAGTATTAAATAAGCATTGTATAATTTATATTTGGCAAGCAGAACTTTCTCCGATTGCCTGGTGGCTTCTTCCGCTCGATACATAATTTGGGGCATGAATAACGACTGGAGTTCTTCACGGGAAAATGTCTGACCGGTAGCACCAATTGTCAGAGTAATTTCACGCGCATCGGCTCGAGTGGTGATGCGGAGTTTTTTCACAGCGGCTGTGCGCAGGCTATCAAGCGCAAATTGTATTATAGTAATTAGCCCGTGGGCGAAGTCACTGTAAAAACCACGATATGGCGGAATAGAAGGGTCAAAATGGAAATCCTTTTCGACCTGATTTTTATAAAAAGAATCGGCTTCTAAGAACATTAATTCGGTCTTTAATAAATCGTTGAAATTGATGCGTACTGGCTCGGTGGCTTGCTCCAGATTAATTTTCTGGACGAAATTGTTGAGGATTTTTTCAATTTTCCGCGAATTAGCGCTAATAATATCGGGCTCCTTCAGTTCAGGGTATTTACCTTTGAGCAGCTGGGCGCGTCCCATAATAACAGTGAGAAGCTCTTTAATATTATGTACCAGAGCACTTGCTAAAATATTCAAGCTCATGAGACGCTGTTGTTTAAGCAGTTTGACTTCCAGGTTCTGGCGAATTTTAGCCTGTTCCTTTTCTTCAGTGATGTCGCGAACGATCGCAAAAGTTGCTGGTGCGCCATTATATTCGGTGATGACAGTATTGACCTCGACATCTAAAAACTGGCCATTTTTAGTTTTGAAAGTGGTCTGGTAATGTGGGGGAACGCTTTTGCCCATCTGACGCCGGCGCTGGCGTTCTAAGAGTAAGGTGACTCCCTGTTGAGAAAAAATCTGGCGGTAATCCATTCCGATTATTTCATTCACCTGGTAGCCCAGCATCTGGGCAAACTTCGGGTTGACGAACAGGAAGCGGTCATTCTGACTGATAACAATGCCGGCGTTGACGGTGTCGAGCAGGAGGCGGTACATTCTTTCCGACTGGTGTAGACTATCTTCAGTTTTTTGGCGTATGAGGCTTAGAGTGAATATGTCCGCTGCGATTTTCAGCAGCGTGATTTCATTGGCTGTCCATTGGCGTTTACTCTTGACCGCATCGAATTGCAGGAAGCCGATAGGTTCGTAATTGTAAATCATCGGAACTATCAGCAGTGATTGAACGCCCTGGGATGCTAATTCATCTTTTTCAATCAGAGCGTCCGCGGGTAATTCTGCCAGGTCATTGATTGCCACTACTATTTGTTGGCCCAATTGCTTTTGCAACCAGGGGCGGGCGGACAGCTCAATGTTCTGTAAAAAACTGCTTTGAAACGAAAGTCCCGGCGCACACCATTCGTATTTGCTGGAAATTGTCAGCTTATTTAGAGCCAGCAAGAAAATAGAAACGCGGTCAACCTTACAGAATGCACCTATTTCCCCCAGAGCATCATTTATGCGCTCATCTAAATTAGTTCCGGCAATATTAATGAATCCTGTTGATAGATTTAAAAGCAATTCCTGCAAAGTCGGGTTGTTTCCGCTTTCCACTATTTTTTCATTCTTTGTCATGGTGAAAGCACCTTATTTTTTTGCTTTCTTTTTATCCTCTAAATGACAATTAAAATGTTATTCCCTGTTCTTTTATGAAACGCTGTAGACTTTTTAAATTGGTGTACTGGTGGGCTTGTATGCCTAACGCTTGAGCAGCAGCGACATTCTCGGGTAAGTCATCAATGAACAGGGCTTCAGCAGCGGTTATTTGCGCTTTTTTTAGAGCGGCGTGGTAAATAGCAGCGTTGGGTTTGATGAATCCCACTTCATAAGAAAGAACATGACCATCAACCTGATCAAAAATCTGATATTTCTGGCGGATTGCCCTGATATGCAAGGGATTGGTATTCGATAAAATGAAGACCGCCACCTTTTGCCGAATTCGTTGAATAAAATGCCATACTACCCAGTTCATTTCAAACGGTTGTTGCCACAGCTGCACTAAATCATTCAGGGTTAGCTTGTGATTGGAGGACAGGCAATTTTGAATTTGTTGAAAATAAGCCTGTTCGTCTATCTGTCCGCATTCGAACGCTATCTCCAGAGCCATTGCCTCCGGGCTGGTAAGCACTTCAGGCGGTAGCTCCGTCAATTCCGTTAAAAGTTGAAAGGCTTTGGGGCGATTGACATTTACTAAAACATTGCCCAAATCACAGAAAATGGTTTTTATCATCTTAAGGCTAATGGTGGCAACATGCTTCTCAATCCGTTACTATTTCGGTCTGAATTTTTCCAACTTCGATATCAGTACTACTTTTAATTGAAGGAGAATGATATGCTTCCAGTTTTTTCACCATTTCATCGTCAATCAGGTGGAGGTGTTTTAGCACTACTATCGTCATTGAGTCACAGGCTTCGGGATTGCCACTCTGGACTTTTATGGCTATGCCGACAGATTTACCCTCTTCAGTACGAATACCTAACCCGCGGACTCCTTCAGAACCGATTTTTGCTACTCCGCGGCCACTCATGTGTGTTATAAAATCAGTATCAAAACGATTGCGTCCACTCACCATACGCGGATGGAGACTCATAGCATGGTAAATTCGGCGCAAGTTGTCATCTTCGTTACTGACGAGTTGTTTATACATCAACGCTAAGTTTTTCAATGGCAGAAAGTAGGTGGGAGCATTACAGTTGTCTATTGCCATCGGAATTTTATCTCGCCCGGCATAATGCTTGATTTTATCGAAAATCCGTAACTGGAGGGGATGGTTGGGCTGGTGATAGTTGGTTGGATCTATACCGAGAGCTTTTGCCATGGCAAGCATGCCGGCATGTTCGCCCGAACAAATATGGTGTAAGGCGGTTGGACGACGTCCCTGTAAAACTAACTGTTCGTAGCTTTGACGATCTAAGGGTGGGTGAATGCCACAGGCTAATTGGTCGAGATTAGCATCAATTTTCTTTAGAATCGCATTGACCGTATCAACATGGTAGCTTTCACCACTGTGGGAAGAACACATCACAGCGATTTCTTCATCATTAAGGTTAAATTTTTCAGCTGCTCCCGATTCCAATATGGCTGCGGTCTGAAAAGGCTTGGCGGTCGAACGAATAAAAATAGGATAATCCGGCTCACCAGCGGCAAAGAGTAAATCCCCGCTCTCATCAACGGCAATGGCAAAACCAATGTGAAAACTCTCCACTGTTGGACCGCGGAAATATTTCGAAACTAAAAACATACAATTATTTCTCCTTTAAATGTTTTCTGTAAGGGTTACAAAATCCTGTAGGGCGTTGCCAAAACCACGCACTAAAGCTTGAGCTAACAAGGCGCGCCCTATCGAAATGAATTCTACCTCCACTAATTGTAAAATCGAGCGGATAATTCTTGCATCTAAATTGCCACCAATCGAAACGCGCAGGCGGTTTTTTTGTCCGACCCGAATGACATGTACTAGCTGATCAAGCGCCGCGGTAAAATTTAGATGGGTATCCTGAAGGGCTAAATCATCAGTGGCAATTTCAACCTCATCAACTTTGAGGCGATAAGCAGCGCGCAATTGGTTGATGTCGGGTGCCAAACGCAGAATCAAGTTAAAATCTTGGGCGCTCTGGATGGTCTCGATCAGGTCGCGCGCGTTGGCATCACGCGCATCAAAGACCTGGGAGACAGCATTCACATTCACAATGGTAATAAAATCCGGCTTTAGCTGCATCGTCCGCTGAATGGACTGGAAATCGGCATTAGCCCGGATGTTCAGACGACAATGTGTTGCTGCCCGAATTGCCGGGACATTGATAATCTCACCGACTTCAGGATAATAGGTGAAGCTCAAACCAGCTACGCCCGTAGCTTCGATATAGCCAAGCAAGTGCAAGGGATGACTTAAAGCCTGGTGGGCTACCCGATTGAGGGTAATGAATGGGTCAAGATTTACTTCTAAGTAACGCATAGTCACTCTACGATTTGCGAGGCATAAATTAACTCAACATCGTTTAGAAGACCCTGCTGTTGAATTTCTTGTAATGCCGCCAGGGTTTCGGGATGTACATGTCCTATCACGATAGCCTTGCCACTCCGTCTCGCAATTGTCAAGGCGCTTTCAAATTGCGCCTTAATTTCGCTTTTATCTTGAACATTATCAAGGAATACCGTACGCAAAGCTGCGGGCACGCCATTCGTGCGGGCAATTTCATAAGCGACGCTGCGGGGTGAGGTCAGGCTATCAATAAAATATACCCCTTTACGCTTCAGATTTTGCATGATTAGCTTCATCATATTCTCATCAGCCGTGAAGAGTGAACCCATGTGATTGTTCATCCCGCGCGCTTCTGGCAATTCCTGAAATGCCCGCTCAAGACGACGATTAATCTCGTAGGGGGACATATTGGTGCGGAGGATGAACTGGTCTTCACCACTCTGGTAGGCTTTGCTTTCCGGTTCCATAGGCATGTGGATAATGATTTCTTTGCCCAGCTGGCGTGCTCTATCAGCCACCCACTGCGAATAAGTGTGCCCTGGTAATATCGAGACAGTCAGTGGAATATTCAACTGTAAGAAGTTGCGAATCACATCATTATCGCTATTTCCAAAATCATCTATTACAATTGCGATGCGCGGTTTATGTGCCTCGACGACTGGCGGTGCTATCGTTTCTTCCGGTTTAATTTTATGGTAAAATGCTATTGACCCTATAGGAATGTCCTGGTAGTTCACGAAAATCGTGAAGCCATTGTCCGTTGCTAAATGAGCGGCGGAATGCGTTTTTAAGCGGTGCTGGCGGAGGTAGCGCTCCAACTGGTTGTAAAATGACTGTTGATTGCAATCGGCTGGCAACACAAAGCCGAGGCTAACCTGGGTCGTGGAGACCGTGCTGGTTTTTATTTCCCTTAATCCCTGATTGACTAAAAGAGTGCGAACTTCACCAGTAAGAAAAGCTTTGCCTTCAGCGAACAATTGACTGCGGGTGGGAGTGGTTTTCGGTAAATAATAGATTAGTAGCGTGAGCAGGATACTGATCACTATGCCAAAGAGTAGCCCTAATCTTTGCTCATCACGGCGCCGTTTCTGCACAACATATTCGGATGATTTAAGATAGGGAGTAGCGGGCATTAATGTGTTTCCGTTTTATTAAGGAAATAGGCAAAGATTAAACCTAAAAAGCCCAGTGTCGAAAAAACCCACATCCCGGCGTTATAACCGGCGGGATTAGAAGCGCTGGCACCGTAGGTGTCATTGATACCGCCTATCAGAAGATTAAAACCGAATAAACCTATATTTTGAATCATGGTCATTAAACCGTAAGCCGTACCCAATTTAGTGTTATCTACAACGAGCGAAACAGTGGGCCACATAACCGCCGGTACCAACGAAAAGGCAATGCCCATCAGCGCCATCGGAATCATTAAATAAACTGGTATGTTGGTGTGAATATCGAAAAAGGCAATATTGAGATTGAAGAAGCCATGCAATCCCAAAGGTGTGGCTAAATCAACTTTATATGCCATCAGTAAATAAACTGGTATAATAAGCAAGGAGCCGAACATCATCAGATGTGCTTTGTGACGCGTACGGTCGGCTAATAGCCCAAAGAGTGGCGTAAAAATCATCGCAGCCAGCGTCAGCATACTCGAAAGGTTGCCGCCTACTTCGCGACTGGTACCATGGGCTTCCTGGAAATATTTAATAGCAAAGGTCTGGAAAGGAAACATGGCAGAATAAAAGGTAACGCAAAGGGCTGTTATCAGCCAAAAACCACGCCCAAAATTGAAAATTTCCCGAAGCTCGACTTTATCTGTGTGACCTTCTGCGGGCATTTCATAACGCTTGCTCGCTAACAAATCCAGGATATAATAGATAGTGATAAAAACTACAGCAATGACCCCCGCAATGACTGTTACCCAGAGCGGACGTTGCCAATAGGAATATAGTTGTGCGCCCCAGGAAGGCGAATTTAGAGCAATAAATGACCCTAAACGAGCAAAAGTGAGATTCAGTCCAAAAGCAAAAGAAAGTTCTTTGCCCTTGAACCAGCGTGCGATGATAGTGGTAATGGCAACAATCATGGATTCCGCCCCCAAGCCAAACAGCAGTCTGCCCGTAGCCATTGTCCATATATTGCCATACAGAGCAGTGACAGTCGCTCCTATCATGACCAGCAGCGTGAAGAGAAAAACAGATTTACGAGTACCAATACGGTCAATGATTATTCCCCCTATCAATACCATGATGATATTCGGGAAACTATAAATGGCGTTAAGCAGCCCGATATTAGCATCACTGAAGTGCAGCTGTGCTTTCAGGACATCCGCCAGGGGGCTGATACTATCGTAAATGTAATAATTTCCAAACATCGCCATACTAATGAAAAAAAGAACCGTCCAGCGAAAAATTGCACCAGGTCGCCTTGTCTCATTGGTTGTCTGATTTGCCATCTTTTATTATTCTCCTAAACAAATATAGACTATAACATGCTATCATTTTGAATAATGTTAAATTATTAAAAAGCCACCGTATAAAAAATAGGAATTTCATCTGTTGTCAGGACAGGTATTAATGCTTAAATTTCCCCTGATTTTTTTCAACACCATGAAAGGAGCGATAAATTATGCCGCACGTAATTACCGATGATTGCATTGCCTGTGGGGCTTGCGTTTCTGAATGTGAATATGATGCAATCAGTGAAGGCGATCCGATTTATGTGATTGACCCAGAAAGATGCACGGATTGCGGTTCTTGCGTCGCCGTTTGCCCGGCAGATGCCATTAAACCTCAATAGTGCGCATCCATTCAGGCTGCAATCATGCATAAAATCTGTTCTCGTGCAGTTCATTCTAGTGGCGCGAGACAGTAAATGTTTGATTCGCCGCCGATAAGTGTGCCGTATATAATCTAAAATGAAAGCCTTATCCTTTTTAGCTGCTTTTTACTTTTCAATTTATGTTAGTGTGGCAACTGCCGCTATTCCTCAGCACATCCAAGCGGGTCTCGATGTTCTCGTTGCTGAAAAGTTTGCTCCCGTCGCAAACAAGCGTGTCGGGGTGGTCTGCAATCATACTGCTCGCAATAAGCAGGGTGAACATCTCGTAGATTTGTTACAGCGCAGCGGGGTTTGCCAGATTACGGCTATTTTTGGACCAGAACATGGTTTCCGGGGAACGTATGCTGATGGACGGACTATTACTGATACGATTGATGCTGTAAGTGGGGCGCATATTTATTCGCTTTATGGCACTGTTACTCGTCCGACGCCAGCGATGCTACAGAATGTTGATTTGCTCATTTATGATATTCAGGATGTCGGGGTGCGTTTTTATACCTACATTACGACACTAACCAATGTCATGGAAAGCGCAGCTGAGATGGGTATTCCCATTATCGTTCTCGATCGCCCCAACCCCATCCGGGGTGATCGTGTTGAAGGCCCTCTACTTGACTTGCGCTTTCGCTCTTTTGTTGGTCCCCATCCTTTACCTATTCGTTACGGCTTGACAATTGGCGAGCTAGCACAGTTAATCAATAATGAAGGCTGGCTGCGAGATTCGCTGCGAGCAAATTTGAGTATAATAAAAATGCGGGGCTGGCGTCGATCTTTCTGGTATGATGAGACCGATTTGCCGTGGGTGCCTCCTTCACCAAACATGAAGACGATTGAGACCGCTATAGTTTACCCCGGTTTTTGTCTACTTGAAGCTAGTAATATTTCTGAAGGGCGTGGAACTGAGAGTCCCTTCTTACAATTTGGTGCACCGTGGATTGACGGTCAAGCCTACGCTACTGCCTTAAATAAGTTAGCTTTGCCCGGCGTGCAATTTATCCCGACGAAATTTGTGCCGCGGGAAATTCCGGGTATCGCTTATAAACCCAAGTACGAGGGCGAAGTCTGTGAGGGAGTACAGATTAAAATTACCAATCGTGATTTATTTCAACCTATCCAGGCTGCAATTCGGGTTCTGTTGATTACTCAAAAGCTCTATCCCGACAAGCTGCAATGGCGCTCGGCTGGACTTGATCGTTTGTATGGCAATGATGAGTTACGAAATTTTTTAAATAATGGTGGTGAGGTTAGAGAATTCTTCCGGAAATGGGAAGCTCCACTGGCAGCATTTGCCCAAATCGCCAAACGCTATTATCTCTATCAATAATCTGATGTTAGAATGAGTCCTACACCGCCGTCGCTATTCGACCAAATTCCCACAATAGCACAAATATTTACCAGTAGCCGCAAAATCTGTCTACTGTTTAATCTTGACTGTCTGGAATCTAATCGAGGAATAACCAGCCGCTTGGTCAGGCAGATCCAATGGTTGAGCAGTAAGGAAAATATTGTCCCTGCTATACTCAGTCATGAACCACTCGAGCATCTGAAAGTCCGTTTTGATTCTTCTTCCTTTGTCCTGGCAGCTGAAGATGGCTTTGAAATCATAGGTCCGGGATTTTATTGGGGCTACCCTGAATTAAATACCGTTCGCAGCCAGCTGCAGAGCATTCTGTCTGAGTTGCGAGTCAAATACTCAGATTATTTTAAACTCACAACTTATTCTTTTTCAAGGCGTGAGCTCTGGATAAAAATTTTGATTAACGATGAGAAAGCCGCTCAGCAAATCATCCAATATTTCCGGGAGCTAAATCACCCCAACCTGAAATTGAATTATAAGAGCGGCATAATTCAAATAGAACCACTCGAAAAGTGGAACCGCTGTCAGGCAATTCAAAAAATCTTGGAATTAGCCCTTCGCCCCGGCTCTCCTTTCCCGGCACTGATCTATTTTGGTGGGGATGAAAATGATGAGGAAGTGTTTGAGACCGTCAACCAATATGGTTGGTCGGTCATTATACGTTCACGTATACCCTTAGACACTAATGCCTACTATTATATCAAAGACCAGTCGGAATTAGGTAAGTTTCTATACTGGCTGCACGCCAATTAGAATTATTTTGCCTGCAAGTCATCCCAGAATTGGACGGCACGCCTTAGGTGAGGAATAACAATTGAGCCGCCGACTATCAAGCCGACCGCAAGGACTTCCTCCAATTCCGCATCGCTAATTTCATATTGATAGCACTGGCTGAGATGATATTTGATACAGTCATCGCAACGTAAAACCAGAGAAGCAACCAAACCCAGTAATTCTTTAGTGCGGGCTGGCAGAGCACCTTCGCTATAGACCTGGTTATCGAGAGCATAAAACCTTTTGATGTTCTTGCTTGCAAGCTGCATGACTAAATCATTTAGCTTTTGCCGCCCTTTTTGAAATTGGTCAACCGTGTCCTTGCTCATATTTTCCCCCTTAAAACGCATAGAAACAAAAAATCCCCGTCACGGGGATCATTAGCCCTATTTTCATTAGGAATTCTATCAGTCAATGATGCTGACGATTTTACGGGTGCGCCCTTTCGTATCGAATTGGACGGTACCGTCAATCAGGGCAAAAAGAGTATTGTCTCTGCCGATGCCGACATTTTTGCCGGGATGGATTTTGGTACCATGCTGCCGGATGATAATTGAACCGGCGGTCACAAATTGTCCACCAAAAGCTTTTACTCCCAGACGTTGTCCACGACTATCGCGGCCATTGCGGGAGCTACCAACACCTTTTTTATGTGCCATTGTAATTACTCCTTATTCACTTCGGTTGGATTCGCGTTATCCGTTGGCTGGGTTGCAGCTGCAGCCGGAGCCTCAACATTCTCTTCCGTTACTGGTCCGAATTGGGCTACTTGTAAAACGGTATAAGGTTGACGATGGCCCTTTTTGACCTTGTACCCTTTACGCCGTTTCTTCTTGAAGACCGTAACTTTAGGAAGGCGCTTGTGTTCCAAAACGGTAGTTTCGATTGAGGTCTCGGGTAAATAGGGTGTACCTATTTTGACCTCATCTCCCTTACGCATAAAAAGAATCTTATCGGCAGTGTATTTGCTTCCGACCTCTAAATCAAGTTTTGGGACAGCCACTTTAGCCCCAGGGGTCAGGACTACTTGATCACCAGCCACTTCGGCAATTGCATAACTTCTCGGGTTCATATTTCTCTCGGTTTTGTTCTTAAAAAGCGGGAAAATTTAGATATACCTCAGTTAAAATGCAAGAATCACTGGCATTTATTTTGTCTGATCTAGGAACCTTGTCTTCACTTTTCCCAACTGCATTGTCTTTTTTAGAACCGTTGTTTAACAAGCCTTGGTAGAAAAAGAAATCGTACTGCACCCACCACGACCAGCCGGCTTATCAGTGAAAGAGTAAATAATATGTCCTGATACTTGGCGCGCCTGGCATTTATTCAGAAATCAGTCATCAATGACCAGCAAATTCTAACAATTCAGAAAAAGAGTCCCGTGCGTTGCGCCGTAAATGTAACCTGAATAATCGGCGGCTTATTTCATGCTTCTGAAAAAATCTCTATATTTAGTATTATGCGATATTTGGGTTACATCGGTCGTTGGGTAATCGGCTTTAGCTTTTTCTTTTTAATTGCAGCTGTGGTGCTCCTGGGATTACCTTTTTTCTCCGCTAAGAAATTGTATATCCTGGTCCAACAAATTTGTCGTGCCGCCTTGCGCTGCGTCGGGTTACGCATTAAAGTCACCGGTCTGGAACGCTTTGACCATCGCGGCACCTACCTTATCATTGCCAATCATGAAAGTCTGTTGGATGCCTTTATTTGTCCGGCATATATTCCGATGTTTTTCACGACGCTGGAATTAGCTGAACATTTTTCCTGGCCAGTTTGGGGTACCCTTATCAGGAAATGGGGACATATTCCCATTAGCAGAGGCGGAGTAAAGGCTGCTATCCAGAGCCTGCAAAAGGCATCCACCGTATTGCAGACAGGCACAACGGTCTTAATATTTCCCGAAGGTGGGCGCACCGTTACGGGTGAAATGCAGCCTTTTAAAAAGGGTGCCTTTATTTTAGCAAGGAATGCCCGGGCTACCATTTTACCTGTCGCAATCAATGGTTTGTATCGCGCCAAAACCCGCGGCGACTGGCGTTTTCACTCGGCAAATGTCGCCCTGACTTTCGGTTGTCCTCTGCCCTTCTCGCAATATGCTAATTGGGATATTGAACAGCTGCGTGATTGGGCATGGCAAACCATCAACGCTCTGAAAAAGGAAGTAAATGTTGGCAAAATGTAGCAATTACTGCAGCGAGAGCGATTTTTGTTAAGATGATTTATTCATTATTCAAAAGTTGTAAGGAATTATTTAGAAAAACAAATATATCCAGGGACAATGTCATTCTTTGCTCAGAATCTCATTACTAACATTAAATATTTAAATCTTGAGATTATCCCAAAAACTATTATATTATCAGCATGAGAAAGACCGATTTTTCTTTTTTGCCAGAACGAAAACAGTTGCTCTATGAGCAGATGGCGCGCACTTATCGCACCCAGGAACGCCAAAAAAACACCCCATTCAGCCGCTTCGATATGCGCTTGCTAGAAAGCAAAATTGCTGTCGTCTCCATCGTAGGAGCCTATCTTGCCAACCAGAAACCATTCAGTGGTAAAGGTAGTGAAGATGATTATCATCATCGTCCCCTGACGATAGGGTTCAAACGCGAAGAGGTACGTTTCTTTCCGCTTGATTGGGAACCCAGTGAAGCCAATGAAGATTTCAATGTCGTTTTGCCGATTGAGCGCCTGGTTTTGCTGCAAAAGGAGGGCTTTATTGGTAAAATCCACGAGACTGTTTACAGTTTTGCCGGATATAACAGTAACCAGCGCAACCTGCAGCGTAGCACCGATAAAATTATTACTGAAATGAAAAAAGCGGCAGTCAACGGTTGCCTCATCTTGCCTTGTTCAGCTCAGACTGCTGAAACCGCCTGCATTATTGCCAATCAGATAGAGAAAAAAGAAATACCGACGGTAGTATTGACACCCTTCTATGAGCAGGTGCTCATTTTAGCCCCCCCGCGTAGTGCTTTTATTAATTTCCCTTTTGGTCGCACCTTTGGACAAGCCAATCATGTCACGCTCCAAACGGCAATTCTGCGTGATACTTTGCGGCTCTTCGAACGGGTCAAAACACCGGCAGAAATCATCAATTTGAGTTTCGTCTGGACATTCGGTTCGATTCCCAACTGGTAGGGTAAATTTCATATTTTTTAAATGCAGTCATAGGAGTTTTTGCCTATGCGTAAAAAATCATCTCAGTCAGCGCTCTCCTACGGAGGGTGTGGCTTATTAACAAAACTGGGTGTGTTGGGGATGGTTCCGCTGATTGGATGGCATCTAACTCTTGCCGCTCAGAAGGAATCAAGGTCCCCTACCCCTAAAGAGGAGGTAAAAACTATGCTCGCGAAAGTCAAATGGTTCGGGCATGCCACTGTGAAGCTCTCTGGTAGTAAAATCATTTACTTCGATCCCTATCAAATTACCCACAAAGATCAAGCCGATATTATCCTGATTACCCATGAACATTATGACCACTTATCACCCAGGGATCTGGAAAAAGTCCAGTCTCAGCAAACCATAATCGTTGTGCCGAGTGGTACAAAAAATTTGCCCCGTGGACAGGTTCGGACCATCAAACCGGGCGACCGGACTGTAATTGAGGGGGTCGAAATTCAGGCTGTCCCAGCCTACAATACCAACAAGGCTTATCATCCCAAAGCAGCGGGCTATGTGGGTTATGTCGTCAAGTTGGACGGCATTACTTATTATCACGCCGGAGATACCGACCTGATTCCCGAAATGAAAAATATTTACCCCGACGTAGCTTTCCTGCCGGTGGGAGGCACCTACACCATGACAGCTGCCGAGGCAGCGCACGCGACCGCAGATATTCGCCCAAAAGTCGCGGTTCCAATTCATTGGGGGGCGATAGTCGGATCCCGTCAGGATGCCGAAAATTTTAAAAAACTTGCGACTTGTGAGGTTCAAATTCTAACCAAAGTGGAATAAAATGAAAAAAGCGGGTCCCTTTTCAGTTCTCATTTTCCTGATCACTGCACTCTATGCCCAGACAGGCATCGATAGTCTGCGTTCCTTCTATCAGCAAAGCATCCTGGCATATAGTCAGGGAGATTATCCCCTTTATCTCCAATTGACCCAGAAAGCCTTGCGCTTGGCTCCAACCAACTACACCCTTCAGTATAACTTTGCGGCTGCCCTGGCTCTAAATGGTAAGAACCAAGAAGCTATTGCGCAGCTCGATTCTCTGGTGGAGAAAGGACTGGGGTTAGTGGCAGACAACGACCCTGATTTTCAGAGCCTACGCGAATTACCGGAATTCAAGCGTTTACTCAAGAAGATTAAGAAAATCAAAACGCCGGTTAATCGCAGTTGGGTTGCTTTCACCATCAAAGAGAAGGATTTGATTCCGGAAGGGATTACCTACGATCCACAAAAACGCGATTTTTATCTGAGCAGTGTCTACAAGTGCAAAATAGTTAAAATTGATGCCAAAGGTAATCTGACTGATTTTACCCGGGAAAAACAGGATGGGCTGGTTCCAGTGGTCAGTGTCAAAGCCGATCCCGAGAGACGTCTGCTTTGGGCGCTGAGCACCTATGGCTTTTTTAATAGCAATACTCCGCGCGAGTTATTAGGGACTGCTTGTGTTTATAAATATCATCTGGACACAGGCAAGCTGCTTAAAAAATACTCACTACCTAAGAAAGAGGGACATTATCTCAACGATTTAGTCATTGCCCACAACGGTGATTTGTATATTACCGATAGCCGCTATGCCGGTATTTATCGACTTGACTATCAAAAAGATACACTGGAACGCTGGTTGAGTCTGCGCGGTTATAATTATCCCAACGGCATTACCCTTACGCCTGATGAAAAACGGCTATATGTCTCTTATAGTAATGGAATTCTGGCTATTGATCTGAATGGTAGTAAGGCGACAGAGGTAAGTAGCCCCACCAATATTATCCTCGCAAATTGTGATGGAATCTATTTTTATGATAATTCTCTGATTGGTATCCAGAGCTTTTTAAACCGCGTAGTACGCTTTTACCTTGATAAAAACAGCCCGCGCGTTACCCACTACAAAGTGCTGGAGTCTTACAATCCGGACTTCGTTAATCCGACTAATGGCGTAATCGTTGGTCGTTATTTCTACTTTATTGCTAATAGCCAAATGAATGCTTTTGACAATTTGGGCAATCTTTTACCTGCTGATAAACTCAAAGACATTCTGATTCTAAAAAATAAATTGTGACCATTAAACCTTGCTCAGGGTTTAGGCAAACCGGTTAATCTTTCTGGTAATCAAGAATCGTTTCACCGCTGTATTTAAACCTGAAAAGACGAAAATTATCTTACAGCGGTGACTTGGTATTTTGATAAGAAAGTCGGCTTCATCGGGGTTGCAAATCTGGGATGGTTATTCTATATTTGCAGGCAATTTATGCTGAAAGTGGTTAAATAATAACACAGCCCGGAATTAAGATATGCCGGAATTCGATACCAAACAACTCTCCCGTCATGAGAAAGAGATGGCGATTCAAATCTCTGAGATGGAGAAGTACAAATGGATTTGTAGCGAAAGAAATGGGCATGACGCCGGCAAGCATGCCTATTTTGAATGGACGCAGAAGTACGGGCGCAAGGTGCGCGAATGGCTGGAATCGCTTTCGGATGAGGAGATTGATACTTATTTTGCCAATGTATCAGACCGCATAAAGAATTATATTTACGAAAAAGTTCACTAAGGATTGATTTGACGGCGAAGTCACTCACTCTTTTATTATTAAAATCAATTGAATTCTTGAGCAATACAAGCGGGTGTCAGTTTAAAAACAAACGGAGGAATCTAAGCTATGCAACAGACTGCGACTAAATTACCGGAAAATGCCTATCGTCCCTTGAAACCGGGGGAAGAGTACATCCCGGTGGTACCTGATGATAAAATTGTCCCGGAAGTGACGCCCTATTCTCTGGGTTGGGGATTATTTTATGCTGTGCTTTTTTCGATGGCGGCAGCCTATCTGGGCTTGAAAATCGGACAGGTATTCGAAGCAGCTATTCCCATAGCCATTTTAGCCGTTGGAATGTCGGTCTTTCTAAAGCGCAAAAATGCCCTGCAAGAAAATGTCATCATTCAATCTATTGGCGCTTCCTCCGGTCTGATTGTCGCCGGGGCAATTTTTACTATTCCGGGTATTTACATTCTCGGTTTGCAGGCAAATTTTTTCCAGATTTTTCTCTCATCTCTATTTGGTGGTTGTCTTGGAATTTTATTCTTGATTCCTTTCCGCAAATATTTTGTCAAGGATAAGCATGGAGAATTTCCGTTCCCCGAGGCAACTGCCACAACTGAAGTTCTGGTAGCCGGCGAAAGTGGGGGTGAACAGGCAAAGGTACTGGCGGTTGCAGCTATCGTTGGGGGCATCTATGATTTTTGCGTATCAGGGATAGGTTTGTGGAAAGAAGTTGTATCAACCCAGGTGTTTCGCTGGGGACAGCTGCTTTCTGATAAAATAAAATGGGTCTTGAAAATCAATATTGGAGCAGCCGTCACCGGCTTAGGTTATATCATCGGGTTACGTTATTCCTTAATCATCGCCTGTGGTTCATTTTTGGCATGGTGGGTATTGATTCCCGCTCTATATTTTATCGGTCAGTACATTCCCATTCCCATTTTAGGAGCCACCCAATTAATTCGTGATATGGATCCCCAGGCAATATTCAGCAATTATGTCCGCCACATTGGAATTGGCGGGATTGCTGCGGCTGGTCTAATTGGAATCATCAAGTCATCAGGCATAATTGCCGGGGCATTTAAATTGGCTTTTGGGGAATTATTTGGGAAAAAGTCAGCTGAAGGCAATGGCTCACAGCGTACCCAGCGCGACATCAAGATGAAATGGGTCGTAGTTTTAATTTTTGTGACTTTAATTGCCATTTTCCTGTTTTTCTACTGGGGAGTAGTTGAACACAACTGGCAACATGCACTCATCGGTATGCTGATAGTGTTTGTTTTTGCCTTTTTATTTACGACGGTCTCTGCACGGGCGATTGCGATTGTGGGTTCCAATCCCGTTTCAGGTATGACCTTAATGACCCTGATATTGTCTTCGGTTTTGCTGGTACAGATTGGGCTTTCGGGTGAGCGCGGCATGCTGGCAGCTTTGATAATTGGAGGAACGGTCTGTTCGGCGCTGGCGATGTCCGGCGGTTTCATTACTGATCTGAAAATCGGTTATTGGTTGGGAACTACCCCCAAAAAGCAAGAAAGTTTCAAATTTTTTGGTACGCTCTTTTCAGCGGCGGCTGTTGGTTTTGTCATCTTAATGCTTTACAAGACTTACGGTTTTGGTCCGGGTGGCTTGGAAGCGCCTCAGGCTTCTGCTATGGCAGCAGTTATTAAACCCTTGATGAGCGGCGCTCAGGCTCCATGGTTACTCTATCTGTCCGGTGCGTTTTTGGCTATTATTCTCAATTTAGTGGGCGTTTCACCACTTCCGATTGCGCTGGGAATGTATCTGCCAATTCACCTGAACGTGCCTTTATTAGTTGGTGGTCTGGTAGCCCATTTTGTGGGCAAAAGTAGCTCCGATGCCGAGCTTGCCAATCGCCGCAAGGAGCGCGGGACTCTAATAGCTTCGGGCTTCATTGCTGGTGGTGCTGTTATGGGCGTAGTTTCGGCTTTTATCCTTTTCATCGGCAAACAATTGGCAGGAGAGCAGTGGAGTTTAATGCAGGTTTTAGGGACAGCTCACTGGGCAGAGAGCGCTGGTGCCGAAATTTTGGGCTTTATCATGTTTGCGCTACTGTGTGTCTATCTTTACTGGGATGCACGGCGCGCCAAATAAAAGAGAGGCTCTTTAAATTAAGGAGGTTTTAACTAGTTTAATTTACTGGAGGAGGTATGCGAAACATTTTTTTAAAAATGAGTTTCAACGCGGTAGTTTTGGTAGTTTTAGGACTATCGGCATGTGAAAATTTGTTGAATGATGATACGACCGGGAAAAATGATGCCGTTGGCACCTGGTATCGCAAGTATCGTCAAATAGATCAACAACGCTTCGGATTGCCCGCCAAAGTCATTCTCAACGAAGACGGTACTGGCGTTCGGATTGCTCGCGATCGCCTAGAGGGTGAACTATCCACCAGTAGTTTTACCTGGAAACTGGAAAAAGACAGCCTTTTTATTTATGAAAACAACCAGTTAATCATCCGTAGCTACTGGGTTCGGGAAGGAAATTTAGCCCAACAAACATATCTTGAATCTGGTCAACAAATCGTAGATGAATATATCAAGGCAACTGATTCCCTGGATGTACGCTTTTATGGCAAATGGATACTGGTCAGTCAAACTTATGATGGTTCAGTGGTACCTGCATTGCAAACAGTCACCTTTGATGCTCAAGGCAATAATGAGTCCTATCGGTTTGAACCTTATGAGAGCGACTCCATCCGTCATTGGTTCGCCGTCTGGCAAGTGTCTCAAAATCATTTAATTTATATCGAGAAGGATGCGGCTGGACAACCCGACCTCAATCAAATCATGGTTTTCGAAGTCAATATGGCAGATTCTGTAGTCAATCTTACCCATTATGACCGTGAAGGACATCTGGGCTATTTAACTTTTATTAAGGACCCGGGCAGCAGGAATTTGACCCTCTGCGGTTCCTATCAATTGACAGCGATGAAAATTAATGGGAGTTCCAGTCCGATTCTCGTATCGGTTAATCTTAACCTAAATCCTGATGGAAGCGGTACCTGGCAACAGGGAACTAACGCCATTGCGCACACCTGGACGAATAATGCTGGCTATCTGTTTATTTATCTTGCCAATCTTCCCAACTTGACTTATCCTTATCAATATACTCTTAGTGGTAATATTCTGACCCTGACCTGGAGTGCCCTGGTCAATAATGTTTTTTACAGTTATGAGTATACCTTTACACGTGCAGGGTCGTAAATAGTGAGCCCCGCCGTGGTGGCTTTAGTTGTTCTTCGCACCCTGGTTTATCCAGTCTTCGATAAGCCGAATCTGGGTTTGAGAAAGAGGAGCACGCCCGAAAGGCATACGGGCACCAGTAGGTGGGGTCTCTAAAGCGACTTTAAGGAATAACAGGCTATTGTCTGCCTCGTAGGGGATAACTACGGGACCGTTATCGCTACCGCGCATTAATCCTTCATAGGTCGTCAGGTCTAAATGGGGATTAACATTAGCCGTGTGGCAGAGTTTGCAGTCTTTTGTAGAAAAAATGGGGTCTATATCAGTCGAGTAGCTCACCTGCAACTTGGGATTCCCTTCGCACTGGAAAAGGCTGAGCAAGCCCACTACAATAGTCAATAATATACCTATTTGTAAAATGCGCATATTCACCTCCTAATCAATTGATATCTTGTCCAATACTAAACGCTGTGACTTGCCCGGCAGGTCCCAGACTCAGCCAGCTACAATCTAGGCGCCAATTTTTTACGACTACCCCAAGTCCTAGGGAAGAACCCGCCACAAAATTCAACAGCGTGGCTTGGCTACTAATTTGAAAGCGGCGGGTGGAAGTGCCCCAGCGCAAAAACAGGTGCTGTCCCAGGTTAAACTCGCCGCCCAATTTCAAAGTGTATTGAGCCGGTTGTAAGCGTAGCAAATCAAGGGCAATAATCAGCGGCAGATGCTCCAGCTTCTTGGAAACTGCCAATACCAGCATGCTTGGCAATTTTTCTTCTTGATTCAAATAACCAGAAGCTAACCAACCGAAATTCAGCCAGGCAATTCCCCATGAAAAAGTCGAAACTGGTTCGTAATAATTGGCACCAATCGCTCCTAATAAAGCCTGGGCGTTGTAATCTGCCAGGTTAGAATTAACCCAGGTCGCAGCTATCCCCAAATTTAACCGAGAAGTCAACTTTTTTCCGTAAGCTATTCGCAAATATTTATCATTAACCGTATATTCGCCCAGGGCGCTGGCGTTTTCATCACGCGCTGTGAATTTGCCGTAGTCCAGATAACCATAGGACAGACCCAAGCCACTTTGACCTTTATTAGAAAGCACAAGCATGGCGCTCGTTGCCTTAACATCAAGAACATATTTGGTATAATTCAATTGCCATTGGGAATTCGCATTTGCCAGAAGGGCGGGATTGAACGAAAAACCTGAAGGATATTTTACCGCACTGGCAACGGCTGCTCCCATGCCCCAGCCCCGCGCATCCAGCGGTTGTGCCATCCCCTGAAATAACGCCTGGGCAAACAGTAACCGGTTACTAAGTAACAGTGCCATTATCAATAGGCGATCAATCCTGATCATCTTCACTTTCCGCTTCTTCCTGCCACAAAGCTAATTTCTTTTTGTTCGATTGTCGCATGCGCCAGTAAATGATAACTACCATAAGCGACAAAAACAACCATAAAATGTATTGAAAATCCAAAAGAAAAGCCCAGGCATATTTACGTTGAATATATTCCTGGTACAAATCGAAAAATCGCGCGTAGTCATCGTTGATTACTGCGCCTAAACACTGCTCGAAAGAACGACCAGTCCGCATTTGCCGCAGTATTTGTCCAATACTTTCCGGTCCATAAATCGCACAGATGAATTCGATAGCAGCAGCACTCTCAGCATAAGCAAGATCTGCTACTGGTGCGCTGAAATGTTGCCAGTTTTCGAGCTGCGCGAGATTGATTACCCGCTTCTGCAATAGCGCGCGGGAAAGCACGACTCGACTACGATAATTGTATTCCTCGCTGAGATAGGTTGCCAGACCTTCACTAAACCAGCGGGGAACCAGACTAAGTGGTACCACTTTACCTTGCACCAAATGTACCAGTTCGTGTACGACAGTTGTGCGATATTCGCGTAGAGTGCTATTGGTAAGCCGCGGTGCTTTGATGACCATTACTCCGCGGGGAAAAAGGGTCACGGCACTGACCCAGTCAGGGAGATTGCCACCGACTTCACGCGTAAATTGTTCATCAGTATTTACGATGATAACCTGTAAGTGGCTGCTATCAGCTAGCAATAGCAAATTTAAATGGGGCAGGTTTTCCTGGATGGCTCGTTCGGTATAGGCTTTTAGTTGGCGATTAGATTCAGGGGCAATCACGGTGATGGCGGTTGCTGCCTGAATAGGGGTAGAAAGGGTACAGACAAAGGCGATATATATAAAAAATTTCATTAGAGTAAATCGGCAGGGTCGATATCAATACTAAGGCGCGCCTGCCGACTCCATTTAGGATATTGATCACTGTGCAGCAAAGTATGTAACAGATTGTGCAATTTTACACCGCTGGGATCTTGCTCCTTACGAGATTTCAAGATAATTTGATAGCGGTAGCGATTTTTTATTTTACTCAATGGGGCTGGGGCTGGACCTAAAAGATAGACTTGTTTGCGGTTTTGATTCAGAAAAAAAGCGACTTCCTGAGCTACCTGTTGGGCGCGCTCGTTTTGCAAAGCCGACACCTGAATTAATGCCAGCCGACTGAAAGGTGGATAATGGAGGGGATTGCGTTCACTCATCTCATTATTGACGAACATGGTCAAATTCTGTTGTAAGGCGCAGCGAATGGTAAAATCACGCGGATTATAAGTCTGGATGACGATTTCGCCCTGGAGTTCACCGCGCCCGGCTCTTCCCGAAACCTGATAGAGCAGATTAAACACCCTTTCACGCGCTCTGAAATCGGGCATGAAGAGACCCACATCAGCATTGATGACCCCGACTAAAGTTACGTTAGGAAAATCCAAGCCTTTGGCAATCATCTGAGTGCCCAACAAAATCTGGATCTGATTCTGCTCGAAGGCTTTCAAGATGCGCTGAGCATAACCTGTTTCCTGACAGGCGTCAATATCAAGACGACTCACGTTATATTTGGGGAAATGACTGCGCAGGAGATTTTCGACTTTTTGCGTACCAACGCCCGGATACAGGAAGCGCGTGCCACCGCATTTGGAACAGTTAGCAGGTGGAACCAGGGTAAAATTGCAATAGTGACATTGCAGGCGATTCTCTTTTTTATGGTAGGTCATAGTGATTTCACAATTACGACAGAGTGGAACATAGCCACAATCTGGGCACAAAATGACATGGGAAAAACCCCGTCGGTTCTGTAAAAGTAAAACTTGCTGTCCGAGCGCTACTTTCTCGCCAATTTTCTCCAGAAGTAAGCGGGAGATGGGATTCTGGAAATCGCCGGTCTGTTGATATTCAGCCAGCATATCCACTACATGAATTTTGGCTGTGGGTGCTTTCGCAAAACGACGAGGAAGAACCAGCTTTGTGATTTTACCGACGGCAACGTTGTACTGGGTTTCAAGGCTGGGGGTTGCCGAACCCAGCACAACCACACTATTACACAGGCTACCGCGTAACAAAGCCGCATCTCGCCCTTGATAGCGCGGCTCGGGGCTGCGTTGCTTAAAAGATGAATCCTGTTCCTCATCGACGACAATCAATCCCAGATTGGGCAATGGCAGGAAAATTGCGCTGCGCGCTCCAATGACAACCGGATATTCACCCTGTAAAATTGACCACCAGATGATTTTGCGCTGCTTCTGTGTCAGATGACTGTGCCAGATGGCAATCTGACTGCCAAAAGCGCCTTTGAATCGTCCCGCCAGATGACTGGTAAGCGTAATTTCGGGAACCAACACCATGGCAGAGCGTCCGGCTTTAATCGTTTCCTGAACGAGTTTGATATAGACTTCAGTTTTGCCGCTACCAGTCACCCCTTCGATTAAAAAAGCTGCATATTTTTGCTCTCTTAGGGCGGCTTGAATCGGTTCGAAAATCGCCTGCTGGTCATCGGTCAAAGTTACGGTTTTGGGGCGTGTACTGAATTCACTCCAGAAATCGTCTAAATCTTCTCGTTGATATTCGCAAATGACCAAGCCTTTTTGGCTTAAACTGCGAATTAGTGGGGTAGAAATTTGGCGAGCAGCTGCTCCGCTAATTGTTCCACCGGCTTGAATTAATTGCTTCAGCACAGTACGTTGACGAGGTGCGCGGGTAAATTTTGGTAGAAGATCAGCCTGCATTTGCGCCGCGGGAGTTAATGTAATAGCATGGAGTACTAAATTTTCACCCTTCTTGCGAGTATAGACCGGTAATTCCCTGATCAAATGGTGCTGTTTAAGATAAGCAATACCTTTTTCGAGGTAAGTCTGGTCGAATTTTTTACGTAGATTGGCTAACGAGACATCAGGCTGCGCCGCGATAGTAGTGTAAATGTCGTTGTAGCGTTCTACAGTCAATTCTGTTGGCATGATGCTCAGACGCCGATTTTTTATCAACCGATACTCGGGCGGGATAGCAATACTCAGCACTTTTGCCAGCGGCGTAAGGTAATACTCCGCCAGGCGTCGTAAAAAACTAAAAAGTTCTGGGGGAAAAACTGGCTGATGATCAACGATTTCGATGATGTCTCGGATTTCGACACCTGAGGGGGGTGAATCTTCAAATGCTACAATAAAACCGACCGCAGTGGTTTGTTTGAGCGGGGCAATGACACGCTGGCCAATAAAAGATTTTTCTCCCAGACTGGCGGGCAGGCGATAGGTAAATTGCCGGTTCATCACTTGCGAGAAAACAACAGTTACATACTGATTACCTGGCATAGTTATGTTTAAGATTAGGGAAAGTCTATTAAAAACACAAGACGAAACTTTGCCGTTTCGTCTTCAAGATAAACTTTAGAAAATTAATTAAGCCCGAACTACAAATAATTTGACCGTTGTGATAACTTCCGGGTGAATTTTTATCGGAACTTCAAAAATTCCCAATGCTTTGATTGGTTCTTCCAGTACAATGTGACGTTTATCAATTTCGTAACCTAATTCGTGGAGCAAGTCCGCGATTTGCTGGCTGGTAACAGCCCCAAAAACTCGGTCTTCTTCACCTACTTGCACCGGGATGGTCAATGATACTGATTTGAGTTGGTCGGCTAATTTTTGAGATTTTTGCAGGGCTTTTGTTTGACGCAATTCTTTAAGTCGTTTCTCTTCCTGAATGCGTTTTAAGCTGGCGCTATTTTCAGGGAGGGCAATGCCTTGCGGAATTAAATAATTACGGGCAAAACCGTCTTTCACTTCGACAGTATCACCCGCTTTGCCCAATTTTTCATGGTCCTTGACTAATATGATACGCACGATAGCCTCCTGTTAAACTGACTATTTATACGACTGGGTTACATCATAAGAATAGGGCAGGAGAGCAATATTGCGAGCGCGCTTGATGGCACGGGTCAGTTCGCGCTGATGCCGGGCGCAGGTGCCGGTAATGCGACTCGGGATGATTTTGCCCTGTTCGGTGATGAACCGTCGAAGGGTTTTGTAATTTTTATAGTCAATCTTCTCGTCGGGATTTTCACAAAATTTACAGATTTTACGTTTGCTTAAGAGCACCATATATTTTTTCCTTTCTTTGCTTGGCGTTTTAATTAATAATCTGTCTGATAATTTAGACGCACCTTGGTAATTACTCTTCAATCTCAATTTCCGCCGGAGGAGGCACAACTTTAGTCTCCCCGGGTTTACCGTCCAGCAGGACAGTGATATGTGACAATATACTTTGGTTCAATTTCAGCCATTCGTTGAGGGCTTTAACGATGCCGCCATTCGAGGATTCGAATTGAACCAGCACATAAGTACCGTATTTGTGCTTTTTAATTGGATAAGCCAGACGACGCTTGCCCCAATCCTCGACATTTAGGATTTTACCTTCGAGTGCGCTGATTTCGTTTTTAACAGCTTCAATGACCTGCGTCAATCTCTCCTGCTCAATATTCGGATTGACGATAAATAAATTTTCGTAGTACCTCAAAATTCTCACTCCTTATCTTGAATTTGTGTTCATCATATTAGTTTTATCGTTTGACATGTTCCACACCTCAGGCATTCTGAAAGTCCAGCGTTTGTCGTAAGTCCAGGGCGTTATATTTGTTCATGACCTGGCGCGAATCGGCGATTGCCCATTCTAAGGCACAATTAGCCGCCTGCTGCACTACCTGTCCTAATAGCGGTTTTTCTGCCGTTGTGAAATCCGCCAGCACGAAATCTTCCGCGGCTTCATTTTCACCTTGAGGTCCAATGCCAACCCGCAAGCGTGGAATTGCCCTTGTGCCAATCAACTCGATAATAGATTTCAGACCACGATGACCACCTTCGGAACCGTGCTCACGCAAACGCATCTTACCCAGGGGAAGATCGAGATCATCCAATATAATCAATACCTGGTCGGAAGATATTTCAAAATCCATCAGAATCTGCCGCACCGCCAGACCGCTATTATTCATAAAGGTGAGTGGTTTGGATAAAATTATGGGCAAACGCTCCTGGTCGGTGGTCCTCACATCAAAGGAAGTCCAGTGATAGAGTTTGGTGCGCGTGTGGCAAGAGACTCCATACTTTTGCCCAATTGCGTCAATAACCAGATAGCCAAGATTGTGGCGGTTATTCTGGTAGGTTTTTCCTGGATTTCCCAAGCCCACGATGATTTTCTTCCTCACTGTTTGACTATTCCAAAGTTGTCGTGATTATTCCTTTTCAGCGGTTTCTTCGGTCTCGACGGCTTCCTCAGCTTCTTTTGGAGCTTCTTCTACTTTAGCGCCGGTAGCTTGGACAATCGAGACAACCGAAGTCGTAGGCGGAGTTAGGATTTCAACATTTTCTAATTTTATTTGACCGGCTTTGATAGAATCGCCCAGATTCAGCTCAGTGACATCAATAGTAATAGCATCGGGAATATTGACAGTCTTGCATTTCACTTCCATTTCCCACAAATGCTGCTCTAAAACACCACCAAAGGTTTTCACGCCGACCGCAGTTCCAACAAGATGAACTGGCACTTTTACGGTGATGTATTCGTCCAGAGACACGCCCATAAAGTCAGCGTGGATAATTTCATCGGTTACGGGGTCATGTTGTACATCGCGCAGAATGCATTTGTGACTTTTTTTACCCAGCTGTAAATCAAAAATATGCGCCCCACTATGAATGGCGTTCCGCAGTTCTTTTAAATCGAGTGCCAGATGAATTGGTTTCTCATGGTGGTAATAATAAACGGCAGGGATTTTGCCCTCCCGCCGTAATTGGCGCGTCACGCTGCGCTTGAAATCGTTACGTACTTCTGAATTAAGCTTATACTCAATCATTCATATACTCCTTGTGGTTAAAATTCAAATAATATACTCAGCGATTCTTCTTTATGGATACGGCGGATGGCTTCCGCCAGAAGCGGTGCCGCCGATAAAATTGTCAATTTGGGGAACCGACGCTCCGGGGCGATGGCAATCGAATCAGTCACAATAACCCGGTCAATGGGGGACTCCATGATGCGCTCGATGCACTGCCCGGAGAATAAACCATGGGTAGCAGCAACTACAATCGATTTAGCACCCTTTTCTTTGAGTAAGCGGGATGCTTCGGTAATAGTACCGCCGGTATCTATTAAATCATCAATTATGAGCACATTCTCGATGTCAGCCCCACCAATAATATTCATAACTTCGGACTTATTAGGAGCGGGGCGCCGTTTGTCTATGATAACCAATGGTAAGTCAAGAATTTTGGCATACGAACGTGCCATCTTTATCCCGCCGACATCGGGGGTAACTACCACGTAGTTGCTATTTTTGACCAATTCCTTCAGGGGTTCGACTAAAATCTTTTTGGCATAGAGATGGTCAAAGGGAATATTGACAAAACCTTGAATCTGGGTCGAATGCAAATCCATAGCAACAATCCGATTGGCACCAGCACTGACGATAGTATCCATCACCAGACGTGCCGAAATCGGAACCCGTGGCTGATCTTTGCGGTCCTGGCGAGCATAACCGTAATAGGGAATCACCGCGGTGATGCGGCGTGCTGAAGCCCGGCGGGCGGCGTCTATTATCAATAACAATTCGAGAATATTCTGGGCTGGTGGATTAGTGGATTGTACGATAAAAACATCTTCACCACGAATATTTTCCTCAAACTTGACCCAGATTTCACCATCACTGAAATTGCCCAGTGAAAGTGCTCCCGGGGTAGTGCCCAAATTCTGAACAATTCGCTGGGTAAGTTCTGGGTTTGAACGACCGCTGAAAACTCTTGCTTTAATGTTCATTGATTGCTCATTGGTTACTTGCTCGGGGACTAGGATTCGAACCTAGATTGACGACTCCAAAGGCCGTAGTCCTGCCGTTGGACGATCCCCGAATGTTAGCGTTGTTTTTCTCGAGAAGTGATGGGAAAGGCGATATGCGTGCGGTATAGGGTGAAGCGCAGGCGTGCTGCTTCGGCTTCAACCCTGTTGTTAAAAATTCCAAACACAGTCGAGCCACTTCCCGACAAACCGGCATATTTTGCTCCCGCAGCCAAGAGCTGCTGCTTGATAGCGCCGATTTCCGGATATGCTGGAAAAACAACAGTCTCAAATTGATTTTCAAATAGCTCCCATTTTACCCTATTGGAATCAAATAGGGAATTAAATTTATATTCTTTTCGGCAATTATTCAAGTCAAACTGTTGATATGCCCAGACCGTGGAAATCGCAATAGACGGCAACACCAGCAGGACGACGAATTTTTCAGGCAGCTCGAGTGGTGTTAAAATTTCACCCCTGCCAGTTGCACCCTGCGTACCACCCCGAATATAAAAAGGGACATCACTCCCGATTTGAGCGGCAATTTGTTCTAAATCCGCAGTACGGAGATTCAATTCCCAAGCTTGGTTCAGAAATTTCAATACTGCGGCTGCGTTAGAACTGCCACCGCCTAAACCGGCACCGGTAGGAATGTTTTTTTTCAAATAGATTTTAAAAGAAGAAGTCGGCTTGCAAAGATTCCAGAGGAAATTATAGGCGCGACTGCAGAGATTATCACTACCTCGCGGCAAAGCCGGGTCGGAAACCTCCAGTGAATAGGCAGGCGCTGGCTGGAAAGAGAGTTCATCGCAAAAGTCAATTTCTTGGAAAATGGTACTCAAGTCGTGATAGCCATCAGGGCGGCGCCGGGTAATGCGCAAGGCTAAATTGAGCTTAGCGAAAGACTTAACGACCATCTCTTTTGGCGGTAACAAAGTGAATGGCGTCTTGAAGACGTTGACGACATTGATTAAGGTCAAGAACCTCGACAATGTGATGCAGTTCTGGTCCCTGACTCTGACCGGTTAAGGCACAGCGTAGCACCATCCAGGGCAATTTACCGCGGAGCCCGGTCGCTTTCATTACATTACCCATGAGAGGGACTAATCGGGCACCGCTCAAAGAAGTTAGGGATTGAAATTCAGCCGATAGACTATTCAGCACCGGCAGCGCCTCTGGTTTTAGCAACCATTCACCGATGGATGAGTGATTGTAATCCAGATGCTCAGCGAAGAAAAAGGCGCTTTTTTCGGTTATCTCTTGCAAATTGAGCAGACTGTCACGAATTATTTCGAGGACTTTCAGCTGCTTATCGGGATTGGTTTCACTACCCGGTGGAAAAAAGGGGCGTGCTAAGTTGAAAAGTCGCTCGAAGGAGTAATGGCGAATGTAATAACCGTTCATCCAGCGGAGTTTTTCTAGATTGAAAATTGCTCCCGATTTGCCGACCCGTTCTAAAGAAAATTCCTGAACCAATTCCTCCAGAGAAAATATTTCGCGCTCATTACCCGGATTCCAGCCTAAAAGTGCCAGATAGTTTAGCAGTGCCTCGGGCAAATAACCCTGACGACGATAATCTTCGACCGCGACATCGCCCTGCCGCTTGGAAAGTTTGCTTTTATCAGGGTTAAGCAATAACGACAGATGCGCAAATTGCGGTTTCTCCCATCCAAAATAGTCGTAAAGCAGAATGTGCTTGGGAGTACTCGGCAACCACTCTTCGCCGCGAATGACATGGGTAATATGCATCAGGTGATCATCAATGACATTTGCCAGATGATAAGTAGGAAAGCCATCCGACTTCAATAGTACCTGATCGTCTAATTGGTCACACGGGAAAGTGACCGTACCGCGGATTAGGTCAGTGACAGTCACAGCGCCTTCCGAAGGTATTTTCATACGAATAACGGACGGCTGTTCCTCATCCAAAAGCCGCTTGACCGCAGCGGGGCCTAAATTACGGCAGTGCTGGTCATAGCGCGGCGGCTGGTGATGAGCTACCTGCCAGTCCTTGAGCTGCTGCAACCGCTCGGGAGAGCAAAAGCAGTAATAAGCGCACCCTTTTTCTATTAAGGTTTGCACTAATTCCTGGTAGATTGAGAGACGTTGGGACTGAATATAAGGACCATCTGGACCACCAATTCCGGGACCTTCATCCGGCTCAATGCCTACCCATTTCAAGTTCTCCAGAAGATTCTCAACTGCCCCGGGAATCTTGCGGCGCTGGTCTGTATCTTCGATGCGCAAGACGAATTTGCCATTATTCTTCTTGGCAATGAGGTAATTATAAAGTGCGGTTCTTAATCCCCCAACATGTAAAAAACCAGTTGGACTAGGAGCAAAGCGGGTTTTAATCATTAATTGGTCTCTCTGCTTTTTTCAAATATAAAAAGTATCGTAAAACGAGGGCAGCGGTTATTAAAAAAACCAGCCCTAATAAAACCGTGATGTTATAGCGTCTCACGAACAACTTGATGGCTTCCCAATTTTCACCGAAGAATTTGCCCAGTGAAAAAATCATTAAGTTCCACAAGATAATACTTACAAAGGTATAAAACACAGATTTGCTAAACTTAAGATGCGCAAATCCTGCCATGACGCCTAAGACGAAGCGCGTTCCAGGAATAAAACGTCCTATGGCTAACACTTTATATCCATACTTGTGAAAATAATGGTATACCCGCGCCTTCTTTTTAGCCGATATTAAGTGCGAATGCTTTTTATCGAAAAGCCGACGTCCCCAGAAGCGCCCAACATAATAAAGAATCACAAAGCCGACTAAAGCGGCCAGCACGGTCACTAAATAAGCCAGTTGTATATGCAGTACTTCCCAACCTGCCAGGTACGCTGTTATAAACAGTATTGCGTCCCCAGGGGCAAAGGGCACAGTATTCTCAAGAATAATCAAGCCAAAAAGGACAAGGTAGATAAGATAGGGTGGTAGTATCATAATAAACTTTAAAATTGTGCTCATAATGATTTAATTGTGACAACTGCCAGAGCTAAAATGCCTTCTCCTTTGCCAGTAAATCCCATCCCTTCTGTGGTTTTGGCTTTGATAGAAATCTGTGTCAGAGAAATGCCCAGACAGACTGATAGGTTCTGCCGTATTGAGTCGATATACGGTTGTAATTTGGGCGCTTCGGTCACCACCGTGGCATCAATTTGATTGACCTGATAATGGTGAGCCCTTAATAACTGCAGCGTGCGCTCTAAGAGTATCATGCTCGAGATACCCCGATATTGCTCATCTGTATCAGGAAAATAGCTCCCGATGTCGCCCAGCGCCGCTGCGCCCAACAAGGCGTCAATGATAGCATGCGTTAGTACATCAGCATCTGAATGTCCCAACAAACCTTTCGCAAATGGTATATTGATGCCACCGAGAATTAAAGGACGCCCTTCGACCAAGCGGTGCGCATCGATGCCCTGCCCAATTCTAATCAAAATTCAAACTCCTTACGCTTCAAAATAGATTTTGCCACTTCTAAATCATTTTGACAAGTAATTTTTATGTTGGTCCAAGTTCCAGCGATGATTGTTACTTGTCCCCCAATTTTTTCTACTAAGGTGGCGTCATCAGTACCATAATAGCCATCCACATAAGCTTGTTGATAGGCTTTCAGGAGAATTGACCGACGAAAAGTCTGGGGAGTCTGGGCAAGGTAAATCTCGCCTCGCGATAGTGTGGCGACAATTTTTCCATTTTGCACTTTTTTGACTGTGTCATAGATCGGTATTGCCGTGACGGCGCCGTCATAGACGGCACATTGGTGAATGGATTCAGCAATCATGGCTGGGGTAATGAATGGGCGCACGCCATCCTGAACCAATATCAGCTCGGCGGCATCATTCACCACTTGAAGAGCATTATGAACCGAGTCCTGGCGCTCTCTACCACCTTGGACCAGTTTCAAAGGAATGGTAGCGCGCGGCAGACATGCCTTGAGTAAGAGACTTTCTAAATATTCGGCAGGAACTACTATAATCAATTCGGCGATAGCAGGCGATCGGAGAAGATTAGTCAGGGTGTGTGCCAGTACTGGTTTATCGTCAAGAAACAGAAATTGCTTGGGAATTGCACTTTGCATGCGCTGCCCACTGCCTGCGGCAACTACGATGGCACTACAAAAAGGGGATGCTCTCAAGGTTATCTTTAGAGAATTATCATCGCGTCACCGTAACTGAAGAAGCGATATTTCTTTTTGATTGCTTCTTGATAAGCGCGCATGATGAGTTCATGACCGCCAAAGGCTGAGACCTGCATTATCAGTGTTGATTTTGGTTGATGGAAGTTGGTAATTAAGACATCGACCATTTTAAATTCATAGGGAGGGTGGATGAATTTATCGGTCCAGCCGCGACGCGGTGAAATCTGAAAACCGGAAACAGTGACAGTTTCAAGCGTGCGGACGACAGAGGTTCCGACTGCCACTATGCGTTTGCCCCGGGCGCGGGCTTCATTAATCGCCAGCGCCGTTTCCGCCGAGACCTCAAAATACTCAGAATCCATACGATGACGGGATAGGTCTTCAACTACCACGGGTCGAAAAGTGCCCAATCCAATATGCAGCACTATGGGGTAAATTTTTACGCCCTTGGCTTTGATTTTTTCTAAAAGTTCTGGAGTAAAGTGTAGACCGGCTGTAGGAGCAGCAACTGCCCCACGCCGCCGAGCGTAAACAGTCTGATAACGAACCTTATCTTCTTCGGTCGGTTCCCGGTCAATGTAAGGCGGTAAGGGCGACTGTCCGACGGTATCAATGAGCTTATAAAGGGTTTCTTTGGCGATATTGTTAAACCGCACAACTCGTCCGCCTGAGACCGTGTTATCAATTACATCGCACTGAACCCCGTCAGTGATCATTAGCTTGTTGCCAATACGTACTTTCCGAGCTGGTTTTACCATGACTTCCCAGAGATTATTCTCGAGCTCACGCAGCAGAAAAACCTCAACCTTGGCATCGGTGCGGTCCTTGACTGCCCAAACGCGGGCCGGGTAGACCATGGTTTCATTGATGACCATTAAATCACCGGGATTCAGATAATCTATGATGTTATAAAAATGCTTGTGGGCGATGCTCTGGTCAGAGCGTCTGACGACCATTAATCTGGCATGGTCGCGCTGCTTGATTGGATACTTGGCAATGAGTTCTTTCGGTACAGTAAAATCGAAATCAGAGAGTCGCATATAGTTTACTCCTCCTTTTTAAAACAAACCTTGTTGACGATCTATTTTGGTCTTATTAAAATAACGATAGGTCTCAGACGTTGCCTGGCGCCCTCGGGCTGTCCGCTGGAGCAACCCCTGTTGAATCAAATATGGCTCATAAACATCTTCAATCGTTTCGGCTTCTTCAGCTACAGCTACGGATAGATTGTTGAGTCCAACCGGTCCCCCATCGAATTTCTCAATGATTGTTTTTAAGATCATTCGATCCATCGCATCTAAGCCATAACCATCAATTTCTAAGAGACGCAAGGCGGCGTCAGCCACGGTTTTATCAATAATACCATTTGCCTTGACTTGCGCATAGTCGCGTGTGCGTCTTAAAATGCGGTTGGCAATCCGTGGAGTTCCACGCGAGCGGCGGGCAATTTCCAGGGCTCCATCAGGAGTCAATTCAATATTCAGAATACGAGCACTGCGCTGCAGGATTTGGTATAGCTCATCAGGAGAATAATAATCCATCCGCAAAATTAGCCCGAAACGGTCACGCAGAGGTGAGGTCAAGTGCCCCAGACGGGTCGTGGCTCCTACCAGGGTAAAAGGTGCCAGATTCAATTGAATGCTACGAGCGCTCGGACCTTTATCAATCATGATATCAATGTGAAAGTCTTCCATCGCCGAATACAAATACTCTTCGACCACGTTATTCAGCCGGTGGATTTCATCAATGAAAAAAACATCACGTTCGGCAAGATTGGTCAAAATGCCGGCTAAATCACCGGCTTTTTCTAACACGGGACCGGAGCTGGTGCGGATGTTGACTCCCAACTCCTTTGCCACAATATATGCTAAGGTGGTCTTGCCCAGACCTGGCGGTCCAAATAAAAGGACATGATCGAGCGCCTCACCCCGCTCTCGTGCCGCTGAGATAGAAAGTTTCAGGTTAGCAACGACATTAGACTGTCCTACAAATTCAGCAAATGCTGAAGGACGTAGACTTTTATCGAGTTCCAGATCTTCAATGTTATGATATGGATCAGTTATTTCCGATCGCAAGAGATTCCCTTAAAATTAATTCATTAACCATCAGAAACACTGAAAATATGCCTTCTTCAAAAATTTATGTTGAGTAGATTTGGGTGTAAGACTTAAACTTTTTATTAAAATCTGCCAACTCATTACCTAAAAATCAACCAAATTTACATAATTTCGCCCGCTAAATCAATGATAAATCCCGACTCTGTCAGGACTTCGTGAATACAAAACGGTAGCTGCACCCCTTTCTTTTTTAAAAATAACCCATTACTTTCTCATGTTGGTGATGATATACTAATCAACCGATCCCCTTTTTGCCATGGTTTTTTCAATCTTTAATTATTATTCGGATTTGATTACATTAATCAGGTGAAAAAATTAATCGCAGTCGTTGATGACGAACTCGATATTTTACAATTGGTGACTTTCCATTTACAAAAAGCCGGGTATCGTACCAACGCCTTTTCCGACCCCACTCCATTTTTGGAATCGCTAAAAAAAGAGCGACCAGACCTCATTATTCTTGACCTCATGCTACCAGATATTGATGGTATAGAGATATGCAAAATGCTCAAGCAAAATTCCACTTACGCAGTGATTCCGATTATTATTCTGACTGCCCGTACCGAGGAATTCGATAGAGTGCTTGGCTTAGAAATCGGTGCTGACGATTATGTTACTAAGCCCTTTTCACCGCGAGAACTGATGGCGCGAGTCAAGGCGGTCTTGCGGCGTAGCCATCGCTCCGCGGAGCATGAGGAATTGCACATTGGAGCCAGACTGCACATTAATCGCCAGAAACACGCCGTGACCATAGATGCCGAGCCAGTCAATCTGACTGCTACTGAATTTAAACTGCTCTCGATTCTGGCTGAGAAGCCGGGACATGTCTTCTCGCGTCAGCAATTGCTCGATCAGCTTTGGGGCGAGGATAAAATCGTAATTGCCCGCACCATTGATGTACATATCAAAAACCTGCGCACCAAACTGGGAGCATACGGTTCAAACATTAAAAACGTTCGCGGTTTTGGATATAAACTGGATACATGAAGAAATCACTCGTAGGTCGGATTTTCGGGGGACTATTTATCATTGTTGTCTTACTCTTCTTTTTTATTGTTCTATTCTTCTATCAAGCTACCAGACAATCTTTCCTGCGCCTCTATTATGATGATTTGAGTCGAACCAATAAGACGCTGACCTCCTTATGCCAACCAGCTATTGTCAGCAAAAATTTTGCTGATTTGAATCGTCTGGTGAAAAAAACAGCCAGTGAGTTGCAAATCCGGATAACGGTAATTGATACTTCAGGGCGAGTATTAGCCGATTCCGAAAAAGAGCCCCAAACAATGAATGATCATCGTTATCGTCCCGAGGTGCAAGATGCCTTGCATGGTCGAGTGGGTACTGCCGTACGCTTCAGCACCACTGTTGAAAAAAATTTACTGTATGTCGCTTCACCCGTGATTGATCGCGGTTCAATTACAGCCGTGATTCGCACCAGTATGGCGATGCGGGAGGTGCACAACCTCCTTATCCTTTTGCTCAAACGCATTAGCTTGGTTATCCTGGTTGCTCTGACTTTGATAGCCATCGCCCTCTGGTATTTTTCTCATAGCATAAAACAGCCCGTCGGGCAATTAATCACCGCTGCCCAACGCGTGCAGCAGGGCAAGCTCGAAACTAAGGTTTTTCTTCCAACTGACGATGAATTTGCGCAATTAGCGGAAAGCTTTAACCAGATGACGGCGGAACTCAAGGACCTTTTTGATACAGTCGAGATTGAGCGTGACCGACTCCAGACTATTATTAATGCGGTACCCTCCAGCCTTATTGTTATCGCACCAGACGGTCGCGTTATTTTGGCAAATGATTTATTTAAAACGAGCATCGCAAGCCAGGCAATCGAGAACCGGTACTACTGGGAAATTTTTCACACCCCGGAAGTTATGGATTTCATTAAAAAAGTCCAGCAAGAGAAAACTGGTACAACCGCAGAATTTGAGTTTAATTTAAAAGCCTATCTGTGCAGTGCAAGTTATCTGCCAATTACCGGCGAGACGGTCATGATTCTGTCAGATATTACTGCCGTCAAAAACGTGCAAAAGCTAAAAAAGGATTTCGTGGTTAATGTCTCCCATGAATTGCGCACGCCGTTGACAGCAATTAAAGGCTTTGTGGAAACCCTGCAAGAAGAATATCCCAAAATAGAAAAGCAATACCTCGTCATCATTGCACGCCATACCGAGCGTCTAATAAACATCGTCAATGACCTGTTGCTATTGTCAGCGGTTGAAGATAAGAACCAGCTTGCGGTTGAAGAAGTTGATATAAATCAGTTAGTGAACGATACTGTCAAAATATTTGAACACCGCATCGCCGAGAAGGGACTCGAGTTAAAGATTAATATTGCTCCAGAATTGTGCGTTTTACGGGTCGATCCCCTGAAATTTCAGCAAGTCCTGATTAACCTGATTGACAATGCCGTTAAATACACTGAAAAAGGGTTCGTTGCCATCCATGCCTGGCGCGCTGATAATCAAGCAGTGATCGAAATTGCCGATAGCGGGATTGGTATTCCGGCCGAACACATTGGACGCATTTTCGAGCGTTTTTATGTCGTGGACAAGTCGCGTTCACGGCGTCAGGGTGGCACGGGCTTAGGCTTAGCGATTGCCAAGCATATCATCCTTTTGCACGGCGGCGAAATTAAAGTCGAGAGTGTCGCCGGACAGGGGAGTCGTTTCCAAATCATTATCCCGCAATCTTCCGCATTCTGATTTAGAGTAACTCTCTAATTCATCCCCACTGCAAAAATTAACTAAAAATTAACCGACCGTTTATTTTATCTTGATTTTAGTTGATTAATTATCAGCGTGAAAATTTTTTGGAATAATAAAGCAAAAGACAAGGGAGGAAAAAATGCACAACAGAACGAAATTGCTAATCGGCTTAATCCTTCTGTTGTTGGTAGCAATCAGTCAGATTTGGGCGGGTGAACTGGATTTACTGGTTCAGGAATTGGTGGCGAAAGGGATTATCGATCCTGGTCGGGCGCAGGAGATTCTGACGCTGACCGAAGAGGAAATGCGCAAAGAGCTGGCGAAAGGTCAGGTAGCCACTTTACCGAACTGGATTCAAAAACTGGGCATCAAAGGTGACTTCCGTTTCCGCAACCAGTGGGAGAAATTCGACGGTGATTCTTTGGCGAGGACGCGCCAGCGGATTCGCTTTCGGTTAAGTGGTGAAGCTGATGTAGCTCAGGGCTTCAAGATCGGCTTTGGTTTAGCAAGTGGCAGCAATGATCCGCGTTCGACCAATCAAACTTTGGAAAACTCGTTTGAAACCAAGACCATCATGCTGGACTACGCTTATGGCGAGTATAACTTTCCGCAATATGTAACCATCTTAGGTGGAAAATTCTACAACGACCGCGCCATCTGGGCTCCTACCGACTATATGTGGGACACGGATATTACCCTGGAAGGTATCGCTGGTCTGATCAAAACTAAACGATTCTATATTAATAGTGGCCTGTATGTCTTAGATGAAATGGGTAAGGTTAAAAATGTCATTAAGGATAACCCGCGTCTATTCGTTCTTCAGCCGGGGATAGCCTTAGCCCGAGAGGGTTTATACCGTTTCAAAACGGCTCTGACCTATTACAATTTCAATAAGACCAGGAATATGAGTTTTGACCATGCCAAATGGAGCAATTCTTATTACAAAGTGGGCAGTATAAAATATCTTGCCAACGGTTATAATAGCCTTTCCGTTGCCGTATACGCTGAAATTTTTGACAAAATATTTCCCTATATCGGAATTTTCGGCGAATATAACACCAATGTCCAGGCAAAAGCTGATACAGCCGATAAAGGCATGGCTTTTGGCGCTGTAGTGGGTAGTGTGAAAGTGTCTGACAGGGGCAATTGGCAGATTAAGTATCAATATCGCAAACTGGAAAAAGATGCCTGGCTTGACTTTTTACCAGATTCCGATACCTATTCTGGAAAGACTGACATAAAAGGTCACGAACTCATTTTGCAATATTGCTTAACAAAAAATGTAGTCATCGGGTTTGACTACTATATAATTGAAAACCTGAGAGGTACTATTGTGCCAGAAACCCTGTGGCAGATGGACATTCAATTCAAATTCTAACAAAGAGAGGAACCAAAAATGAAAAACACAACCAAAATCATCATGCTTAGTCTGCTAATCAGCCTTGGGCTGCATGCTGCTGAAAAAGCCAAAATCCGCATGGAAGGCTCAACGACAGTTCTGCCTGTTGCGCAAATGACAGCGGAACAGTTTATGAACATCAATCCGCATGTCACTATTAGCGTCCAGGGTGGTGGCTCGGGCGTCGGTATTGCTTCGCTCATTGAAAAAACCTGCGATATCGCTACTGCTTCGCGGGCGATGAAGGACTCTGAGATAAAGGATGCCATTAGTAAAGGGGTCAACCCGACCGCCCATGTAGTAGCTATGGATGGCATTGCCATAATTTTGCATCCCTCAAATAGAATCGATAATCTTTCCAAAGAAGAAATCAAGAAAATCTATACCGGTAAAATATCGAACTGGAAAGAATTAAAAGGAGCCGATCAGAAAATCGTCGTCATTTCACGCGATGTTGCCAGTGGGACCTATGAAGCCTTCAATAATCTGGCACTGGATGGTGAAAAAGTGCGCAAGGATGCGCTCCTGAATGCTTCCAATAAAGCCGTGGTGATGGCGGTCGAGAGAACACCGGGCGGTATCGGTTATGTTGGTCTGGGTTATGTCACGCCTCATGTCAAAGTGATTACAGTAAATGATGTTGCCTGTACTCGCCAGACAATTCTTGCTAAAACTTATCCCTTTTCCCGTCCACTTTTTATGTATACGAATGGCAAACCGACTGGCGAGGTCAAGCGTTATCTGGACTTCGTCCTGAGCAAAGAAGGACAGCAGATAGTGACTGAAGCCGGATTCGTAGGCTTAAAATAAACTGGTTGGCAGGGAAGTGCCGAGATGAAAAGCGTTCTTCAGGTCTCAAGGACGAGAGTCAGCCGAGAAAAATTGTATAAAACAATCTTTGCGGTGCTGGCGTTCTCATCCTTGATTTTCCTGCTGGGAATCATTATTATCCTGTTTAAAGAAGGGCTGCCGATTTTCAGTAGTGTTTCGCTGATGAAATTTATCACCGGCGCCTTTTGGTATCCGACTCATGAACCCGCCGAGTTTGGTATCTTGCCTCTGATTTTGGGAACGCTCTGGGTCACGGTTGGCGCCATGCTGGTCTGCATTCCCCTTGGCGTGGGCGCCGCTTTGTACTTGCATGAGATTGCCAATCCCCGCTTGAGGGCGATTCTTAAACCGACCATTGAAATTTTAGCCAGCATTCCTTCAATTATCTATGGTTTTTTCGGGATGGTGGTGGTTGCACCATTTTTGCAGAATCTTTTGAGAATTCCAACCGGTTTGTGCGCTCTAACGGCGAGTTTAATTCTGGGTATCATGGCGGTTCCAATAGTCTGTAGTCTGGCAGAAGATGCGCTCAGTTTTGTGCCCAGGAGTTTTCGAGAAGCCTCATTTGCCCTTGGCGCGAATCGCTGGCAAACAATTACCAGAGTTACCTTGCCTGCGGCTGGTTCGGGCATCTCTACGGCAATTATCCTGGGCATGAGCCGGATTGTCGGAGAAACCATGACGGTCTTAATGGTGGCGGGCGGCGCAGCTGTCATTCCCAAAAGTATGCTGGAACCACTTAGACCGATGACCGCTACTATCGCGGCGGAAATGGGAGAAGCGGTAATCGGCAGTACTCACTATCATGCGCTCTTTGCGATTGGCTTGGTACTCTTCCTGACGACCTTAGTTTTTAATCTAATAGCGGAAGTTATTGGTCGTCGCTACCGCCTAAAATTGGGATTAGACCGTTGATGAATAAGAATCAGGTGCAATGGCTCGGTTTTATGTTCCTGTCTCTCACGATGGTTTTTATACTATTAGTCCTTGGATTGATCCTATATTTTATTATTGCCAGGGGAATTCATGTAATTAGCTGGGAATTTTTAACCCAGGTGCCCAGGCGGGCAATGACCCAGGGCGGTATCGCTCCCGCGCTGGTAGGCACATTTTATTTGACCATCGGTGCGATAATTTTTGCTCTGCCAATTGGTTTAGCATGTGCGATTTACTTAGTTGAATATTATCCCAAAAGTATCGTCATTAACATCATTCGTTTGAGTATTAATAATCTGGCGGGTGTGCCGTCGGTGGTATTTGGCTTATTCGGGTTGGCAGTTTTTGTGCGGTTTTTGGGATTTGGTGTTTCGATTCTCTCCGGCAGTTTGACGCTTGGTATTATGATATTACCGGGGATTATATCGGCTACTCAAGAAGCACTGCTGGCGGTACCCCAATCTTTGCGGGAAGCCTCTTTAGCCCTGGGCGCGACCCAATGGCAGACGATTCGCAAGACCGTCTTGCCTACAGCACTGCCGGGCATCATGACCGGCGTCATTCTCAGCGTGGGACGCGCGGCAGGGGAAACAGCTCCGATTATGTTTACTGCAGCGACCTTTTACACACGCGGCTTTCCCGGTTCAATTTTCGACCAAGTAATGGCTCTGCCTTATCATATTTATGCCTTGATGACTGAGGGCACTTTTCCCGAACGCCAGACGGCAATTGCCTACGGGTGTGCCCTCATTTTACTAATATTAGTGTTATTAATTTCAGCAATTGCCATCATATTGCGACAGCGACAGAGGCAATATGGAACAGTATGATAATGTGAGGATAAGGGCGGAGGAGGTGCGCTTCTTTTATGGCGACAAGCTCGCCCTGAAAGACATCAATCTCCCGATATTCGAAAATAAGGTCACTGCTATTATTGGACCATCCGGCTGCGGCAAATCAACTTTTATTCGTCTTCTGAACCGCATGAACGAACTCATTCCCAATACCCATTTCGAAGGTAAAATTCTGCTTGACGGCGTAAATATATATGACCCTGATGTCGATGTGGTCGCTATTCGACGCAAAGTCGGTATGGTCTTCCAGAAACCAAATCCCTTTCCCAAGAGCATCTTCGAAAACCTCAGTTATGGCTTGAAAGTAAACGGCATTAGAGACCGTCATTATATCGAAGAGCGCGTTATTAAATCCTTAGAAGAAGCCGCCCTGTGGAACGAGGTCAAAGATCGCTTTAATGAAAGCGCTTTGCGTCTATCGGGGGGCCAGCAGCAACGCTTGTGTATCGCGCGCTGTCTAACAGTCGAACCAGAGGTAATTCTATTTGATGAACCCTGTGCCAGCCTCGATCCAATTTCTACCAATCGCATCGAAGAATTGATCGAGAATCTTAAACAAAAATACACTATCGTGATTGTTACTCACAACATGCAGCAGGCGGCGCGGGTCTCCGATTACACGGCATTTATGTACATGGGTGAATTAATCGAATTCGACCGCACCGAGAAAATATTTACTGTTCCCCGTGACAAACGTACCGAAGAATATATCACCGGCAAATTCGGATAATCAATGCAATTAAACGCAAATTTTGAATGGAGAAGATAAATGCTCGAGTTAAAAATCAAAGGACTCAAACGCGACATCGTCGAATTTGCGGCGCTGGTCGAAACTATGATTGAGAAAAGTGTGAAAGGTCTCTTGCAGCGCGATGAAAAAATCCTGCGCGAAGTCATCGTAACGGACGAACTGCTCGCTAACGAATTCGATATTCGCATCGATGAACAATGCATCAATACTATCGCCCAATTTCAACCGCGGGCGCGTGATCTGCGTACTATCCTGATGATTTTGAAAATGGGTAGCGATTTTGAACGACTTGGCGATGGCGCGGTCAGTATCTGTAAAAGCGCCCTTTATCTGATTGAACGCCCACCCGTCAAAGCACTTATTGATTTACCGCAATTAGCTGAAGCCGCGATTGCCATGCTCAAGGATAGCATCAATGCTTTTATTGACGAAGACTCAGAAAGCGCCAAACACATTTGTGGGCGCGATAATTTTGTCGATGAACTTCGTAATAGCATTATTGCCGAATTAACTCAGATTATGTTAAAAGACCCCACGACTATCGAGCGTACCCTGCGATTAATGGACATTACTCGCAAATTAGAACGTGTGGCTGACCTCTCGACCAATATCTGCGAGGACGTCATTTTTATGGTGCAGGGCCGCGTGATAAAGCATGGTAAAGGAGAGTGAGGAGTTAAGATTGAGATTGAGATTAAGTTTGTATCTATCGTAAAAAATATCCCTGACATTTTCTAATAATATACCTAAAATAAGAATAAGTTTTAAGACCGAGGGCAATATGGATTTTTTCTATCGCTGCACTGACTGTAGTCGAGAATATCCTCCGGATAAGATAATTTACCTTTGCTTGCACTGCGCGGTGACGACTCCGGCGGGGGAATTTAAAAAAGGGGTATTGGAGACGATAATTGATGTTTCCTATTTAAAGAGTCTTAAGCAAAAACAGACTGTAATCGCTGAGGATTTTTTACCTTACCCATTAATCCAGTCCGAGGCATATCCTGTCGGAAATACTCCTCTCATTGCGCCGGTGCGCCTGCAAGAACGCCTGGGGTTTGCCCGTCTCTACCTGAAAAATGACGGCGCCAATCCGTCTGGTTCGCTAAAAGATCGGGCTTCGCAACTGGTAGCTGCCCAGGCTTTTTATTTCGGAGAAAAAATGATTACGCTGGCTTCGACTGGTAATGCCGGTTCTGCCATGGCTTGCGCTGGAGCCGCATTGGGCTTAAAAGTGAATCTCTTTGTCCCGGCAACCGCTCCAAAAGCCAAACTCTTGCAGTCGGTATTGTACGGGGCGAATGTCATCCCGATTCAAGGCACTTACGACGACGCTTTTAAATTGTCCATTGAATACACCAGGCAATATGGCGGCATAAACCGCAATACGGCTTATAATCCCATGACTATTGAGGGTAAAAAGACCGTTGCTATCGAAATTTTCAACCAATTGAATCACACTGCGCCGGATATCATTTATGTACCGGTCGGCGATGGGGTTATTTATGCCGGCGTTTACAAGGGCTTTGCTGAGTTGCAGACGGCTGGATTGATTGACAAAATTCCGCAGATTGTAGGCGTCCAGGCAGTCGGCTCGAATGCCATTGTCCGCGCCTTTCAGACCGGTAAAATGCTATCAATTGAGCGCGCCGAAACTGCTGCTGATTCGATTTCAGTTGCCTCGCCCGCCAACGGTAGAATGGCAGTGAAATTCATGCGCGCCTGTCACGGCTGGGCAACGGAGGTGACAGATAAAGAAATTATAAATGCGCAACTGCAATTATGCTATGAAACAGGCGTTTTCGTCGAACCAGCCGCTGCAGCGGCGTGGGCTGGACTACTCAAAGACCGCGACAGCCTGGATAGAAGCCAAAAAATTGTCGTGCTACTAACCGGCATTGGCTTCAAAGACTTGGCCGCGGTAGAGAAAGCGGTTGCTCTGCCTGAACCAGTTTCGCCTAAAGATGTGTTGAATCACGAGGGGACACGAATGAGTGTTGAGGAACCGCGAATGAATGCGAATAAGCACTAATATTTTTCTATTAATAGACGACCTATTTTTTGAAATGAAAAATTATCCAAGCAATAAAAACCATCTATGTAAATCCGTGTTCATCTGTGGCTAATACTACCGACACCGTCGTCCTCGCCGCCGGGTTTTCCTCCCGCATGGGGGCGTTCAAACCGCTCCTGCCATTCGGTAAATCCACAATAATTGAAACGGTTGTTGACACGGCGCTGACGGTATCTGTTAGAGTCATCGTCGTTGTCGGTTATCAGGCGCAATTGATTGTTGGCTTGAAAAAATGGGACACGCGGGTTGTATTCGCTGAAAACAAATATTACGAGAAAGGCATGTTCTCATCGGTAAAAGTCGGCGTCGCACAGGTGCGGACGCCGCGCTGCTTCATTGCACTCGGTGACCAGCCGCAGGTATTCGCCACAGTTTATCAAAAATTACTTGCTGATGACCCGGCGGATGTCGTCCAGCCATCATTTAAAGGCAAGGCCGGGCATCCGATTCTGTTGAACGAAAAAGTTCGCCAGGTGATCTTAATCGCCGACGAGAATGACCCGACCGTCAATCTCAAAACGATTCTCAATCGGTTCGAGAAGCGGCTTGTTGAAGTGAATGATAAAAGTATTTTAACCGATTTAGATACTCCGGAAGATTATCTACGAATGCGTCGATGTTATTGACGCAATAGCATTGCTTGAAAAAAGGCAACACTGTTGCCGTATTCCATAATTAAAAACCAGTTTCGCTAAAAACTCGTATTAAAATTTAAGTTAGGTGTTCAATTCTACGTTTTAACCGAGTTCGCTACTCCGGAAGATTATCTCGGAATGCGTCGATGTTATTGACGCAATAGCATTGCTTGAAAAACGGCAACACTGTTGCCGTACTCCATAACAAAGATAAGAATAGCTTGACTCGCAGAGGTTATCTTCGTAAAATGCCAGAGTGCAAACTCATTTATCAAGTAAAGGATGAAACAATGAATGACCTCTTTGATAAAGTCAGTCAGTTATCTGCCGAAGGCAAAGCCTGCATGCTTGTTACTGTAGTGGACAGTGCTGGCGCTGTGCCGGGGAAAGTCGGGTTTAAAATGATAGTTTTACCTGATAAGACGACCTTTGGAACTGTTGGGGGCGGTGATCTTGAGGCAGCAGCGATTGATTATGCTGCAGAGCTACTTGCCAGCGAAAAATCGGAATTAAAGCATTACAATTTAGACGAGCTTGGAATGGGATGCGGCGGTTCCGTTAGTCTGTTTTTTGAATATCAGCCACCTGCTCGCACCTTACTCATTTTTGGCGGTGGACATTGCGGGCAGGCGTTAGCGCAAATGGCGAAATTACTTGGGTTTCGGGTAAAGGTCTATGATAGTCGAGCAAACCTGCATGGTCTTTTTCCCGACGGAGAGTTTATCCACTGCGACCTTGAGCATCTAACGGTTGATACTTTTCCTGCAAGTAACGCTTATGTTGCCATCATGACCTATAATCATGTCTTTGATTACTCAGTCTTGAAACAGATTCTAACCTGCGGCAAATCCTTTGAGTATATCGGGCTCATCGGCTCTGTCAATAAAGTCCGCGCGACCCGCCAGCGGCTCCAATCCGAAAAAATTGCCATTCCTGACTGTCTATATGCTCCAATTGGGTTAAAAATTGGCGCGCAGACCGCGGCAGAAATTGCCGTTGCCATTTTGGGAGAAATTATCGGAGTCTATCACCACACGCCGGTGGATTCCTTGCGTAACTTAGTTTAAAACAGCTCGACTAACTTTTTGGTGCAATATTAATAAGAATTAATTATCTTTAAAACATGCAGAAGGCGAATAAAACTTCTCTGCAGTACGTTGGTAAACCTATTGCCCGCGTTGACGCTCTTGATAAAATTTGTGGGCGGGCGCGTTACGTTGACGATCTCACCATGCCGGGTATGCTCTATGGCTACACCATTCGTTCGACAAGACAACGAGCTAAAATTATCAGCATTCAGTTCCCTGCTCTGCCAGCTGATGTGGTTGGCGTGACTGCTAAGGATATTCCCGGGAAAAATTATGTTGCCCTATTCAACACCGACCAGCCGCTGCTGGCGGAACAGGTGGTGAATTACATCGGTGAACCGATAGCCCTATTAGCCGGTCCTGATATGGAAATTTTGAAGGAATTGGCTAATCAGGTTCAGATTGAATATCAGGAAATACCTTCCATTGATAATCTGGAAGAATCGCTGGTTGGCAACAAGCCGCCTATTTTTGGACAGGACAATGTTTTTAAAAGCTATGCCTATATTAAAGGTAATCCGGCGCAGGCATTCGCTACCAGTCCTACGGTGATTAGTGGCACTTATCGAACCGGTTATCAGGAACACGCTTATTTAGAAACACAGGGCATGCTGGCTTTTCCGTACCAATCGGGAGTGAAAATTATCGGTTCAATGCAATGTCCCTTTTATATTCAAAAAGGGATTGCTCCGCCGCTGAATCTGCCACCGGAAATGATAGTCGTGGAACAAGCCGTTACCGGCGGTGCCTTTGGCGGGAAAGAGGACTTTCCATCGCTACTGGCAGGTCATGTTGCTTTGCTGGCTTTAAAAACTGGCAAACCGGTTAAAATGATTTACGACCGCCATGAAGATATTCTTTGTACCACCAAGCGGCATCCATCGCGTACAATTCACCGCATCGCCTTTGATCAACAGAAACGTCTGACGGCGCTTGCCGTGGATATTGTTTTAGATGGAGGAGCACACAGTACTCTCTCACAGGTAGTGTTAGCCCGCAGCGCGCTCTCTGCCCCTGGTGTCTATCGCTGGGCAAATATTAATCTGCAGGCACGAGCGGTGGCAACTAATCAAGTACCAACTGGAGCCTTTCGTGGTTTTGGGGCACCGCAAGCGTTTTTTGCCATCGAGCAGCAGATGAACCATGCCGCCTATAGGCTGGGCATCGATCCGTATCAGCTGCGTAAAATCAATCTTTTACGGGAAGGTGATGCAACGGCTACCGGTCAGGTTTTGAAGGAATCGGTTGGGGTGGAAAAGGCTTTGGATGCGGTAGTTAATAAGACCGATTTCGTCCAGAAATACTGGAACTACAGACAACAGAACTCTCAGACAGGCAAAAGGAAAGGCATAGGTTTAGCCGCCTTCTTCCATGGTTGTGGCTTCACCGGCAAAGGAGAGGAACTGATCAAGGCGACGGCTACTGTCGATTATCTACCTTCTGTCGGTCTGGTAATCCGCATCGCCAATGTGGAAATGGGGCAAGGGATGGCAACCGTACTGCGCCAGGTCGGCGCTGAAGCGCTATGTATCCCACTGGAGAGGACGCATATCCTCGGGCCGAACACCGCTGAGGTTCCAAACTCCGGCCCGACCGTAGCTTCGCGCACGACCATGATTGTTGGTGGTCTGATTTATCAGTGCTGCCTAGATTTGAAGCAACAGATTGGAATGGCAGCAGAAGCGGCCAATTTTGCGGGAGTCGCAGCACAGAAGCTAAATCCTGATGAACACATCAGCGCTACCCGTCACTACCGGGTTCCACCAGATGTGGTTTGGGATGAAGAGCGTTTCGTGGGTGATGCTTATCCCGTTTACTCCTGGGGCGCCGTGGTGGTTGAAGTGGAGGTCGAATTGCTGACTTATGAAGTGACGGTTACCAAACTCACCGCCGCCCATGAAATCGGCAAAGCCATCAACCCGATTTTAGTCGAAGGGCAGATAGAGGGTGGCTCTTTGCAGGGGTTGGGTTATGCCAGTCTCGAAAATTTAGTTAGCCACCAAGGGCAGCTACAGCAGGTAACCCTGACCGACTATTTGATTCCCACTATTCTGGATACACCGGAAATTGAACCCATTATTCTCGAGGAACCATATTCTCTGGGTCCATACGGAGCCAAGGGCGTCGGTGAGATTCCGTTTGTCGGCATAGCCCCTGCCTACGTAGGCGCGGTGGAAAATGCCCTCGGTACCGAATTCTTCGAAATTCCTCTGACACCCGAGAAAATATATCGCCAGTTACACACCCATACAGAAGACAGGAGTTAGCAGAATTCTATGCACCAGGAGACCATCAACAACCCCAAAAAGTCCTCTGAGCCAATTGGCTTGCGTCTAAAAGTCAATGGTCAATGGTATTCGCCCCGCTCGGCACCTACTACACGCCTGTTAGATTTTCTGCGGCGGGAACTTGGATTGACCGGCACCAAGGAGGGCTGTGGCGAAGGTGAATGTGGTGCCTGTCTGGTCTTACTCAATGGAGAGATAGTTAACTCCTGCCTGGTTCTGTTGGGTCAATGCGCAGGGCAGGAGGTGACCACAATTGAAGGGCTTGACGCCCAGGTAATCCAGCAAGCTTTTGTCGATGTGGGCGCTATTCAATGCGGTTTCTGCACACCTGGTTTAATTATAGCTACCTATGCGCTTCTCCAAAGGAATCCCAGGCCCAATCGGGAAGAAATTCAGCAGGCACTGGCAGGTAACCTGTGTCGTTGTACCGGTTATCAAAAAGTGATCAAGGCCGTTCAGGTGGCAGCAGACCAACATGGGAGAGGGTGAGCGAACTTATGTGGTACGAGAAGATACCGTTCTATGCTCCCTCTAACTTGAGCGAAGCACTTGCTCTGTGCCAGGAGTTACCAGATTCAGCCCTCCTGGCTGGTGGTACTGATCTGCTAGTGCAATTGCGAGACCCAAATGATAAAGTCAAAGCCTTGATCAATATTGCTGGTTTGCCCGAACTGCAGACGATTGAGCGGCTCGGTAACACCGTTCGGCTGGGAGCAGGCGTCACCTTCAGCCGCTTTTTGCAGCAGGGCGCCGATTTTTTCCCTCCGCTAACCGAAGCGGTTAGGCAGCTGGCTTCGCCCTCGATTCGTAATAAGGCTACTTTTGGCGGCAATATTGTCAATGCTTCACCGGCAGCGGATACCTTGCCGCCTCTTTATGCTGCCGACGCCGTCGTAATCCTGCAATCGATCCACGGAAAACGCCGGGTGGGGTTAGCCGATTTTATTCTGGGTCCTAAGCGTTCTGCGCTACAGACTGGTGAAATTCTGATCCAGATCGAGTGGCATGTTCCGGAAAACTATATCTATTATTACCGTAAAATTGGTACCCGCCGAGCCCTCGCTTTAAGTAAAGTATCCTTCTGCGGCTTGTATCTGCCTGAGGACAAAACGATTCGCTTGGCTTACGGTGCTGTCGGGCCGACCGTAATGCGAGCTCTGGCCGCCGAGGCTCGATTCAGTAAGGGTGATAAAGAATCTCTTTTAGCAGAAGTGACGGAAATGGTGCAGCCGATCAATGACCAGCGCTCAACGGCAGACTACCGCCGATTTCTCTGTCGCCAGCTGACCAGTGAGTTTTTAACAAGAATTTCCTGAGGCTTAAATGTAGTAATAGAAAAAGGGGCACTTGAATAGGTGCCCCTTTTTAGTATTTAATCTGAGGGGATTAATTAGCGGGATTTTCCGGGGATGGCTCGGCGGGAGCCGATTCGGTTGAAGCAGTGGTTTCGCCTTCCGCAGTTTCGGTGGTCTTGGCTTCCTCCTCTTTCTTTTTCTCTTCTTCTTCTTTCAATTCGTCTTCGTCTTTGCGCTCTATGAGGTTTTCATCGTCTTTTTTCTTGCGAAGGATAATATAAATGAGTGCCTGACCGACACTGAAATTCGTCAGCAGGTAGGAAACGACAGAACCCGCAATTACTAAAAGAGCAATTCCAACAAGAACGGCGGTGATATATTCAGTCGTTGTCAGACAGGAGGTTGGTTCAGCGGGCAGTAAAGTGCGATAACTGCAGGTTTGGAAAAATTGATTAATAAAACCAGTGATATTCGAATTGGCGCCGTAAATATAGCTCATCGCCTTATCCACGATGCGGGTCATTTTACCGTCCATTAGCCAGCTGGCATCAAAAACAAGATTGAAAAACTTGTAGCCCAGAATAAGAGCCCAGCCATAAACGAAAGTGGCGACAAGAGTCAAAATCCCAACTAAGGACTCATAAATCACCAGCCGCCAGGGTTGTCCCCAAAGCGTCGAATAGCTCTGAAAGACCGTTTCCATGGTGTCTTCTTCGGAGGTGCCGACAATAGCGGGCGCCAGAATTAGAGAAACCACAAAGACTACCGCGGTATAGACCACGAAAGTCGCTACGACGAAATAGAGCAAGTAGGGTAAGCCAAGGAAGATGATATCAAGCACAGGCCATTTGGCTATCCAGGCAGCAATGAATGCCATAACGATAAAGAAAGCCATTATTAGTAGAATGGAAACGGGCCCCATGATAACCGCGATGCCATGTTTCTTGATATACTTGAAACTGTCACCTGAAGAAAAGAATTCATCGCCTTTTAGCTGTTTATAAGTGATGCGTGCTACTGCTGCCGAGGCTAATAGAAATAGAATCACCCAGATGAGCATGCCCAGCAGACTGGGTAGCCAGGCGTACCAGGCAACCGGCAAGCCCACCATCCATAGGCAGGGGAAGAAATGATGGGTGCGCCAGACTTCGACCAGTGGTTGACCATTTAATATCAATCCCAGATAGGTCAAGATGGTGTAAATTGCCCAACCAATTGCCAATCCCACGAATTGCACCCAGATTTTTTTGCCGCTGAGGGCTAAGCGAGGGGTGGCGAAAATATCGCGAACATCGAAGTGTAATTTTTTCATTATAGCCTCCTATTGATTATTGTTGATCTTCTCTGACAAAATCGATCCAAAATTTTTCTTCAGGGAACTTTTGCTTGAGAGATTGCATCGCCGCGCGTGCCTGTTCATAAGACTCGAAATTGCCCGTTCGAACCCGGTACCAGGTTTCTTTCGTTTCAGAGAAATAGGCTTTCTGGATATAAGCATCAATGGCAAGTGCGGCTAATTTGCGCTGGGCATCCTCAGCTTTAGCATAACTTTTCCATGAGGAAATTTGTATAGTGTACTTGTCCGCAACTTTGGGAATTTTACGACCGCGAATGGCTGATTTTGGTTTAGCTGGCTTCGGTGCCTGGTAAACAGGCGCAGGAGCGGTAGCCGTTGGGGCTGGACGGCTATACTGAGGTAATGGCGCTGGAACCGTCACCGGCGGTGGTGCAGTTTCCTGAGCGGTACGACTGGTGTCTTCTATTACGCTACACCTGAAGCTTTGTTTAAGTTTTTCCTTACCATCGGTTGTGGTCATGCTGAACTCGACTTCATATTCTCCAACTACATCAGGGACAAAAGCAACCGTAAAACTGCGGCTATCAGGCTGGAAAGAAAGGACATCCATATTACTTTCGGGTGGTTTAGTAACGAAACTCCACTTAAAAAGACAATTGACAGAGTCTTCCGGGGCTTTTAAAGTGGGAGTCAGCTCCAGTGGTTTGCCGACGAAGCCAGATATTGGGGCTTTCTTGGCGCAACCAATTAAGAGCGCTGCGAAAATAATAAATGCGCAAATGTGTTTTTTATTCATATTCGCCCTCCGAGGATTAATCACGTTATAATTTCAATCGTAGGAAAGAAAAATGCAATTTCTTTCTTTGCATTTTCTTCGGAATCAGAGCCATGAACGATATTTCTTTGCACATTTTCGGCATATTTGTGGCGTAAGGTGCCTTCTGCCGCTTTAACTGGATCGGTTGCGCCAATGATTTCGCGGAAATAATTTACCGCATCAGGGTGTTCCAGAACTATTGGAAAACATGGACCCGAGGTCATAAAATCGAGCAAAGCTTCGAAAAAAGCCTTCCCCTGGTGCACAGCATAAAAAGCAGCCGCTTCCTGACGGGTTAAATGCACCTGACGGATGGCGCGAATCTTAAAACCGTGACTTTCGATATGTGTGATGGCAGCACCGACGAGACGACGCTCGATGCAATCCGGTTTGAGAATAGCTAAGGTCAAACTCATAATCTTTCCTTTATTTTAGGGTGTAACAATTGTACCAGAGGTGCCATCTAAGCCTGCCACGGCTTTTTCAAGGGAGGTAATAACCACTTTTTCACCACCGGCGGCGATGAAATCGAGGGCTGCTTTGACCTTGGGACCCATTGAACCAGCTGGAAATTGTCCGGCTTGATAATACCGTTGTAATTCAGCAGCATGAATCAGCCCCAGCGCCTGTTCATCCGGTTCCCCAAAATTAATCTTGACATTGTCAACATCGGTCAGAATATAAAGTTCCTGAGCCCCGATGTCCCGTGCTAAAACCGCCGATGCCAAATCCTTGTCAATCACTGCATCAAAGCCTTCATATAAGCCATTTTCCATCACATAGACCGGAATACCACCGCCGCCAGCAGCAATTACAATAGTGCCCGAATCTACCAGGTGTTTAATAGCCTCACGGTTGATAATTTGCTTCGGAACAGGAGAGGGCACGACGCGTCGCCAGCCGCGTTGATTGTCTTCGCGGATGTTCCAGTTAAAGCGTCGGGCGAGTTCGGTAATTTCTTCCTTGCTATACCAGCTGCCGACAAATTTTGTCGGATTGTTAATCGATGGGTCGTTGGCATCCACGATGACCTGGGTTATGATGGAAACTACTGCGCGTTGGATTTTTTCCTGAATGAGGGCATTTTGTAGTGATTGCTCAATCATATAGCCCATTCCACCCTCTGTGTCGGCAACACAGATACCGAGTGGCAGAAAGGGAGCGCGGTCAATGGTGAGTTCTACCCTCAGAAGCGCGTTGCCGACCTGTGGTCCGTTGCCGTGGGTGATGGCAAGGTGATAGCCTTTACGCACCAGATTGACTACCGCCCGGAGACTTTTACGGGTATTGGCGAATTGGTTAGGTATGGTATCTTTTTCGTTTTTGGGAGAAATGGCGTTGCCTCCCAGTGCTACGACGGCGGTACGTGGCATAATCTCCTCGATGGCTTATTTCAAGTTGTGTTTGTTGATGAATTCTGATAGGATTTCGCTTAGATTCGGACTGCCAATTTCTTGCAAATCATAAAAAACGCGCGTCGTAGGCTTGTCTATCTTAATGACCCGGTTAAGGTCAATCGGTGTGCCAATGATAACTGCCTCACAGTCAATTTTGGCAATTGTCTCCTGTAAGTCGTGAATTTGCTGCGGGCCATAGCCCATGGCGGGTAGGAGGTGTCCGATAGCCGGATAAGTCTGGAAAGTTTCAACTAATTTACCGACGATATAAGGACGCGGATCAACGATTTCCCGCGCCCCAAACTTGCGGGCAGCGACCGTGCCGGCGCCAATTTTCATCTCGCCATGCGTCAGAGTTGGTCCATCTTCTACCACGAGAACGCGCTTGCCTCGAATGACTTCTGGTTTTTCAACGCGAATAGGTGAGGCAGCATCTACAATGATGGCGCGAGGATTAACTTTGGCGATGCTTTCCCGGACAATCTGCACCCCTTCAGGTGTAGCTGTATCGATTTTATTAATCACTATCACATCAGCCCGGCGTAGATTGACTTCACCTGGATAATAATTGAGTTCATCGCCGGGGCGATGTGGGTCAGCCACAGTAATGGCAAGATCGGAATGATAAAAAGGAAAATCGTTATTACCACCGTCCCAGAGAATAATATCGCATCCCCGTGGATCATTTTCGGCAGTATTCAAAATATCAGCATAATCCACACCGGCGTAGATGACATTACCACGGCTGATATGCGGTTCGTATTCCTCCATCTCTTCAATTGTACAATGATGACGCTCCAAATCAGCTAATTCCGCAAACCGCTGGACGCGCTGGCAGGACAGGTCGCCATAAGGCATAGGATGTCGGATAGCGACGACTTTTAAACCCTGGGCCATAAGGATTTCGATAACCTTGCGTGACGTCTGGCTTTTCCCGCAACCGGTGCGGGTAGCACAAACGGAAATCAGAGGTTTGCGGCTTTTTAACATGGTGGCATTCGGACCAAGCAGCATAAAACTGGCGCCAGCTGCATTGACCACCGCGCTTAGACTCATCACTTTTTTATAGGGCACGTCGCTATAAGCGAAAACACACTGGTCAATGGCGTACTTTTGGATTAAATCAGGTAATTCCTCTTCAGAAAAAATAGGAATACCATTCGGGTAAAGCTTGCCGGCTAATTCGGCAGGATAGCGACGATCGTCAATATCAGGAATTTGAGCAGCGGTAAAGGCGACAACTTCGTAGAGTTCATTATCTCGGAAAAAAGTATTAAAATTATGGAAATCGCGTCCAGCAGCTCCAATAATGATAACTTTTATTTTGGACATAAAGCAATCCTTTCTTTTTGGGGTTAGAGTTGTGGTCACTAAAAGGATGGAAATTGATTGGATGCTTTATTTGAAGCCAAAATGGTAAGTCCAGAGAATAACCGCGGTTAAGTAGCCGTTTAGTGGAAAATAATCTTTTCGCTTAAATTGAATAGCGATTCCCATAAGAAAATAAAAATTAGTCAAAGACATATAGAAATTCAAGCTACAGGGGAACATTTATTAGATGAGAATTTCTAAGCCGTCGCGTGCCAGGACGATATTAAGCTTTGATGCGTCTCCATCCAACCGAATGTAGTTGATAGCATCGTCTAAAATCTGCTGCAGCTTGGCATCGGAGTAAGCTGGATCGTGGTGAAATAGAAAGAGGCTTTTGACCCCGGCTTCTTTGGCGAAATTGACTCCTTGGATAGAGGTACTGTGCCCCCAATTTTCCTTCTCAATACTTTCTTCAATAGTGAATTGCGAGTCAAAAATTAAAACATCGGCATTCTGGAAGAATTCCACATACCGGTGGAGCGTGTCCTGGTCGAGATTTTTATATTCGGAGTCAGTGGCATAAACAATAGAGCGTCCATTGTAATCGAGGCGATAACCGAACGAGCCCCCCGGATGGTTAAGCATGCGGTTGGAAATGCGAATATCGGCGATAGTCATGTCCTCGTCCTTGCGTAGTTGCACAAACTCGATTTTGGCTCCCATAGCCGAGAGTGAAACGGGGAAGAATTCATCCTCCTGCTGTGTACTAAAGCGATATTCAAGACTATTATGTACTCCATAAATAAAAATTTTATTGCCGGAACGATAAGCCGGTAGGAAAGCAGGAAACCCCATAATATGATCCCAGTGGGTGTGGCTGAGGAATAGGTGCAGCTCACCATTGCCTTTGCCAAACTCGGCTTTCATCAGCATTTCACCCAGTGGTCGCAATCCTGAACCGGCATCGAGGACAATATGTTTACCGTTGATACGAAGGTACACACAGGAAGTATTCCCGCCGACAAAACTCTTGCGATGGAGCGGTAGAGAATCAAGATAGGCACGAATCGCTTCATCATCATCCAGATTATACTTGCGGGCATCTTTTAAAATCCAAAATAGCTTTTCTTCCAATTCCTGGCTGCTTGGCGAAGAGGGGATTGAGCCGCGGACCCCACAAAAAAGTAGACGAATTTTGTCGTCATTTTTATTTGCCATAGGAACTCCCTAATCTACTTGCCTGAGGATGACCTCGCTTTTATGCTTAGGCACTATAACTAAGCGGGAATATGATAGATAAATAGACCAACTGACGTATTGTGGCAGAAAGCGTAAAATTTTTACGATACTATTACCAATGCAATGTGGGGAATAGAAATGTTGCACTTAGTTTATCGTTAAATCTTTTTGAATAGCGTTAATCTCGTCGCGTAGTTTAGCCGCTAATTCATAGTTTTCTTCATCAATTGCTGCTTGCAACTGGTTTTGGAGTTCGAAGAGGCGTTCCATTTGTTGTATTTCAGGCAGGTTGTCTTCAGCGGTGGTGGTTTTACGTTGTTCGGAGGTGATGTATTGTCCAGCTTCTTCCATGACTTTTTCGGCTACATAGATTTCGGCTTTAAGACGCAAAGCGAGGGCAATCGCATCACTAGGTCGAGCATCAATTTCCAGCTTTTTCCCGTCGGCTAAGGTGATGAATAGTTTGGCGTAAAAGGTGCCTTCGATGAGGTCGCTCACCACAATTTTTTCTAATTTAAGACCGACTTCATTCATGATATTAGCGCAGAGGTCGTGCGTCAAAGGTCGCGGCAGCGCCGTCCCTTCAAGAGCCAGAGCAATGGCTTGAGCTTCAAAATTCCCGATAATGATAGGGAGAAATTGTTCACTCCTAACATCTTTCAGCAGTATAGCATAACCCTTGCTGGGTGGATAATAGGCAATCTTATTGATGATGACTTTTATCATGTTTCCTAAGTAAGAATATATTCAATCAATCAGGTTAAATCAAGGACTTATTTGGGTTTCAAGGAATTTTCTAACCAATTTTTTAGCAGCGCTTGAGTTTCTGCAGCGGTCTGCGCCTGAAGCAGTGCAGTACGTAAAAAATCCAATTTTTTCATTGACAATTTGCGAATGAGTCGCACCAAGGGATAAACAGCAATGGGATTAACGCTCAAAGAACGCACGCCGAGCGCCAGAAGCCCTAAAGCAGCTAGCGGGTCTGCCGCCATCTCACCGCAAACCGTGACAGACTGAGGCAAAGATTCACCTACAGTCAAAATTTGAGCAATAGCATTTAAAAGTTTCGGCTCATAATAACTGTTCGATGCACTTTTCTGGCGGTCGGTTTTCAATAGATAAAGCGCAAGGTCATTGGTACCGATACTGAAGAAATCCACAAGCCCCACCAGTCGCGTCAATTCGGGCAAAATCTGGTCGGTTTCAACCATTATTCCTACCGGCAAATGGGGCGCAAAGGGTATTCCGTTGCGATGCAACTCACCTTTAACATCGTTGAGAATCTGGAGAGCCTGGACGACATCATTAAAGTTAAAAACCAGCGGAAACATTATTTGCACCGAGCCAAAATTACTGGCGCGCAAAAGGGCACGCAGCTGGGTGCGGAGGAGATTGGGATTAGCGAGGCAGAAACGGATACCTCCTTCGAGCATGGTCGCGGTACTCGGAGTACTGATTGATAAATTCAGAATCGAGAGCAGTTTATCGCGGCCGAAATCGAAAGTTCGGAAAGTCACCGGTTTACCATGCATAGCTTCGACCACGGCGCGATAGGTGGCAAATTGCTTTTCTTCATCAGGAATAGCGCTGTTCTGGATGCAAAGATATTCGGTGCGGAACAATCCAATACCACCAATAAGGGTGTTCGCCAGCGGTTCAACTTCCGATAGAAATCCGACATTGGCTAAAAGATTGACGGTAATATTATCGCGACTGATAGGTTTCAGGGTACGCAGGGCAGTCATTTGACGTTCGCGATTGAAAGTCTGGACACGCCGATAATACTCGCGCCGTATCTCGACCGGCGCCTCTAGGATGATTTTTCCTTCATCAGCCGAAAGAATTATTTCTTGACTATGCAGAATGACATCGAGGTCAGCTACTTCCGAAAGATATGGTAACCCAAAAGCGCGTGCCAGAATGGCGGCATGACTATCACGCCCACCCTGCTGTGTAATAACTCCCAGGGCATTTTGCTGGTAAATGTTGATGATATCGGAAGGTGTAATCCTTTCACTAATGAAAATTGCCGGTTCAATTAATTGAGGGGCACCGTAGTCTTCTGTGACAGAAAGGTGATGCACAACGCGTCGCTTGACATCGTGCAAATCTACCAGGCGTTGTTGCTGATAAGAATGACCACTGCCAGTTAGCAGGGCTTCATACTGGTTCATGGCTTCGTAATATGCCCTGATGATATTGTGATGTTGCTGGCGGACGCTGTTTTCCACGATACTCAGCAGGTCACTATCGGTCAAGGTCATTAGCTGGGCGTCTATCATCCGGGCGTGGTTTTCATCCAATTGATGTGCCAGAAGAGCCCGAATTTCTTCCAATTCTGCCGTAGCTTTCAGAATGGCAGACTTGAAGCGTGCTAATTCACTCTCGACATCATCTGTCGTTATGATTTTATCCGGAATGACAAAGCGGTCGCGAACAAAGCGATACGCCGGTCCGATAGCAACGCCCGGTGAAAGACAAATTCCTGTGAAAACTTGCACCTTACTCTTCCGTGTAAAATTTATGCTCGACGAGTTCAACTAATTTTTGCATGGCTTCGGCTTCGTCACTGCCATTGGTTTCGAGAATAACTTCGGCATTAGGTTCAACCGCCAATACCAACACACCTAAAATGCTTTTGGCATTGACCCTGATACCCCGATAAGTTATAAAAACTTCAGATTTAAATTGAGATGCAGTTGTGACTAAGACGGTTGCGGGACGAGTGTGCAAGCCATAGCGGTTATGAATGGTTACGGTTTGCTTGAGCATTTTCAGGATTGACGTTTGGCAATTAAACCAATAAAGTCTTCAAGCGTCTGGCGCTGCGCGACGGGCAAGCTGCTTAGCTGCTGACGAGCCTGCGCGAAAAGCTGTTCTGCCATTAAGCGGGTGCCTTCAATAGCGTTATGCTTTTCAAAAGCATGGCGAATGTGTGAACGGTCAGTCGCTACCGCCTGCAAGGCAGTCAACCAGTTTCGTCCCTCTTCAACCGACATGCTCTGCAAAACCAGGATGACAGGATAAGTTTTTTTCCCGCTGCTAATATCGCTTATTAAACTTTTCCCCATTTGCTCAGTCTCAGCGGTGATTTCGAGTAAATCGTCTTGTACTTGGAATGCCTGTCCTAATTTTATCCCAAAGTCTCTTAGTGTATCGGCAGTGGTTTTGGGAACCCCAGCGAGGAGAGCCCCGAAATGACAGGCTAACCCTAGCAGCTGACCAGTTTTACGAGCAATCATGTCTAAATATTGCGTGGTAGTGACTTGGGCTTGTTTTTCGAAATCGACATCCAGGGCTTGTCCAGCACAAATGTCGCGCATTGTTTGCGCTAATTCCCGACCGAGCCGTGCTAGCAGCTGGCTGGGCGATGAAAGCAGAATTTCATAAGCCAGCGCCAGTAAGGCATCACCTGCTAATAAGGCGGTATTGGTGTCCCATTTGACATGGATAGTGGGTCTGCCGCGACGCTGGGTGGCATGGTCCATAATATCGTCGTGCACCAATGTAAAAGTGTGCAAAACTTCAATAGAAAGGGCTGGATTCCACAGGTCGTCTAGGGCAGCTCCTAATGTTTCTCCAACGAGAATGGTCAGAATAGGACGGAGGCGCTTGCCCGGCGCCTTCAGGCTATAGCGTAGTGGTTGGTAAAGCGATGATGGTTGCTCTGGCAAAACTATTGCCTGCAGGCGCTGATTGATTTGCGCCCTCAGCCAGTCTAACTTTGCTATTAAATCACTTGTTGGCATATGAGTTTTATCTATACCTATCAATATTTTATTCGGTTGGGATATTGATTTCGCCAAACGATTTAAGAGTATTGAGTACGAGGTTGCGAATTTCCCGGAGACGTTCGGCGGATTTGGCTTCAAAGCGGGTGACGATGACCGGCTGAGTGTTGGAAGAGCGCACTAATCCCCAGCCATCACCGAATCTAATCCGGACGCCATCAACGGTGAGACAATCAAAATGATTTTTGAAATATTCGGTAGCTTTTTCAGTGATGGCAAACTTGGCAGCATCATCGCGGCATTCCAGACGCATTTCTGGAGTAGAGAAATAATGCGGTAGCAGCGCCATTTTTTCTGAAAGCGACAAAGAACTCCGCGCGACCATCTGCGCTAAACGCAGAGCAACATACAAAGCATCATCATAACCGAAATAATCATCACCAAAAAATATGTGTCCGCTCATTTCACCTGCAAATGGGACGCCTTCCTCCCTCATTTTTTGCTTGATGAGAGAATGCCCTGTTTTCCACATCATCGGTTTACCACCTTTGGCAATTATCATTTCTTCCAGGGCTTGACTGCATTTGACATCAAATATAACTGGTAAGCCGGGACGAATTATTTCGTCGAGAAATAGAATCATGAGGTAATCTGCCCAGATGATTTCACCCTGATTATCCACTACGCCTATGCGATCGGCATCGCCATCAAAAGCAACCCCGAAGTCATAACCGCCCTGCTTGACTGTCGCAATTAAATCGGTCAGGTTTTTCTTAACAGTAGGGTCAGGATGATGATTGGGAAAGCGCCCGTCTACGGTGCAATAGAGTTCCGTAAGGTCACAGCCTAGTTGACGGAAAATTTCCGGCGCCGTGAGAGCCGCCGCGCCATTGCCACAGTCTAAGGCGATTTTTAGTGGTCGTGCCAGCTTGATTTTTTTCAATAACATCTCTTTATAACCGGGCAGAATGTCTTGCTGATGCCAATGTCCCTCCCCGCTAACGAAGTTTTTTTCGGCAATAATATGGCAGATTTTTTGAATTTCCTCGCCGTAGACAGCTTGCTGTTTATAGCTAATTTTGAAACCGTTCATATCGGGAGGATTATGGCTTCCGGTGATTTGGATAGCACCATCGACCGGCAAAATAAACATGCTATAATAATTGACCGGCGTCGGCACAATGCCAACATCAATAATGTCTATGCCGGTGGAGAGCAAACCTTTGGCTAAATGTGTTTTGAGCTGCGAAGTAGAAAGACGAATATCACCACTCAAAGTGACGGTTTTACCGCCCTTTCCCCGAAAATAAGTGCCGATGCCTTTACCGAGAAGTTCTACCACTTCATCTGGAAAATCTTCTGCTACTACTCCCCGAATATCATATTCACGAAAAATGTAAGGATTCATACAAATTCTCCTCGCTTGTTTAAATAGTTATCTTACCTAAAATAACAGGATGGCGGGCACCGGTCACTGCCGGAATATTGCCAGGCATATCCCAAATAGTCAATGCCGCCAGGATGGCAAATGCCAGGGCTTCTTTGCCATCGGCCGGAATGCCATAATCATTGGCAATTCTTACGGGTATATTGCCAAACAACTGCGCCAGGTGAGTCATCAGGACTGGATTGTGAGCACCACCGCCGCTAACTATGACCGTTTCTACCGGAAAATTGGGGCGACAATATTGGTCGTAATTGTAAAAAATTGACCATGCTGTAAAGTAATTTAAAGTTGCCATTAAATCCTGATACTGGGCAGGAGAAATGCCATACCGAGCAATTAAATCAGCAAGCAAATTTTTGCTAAAAATTTCTGGACCAGTAGATTTGGGCGGTGGCGTGAGAATAAAGGGATGCTGTTGTAGTTCCGCCAATACTTGTGGCAGGATTTTTCCTTGAGATGCCACCTTGCCGTCCCAATCATGGCTCCACTGGCTTGCTGTCATAATTTCTGCTAGTCTATCCATGAGGGCATTACCGGGACCAGTATCGAAGGCGAGAACGACATCAGGATTAGTAGCATTACGGGGTACGATGGTAAAATTGGCAATTCCGCCGATATTCAAAAGCAACACAGTTTGATTTAAATCCTTGAACAAAAGATAGTCTACCATTGGCACGAGGGGGGCACCGGTACCACCGGCGGCGACATCTCTGACCCTGAAATCAGATACAACCGGAACTCCAAAAGCCTCCGCCAATACCGCCGATTCACCCAGCTGCAAAGTAGCTTGACGGTCAATGTGCCAGATAGTTTGCCCGTGTGAACCGATTAAATCAAAATCATTGATGGTCAAATCGTGACGCTGTAGAAATTGCTGGATATATTGGACATATTGTTCAGCAATTCGGAAATTGATTTTACATAAGGCGGCAGCATTGCCCTCAATCGCCTGACGCAATCCCTGACGAAAAGTGGAATCGTAGTAAAAAGATTCATAAAGAAAGTGCTCTATTTTCAGGTTATCTTGATAACGGGTGATTTGTACCAGGCAAATGTCTAAACCATCGCAAGAGGTTCCCGACATTAAACCGAGTACTCTTAAGGTGGCAGCGTTATGGAGCCTGAAGATCCGCAACATGTCAAAAACCCGTCAAGGAGTTAATCTGAGAGGGGCAATATGCCTCAAAATCTGCGCTATTACCTGCGAGGTTCAATTTTATTTTCCACTGGTAGGGAAGTCATTATTATTATCATCAAAGGCAAAGCGAATAAATCCATCATGTTCGGCAATTAAGCGCTGGGCTTCAGGTAAACTCACCCCCTTTTTAATCATAACGATAGCGTGTTTGACATGCTTATCCGCTTCTAAGAGTTTTTGATAGGCGTCTTCATAAGATAGACCGGTTAGTTCGGAGATGATGCGCGTGCCACGATCCACTAATTTGGCGTTAATTGCTTGATGATCAACCATATAATTACGATAGACCTTGCCAAGTCGTATCATAGTAGTGGTAGTAATCATGTTTAGCACCATTTTTGTGGCTGTACCGGCTTTCATGCGAGTGGAGCCAGTGATTAGTTCAGGGCCGACCAGAACTTCGATGATTACATCGGCAGTTAGACCTAAATCTTCTTTGGGGGTGCAGGTGAAAAAAATAGTTTTGGCGCCGATAGATTGGGCATATTTAATCGCGCCATGCACATAGGGCGTCGTTCCGCCCGTAGCAATTCCCATCAGAACATCTTTAGCTGTTAAACCGGCTGCCTGGCAATCGGCTGCGCCCTGTTCGGGATAATCCTCGGCACCTTCGACTGCCTGACGGAGCGCAATCCACCCTCCAGCGATTATTCCCTGGACGAGATCAGGTGGGACAGAAAAGGTCGGTGGGCATTCACTGGCATCTAACACACCCAATCTGCCGCTGGTGCCGGCGCCGATATAGCGCAGACGGCCGCCATTTTTAATGGCAGCAATCACGATTTCTGTCGCAGCTGTTATTTGAGGAATTGCTTCCCGCACCGCCAGAGGAATGGTGGCGTCTTCTTCATTAATGAGACGAATGATCTGTTCTGTAGAGAGCGTATCAATCATCTGACTCTTTGGGTTTATTTTTTCAGTCAGAATATGCGCTCGGTTTTGGATTTTAACCATTTTTCTATTCTCCACCAATAAGTAAATATATTAATTCAGTCACGAACATGTCATAAGATAGAAAAAAGCACTGAGTTTTAAAAGAAGGACTTATCATTCCATGGCTGCAACTGGTAGCAGTGAGACATTTTTCTTAAACAACCAGCAGAAAAGCAAAATTAATTATTTTATTAAAAATGCTGGCGGTTGCATTATATTGTCACACGATAAAAAATTATGGGGTGCCTTATTTTTATCGAAAATGCGTATTCTTTAAATAAACGTCACTCCGTTAGTCAGAAAAATTCGTTGCAACCAGACGCCTGATAGTGGGAAAAATAATACACCGCTACAAAGGGCGGTTGGAAAAAATAACCGAAGTGTCCACCAAATCTCATGGGAATCGAGATAGTAATTGCTGTGTCATCAGTGTTTTTACTAAAAAAGCAACCGCCGCTTTCTTTTACTGTGATTCCCAAAAAATCTAAACGCTGGTATATAATTAATTGTTGAATTTGAGTAAAAAAAAATGTATACTTTTAATAGATGAAAACATTGATTGTAAAGGAGCGTGAAATTTCAAAGAGTACAAAGTAATGGTTTTGGAGCAAAATCAAAAAGCTATGATTGCCGCGGCACGCTTTATCTCGGTATTACTGCATCCCCTTTTTATCGCACCGCTGACCTTTAGTTTCTTGTTATATTATATGCCTCTTGACCGAAGCTATAAAATATATTATTTGTTACTTATTTTGCTAGCGGTAAACGTGATTCCTTTTTTAGCTGTTCTGAAATTGAAGCGTTCAGGCAGAACAGTTAGTTTAGATGTACCAGAACGCGATCAGCGCCCGCAACCATTTTTTATCAGTGTTGGGGGCTATTTAGTGAGTTGCCTGCTGTTAGGATTGGGTGGTGCCCCGCGGGCAATTGTGGTTTTAATGTGGATTTATGCTTTTAATACCTTAGTAGCGACAATCATTACTTTTTACTGGAAGATTAGTATTCACGGCATGGCTTTCAGCGGTCCTGTAGCAGCCTTAGGAGTACTCGTTACACCACAATTTTATTGGTTGACGCTTCTACTTCCCTTGATTGTCTTCGCGCGGGTGATATTAAGAGCCCATAATACTGCCCAGGTGGTAATTGGTTATATATTGGGTTTTATTTTAACTTTCATACAATTGAGGATGCTTTTATGAAAACAAACCAGATACTGGCTGTCATTTTAGGTGGTGGTAAAGGGAGCCGCCTTTATCCTCTTACTAAATACCGCGCCAAGCCAGCGGTCCCTTTCGCTGGGAAGTACCGCATTATTGATGTCGCTATTAGTAATTGCCTGAACAGTAGTATTAATAAAATCTATATTCTGACTCAATTCAATACCCACTCCCTACATCGGCACATTTACGGTACCTATCGTCTGGGGCGGTTTATGGAGGGGTTTGTGGATATATTGGCTGCCCAACAGACTATGGAAAATACCGATTGGTATCAGGGCACAGCTGATGCAGTGCGGAAAAATTTATCATACATTATAGATGCCAGACCCCAATGGACTCTCATCTTGTCTGGTGATCATCTTTATCGTATGAATTATCAAGAATTTTTGGCTACTCATATTAGCAACGGCGCCGATATAACGATTGCGGTCAAACCGGTGGGTCAAACCGAGGCATCTGGTTTTGGTATTTTACAGGTTGATGGTGATGGATGGGTTACACGTTTTGTCGAAAAACCGGCAGCAGAGCAATTGGCGACCTTAGTATCGCCGAATTTGCCTGACGAGACGCCTTATTTAGCCTCAATGGGCATATATGTTTTTACCACAAAAATACTTTTGAGTGTCTTAGATGAGAATCCACGGGATGATTTTGGGAAGCATATCATTCCCGATGCGATCGGGCATTATCGGGTTGCTACTCATCGTTTTAATGGCTATTGGAAAGACATCGGAACTATCGGCTCATTTTTTAATACCAATTTGGAGCTGGCAGGGCTTAATCCACCCTTTAATTTGATAGAAGAAAGGGCGCCAATCTTTACGAGAGCGCGCTCTTTACCGGGTTCACGCCTAAAAGACTGCCAGGTCTCAGATACTATGTTAGCCGACGGTTGCATCATCGAAGAAGCAGTTATCAGACAAGCTGTCATTGGAATTCGCACTGTAATTCAAAGAGGTGCACGCATAGAACAGGCGGTTATCATGGGAGCGGATTATTATGAACGAGAGCATACAAATGAGCCTGTGCCGTTAGGGATTGGTGAAAATAGTTATATAATGCGAGCCATTATTGACAAAAATGTGCGAGTTGGAAAAAATGTTCAGATTGTCAATCGGGAAGGCAAACAGGAATACGACAGCGAATTGTATTCAATCCGCGACGGAATTGTGGTCATACCTAAAAACACGCTCGTGTCTGATGGGACAATTATTTAGGGGAAAATAAAGGGAGTAAAAATGAGTAGCCCAGTGGATCCGCATCAGATTCCTCTATTTCCGGAGCTGTTTGATGACTATTATACGCCACCGTTGACGAGTCAGCCAGAATTTGCCCAGCAGTTAGAAAACTTCATAAAAATAGCCGATTACGGAGCATTGCTGGAATTGAATTTTCGTGGTTTAGAAAAATCGTATTCGCTGAAAAGGAGCGAATTGAAAATACCCGTTCAATTTCTCAAACCCGATTCTGAGGAAACCTCACCGAATTTTTATTTATTTCCGCTGGAAGTGCGCCACCAACTGGAGCATTTTCGCTATCGTCTGAAATCCTTCTTTGATCGCCACAATAGCATCAAGACAGCCAGCGGGTATTTTCTATTTCGTAATTATTTTCACCGCTGGGAGCGTTTTCTGGCAGAGTATCAAGAGGAGTTGCACGCCTATCTTGCTGAGGATATTGGGACGGCTCAGTATCACGACTACTTTGAAAAGGCTTTGCAGGATGGACTGACCTGGTTGACGCGCCAGCTCAGCCCCTTAGCCCCTTATCAAAAAGATTTTCCCGATTGGCAGGTTATCCTTCAGAAGCGACATCTTTTTAGTTCGACCGGCACTACTTTAACTAATCTGATTGGAACGGAACCACAGTACCTGTTAGATACCATTATTCTAAAAACTATGCATATTCCTCATGATTTAAAACATTATACGAAGGGTGTTGCGGTCTTGGCAACCTATAAGAATATTCATCTGGATTATTTAAAAGATGTCAAAATTGAGAACATTCACGATTTAAAGCATATTTTGGCGCAAATTGATAAACCTAAGTTCTGATGGATAGTTTTTTTCGCCAATATCCCGCCGATGCCGATGAAATGGTAGCGGAGCAGATTGTCGCTCGCGGAATCAAAGATAATCTTGTCATTGCAGCCATGCGCACAGTGCCGCGTCATCTTTTCATTCCACCACGCCACCGTTTATTAGCTTATACTGACCAGCCGTTACCGATTGGCTATGGTCAAACGATATCGCAGCCTTATGTGGTGGCATTTATGACTGCGGCGTTGGGTCTTTCACCTGAGGCGCGGGTACTGGAAATTGGCACTGGTTCTGGTTACCAGGCGGCAATTTTAGCCCAGATTGTGCAGGCAGTCTATACGGTTGAAATTGTACCGGAGCTTACCGAGCGAGCGCGCCAGGTTTGCCAACAATTGGGATATACCAATATATTTTTCAAGATCGGTAACGGACGAAAAGGCTGGCTAGAATACGCGCCCTATTCTCATACTATCGTGACGGCTGCCAGCCCGGATATTCCCGAAAGCTTGTTGAGCCAGCTGAGTGAAGGTGGCAAGTTGATTATTCCAATTGGCACCGTTAACTGGGGGCAAGAATTAGTACTCATTCACAAAGAGAAAAGCCGACTGCGGCAGGAAAAAATCCTGCCGGTGCGCTTTGTCCCCTTAGTTAATCCACCACCTGATAAAAAAATTAACCGGAGAAGGAGTGCTCTAAAAGGGTGAATATTATTTGACAAACCGAAAAACAATTTGAGAAATCTCGAAGAAAAATTTGATTTTAGCCTTTGAATATCTGTATATTCCGACCGATTTTTAAGGCAACTGATTGTATGAAAAGTCTGGCTGTCCTAATCCCGTTATTTCTAAATGTTCTAACCATTACTGCTCAGGATTATCTCTGGCCGACGAATGCCAGCCAGGTTTTAAGTTCTAACTTTGGAGAGTATCGCCGTAACCATTTCCATGCTGGCCTGGACATCAAAACCAATCAGCGCACAGGTTACCCTGTATTTGCCGTAAGTGACGGCTATATCTGGAAAATTCGCATCAGCCATAAGGGTTACGGCAAAGTAATTTACCAGAAGCTAAACGACGGCAATTTTGCCGTATATGCGCATTTACTGGATTTTGCTGAGCAGTTACGCAATTATATTGTAGCGGAACAGGTATACCAGCAACGCTTTTCCGTTGAAATCATCTTTGCGCCAAACCAGCTAAGAATAAGCAAAGGTGAAGTCATTGGCTACACTGGTGACTCTGGAACCCAGGTTCCTCATCTCCATTTCGAAATCCGCGATAGTGCTGAATGCCCTTTAAATCCTCTCACTAATATTTATTCAATAAAAGACGATATTGCGCCGGTTATTGAAGCAGTAGCATTGATTCCGGCTGCAGTTGACGGATGTATCGAAGGGCAACCACTATCGCGCTCTTTCCCGGTGGCGATGCGGCGCAGCGGAAACTATTATTTGCGCGATACTGTTCAAGTCGCCGGTACGATTGGGGTTGAAGTCAAGACTTTTGATCAAGCCCGCGGTGCGGCCAATCATTATCCACCTTACGGAATAAAGTTGTATGTTGATGATACTCTGCGTTACCATGTTCAGTACGATAAATTTAGTTATGAGCAAACCCGCTTTGCCGAAATTGACCGGAATTATCAGCTTGAACAGGAAATGGGCATGGTATTCAATCGCCTTTGGGCTTTTGACCAGACAAAAGTATTGCCAATGAGGCTTGGAGATGATCATGGATTGCTCAGCTTTAAGAGCGGTTTGCATCACCTTCGGATTGAAGTTTATGATGTGAATGGTAATCGTTCTTTTTTACAAGGTGTTTTGCGGTGGGCGCCAGCTACATTCTTACACTGTGAAGGCTGGCAATCAGAAGAAGACGGCTATCACCTCTTCATTACTAAACCCGAGGTTTCCGACCTGCACTTCCAATGCGAGTGGGTCACTTTTTTTGGAAATTTTGCCCGACGGGTGAATGATTGGGATATTATCGAGAAAGACCAAAACTATTCAATCAGGATTGATGATAGACCTCAAAAAGGAGAAGTGCTCAAAATTACTGCCGCTGATAGGGACGGCAAACGCTATTACCCGGTTTTTGTGCATTTGGGAAAAAGCGAAAACGTCATTCCCGCTTTACAGTACCAATTTGTGCACAATCCCAAGACCTTTGCTATGAAATTGATTTTCATGACGCCGCCTCCGAATAATCTCCAATTTTTTCTGCAGACCAGTGCGGATTTGCTGGAAGTACCCCTAATTGCATTATCACCAACTGAGTTTATTACTACACCGGTGCCATTTAGCTGGTGGCAAAAGGCATTTAAGGCTGAGTTGCGAATAAAAACCATTCCTGTCACACTCTCCCGTTTTCGTCTCAATTTAAAATGTATTACCCCGGAGAGTGCGACCTATTTAAGGAGTAGCGATAGTCTCCTGGTTGTCTATTTCCCTGCTAAGGCTGTTTATGATACCCTGATGCTCTGGTGGGGCAACGATAAATACACGTCTCCGACAGGCGGTAAGTTTGAATCGGCGCTTTACTCCTTTTATCCTATCAATCAACCACTGCATGATTCAGTTGAAGTGAGTTATAAAATCGGGGTGCCGGATGAGAATTTTGCCCAAATTGGCATTTATCAGTATCTCGACGATCAATGGCGTTGGTTGGGTAACAATTTTCAGCAAGAAAGTGGTTATCTGAAAGCTAAAACACGCCGAATGGGAACGGTGGCGCTTTTACGCGATAATATGCCACCGGAAATCAAAGGTGTTTTCCCTGGTTCAGGTGGTAAATTCCGGGCGTCAATGGTCAATGCCATTCGGGCAATAGTGGGCGACAACCTTTCCGGCATTCCCGACGATTTAGCCATTCAGGTGGAGCTGGATGGACAGTCACTGATTGTCGAGTACAATGCAGTCAAGCACAAAATTTATTATGCTATTCCAGAAAAATTAAAGTCTGGTCGTCACGTTCTGCGAATAAAAGCCTGCGACCGGGCGCAAAACATTTCCACTTTTACCAGTAATTTTATTATTTTACCTGATTGAAATGTTTATTCCGACTCGCGATTCGACTCTAAGACTGACACCCCCATACATAACCATTGGGTTAATTGCGCTCAATGTAGTTATTTATTTTTACCAACTTGGTATACCGGAAGAAGAACTGAATGACTGGTTTCGAACTTATGGAGTTGTGCCAGCTCAATTGCTGAGTGGCACTGGATTGGGCGTTTTTTCTTTATTGACTTCGCTATTTTTGCATGGCGGCTTTTTGCACCTGGCGGGCAATATGCTCTATCTCTGGATTTTTGGGGATAATATTGAGACTACACTTGGACATGGTAAGTATCTGCTGTTTTACATTTTGTCCGGTATCATCGCGACTTTGACGCAAGTTTTATTTCAGCCAGCGGCGAATTACCCCATAATTGGTGCCAGTGGCGCAATTTCAGGCGTTTTAGGCGCATATTTGATTCGCTATCCACGGGCGCGTGTCAAAGTTTTCATCTGGTTGTTTCTGATTGTCCGGCATGTCTGGATTCCAGCCGGCTATTTATTGCTTTTCTGGTTCTTTATGCAGTTAAGCAGTGGTTTGGGAGCGTTAACCTATCGAGAACAGGTAGGAGTGGCGTGGTTTGCGCATATCGGAGGTTTTTTAGCTGGCATTGGTTTACTATATTTAATGGAACCATATGAAAGAAAGCGATTATGGAAAAAGTTCAAGCAACAGTACTAATGGAAAAAGCCCGTGAAGCAGCGCAGTATGCCCATGCACCTTATTCGCATTATCCGGTCGGAGCAGCCTTATTGACGGAGACGGGCGAAATCTTCACCGGTTGTAATGTAGAATCGAGTTCCTTTGGTTTGACCGTATGCGCCGAGCGCAACGCGATAGCCGCAGCGTTAGTGGCAGGATTTCGCTCTTTTCATTCTCTGGCGATTTTTTCCGAGAATGGAGCCGCGCCCTGTGGTGCCTGTCGTCAAGTCATCTGGGATATTTGTGGCAATATTGATATTTATCTAATGGATGCCCAGGGTGAACAGCGTCATTACAGGATGGTGGATTTGTTTCCGCTACCCTTTGATAACAATAAACTCAAGGAAGCGTATTAAATAATGAAGAAAGCCATTTTAATTGGAGTTGCCGGCGGAACCGGGTCGGGTAAGACCTCGATGGCGCGCAATATTGTGAAAGATTTTGATCCCAAAGAGGTGGTCATTATTGAACAGGATTCTTATTATCACGATTTGAGTCACATTCCCCTTGAAATCAGGGGGCACCACAATTTTGACCATCCCGATGCCTATGATTTTGTGCGTCTAAAAGAGGATATGCGCAAACTATTAGATGGCGTCGAGGTTAATATTCCAGTCTACGATTATAAGACCCACACCCGCAGTCAGACCCAGGTGCAGCATGTCGGTGGACATAAGATTATCGTGCTGGAAGGCATCATGGTACTTTATGATAATGAACTGCGCGACATGATGGACATCAAAATTTATATCGAAACCGCGCCTGACATTCGTTTCATCCGTCGCCTCAAACGCGACATTTACCAGCGGGGGCGGACGGTAGATTCAGTCATCAACCAGTATTTAGAAACAGTCCGCCCAATGCATGAACAATTCATAGAGCCGACTAAAAAATACGCCGATATTATCATACCAGAAGGTGGCCATAACACGGTAGCGATTGATTTGTTCAAAACAAAGGTGCGCAGTTTATTGCAGCATTTAGACCAATAATCCCCAATGAAAAAAGAAGGATACTATGAGTGATATCAATTTACATCGCATTCCCATGGGTATTGAAGAAGTTGCGGCAGTCATGGAAAAGAGAGTCGGTTGGATAGAAGTCATTTGCGGGAGTATGTTCTCCGGCAAAACCGAGGAGTTGATCCGGCGCTTGCGCAGAGCCCAGATTGCGCGTCAAGTTGTAGCAATTTTTAAACCGACGATTGATGTGCGTTATAGTGAAGACCATATTGTCTCGCATAATCAGCAAAAGATAATGTCGCAAACGGTCAAATCGCCGGCGGAAATCTTGACACTGGCCCAGGATGCCCAGGTTATCGGAATCGACGAAGCTCAGTTTTTCGACAGTACTCTAGTAGAAGTATGTAAAAAATTAGCCGATGCGGGTAAGCGCGTCATTGTCGCAGGTCTCGATAAGGATTATCGCGGGCTGCCGTTCGAACCAATTCCTCAACTGCTTTGTGAAGCCGAATATATCACCAAGACTTTAGCGATTTGTGTCAAATGTGGTAATCCGGCTAATTATACCCAGCGTATTACCAAATCGAGCGAGCGGGTCTTACTCGGGGCGACCGACATTTATGAGGCACGCTGTCGCGCCTGTTTTGAGCCACCTGACGAGGTATGAAATAGTGTTATTGCCAAAATGCAAAACAAGAAGGTAAAAATCCTATGCGGTTCATTGGAGTTTTAGGTATTTTAGTACTGTTAGGTTTAGCCTATTTGATGTCGAATAATCGGCGGCAAATCCCTTTGCGGGTTGTCATCTGGGGATTGCTGTTACAGATTCTCTTTGCGGCAATCATTTTAGGGAAAACAACAATTTCCTATTCAGCGCTGTTGTTATTTTTGTTTTTGATTATCCTGTATATTTATCGCCAGAACCTTAGCCAGACCACACAATTAAGCAAAGTGGTGGGGTTGATCATTCTCTCCTGTCTGGTATTGATGGGATTATTTTGGGGTTTGAGCTATTATTTAGGTAGATCAATAGTAGGCTGGCTTTGGTTAATTATTCTGGTAATAATAATTCTCAAAGCAATTTCGAGGAGTGCCCGTTATCAACGGGAGCTGCTCGCGAGCTGGTTAATTCTTGGGTTTGTCTGGTTGATTGTAAATCAGGTCACCGGTCAGATGCTTTTTCAGGCGTTGTCGCACAAGGTCGAGCGATTCTTAGGTTTAGCGGGCTTAGGCGCCGAATTTCTATTTGGGAATCTGGCATTAGAGAAATATTTTTTCACCGATGGCAAGACCTGGCCTGGTTTTGGTTATCAGTTTGCCTTTTCGGTATTGCCAGTCATCATTTTTTTCGCCTCGTTTATGGCTATTCTATATCATTTAGGGGTCATGCAAATTATCATCAAAGCGATGGCGCGCTTCATGCAATGGACAATGGGCACCAGCGGGGCTGAAACTCTTTCCTGTACAGCAAATATTTTTGTTGGTCAGACTGAAGCACCATTATTGATTCGTCCATTTCTCAACGACCTGACACTGTCAGAGTTATTGACAGTCATGGTGGGTGGTTTTGCAACCATTGCTGGTGGCGTACTGGCGGGCTACATCCGGATGGGGGTGAGTGCTGGGCACTTAATTGCAGCTAGTGTCATGTCAGCGCCGGCTGCTCTGGTAGTTGGGAAGATCATTTTTCCAGAAAGGGAAACTCCTAAGACGGCTGGAGCAGTTGAAATCCCGAAAGACATTGTCCAATCTGCGAATTTGTTAGATGCTGCCGCACGAGGAGTGACAGATGGACTTAAATTAGCCGCTAATGTCGCAGCGATGTTAATAGCATTTATTGCTCTAATAGGCTTGATTGATTATCTGCTTTCCTTTGGTGATCGCCTGATAGATGGCAGGTGGTTACAAGGAGCCTTTGTGCCATACACTAATTCCACTGGTTTTTCCCCCATAAAAGGTGAATATAGTGGCATCTTTCCGGGGAGTTTAAAAACCCTGTTTGGCTCTCTATTGCGTCCCCTGGCTTGGCTGATGGGAGTCTCATGGCAATATGCTGGCGAGGTGGGCAATCTTCTGGGCATTAAGCTTTCTCTGAATGAGTTTGTGGCTTATTCGTCGCTGGCGGAATTAATTCATCAGCACGCGATGGATGAAAAAGCAATAGTAATCGCCACCTATGCCTTATGTGGCTTTGCTAATTTTGCTTCGATTGGAATTCAAATCGGAGGCATTGGGGCGCTGGCACCAGAGCGCCGCTCGGATTTATCCAGCGTTGCTCTAAAAGCTATGTTTGGTGGCGCAATTGCCTCCTGGATTACAGCCTGTATTGCAGGAATATTGTTGTAGCATATAATTTAAAGCATGTATTTTTAACGAGGTCAGATATGAAAATTGTCTTGATAGGTCCGCCGGGCGTCGGGAAAGGAACGCAGGCACAGAGACTTCAAACCGAGCTCGGTTGGCAGCAGATTTCGACCGGCGATTTGTTGCGGGCAGCGATAAAGGCAAAAACCGCGCTGGGGGCGTTAGCCGAAGCCTATTTAGCCCAGGGTGCTCTGGTGCCTGATGATATCATGTTAAGCCTAATTGAACAAACACTATATGGAGACAAACATCTGAAAGATTATGTGCTTGATGGCTTTCCTCGCACCATACCGCAAGCCGAGGGATTAGATGCTCTATATCAGAAATACCATGATAGCCTTGATGGAGTTGTTCTTTTGGATGCCCCGCATGAAAAAATTGCGGAACGATTGGCGGCGCGGCGCAGCTGTCGCCAATGTGGTGCTATTTTCAATTTGATTACCAATCCGCCGCGCGTCGAGGGAATATGCGATTTTTGTGGAGGTGAATTATTTCAGCGTGATGATGATAAATTAGAGGTCATTCAAAAACGACTGGCGGTATATCATCGGCAGACCGAGCCAGTTATTAACTATTATAGCGCCGCGGGTTTATTAAGAAAGGTGAATGCCTGGGGAACTCCCGCGGAGGTTTTTAATCTTATTAAAAATGCATTGGGAGGTTTTTAAAGGTGGTTACTTTGGGAGTCACCGGTGGCCTGGGTAGCGGTAAAACAACCGCATGTAAGTTTTTGGCAGCTAAAGGTGCCTATGTGTTCGATGCTGATCAGGTTGCCAAAAGACTATTAGAGACCGATACTGAGATTCAGCGCCAAATTTCTGAAGCATTCGCTACAGACATATTTAAGGATGGCAAAATCGATACGGCTAAAATTGCGCGCCTGGCGTTCGCAAATGAAACCAGTCAACGCCTGCTAAACGATATCGTCCATCCGCGGGTCATGGAAGCCTTTCAACAAACGGTGCAAGAAGTCGGGAACAAATATCCTTTAATCGTGGTGGACGCTCCCTTAATTTTCGAATCGGGTTTCGACAGTCGGTTAGATCATACGCTCCTAATCTATACCAAGTATAAAATTCGTCTCGAACGCGCCCTGCGACGGGGCAATTTGAGTCGTGAGGATATTCTCCGGCGCATGGAGCTGCAAATGCCCGATGAAGAAAAGCGTGAACTGGCAACTTTCGTAATTGAAAATAATGGGACGGAAGAAGAACTGCGCCTTGCTGTGGAAAAGCTTTACGACCAATTAATTGAGTAATTATCTCATAGATAAACGCCTTTTCCCGAAATCTTTTATAAGAGTTTGTAAAATAACAATGCCAATGGTTACATTTAAAAGCCATATGCAGAGGAGTCTACTTACTTTATTAATTATTCTAATTATAGGGCAAGGTTTTGCCCAGCCATATGGTAATTTTTTTATTGAAAATCTCCAAATTGCCGGTGAGCAAGATTTACGACAATGTACTAATTTTGCGCCTCTGTTCACCTGGAAATATTCTCAACCTGCCGCCGATTACCTCGTCAAAATGCAGCTGACCAGTGCTGACACCATAATCTGGGAATCTGGCTTGCTAACTTATAATCAGTCTGAATTTCGTTATCTGGGACTGGGAACATTGCAGCGCGGTCAATCTTATCGTTTTGCCATTAGTGCTAAGCATCCTGAACTGGGGTGGTCACCAGAAGCGGTTTTAGACTTTACGATAAATACTTCCCCTGCGCCACCGGCTTTTGCACTTGCATCCGGGCTAATATTTCAAGAAAAACGAATGCTTTTCCCATTTTTGTCGTCAAAAGATGAACAGATACCAACCGACAAAATCACTTATCAATTTCAAATTTGTCCCGACCAGTCGGGGTGCCAATCTGTTCTGCTGGATTCACTTTTTATACCCCACGATGCGTCTTCGAATACTATCGAAACAACGGTTGCTTTGCCAGATAATCGTGCCTATTATGCGCGACTCAGAGCATTTGATGGTGTTGAGTATTCAGCGTGGTCCAAGCCGCTACTTTTTATTACTAATCGAATTAATGAACCACCACAGGCATTTCGCCTAAAAGGTCCTTCAAATGGCAGCATAATTGATCATTTACCGACTCTCGAATGGGAGGCAACCACTGACCCGGATGAGGGCTTGGGCACAGGCATGCAAGAGTATGTTCTCGATTTGGCTTATGATTCACTTTTTCGCCACCTAATATTGAGTCGCAGTCTGGCATCAACTATTACCACATATCATTTGAATGCACTGGATAATCATCAGCGTTATTTCTGGAGAGTCAGGGCGCGAGACCAAGTTGGTGCTGAAACATTCTGTGAGTCTCCATTTTCGTTTGTCATAGACCTTGGTAATCAGCCGCCGGGTGCGGCGGTAGCAATCGCGCCGCTTGACACGGCTGTGTTGCGACCGCGCGGTTATTTGGAATGGAAGCTGGGTGAGGATCCTGAAGGAGACGCCATTTCTTGCGAGATTATTATTTCTCCTATAGACCGTCCTGAGCAAATCTTCAGGGAATTTCTCCCCGACTCGGTTCTCAAGCGTGCCGAGTTGCGACCGCGGCCCGATTTGACGGTCTTTCCGGATAAATACGTTCGTCTACGCTTGAATTTTTTAAAAGCAGCAACATTGTTGGAAGATGGGCGAATTTATGCCTGGCAGATTATTCAGCACGATAGCTGGGGGGGAATTACCAGTTCGGATTGGCAGGATGCAATTTTCCGTTTTGACGATGGCATAAATCAGCCACCGCTGCCGCCCGTGAATAGCTTTTCTCCTGACTCGGAAATAGTCACTACTAAAACTCCGCTTCTGAAATGGGAAGCCGCCCGCGATCCCGATGTTGCCGACCAATTGCGCTACCAGGTCATAATAAGTCGGGATGCCCGCTTTATCAGCCATACTTTTATTATGCAAGAGACTGCTCTAAATCAAACCCAGCTACTAGTTTCTGCTCCTCTTCCTGAAAACCGCCAATATTTTTGGAAAGTGCGGTCTCTTGATTTATATGGTGCCATCTCAGAATGGTCAAAAGTCAATACTTTTTGGGTGAACAGTATTAATGAGCCACCCAGCGGTGTGCCGCGTCTATTGACCCCAAAAAATCTTACTGTTATTGGTCCGCAGACATTTTTCTATTGGCAGGAAGCAACTGACCCTGACCCCGGCGATAAGGTTGATTATATTTTTGAAATGTCAGAGGACCTCAATTTTACGCAGGTAGTAATTCATTTTCGGGTCAGCCGTTCGTTATGCAGAGAAATTGTCTGGTCAGAAAAGGGTAAGACTCCGCTGCGGGCAATTGGCATACGATTAAATGACATTCCGCAATATAGTCTGCTCCGAGACAATAATCTTTACTACTGGCGGATTATTCCCGTAGATGGTAAAAATTTGAGGGGGTGGCCATCAATAGACAATTTCAGGGTTGCTTTTAATCTTAAGAACGACCCACCCTATGCAGTTAGTCGCGGCTTCAGTCCACGCGGTGGTGAAATTGTCCCAACCCTGCGCCCAGAAATTGCCTGGGAAGCGACTACCGACCCCGATTTTAATGATTTCAAATCGCAGATTGTCTACAAAATTGAAATATCGAGTCTATCGAATTTCTCCGCTGGAAAAACCATAACCTATCAGACCGAACCTGGCCAGACTACTTTTAAGTTGCCAGCCGACCTCGAAGAAAATTGTCGCTTTTTCTACCGCATTCGTGCTGGTGATGCACACGGTGAGTGGTCTGAGTGGTCCGCAGTCAATAGTTTTATCACCAATGCTCTCAAAGAGGCTCCTTATCCAGTCAAAGAAGGTTTTTTACCCAAAGATTCGATGTTAGTTGATACCCAACGACCGACTTTAACCTGGTTGCCGACCGATGACCCTGACCCAGACCAGACTGCTCAGGATTTATATTATAGCGTGCGCTATTTTAGCGCCAGCGATAAAAAACGTCTGGGACAAATTATCAGTCGAATCGGTGTCCCAAGCGTGCAGTTACCTTCTCTTAAAGAAGACCAGTACTATTACTATCAAGTTGCTGCGGTGGACCCTGACGGGAAACAGTCTGACTGGAGCATACCGGTTTATTTTGGAGTCAATGCGGTTTCTTCACCACCAGATCCTTTCCAGCTTTTATCACCTTATTTCAAACAGGATAGTGTGGAACTCGACGCCTATTTTTGTTGGAGACGCGCTAAAGACAGAGATCCAGCCAGTAAGGTGACTTATACCCTTTATTATGGTACCGACAGCAGCTTTACGGTTTCCTTCCGTGAAGTGGTGTTAGCACCGCCTGAAGGTGATTCGCTGATCTATTATAAACCATTGGAGCAATTCGAAGAAGGCACACGCTATTTCTGGAAAGTGCTGGCTGTGGATGAAACTGGCTTGAAGCGTTGGGGCTCCGATACTGACCGCCGTCCCTTTGTTTTCACGACCTTGAGCAGGCGGTTCGCTGTGAATAATAACGGTGATGCGGATTTTCGTCTTTATCAAAATTTTCCCAATCCTTTCAATGTAGAAACTCGAATCCAGTTCGAAGTGCCCGAATATAGCCCACTGGAAGTTGCCATTTATGACCTTTTAGGAAAGAGAGTCAAAATTTTAGCCAGTGGTGCCTATGCCCGCGGTAATTACTTTGTTTTCTGGGATGGTACGGACGAAAACGGCACTCCTCTACCCGGTGGCGTCTATCTCTGTCGCCTAACGGCGCGCGGCGTACTTATCCATCGTAAAGTAGTTCTCATGCGATAATCACTTAGCATTAATTCCAATAAAAAATGTTCCCGCTCTTCCCTTTTTAGAAAAATGAGAGAAGCAGAATTGTCGCTATTTAATGCTTAAGCTTATTCTGTTGCAAAGCCGACTGTTTGTGCCAGAATAATTTTTTGCTCGGGACGCAGTTGCATGGCTTTTGCTAGAGGTTCGCGCTCGATTGATGCCCGCACGACCGTGTTCAAGCCCTCGGAGGCACAGAAAAGATAGACATTCTGACTGATGAAACCGCAATCGGTAGCGGAGTAGAATTTCTTCTGTTCGTCGTCGCTTTTCCCCATGCGGCTATAATCTGCAACAAAAACGAGATTAAGAGGCGCCTGAGCACAGAAAGCTTGAGAGCCTGTAAGGTGGCGTAAATCTTGAGCAGTGATTAACCGCAGAGCATGTGCCTTAGCATCGTAGAGATACAAGCCTTCCGGTAGTGCGACATAAATATCAATTTCCTGCATGTTACGCGCCGAAGGAGCAGTATGTTTGCCTGCTGCGGGGCGATTAATGCCATTAGCAGCCCAAAGGAGATTGGAAAGGGTTTGCAGAGGGAGTGGTTTGGCGGAGAATGACCGGGCAGATTGCCGTTTTGCTAAAGCCTGCATAAGGGGCAGCCCGCCAGTAATTTGCGGAGCAGGCAATTTGATGGCGTTATTCTCCTGAGCAAGGAGCAGCGTAGCAATTAAACAATTCATCAAACCCATGAATGCGAGATGCATATTGGTCTTTCTCTTTTATTATTTACGATCATGAAAAATGTCCCAGAGCAATTTTATCCCGAGGAGGCAGGCAATCAGATAACCTATCGCACCGATAGAGGAGTAACCAAATATTTTTTTACCGACATTAGCCTGAATCAGGATGGCAGAAGCTACGATTAGAGCTGCGATAATTAATGCCATTGCTAAGTGATTAGATGTGCGCTTGATTTGGGCGATAAGATGTTCCAGATTGCGATGCTGGAATTGAATGGCAAAGTTACCCTCAGAAGCTTTATTGAGAATTGCCCGCAATTTGCGTGGTAATTCCAGGGCTAAAGCCTCCAGATCTGAGAGTAAATAGAAGCCTTGCCGGTAAAGTCGGCGCGGGTCGTAACGCCGTCGAATAATTTTCTTGATCCAGGGTTGCAATTCACTCATTACATCAAATTCGGGATAAAGAATACGTGCCAACCCTTCGACAGTTAAAAGCGCTTTCAGCATCAGGGTTAAATGCGAGGGCAGGCTCAGGCGATATCTACGCACAACTTCAAAAAAATCGCGCAGCAGGGCCTCGAGGTGCAAATTCTTTAGAGGCACCCCGGCATAACTGTTGACAAGGTTGTTAATATCGAGTCGGAGACTGACATTATCTGATAAAAGATCGCGCCCGGTTAGATTTTCCAGAGCACGCAAGAGGCGCTGGATATCTTTATTTAAAATTCCGATGACAATATCACCCAGACAATCAATGCTTGCCTCGTCGATCTGTCCCACCATACCATAATCCAGCAGGGCGATAACATTGCCCGGTAAGACCAGAATATTGCCGGGGTGAGGGTCAGCGTGAAAGAAACCCAACTCGAATATTTGACGGAAACTAAGATTGGTGCCATTGCGCGCCACGATTTGTCGATTAATTCCGGCGGCATCTAATAGTTCAATTTGGGAAGCCTTGATGCCTTCAATATAGTCCATGACTAATAAGCGACTGGTGCTATATTCGGCATAATAATTGGGAACGCGTATAGTTGGGTCATCGGCGAAGTAGGTTTTAAATCGCTGGATATGATGTCCTTCCTTGAGGAAATCCAATTCACGATGAATAGACTGGTCGAATTCGGCAACGATAGCCAGAGGGTCTTGAGCATACTTAGCTTCGATGTAATCATGTAAAATGAAGGCTAAATCGTGCAAAATTTGGAGGTCAGTTTCAATTAAGCTCTGAATACCAGGGCGTTGGATTTTCAGGACAACCGGTTGTCCATTGGGAAGATAGGCACGGTGAACTTGAGCAATTGAAGCGGCCGCCAGGGGCGCAGTCTCAATTTGCCTAAAAACCTGAGATGGGTCGGTCGCCAGTTCGGAACACAAAATCTTTTCCATTTGAGAGAACGGTAAGGGACTAACCTGGTCCTGCAGTTTAGATAGTTCGGCACTTATATCAGGTGGAATTATATCAGGACGCAGACTTAAAACCTGGCCAAGCTTAATGAAAGTTGGCCCCAAATCCTCGACCGCAATCCGAATCCGTTCCTGGTGTGTGAGATGTATAAAGCTACGCCGTGCAGCAGGAATAAACTTTTCCCCAAATCTGGCAACCAGACCGGCGCGCGCCTCCTCGACGATATCCGTGAACCCGTATTTCACGAGTATAGCGATAATCTGACGATAACGCCGTAAATGCCGCCAGGTACGAGGAAATCGCATGCCGCCTTATTTCGTCTTATTTTCCAGTTCTGCGACCTTTTGCTTGAGTTCTTCTAATTCTTGCCGCGTGGGTAATTCCAATGACGAGAGAATTTTTTGCACTTCTTTTTTAATAATGTTCTGAGTTTCAGTGCGTGTTTTTTCGACTGTATTCACCAACTCATTGATGAAACTGCTCTTTTCACTGGCAGCGATTTCGCCCCGCTTGATTAGCTCATCTGTCAGCGATTCGATTTTTTCCTTTGTCAAAGCCAAAGCGCCCACTCCGGCTAAGTACAACTTTTTGACTAACTCTGTCATAATTGCTCCTCCAATTTTAGACTTGTTCAATTTAAATAAACTTATTCACCTATGCAAAAATAGTATGAATCGGCACTGATTAAGTTCCTTGTCGTGCTAATTAAAAAAGACTATATTTTAATGAGATGCGTATCATTAATTTTCAGGACTTTAAGAAACGGATTTGGCGAGTCGGAATCGGGATAATTACTGGCATTATGCCTATCTGGTTAATCTTATACTTGCTGACTACCCCAACCGATATTCTCAAAGCCGAGCGCATAGTGCTACCGCAGCTGAGCTGTAATAGTGAGGTTTTCATAGATGCGCAAGGTGTCGTTCATCTTAGAGCAGCCAACGAGGCAGACCTTTATGCATGCTTAGGCTTTATTAATGCTGCTCAGCAGCTTGATTTTATGGACCGCTTATTGCGGGCAGCGACGGGACGTTTAGCTGAATCATATGGTGTAAAGGCTGTCGAATGGGACAGGTATACTAGAACCTTAGGTTTTGCTCAGCAGGGCGAGCAGTATTTTGCCAGGATGGCTCCCGAAGTACGCGCTGCTTTAGAGGCATATTGCAGCGGGGTAAATGCTCTCATTCGCCAATATGCTCGGCAGGTTTCTTTGCAGGTGCGCCTGCGTTATAATCAGCCCCTAAAGTGGACCCCAGCTGGATGTATAGCCGTCCTTCGGTTTTTAGAGTGGATATATTTATCCGATTGGGAGCGGCAGGTCTTTTTGACAAAATTGGTTGCCATTTATGGTACTGAGAAAGTTAACGCCGGCTTCCCTTTGGTTCACTGTGAGTCAGATATCACGACGGATTTGCCTATCAGGTTTTTCAGCGATTTAAATATTTTCTGGCAGCGTTGGCAAGAACTCCAGCAATTTCTGGGCTTTTCCCCTGCAGAGTCTAATTTATTTTCCTGGGCGGTGCCAGCAAAGAATCTCGATTCAGTTAGCAGTGTTCTCCTCGTCGAGAATAATTTTCTTACCGCGAAGGTACTCCTCGTAGCCTTGAGCTGCCCCGAGTACGAAGCGATAGGCTATGTAATTCCGGGTGTACCTTTTATGTTTATTGGTAGAAACGAGCGACTGGCATGGGGTATGAATTACCGCGCCAGTAATGGTTTTGACCTGTATGCTTTGAAGCTGGATTCTTTGCGGACAACTTATCAAACGCCGGATGGTGAACGTCCCCTGGAGAAAGCGGCTCTATCATTGAGCGTGCGGCGAGGAAAGGAGTATAACTATGAAGTTTATCGTGCTGATCAAATGCCATTGTTAGCCTGGCACAGGGAAGTAAATGACAGCATTGTAACTGCGCTTGCTTGTTGGTGGGAAGGGGCTAACTTTGACGAGATGCCGCTGTTATATGCTTTGCCGAAAATAAAGAGCCATGGGGAGCTGGCTGCTATAAGTAGCCAAAGTTACTTTCCATCGGTAGAATTGATCTGGGCTGATGTGACTGGCGCTGCCGGTAGGTTAAATACTCCTCTTCGACCAATTGCTATTGGACCGAACGGTTTACGTTTGACCAATATTTCTTTGCGCAAGGATTTACTAGCCACTGATCCTGATTCCATTTTATTGCAAAATCTCGTTTTACCAAGCGAACTGCGCGGTCACACCATAAAAATCGCCTCGCGGCGAGAAATTTTTTCTTTAGAACAACTAATCAATGCCAGTCTGCTTGCGAATGATCCCTATGGAGAATCTATCTGGGAGGCATGCCGCCCGATATTGAAAGACAGCGGCAATGCTTTTGCACATTTTGTCTATAATTCTATTGAACATTGGAACTATGAAAATTGGTGGCCGAGTATTGCTCCACTCGCTTTTAATTTTTTCAGGACAACGCTACTGACAGCCGTCTACGCCGACGAACTGGAATTAGTAGACAACAAGGCCCAGACGCAGTGTACCTCCCAGAAAGAGTGGGCTTGGGCGAATCTTAGCCTTTTATTACAAGACGGCTCTAATTCCTGGTTTGATGATTTGAAAACCGCCGACCGGGTCGAGTTTGCCAACGATATAATCAAAAATGCCTGGCATAAGACGATAGAGAGCCTTGTGAAAGAAAATAGCGGTGATACGATGGCTTACTCGATAGGACGATTGCCAAAAATAGTCAGCTCCACAATCCAAAACCAGCAGTCACCAATTTTGAACAACCTCATACCCGGATTAAAGAAAAAAATGCAACTTTTTCATATTGGAGAAAAGTATCAGACGCTGGTAATGCCACTAAACGATAATTATGTCGAATTGATTACTTATGCCCCCGATGCTGATTTTGGGACGAGAATGATTGTCTGCCGGGAACAAATAGATTGCGAACTGATTAATATTATTCCTGAAAGTCGGTTAATAACTTTTACAAGAAGGATGGATAAATAGATGGTTGGAAATATCCTAAAAGATTTGTGGGACGTTCTTAAAGACGTATTAATGATTACCGGTTTCGTTTTCATGATGATGCTGGTCATTGAATATGCCAATGTCCAGACGCGCGGCCAATGGCAGAAATTATTGACCGGTAAGAAATGGCGTCAATATTTGTTTGCCGCCCTCATGGGCATTCTGCCCGGTTGTTTAGGTTCATTTGCGGTCGTGACGCTCTACACTCATAATATCATCAGTCTTGGTGCATTGGTGACGACGATGATTGCGACCAGCGGAGACGAGGCATTTGTCATGCTGGCTCTTTTTCCAGTCAAAGCGATTCTATTAAATGTGATTTTATTCGGCATTGGCATGGGAGCCGGTGTGCTGACCGATTTGCTTTTAAAAAAACATCGGGTTAGATATGCCAGTTTTCACGAATTACCGTTACATGAAGAGACCTGCGCATGTTTTCGGCCAAGTCAGATAATTCCGCAGCTCCGCGATTGCAGTTTACCCCGGTTTTTGTTGATGCTCTTTCTGCTTTTGTGCCTCGTTGGTTTTGTGACGGGTATAATCGGAGAAAATGAGTGGAGCTGGATTCGAGTGACTCTGGTACTGGTTTCTGCGGTGAGCCTATTTATCGTGAGTACTGTACCGGAGCATTTTTTGCGTGAGCATCTCTGGAAGCATGTGGCAATAAAGCACATACCACAGATTTTTTTCTGGACATTAGGAGCCATGCTCGTCATTAAAATTTTCTTAGCCAATCTAACGATCGAGCAATGGTTGCAGCAATCGCGTTACATCGTTTTGATAATTGCCTGCCTGGTGGGCTTAATTCCGGAATCCGGTCCACATATTGTTTTTGTGACGATGTATGCCCAGCACCTGATTCCGTTCAGCATCTTATTAGCCAGTTCGATAGTTCAAGATGGACACGGGATGCTGCCTTTGTTGGCCCAGTCGCGCCGTGAATTCGGACTGGTTAAACTACTCAATTTTTTAGTTGGTATAAGTATAGGATTGCTGGGTTTATGGATGAAGGTTTAAGCCGAAAGTGCATCCTGGTGAAACTAGCTGGGATAGCATTTTTGCTATCGCTAAAACAGGTCAGCAGCTTTGCTGCCGATTACATGGGATGTGTCTATGTTCTTTTTGATAAACAATATATTCCGCGACGGTATCTAATTAATCGCGACGGTAATATCGTGTTTACAAGCCTGAAACAAAATACCGCCGAATTCACCTCTTTGGGTAAAATTCTTGAGACAAGATGGGAATACAATGCAATATTTTGCCTCACAGCAACAAACGATCATTGATTTGACACATCAAATTGAAATTGACATGCCGGTTTATCCAGGTGATCCGCCGGTTAAGATCAGGCAAATAGGAAGTAGCGATAAATACATTGTCACTACTAAAATCTTTCTAGGTTCACATAGTGGGACGCATATTGATACTCCGCGTCATTTTTATAAAAATGGTCGTGATTTGAGCCAGATTGCCATGCAACGCTTCATAGGTTCGGCTATTAAACTAAAATTGGCTAAAGTTGGGCGAGAGTTACATTTTCAGGCGCACCAGCTCGACAAACTCAAACTACAGGCGCCATCCTGGCTACTCATTGCAACTGGTTTTGATAGTCTTTGGCGCGAGCCGCGATATTTTAGTGACCATCCCTGCCTGAGCATAGCAGCTGCCCAGCAGCTAGTCGATTTAGGGATTGGTGGCATCGGTATAGATTGCCCCAGTGTTGATGCGCCCGATGGTAATTATCCTGTACATCGGCTCCTGTTGTCCAATGATTTCCTGATTTTAGAAAATCTGACTAACCTAGATAAACTGCCCGAGACACTCTTTAATCTAATCGTATTACCGTTGAAGTTGGCAGCCGAAGCCGCTCCAGTTCGGGCTGTTGCGCTAATTTAATTTTTCTGGGAGCGCGCCAATTTTACAATGGCGGCGCGAATTTCCAGCAAGTAGCGCAGATTGGTTTCCCATGAATAATCAGGGTAAGTCCACGGTAGAATTTTGAAATTTCCCCGCTCGTATATCAGGGTCGTCTCGGCATATATGCCAGCTCCAATATATATGCGGTGAGAGTAATTCTTGGTCGAGAAGAGTACTAGTTTGGAGGGTTCTAAATAACCAGGGTCGAGATTGACCCGACGCCGCCAGCCATCCGATACTACTTGGGCAAAATCCTGCTCAATCTGATTTGACCATATTTTGATTTCATGAAATTTCTCAAGACTTACGGGTTGGTTAAAAACATAAAATTGCTTTTGAAGTTGACTGCCAAATTCCTCGGCGTAGTAATCAGTGAAGTCGAGAACCTTATAAATTGGTCCGGGCTCAAAATACTCTCCTAATTTCTGGCACATAATCGATTGCAAGGCAGTTAATTCTTGCGCGTTTGTGAACATGACAGCGATGAAAGGATGTGCTTCGTGAGGCGGCTTGATTATTCCCATAAAATTACTCCATTTCCAATTGATTGACACTGCCCTGACGCAACTGGGCATTTAAACGATTAGCGTACTGGCGGAGTGCCAGGTAGTCTTCATAGCGTAAGCCATTTGCCTGGTAAGGAAAAAGAGTTGCGTTGGTTATCAATGGGTCGCTGTTTGCCCGAACCAATCCATTTTTTAAAGCCTCTTGCCAGGCGGCAGTACCCGGAATTGGTGAAAATGAAGCCAGGCGGGTGATAGCGCCTTGTTCGGCAACGAAATCGATACTCCGCGCTACCTGATCGTAAGTTTGTCCTGGCAAGCCCATGATTAAGTAGACTTCGATGGTATTGCGCTTAAAACCAGCTGCCTCGAGATTCTGCATTGCGTCAATGAACACCTGATTATTGACTTTATTGCTCGACGCCTGCTGAATAGGACTAAAAATCGACTCTAAGCTGAGGCGCAAGGTTTTAAAACCAGTAGCATACAACAACTCTGCTAAGCGCATGTCAATTGACCGTGCGAATAAGCCATTCGGCGTATGAAAATTGAGTTGTAGGTTCATTTTCAAAATACCTTTTAAAATTGGAACGATATGCTCGTCGCGGCGAGCAAACAGGGCATCGTCATAAAAAGCAAAATGCTTGATGCCGTAACGCTCATGGACAGTGACAATTTCATTAATGACATCTTCCGGCTGACGCTGCTGGAATGTCGGATGCAAAAGATGTGAGGCACAATAGGAGCAGCGAAAAGGGCAACCGCGAGAGGTCAGGAGAGTGGCAGAGTCTATTTTAGGATACAAATCCCAGGGTAAAACTCCACTGTCATCAAAAGGTGGTATCGTGGAATAATCACGCTCAATGTGGAACAGATTATCCAGCAGCTGTAAAACCTGTTTTTCACCATACCCTATCAGAAGATAATCCGGGTGAATGGTTTGACTGGCATGCTGAGTAAAAAGAGTCGTATAAATCCCACCTAAAATAAGGGGTATATCCGGAAAATACTTGCGTAAGATACGACTGCTTGCCAGTACGCCGGGATACCAATAGGCAATCAGCGAAGTCAAGAGAATAGCTTTCGGTTTTTCCGTTTGTTGTAAAGTTGCTGTGATTTGGGCTGGGGTAGCGCCATAGATACCGTAGCGTCTAGGGAAATTTTTTGCTAAAGGAGGTTTTTCGATAACCGTCTTGATATATTTGCCCCTCCCATCCTGATATTTAGATGCAGAATGAGAGCCCCAGCGAGCCCGATCCATGAAGTCTAGAAGAGTGACATCGTATCCGTAGCGTCGCAGGAACTTGGCAATATAGAGCAAGCCTAATGGCTTTGACCAGAGGTCAAAGGCGGTAAAGTCGGAAATCCAAGGATTGACCAATAATAGGCGTAAATGTTTCATCAGATAAAGATAAGTCCAGCTATTGAAAAATGTATATCATTTTTTACAATGCTGTAGAATCAGGTCGGAATTTTTCATTTTTGTGAATAGTACCTAAACAATTTGAAAGTGGCTTCGGTTAGTCAAGCCAATAATAGATTTTTAGATTTGACTGGGTGTTTTACCCTGACAAATTGATTATTTTTGTGGTTGCGATGGTTGTGCTCTCTGGATAACAATTTTATTTAGCCAGCCAGAAGAACCGTTTAACTCGACTTTGTACCAGTCGCTGAGGCTATCCAGTAATGCTATTGTCGTACTGGCAGGAATGACCTGTATGACAGGAGCATCAAGGCGTGCTTCGGCTCTTAAGTTACCGTTTTTAATTAGAATTGCCTTCCGGCTTGCAACCGGCTTGATTTTCGGTTCGAAAAGAATACGATTAGCCCAGCCAGTGTTACCATTGGGAACCTGGATTTTTAACCAATCAGCCTGGACTTCTAATTTTTTTACTACTAATCCGACACTGAGTTGGCCAATGGCCTTGGAATTTTTATCAGGTCTCTGCCGTAAAAAACCGGCACGCTCGATTTTTAGCTCAGTCGGAATATTAGACTGATCAGCATGTTTTTTTGGTACTGGTTGCGAGGAGTAATCGTTGGTCACTGGGGCTTCGTTTCCTGGTGCCTCTAATACTTTGACATTGTTGGCATTGACCCAACCCGCCTTGCCATTAGCTAAACGCACAAGGTACCAGTCGCCACTTTTCTCAACAACTGTGAGGATTGTCTGACTTTGCAGGGAATCAACAGGGCGATAATAGATTTCAGGACCAGCCAATAGAAATGCGTTCCGAATTACAATCAATTTATCGGCTGCGAACAAGAATGAGAAAAGGGAGCCAAACAGGACATAAATTAAGACTTTTTTTGAGGTAATCGGCATGTCTTTATCATAACCTTGTCAAGATTTTTTAAATAGCACGTATAGAATACAAAAATTTTCCATTTTCATCAATATAAATATAATCATTTGGGTAAAATTGTGATATAGATTAACCCTTGATGGATAAAATACTTTCATCAGTAGCTTTCAATTCGCCCATCATAAGGCTTTGAATTTTGGTAACTGTATTTACCGGTGCGCTTTACTAATTATTCCCTCTTTAAATATCAATCACTTAAACCCTAAGCAAATCGTCGTAAATTAATTCCGAGGCAACGACCTCAAAACGAGCCAACTATTCAATCTGCCTTACGACAAATACCACTCGGATTTACTTGAAATTCCGATGTAATAAACCTAACTTTCAGCGTGGTAAAAATGTGTTGAAAATACGTATGAAAGCGCCGAAAAATCGAAAGTGGCATTACCTTCGTGTGGTAGCACTAAGCCTTGCCTTGTTCGGGCTGACACACTGCGATAATGAGCCATATAATTACTTAGAGGAATATTCGCGGTATACTTCTACAGAGCGCATCAGTATTTATACTGTTGATTTTGCGATTGCCGTACCAAACAATTACTATAGTCATCCCCGTCCGATGCCATTAGTTTTGGCGTTGCATTATGGCGGCACGGTGACTGAGGATAGTGGGGTCAATTTGCTGGCGGAATTAGTTTTGCCTGCTCTGGGTGAACTGGAAGCAATTTTTGTAGCTCCAGTCAGCCCCTCGCAGACGACCTGGATAAGTACGCCTTGTGAGCGGGTGATATTTGGCTTAATAGATACAATTAAGACCTATATGCAGGTTGATCCAGCAAAAATCATTATCACGGGTTATAGCATGGGTGCCAACGGTGTCTGGTATTACGTTAATAAATATCCGAATTATTTTGCTACCGCTTTGCCAGTGTCAGGTAATCCCGGTGGCTTGACCCTTAACAACCTGGGAGCAACGCCGATATATGCGATTCACAGTAAAGCCGATGAAGTTTTTCTTTATGATAATGTCAAAACTGCGATTGAGGCATTGCAAGCCCAAGGTGTTAATGTTCACCTTAAGACCGTCACAAGCGCTGGACATTACGAAACGACCAAGTTTGCTAAACCTCTGCGCACCCTGCTTTCCTGGATAAAGACCCAATTACAGTAATCCGATAAAAAGTTTGCGATATAATTAAGATTTTAAATACCAACAGGCTTTCTGCCATCGAGCCAAATGTGATAGTAAAATCGTTGTTCTGCCGTTCTCTCGGGAAAAAAGCGGAGACGGTATTGAGTGGTTTTTTCGATGTATTTAACCTTAAATGGCAAATAGACAGTTTGTTTTTGCCGAATTACAGGTAGCGTGACAGTGGAATATTCAGGAATGTAATTACCAAGACTGTCTAGATATAATTGATGATAAAGATTCATATTGACGATGTCGCCCTCTTTAAAACCGACGAAATCACGTTTACCAACGTGGGTTATTTGGGTGAAGTCGTCGATTATACCAAGCTGGCGTTTGACATCATTATCGGCTACATAATGGCGCGGACAACGTTCTTTCAGTCGCGGCAGATATTCTATTCCTACGGTTTTAAGAATATCGGCATAGGGTAATTCTGCTCTCCCTTCGACAAATTTGGTAAAAAATTGGCGCAAATCAGGATGAACTAAATCTACGAATTCATCAATAAAAGTTTCCTCGTTAAAAGAGTTGTCGGGACTGTACTTGCGTGCTAATTCTAAGATGACATCGGCAAGGCACTTTTTCCCATTCGTCAGGCGTATGATTTCGAGATCTAAAAGCATTGCCATAGCTGCACCCCGCTGGTAGACCTGTAAAAATTGTACTTGATACTTTTTCTTGAGAACATTGGCGCTCATTTCGGTGAAGGACATTTTTTCATTAGGGAATCTTTCTCCTGATTTGATCTTGGAGCGCATCACCTTGAAAAGGAAATCTTGCGGCGAAATAAGTCTGCTTCGCACCCGAATGAGTTGGGCAAAGTATTCTGTTACACCTTCATATAACCAGAGATGCTTAGACATCTTGGGAGTAATAAAATCAATCTCACCAATGAGTTCACTATGCAAACCCAGCGGAGTGATGATGTGCATGAATTCGTGGATTGCGATTTCGCTGTTAAGTTGACATAGGCGGTCGAAGTAGTTGGGACCAAGGTCGGGCAAAGTGTAGAACGAAGATTGACGATGTTCCAGACCGCCACCGACTGGCAGACCATTTTTTATAAAATAGGCGAGCATCTTGAGAATTACAAAATGTTTCTGAGTAACGATACCGCCTAACCTGTGCTCATCGGTAAAATAATAGATGAAAGTATAATGGTCCGTTGGCAGAGTATCTAAAAAGGTAACGACGGCTTCCACGGCCGTTGAAAGGGAAGGCTGGAGTCGTTGAACTAAATGCGAGCTATCGGATTCATGCGCTGCGCCAATTAATATTTTGGTATTTTTTACCGTAAGACTGAGTGTATCGGGTGGAGTAAACATAATCGGAGAATCAATTAGCTGGCGATAATTCGATGCTTTGAAAAGGTAGGTGTTGTTCGAGATTTTAACTTGCGGGAGCGCCGTCACACCATAAAAATTTTCGGGCAAATTGACCTCGATTTCGACAGGCACATCTAATTGTCCGGCAAAAAATCCAAAAACACCGCCAGCATTCCAGATATAACTGCGTGATGCTTGGGTATTAGTGCCTGACATAGGCCAGGGTTTATGTCTCCCACCCCCGGCGGGACGGGCATCCCAGGTGTCATCAACCCAGTAGGAAATTGAAGATAGGCGAGAACTTTGCTCTATGATAAATGTATTGCAATCAGGATGTGCGACAGGTAGTATTTTGTCCAACTGATCGTATGCTTTGAAATTTTTTATATATCTGCCAAAATCGGAAATCTGGTAGGTGCCCGGGACGATTTTCGGGAAATAAAATATCACCTTGTCACTGGCAAATTCTGCACAGCTCAGTTTCACTTCAAAGCGGTCGTCAACAATTCTGGTCAGGTCAACGGAATAATGATAGACTGGTGTTTCTATGCCGAGTAAGCCTGCGCCCCACAAAGCAATTGCAATAACTATTCTACTGAACCATTGCTGATACGGGAAAACGTGTTTTGCTATCTTCATAATAAACTTTGTGCTGATCCTAAAAGCATTTAATGCAAATTTATAGGTGACAATTAGGAATTGCAATCAATAAGTCTTGAAATAAAAAAAGAGGGGCTAACCAAATTAGTTAGCCCCTCTTTTAGTGAAACAAAGAGTTTTTACTTCATAAGGACCATTTTCTTGAGGTCGCGGAACTTATTGCCCACCCGCAGTTCGTAGAAGTAGTTACCGGAAGCGACATTGTTTCCGCGCAGGTCTTTGCCATCCCAGATGTAACTATACACACCCATGTTCAAATTGCTGAAAACAACCCGATTGACAACCTGACCTAAGGCATTGTAAATCGTCAGATGCACTTCACCCGGCTCCGGTATCGCAAAGCGA
>DDYE01000007.1 GCA_002347855.1 Fidelibacterota bacterium UBA2242
GTTGTTACCGAAATAATTGAATGAATTGAAAAGGTGAAACAATGCGCGAGTTAATTACTCTCGAATGTACTATTTGTAAACGACGCAATTATTCCAAGGATAAAAACAAGAAGTTGCATCCTAATCGCGTTGAGTACAAAAAATATTGTCGCTGGTGCAAGCAACATACAGTTCATAAGGAAACACGTTAACATGTGGAAACAGGTGAGTAGCTCAACTGGCAGAGCACCGGTCTCCAAAACCGGGGGTTGCGGGTTCAATTCCTGCCTCACCTGCTATTCGTTGCTTGCTGGTCGAATTACGCGTCCAAACCGAGAGAGAAACTATGATTAAGCGTATCAAAGAGTTTTTTGACGGTGTTGTTTTTGAGATGAAAAAGGTTTCCTGGCCTTCCTGGCAGGAACTAAAGGGCTCAACCATCGTAGTACTGGTTTTATCGTTAGTTTTAGCAATTTTTCTATTCGTGGTTGATTTAATCCTAAGTAAACTCGTCCATTTAATTTTATAGAAGTACATATGGAGTGGTACGTATTAAAAACCTATTCCGGTAAGGAAAAGAAAGTTCGGGAAGCGATTTTAATCGAAGCCGAACATAGTGGTATGAAAGATATTATTCGCGATGTGCTGGTACCCTCGGAAAACATTATGGAAATGCGGGAAGGAAAAAAGCGCGTACGCAACAAGGTCTTTTTCCCAGGTTATGTTTTGGTAAATATGGAAATTACCAAGGAGTCGCAATTTTTAGTTGAAAACATTCCGGGTGTCATGAATTTTGTGGGCGCCAAAGGCAAACCGCAACCGCTGTCTCCTGAAGAAGTTCGCCGCGTACTTGGTGAAGTGGAAAAGAAAAATGGACGAGAAGTTCTGGCAGTACCGTTTAAAATGGGTGATCCGGTGAAGGTAATTGACGGCCCCTTCATTGACTTTCGCGGTGTGGTTCAAGAGATCAATGAAGATAAACGTAAATTAAAGGTTTCAGTGAGTATTTTTGGGCGTCCCACGCCAGTAGAATTAGATTTTTTACAGGTGGAATTGGAGAAGTAGTATGGCTAAGAAAGTCGTTGCAAGTGTAAAGTTACAAATCGAGGCAGGCAAAGCTAATCCGTCCCCGCCCGTTGGTCCGGCTTTGGGTCAACATGGGGTCAATATCGTCGAATTCTGCAAAGCCTTTAATGCGCGTACGCAGGATCAAATGGGTATGATAATTCCGGTGGTCATTACTATTTACGCTGATCGTTCGTTTACTTTTATTACCAAAACCCCACCAGCATCAGTTTTGTTACTCAAGGCTGCCAAACTGGAAAAAGGTTCGGGTGAACCCAATAAAAATAAAGTAGGGACTGTTACTTTGAATCAGGTGCGAGAAATTGCCCAGCTGAAAATGCCCGATCTGAATGCTCACACTTTAGAGCAAGCCATCGCGATGATTAAGGGTACCGCCCGCAGTATGGGAATTGTGGTTAAAGAATGAGAGGATCCTGTGCCATGAAAATATCTAAACGGGTTGAACGTAATAATCAAAAAGTCGATAAGCGGAAGGAATATACTCTGCGCGAAGCTCTTCAGATTCTGAAGGAATGCGAAAGCGCGAAGTTTGACGAGACGGTCGAAGCCCATGTCAATCTTGGAGTTGACCCCCGCCATGCCGATCAGAATGTCCGCGGCACGGTTTCTTATCCTTATGGTACCGGTCGAAAAGTGCGTGTATTGGTCTTGACCAAAAGCAAAGTTGAAGAAGCTTTAGCAGCGGGTGCCGATTATGCTGGACTTGAGGAATATCTGGAGAAAATTCAGAATGGGTGGACTGAGGTTGATGTCATAATTGCCACGCCGGATGTCATGGGACAGGTAGGGAAATTGGGGAAAATTTTAGGTCCAAAGGGTCTAATGCCTAATCCCAAAAGTGGAACGGTGACCAATGATGTAGCAGCGGCAGTCAAGGAAGTCAAAGCTGGCCGAGTGGAAGTTCGTGTCGATAAAAACGGTATCATCCATACACCAGTTGGGAAGAAATCCTTTCCTGTCGAAAATTTAGAAGAGAATGTCAAAACCCTGGTGCATACTCTGATGCGTTTGCGACCGGCGACCGCCAAAGGTGTCTACTTACAGAAATTGACTCTGACTACGACCATGGGACCGGGGGTCCGGGTTGATAGAAACACCATTCTATAATTTGAGGTTCTACGATGCCGAATCAGAAAAATATTGAAACGCTTAAAATCGTTAACGAGAAATTTGCCCGTGCAAAAGGAATTTATTTCACAAATTATAAGGGACTCAGTGTACAGCAGATGAACGATTTGCGCAGAGAACTGTATAACTCGCGCGTTGAGTTCCAGGTCGTTAAAAAAACAATTACCAAATTAGCGGCAAAAAATATTGGCTTAGAATTGACGGATGACATTATGCAGGGGCAAATCGGATTAGCCTATAGTTATGATGACCCGACTTTGGCAGGTAAGTTATTAGCCAATTTTATCAAAAAAAATAAACTTGAACAGGTGACAATTACCGGCTGTATTTTCGAAGGTGCGATTTTTGACGGTAAACAGGTAAATGCCGTTATTAACCTGCCGCCTAAGAATGAACAGCTGGCGATGTTATTAGGCGCCCTCCAGGCACCAATGAGTAATCTGGTAGGTGTTTTGAAAGCTACCATGGGGCAGCTGGTTGGGACCTTGCAAGGGTTAAAAGAAACGAAAAATCAATAAGAATATTGTATTAAAAGGAGGTATGTAAGCAATGGCAAACATCACAAGAGCTGACGTTCTGGAATACCTGGAAAAAGCAAACATGCTCGAAATCTCGGAACTGATTAAGGAGATCGAACAGAAGTTCAATGTTAAGGCGGCGGCACCCGTGGCTGTCGCCGCGGTCGCTGCTCAACCTAATGGTGGCGGCGAAGCTCAACCAGTTGAAGAGCAGACCGAATTCAACGTAATTCTAAAAGAGGTCGGTGCCAACAAGATTAATGTCATTAAGGTTGTCCGGGCAGTGACTAATTTGGGGCTGAAAGAAGCCAAAGACTTAGTTGACGGAGCTCCCAGTACGGTGAAAGAGGGCGTCTCAAAGGAAGAAGCTGAGAACCTCAAGAAGCAACTTGAAGAAGCAGGAGCCAAAGTCGAACTCAAATAAGCTGTCACAACTTATTTTAGTTTTTCACATTAGCCATATGACAGCGTCATTATTTGAAAAACACAGCCGTCTCTTTTCTCAGGGACAGCCCCAAATCAAAAAGGAGGGATACTTTTGAGTAATACTCTTCCTTATCCCAGAGAGCGCAAATCGTTCGCCAAAATTCGGAGTGTACTAAAAGTACCAAATCTGCTGGATGTCCAGATAAAATCTTTTGCAGAATTCCTGCAAAAAGATGTTTCCCCTCAAGAACGTAAAGTAGAGGGTTTAGAAGCTGCCTTTCGCAGTGTCTTCCCGGTCGAAGATACTCATGGAAATTATTATTTAGAGTACAAGTTTTATACGGTCGGCGAACCGCGCTATACGATTAAGGAATGTCTCGAAAGGGGAGTCAGTTATACTGTACCACTTAAAGCGCGTTTGGTTCTCCATATAAGTGAAGAAGGCATAGCCAAAGGCGAGCACGAAAGCAGCATTGAACAGGACATCTTCTTTGGTAATATCCCCTACATGACCGATAAAGGGACCTTCATCATTAATGGAGCAGAACGCTGTATCGTCAGTCAGTTGCAACGTTCGCCGGGTGTTTTTTTCGATACAACCGAGCATACGAATGGCATGCTGATTTACACTGCGCGTGTGATTCCGTTCCGCGGTTCATGGGTAGACTTTGTTATTGATACCCGCGATATTCTAAGCGCTATCATTGATCGTCGGCGTAAATTTCCCGCCACAATTCTGTTGCGTTCTTTTGGCTATCCAACCAATGCCGATATCGTCCAGCTGTTTGGAGTTGGCAAACGGGTAACCATTGCGGAAGCCATGAAGGAGGCAATTGGCAAACCCTTAGCCGATAAGGTTGTTGACCCGGAAAGTGGCGAAGTAATTGCTGAACTAAAAGACCAGATCATAATTGACAAAGATACCCTGAAAAAGTGGAAAAGTCGCGGCGTCGAATCTATCGTGATTTTGACAACTGAAGACGAAATCGTTCGCAATGTATTTCTGAATACCTTGCGAAAAGATACGGCTACCTATAACGAAGAGTCGGCAAATCTTTTCCTCTACCGCGCGCTGCGAGCTGGCGAACCACCAAATGCGGAAGTTGCTAAGAAATTTGTAGAACGTATCTTTTTCAGTCCCAAACGATATGATCTGGGACAGGTTGGTCGCTATCGCATCAACAAGAAATTTAATCTGAATGTGCCACTGGACAATTGTGTCCTCACCCGCGAAGATATTATTGAACTGATGAAACGCCTGATTGCTATGCGCAAGGGTGAAATCGGGCCTGACGATATTGACCATCTGGGCAACCGCCGCGTTCGCAGTGTCGGAGAACAGCTGACCAATCAGTTTACCATCGCCTTTACACGGATGGCGCGCACTATCCGCGAGCGCATGAATCTGCGTGAATCCGAAAACCTGACACCACAGGACTTAGTTAACTCCCGAATCGTGACTTCGGTGATTAACTCTTTCTTTGGAACCAGTCAGCTGTCGCAATTCATGGACCAGACCAACCCGCTGGCTGAAATTACCCATAAACGGCGGGTGTCATCTCTCGGTCCGGGCGGACTCAGCCGGGAACGGGCGGGATTTGAGGTGCGTGATGTCCATTATACTCATTATGGACGCCTGTGTCCCATTGAGACACCGGAAGGTCCTAATATTGGGTTGATTGCTTCACTGGCAACTTATGCCTATGTTAACAGTTTAGGATTCATCGAAACCCCCTATCGACGTGTAGTTAAAGATAATGGTCAACCGCGCGTTACCGACCAGGTAGATTTCCTTTCGGCTGATGATGAAGACCGCGAATTAATCGCACAAGCCAACGCCCAGTTGGATGCGGAAGGACACTTTCTTAATCAGCGTTTGCGAGGTCGAATTCGGGGTGAATTCCCGATTGTCACGCCAGACCAGGTCAAATATATGGATGTCTCACCGGAACAGATTGTCTCTATTTCAGCGGCTCTGATTCCGTTCCTGGAACATGACGATGCCAACCGCGCTCTGATGGGTTCTAACATGCAGCGTCAATCAGTACCGCTGCTGAAACCCGAGAAACCAATTGTGGGAACCGGTCTGGAGAAAAATGTCGCGGTTGATTCTCGTGCGACGGTGACCTCACCCGTGGATGGCACAGTTGTCGAAGTCTGCGCTGACTATATTGTCATTGAAACTGACTCAACCGTAGAAGAACTGTATCTCGATGAAACCCAGAATCGCGTAAAAGTCGAGCTGGCAAAATTCCTGCGCACTAACCAGGATACCTGTATCAATCAACGTCCCCTGGTCAATAAAGGTGACCGCGTTAAAGCGGGCGATGTCATTGCCGATGGTTGTTCGACTGACGAGGGCGAGTTGGCTCTTGGACGAAATGTGACCGTCGCTTTTATGCCCTGGTTTGGTTATAACTTTGAGGATGCCATTATTATCAGTGAACGTTTGGTATATGATGATGTGTTTACTTCAATCCATATCAAAGAATTTGAACTCGAAGTTCGGGATACCAAGCGCGGTAACGAAGAGTTGACCCGCGAAATCCCCAATGTCAGTGAAGATGCTACCAAGAATTTGGATGCCAACGGTGTGATTCGGGTTGGCGCTGAGGTTGAACCCAACGACATCCTGATTGGAAAAGTGACTCCCAAAGGTGAGACGGACCCAACCCCTGAAGAGAAATTACTGCGGGCAATCTTTGGTGAAAAAGCGGCTGATGTCAAAGATGCTTCAAAGCGCGCTGAACCCGGAATCCGCGGTGTCGCCGTGGACACAAAGCTCTTTAACCGCAAGAGTAAACTCAGTCGTCAGGAAGAAAAGCGCCTCATTGACAAGGAAACTGAAATAAGCATCCAGCGGCATGCCAACCTGAAAATGCGTCGCGACATGCTATTGCGGAAAGTTCTAAAGGATCAAACGGCGACCGCCCTCAAAGACTGGGGCAGTAGCAAAGTGGTTATCAAAGCCGGTCAAAAATTGACCGACGAACTTCTTGCTAAAATTGACTTTGACAAACTTAGCCTCGAGAATTCCTGGACAACTGATGCCGGTGTCAATGAAAAAGTCGAGAAAATCTTTAAGAACTATCTGAAACTTTCGCAAAAAATCGACGAAGATTTGGAGCGAGCCATTTATAAAATAAAAATTGGTGACGACTTACAGCCGGGAGTCCTGCAACTTGCCAAGGTTTATGTTGCCAATAAACGTAAAATCCAGGTTGGTGATAAAATGGCAGGACGCCACGGAAATAAAGGTGTCGTTTCAATCATCGTATCTGTTGAGGATATGCCGTTCCTCGAAGATGGTACCCCGGTTGATATCATTCTCAACCCCCTAGGTGTACCTTCGCGTATGAATTTAGGGCAACTGTACGAGACGATGCTAGGCTGGGCAGGCAAAAAATTGGGACTCTATTATGAAACGCCGGTATTCAACGGGGCAACTGAAAAAGATGTCCGCGATGAATTGAAGAAAGCGGGTCTGCCCGAAACAGGTAAAGTGACTTTGTACGATGGGAAAACTGGGGAGCCTTTCGACAATCCCGTCACCGTCGGCAATATCTATATGATGAAACTTTCTCATTTAGTTGAAGATAAGATGCACGCTCGTTCAACTGGACCTTACTCGCTGGTGACCCAGCAGCCTTTGGGCGGCAAAGCCCAATTCGGTGGTCAGCGCTTTGGTGAAATGGAAGTATGGGCATTACAAGCCTATGGAGCGGCTTATACCTTACAGGAAATCCTGACAGTTAAGTCGGATGATGTAGACGGTCGCTCTAAAATATATAATGCTCTGGTCAAGGGCGAGAGTTTCACCGATTTTGGTGTGCCGGAGTCATTTAATGTATTATTAAAGGAACTCCAGGGGCTCTGCATCGAAATGGATCTCAACTATGAATAGTACTGGAGGTAAAGATAAACCTATGAATTTTCAAAAACCCTTTAGTCATCGTAGTGAGTTTGAGAGTATCACAATCCATCTTTCATCTCCAGAAACGATTCTGACCCGTTCCCATGGTGAAGTCCTCAAACCGGAAACAATAAACTACCGTTCTTATAAACCAGAAAAAGATGGTTTATTCTGCGAAAAAATATTCGGACCGGTTAAAGATTGGGAATGCCACTGCGGTAAATATAAACGCATCCGCTACAAAGGCATCATCTGCGACCGTTGCGGCGTGGAAGTCGCTCGTAAAAAAGTGCGTCGTGAACGCATGGGACACATTACTCTCGCCGTTCCTGTCGTGCACATCTGGTTCCTCAAATCCATTCCGAGCAAGTTATATTACCTCCTCGATATTCCGACAAAAAATTTGGAGGAACTGGTCTATTATGAAAAGTATGTGGTACTAAATCAGGGTGGTTCAAGTCTGCCTTACAAGAGTATCATTACCGAAGAAGAGTACTTCGAGAATATCCAAAAGTATGGACCAAAGACCGAGCTCTTCGATGAAGAGGAAGCGCGCAATTACTTCATTGCTAAAACGGGTGGTGAAGCTATTCGGGAATTGCTTCAGAAGGTGGATATTGAAGCCCTGGTGCATCAACTGAAAGAGGAACTCAAGAGTAAGAAGTCTCCGACCCAAAAGACAGAAATCTTGAAACGGTTAAAGGTGGTCAAAGCATTTCTGCCCCAGGAGGGGAAACCTATTAATAAACCGGAATGGATGGTTATTACGGTTCTCCCGGTCATACCTCCCGATTTAAGACCGCTTGTACCTCTCGAGGGTGGACGCTTTGCTGCCAGCGATTTAAATGATTTATATCGCCGCGTTATTATTCGCAATAACCGGCTCAAACAATTGATTGAGATTAAAGCGCCGGATGTCATTCTACGCAATGAAAAGCGCATGCTGCAGGAAGCAGTTGACTCGCTGTTTGATAATAGCCGCCGTCGCACAGAAGTGCGTAGTGGAACTCGTCGGCCTCTTAAGAGCCTTAGCGATATGCTAAAAGGCAAGGAAGGGCGTTTCCGCCAGAATTTACTGGGTAAACGCGTAGACTACAGCGGTCGTTCGGTGATTGTGGTAGGTCCGACGCTGCGTCTTAATGAGTGTGGTCTACCGAAAGACATGGCTATAGAATTGTTTAAGCCACAAATTATTCATGCCCTGCTGCGTCGTCGCTTAGCTAAGACACCCAAAGCCGCCAAAACGATGGTAGAGCGTAAAGATCCCGAAGTTTATCGCGTTCTTGAATATGTAGTCAAGGATTATCCGGTGTTATTGAACCGCGCTCCAACCTTGCACAGGCTTGGCATTCAAGCCTTTCAACCGGTGCTGATAGACGGCAAAGCGATTCAGATTCACCCTCTCGTTTGCGCCGCGTTCAATGCTGACTTCGATGGTGACCAGATGGCAGTACACGTACCTCTGACCTTTGAAGCCCAGATGGAATGTCGCATTCTCTGTCTCTCCAGCCACAACATTTTGCATCCCGCTCATGGTCACCCAATTGCGATTCCTTCGCAGGATATGGTTTTGGGGGTTTATTACATCACTCGTCAGAAGAATGGCTGCAAAGGTGAAGGTAAGATTTTCTCTTCACCGCAGGAAGCTATTTATGCTTATGAAGTGGGTGAAGTTGATTTGCATGCCCGCGTTAAAATCCGTATCGATGGACAATTGATTGATACGACCGTCGGTCGGGCACTGTTCAATAGCCTATTACCTCCGGGCATGGGTTACTACAATGAGTTGATTAGCAAGAGCCGCTTAGAGAAGATCGTCGGTCAAGTATTTCAGGAAGCGGGTAACTATGAAACGGTGCAATTGCTTGACCGCTTAAAAGATATTGGCTTCCAATATGCCACGCGTTCGGGGCTTTCGATTTCGATTTCCGATGTCTTGATACCGGAAGAGAAGGATGAAATTATCAAGGAAGCCTTTGAACGAGTTGAAGATATTCAGAGCAAATTTTATAAAGGCATCTTAACTGAAGGTGAGCGTTACAATAAAGTGATTGATACCTGGACGCATACTACTAACCGCCTTTCGGATGTCATGTTGGAGCACATGTCCAGTGACCGGCAGGGTTTTAATCCTGTTTATATGATGGCAGATTCCGGTGCGCGTGGCAGCCGTGAGCAGATAAAACAACTTGCTGGCATGCGTGGTCTAATGGCAAAACCGCAGAAGTCAATGACTGGTCAGGTCGGTGAAATTATTGAAACACCGATTACCTCGAATTTTAAAGAAGGTTTGACGGTTCATGAATACTTTATTTCCACGCACGGTGCCCGTAAAGGTTTAGCCGATACAGCTTTAAAGACGGCAGATGCCGGTTACCTCACGCGGCGCTTAGTGGATGTGGCGCAAGATGTTGTCATTACCGAAGAAGATTGCCAGACCATTAACGGCATTGACATTACTGCTCTGAAAAAGGAAGAGAATGTCATCGAGTCGCTGGCTGATCGTATCGTCGGTCGGGTAGCCCAGGAAGATGTTTATAATCCGGACAATGAGGATGAAATCATTGTCGAAGCCGGTCAGGAAATTACTGAGAAGGTCGCTCAACGCATTCAGGAGGCGGGCATCGAAAAGGTGCGCATTCGCTCAGTTTTGACTTGCGAATCGCTACGCGGCGTCTGCGCCAAATGTTACGGACGCAATCTGGCAACCGGCAAAATGGTCAACATCGGCGAATCGGTAGGCATCATGGCAGCCCAATCTATTGGTGAACCCGGGACACAATTGACCTTGCGCACTTTTCATTACGGAGGTACTGCGGCTCGCATTATTGAAGAGTCAGAGACAGTTGCTAAGACCAAAGGGCGGGTGGAATTTACTCCGAATTATAAAGCTCATCCCTATCGTGACCTGGATTATGATGTCGTCTTATCGCGCGGCTCAGTCTTGAGTATTGTCGATGATAACAACCGTGTGACCTCGACCTATAATATTCCTTATGGTGCTCATATTTTTGTGCGCGAAGGCGAAATGGTTGAGCAGGGGCAAACTCTCTTCCGCTGGGATGTTTACATGGATTCAATACTTGCCCTGCATTCCGGCAAAGTGCGCTTCCGTGACTTGTATGAAAATCAGACTTTTAGTGAAGAGGTTGATGAATTTGGTCGTAAATCTACGACTATTATTGAACCGAAAGACCGGAATCTGCAACCGCGTATTGATATCGTTTATCAAGAGAATGGCAAAGAAGAGGTTTTCCCTGGTTTTATCCTGCCAGTGCGCGCTATGCTGGTTGTGCGTGATGGCCAGGAAGTCGCGGTTGGCGATATTTTAGCCAAGATTCCCAAGGAAATCGGACGCACCAGCGATATTACCGGTGGTTTGCCGCGAGTAGCGGAACTCTTTGAAGCTCGTCGTCCTAAAGACCCGGCCGTAATTAGCGAAATTGACGGTCGCATCTCCTTTGGCAAGACCGAGAAAGGTATTCGGGAAGTCATTGTCACTGGTTATGAAGGCATGGTCAAGAAATACAAGATTCCTTACGGTCGCTTCGTCCTGGTCAATCAAGGCGACGAAATCAAAGCCGGTGACCGGTTATGCGAAGGACCGGTGGCGCCGCAAGATATTCTTGCTGTTCAAGACCCGCGCAAAGTCCAGGAATATTTGGTCAATGAAATTCAGGAAGTCTATCGTTTGCAGGGAGTCCGCATCAACGACAAACACATCGAAGTGATTGTGCGCCAGATGATGCAGAAAGTGCGTATCGAGGATCCCGGCGATACCAATCTCCTGGAAAAAGACCGCGTTAATCGTCACGAATTGATAGAAGAGAACAATCGCATCAAAGATTATGTTGTGATTGTCAATCCCGGTGACTCAGACTGGGACGAAGGAGATGTTGTTTCCAAGAAGGAATTTGCCAAATTCAATCGCTTGCTAAAAGATGAGGGCAAGAATCCCGCTAAGGCACGCCCGGCACGCCCGGCGCAGTTTACCGAAATGTTGTTAGGTATCACGCGAGCTTCGCTCAGCACGGAATCATTTATCTCCGCGGCTTCCTTCCAGGAAACGACTCGCGTCCTGACTGACGCTGCCGTTGCTGCCAAGACCGATTATCTGCGCGGACTCAAAGAAAATGTCATCATGGGACGCTTGATTCCGGCGGGTACGGGTTTACGCAAGTACAATGAAATTATGGTCATTGAGCCGGAATCTGAAACTGAAGAATGGAAAGTTCTGGAAGAAAAGAAAAAGGTGAAAGAAGATGAGCTGGCATCATTGCAAAAATAGCGCCGCAATTGATGAAAAATATTGCTTAAAATCTTTAAGTGTCGTATTATTATAGGCTTTTATTTTGGAGAATTTATGCCGACAATTAACCAGTTGGTGAGCAAAGGTAGAACAGCAGTAGTGAAGAAAAACAAAGCCCCGGCTTTGAAGGGCTGCCCACAAAAACGCGGGGTCTGCACACGGGTTTACACAACCACTCCCAAGAAACCGAACTCCGCTTTGCGTAAAGTAGCACGGGTTCGTCTAACGAATGGCATCGAGGTAACAGCTTATATCCCCGGTGAAGGTCATAACCTCCAGGAGCACTCCATCGTTTTGGTGCAAGGCGGTCGTGTCAAAGACTTACCCGGCGTTCGTTATCACATCATTCGCGGGGCACTCGATGCCAGTGGAGTCAATGATCGTAAAAACAGCCGTTCGCGCTACGGCACAAAGCGTCCGTCCTAATAGGGAGAAATGTTATGTCGCGTAGGAAAAAAGCAATTAGTCGCACAATTCAACCCGATCCGAAATATGGTGATAAAGCCGTAGCCCAGTTTATCAATTATCTGCTGCGGCGGGGTAAAAAATATGTTGCTGAAGAAATTTTCTATCAAGCCATCGATATCATTGACCAAAAACGTAAAGGACAGGGGCTGGAAACATTCCGCAAAGCTATTGAGAAGGTCTCGCCGCTGGTCGAAGTAAAATCACGGCGCATCGGTGGAGCAACCTATCAAGTCCCAATCGAAGTGCGACCCGAACGGCGGTTTGCCTTAGCCTCCCGCTGGTTGATAAGTTTTGCAAAAGCCCGTAGTGGTAAATCAATGGCTGAAAAATTAGCCGCCGAAATTATGGCAGCTGCCGATGGCGAAGGTGGCGCAATTAAGAAACGGGAAGATACCCATCGAATGGCAGAAGCTAACAAAGCCTTTGCTCATTTTAGATAATAGGTGCAATCAATGCAGATGGACGATCTCAGCAAAGTTAGAAATATCGGCATCATGGCTCACATTGATGCCGGTAAGACTACTACTACTGAGAGAATCCTTTTTTATACCGGCAAAGTGCATCGGATGGGCGAGGTTGATGAAGGCTCAGCCACTATGGACTGGATGGAGCAGGAGAAAGAGCGCGGCATTACAATTACTTCTGCTGCCACTACCTGCTACTGGAATGGGCATCGCATCAACATCATCGATACACCAGGGCATGTTGATTTTACCGCAGAAGTCGAGCGTTCTCTCCGTATTCTGGATGGTGCCGTGGTGATTTTCTGTGGCGTAGGTGGGGTTGAACCACAGAGTGAGACTGTCTGGCGTCAGGCTGATAAATATCACATTCCACGCATTGCCTTTGTCAACAAAATGGACCGGGTTGGCGCCGACTATTTTAATGTCCTCAACATGATAGAAAAACGGCTCAAAGCGCGACCGGTAACTTTGACATTGCCACTTGGCAGTGGGGATTTATTTACCGGGGTGATTGATTTGATTAACCAGCGCAGCGTGATTTTCGATGTAGCTTCACTGGGGACGAAATTTTTTATTAGTGAAATCCCGGCGGATTTACAAGACCAAGCCGCAGAATATCGCCTGAAGCTTATCGAAGAAGCCGTTAATTATGACGAAGTTCTCTTTGCAAAATATTTGAACGGCGATACAATCGAAGCCGATGAGTTGAAAAAAGCACTACGCACCGGCACTCTGTTCAATCATATTATTCCCGTAATTTGCGGTTCGGCTTTTCGCAATAAGGGCATTCAGCTCTTGCTCGATGCAATTGTGGATTATCTGCCCTCACCGTTTGATATGCCTCCTATCGAAGGCAAGAATCTGAAAGGCACACCGGTTAAGCGCTACCCTCGTATTGACGAGCCATTCAGTGGCTTGGTGTTTAAAATTATGACTGACCCGCATGTGGGACGCCTCTGTTTTGTGAGAGTATATTCTGGTTCAGTGGCCAAAGGTGATCTGGTATTTAATTCCACTGTTGAGAAAAAAGAGCGCATCAATCGCCTACTACTTATGCATGCCAACAAACGTGAAGATCGCGAGATACTCTCGGTTGGCGAAATTGGCGCTATCGTTGGTTTGAAGACTACCTATACGGGGCATACCCTCTGCGATTCGAAAAATCCTATTATTTTAGAAGCTATGCAATTTCCCGAACCGGTCCTTTCTATCGCAATAGAACCGCGTAGCAAAGCCGATTCCGATAATCTGGTCAATGCTTTGAATAAATTAGCCGATGAAGACCCGACTTTCCGCGTGCACCAGGACGAAGAGACCGGTCAGATGATTGTTTCCGGCATGGGGGAACTTCATTTGGAAATATTAGTAGAGCGCCTGCTACGCGAATTTAAAGTGCGGGCACATATTGGTAAACCGCAGGTCTCTTATCGCGAGACGATAATGGCATCCGCCGAAGCAGAGGGACGGTTCAATCGGCCTTCGGGCAACAAGCCGCAGTATGGCATGGTTGCCTTACAGGTAATACCGGATCATACCATCAATGATGTCGTTATCGAAAACAAGGTAGATGCCGGTCTTTTACCGCTTGATTACATCCGCGCCATCGAACGTGGCTTGCGGAATCGTTTTAAAAGTGGAATTCTGGCGGGGTATCCTCTGCAGAAAATGCGGGTTATCATCACCAGCGCGGAGTATCGTGAAGAAGAAGCCACCGAATTGGCTTACGAGGTGGCGGCTACGATTGCTCTCGATGAGGCGTTAGCTAAAGCCCAACCGGCGCTGCTGGAGCCTATTATGAGTCTGGAAGTAATTGTGCCTGATGAGTATTTAGGTGATGTGCTGAACGATTTAAATGCCCGGCGCGCTAATATTATTGGGATGACTAAACGGAGCGATGCCAATGTCGTCGATGCTACTGTTCCTTTGCGAGAGATGTTTGGCTATGCAACTGATTTGCGCTCTTTGACGCAGGGCAGAGCCGTTTTTACCTTGCGCTTTGAAAATTACGATTATTGTGATCGGAAAATTCAGCGTGAAATCATTGAAAAAACCAGGGGTTTTATACCTGAATTTTTAAAAAGTTAAGGAGTACTTATGGCGAAGCAACAATTTAAGCGG
>DDYE01000015.1 GCA_002347855.1 Fidelibacterota bacterium UBA2242
ATGAAGAGGTTTGCCGACGGACACGCGTAATTCGAATATTTCCCAACCGTGATTCCTGCTTGAGAATGGTCGCCAGTCTCTGCATGGAGAAAAGCGGAGAATGGGAAACCGGGCATAGATATTTGACAATTGAGAAGCTTGGATAGGATGACGACTATCAGCAGAATTCACCAACCAGGAAAAGCATGGCGTCACCGGTGAAACTTTATCCAACTTCTGCCGATCTAATCTCTAAACCAGTTTTACAGAAAATTTAGGACTTGACTCGGAATTGCCAACAATATCTTGGAAATCTTCATTTATTTCTTTACAATTTGGCAGTTTGACAGGAATGAGAGCTTATGTCCGATGGGAATGAAGTTATCGTTATCGGCGGCGGACCAGCAGGTCTAATGGCAGCTGGTCAGGCTGCTTTATCCGGTGCTCGCGTGATTCTTCTCGAAAAAATGCCACAACCAGCCCGCAAACTCCTTATTTCGGGGAAAGGGCGGTGTAATTTAACCAATGCCTGCTCGCTGGATGAATTTTTAGGGCATTTTGGACCAGCCCGGAATTTTCTAAAACCAGCTTTTCACACCTTTTTCGTGGTTGACTTACTGAGCTTTTTATCAAACTTAGGGATAGAAACAGTTACAGAACGCGGTAATCGCATCTTCCCCGCCAGCGGCAAAGCCGGTGAGGTCGTCACTGCTCTATTAAACTGGGTAAAAGCCTGTGGAGTTAAAATTTACCCAAATCAGCGAGTGATACGCTTAGTCTGCGAGAACAACGAAATAAAAGGCATAGAAGTCCAGGACCTGTCGAGAACACCACCGCGTAAGGTCATTTATTCCGCTTCCGCAGTCATTCTCGCTACGGGTGGAGCGTCATATCCCGGGACAGGTTCTACCGGCGATGGCTATCGTCTGGCACAGGAAGTAGGGCATACGATTATTCCGGTTCGTCCCGCCCTGACGCCGCTGGTCGTTGCCGGCGAGGTTGCCGCTCGCCTTCAGGGTTTAAGCCTGAAAAATGTTCGCGCGGAAATATGGTCGAATAATAAGAAAGTTGCGCAGGAATTTGGGGAAATGCTTTTTACCCACTTTGGACTTTCGGGGCCAATCATTCTTTCGCTTAGTAAATTTGCAGTGGATGCCTTGAATCAGAAACAATCTGTCATGGTCAAACTCGATTTAAAACCTGCCCTCGATGATGCTACTCTGGACCAACGTTTAATCCGCGAATTTGATGCTCATAGCAAAATGCAATTGCGCAAAATTTTAAAGAACTTGCTTCCCCAGCGTCTAATTCCCATCTGCCTGGAACAGACTTCCATTGACCCGCTTAAAATCGGCAGTCAAATCACGGCTAATGAGAGAAAGGCAATCCGCCAATGGTTAAAGAACTTCTCTTTTCAAATTACTGGCTATCGTCCTTTCATAGAGGCTATCATTACTGCTGGTGGAATAAACCTCAGCGAAGTTAACCGACAGAATATGGCTTCCAAAATTGTCCGCGGGCTATATTTTGCTGGTGAAGTACTCGATATTGATGCCGATACTGGTGGATTTAACTTACAAGCCGCCTTCTCAACAGGCTATCTGGCAGGAAAGTCAGTGGCTCGGGTAATTGGACGGTAGTCATTGATGGTTAAAGATTACCTCCGCGTTATCCGTGATTCCTCTGTGAGCTGCCGTGTCCCGCCCTGATGGAATTCAAGGACCGTTTCAGTGTTTCTTATTTTGAAAATTGTAGATTGTAGGTTGAAAATTTGGGTGTATCAGATATGAGTAATTGGTATGGCATTGTGAAGAATAATAAACTCATCATCACGATTTACGCTTCACGATTCACGCAGAAGGATGCCATAAGCCGCTAACATAACTTTAGCCCTGTTACTTGTCACTCGTCCCTTGTCACTTTGTTCATTTGCGTTCTTTCGTAGTTCTCATAAATCTTTGGCTCTACGCTCTTGCGTTGAGACAAAATTGAGTAGGCATGCAAAACCATATTATATAAGGGCAAAAAATGTAAACACAGGAGTCTTGACACGAAGGGCAATAGGTAATTAAATGCAGTAAGCTTTCCCAAATACTATTAATAAATAGTGCTTTCTTGTCTTGACATAATCAATAATTAGTATTAATTTTTTAATAAATTTAGGAGGTGGATGTGAAAGTAATTAACAGACGCATCCTATTATTGCTTGTTCTGATATTCACGCAATGTCAGAACAAGAATCCTATCAAGGATGAAACTCCACCTGAATCGACGCCCGAATTGACTGCCATTGAAAAACAGGTGACCGAAGTAGATAATTACTTTGGATTGAAAGTATTTACCCAGTTAGCATCTGCAACTCCGACAAAGAACATCTTCATCTCGCCACTCAGTGTATCGATGGCGTTAGGAATATTGTATAATGGTACCGATGGAACGACTCGGGAAGCGATGCACCAAACCCTAAAATATGGCGATTTAAATGATGAGCAAATCAACCAATCCTATCGCAACCTCATTGATATCCTGACCAAATTAGATAACCAGGTCGCTTTTCAAATTGCCAACTCCATCTGGATACGTGATAAATTTACGGTTGAACCGGATTTTATTACGCTAAACCGCATTTTCTTTGACGCCGAAGTGAATCGTCTTGATTTCAGTAAGAACGAAGCTGCCCAAATAATTAATAGCTGGATCGAGGCCAAAACCAACGGGAAAATCAAGGATATGGTTAAACCGCCGATTGACCCTCTAACTATGATGTTTCTGATAAATGCGATATACTTTAAGGGTACCTGGACTTACAAGTTCGATGCCAGCCAAACCAGTACGCGCCCCTTCTATTTAATGGACGGTAATAGCGTCGTGTGTCCCATGATGGTGCAGACCTGCACGTATTATTACTATAGCAATGACCAGGTCGAAATTGTTGATTTGCCTTATGGTAGAGGGAATTTTCGCCTGACAATATTCCTCCCGCAACCGTCTGTCTCATTACAGACTCTGAACGACAGCCTTACCAACGATAACTGGAATGACTGGCTGAGTCGATTACAGGAACATAATCTGACAATCTATTTCCCTAAAATCAAATTGTCTTATTTCACCTCTCTAACCGACGTCTTATCGCACCTTGGTATGAGCATTGCTTTTTCACCCAGTGCAAATTTTCAACGAATTAATCCTCGAGAGAATCTGTATATTAGTGACGTAAAGCATAAATCCTTCTTAGAAATTAACGAAGAAGGCACCGAAGCTGCTGCCGTTACCATAATCGAAGTAGGTATCACCTCAGTCGGAGATCATCAAATTATAGTTGACATCAATCGACCTTTCCTATTTGCCATCCGGGAAAAGACTACCGGTACGATTCTTTTCATCGGTCAAATCACCAATCCTACTCTCACTGAATAAATCGGTCAGCGATTTAACCATGAACTCAAATTCCTTATCAATGACCATTTTTATGGTGCTTTTAACTATTAGCGGTCTTTTCTGGTCCTGTCATAATCCAACTAAATTCGACTACAAGCAAGTTACTGACGCCATTTATTTCTTTTCATTTGAGAAAGATGCGGACACTGTCGGCTGGTATAATTCACTTGATTCCCACTGGTTTAAAAAACTGGATGACGCTCCTGAAGGCGAAAAGGCTTTAGGAATTGGCGGTGGTTGTATTGTGCCGACCGCCTATTTTACGGATAATTTCAAGGGACTTACTGGAAGATACAAGATCGCCGGTTGGCTAAAAATCGCTTATGGTTCGGACGTTTCGGTCGGGTTGAGGCGACTGAACTTAGACTTATACTTATATAGTGGGCTTTCAATTTCTTCCTCCAGTACCGCCTGGCAGTACTTCGAAAGCGACAGCAGTATCTGGATTCAACAGGGAGAACCAATAGAATTGGATATTTTAAGTGGAGGTTTATTACCAACATATAGTTATTTTGATGGATTAAGAATTTTGCCAGCAGAGGAGTAAAAGGCTATGCAAAAATCACCTTATTGGTTAATTATTTATCTATTGTTAAGGGCGAATTTAGCCAGCTCTTCAGTACCAGCGCCCTATACTAAAATCCCTACGACACCCTTTTTCATTGAGCCATACCGCTTGCGGACGATAGAGCAAACAATTTTTTCCCCGGAGGTTGACGGGATGGTCAGTAATCGTTGGGGAGATTTGAACTGGAACCCTGCCTATCTTGCATTGCAAACCCGTAAGGCTCTTTATATTGATTTTAATTTTGTCAGTCCCACGACTGAATCCACGATAGTCCTACCTATATATTATCCCTATCAGGTAGCCAGCCATAATGTTGATTATATCGTCGCTCCCCGATGGTTCACGACTACTACCACGCAAACTGTGAATACCGAACCGCTTTATAACTTAGCCTTAATCCTACCAGTCTCTGCTAAAACCAGCATTGGAATTGCCAATCGCACTCTTTTCGATTATGGTTCTTATCGCACTGCGACCTGGTGGGAAAATTATGGTTGGCGAGATGCCAAGGCTTACCAGGTTAATTCCAATATTCCGAGTTTATCACCTGCGCGACTGGAAATTGATGAAAATCAGCAAACCGTTATCGGTAATCAGTTAGAATTCAATCTCGGTCATCAACATACTTCTCAACAAGAGGTCGGTATTCATCTGGGAGGTTTTATTTTTCGCCGATTCGGTCACCTTTATGACTCTAAGTATGGATATTATCCACACTATTCATTTGCTAATCTTAATAAAGAAAAGATGGGCATTAAAGCGTACCATTTAGACGCGGGCCTTGGCACAATCGTCCATCCCAATGAGCGCCACTCATTTGGAGTCATGGTTGGTTATATTTTTGGCAACTCTTCTGAAGTACAATCATCACGTGATACTGCCAAAACCTGGGCAGAAAATGAGCTGAACCCGACTTACTATTATTTGAATCAATATGATTTAAGCTCACGCGATCATCATTCTGACGACGGGAAAAGCCCTTATGTCAAACTAATCTATTCCTATCAAATATCCCCGAAATTAGTCCTGAACACGCGATTAGCATTCTCTTCAGTCAATCATTCATATCGGACTACCAGTAATGCGTTAGATTCCGGAAATAGTGATTATGTCTACGTGACCTGGTCGTGGACCGATTCCCTCTTTCATAATCAACGCCAGCAGAGCGAAAATTCTCGCACCTATGAATTGACTGGGTCAGGCAAGGATAAGGGACAAGTTGGGCAATTCCTTCTCAGCTTAACATACCTAGCTGAGGATGATTGGGAATTTTTCAGCGGTTTCAGTTGCACCTATAATTATTACACCAAGGATATTCACGAGGATGATAACCTGATAACCGCGAATTTCTTGGAGTATTCCCTCTATGATTCTCGAACTATTAGGTGGCTAAAATCCCATCAAAAAAGATATACTTATCACTATACTCATACTGACTGGAAAGTTATCTGTCCTTTAGGGGTCAAATTAGCAGCCAGTCCGCATGTGCGACTGATTCTGGGCTCGGAACTGCAACTGACTTTAAATGAAGAAAAAAGCTCGGGAGAAAATCGGTATGTCGAAGTCATTGCCAAACGCTGGGATAGTGGCTATCTGACTCAAGACGATGAAGAAACGAACCGTCGGGAAAACTTTTCTGATAAACCGCCCCGCACCTTTGATCGTAAAACCACCGTGCGCGTCGGGGTAGCGCTGCAGCATAAGTCCGGAGTAACTCTTTTCATCCGTAGCGGTAGTGAACTTTTTTCCACGACAGGATGGGCGCTTGGTTTTAATATCGAATGGTAAAAAAATCGGGAGCAAGACTCTGCGACTACTGGGACTTGCTCTCCTCTTTTTCTGCTCTACTTGGGCATTAGCCGAAAATGGCTTCCTTTCCGTAACAGTCAATCATGATTCAGTTACTATCTATCATTTAGGAACGTGGCGCAATTGTGCGGCAAAGTACCACCTGGATATCGAGGTCAATCAGGGATATATTCGGCTAATTGAACGCGATACTTCTAATGCGGTGGCGTATTGTAATTGCCATTTTGACCTCAGCGCTACCTTCGGCCCACTAGCCGCTGGTCACTATGAGGCTGAAGTGATTGGTTTCGACTATGAAAGCGGTGCAGATACCCTCTTTTTTGGCAGAGTGAGTTTTAATGTGGGTTTGAAAATCACCCCGCATGCGCTTTACCAATCCCCATGTCTAGAAAATGATTTATCCGCATTGGAAATCCAGGTTGGCAATGACACCCTTTATCTTTCCTGGGATACTCCGCCGCTGAATTGTGTCCTAAAACCTTGCTGGGATAGCTGGCTGGTAAACGATACTTTTTTTGTGGCGATGATTGATACAGGATTACCAGTGGATTTCCTTTGTTCCATCAAATTGCAAGCGAGTTTCGCGCCTATCCCACCAGGTAATTATGTCCTCAGTTTCCTGCCTGATGAATATGGTTATTTGCCTTTCACTATTTCAGGTGACAACCATATTCCCGATAATTGTTTGCTGGCGTTCAGCCAAAGCGAATGTTACGATATCGTGGCGGTCAAACCAGCAACCGCGAGTAAACCACCAAAAATTGGCTTCTTCCAGAATTTCCCCAACCCATTCAATACTTCCACGACGTTCTGCTTAGAATTACCCGCCACCAATTGGGTCAAAATTCAGGCTTCCGATTTGAACAGCAATTTGGTGCAGACAATTTTCTCCAATACTCTATTCTCGGGAATCTACCGTCTCCGGTGGGATACTAACCATTTAGCCAGCGGGACTTACTTGGTTACCCTCTCAAGCGGCTCTGCAAGTAAGACCATTAAAGTCAATCTCATCAAATAAAACATTTAGCCTTATACCTTTTACCAATTGAATGCCTGATTATTAAGAGCCAGAATTTGACTAATAACTGTCACTGCTCTTCGAAAATTGCTTAGTCTTTAGGCAGATTTTTATTAAAATCAGGTAGTTGATATGATAAAAAAGATTTTAAAAATATCCCTTTTTCTCATTCTGTCGGTGCTACTAATCTTGGTTGGCTTTTATATTACCGCCCCTGATGGTTCTGAATTCCGCACTAAAAATCCTCGGACAACAGCCTTAATCGAGAAGCGGAAAGACGAGTATCGGCGAGCCGGTAAAAAGGTCGCGATTAAGTGGCAATGGGTTTCAATCAGTCAAATTTCGCCCTATTTTATTCAGGCGATAATTTTGGCTGAGGATGCTCGCTTTTACCAACATCCAGGATTCGATATTGAAGCAATGAAATATGCTCTCGAAAAAAACATCAAGCGCAAAAAATTTGCCGTCGGTGGCTCGACTATCACCCAGCAATTGGCTCGTAACCTCTACCTATCACCCAAAAAGTCACTCTTCCGCAAATTCAGGGAATTGCTGATTGCCTATAAACTTGACAAGACTTTGAGCAAGCATCGTATTCTTGAACTTTATCTCAATGTCATTGAATTGGGACGCGGGATTTATGGCGTGGAAGCAGCCGCACAAACCTATTTCGGCAAATCAGCATCTGCTCTGAATGTCGAGGAAGCCAGCAGTCTTGTGGCAATTATGCCCAGTCCGCGTCGTCACCAACCCTTAGACGGCACAAAATTTACCGAGCGCCGGCGAACTCGCCTCTTGAACTGGATGTTCAAGACTGGTCGAATTGATTCTCTGACTTATTATCGGTTGACTGAACATGGCGGCGAACAACTTGGTGAGTATCTCGATTCGACTGCCATCCAGCATTTTCTCCAAAAAAGTCAACCGGATAGTCTATCTGATAGTCTATCTGAAAGTAATGGTTTGCCCTAACCTGAGCAATTTATGGCACAAAAAAAATTATTAATGGTCATATTTTTATTTACAATAGAAAAATTTTATTGTAAATTATATGTTGTATTTGGGACTGTGAGGTTCTTTAATAAACAAAAGGAGCGTGAAATGAAAAAGTTACTGGTCGTACTGATGATCGCCGCTCTGAGCATCCTGGCAATCAGCTGCCAGAAAAAGGCTCAGCAGACTCCGGCACCGGCTGACACGACTGCGGTAACCGACACTGCCAAAGCTGCCTAAACAGCAAGGGCTATTACCGACAGAATTAACTAAAGGGCTCAGCGATTGCTGAGCCCTTTAGTTTTTATAGAGACTCATGCTAAAAACTGTAAACTATTTTAAAATAGAGATTATCGTTGCGGTCAAACTGTCCAAAAAGACTACTGCTCTTCCCACCTAAAATATCCAAGCCAGCCGAAATTGTGAAATTATCCGCATAATTCCAATCTACCATCAGACGCATTAAATAGGAATCATCTTCGAAATTGTAAAGCGTCAAAAGGAGTGGCAAGACCGTCTCATTAACAAAATGACCCTTCAGCATCAAAGTCCCGATGTTATTACGCCGCGCCTCATGTATCCCCGACTCGTAGTCTACAATTTCTTCGTGAATTCCCTGGACGCCAATATCAAGGTTAGTGGTCAATTGGTAATCAACTCCTAACATGCCCTGCCAGAATGGCTTCTTCACGATACCACCGGCTGGCAAATAGGTCGGATTCTCGATATCAAAAAAGCGGTGTGGGAAATAACCACCTTCTCCGCGCCAAACAAACATGCCCGTCGGACGGGAAAAATTTATACCATAAAATTGCAACCAGGGATGTGTCGGTCTAAGATTAATGCTAATAGGTAGTCCCCCCTGTCCAAAATTCATAGTCTTATAATAAACTGGACGGTCTTCGCGGATTTTAAGATAGATGAAGGACAAATCGGTACCCAGCACAAAAGTATTCAATTTCAATCCCCATTCGGCTTTCCGGAGACTAAAGCGCGGAATAGTTTCGTCCGCATAGCTCAAGGGAATTTTCAAGTAACTTCCCGGAATGATAGGATTAATCAGTTGCTGGTTGAACACCACGGAATCTGGACGCGCAAAACCCCAATCGCCACTAAAATTCAGGCGGGTTGGCCGAAATTCAGGGATAAATACTACCTCTAGCGACTGATTACCAAAATGAAGCCTGTTTTTGACCAGCGTTGTCGCCATGCGAATATCATCAAAATCCTGAAGTAAAAAATAAGATAAATCGAGCGGATTGACGATGTCATTGATAAAATAACCATCGGCTTTGCCCCAGACAACCTGCTGCTTACCAATGCGCCAATCAAGATAATTACTATAAATATCAAGGTATAGCGCCTTTAAATTCAGGGTTGTCTGGTCACTTTTGGCAGCGTCATTCAAAAAATCAAGTGAGGCATAACCGTAAATATTTTCGCCGCTATATTCCGAATTCAAACGCAGGCGGGTTCGTAAGAGCAGGGCGTCCTGCGGTTTTTCTACCCGAAAAGCAGTATGTTGCATGACATAGCCGTGCCAAACGGGCTGTGCATCCAATCCGCTCCACCCCAAAATGGTCAGGAGCAATATAAATCGCCGTCGTTTCATTGGACTTTCCCTCGTTCCAGGTTAGTAGTGGTAAAAATATTGTCGTCAATGCTGGTATTGTATTTCAATTCTTTGATTTTTAGAATTGTTTTATGGTTCTCGGCAAAATTATTCATCTCGAGATGAAAAGGTGTCCAAATACCATCAACATTGCGGACATCAGTCGTTGTCAATGTCTTGAGCAGAGTGCCTTTTTTATCATAATAATCTACTTTGGCGACGACCCATTTGTCCGGAATAACCCAGGCGATTTTCTTGCTATAGAGATTTTCAGGAGTAACCGGCACCGATTCTATTTTGTAACATTTTACGGCATTAATTTCTTCCATTCCTAACAGTTTGTGATTATCCTCGTCAATATTGCGGCCTCCAATATCGTCGTAAGTGAAGTCGGTGCCCATAAAATACTCGTTCTTACTTTCACCAGCGATGCGTCGAATCTTTTTAAGAGCAGGCAAATAAAGCCAGCGGTCATCATCCTTTTTGGGGTCAATATAAGAATAGACCAGTAGACCGGTACCCCGAATATCAGCGGGAAATTCAAAAAACACCAGCATTTTGCTGTCAAATCCCTTCTCCCCTTTGTAGTTACGTTCATATCGCAAAACATCGCGTTCGCGCGTCTTCCCGGCTTTATTCACCAGAATCATTTTCGACTTAACGATCTGACCCTGTACCTTCTGCTGATTGTCCACCTTCTGCATAATGTCGCGCCCGGTCATTTGCGCCCAGACTAACTCACTACCTAAGAAAATTACCAATAATCCCAGACTAAATTTGTTTGATAGCATACTTTACCTCCTTGTTTTTTTGATTAAAAATAAAGCGCGGGTGGATCGTCATCATTAGCGCCGGCATAATAGTCAACGCTCCTATTAAACACGAACTAATGGAAAAGACAATCAAGAAACCGAAAAAATAAATCGGCATAAAACCCGAAACCAACAGAACTGTAAAACCGACAATGACCGATAGTGCATTGTAAATAATACCTTTTCCACTGGTGCAAAGGGTGGTAATGACCGCTGTTTCGGCATCCTGCCCGCGCTGCACTTCATAACGAAACCGATAAAGAAAATGTATCGTGTAATCAATGCCAACCCCAATCATGATGCTGGAAAGCATCGCAGTTGCAACATTTAATTCAATGCCGGAGTATCCCATCAAACCAAAAACTATCAGCACGGCGCCGGTCAAAGGCACAATTGATATTAGACCAGCAACTATGGAACGAAAAATCAGCATAGTGATGGTACTCACGGCAACAATAGAAAGCAAGATACTGCGTACCTGACCACGCACAACCATATCTACCAGTTCACCTATGATTGCCACGATGCCGGTGATTGACGGAAAGCTGGCTGTAGAATAATTGCGCCGAATATAATTGCGCGTATCATAAAGCATCTTGTGCAATTTCATGGAACTGGTCTCATTGACCCGGACTACTATTTGCCCCTGTGTATAATCGTAATTCACAAATTGAGACAATTCATCTTCCCGACCTGAGAGCGAAAACAACAATAGATACTGCGCCACAGCTTCCCGCGTTGTGGGAAGCACTTTCTGTTCGATACTATCGCCGTGAAAGGCTTTATTCATCTCCTTCAGCATAGTAACGATGGAATTGACGCGCGTCACCGACGGTTCCTGTGCTATATATGCCGAAAGACTATCAATTTCCCTTAAAAATGCAGGCTCTTGCAGGTCACCATTAGCCAATATTGACAACTGCGCTGAACCACCAAAACTCTCATCAATTATTTTATTACTGATACGAATCTCGGAATCAGGACGATAATAATCCATCGGATTGGTATCAACTATAATGCGAAAAATACCAGTTGCCACGCCGACAATAATGACTCCAACGGAACCGAGAAAAACACGTCGGCGGCGCATAAAAAAGCGTCCCCACCGGGTGAAAAGGTCATCTACTCTGGATGAACCATGATCTTCTTTTAGCACTACCGGGAAATCCAGCAATTGCATCGCTGCCGGCACAAAAGTGACGCTCAAAATTAAGGCTAATGTTATGCCATAGCCGGACATTAAGCCGAGTTGCCGCGCCGGTGGTAAGAGATGCGATTGCAGGCTTAAAAATCCAAAAATGGTCGTAATTGCTGCCAATAAAACCGGAATTTTGATATAATTCCAGGTACGACTAATCAGCACGCGTCGGTCACGCTCACCGGTGCGGCGATATTCCTCAAAATAGTGTGCCACAAGGTGAATACTATAGTCATTAGCGATAGCGATGAGCATCACCGGAATTAAAATACTGATAAAGGTGAACTTCATGTGCAATAAGCCCATCAGCCCCAGCGTATTCAAAATACTAATAATAACAACGATGAAGGGTAAAAATGCTCCTAACCAGCTCCGAAAACTGAACACCAACAGCAGAATCATCAGCATTATCCCAAAGGGGAATAAGGCTTTCATATCGCTCTGCATGGTGTGAGTAATGGCACGGCGGGTCAACGGCAATCCGGCTAAGTGAATTTCCTCCGGTGACTGGTATTTCTGACGGAGATTATCGAAAAATTGATAAGTGTTCTGGTCGGAAGTACTGCCAGGAGATGCTTTCAAAACAGCGATGATTGCCGTGCGCTTAAAATCTTTCGAGACAATGTTACCGTAAAGCATGTCGTTAGCCTGGATACGCTTTTGCAGAGCGATGCGCTCGGCAGCAGTTTCAGGAAATCGCTCAATTAAATCTCGTACTTCAAAACCCTCGGCAGTCCCCACAATTTCATAAGCATTAGTCAGCGAAAGTACTCGGTCAACCTTTTCGTACTTCTCAACTTCAGCCGTCAATTGCTGAATCTTTGTGAGAGTCTGGCTGCTTAGCACCTCCGGCGCCGAGAGTGAAACGAGAACCAGTTCTGAGCCTCCGAAAGTTTCTTCGAGATAATCAATAGATTTAACAACCTCCAGGTCAGATGGGAGCATATTCTTGATATCGGGATCAATCATCAGCTTCGGAATATTCCATGCCATTAAAACAGTAACAAATAGAAAAAACCCAATCACGGTGCGTGGATAATCTAATACCCAATCAATTAAACGTTCGCTCCAATTGCGTTTGTCAATTGCTGGCATCTTTCCCCTCCCTGACCTTTTTTCTGCCATAAATCGCCATCATGCCTGGCGGTGTCAGAAATAAACCCAGGAAAAATGCCTTTAAAAAGCTGCGCCGATATTTGAACTCGACTATTCCCGCTGCCTGAAGACAGATGATCATATATACGGCAAGAATAATGCTCAAATTATTCAGGCAAAAGCGCCCAATCGCGTGCCACCAGCTGGCATTATAAGGTGGTAAATTAAGCCACCAATGATAGAGCCATTTACAACCCAAGAAAAGCCAGTAAAGCACAATTGCTACTGTCGGAATCAAAAAGATTAGCGCTAGACACTTATCCTTCTTCGGATCCATATTCCTCCTTTATATCTGCTGCTGATTTACTACAAACTTTGGTCGGTTAAGCATTAAAATTACCGGAACAAGGGTTAACGCCCCAAAAAGACACACCGTAATCGAAACCACAATCAAAAATCCAAAGAAGTAAATTGGTAAAAATCCAGAAATCATCAAAACAATAAAACCAACTATCACCGAAATACCATTATAAAGAATACTTTTGCCACTGCTTCGTAAAGTCAAAGGAATCGCTGCAGCCAAACTCGCCCCCTGCTTTACTTCGCGTAGATAGCGGTAAATGAAATGCACACTGTAATCTACTCCAACACCAATCATGATGCTCGAAAGCATGACAGTTGCCATATCTAAGTTGATTTTAAGATACCCCATCAAACCAAACAGAATCACCATCGCAATACCCAGTGGCGTTATGGCAATGAAACCAATTTTTGCGGAGCGAAAAATAAGGCTGGTCATTAGCCAAACCAGACCAAGCGAAAGGATTAAACTGCGGATTTGACCCCGCACCACCAAATCCGCCAAAACCCCAACAAAAGCTGTCATTCCCGTTACCACCGGGAAATTTTCAGCACCGAAATACTGCGCAATATGAGCTTTCGTAGTACGATACATCTGCAATGCCTGGTTCGAACCAGATTCTGTCACCCGCGCAATTATCTGTCCCTGACGGTAATCGTAATCCACAAAACGGTCGAGGTCGCGCGAATCACCCGTCAGGGAAAAAAGGAAAAGGTACTGCGCAATTTCTTCCCGCGTAGCCGGCATTTTATCCCAGACAAGACTATCACCATGAAAAGCACGATTCATCATTTTGAGTTCATCTACGATAGAATTAACCCTAGTAACATTTGGCCAGGTTTGTAAATAAGTGCACAAACTATCTACTCGTCGGAGATATTGCGGATCCTGGAAATCGCCAACACCTAAAATTGCGATTTGGGAAGAACCACCAAAATTCTCATCAGTCAACTTGCTGCTCTGCCTGATTTCTGAATTTTCATCCCAGAAGTAAATTGGATTAGTATCAACTTTAACGCGTGGTATGCCAGTCGCAATAGCAATAATCAGTACGACTACAATAATTAAAATCCATTTACCACGAGCAATTAAAAGTTCGCCCCAGTGCTCAAGCCAGCGGTCAAGCCTGGAATCCTTTTTTGTATTAATCAGGACAGGAGGCAACTCCAATAAGTATAACGCAGCAGGTATAAAACTCAAACTCATTAAAAAAGCCACTATAATCCCAAAGGAAACCAGAATGCCCAGTTGACGAACGGGGGGTAAAACATGCGATTGGAGACTCAAAAAGCCCACTAAAGTTGTTGCTGCCGACAAAAATACCGGAACTTGCAGGGCATTCTGCATGTTATGAATTAGCAGTGTCTTGGAGCTGCCAGGATGCTGGTAATATTCATGGAAAAAGTGCGCAATCAGATGAATACTGTAGCTACTGGTGACGGCAATCAGCATGACCGGTATGATAATCCCAACGAAGGTGAACTTAATACCGAAAAGCCCCATCAAGCCCAGCGTCTGAATAACTACCAGAATCATGACCACAAATGGCAAGAAAGTGCCAATCCAGCTGCGAAAGCTAAAAACCAAAAAAATTATCATCAGGATTATGCCATACGGAAAAAGGGTCTTTAAATCACCCTGCATGGTGTTCGCGACCTCATAGCGCGTAATGGACAACCCTGCAAAATAAATCTGCTCAGGATTTTGGTAGCGACGACGAATTTCGGCCAGGGCGTGATATATCTTTTTGTCGTCATTGGCTGCTACAGGACTTTTTAACATCACCAGAAGGGCGGCTTTTTTGAAGTCAGTCGAAACGATATTGCCATAGAGCAGGTTATTATTTTTCAAACGCTTCTTCAGAGCATCTACATCGGCAGGTGTCCGAGGAAATTCCGGCATGACCTCACTGACCTCGAACCCATCCAGCGTACTTCGCACGTCTTGCGCATTGCTCAATGATACGACTCTATTGACAAATTCCAACTGCTCCAAATCAGCCGTCATTTGCTGAATTTTGGTAAGCGTGGCTGGATTAAATAAATCCGCACTGACAAGCGAAACAATAACAATTTCTGAACCACCAAATATTTCCTCAAGACGGTCCATGTCGCGCACAATATCCATATCCTGTGGCAACATAGTTTTAACATCCGGATCAATCTTGAGGTTGATAATATTAATCCCAAGAAACAGGCTTATTGTAATCCAGAAAGCGATCACAGTTCGGGGATATTTAAGGATAAATTTTAAATAATTCGCAAAGATCGAGCGGAACTGGAAAATGCGTGACATTTTTGTTACCTAAGCTAGTTCGTTAAAATAAAATTTTTCGTTACTGGAGAGCATACCGTTGATGACTAAATCAGTAAACAGGCGGACTAAGTCACTTATCGAGTAAGAGGTTTGAATAAAAAATTCTGGTTGAAAAGTATTTTGAGCGATGCGTATAATCAAAATAGCAACAAAATGCAAGTCGAGGTCTGGGCGCACCTGTCCCAGTTCCTGAGCTCGACTCAAACAGTTGATAATTCTGTTAATGATCTCGTTTTGTAATTGTTCGACACGCTGCCAGATCTGCGGATAGTACAGTTTGATTTCGAGGGTAAACTGGGGATTGATTCTCGCCAGAGTATTCATGATAGTTTTGAGAATCAAAAAGACTTGTTTGAGAGGTTGGTCAGTCTGGTCAGGGATAGCAGCAACTTCCTGAAAGAGGCTTTCAAAGTGATAAAGCAGGACGTTATTGATTAATTCTTCTTTGGATGAGAAAGCCTGGTAGATAGTCTTTTTGCTGATATGGTGTTGGGAGGCGAAGAGGTCAACGGAGAATTTGCGGATGCCGTTGGTGAGGAGGTCTTGGCGGGCGAGTTCCATGATAGTTAGGTTTTTCAGGCTGTAATTTTCATCATTCATAATAAACGCTTTCTGTTTTATTCGTTTCCAATTTATAAAAACAATAATCACAATGTCAAGAATTTTTAGAAGATATTTTTTATCTCAGATTTTGTTAACAATATGAAACATTAAAATACCATCGCACCCCAAATAATCTCTGAACATCGGTCATATTTCTGTGCCCTTTTTAATTGCTTATGATGGTGAAATTTTTTGTTTGAAAAAATGAAATTTTAACGTATAATACCGCGCTTTTTTGGATAGTTAAAAACGGTTTTTATTCACCGCTTTTTAACACTGATGTCGTCGTAAACTTCCTATAGGAGGGTTTATGTGCAATGGAAAGAATCAAGTACGGCTATGGTCCGCATCTGATGCTGGATTTGAATGAGTGCAATCCAGATATTTTAGACAATCTCGACGCTTGTTTTAAACTCCTCAATGAACTTCCCCCAAAAATCGGCATGAATAAAATCACCCAACCTTATGTCTTTCGCTACCAAGGGCGATTTCCTGGTGACGATGGTATAACCGGAGTAGTGATTATTGCCGAGAGCCATATTTCGCTACATACCTATCCCCAAAAAAAATTCGTTTTTGTCGATCTTTTCTCGTGTAAAGAATTCGACACGCAACTGGCACAGGACTATATTATTGAGTATTTTCAATCGAAAGCCCCTGTCGTCCATTTGATTGAGCGTGGCAAGGATTTTCCTCAACATCCATAGAGCAGGAAAAACTGGATGTTAGCAGACTTCACTAACGGAGCCTATGGCGCTCTCGAAAAGCAGTATTCTACCTATAAGTCCGCGCGGATAGCCATTTTGCCTATCCCCTATGATGGTACATCTACCTGGCAAAAGGGAGCCAATCGCGGTCCACAAGCGCTATTGGAAGCCTCCGCGAATATGGAACTCTATGATATCGAGACTAATAGTGAAGTCTACCGACAGGGTATTGTCACTATGCCGCCGGTTGAATGTCCGGCTAATCCAGCTGCCGTAGCCAATGCCGTGGAAGCTTCTGCCAGTCAACTCTTAGATGACGAAAAATTCGTCGTTGGTATTGGCGGTGAGCATTCCATTGCAATTGGTCTCGTCCGTGCTTTGCATAAGCGCTACCCTAACCTCTCAGTCTTACAACTCGATGCTCATTCTGATCTACGTCCTGAATATGAACATAGTTCCTACAATCATGCCTGTGTGATGGCGCGTATTCGTGAAATATGTCCAATATTTCAGGCAGGAATCCGCAGCATGGATGTCACGGAACTGCCCTATTTGCAAAAAGAGCGGGTTCTCTTCGCCCATGAATGGTACAACCAGCCCATTGACCTTGAGCGAGTCCTGAATTCTTTAACGGATGAAGTCTATATTACCATTGACCTTGATGTTTTTGATCCGGCTTTTTTCCCTTCGACTGGTACGCCGGAACCAGGTGGTTTAGATTGGTATGCGGTAAATAACCTGTTGCGGTCGGTAATAGAACGAAAGCGGGTAGTGGCGTTTGATGTAAATGAACTTTTACCTAATCCATACAACAAGGCGCCCGATTTTCTGGCAGCCAAATTAGTTTATCGAATCTTAAGCATGATTTTTTCTAAGGATAATTAATAGGAGGGCAAAAATGCAAAAGCATGAATATTTACAAAAAGTTGTTGAACATATTGATATCAAATCCTTCGACGCTCGCCCCATCATCGATGCTTACGGCAAAATGGCGTTTCAGGCACGCAATCTGGCGTCAGCCGCGGACATTTATAACCGGATGCTGGCAGATAAAGATTGCAAGATTTTCCTGACTCTGGCAGGTTCTCTTTTTAGTGCGGGATTAAAAGAGGTCGTGGTTGACATGCTGGAAAATAATATGGTGGATGTGATTATCTCGACTGGCGCCATAATAGTTGACCAGGATTTTTTCGAAGCATTGGGATTTAAGCATTATATTGGCACGCCGCACGTCGATGACAACGAGCTACGGGAATTAGCCATTGACCGAATTTATGATACTTATATAGATGAGGATGAACTACGCATTTGCGACATGACTATTGCCAAAATTGCCGATAGCCTGCCGCCACGTCCATATTCTTCCCGCGAATTCATCCTACACATGGGCAAATACCTGGATAAAGAGGGGCTGAAGACCGCCAAATCGGTCGTTTATACTGCTTACAAAAAGGGGGTGCCGATTTTCGTGCCAGCTTTTTCCGATTGTTCTGCAGGTTTTGGTTTTGTGCATCATCAATGGCATAAAAAGGATAATTATGTAAGCATAGATTCGGCGCGCGATTTTCTGGAACTCACAAAAATTAAAATTGCCGCTCGGGAAACTGGCATTTTCATGGTTGGTGGTGGTGTACCCAAGAATTTTACCCAGGATGTAGTTGTAGCAACCGATGTTTTGGGCATTGAAAAACCAATGCATAAGTATGCCATCCAACTGACCGTCGCTGACGAGCGCGATGGCGGCTTATCGGGTTCGACCCTTAAGGAAGCCAGTTCATGGGGCAAAGTAGACACTAAATTCGAACAAATGGTTTTTGGCGAAGCTACCGTTACCATGCCGCTCTTAGTTAGCGATGCCTATCATCGTGGCAACTGGCGTAATCGTCAGGAAGCGCGCTTCAATGAGTTGTTCCAATAACTTCTATCCCTACGGCGGCATAGTAAGCACTTATCCCGCGGGCTAATGATGCCATTTGCCAATTATCTACTTCTTAGATGGGCAATTATTCCATCTTGCGTACTGACAATTATTTCTCGTCGGGAAATTGGCAATATTTGGTTGACTAATCCTTTGCCAAGACGATAGCGCCAGAGCAATTTGCCGCTATTGCGGTCAAGGCAATAGATCCATCCGTTCTGTGTTCCAAAATAGAGACGATTCGCGCGCGTGACGAGACATGCGGCGGCTAAATCATAACCGAAGCCAACTGGACTTTGCCAAACCGTCGTGAAGCCTTTATCTGTTGGTTTAAGGGCAGCCACGGTATCCTGCATGCACTTGATAAAGATGAGCAGGGAATCCTGACCGAGCGATTCGCGCACCCGGTAACGGTTGGAGCGCCAGCGAGTCTGACCACTTTCAGCCGCGATGCATGAAAGATAGCGGTCAGGAGCGACGATGAAAATGCTATTACCGAGTATTGCTGGTAAACAGGCGGCTGGCGAGTAAAGCGCGCCGGGGCGGCTATCGTGCCATTCCCAGACAGTTTTACCATTTTGTCGATCCAGGGCATACAATTTATTTGCCCAGGTACCAAAAATCACCATATCATTGTAAACTACTGGTTTCGATTCGAGATGCCCTTGAATATCAGAGTTTTGCCAGATAAGCCGCCCAGTAGCGAGTTCAATCGCCCGAAAGATTCCATCACTCCCGCCTGCAAGAACGATGTTATCGAAAATCATCGGTTCGGCAATAATTGGTGCAGCTGTCTTGAATCGCCAGATTGACTCACCTTTTTCGGTGCTCAGGCAATACCAATTTGAGTCAGTGGACCCAAACACGACACGCTTATCATGCACTGCGACCGAATTCAAGAGAGGTGCCGAACCGACCCAGCACCACTTTATTTTTCCAGTCTTAATATTTAGAGCGTACAGATTGCCATTAGCATCTCCAATAAAAACAAGGTGACCGTCATTTACCGGTGAACCAGTCACGAGAGTCCCGGTCTCGAAAGTCCAGAGCGGAATAACCTTTCCGATGCCACTGGTAACGTCCTTTCCGGTTTGCTCAAGAAAATGATACGGGCTTTTCTGGATGATGAATTGATACCATAATTTTTCCTTGCCAGTCAGAGGATTTCGTTCGAAAAAACGCACGGTGTCGTCATTAATCGTGATACAATTATAACCACCGTCAGTATCGCTGCTTCTTAAAATTGAGCGACTGGTAATTTGAAGCAAATTATTTTGTAATGTTGCTGAGTTGGCGTGCACATGTCCGCTTAAGATTGCCTGGACATTGTAACCATCGAGCACTTTAAGAAAGTCATCGTAGTTACTTACCGATTCATCCATCGGATAATGGGTAATAAAAATCAACGGATCTTCCCTATTCACTGAATCCTTCAAAACCTTATGCAGCCATTGTAGGGTAGACGGACTGATAAAACCCGCTCCCATTCTGACCAATGGCCCCTGATCAAAGCCGATGAAATGAAGATTACCAATGGTTCGGTGGAACTTATCACTGCCCCACAATTTGATAAAACGCCTCCCTCCCGAATCGGACCAACGCGTATCATGATTTCCTGGAATAATGGCGTAAGGCACCTGTAAACTATCTAGAATTTGACGCGCTAGGGTAAGATTATCGCCTACGTCCATTTCGCTAATATCGCCGCTGACTATTACCCAATCTATTTTCGGCTGATTATTAATATCAACGACAATCTGGCGCAAATCGGAACTGGCAGTAGTAGAACCGATATGCAAGTCGGATAACCACGCAAAGCGATAATCAACGCTCTGGGCATTTAACAAGTTGCCAGTAAGCCAGAGTATAAAAATCCACCGCTTCCAGGTTGACATCAGTCTTATCTCCTCTGTTTTTTCCATATTAACCACCCAGAATAAATTACATTTTTTATGGGAATTCTCTTGTAATTTTGCCTTAAAGTATGCAAATTCCAAACGCTTTTTCAAAGATGATCGCGGGGTGGAGCAGCTGGTAGCTCGTTGGGCTCATAACCCAAAGGCCGTAGGTTCGAATCCTACCCCCGCTACAAACCAAGAGCCCTGATGACCATCGGGGCTCTTTTATTTCCCTCTATATGCTGCTAGCTCGTTGGGTCATAGATTCGCCGCAAGCGAACTCATAACCCAAAGGCTGTGGTTGCAGATCCGCCGGAACGAAGTGAAGGCGGAGTTCGAATCCTATAATTGCTACTAAAGAAAGCACAATTTTGCCAGTTTTAATTCAGCGCAACTTGGTATTTTTAACATTGCTACAATAGCCAGATATATCTTGGTTATTTTGTCAAAAAAATATTTTTCTCATTTGTCAAACGACAAAAATATAATGATTGACTTTTAAATTTATCCATTTTAATATATGATGTGTAAGGAATGTTAAAATAATGCTAGAGATAGGCAAAAATATAGCGATAGTTTCGAGGTCTGAAAATTATTCCCAAGGTAGTCTATGCCTTTTGGCTGGTACTGATGCTGAACATTTTACAGTAGTCGCACCAGTTAATATTACCATAACAGTAAATCATCATCTCTGGGTCATTGGCTTTCTTCCCATTACAATATAAATACTAATCAAAGTCGAGTTAATCATGCCCCCTGAGATAAACAGACATGGAGAAACGAACGCCAGGCGCGAACGGAAAGTATCCGAGAATGAAAAATATTACCGGATGCTCCTGGAAACACCTGGATTTTTCGTTGTAATTTTAGATGAGCAGGGCAAGTTTTTAGAAGTAAATTCCACTGCTGGTGATACTCTTGGCTATGCGCCATCGGTGTTGAGCGGTCAGAGTATCTTCGATTTCTTAGATGAGTCGGACCGTAAAAGAGTTCAACAGCATTTGGCGAATAAAAGTACCTTCGGTCAAGCAGAGAGTGGCGAATATAAATTCCGCAACAGAAACGGTGATGTTATCGAAATTATCGCTAATTTTGCGGTAGTACCACAAGACACCGCAAATCCTCCCATCGCAATGATTGGCTTTGACCTTAGTAAATACAATCAACAGGTTTTCCTTGTTCAGAGAGATACCAAGCTTAAAGCCCTTAGCCTTCTGGCGCGCCACATTGCGCACGAACTCAATAACATTCTTACCATTCTCATGGGCAATGCTATCCTCCTTAAAATGCATGCTAAAGATGATGAAAAATTGGTCCGGTTGGTCTCTAAAATCGAAGGGGCTGGTCAAAAGGCAGGCGATTTAAGCAAGCAGTTAGCCATTTTTGCAAAAGGTGCTATCCCGGAGTTAAAAATTGAGTCGCTGCCTGCTTTAATTCAGCAGACAGTGCAGTCTTTTGATGTTCCAGATAATATTCGCTTGGAAATTACTATTGCCCCGGAGCTTTATCCGGTAAAAATGGACGCCGCCCAAATTAAGCAGGTTATCAATAACCTGTTAAATAATGCTCGGGAAGCCATGCCAGAAGGGGGTCTCATCCGATTAGCAGCCGAAAATTTGACCGTCGCAAATCAAGACCACCCGCTTTTAATGCCTGGCAAATATATTAAAATTGCGGTTCATGACCAGGGCAAGGGAATTCCCGCCGAGCTCAGAGCAAGAATCTTTGAGCCATACTTTACCACAAAAGATAAGCGACTCGGTTTAGGATTAGCTAATTCATATACTATTATCAAAAACCATCATGGATTGCTTACTTTTGAGTCGCGAAACGGTGAGGGAACGACTTTCTTTTTATACTTACCATCAATGGAAGCATCTTAAGTACAGATAGAAATATAGAAATAAAGTAGTATAATACTGCTCAAGGAAAGGATGAACGGGAAGTGAAAAGGAAAATCCGTGTACTGTTCATAGAAGCCAGTGCCGATATTGTCGTACGTGTCAATCTGGAGTTGCAGCAACTTGCTCCCAAGAGCCAAATTCGAGTCGTAGCCAATCAACAACAATTTTTCGAGGAGTTAAAGGGCTTCACGCCTCATCTAATTCTTGCCAATTACCAATCACCTGATTTCGGTGGTAATGAGGTCTTATTGACCTGCCAGCACGCTTTACCTAATGTTCCTATCATTTTCCTGAGTGAAACCGCTTCCGTCGAAACAGTGGTAGAGTGTATTAAAAAGGGAGCACAGGATTTTGTGCTGCTAACCGACTTGCCACGACTGCGGGTAGCCATTACGGAAGCCCTGCAATCCCAACCGTCTAAAGTAAAAACGTCTCAATCTTCGCAGGCAGTCACCTATGAAGAAACTCATTTCCGTGATTTCATCGAGCAGATCAGCGAATCAATTTTCACCGTAGACCAACAGGGCATTATCCAATATATTTCACCTGCCGTCAAGTATGCCGGTTACACTCCCGCCGAAATAGTTCAGCATTCTATTTTCGATTATGTTCTACCTGAAGAGCGTGAGTTTATCGAAAATGAATTTCGCAAAAGTTGGCAGAATTTGGGGTTGACTGCTCATGAATGCCGCATCAAAACCAAAACCGGTGAAGTGCGCTGGCTACGTGTCATAACACGCCCAATAAGCGACAAGAGCGGCACCCCACTTTTGCTTGGAACCATTAGTGACATCACCAAGCAGAAAAAAATGCTGCAAGCCCTCGCCGAGAGCGAAAAAATGTTTCGCAAAATGACAGATAATATTTCCGACGGCTTGATAATTATCGAAGAAGGTAAGGTCAAATACTACAACCAACAGGTATTAAATATATTTGGGATTGAGCCCCATGAATTAGAAGACTTTGATATTTTAAAGTTAGCTATCCCTGAAGAGCGCCCACGCCTCCAAAAAATCATCGACGATGCCCAAGCCAGCGGTTATTATCCTAAACAATTAGAATGCTGGATTCAGCGGAAAGATGGTACGCAGCACTATATCCAAAATCGCTATTCTTATACTCGTACCGCTGGCAAAATTACCACACGCTACATCATAACCAGTGATATGACAGAACACAAGTCCAGCGAAGAAATCATTCGCGCTATTAACCAACGCTTAGAGATTCTGCTTCAGACCATTCCCGACCCAGTTTATTTCAAGGATACCGAGGGACGCTACCTCCTTTTCAATCAGGCTTTCGAACAACTGGTAGGTCTTCCGACTGATGCCATTACCGGTAAGACTGATTCTGAATTGCTGCCACCTGCTTTAGCCGTTAAATGTCGCGAAAGCGATGAAATTGTCGCTACTTCCCGGCAATTAACTAGCTCTGAAGAATTTTATACCGACAATGATGGCAACCCCCATTATTATGAGACCAAAAAGGTACCCCTCCTGGATAAAAATGGCAACTTTGTGGGCATCGTGGGCATCAGCCGCGATATCACTGAACGTAAATTAGCCGATGAAAAATTGCGGCAGATTCAACAGATTTACCAGAGAGCTATTGAAAACGCCCGCGGTGTACCTTATATCCTAAACTATGATAAAAAGCAATACGACTTCATGGGTTCTGGCTGTGCAGCTATTTTCGACATAAGTCCTGAAGAATTATCGTACACCAAATTAAGGGAAATGACCCGCGAAGTTAACCTTAATATTCCTAATCCTCCCATCGATGAATTTGAATACGAAAAATTGATCCTCGATGGCAAAATTGACCACTACAATGCCGATGTCAAGTTACTGACCAAAGAAGGTAAAATCAGATGGTTCAGTGACAGTGCAGTGCCGCTTGTTGATGAAAAGACCGGCAAAGTCTGGGGTTGTCTGGGCATTTTACAGGATATCACAGAACGTAAACGCACTGAAACCCTCCAGAAGGTCCTGCATCAGATTGCCAACGCCGTTAATCAGACTAGTAACCTATTTGAATTAATTGACGCTATTCGTTCGGCTCTGAATTTGATGATAGACACGACAAATTTCTTTGTCGCGCTTTATGATGAGAAGAGTAATACCTTGACTTTGCCCTACTTTGTCGATCAAAAAGACAAATTCGAGGTTTTCCCTGCTGGTAAGACGCTAACTGCATATATGATTAACCACCAAAAGCCCCTCCTCTTACAGGAAGATAAAATCCGCGAATTACATGCTGCTGGAGAAATTGATTTAATAGGTAACGTACCCCAGGTCTGGATGGGTGTGCCAATAAAAATAGGCGAGAAGGTCATCGGTGCTCTTGTTGTCCAGAACTACACCAATCCAAACGCTTACACTCTCGAAGATTTGACCATGTTGCAGTTTGTGTCAGGCCAAATTGGAGTATCAATTGACCGCAAGCGCAGTGAGATACAGATTCGTGTTAACGAAGAGCGTTTTTATTCCATTTTCAAAGATTCCCCTATAGGAATCGCACTTTACAATACCCAGGGTGAATTATTAGAAGCCAATCGCCTTTTTTTAAATCTATTGGGAATTCCTGAATATCCTATCGCTTATTCCTATAACCTTTATACTGATTTTGGACTCAACAATGACTTAAAAGCAAGTCTGGCTCGACACGAAATTGTCCATTATGAGTGGCAACTAGATTTTGATAAAATGAAATCAACCAGCCGACATCCTTTGACTCGTTCGGGTCTGGCTAACCTTTACCTTACTATCGCGCCGGTGTATACCGAACAATCGGTCTATAATTATTTAGTCCAAATTCTGGATATTACTGATCGGAAGCGGTTGGAGGAAGAGCACATAAAGCGTGAAAAGCTTGATTCCATTGGGGTTATGGCTACCGGTATTGCCCACGATTTTAATAATATCCTGACCGCTATTCTGGGCAACATTTCCTTAGCCAAAATGTACGCCGCGGACGAAAAAAGTGTCAGTGAGCGCCTGAATGAAGCCGAAAAAGCATCACTGCGCGCCCGCGATTTAGTCCAGCGTTTGATGACTTTTACGCGGAGTAGCCTACCGGAAAAAAAGGTAACTTCGCTTACTTCTCTGCTGCGGGAGGCGGTTTCATTTTCTCTGGTGGGTACCAAAACCAGGTGCATTTTTGATATTGTCCCCGATCTCTGGGCAGCTGAACTGGATGAAGCTCAGATAATCCAGGTTTTCAATAACATTATTATCAATGCTGACCAGGCGATGCCCGACGGTGGTACTTTAAGAATTAGCGCGCGTAATTTCGTTGCTACTGCAGATAATTCTCTCAATCTCACCCCTGGCAATTATGTCTGTATTGCCTTCCAGGATGAAGGCATTGGGATTCCGCCAGAATTTTTATCAAAAATATTCGACCCTTATTTCTCGACGAAGCGCATCGGTAGCGGATTGGGCTTAGCCACGGCTTATTCTATTGTCAAAAAACACGGAGGACGAATTATAGTCCATTCAGTGCTTAATGAGGGTGCAACTTTTACGGTTTATTTGCCAGCTATTGGAGAAGCAGTTGCAGTTACTCCCGAATCACCGGCGCCGCAATTTACTTATCAAGGACGCATTTTATTAATGGATGACGATATAGCTGTTGCGACCGTCGCGCGCCAGATGTTGGAAAGTTTGGGATATAGTGTCGAGGTGGTGTCGAATGGCAAAGTGGCTATAGCTGAATATCAGGAAAGCCTGAAGGCGCAAAATCCTTATAAAATTGTGATTCTGGATTTGACCGTTCCGGGTGGAATGGGTGGCAAGGAAACCATAAAACATTTGCTGGAAATTGATCCATCGGTGGTAGCGGTGGTTACCAGCGGTTACTCGGCTGACCCCATCCTAACAAACTATGAAGTTTATGGTTTTAAGGGAGCGCTTATTAAACCCTTTCAGTTGAGCGAACTGACTGCTGTGTTGAACAAACTGTCTTAATTCACAGACTGCTTAAAGTCAGGCAACCTGCTGAATTGCCCACTCCAACGCCTCTTGCAGCATATTGAGAGGTGGTTCCTTAACAAAGCCGGTGTCAATCATGCTTTGAAACATGGTGCGCGAGTATTCAATATCTCTTTTTGCCCAGTCAAAGGCTTCCTCATAGCTAATGATTTTGCGCGCTACTCCATCTTTGATTGCCTGCATGGCGACTTCAGCGGCTTCTTCGGGAAAGACATCGGCTTCGTCCATCTTCGGAATAATGTAGCTAGGATTGATGCCCTTTTTCTCGGCATATTTCGCCAGAGCATAGGCAGCAGCAATTGCCATTTCGTCGGTTATCTTGCGTGCCCGCGCCATTAGTGCTCCTTTGAGAATGCCGGGAAAACCGAGGGAATTGTTGACCTGATTGGGGAAATCGCCTCTGCCAGTAGCGATGACAAAAGCGCCAGCTTCTTTGGCAGCATAGGGATAGATTTCCGGGACTGGATTGGCACAGGCGAAAATGATGGGTTTATCAGCCATTAAGCGAATCCAGGCTGGTTTAATTGTGTCAGGTCCCGGCTTAGAAAGGGCAATGAGTACATCGGCGCCTTTCATGGCAACTTCAATATCTTTAATCTTCTGGGGATTGGTCCGGACACATAACTCCCAGGGGCGATACCAGCGGGGATCGTCGCGAAAATCAGCACGGTCGGTTGTCAAAGCGCCATTGACATCGAACATAATCATGCGAGCGGGATCGGCTCCCGCCGCGATGGTGATGCGCGCTACCGAGGTGTTAGCTGCACCGGCACCTAAAAAGACGATTTTCACTTCAGAAATCTTTTTATTGGCGAGTTTGATGGCATTCAGGAGCCCAGCGAGGGTCACGCAGGCAGTTCCCTGAGCATCGTCGTGCCAGACGGGAATTTCGCATTCTTCCCGCAAAACATCCAGAACACGGTAGCAATTGGGCTGAGAAATATCCTCGAGGTTGACAGCGCCATAGCTATATTGCGAGCGCCGTACGAACTCAATTAAAGCATCGGGGTCATTTTCACCGTTAGCATTGCGGCTGTCAATGCACAAAGCGATGGCGTCTACTCCCCCTAAATATTTCATCAAAAAGGCTTTACCTTCCATCACACCCAAACCACCGGGAGGCGTGACATCACCATCGCCTAAAACGCGGGTCGAATCGCTAATCACTGCCACTAAATTGCCACGGTTTGATAGTTCAAAAGAGGCATCATTATTATCGCGAATAGTGGTGGAAATTTTGGAGACCCCGGGCGTGTACCAGATATTGAACCAGTTAAACCCAAATACACCCGCTTTGGGCGCGGTCTGAATCTTGCCGCCGTAAAAACGGTGGGCGACTTCCGCTAAGCGTTTAAGAAAAAGCGTCTTGGCTTTGGCAATCTGTTCCTGCGAAAAATTAGCAGGAAAAGCATCTTCCAGGTTGCTCAAATCAAGCTTTAATTGCGTCATTGTCTATTTCTCCTTTTCAATTCTTAACAATAGTAGCGTTCGTTCAGAGAGCACTCGCACCTATTGCGTACGAGCCATTTTGATAAAAAGCTACCGGATAATTGCTTAGAATAAAGTCCCGAAGTACTGAGCCGTCAGCTGTCGGGCTTTGACATGGTCGGGAATGTAGTCAGGCAAAATAATCGGGGCAATTTTGCGACGGTCGATACCTAATGCTGCCACTTCTGCTTCGAATTGCGCTATGTGATCGAGGTTGAGTTTACCGATAGTCTTTTTGGTATGCGCTCTTTCGGCAGCCCGACGCCCTGCCCTTCTGCCAAAGACTATCAGGTCGAGCTGTGAGTTCCCCATGAGCCGATTGCGACCGTGAATACCACCGGCAGCCTCACCGGCAACCAGCAAGCCCGGAACGCCTGATTCGCCATGCTCGTTTATGGCGATTCCACCATTTTGATAATGCAGCGTTGGATAGACCAGCATCGGATATTTCAAAATATCAATATCAAAGCGCTTATACTGCCGCACCATAGCAGGCAAAGCCTTCTCGGTGTAACCATGTCCATTAATCATATCGATAAGCGGCGAGTCTAACCAGATACCTACTTTTCCCGACGGAGTGCGAATACCCTTGTTGCGTTCGACACACTCCCGAATGAATGCCGCTGATTCGACATCGCGAGGCTCCAGTGGCCAAACGAAGAGCTCACCATCACAATTCAATGGCTGCGCTCCTAATGAGCGAATCTTTTCAGTACAGAGAAAACCCAAAATCTGCTCGGGGTAAACGGCGCCCGTCGGATGATACTGCACCGAATCCATGTAAATCAATTTCGCCCCGACCCGATAAGCCAGCACCAAACCATCGGCAGTCGCGCCATAATGATTGGTTGTCTCGAAACCTTGAATATGCAGGCGACCAAAACCGCCCGTCGCAATAATGACACTTTTTGCACGCACCAGTGAGTACTGCTTGGTCTCAAGATGATAAATAATCGCCCCGGCAACATCACCTTTATCATCGCGCACCAATTCCACCGCCGCCGAATATTCGATATAACCTATTTTTTCACGCTGATTATAGACTTCATCGCGTAGCACGCGGCATATTGCGGCACCGGTATAATCACGCGCCGAATGCATCCGGTTGCGACTCATACCGCCCCCCGCCCCGACCAGCAGGCTACCATCCGGTTTTTTGTCAAACATCACTCCCAGCTCTTCCAGCCATTTTATGGCGTCGGGACCATCATTGACCAAGGCTTTTGCCAATTCCGGTATATTGTCAAAATGCCCACCACCCATAACATCGAGGAAGTGAATGACAGGTGAGTCATCGCGCTGCGTGGCGGCTTGAATTCCACCTTGCGCCATCATTGAATTAGAATCGCCCAGTCGATGCTTGGTAACAATCAGAACACGTGCACCGTTTTGGGCGGCAATGAGGGCGGCTGCCATTCCCGCCGAGCCCGCACCGACAATAAGTACATCGGTATCATAGTCAATCTTGGTCAAATCAAAATCAGCAGGGCGAATGCGGGAGTAGGACTCTAACAGATTGGCGATTTCGGTGGTCAATTTCTCGCCTTTATTGACACCTACTCGGACTACCCGTCGGGAATCACTTTTATAATCCGGGTGAAATTGGGAAAGAACCGCTTCTCGTTCCTGCGCACTCATTGCCGGAAATACCTGTTTGCCCATACGGCGGGCTAAGTCCAGGCGCGCTGGTCGAGTAGCTTCGACCTTTTTTATTGATTCTAACATATAATCAGGGTACATGCTTTCTCCTTATCTGCCTTTATTTTAGGTTGATGGTGCGTTCATAGTAACGCTTGCTGAGTTCCTCGCGCTGCAGGCTGGCAAGTTCATTCAACTCACCGGCAAATTTTCCCTGGCGAATTTCCTCGAGTCGTTCATCCAATTCCGGACTACGTGGCGCCAGATAGCGGCCATAAAGACGTTGCGCCAGAATCGCAGCATTATATTGCACAATCTCGGCAGGACAACGCAGGGCACACAAACCACAGCGAATACAATCGAACGACAAATCGGCAGCTCTAACAATATCACCGCGTTTGAGTGCCTGAATGTAATCCATCACCTTGATTTCCTGCGGACAGGCTTTGGTGCAGGTGTTACAGGCGACGCAGCGAAATACCGTCGGGAATAGCAACTTGATGGTGTTGACGTCGGGTGTTAGAGTTTTCAGGTCATAGATTGGTTTTTCGGCTGGCACAAACGGAATTTGGGTCAACACCATGCCGTCGGTTACTACCGTCTGACAGGCTAAGCCGCCTTTGATGCGATAATCACCTCGTTCGCGATAGACCGTGGCACAGGCGCCGCAAAACCCTTCGCGGCAACCGACTCCCTTCTTGAGTTGAAATCCGGTATATTCCATGGCGGAGATAATGGTTGAACCTGCCGGTACCTGATAGGCTTCGCCCATGATATAGACCGTCACCATATCGTTCGTCTTACTCATTTGTTTTACCTCCCTTGGAAATCATAAATTCCGCCACCATTTGCTGCACAGTTTGATAAATATGCTCTCGGCGGGCTTCAATTTCAGGCGTGAAGCCCTCGGCAAAGGTGGCATTGGATTTAATCCCTATGGCAATAATTCGTATAATTGATGGCATTGCAACATTAGTTTGCTTGAAAAAGTCTAACGCTGCGAAGATATCAACAGCATGCAACGTAGCGGGTGCATATCGCTGAAAATCACTCGGCTGATAACACCACACCCGCCCGTAATCTGTCGGCTGGCTGACAATGGAATCAATTAGGAGAACACGTTGACAATCAATCAGAGATTCAACTAAGCGAAAACCAGATTCGTTGCTGACCAGATATTGTACCTGAGGTAATGGCGCTTCGCACTGAAGTCGAGTTACGACATAAGGCGCAATGCCGTCATCTTGCAGCAGGGTATTGCCGATACCAACGACAACATCTCTCATAACTGGCGTACCTTAATTTTTCCCAAACGGCGAATTTCCTCACTAAACTCTGTCACGACCCGTGCCAGTTTCTGCCCCTCGGCAGCAGAAATCCATTCCAGCCGTAAGCGCCGCGATTCCATGCCCAGCTCTGTTAGCATCTTCTTAAGGAGCGTGACGCGCTTTAATGTCTGGTAATTTCCGGTTTTATAATGACAATCACCGGGATGACAACCGCCAATCAGCACGCCATCGGCGCCATTCCGGAAGGCGTCGAGGATATGTTCCGGATCGACGCGACTGGAACACATCACCTGGATATTGACGGAATTGGGTAGATAAGTCATACGTGCTGTGCCAGCCAGATCGGCGCCGGCGGAAGTACACCATTTACAGAAAAATGCTACGATGCGCGGTTCAAACATGCTTACTCCTGCCAATTTTCTAAGTTAGGATTGCCTTAATCATCTGGTGGATTTGTTCATCAGTGAGATTTTTTTGCTGGGCGGCGCCAGAAGGACAGGCAGCTACACAGGCACCACACCCTTCACATAATATCTCGTTTACTTCGACTACGCCTTTGCTGCGGTTTAGGCTTCGCGCCGCATAAGGACAAACGCCCACACAAATCCCGCAGCCCGAGCAAAGGTCAGTATTAACTCCTGCAATGATTGGTTCATGATAGAGATAATCGCGGGCAAAAAGAGTCGTGACCATTGCCGCGGCACCGGCGGCTTGTGCCACAGCATCAGGAATATCGCGAGGTGCCTGGGCACAACCAGCGAGATAAACGCCCGCCGTCAGCGATTCTACTGGTCGCAGCTTGGGATGAGCCTCAGTCAGGAATCCATTCTGGTCAATTCCGATTTTCAGGAGCTTTGCCAGTTCCGTAATTCCTGCTGCTGGACGGATGGCGCTCGCTAAAACCACCAGGTCAGCCTTGATTTCAATCATACGATTTGAGAGCGTGTCAATGCCGGTGACTACGACCTTGCCATTTTCACGGTAGAGTTTCGCGACTTTGCCTCGTAAATAGACCACCTGGTCTTCAGTCGCAGCCCGTTGATAAAATTCTTCGTAGCCTTTGCCATCTGCCCGCACATCCATATAGAATACATAGGCTTGTCCTTCCGGCACGCGATGCTTATATAGCATGGCATGCTTGGTAGTATACATGCAGCAGACTTTGGAACAATAAGGGAAATGATTTTCGGGGTCACGCGAACCAACACACTTGATAAATACCACTTCCCGCGGCACCTGTCCGTCTGAAGGACGACGCACGATACCGCCGTATGGTCCGGAAGCCGAAAGAATGCGCTCAAAGGTCAAACCATCAATCACATCGACGATTTTGCCTCCGCCGTACTCGGGAAGAGATTTCAATGAATAAAGTTCATAGCCGGTCGCCACGACAATAGCGCCGACATCCTCTTCAATAAAAGTATCCGTCTGGGTGTAATCAATGGCATCAAAAGGACAGAGTTTCTTACATATCTGACATTTTCCGGTTTTGAAATATGTGCAATGGGCGCTATCCAATACCGGTTTATTAGGTACTGCTTGCGGAAAAGGGGTGTAAATGGCTTTCCGATTAGCGAGCTCTTCATCGAATTCGCTGGGCACTTTCACCGGGCATTTCTCCATGCAAATCCCGCAACCCGTGCACTTATCCCAATCCACATAGCGTGCCTTCTGCTTTATTTTGACCTTGAAATTCCCTACAAAGCCACTGACATCCTCGACCGTAGCATAGGCGAGCAATTTTATTTTGTGATGCTGAGCAACTTCGACCATTTTGGGAGTAAGAATGCATTGTGAACAATCGAGCGTCGGGAAAGTCTCCGAAAGCTGCGCCATGTGTCCCCCAATCGAAGACTGTCGTTCAACCAATACCACTTCGTAACCGCTGTTAGCAATGCTCAGAGCAGCTTGAATACCGGCGATGCCGCCACCAATAACCATCGCTCGCCGCGTAATCGGTACTTTGACCGGTTGCAGCTCTTCATCCAATTTCACCTTTTCGATAGCAGCCTTGATGATGAGCTGTGCTTTGGCAGTCGCGGCGGCTTTATCATGATGAACCCAGCTGCATTGCTCCCGAATATTGGCTATTTCTGTTCGGTAGGGGTTGAGACCCACACTTTCCGATGCCCCGCGGAAAGTCGCTTCATGCAGCGTAGGCGAACAAGCCGCCACGACCACGCCATCTAAGTTCAATTCTTTAATCTTGGTTTTGATCAGATTTTGTCCCGGGTCGGAACACATGTACTTGTAATCCTGAATATAAGCCACTCCCGGATAATCCTTAAGAAGATCCACAACCGCTTTGACATCCACCGTCCCGGCAATGTTTATCCCACAATGACATACGAAAACGCCTATCTTTCTCATAACAGCCCTTTCGCTTTTAATATCGGGCGCGGGTCAACACTATGCAAAGACCAATCATTTCCTTCACCAATGCCCGCCAAAAGCGCCAGCAATTGCGTCAAATAAAGCACAGGCAAGGTCTGAAACCGACTATCGGTGCGCTGTATTTCCAATTGCACCGAATCAAGATTATAATGGCATAGGGGACAGAGTACAACCATCACCTCGGCTCCATTCTGCCGCGCCGATTCAACAATCAAACGCGTACGCTGCCAAACGACAGCCGGCTCATTGACAATCTGATAAGAACCACAACATTCAATTCGCATTGGATAGGCTACCGGCTGACATCCCACACTTTGCAACACCTCCTCCATAATGGTCGGGTCACTGGCATCATCTACGGCAACTTCCCGCGGTCGCAAAAGCATACAACCATAATAGGGTGCGACTTTTAAATCAATGCCACTCCTGCCGATTTTATGACCAATCTCACTGATACCGATTTCCCTAAACAGTGTTAGCAAATCTATGACGGTCACTTCATCGCCACGATAGGAAGCCGCCCCGCGGTCCATGAAATCATTGATAATGCGTTGGCGCTCCTCATCAGCTTGCAGAAATAAACTCGCGCGCCGCAGAGTGTTATAGCACATGGTACATAAGGTCAAGATCCGCGTAAAACCGCTATCGCGCGCTTTCATCAGAGTTCGCAGCGGCGCTAACTGCAGCATCAAATTGTCCTGTACCTGAGAAAAATTGACCCCGCAACAGTACCATTCGCTGAGTTCCACAGCTTTGATTCCCAGCAGTTCCAGAACCGCCAGGGCAGTACGCTCAAAATTGCGGGCGCTCGTTTTTAGAGTACAACCCGGGTAATATCCGATTTCCATCCTGAATCCTCCCCTTACCTATAACAGATTCTTTCTGAAATTCGCAATCAGGGCAATCGGTGGCAGTTTGAGCCGTGTTTCCGAGTCGAGGGTATGAATGTTAAAGTATTCGTACTTCCGTCGTAGAATTAGATTACGGCAACCTTCCATAACGCGGGCTATATCCAGACTGCGCGGACATTTTACCGAACAGGACAGGCAGGCTAAACATATCCAGGGCGTTTTAGTATTAAGGACTTCATTGACCAAGCCTAATTGCAAATTGCGCATAATTTGATGCGGTGGAATATCCATAAAATCTACCGCTGGACAGGTAGCGGAGCAATTGCCACATTGGTAGCAGGCAAAAACATTGACGCCGCTGATTTCGTGGATGACTTCAGCGTCGGGACCATTTATTTTTTGGTGAGTGAGAATAATTTTTTCCGCCATACAACATCACTCCCTTCTTAATTCACGAATCAGGTTGCGGTTCTTATCATAAATCGCAACAATAAGTGGCATTTGTCCCGGTAAGGAATGCGTGGCACAGGCAAAGCAAGGGTCATAAGCCCGGAACGCCATTTCCACCATGTTCAAAATACCCTCAGATATGTTGTTTTTATGAACCAATTGCCGCGCGGCTTTTTCAATTGACATACAAATCGCCGCCGCGTTATGTGTCGTGGCGACAATTAAATTGACAGCGGTAATGCGCCCCTGCGGGTTAGTTTGATAATGATGAATCAAAGTACCGCGCGGAGCTTCGACTGCTCCAATTCCTTCCGACGGAACAGCGGTAGGCAACTGGCGGATAGCGGGGCTGCATAGTTCTTCATCATTTGCCAATTCACGGAAGCGTTCCGCTGCGTATAGCATTTCGACCAGGCGTGCCCAGTGATAGGCGAGAGTGTTATGCGCCGGTTTGCCGCCCAAAAGCGCAAACATTTTTTCATATTGCTCATGCGCAAGCGTTGTTGCCATACCCTCAGCGGCATTTAACCGGGCTAAAGGCGCTACGCGATAAATACCGCTTTCGGCGCCATCAGTAAAGCCCTTCCAGCCAATCGCCTTCAGGAAAGTGAATTTAACATAACTCCAGGGCTCGACATGTTCTCCGATATATTGGAGATAATCGCGCGGTGCGAATTTGGCAAATTCTTTGCCTTCAGGAGTAACCACTCTAATGTCGCCATCATATAAATTGACGCGGTTTTGGGCATCGACGGTACCCATATAGTAAGTCTGATGGCGATAAATATCGCTTCCAACCAGTTCGAAATATTTTTTATTATTTAGTACGATTTTTTCAAAGGTCTGCAGCACGAAGAGCGCAAATTCCACCATGGCATCGCCTAACTGCCGGTATTCCTGACGATCCTCAGGAGTCACTCCTTTGGAAACGCCACCCGGCACATTGCAAACGGGATGAATGACGCGTCCACCTTGCTTTTCGATAACTGCACGTACCTGACGCCGAATAGAAATGACGCGTTGCCCGACTTCTAAGCCAACTTTTCCCAGCACCCCGATGATATTCCGTTCGCCTCGGGGCGCCTGTGGACTGACGATGAAGTCAGGACCACCTAAGTAAAAAAAGTGCAGGGTATGATCTTCGAAAATGAAGGCGGAATTTACCAGGTCCCGAATTTTTTTGGCGGCAGCAGGCGGTTCCACTCGATACAAATCGTCAAGCGCTTTACCGGAAGCCATGTGGTGCGCGGTAGGACAAACGCCGCAGATGCGGGGCGTGATACGGGCTAAGTCTTCCGCCAGCCGTCCACGACAAAACTCTTCGAAGCCGCGCAATTCCGGTACCTGGAAAAAAGCTCTTTCGACTTCACCGGCTTCATCAAGAAAAATTTCAATTCGTCCATGTCCCTCTAAGCGGGTAATCGGATCAATTTTGATGTGTCGCTCCATCCCTTGCCCCTTCTTATTCTGACTTATCCAAAAACCTAACTCCCAGCGAGCGTGGCAGGCTGAACATATAAAACTTGCCTGCCGGATCGAGTACCGTTTTTAAAATTGTTTCGATTTCCTGTTCATCGGTACTATCAATCAGAGAACTCAAAGCACCTAAAAATTTCGCGCCCTGGTCTGTTACCCCTTCAATCGGACCAAAACAGCCTTCGCAGGGCATATTCGCCCGGATACAGCGCTCGCCGCAACCACCGCGTGTCGCCGGACCAAGGCAGATAAACCCTTCCGCCAGGAAACATTTATCAGTCGGAATGGGCGCTTCGGCAACTCTTTTGATTGCGCCGATTTTCAAAATATCGGGTTTGGTATCTTTGCGGGGACAGGTTTCGCACAGGGCTTTCTGAGGTGCGAGGACTGTGCCTTTCGGCGGTAATTTATTTTCTAAAAGGGCGGTCAACGCCTGCTGGACTAAATCCGGCGGCGGGGCGCAACCAGGAACATAATAATCAACAGCAATGACCTGGTCGAGAGCCCGCACCTCACTCTGCAATTCCGGTAATTCCAATTCTTTGCCGTCAACAATGGTTCGCTGCGCGGGCAGGACTTGCTCGGGATTAACAACCGATGGCGCTGTCAAATAAGCAGTCTTGAGCAGGGTTTCCCGCGTCGAAAGATTGGCTAAGCCGGGGATGCCACCCAGCTGGGCACAGGAACCGAAAGCAATTACGATTTGTGACTTGCATCTTAAAAGCTGCACCATTTCTTCCTGTTCCGTCGTGCGAATGGCGCCATTGATGAAGCTTGCTAAGATGGCTCCGTCCGGCAGGTCTTCAATATCCTGCCGCTTAAAATCCAGCGCTACAGGCCAGAGGACTATCTCGACGGCGGCGATTACCGGCAAAATATTTTCAGCCAAATCCACTACAGCTTCTTCACAGCCTCCACATGATGCACACCAATAGAAAGCCACTTTCGGTTTTGTCATAAAAATCTCCTCTCAATTCTGCCTAAAATCATTGCCCGCAATGCCAATGACAAGATTAAAGTGGCGGAACCTCGAAAGTATATTGCTCGTCAGGTTCCAGCAGACGACGCAGCTGATGAGCAGCATCTACATGCTCAGGCTCAAGTTCCAGCACTCGTTTAAAACAACGAATGGCTTCATGCAAATCAGACTTGCCCAGATAGGCGAGTCCGAGATGATACCAGACCGAGACGACTGAATCATCTTCGCGCAAAATCGCTTCCAGATACTCAATGGCTTTGTCGTACTTGCCCATAGCCTTATAGGTGATAGCAAGTTGATAAAAACCGAGCGTACTGTTGGGGCCCTTTGTGCTTAATTTCTGGTAGCATTCAATGGCTTTTTGCATGTGACCATGATGATAATAGCATAATCCTTCCCAGTAATAAGCCATATAGAGTTCGGGCTCTACCTGATTGATGTGTTCGAAAACCTTAATAGCTTCCGCGAAGCGCGTCGCTCGATAATATGAAATGCCCAATCGGTAAAGCGCAAAAGTATAGTCGGGTTTTGCCTGGATAACCTTTTCAAATTCGGTGATAGATTTATTGATATCACCGGCGACATAGTACAATTCACCTAATTTGACCCGATCTTCATGTTGGTCTGGCAAATATTGTAGCAATTCGCGATACTTCTCAATGGCTTTTAGAATTTTACCCTGCATTTCAAAGGCGAGCGCCTCTTGACGGATTTCCTCGATATTTGACATTACTGTAATTCTCCTTTCACAAAAAGCGCCGTAATATTAAAGCGGTAGATTGTTTTCATCTCATGTTTTTGCCTATTCACTATTCACGCCTGAATTGACTGACACCAATTTGATAAATATCGTTACCATAAATGTCATTGGCGACAAAACAGGGGAAATTTTCGACAGTAAGTTCCATGATTGCTTCGGCGCCTAAATCTTCGTAGGCAACCAGGCGCGAGGCTTTGACTGCCTGAGCGGAAACGACTGCCGTGCCACCGACGGAAGCGAAGTAGACAGCTTTGTTTCTCACCATGGCATCAATGACTGCCTGGCTGCGCTCGCCTTTGCCAATCATGCCCTTCAAGCCGGCATCTAATAGAATGGGTGAATACTTGTCCATGCGATAGGAGGTCGTGGGACCGGCGGACCCGATTGGTTTGCCTGGACGTGCCGGCGAAGGACCGACATAATAAATTACCGCTCCGCGAATATCGAACGGTAAGTCTTGTCCAGCTTTGACCAACTCTACTAAGCGTTTATGAGCCGCGTCCCGCGCTGTATAGATGACGCCGCTGATGAGAACCTTATCCCCGACTTTGAGCGGTGCGAGGGCTTCTGTCGTCAGTGGGGTCTTCAAACAGTAGGTCTGTGACATATTATCCTCCGACATTAGGCTATAATCGCAGTTTCATGCCGATGGGCGTGGCAATTGACATTGACTGCCACAGGCATGGAAGCAATATGACAGGGTTTATAGAGAATGCTCACCGCTAAGGCAGTCGTTGTGCCACCCAACCCTTGCGGACCAATACCCAGGCGATTGATGCGTTCCAATAATTCATCTTCCACGGCTGCCCAGAAGGGCTCGGGATTTTTTTCTGTGAGTGGACGCAGAAGCGCTTTTTTAGCTAAAAGTGCGCACTGCTCAAAGCTGCCGCCAATCCCCACTCCGACTACTACCGGCGGACAGGGGTTGCCACCCGAACGGCGAATGCGGTCAACGACAAAGTCTTTGACTCCTTCAATTCCATCGGCGGCGCTCATCATTTTTACTTCACTCATGTTCTCCGCACCGCCTCCTTTGGGAGCGACCGTTATTTTGATTTCCTCGCCCGGGACAATATCGGTATATATTAGAGCTGGGGTATTGTCCTTAGTGTTCTTACGCTCGACCACCGGGTCGGTCACCATTGATTTACGCAGATAACCTTCTTTGTAGCCCTGCCGAACTCCTTCATTTATCGCCTCATAAAAATCGCCGCCCACTAAATGCACATCTTGTCCCAGTTCCACAAACACAATAGCGACACCGGTATCCTGACAGAGCGGCATCTGCTCCCGCGCCGCGAGTTCGTAATTTTCCAGCATCAGGTCAAAAATCTCCCTGCCAGTTGGCGACTCTTCTTTCTCGCGGAATTCTTTTACTTTCGCCAGGACATCTTTGGCTACGTAATAATTAGCATCGATGCAAAGTTTCTTTACCACCGGAATGACCCGGCTGACATCAACAACCTTCACATCTTCCTCCTGCTAAATTTTGGTTTTAATTTCCCGACTTGCATATCTGTTAAAATCGTTCGCCGTAACAAACTATCTTAAATTTATTAAAAATTTCCACATTGTCAATATGCATTTTAAGTCAATCGAGTAAAATTCCCCTACTGCGAGGTAATCTATTTGGGGGAGTACTAACCTACCGCCCACGTGTTTTTTTTATGGAAAATCGCGAGGCGCTATTATTTACAAGTTTAGAGCTAAACCGATTTCGGCGGGATTTTTTACTACACAAACTCCGGCGGTTTCTAATGCAGCTATTTTTTCGCTCGCCGTGCCTTTGCCACCGGAAATTATCGCTCCCGCGTGTCCCATACGGCGACCGGGAGGCGCAGTCAATCCTGCAATAAAAGCAACTACCGGCTTGGAAAAATCGCGTTTGATGTATTCGGCTGCCTCTTCTTCCGCCGTACCGCCGATTTCACCTATCATCACAACTGCTTCAGTCTGGTCATCCTCGGCAAAGAGCTTGAGTAAATCGATAAAACTGCTACCAATAATCGGGTCGCCGCCAATTCCGACACAGGTAGATTGGCCACCACCCCGTCGCGTTATTTGATAAGCTGCCTCATAAGTCAAGGTACCGCTTCGTGAAATAATGCCTACCTTTCCTTCTCGAAAAATTGCCCCCGGCATGATGCCGACTTTGGCTTTGCCAGGCGATATCAGTCCCGGGCAATTTGGACCAATCAACCTCGTATTATTATTTTTTAAGAATTGCTTGACTTTTAGCATATCAAAAGTCGGGATGCCCTCCGTTATGCAAACCACCAACGGCAAAGCAGCCCCGATTGCTTCCAGAATAGCATCTGCCGCAAAACGCGGTGGCACGAAAATTATCGAAGCATTCGCACCGGTTGCTGCTATTCCCTCTCGCACGGTATTAAAAAGTGGTAAGCCATGCTCCCAAATCTGACCACCTTTCCCGGGCACAATCCCACCCACTACATTCGTACCATACGCCAGCATCTGTTCAGCGTGAAAACTACCTTCTTTGCCGGTCAGTCCCTGCACTAAAAGCCGGGTTTGTTTATCAACTAAAATGCTCATTGTGCCTCCATCTGAATAGCTTGCACTACTTTTTGAGCGGCATCGGCAAAATCGCTGGCTATGATGAAATTCAAACCAGCATTGCTTAAAATTTCCGCCGCCTGGGTAGCATTTGTCCCTTCCAGACGTACGACAATTGGCACTTTCACATCCATATTTCGGACTGCTTCGACAATACCATTGGCTACCCGGTCGCAGCGTACAATGCCTCCAAAAATATTGACCAGCACGCCTTTGACATTGGTATCAGCCAGAACCAGCCGAAAACCATTCGCCACCGTCGCTGCCGAAGCAATTCCACCTACATCGAGAAAATTGGCTGGTTCACCGCCATAATGCTTAATGATGTCCATCGTAGCCATGGCTAAACCAGCTCCATTCACCATGCAGCCAACATTGCCCTTTAAACGAATATAATTCAAGCCGTACTGTGCGGCTTCGACTTCACTCGGTTCCTCACTGCTCAAGTCCTGTAATTCCTTCCATTCCGGATGGCGGTAACTGGCATTGTCATCAAATACGATTTTACCATCGAGCGCTAAAAGTTCCCCCTCTGCTGTCAGAATTAGCGGATTTAATTCAACTAAGCTGGCATCATTCCGCCGAAAAACATTAAAAACCGCTTTGAGGAGATCAACTGCCTTTTGGAAAGCATTGCCATTCAATCCAAGCGCAAATGCAAGCTGCCGCAATTGATAATCTGCCAGACTAAAACCAGGTGTAGCAAATTCCTTAATTATCTTCTCGGGTGCTTCGCGCGCGACGGTCTCGATTTCTACACCACCCTCGGTCGAAACCATCATTACCGGACAGGCTTCCCGCCGGTCAATGGCTATTCCTACATAAAATTCCCGCGCAATATTGACCCGCTCCTCAATTAAAAGGCGCTGCACCGCTATACCTTCTGAACCAGTTTGTGCTGTCACCAGAAGTTTTCCAAAAAGAGAATCGATAATCTGACGGGCTTCTTGCGGCGAATTTGCCAGGCGGACGCCGCCACCTTTACCACGCCCGCCGGCATGTATCTGGGCTTTGATGACACAGGGATAACCGATATAATCACACGCCACCCGAGCTTCTTCCTTCGAAAAAGCCGGCATGCCGCGCGGGATTTTTATCCCGAACTTTTCAAAAATAGCTTTGGCTTGATACTCGTGAATTTTCATAGCCTAATCTTTCTATTTTCTGTCATATAAAAATATCAACACCCTTTGCATTTCGCCGTACAATCCTCGCTAATTTAAACTGATTGAATTGTAGCAAAATTTTAGCGGAAATTCAAGCTAGAAGTGAATTTCCAGTCTAACTGCGAAAAATAAAATAGACAGCCCCGAGAATACACAGACCAGCATAAAAATAATCAGTCTTCAATGGTTGCTTCATGTATAGCAGGGCAAAAGGAATAAAAACCGAAAGAGTGATGGCTTCCTGCAATATTTTAAGCTGCGCTAAGGACATCTGCGTATAACCAATCCGGTTCGCCGGTACCTGAATCAAATACTCAAAAAGAGCAATGCCCCAGCTTACTATCGCCGCCACGTACCAGGAACGATTGCTCAGATTTTTAAGATGGCCATACCAGGCAAAAGTCATGAAAAAATTCGAAAGTATCAGCATCAGCGCGGTCTTAGCCACGACCGTATAATCAATTTTCATTCATTGACTCCTAAAAAAAGCGACGAAATTTAACAAGCCGCGCGATATTTTGCCAACCCCGTGATGGCAACAACTTCCCCGAAATAGATACGATGATAGTCTTTTTGGGGATATAATTCTTCAATCCTAACATCCAGAAAGCGCTTTGGGTCATAATCAGCACAGTAAATCTTGCGGCATTCCAGACACAACTCGGCTTCCTCGAAGAGCGGTGCCGTAATGTTTGACGCTGCCTGCGGCGTCAAACCGCTCGATTGAATTTTATCTCCATTGCGACCGGAATGTGACCCAAGATACTCTAAAGCAGAACGATATTTTTCGTTAAATGTGCAGAGCGAAAAGTCGGAATAGTTTTCGATGAACTGGTAAGTATAGCGCGTAGGACGAACTACGACCAGCACAAAAGGCTTATTCCACATAATCCCCAGTGCACCCCAGGAAACAGTCATACTATTGTACTTGCCGGTTGCGAAATCACCCGCCGATAGTACCCACCATTGATTATCCCACAAATTAAAAATATCTACCTTGAGTGCCTCAAAAGGAATCGTTTCGCGTGTCATGGATATCTTCCTACTCTAATCATCACGATTTATTTTCGGTTAGCTTTAATTCTGGACGGCAAATTCGCGTCCGGCGCGCATAAAGGCGTCGATATTCTCAAGCGGCGTCTTCTGGGGTAAATCACAGCCCGTACTCAAAACAAAATTAGGATAGGGATTCATCATCATGAGTAAGGCGCGCACCTCTTGCTCAACTTCGGCTGGCGTCCCCGTCAAAAGAGTGCGCACCGGACTGATATTTCCGATGAGAACAACATTTGAGGGTACGATTTGAGCAGCACGCTTCAAATCCACACCGGTTTCCGGAGCATCCAGACTTAAACCCTGGACACCGGTCGCACTCATTTCTAACAGCAAATGCATTGAGTTACCGCAAACATGCAAAACAGTTGCGACGCCGCGCTGCTGACAGGCTATCCGAATAGCACGAATGTAATTACCTGAAAATTCAGCGAATTGACGCGGACCCAACATTACCGCAGTTGGTTCAAGGATACAGACCAGCTGGGCGCCAACATCAATAAAAAAGTTGGCGTACTGGGTTATCAAATCTGTAGCGAAGCAAACCAGAGTGTGCAGTTTCTCAGGTTCTAAGAGAGTCGCGAGCGCGGCTTTATCCGCTCCTAAAATTAAACCTGCCAGCGTGTAAGGACCGACAACATAGGCTCCGCGGACAACATCTGCCGGCAGGTTTTCATTCATCATGCGTAAGGTTTTGATGTAGCCAAAAATGCGCGTATCCTTTTGTATATCAATCGTCCGCATGGCATCCAGCTCATCATAAGAGAAATCAGCATGCGGCACCGTTGCGGAATCATTAACCGGAAAAATGGTGTAGCGCCCAGTAGCATTGGCTTCGACGGACAAATCCATCAAGGGGAAAGCAATATCAGGATGAAAGCGTTCGACCAATTGCTGGATGACTTTAAAATGTTCACCGTAATTTTGCTGGGCTAATTTGATACTGGTGCTGGCTAAACTCACACCGGGGAAACCAACCAGCGGTGCTACCAGGCGCCGCTTGTCAGTATAGGCTTTTTGAGTTAATTGGAGTAAGTTGATGCGTTCCATCTCTCACTACTCTTGAAAAATTATTGTTCATTTTCATTTTTATTGCATATCGGCGGGGTTCAGTTCGAGGCGAATCCGCCCTCGTTTTAAATTAATTGTTTTTGATTTACCGTTTAGCCAGACATTTAATTTAAAGGGCGAACTGGTTGTGCCGTGAATTTTGAGAGGCGCGTCGGTGGACTCTCTTTTTTCACACCAGATAGTCACGAGGTTTTTACCAAATTTGAAATTCCTGATACCGTGTTGGTTTAAAAGCCAGGGACGCCAGGTCAGTTCATCTTGAGGAGCATTGGCTTCAAAGCCGAGTACATCTTCGATTAACATGGCGACTGGTCCGAATCCCGAACTGGCAACATAAGCCGGTCGCCCGTAAAACTTGGCATCCCAGCGAGTGGCGGGTTCTTCTTTCTCAGGGGCATATACTTCCCAAATGGTCTGTGCTACCTTAGCCCTATCACGAACTTCGACCAGAGTTGTGTCAGCTTGAAATTGGCGATAGACTCTTTCGAGATTGATAATATGATTCCACGCAGCTTGATTTGCAAAATCATATTCGCCATATTGCTTCAGCCCTTTTATCACCATATAACACTGATCGCCCCACACTCCACCGCGCCAGTAAGCGCCCTGCCGATTGTAATCCTGTTCGGCAGCAGCCAATGAAGGAAAAAGATGCTGGCGATAGAACTCGCGCGAATCGCGCAGGTGTTCAATCAGCTGCGCAGCTTCTTCAGGCGTTGGAATCTGCGCTAAAAGCGGCCAAAAACCACTAATGATCTTCAATTTTAACATCTGTCCCTGGGGAGTCAAATCATAATAAAAGGCATCATCGGCATGCCAGAGCCGATTGCGAACCGCTGTGGCGATTTGTTCATATTTTTGCCGATAGTTAAGCACCGCGGCAGAATCCCCGAATATTGCTGCAATTTGCGCCAGATCACGGGCAAAAAGTGCCATTTGCGCGGACATATCCACCCAGCCCCCGAGTTCATTGGGTTTACGCGGTGAATTTATCATCCGTGTTCCGCTTATACTGGTATAATAAAGTCCACGGGCTTCACCATCGCCTTTACAGAAATTGTCAAGCCACTGAAAATATTGCTCTAAAACCGGTCGCCAGCAGCGCAGACGGTGACGGTCGCCAGTCAGATAATAATAATGCAATTCCGCCCAGGTAAAAAGCGGCGGATGAATCATCGGTTCGGTCACGCTGGGAATATGTAAATACTCTCCCGTGAGACTATTGTAAATACGGGCAATAAAGCCGTCCTTACGTTGACCGCGGTAGAAATTATCAAGCGATTCCATTACCGGAAAGACATCGGCGCCATAACTGCCGAATAGCGCGGTCTGTATCGTTGGTCCCTGCACAATGAAAATATCTTCTTCTGCATTAATGTACTCACGGACAAAGCCATTCGCCGAATTGCCATGCTGGATATTGGCAGATAGAATTTCCCAGGTCTTCCAATAAAGTTCTTCAATACTTTTATAATCGGGAAGAATTGGTTGTGGTAATTGATTTCGCCATTGATTTGCCGAGCAATTCTGCCAGATAATCAGTCCCGCTATGGAAAGGATTAGCAATATGGATTTTAACGAGGAACAGGCGGAGTTTCCTTCAGCATCTCTTCTTCTTGCCATAAATCTTTCAGAGGTTCTTTAAGGTAGTTGTTATAAGTAGCCTGGGCTTTTTCCAGCATTCCAGCGGCGGCATATGCCTTCGCCAGGACTAATCGGTAGCGGCGAATATCGGGATTGGCTTGCACTGCTTTTTCGAGAAAAATCACCGCCTGGCTATAATCTTTCAAATCATAAAGCAATTTGCCGTGGTAATAATAGGGCTGGGGATGATCGGGCAGCAGCTCTATTAGGCGTTGAGAATATTTCAGAGCGGTTTTCAAATCACCTTTACGACGCGCATTCTCGGTCAGGTAATAATAGGCATCGGCATTGTCACGCTGCATCTGGAGTACCGCTTTGCAATAATAGCGAACTTTGGCGGGTTCGTTGAGGTGAAAAAGATAAAGGCGCGCCAAAGTCAGCAAGGTTGCAACTCGATATTCACGGTTAAGGGCTTTTTGATAATGCCGCGCGGCATTGGCATAATGCCCCTGTTTATATTCGAGAAAACCCCAGGCTTCAAAAGTGTGCGCCGAACGCGGCGCAACTTGCGTTAATTTTTCGCAGGCTTTAGCCCCATCAACGAAATAGCCGTTATTCGCTAATATCAAAACAATGAGCTTGAGGTGAAAGGGGTCCTGGGTATTTTTCAGACTCACCCGCGCTATCTTGGTCGCTTCCTCTTGCTTCCCCATCTCCTGAAGCAGAATAGCATAGAATATTCGGGCATTGCTACGCCGCGGATACTGCTTGACTAATTCGCCTAAAACTGTTAGCGCTTTTTCACTCGCATTGAACTGCCGGGCGACTTCGATAAAATTAAGCAATACCTCATCTGTTGGATTCAGACGATAAATTTTACGGGTAAGGTTGACGGTTAAATTCCAATCCTTCACGCCTCTGGTCGCGAATAGGGCGTAATTTTCTAAAAATGACAGGAGCGAATCGTTGAGGACGATAGCCTGCTTAAATAACAGGCGGGCGCGGGCGGTATCATTCTGCTGCCAGGCACACCAGGCACGTCCCCAATTGCCATAGAAGCATTCGCCTACTTTTATGCTTGCCAGAAAATACTGTTCGGCTTTCGGCACTCTGCCTTTTTTCAACAGCTCGTCGGCTTTTTTGAAATTGGGACGCGCTTCCTTCCTGACTATCTTTTTAATCTGGCGATATTCTAATCCCGCCGGAACAGGCTCGCTCTCACGGGATGCGGCGAGCAGGATGCTCGTTGCTGTTAATAATACCAGAAGGCTTCGAATTCTCACAGTGAAAATATGATTATTTTCGGAGGATTTTCCAAGCGGAAAAGTGGTCGGGTTCTTTTTAGTTAATTTCTTATCGTTCTCCTATTTTCCTCGTCTTTATTACTTTGGAGAGCTTTAGTGGAGTTCCCGCGGAACAGCAACAGTGTTCCTGCTTTTCCTGACAATTAAAAGCAGCGACACGTCGCTGCAGTCCAAAAGGAAGGTTTTTTATCTTCATTTAGAGTTTAGCTCCATGTTTTAACATGGGGAATGGGTTAATCCATAGAAATAGTTGTTGCGCGATATTATCGCTGCACCCCTTTTTTCCCCTTTTCACCAAACAACAATTTTCAATTTGAAATTTCCACTTTCCCCTTGCCCCCTTTTCTCTTCTCCCTTAATTTTCTCCTATGAAAATAAAGAATGTTGAAATCAAAGCTCGTTGCCCAGACTCTGACCACTGCCGCATGCAGCTGCGTGCGATGGAAGCCCAGTTTAAAGGTGTGACTCAACAAACCGACACCTATTTCCGGGTCGAGACAGGACGCTTGAAATTACGCGAAGGAAATCTCGAACAAGATCTAATTTTTTATCAGCGTCCCAACCAGGCAGAGCCCAAACCTTCTAATATCATTTTATGCCACGTCCAGGATACCGAGCAGCTCAAAGTTCTGCTATCGGCTGCCCTCGGCGTCAAGGTCGTCGTAGTAAAAAAGCGCGAAATCTATTATCTCGGCAATACCAAAATCCATCTTGATGTCGTCCTGGAGCTGGGGGAGTTCATCGAAATCGAAGTGATCGGAACAGACGCTGATTCGGAAACCCGGCTCCGCGCCCGATGCCAGGCTTTGATGCAGCAACTGGGCATTACGGCTGCAGACCTAATCTCCGAATCTTACTCAGATATGCTTTTGAAAATCGAAGATAGGTAATTAATTTTTTCCCGTTACAATTGAAAACATCGACGGTTGTAAGGATAAACTACCCATGCAGCAAATAGATGATCTGTTAAAAAAATTCCCGCGCGTGAATCTTTCAATTTTGCCCACGCCGTTGCAATATCTGCCAAAGCTCTCTGAAGTACTCGAGCATAACATTTATATCAAGAGAGATGACCTCACCGGTTTTTCGTTCGGCGGCAACAAGACCCGTAAGCTAGATTTCTTAATGGCAGAGGCAATTGTTAGAGGTTACACCGCCATTATCGGCATCGGCGCCAATCAATCTAATTTCTGCCGGATTTTAGCCAACGCCGCCGTTCGCTATAACCTGAAAGTGCACTTGATTTTGCGCGGTAAAAAAGTCTCTCGTCCGACTGGCAATCTGCGGATTGATCATCTTCTGGGTGCTAATGTCCATCATGTAAATACTACCGATTCACAGGTTGCCCTAACGGCTGCCCAGCAACTCCAGCAGCAATTAGAAGCGTCAGGCGAGCGGGTGTTTCTACTGCCACCCGGTGGTTCAGTCCCCATCGGTGCCCTGGGCTATGTTGCCGGCTGGAGTGAAATTTATGACGACTTGCAACGCTTAACGCATCAAGTAGGCGTGGTTATGCACGCCTCTTCCTCGGCTGGCACCCAAGCGGGCTTAGTCTTAGGTCAGGCAATTAGCGGCTGGAATGGTCATATCATCGGCGTTAGTGTCGATGAACCCAAAATGCGCTTAATTGACAATGTGAAAAATTTAGCCCTGGCGGCGGCAAAACTGTTAAACATCGAGCCTGCTCTACCACCGGTTGAAGTCGAAGACGGTTTTATCGGTCCGGGCTATGGTATTCCGACTGCTGAGTGTCGTGCGGCAGTCGAACTTTTTGCTAAAACCGAAGGCATTTACCTCGATTATGTTTATACCGGCAAAGCTGCTGCTGCGCTCATCGCCTATTGTCGTACCGGCAAGATAGCCGCAGCTGATAGCATCCTCTTTTTACATACCGGCGGTTATGTACAATTGTTCGAGTAAAATAATTTCGGAGTCATTTTATTAGAGAAAACTATGGAAAACGCATTGATTAATAGCACACTTTATCAATGGGTAATCATTCCGCTGTTTATTTTTTGCGCGCGGATAACCGATGTATCTATCGGGACGTTGCGCATCATTCTGGTTTCCAAAGGCAACAAGGTTGCAGCCTCGGTGCTGGGCTTCTTCGAAGTTTCAATCTGGTTACTGGCAATTTCGCAGGTCATGCGGCAGGGGCTTTCCAATCCCGTCAGCTTCATTGCCTATGGACTGGGCTTTGCCTCCGGCAACTTTATCGGTATCACCATTGAAGAAAAATTAGCCCTGGGACTCCAGGCGGTGCGCCTTATCAGTAGCCATACTGTAGACATTCTGACAATGGCGCTCCGCGATGAAGGCTTTGGGGCGACAGTCATAAAAGCACAGGGCGGCAAAGGCGAAGTTCATATTATTTATTGCATCGTGCCGCGTAAACAGGTCAATGCCGTTTTGAAAATTGCCCGCGAAATCGATCCCGATATTTTCATCTCTGTTCAGGATATCCGCTCGGTAAAGGCAGGCTTTTTTCCTGATAAATCTCAGAGTTTCAAGTGGCGCCGCTGGAATAAAAAAATGTAATCGCTCTACCTCAATTGTTATCCGACACAGGAGTCGCATCGATGAAATTTTTCAAAAAACCTCTTTTCCTTGCTTATAGCGGGGGAATAATTTTCCTGCTGATTGATTTTATAACGAAGCTGCTTGCCAATCGCCTGCTGCCTTTTCAAGAAAGCGTGCCCACCTTTTTACCATTTCTCACCTTTTATCGTACGCATAACATCGGCTACCATTTTCTATTTGGTACAATCAGCAATCAGAAACTCTGGGCAATTTCCGGCATTGTCATAGTCACCATTCTGACAATTTCCCTGACCAGGAGCATACTTAAAGAGAAAGAAGCAGGATTCAATCTGAAAATCATGACTATTATCCTGAGTCTGATGATTGGGGCAGCAGGCAATGTCATTGAAGTACTGGTAACCGGTAAGGCAACCGATTTTTTTCTCTTCCATCCCTTCCCCTGGCCGAGCAACCTCTGCGACCAATACATCAATGCCATTATTTATATCATGCTCCCAATAATGCTTATCAAATCGTTCGTCAACCGGCGGAAGAGCAAAAAGACTGATACCACTCCGGAATAACACAAAGAGAACAGGGCAAATGCAGAATGCCTTCCCCGAGAGGCACTCTTTTAAAAGGAGACAGAAAAAACACATATCGTCACTTTCCCCTATGTAGACGGCTAAACGAAATTCGTGAAAGCAAGAATTAGGTGAAAGTACATAACAAACATAGGAGGATCATCATGGAATCATATGTAACACCAGAATCTCTTGAAGCAAGAACACAACTTTGGCTTGAACAGATTGCGCCCTTCAATCAGCACCAGATGCAACTTAGCAAAGAAAAATCTGCTCTCCTTGTCATTGATATGCAGCATTTTTTTTTGAATCCAGCTTCTCCGACGTTTACTTGTGGGGGGCTTGTAATTCTTCCAACACTAAAGCAGCTCATTGCTGCTTTTCGAGAGGCTGGCCGTCCCGTTATTTACACACGGCACGTTCATCACCCCGACCGCCTTGACGCCGGTATTATGGAATGGTGGTGGAAAGGAATGTGTCTTGAAGGGAGTCCAGAAAGCGAAGTACATAGCGACATTGCTCCGCTGCCCAATGAGAAAGTGATTCTCAAACATCGCTATTCGGCATTTTATAATACCGATTTAGAGATTGTGCTGCGCTGTCTCAAAATAGAAGACCTCGTTATCTCTGGCATTATGACCAATATGTGTTGTGAATCCACTGCTCGTGATGCTTACTATCGGGATTATAAAGTATTCTTTCTCGCTGATGGAACTGGAAGTATAAACGAGGAGATGCATAAGGCGAGTTTGCTAAATCTTGCTTTCGGATTCGCGTTTGTAACAACGGCCGATTGGGTAATACAACGGCTACTGAAGTAAGAGAATCATGTGTCTTCATTCCAATTTGTCATCAGGTGGATTTTATGATCTCTAAAATACCTGAGCCTTTTTTAAAAGGCGTTTAAAGGCTTATTCCACTATGTCTAATAAGAAACCTTTGAATACTCCGAGTCGTCGGGAGGAGGGCTGCTTTTATTCGCAGACTGTTATTAAGCACTTGCTGAAGGCAATTATTTTCATTAGATTCACTTATACCAAGAGAGAAAGGAGTGCAAAAATGAAACCCAATACCTATTATGCCATTCTACTATTCATCCTGACCATTCTTATTGGATGTACGAAGGATGAAAACAATCCTACTGCCCCAACAATTGTTGCAACGGAAGAATGGGAATTCATTATGGATAATGACTCTTCTAATCACGGTCAGGCTACCTTTGAAAAGAAATCGGATGGAAGTGTTTCAGCGCTAGCTATTTGGTACTTTGTGTATCAAGGCTCGACAGTGCAATGCCCATTTGAAAGCGGAGATGTAATCGTAGCCGACACGGCTATCTCGTATACTGGTCAAGGAACAGCAACTAATCCTGCTGCACCCACTGGTTATCAAAACTCTGCATTCACGGTGAATGTAAGTGGCGTAGCGGATAATGGTAATTCTCACGGCACCTGGAGCATTGCTTTTACAACATTTGGCTGGCCATCTAACTTACAGGGCACATTTACTGGCACAAGGAAAAGCGGTAGTGGAATCACTAAATGAATCGCCATGAGTGGCATGCGGGATTGCGTGGTTGCTCTAAAACCAGCCGAAATGGCGGTACACACTAAAGAAAAATATAAGTTATAAAAAGCAGCTTAATTCGATTATTTCGCCCCAAAAATTCCGTCGCGGTAGCCAAGATATTTGCAGAACTATCCCAGCATCAGCTTATGAATGATTGCCTTCTGAACATGCATGCGATTTTCGGCTTCATTGAAAACGATAGAGTGCGAACTTTCCATTACTTCGTCGGTAATTTCTTCGCCGCGGTGAGCCGGCAGGCAATGCATGACATAGACATCGGGTTTGGCGGCTTTGACTAACGCCATGTTCACCTGAAACGCCGCAAAATCGCTCTTGCGCTTTTCCTGCTCGGCTTCCTGCCCCATGCTTACCCAGACATCGGTATAAATCACATCAGCGTCACGCACTGCCAGCAGCGGGTCGTGCACGATTTCAACCTGGCTCAATCCCACCTGGCGTGCTTTGGCGACTAATTCCGCATTGGGTTCATAACCCGGTGGACAGGCAAGCACAAAATGGTACGGCAGGCGCTGCGCCAGTTCCAGCCATGAATGCGCGATATTGTTGCCATCACCAACGAAAGCAATTTTGAGATTATTGAGATTACCGCGGTGCTCGAGGACGGTATAAATGTCAGCCATAATCTGGCAGGGATGATTATAGTCGGTCAAGCCATTGATGACTGGTACACTGGCATATTCGGCTAATTCGAGGATATGGGCATGGTCAAAAAGGCGCGCCATGATGATGTCATTGTAGCGAGCAATGACACGGGCGATGTCCTTGACGGCTTCACGTTTGCCAACACCGATGTCACCCGGTCCGAGATAAATGGCATGGCCGCCCAGCTGGGTCATGCCGGTCTCGAAGGAAATACGGGTACGGGCGCTCGGTTTGGCGAAAATCATCGCCATGGTTTTACCTTTAAGTGGAGTATAATCTTTGCCCTCTTTGACATAAGACTTGAGACGACGGGTGAGTTCGAAAATTTGCCAGATTTCTTCAGCGCTAAAATCCGATACATGCAGAAAATCTCGTTTCATTCTACCTCCTGAAATGATAGATTTATAAAATATAACGGCTTAAATCGCGGTCTTTAACAATGTTGCTCAGTTTTTCACGCACAAAATCACGAGTAATGTGAATTTTCTTGATATTTTTGTCCGGTAATTGAAATAAATAATCCTCTAGCACCGTAGTGAGAATGGTATGCAACCGCCGCGCGCCGATATTTTCCATTTTCTCATTGACTTCGGCAGCAATCTGGGCAATCTCATCAACGGCTTCATCATCGAATACCAGTTCGACCTTCTCCGATTTCAGTAAAGCCGCATACTGTTTTAAAAGGGCATTACGCGGATTCTTCAGGATTTTGACGAAATCATCTTTCCCTAAACTATTCATCTCGACGCGGATAGGGAAACGACCCTGCAGCTCAGGGATTAAATCGGAGGGCTTACAGCTGTGAAACGCTCCCGCGGCGATAAACAGGATATGGTCAGTGCGAACCACGCCATACTTAGTCTGGACATTAGAGCCTTCCACGATTGGCAAAATATCGCGCTGCACACCTTCACGAGAGACATCCGGTCCCTGGCTGCGCGTCTCAATATCGGAAGCAATTTTGTCAATTTCATCAATAAAGACAATTCCACTCTCTTCGACGCGCTGAATTGCTTCCCGCACTACATTATCCATATCAATTAATTTTTGTGCCTCTTCCTGAATAAAAATTTTACGGGCTTCAGCGATGGTAGTTCTTTGAATTTTTTTCTTCTGAGGGAAGGCATTGCCGAGCATCTCGCTTACATTGAGTTCCATTTCTTCAATGCCAGCCGGGCCGAAAATCTGCATCATCGGCAAGCCCCCCTGCTTGACGGTAATTTCGATTTGCCGTTCCTCCAGTTCGCCGCGCAAGAGCATTTGGCGCAGTTTCTCGCGCGTGCGTTTGAATTTTTCGTCGCTGCTGGTTGTATTTTCGCCCTCACCGTCGCTTTGCAGCGGCGGCAAAAGGATATCGAGGATACGTTCATTAGCAAACTGTTCCGCCTGGTCATTTAAAGCGGCGATTTTTTCGGCTTTCACCATGTTGACGGCGATATTTGTCAGGTCACGAATAATAGATTCTACATCGCGACCGACATAGCCGACTTCGGTGAACTTGGAAGCCTCGACTTTAACAAAGGGCGCATTGGCTAAATTGGAGAGTCGGCGTGCAATTTCGGTTTTGCCGATGCCGGTTGGTCCAATCAGGATAATATTGTTGGGCAGAATATCTTCCCGGATAGCGCTTTTAATTCGTTGCCGCCGCCAGCGATTGCGCAGGGCAATTGCTACGGCTTTTTTGGCTTTTTCTTGCCCAATGATATAATTGTCGAGTTCTTTGACGATAGCGCGGGGAGTTAATTCTCGATTCATAATTCCATAATCGTAAAATTGTGATTGGTGTAAACGCAAATATCAGCCGCAATGTTCAGGGCTTCGCTAACAATCTCACGGGCAGAGAGATTGCTATGGCGCAGCAAGGCGCGGGCGGCTGCAGTCGCATAAGCACCACCCGAACCGATAGCAACCACTTCGTCATCCGGCTCGATGACATCACCAGTACCGGAAATAATGAGCATAGCATCCTTGCTGACGACCGCCAGGAGCGCTTCCAGCCGACGCAGGTATTTATCCACTCGCCAAATTTTTGCCAGTTCCACGGCAGCGCGCGGTACATTGCCTTTGTATTTCTCGAGTTGTTCCTCGAATTTATCGAATAAGGTCAGAGCATCAGCGGAGGAACCGGCAAATCCGACAATCACCTGTTCATTGAAAATTTTGCGAACCTTGCGGGTTTTCTGCTTCATTATCGTCTCACCAATAGTCACCTGACCATCACTGCCGAGAGCAACTTTGCCGTCACGCCGTACTCCAATGACCGTGGTCGCCTGTATTTTTATCATTTGTAAATGCCTTTCTATTCGATAGTCGTCTTATATTGAATGCGAAGGAAAGCGATATTTACGAGACCTATCCCGAGTTGTGCCGCGGCTAAATCCTGTTGAACGCGGGCTAAAATGCGCTCATGAATGGTTGCGCCGGCGCCGAGACTCTTTGCCTCCATTACTTTTCGCTCTTCAGCGGTAACCACACTCTGGACATTCTTCCACTGCCTGGCAATAAGTTTGCGCTCGGAAGAACGCACGATTTCAGCCAACTGATAGTGCGAAACTTCATCACGGACAGCGCTCTCGATATAGCCTGTCAGACGCGTCTTAGCCGTTGCTTGATCGCCAACACTCTGGTATAAAGCCAATGGGTCAGCAATTCGCCAATAAGCAATCACCACTACCTGTATCATTTTGTTATCGCGGGTTGGTAAATCCAGCGGTAGCATTTCTAAAAGCTGTAAGCGCTTATCGTACTTTGTCACGCGGTCGAGAATTGGCAACTTCCAATGCCAGCCGCTCTTCAAAGAATCACCAACAATCGGCTTTCCCAAACGAGTCACGAGCACCTGCTCGGTCTCATTGACAATATATATTGACTGCCAGAGTAAAAGACCAACGATGAGAATGACCAGAAAAATAGTAAGCGCGCGCAGGTTCATATTTTCACTCCTCTTTTGTGGGTGCTTCTCATCACCAACTCACTTTGGTTTGGGCTGTATCTACGGTAACGGTACTCGCCTGCGGGTTCAAATTGCTGGTAGGCAATGCTTGGGTAGGCAAATTAGACACCGGAATCACCTCCTTTAGAGCAACATCCTGCAAGACAATGCCAATTTCTAACCACTGGAGATCGTCCTCGATATATTTGGTTGCTTCGGCTACTACAGCCTGGCGATTGGTCTGAAATAGTTCCTGAAGAGAATGATTCCCGGCTGCCTTGCGTAATGCGCTCTCGGCAATTGTATGCAACATTTGCCGGGGTTCTTGACTATTGAAACAATAGGCAATGGGTTGATTGATGCGATAAGTAATAGTCCAGTATACATCTGCGAGATAGAGATCACCGGTGATTAAGCGTGATTCCTCAGGCACGGGTTGCCGAAAGGTAGCGCCGCTATCAGACTGGACAGTGGTAAAGCCGAATTCCATCTCGTATGGGAAGGTATTTTTGAGTCGGTAGATATGGTCAATTCCCCATGGTAGCCGCCAGTGTAAACCCGATTCAACCACCTTGTGGAATCGCCCCAAACGGACGACAACCCCACTTTCACCGGCTTTAAGCGTGTAAAAAGACAGGGCAGCCGTGACTGCACATGCCAGAATAAAAGCAACGAAGATAATCAGCCAGTAATTAAGACTGGAAACCTCGAACTCAGTATCTGCAAATTTTACTTTTTGCCTGGCCATAAAATCCCTCCAATCTGTTGGGGTAATCAAATACTGCGACGCAAACGGGCTACAGGAATCTTGAGCTGTTCGCGGTATTTAGCGACAGTACGGCGCGCGACGATGTAACCCTCTTTTTTCAAGAGACGCGCCAGCTGGTCGTCGCTGTATGGTTTCTGTTTATTTTCATTAGCAATAATCTCCTGCAATTTGCTCTTGAGTAAGCGCGTCGAAATTTCTTCTCCGTCCTCATCCATCATACCTTCACTAAAGAAATATTTCAACTCATAAATACCGGAAGGGAGCTGCACATATTTCCCGTTAGTCACGCGACTGATAGTTGAAATATCCATCTGGACGGCTTCAGCAATATCTTTAAGAATCATTGGTTTTAGCGGACGACTATTATCCTCGAAAAATTCCCGTTGTTTGGCGATGATGGCTTTCATGACTTTAATCATAGTCTGACGCCGCTGATAAATAGCCTGGATGAACCATTTGGCGGTATCTATTTTTTTCTTGAGGTAATTCTTGGTCGCCCCGTCAATTTTATCACTATTGGCAATCATATCGAGGTAGTGGCTGCTGATGCGCAATTCAGGCACGCGTGTATCATTCACCTCTATGATAAATTCATTGCCGACTTTTTCTACGATAAGGTCAGGAATGACATAAGCGGAGTCACCTATACCCAGGGCAGCGCCAGGTTTGGGATTGAGTTTGACAATCATTTCTTTAGCTCGTTGCAGGCGTTCTTTATCCCATCCGAGTGTCTTCAAAATAGCTTCGAAACGGTGATTGGCAAAATCTTCAAAATGGTTACGCACAATCTGTTTAGCATCGGTGCTATTGGGAATTTGTTCAAGCTGCAGGAGCAGACACTCCTGTAGATTGCGGGCAGCGATGCCAGGCGGATCGAGTTGCTGGATTTGCTTGAGTACTTTTAGGGCTTTTTTCTCGGGTACATTGAGACTGACAGCTATGTTTTCAATTGGAATGGTTAGATAGCCGCGGTCGTCGAGATTCCAGATGATTTCAGCCGCCAATTGTTCTTCAATTTCTTCCAGACTGAGCAGTTTAAGCTGCTCAAAGAGGTGCTCGACTAATCCACCGGGGGACGGTTGATTCTGCCGCATTTGTTTCTGTTCGGGATCGTATTCCTCTTTGGGGAGATAGTCATCATTCTGAGGTAATATCTCCTCCCAATCGATTTCGCGCTCATTAGTTTCTTCGGTTACCTGTTCCTGGGGTTCGTCCTCGCCGTTGTTCTCGAATTCCGGCGGTATTTCCTCGAGGACGGGATTTTGTTCCAATTCCTGCATGACACGGGCTTCTAAGGCGAGCGTATTCAATTGCAGAATGGTTGATTGTAAAATTTGTTGCGGTGTTAAGCGCAACTCCTGGCTCAGTTTGTGGACTTGGGTTTGATTCAGTTGCATCAGCGCACCAGTTTAAAAGAGTCTCCTAAATATAAACGCCGGGCATCTTCATCATTGGCTAAAAATTCGGAAGTGCCCGCTTTTAATATCCGCCCTTCAAACATCAAATAAGAGCGGTCGGTTATTGATAAAGTTTCATGCACATTATGGTCGGTAATTAACACTCCGATATTGCGGTCCTTCAGGCTAATGACGATTTTCTGAATATCATCCACTGCGATGGGATCGACTCCAACAAAGGGCTCATCGAGGAGAATAAAATCGGGATGAGTAATCAGGGCGCGGGTAATTTCGGTGCGCCGCCGCTCACCACCCGAAAGGGTATCGGCACGGCTTTTACGAATTTTGCGAATGCCGAGCTCATCTAAAAGCTGCTCCAGGCGCTCATGTTGCTCCCTATGAGTAAGATTGAGAGTCTGGAGAACTAACAGCAGATTCTGTTCGACGGTCAGTTTCCGGAATACCGAAGGTTCCTGTGCCAGATAGCTGATACCGAGACGGGCGCGTTTGAACATTGGGAGATTGGTAATATCCAAATCATCAATAAAAACGCGACCCGCGGTAGGCCGGATCATTCCGGTGAACATGTGGAAAGTCGTGGTTTTGCCGGCGCCATTGGGTCCCAATAATCCCACAATTTCACCTTTTGCGACCTCGACCGAAACGCCATCTACCACGCGACGTCTGCCAAACTCTTTGACCAGTTCCACACAACGCAGTACTTTTTGTGATTGCGGAATATTATTCATGGCGCTCAAGATTTATTTTCCTGTCACTAACCCCGGCTGGTTTGAAAATCACCCAGTTTTTCAAATCTGAATCTGATTCAAATCCGACTCCGTAGAGAGTATCCTGGTCGGTCACCAGCGTGATATAAGTGTCCGAAATTATTTTTTCACGGCGATGATTCCACTGGACAACCTCGGTATATAAGGTCAAGCCGCTATCAGAAGTCACGACGACATTGCCTTTGGCAATCAAATCATTAGTATTTTCGTAGACCACGGCTTCCGTTGCGGTCAAATGCGAAAGATGGCGCTCGTTGATGTCGTAAAAATCAACGCTGACCTCGGTGTCCATATTAACATAAGCCTGATCGTTGTATTTGACAAGATGTCCCGAATGAACGACTGCCCGCTTTTGTCCGTCTTTAGTCAAAGTAATTACTGGATTCCAGATTTCCTGGTCGGGATATTTGCGGTCAGGGGTGCTCCTTTCACTATCCGGTGATTCACCACAATTACTTAAAAGTAGGGTAACTGTTATGAGAATTAATATTTGCTGATAGCGTTTCAAGACATTATCCCATATCTTAAAATGTCATGAATGTGGATGATACCGATGGGACGCCCTTCCTTTTTCTCACGATATACAAAAAGATTGGTTATCGCAAACTCCTCCATTTTATGCAGGGCATCAATTGCCAGAACATTCTGGGCTATCCACTTGGGGTTGCGCGACATAATTTCTTTACTGAGCTGGTTCATAAAATCTTTGGTACGTTCTAAACCGCGGCGCAAATCGCCATCAGTGATTACCCCCACCAGTTCGTCGTTATCATCCAGGACGCCGACAATCCCCAATCCTTTCTTGGTCATCATGAAAAGGGCGGTTGCCATGGGGCTATTCTCATGCACAAACGGAATCGCCTCTCCGGTATGCATTAAATCCTCGACGGTGGTCAGGAGCCGCCGCCCCAGCGTACCGGAAGGATGCAACCCGGCAAAATCAATCGCCTTAAAATCACGCTTGGTCAATAAGGCAATCGCCAGCGCATCACCCATCGCTAAGGCAACAATGCTGCTGGAGGTCGGTACGACATTCAACGGATCCGCTTCAGAAGACACTCCCGTATCGAGCACAATATCGCACTTCCTGGCTAAGGTTGAATTGAGATTACCTAGTAAGCCGATAATAGGAATACCCAGCTTGCGTGCAGCGGGTATCATGTCAATCAGTTCGTCGGTTTCACCACTATTTGAAATCATCAGGAGGGCGTCATTAGCAGCTATCACACCTAAATCACCGTGTCCGGCTTCATAAGCATGGATAAAGAAACTCGGAGTACCGGTACTGGAAAAAGTGGCGGCAATTTTACGACCGACATGTCCCGACTTACCGACCGCCGCAATGATTACTTTGCCCCTGACATTGTACAGAACCTCTACCGCCTGGCGAAAATTATCGTCAATCTTGCTCTCCAAATTGGCTATTGCCTGTGCTTCCAGCCGTAAAAGTTCTCGGGCTTTATCAAGATAATCGTTTGCCATCTATGCATCCTTATAAGTATCTTTAGTTAAAATCGCCACCGCTGCTTCCATCTTACCCTGGGCTCTTAAAATCAACTCTATCACCTCGCGCACCGCTCCACTGCCACCACTATGCTCGGTAACATAGATTGCCTGAGCCTTGACTTCTGGCAGGGCATTGGCAACCGCAATTGGAACCCCAACCCGACGCAACAGCGGAATATCAATAATATCATCGCCGATATAAGCGACTTCCTCGTCTTCGACCCCAAATTGCTTTTTAATGGCAGCATAAGGCTCAAGTTTCGCCAGATTTCCCTGGAATAAAGCTTTCTCCAACCCTAACTCTTTCATGCGATAAGTGGTTACGGCCGAATTGCGACCAGAAATAACCGCAAACGGGAATTGGATGGCGCGAATCAGGGCTATGCCGGCTCCATCTAAAACATGAAAACGCTTAATTTCGCGCCCATCGTCCGCTAAATAAATGGAGCCATCGGTAAATACCCCATCAACATCACTGATTATCAATTTCACCTTTCGCAGACGCTCTAAGAGTTCCGCCCTCATGCTAAATCCCTAATTAATTGACTGATTGCAATGGCAGCCGATAACAGCTGTGGTAACTGATCAAGTGGATACTGTGTCGAGCGGTCACTCTTTGCCTGGTTGACATTGTCGTGGACTTCCATAAAAATGCCATCACAACCAGCCGCGACCATCGCGCGGACATGATAGGGAATAAAAGCCCGTTCACCACCGGTTGTCATCCCGCCCGGTAATTGCGCGCTATGCGTCGCATCGTAGATTACGGGATAACCGGTTGCTTGCATTAAGGGTATAGCGCGCACATCGGAAATGAGGGTGCTATAACCAAAGCTTGTGCCGCGGTCAGTCAGTAAAATTTTTTGATTGCCAACTGCTTCTATTTTCTTCACAATGTATTTGACATCCGAAGGTGCTAAAAATTGTCCTTTTTTGACATTAATTACCCGACCAGTTCGCGCGGCTGCTACCACTAAGTCAGTTTGACGACATAAAAAAGCGGGTATCTGTAAAATGTCAACCACCGCACTGACAGGTTCAGCCTGATACGGTTCATGAATATCAGTCATAAGTGGCAAGCCAAATTTCTCTTTGACCTCGGCTAATATTTGCAATCCTCTTTCCAGACCAGGTCCACGATATGAGTCAATATCTGTTCGATTGGCTTTGTCAAAGCTGGCTTTAAAAACCAGCGGGAACTGCATCCCGCGGGCTAAATCTGCCAACTGCTCCGCCATAAACAAAGTATGTTCGCGACTTTCAATGACACAAGGACCTAAAAAGAAAACCAGCGGATTTTTTCCACCTATCGGAATGTGATTTATAGAGACTTCTGGCATCAATTTACCTCTTACTCTGGTGATATTTGAGGGCTGCCCGCACAAAGTCCCTGAATAAAGGGTGAGCTTTATTAATCCGTGATTTCAACTCCGGGTGAAACTGACAACCGACAAACCAGGGATGATCTTTGATTTCAATCATTTCGACAAGGTTTAGTTCCTGGTTAATTGCTCCCACGATTAAGCCGGCTTGCTGCAATTGTTCCAGAAACTGATTATTGACTTCATAACGATGACGATGGCGCTCGGAAATAGTTCGACAGCCATAAATCTGATAAGCTAAAGTGCCGGGCTGGATTTCGGCGGGATAAGCTCCTAAGCGCATGGTCCCACCTTTATTGGCAACGCGCTTCTGTTCTTCCATCAAATCAATCACGGGATAAGGCGTCTGAGCATTGAATTCAGTGCTGTGGGCTTCGGATAATCCGCAGACATGACGGGCATATTCGATGACGGCGCATTGCAAACCGAGACAGATACCCAAAAACGGAATTTTATGCTCGCGAGCATATTTTATTGCCAGGATTTTGCCCTTGATACCCCGTTCACCGAATCCACCGGGAATCAGTAAGCCATCCGCATCTCGTAAGCGTCTCTCAGGTGGCTCATTTTTGGCTAAATCTTCGGCTTCAATCCAATCTAACTTCACGGCAGTATCGTTTTCCACGCCGGCATGGACGAAGGCTTCCACAATGGACTTATAAGCATCATGCAAAAGAGTATATTTACCACAGATGGCAATTGTCACCTGATGGTGGGGCGATTTTACCCGACTGACAAATTGTTCCAGGGCATTTAATTTAGCTTTTTTACGTGGTAGTTGGAGCAAATTGGTTATTAAATCGCCCAGCCCCTGGCGTTCAAATATCAAGGGTATTTCATAAATCGTCTCGGCATCCAGTGCTTCGACGACTGCTTCTGGCGGGACATTACAAAAAAGCGCAATTTTGCGCCGCACATTTTCGTCCAGATGTAATTTGGAACGGCAGAGAAGAATGTCGGGTTGAATACCAATTTCCCGCAAGCGCATCACACTATGCTGGGTGGGTTTAGTTTTTATTTCGCCGCTCGATTCGATATAGGGGACGAGCGTCAAATGCACATTCAAGCAATTGCCCCGCTTCTGGTCAAAGGAAAATTGGCGAATGGCTTCTAAGAACGGTAGACTCTCGATGTCACCCACCGTGCCGCCGATTTCACAAATGACAATATCGTAGGCACCATCGCTGTTGACAGCCGATATACGCCGTTTAATTTCATCAGTAATATGGGGAATGACCTGAACCGTAGCGCCCAGATAATCACCGCGGCGTTCGCGATTGATTACCGTATAATAAATTTGACCAGTGGTAGTATTATTCCGGGCAGTCATATTTTCGTCAATAAAGCGCTCATAATGCCCAAGGTCGAGGTCGGTTTCCGTCCCATCTTCCAGCACAAAGACTTCTCCGTGTTGATAGGGACTCATTGTGCCGGGGTCAATATTGATGTAGGGGTCGAATTTTTGAATGGTCACACGATAGCCGCGGGCTTTCAAAAGATAGCCAATAGAAGCGCTGGCAATGCCCTTGCCCAAACCTGAAATGACCCCACCCGTTACAAAAATATATTTCGTTTCTGCTTCAGCTTTCATAGTCTGCCAATATTTTTTCAGCATTGATTAAATCCTCAGGCGTGTCAATTCCCAGCGATGGCTCATCAGTCACAACGACTTTGATTTTATAACCATGTTCTAAAATCCGCAATTGCTCTAATCTTTCCATCAGTTCTAAAATAGTGACTGGCAAAGTCGTGAAATTCAGTAAAAAATTCCTCCGGAAGACATATAAGCCATAGTGAACCAAAGCGGGATGATTAGCCGGTGCATCTTCTAAATTGCGGAGATAAGGGATATTCTGGCGACTGAAATAAAGCGCCTCGCTCCGTTTATTAATTAATACTTTGACCACATTGGGATTGGCTAATTCCGCCTGCGTAATATTGCGACGCGCAGCGGTTACCACCATAACTTCGGCTTCTTTTTCAAGCACCCCGACTCCCGCATCAATTACCGCCGGTGGTAAAAAGGGTTCGTCACCCTGAATGTTTACGACGATTGGATAGTCATACTTGCGCGCCACAAAAGCACAACGGTCAGTTCCCGACGGTAATTCCGCTGGAGTAAGCACTACTTCTCCGCCAAAAGCCTGCACAGTCTCATAAATACGGCTATCGTCAGTTGCCACGATCAATTTCGTCAAGGTTTGTGCTCTACGAGCATTTTCATAAACGCGCTGAATGAGTGGTTTACCTTTTAGCAGCTGGAGTGGTTTGGCGGGCAAACGCGTGGAGGCATAACGGGCGGGAATTATGCCAAGCGCCTTCATGCCGTCGTTCCCTTTATAACTTTCGGCACGACAAAATAATTGGCTTGCCGCGCCGGTGCATTCTGAAATACTTCGTCAGGATTTAACGAAGGCTTCACTTCATCAGGACGCATGACATTAGTCGTATCATGTACCTGGGCTAAAGGCTGAACTTGACTGGTGTCTAATTTCTGCAACTGCTCAACGTAATCAACAATTTTTTCCAATTGAGTTGAATATTGCTCCAGTTCCGCAGAAGTCAGTGACAACTTAGCCAGGTCAGCTATTTTCTTAACAGTCTTTACATCTATCGGCATTAGTTACATCCCATATCTACCCAACAAAAATTAATTTACAGATTTCGGTCTGTTTAAACAAGTCGAGCCCCCTTTTGTGTTTCTATTTGTCGACTCCTGCTTCACTTCATCCCGGCGATTACCTACATTTTCTCGGGTGCGGCGACTCCTAAAAGGTGTAAACCATTTGCCATAACAATTTGCACGGCTTTTACCAGCGCCAGACGCGCTTGCGATAGCGGTAAATTGTCGCTAATGACGCGGTGTTCAGTGTAAAATTTATGAAAACTGGTCGCCAGTTTGGTGAGATAGACCGTCAGATGTTGAGGCTCAAGAGTATTCAGACAAATCGCAATGACTTCCGAAAATTCAGTCAGCGCATTTAACAGCGCCAGTGTTTCCGGTTCATTCAACAGGGAAAGGTCTGGCTCAGCCGTCAGGGCAATCTGCAGGTGCTGCGCTTTGCGTAAAATGCTGGCGATACGAGCATGAGCGTACTGCAAATAAAAAACGGGATTCTCTTCACCCTCAGTTTTGGCTAACTGCAAATCAAAATTCAAATGACTCTTCATGCCGCGCATCAAGAAAAAGTAGCGGACGACATCTTTGCCAACCTCGTCAATCAGTTCGTCGAGAGTCACATAAGTCGCGCGCCGCGTGGACATTTTAACCTTTTCACCACCTTGAGTTAAGGTCACAAACTGGTGAATAAGCACTTTGATTCTACTGACATCGTATCCCAGCGCCCGCAAACCCGCCAGAACATCGGGATAAGTAGCATGATGGTCAGCCCCAAAAATATCAATGATTAAATCGTAGCCTCTCTCAAATTTCGTCGTATGATAGGCGATATCAGGAAGACGATAAGTGGCTTCATCAACCACGCTTTTCCACAAAACCCGGTCGGCTGTACCGCCATACTGCCCCGCCCGAAACCAGATGGCGCCATCCCTTTCGTAGCTAACTCCCAGTTCGGCAAAACGCCGTAAAACAGCATTGACTCTGCCATCATCATAAAGGCTTTTCTCATTATAATAGGAATCAAATACTATATCGAGACGCGCTAACGTCTTCCGAATATCGGCAAAAATGGCTTCTTCTGCCGCTTGCTTAAAAATAGGATTATCCGCATCATTTGCGAAGCGGGCACCATATTCGTCTTTTATCTTCTTGGCAATTTCCTTGATGTAATCACCCTGATAATAGTCCTCGGGAAATTCTTCCGAATAACCTAACAATTGCCGATAACGATAATAGACCGAATGCCCGAGGACGCGCGTTTGCCGTCCGGCGTCGTTGTAATAATATTCCCGCTCAACTTGATAACCGCACCAGCTTAAAATCCGTGCAATAGTGTCACCCAGAACCGCCTGCCGACCGTGTCCGACCGTTAACGGACCGGTGGGATTGGCGCTAACAAATTCGACCTGAACCCTCTGCCCTTTCCCGACGGTCGAACGACCGTAATTGGCTCCCGCTTGATTGATTTCAGCCACAACTTTCTGTAGAAACTGAGGACTAAGGAAAAAATTGATAAAACCTGGCGCAATAATTTCTACTTTGGTAATCGCTGGATTTGTTGGTAAAGCCGAAACAATTTCCTGAGCAACTTCCAATGGCGGTCGCTTGAGTGTCTTGGATAGCTCCATTGCCAGCGTAGTCGAGTAATTGCCAAAGGATTCCTGCTTGGTACGCGCAACCATTACTTTATCCGGTTGCGGGTAACCTTTAAGCTCTAATGACGTTCTCAATAATTCCTGAATCGTATTAATCATCTTGACTCATATACTCCTTAATAAAACGCGCCCTAATTTACTCCGGCCGCTGGTCTCAACCAAATAGGAAAAATCACCTCCTGAAACCAGCGATTGTCAGCTTTGAAGATAAAAAATTAATCGCTCTGAGCGACCAGATTGCGACAGAAGCGCACAAATCCTAAACGTTTCACCGCGGTGGACTGGAACATACTCTCGAATTCAAGTGGAGTGAGATGGCTCCATTCTTCAATCGAACGCTGTAATTGCGGCAAAAGGGTGTAATAGCGGGCGTCGCCTGTATTTTTCGCCCACTTACGGTTAAAAGGACAGATTTCCTGGCAAATATCACAACCGTACAAATGTCCTTTGACGATTTGAGCCTCAGCAGCACAAAAAAGTGTTTTCTTTTCGATGGTCAAATAGGCAATGCAGCGGCGGGCATCGAGATAACCGGGCGATTGCAGCGCTCCTGAGGGACAGCGCTGAAGACACAGCTGACAATCACCGCAGCCTGAAGGGATAATTTGAGGTGTAGTCTCGATAGCGACATTCAAAAACAATAGTCCGATAAAGATAAAAGAGCCCCACCCATGGGCAATGAACAGGCAATTTTTCCCAATCCAACCCAGACCGGCTTGTTCGGCGTAGGCTTTAGCTAAAATAGGACCAGTATCGACGTAAATCTTGCCCTGCACGGTCGGTTCAATTTTCCGTAGCTCATGCAGTACAGTTAGCATTTTCTCGCGCACCACGCGGTGGTAATCACGGCCCCAAACATAACGAGTCCAGCGGGGATTCGTGTTAGGCAAAGTAGCATCATAATAATAATTATCTATGCCCACCAAAACAGAACGCGCCCACGGCAATTGCCCACCCAGGGTACGATTATAATCGCGCCAGCGCTTTAAATAGAACATCTCGGCATTATAGCCATTGTCTAAATATACCTGCAAGGCTTTGATATATTTATCGCCAAGCGTGACTGGTGAAATGCCACCGGCGGTCAAGCCACTCTTTTTTGCGACCAGGCTAATTGTGGCTAAATCAATCATGTAAAATGGCTAAGTCAAAGTCGAGTTACGCTCAGTCCTACTCTTGTTCGGCTTTTAGGCGTTCACAGGGTGCATCAGCCCATAAGCGCTCAAGATTGTAATACTGACGAGTTTCAGGTTGAAATACATGCACCACAACATCAACATAATCCATCAGAACCCAGCTCAGGTGCTGATAACCTTCAATGTGCCAGGGCTTATTAGTAGGCTTCAAACGCTGTTCAATTTCATCTACGATTGCCTTGACATGTTGCTCAACAGCGCCACTGCAAATCACGAAAAAGTCCGTAATACTGGTAATTTGACGCAAATCTAATATCATAACCTCACTGGCTTTTTTTTCTAACGCAATTTGAGCAATCTGGTAAGCCAGAATTTCAGAGGAAGTGGTGGTTATAGTATTTGGGGAATTAGCCGAGCCCAACGATTAGTATTTCTCTCCGATTTCAAGAATTCGACGATAAACTGGTAATTTTGCATAATCCTTGCCGATTACGAGCGTCAAATCAGCCTGGACCGTAGAATCTACTTTAGTAAATAGCCGATCAGCTTCAAGAAGCATCACAGCATTAACCGCAGCGATTTTGTTACCCGGGGTACGTCCAATTAATATTGTGCTGGCGTAATCCTGCCGGTCAGCATTGCCGGTATAGATAACATCAAAGCCATTCTGGCGTAGGTAATTCGTAAATTTTTGAGCTACCCCGGGAGTGCCACAGCCATTCAGTACCTCAACTACAATTTCTTTGAAGGGCTGCTGTTCCGCTGGAAGAGTATTAGTCTGAGATAAGGTAATTTTTTCACGTGGATTGGAGAAGCGTTTGCCCATCGAGAAAATAAAACCAACCACTACAATCGCCAGACAAAAAATGACCAGGTTTAAAAGCCATTTTTGAAGGTCAAAATTGCTTTTTTTCCGACGACGATAGGTTGGTCTTTTGCTTTTACGACGCGCTTTGACTGGCACTTATTAGCACCTATTCACTATAAAACCGGCTGTAGTACGGATAATAACGGTTGACCATCGGAGCGCGGTTAAAACTCAGATTCAACCACAGATTTTTGTTGGGATGATAAAGCAAATCGGCTCCATATACCAAGTTGTCCAGCAAGCTGGATGATGCCAATGAGCCGCGCTGGAGTGGGTCGTGAATAAAACCGAGCCGCGCATTCAGGAGTAATTTATCTGAAAACAGGTAGGTCATAGAATTTTGGTACATTCCCAAAGAAGCAGTTCTGTCAGCTCCCGACATAAAAGAAAGCGAATAAGACTGGCTCATCGAGAAACGGCTGGGATCAAATAGGCTCAAAGAGCCCAGCGCCGAACTTAAACCCGGTACACGAATACTTTGCTCAATTGTGGGGGCTTCGCGAATCTGACTCTTCAACTGCGCTTGAGTCACAGCGAAGAGAAGCAGAATTCCGCAACCTATTCGCAACCATGTGTTTTGTTTCATAATCTTATGCACCTCGTAAAATTCACGCTTCATTTTAAATCTTTTTTATGAGTTTGTCAAGTACTAACTCATTATTTCTGCATTAAAATTTGATTTTCAATTAACCATTACCTGTTATAATACAACACCGCCGCGGCAAAAGTTCCCCGCAAAATATTCCACCGATGAATCGGCAGGTTAGAGTGAATGATGTCATTAGTGAGGTTAAAACAGCCTCTAGTGAAACTTGTCCGCCGCTCATCCTGCCTGGGCGGAAGGGGAGCGGGATATGGGCCATCTCCCTAAAATGGGTTTTAACCCATTAATGGAATTAAAATCCCGAGAGTGATTTGAAATTAGTAGTTTGAAATTTTAAATTATATATTTGGTGAGGGTGAATAGCTCCGCTCTTCAGAGCGGGGATCAAAATCAGACACCCCCTAAAATGGGTTTTAATCCATTTACCGGATTAAAATTAATCCACGACCTGAAGGTCGTGGCAATGCAGCTAATATTACATCAGAACTTGATTGTCAATCAAGCGCGTTTTACCCAAATAAACTGCAACAGCGTCCAAAGATCCTGATTGACTCATCTCGGTACACGCTGAATGTTTGTTACCGTAATAAAACCATTTTGCCAAAACCGCGCTCCCTGCCGAACTTTAGCTCGTATAAATAAATCCCGCTGGGCAAATTGTCAGCCTCAAAACCAACCACTTGCCAGCCTGCCGGTAGAAGAGAATATTGCTGTTCCTTGACTAACGCTCCGCGACAATCCCAGACCCTAAGAGTAACTGCACCTGATTGCGGCAGGTAGAACCGAATCCGCGTCGCCGCATTGAACGGATTCGGATAATTGGATGCAAGGATAAATTTCGCGGGTAGACCAGCACTTCTTTCAGGCTCTACCTTGATGGGATGTTCAAAATCAAACACCCTCAGCCAGATGTTGTAATCGGAATCATTCCAGACCACGGCAACCTTCCCATCCTTGAAATCAGCCGACAATGAAAAGGTCGGCACCCGATAACTCCCCGAAGAGACTGTAAAAACCGTATCCAGCAAACTGGCATCGGCATTGAAACGCTGGCACAAAATCTTGCCGGTTGTATTGTCTTCCCATACGGCTACCATCATACCAAGACTGTCACGCGCAACAGCAAAATCATCACAGCTTTTATCTATCATATTTATACACTGCATAGAATCAACTGCAATACCATGGATGTTAAATTTCTGGAAATATAAATTTTGATCATTTGAGCAGAAAAATATAGTGAAAGATGAATCCATGTTCCAGAGAACCTGCGAATACCAGACCTGTTTATCTATCCCAAATGAATTTTCATTAAAGTCTAGAGTCGGGCTCCAATAGGAAAAGTTCCGGCTAAAAATACGTCCGTATAGGCGACAAGTAGACGAATCATAATCGATCCAGGTTGCTACAAAAAGCTGGTTTTCCAACTGATAATCTATGCTGGCTGAAATGGGTTTATGGTCAGTATCACTAATACTAAAAATATTACCCTCCTTATTAAGAGAATTCGATATGAATTGCCCCAAAATACCACCATTATTGTCATTCCAGAAAATACAAAACATAGAATCATCGAGATATTTATTGCCAATAATCCAGCGGTAACTGTCATCTTCTCTAAGAGTAATAGTTTCAGATATTTGATAATTCCCCAATTCAATTTTTTTTACATATATATATCCCTCTCCGACCGTCGGATGATTTTCTGTAAAGCCGATAATTAAAGAATTATCATTATTAGCAATAATTGAATTTGTAACCAGAGTTTTGTTTGATTCTAAAACTGGGATTGAATCCCCCAAACAATGCCCTGAAATATTGTATTGGTAATATCCTAATGTGCCACCGTATGAATTATCAATACTTTTTATGTTTACATAAGAAATATGAACAATATTAGACTGTCCAATTTTCACAAAAGGATAACGTGAATGGGATTTAATAAACAAATCTTGCGGAGTATTTCCCATTAATTCACTAGCAATAAAAATCAATACATTTATTATTAGAGAGTAATTTTTCCTTACCATAACTTATTTTCCTTTATTTAACATAGACAGCCTTTTGAATAAAAGACTGCTGATTGATATGAAACACAAATGTATAAACACCAGATGACAGAATGTTAGCGGGCAGATAGGATTGTCTCCAGCAAAACTCGTAGTAGCCAGCCGATAATAACTCTTTATTACTTTCCCAGATTAGTTTCCCCTGAAGGTTATAAACTTGTATTTTAATCAAAGATTCACCGGGTATTTCATACTTGATAGTTAAATTTAAATTGAACGGATTGGGAAACGCAGGATGAACGGCAGATGCAGTTGGCAATGGCTTTGCAGATTGCTCCGCGATGGGCTTATTAATACCACCAGAATAAGTTGAAACATAATCACTCTTTTCGGATTCATTGTTGGCCAAATCATAAGCAGCTATACGATACTTGACCAGCGGGTCGAAATGCCCACCAATTTGAATGCCCTGATCAGTGTAGGTGGTATAGTTTTTACTCACAGTAGCAATGCAATATTCAGGTTCAATGCCTACTACTTGACGGTAGATTCTATATCCATTTAAATCAGGTTCTGTATTTGCAGACCAGAGTAGAACTGGATGACTTCCGACTGTACCGGTCAATCGTAAATTAATTGGCTTTGCTGGGAAACAAGCTTTTAGTGCTTTATAGGCATTGATGCGACCGTAACCAAGACGGTTATTCCACCCATTCACATAAGGATAGGAATCGATCTTGTCTGCCGTAGATTTAATAATATTTTCGGCATTCTCATAAGGATCAAGCGCAATTATCAGACTTGCCAGCGCTGCAACCATTGGCGCAGAATATGA
>DDYE01000008.1 GCA_002347855.1 Fidelibacterota bacterium UBA2242
AATCGGACGGGTCAAACTGTCACGCGGCAATTCAATCGTATAAGACCAGTAATCACCGTCAATATTGGTCATGATGCCAGGACTATTATTGTCCCAGGTAAAGGGCCAAAACCCGCGAATCTGAACCGTATGCCAGGGCTGTAAGGTATCCGGAACACTGGCCGTGTTAGCCAGGAAAGTGATGGTCACATTGGGTGTAGGAACGATCGTTTTAGAGAGAATGACACCATTTTGACCGACTGCCCAGAGCTTACCGTTAGCCGCATCGTATTTGACTTTTTGCAAGACTACGTTGACAGGACTTGCCTCATTGGTCCAGGTTAAGCCTGCATCAGTAGTTTTGAGGATGACACCATACTGACCAACAATATAGGCGGTATTGTCATCAATGAATTCGACGTCATACAATTCCGCTCCGCTTGGATCGGTGTAGACTAAGGTGGGTAGAGTGTTCCAGCTGGTTGTGCGGAAGACTTTCCCGGCTTGGGCTGGAATGATACCGACTCCGTTGCGGAACTTAACTGCCCTTAGGTTGGGCGTCCCTGCTACCGCTCCAACTTTGGTGAAAGTAGTTCCATCGGTCGATACACAGTATTCACCGCTGCCAGCGACTAATACCACCTGATTTTCGGATATAGCATATATATCATAGATTGTTTTACTCGTACCGGAAGTCAAGGTTGAGGAGGACCAGGTTGCCCCGCCATCGGTACTCTTGGCCAGATAACCAGTACCACCGGCAATGTATATTACATTGGGATTGGCACTTACTACATGCATGGCATTGATGGCTTTTCCACCCGAGGCAAGAGCATTATCGATAGGAGTTGACCAGAGGTAACCGCCATCGGTGGTTTTTAATAAAGTACCCTTGTCTCCGCCGGTGAAGCCTGTGGTACTGTTGACAAACTCGAGTTCGAAAAGGCTGCCTTCATAATTGGTTCCCAGATTGTTGGGATAAACCCAGGTACTACCGCCGTCTTCACTGATTGTGACCTCTCCACCAAAGGAGGTAGTCAAGACTATTCGGTTAGGCTCGGGAAAGGCTAAGCCCCAGAATCCAACTCCCGGCCAGCTGTTTAATGGCTGCCAGGAGGCACCCCCATCAGTGGTTTTATACCACATTTGATAAGCGGCAAATAGATACCCAGTCTGAGCGTCGACAAAATCGACAGCCGAAGTGCTCTGACCCGTTCCGGTTTTTATCTCCGTCCAGGTATTGCCACCATCGGTAGTAATCACCATGTAGCCGTCGCTGCCTCCACCAGCAACGTAAGTATTGGCATCAATGACATCAGCGAAACCCGAGTGAGTGAGATTGTAAGTATATGGTCCCGATACCGTATAGGTTTTTCCACCATCCTTGGATAAGAAATGCACATGGTGATAAGAAGCAATCACGATCACCGAATCACCACCGGCTGCAACATCATACATACGTTTGGAAGTCAAACCGACCGGAAAAAGGGTCGCCATATTAACCGCCGTCCAGGTAGCACCGCCATCATGCGTGTACCAGGTAAACGGTGCGTTATTATTATCGGCGGCGACTACCCCGACGGTGGGACTGCAGAAGGCAATACCGCCATCCAGGTCATCGTTGAAAGTAGCCGTCGGTGCGGCTGTATACGTGCTCCCACCATCACTCGTTTTCAGCAAGGTCGAACTCTTACCAGCAAAGTAGACTATCTCTGGGGTGACCACATCCAGGTCCAATAGATCCTTGTTATAGGTGTTGGTATCAGCCACCATCGTCCAATTTAATCCCCCATCTACTGTCTTGTAGATAACGCCGTAAGAACCGCAGGCATAACCGACATCGGCGTTGATAAACTCCAAATCCTTCCAGTTGAATTTGGTGTTATCGGCTTCCCTTACGGTAATCCAGGTTTTGCCCCCATCGGTGGTTTTTAGTACCCAACCTGACGAAGTGGTACTGGGGTTGAAGACAATCCAGCCGGTATTAGCATCGATAAAGCTGGCTTTATCGACATCGCTAACCGGTGCCGTGGACTGTTTGACCACTTTCCAGGGCGCTGCAAGCGCCAGGCTCCCGCAGCACAACGCTACTACGCAAATAAGTAACGCTTTTCTCATAAAACCTCCTTTTTTACAATTGTTAATGAAATTACCTAAACATTTTCTCAGCAAGTGCCCCATACTCCATTATAATAAAAATTGGGGGTGTTATCAAGAAAAATATTTACCATTTAACGCCAGTATTTAAAAGAAAATCCGAGTAGCTGATTAGTATGAGGGTAACCACTAGCTGTTTCCTGACCCAGATTAACTGCTATAGCAATCTTTCCGAAGGTGCCGAGACGTTCTATCCCGAATTCCAGGGCTTTAGAATTAATCCGCGCGGTGTTCCAATAGAAGAAAGGTTCGGCACTGCCAATCTCAAGACGATAAAATCCGGTTAAAATGGGATTGAGCTGCAAGCGTGTTTCCACAAAATAAGCCCGATTTAGACGGGTCTGGAGACTGGTGAAAATCTGAATAAATTCTTTGTAATTATCCCGATACTCCGCCCAATCATAGCCTGCTGTCAGTTCCAATATTTTCGAAACTTCCCAGATACCCCTAAGGCGCAAATGCTGAGCAGTTTCGCGAAATTCAACGATGATTACATTATAGGCGCCGCTTTCAACCCAATCAATCAATTGATTGCGCTCATATAGTAAAGAGCAACCCGATTTGCCTTTGGGGAAATAACCGAGATTCGTCAGAAAATGTTGCCCTTCTTGCAGATGATAACCTTTCGGTTCGGGACTGGTGACGCTACCGACGCTTACTTCAGTCGATTTAGCCCCCAGACTCGATGCTAATAAGAGTTGCAGACCGGATAAACCTATATTTTGAAAAGCGAGTTGACCACCGACCTCATAACCAAGTCGGTCGTCATTTTTACGATTAGTACTACGAGGATTTTCACTTTTAAAGACATGATAACCAAAGTAGGTCTTTACCAGGGCATCTTGTAATTCCTTTACTGCTTCGTATTTGCGCTGATTATTGAAATACCGCCCAAAAACACCCCAGGCAAACTTCCCGTTGCGTGTTTGCCAGCCCAATCCGCCGGAAAGGTCTATATTACGCATAATGGTCTCGCATTTGGTAAAGACATCTTTTAAACCATGCTCGACTCCATAGTTAATTTCCAGCCCTAGATTCAGGCGCGATGTCAGAGCATAATTGTATAAAAAAGCCACCTGTGGGCCATCAAAAGTAGTGTTGCCTGTGGTAGTGTCCGTCAGAGCAAAATATTCGGAGTAGAAATCTTTTTCCAGAGAGCGATATAATCTAAATAGATCGGTGCGCTGGTAACTAATAGAAGCGCCAAGGGTAATTTTTTCAGAGAGGTGATTGATGTTGTAGATCCATAATTGATAATCCTGGCGTCGCTTGGGATCGAAGAGACGGTGGAAGGGACTTTCGCGGTGGTTTACCCCGAACCGATAACTTGCCAAATTTTCTGGGTAAGTTGTGCTGAAAAAAGCAGGATTGGTAGTAAGGTCGTATAGCCCCAGCTGACATTTATTCTGCAAATTGCGATTGGGAATGGAGTGAAAGAGTGGACTGTCATATGCCTTAACAGAACTCCACCCTAAAAGGATTGGTATGGTCAAAGCCATAAAGCACACATAGCTGTGCCATGTGACCTGTTTGAGTAAGTGGGATTGGCTATTATCCATGGCTTAATCTTCCTCCTTCAATGTTGGTAACCGGGTGTAGGAGGTTTAATATTGACAAAGTCGACGGTCGAATTATTGGTATCGAAACCAGGCGTGATACGTTCTATAGACGCACCACTGTACTTTTGCATGCCGACTCCCGCCCAACCGCGGTCTAAAACCTTTTCGATATCTTTGATGTGATCGGAGAGCGAAGAGTACTCAACGCAGTCAATCACCGTGGCGAGATCAATCCCGTTGGCATAATCGGTATCGGTGCCGTCCGCAATTAGAATGACATTGGTACCGAGGTTAATCATAAAATCTTTATTATTGCCGGCTTTGAGATTGAACAGGTTGGGTACAGCGGGGTTATCCCAGTCACCGAAATCGAGACTATTCACGAATTCCCAATCGGCATGTGATAAATCAATGCTCTTCGGAATTATTTTGCGATGGTCAATGGCATCCTGTGCCAGTACTACGAACTGCCCCGGCTGAATAGGATATTCCCTGCCAATGACCGGTTTCCCAGGAAATTGAAATATGTAAGTCACCCAGGTACTCATATGGTAGATACGACAGACGATAATACCATCTAAGTAGAGGGTCTGGTCGGAGGAATTATAGAGCTCGATGAACTGGTCATAGAAATAGAATTGATTATTTTCCGGACCACAATAGTAAATCTCGTTAATTTTAATTCCCGGTAAAGAGGTCGCGGCTATTGTAAAGATAGTGTCTACGACGACACCACCGGCATTGGGACTTATCAGGTTGGCTGTGTCTACCACGGTCAGGCTGATGAATGAATCCGGCACAACGGTACCGGCACTGTCAATAAACGGCACCCAAGCGGTGGAGCGAATTTCGAGGTCATACTTTGCCCAGGGAATATCTTCGAAAATTACTTTGCCCGAATCGTCAGTGATGGCAGTAAGCGCAGCGAGATTATAGTCAATTGGTTTGAGACGAACCCTGACATCCTTTAAAAATTGATTATAGCCCAGGGAATCATCGCGGAATTTGACATAAAGGGTGATTTTGAAAGTGCTATCATAGGCAGTAGGTTTTTCCCGAAAACAGCCCGCCATCCAGAGGAAGGCAAGACCAATAAATATGACTTTTTTTACCATTGTGCACTTACCTCCATTCCATAAAAAATGGGAGGATTGTTTTCATAAATTAATCCCTGGATATTTTTCCACTTGGCGCGGTCGTCCAGTACATTATTCACAAATAGGGAAACCTCGGCGTTGGTTGTCAGCGATTTGGTTATGCGGAAATTAAACAACCAGCGGCCGCCAGATGAAACCAGATAGCGGTCGTAATAATAACCCATTCCTTGTTGCCAGGGACGTGGTACCCCGTCTTCAATGCGGGTATAGAGTTCAGTCTGATAAATGGTTTTGCGATTCTCGAGAGGAATTTGCTGGGCTTCCAGCGTAATCCAGATGCCCAGCCGGTTGCTAATGTAATTCACCTGATAATCGATAATGACTTTCTCGCTCCAGCTATAGGGCGGCTTGTACCAGACGGTTTCTCCGAAAGCGGTGTCCGGTCCAGTATCGTAGGTCAGACCGGTACGACCTGACTTTTCAAACCGGTAGGTCACGTTCATGCGGTACTGGAAATTTTTAATGCGGTTAGTACGCAAGGTTAGCTCGATGCCATTAGATTTTTTCCAGCCGAGATTTTCATAAATCCCATAATCGGCGTCCGTGATCGTATCGGGATTCTGACTATAGCCCCAGGGATAATCTACTACGGTCGGCATGTTAAATGACTGCGAATAGTAACCAGTCAAGGAAGTACCTACATAATTACCAATTTTCCAATCCAGTGAGGCTTCATATTTGTCAATAGAATAGGCTTTTAAATTGGGATTGTACTGAATTTGTATCTCTTCGATAGTATTACCATGCTCATCTAAGTACTTATAATAAGCCGGTGGCCGGAAAATATAACCCAGAGAAACGGCTTTAACGCTTTTGCCAGCACCTATCCGCAGCCGAACCGCTTCACTCAGGAAATACTGGAAATTAAGACGCGGACTCAGGAATTGCCCATGATTAGACTTGTAAAACAAATTACCAGACGAACGGAGCGAATCCTGCGACGGTGAATTGAAAGCATCATAACGTAAACCAAGCATCAAATTGAATTTACGCCCTAAAAAGCGGCTACTTAACTGATCTTCGGCGTAGAGGCTCAAAGAATGCAACGAGGGATAATCATCGAAAGCATAGGAGCGATGCGAAGAATATTGACCGTAATAAGGATATTTACTGTCAATTACCAGGCCTTCGCCGGTATTTTTTTCATAATTGTACTCAATGCCCAAGAGAATATCATGACTGGAATGGCGGCGATTGAGACTTAATTTCCGTTGTAGCTTGGTAGTAAATTGCCATTCCCGACCGATTTCTTTCATTTTACCAACATAACCGGGGTCAATGATCAATAGACTGGTATCGCGCGGTTGGAAGGTAGTGTCGCTCTGAGTGATGATAGTATCCACTACCGTGGTATCTTTGTACCAGAGATAGGGTTCAGCGACCCATTTTTCCTTAAAAGCTTTCTTGCGATTGAGATTAATGCCGACAAAGCCTTTGTAGATCTCACTGGAATTGGGCTTGTAATCGAAGGAATAGTTAGCTGTTGCCAGATACCCGCGATTATAGTTTTTGATTTTATTGACATCGGTCGGTTGTTCATCGTCAATGAGCTTGGTGAATGTGCCGTTCAGGCGGGTTACCAGTTTTTCGTTTAGAAAATTGCGTGTCAGATTGCTACTCAGGTATAGTCGTTGGAATTCATCGCCGATTTTGCGTAAATCACGTTCGCTGTAGCCATAATTCAAGTTATAATCGAGAGTGGTTTTACCGAGACGCAAGCCATGTGAAAAGTTAGCGGATTTAGTATCGGGATTGATTTTAGCATTCAATTTGGGGGCTATCTGGCCAATTTTGGTTTCGACTTTGATAATGCCATTGCCAAAGTTGCCATACTCGACGGAGGGAATACCTGAAATTACTTCCACCGATTTGACATTTTCCGCCGGGAACGTGCGTAAATCTAAGCCCTGCGTGCCCGAGCTCCCATAGATTTTGGAGGTAGCATTGGCATTGGTGGAAATCTGGTTGCCATCTACGACGATCGCAGCACCGAAGGATTCAATTGGGTCAAAACTACTGCTGGCGACATATACTGAACGAATACCTACCTGAGTTGGTTTAGCCAGACCGGGATTATTAGTCTTCTCGATGCCGGGCACCAACGAGAGAATATCACCCAGACTGGTAGCCTGCATATGGTCAATTTCGCCAGTGTCAACCTTGCGAGTGGTAACCGGTGTTTCAGGTATCAGCTCGCGCTCCACCGAGCAGACCTCTATTCCGCCTAACATAAAGCAGTATTCACTGGTAGACTTGCCTTCCATTTTGAGGAGCCTGACCGTAACCGTATAAGTACGGTCAGATTCGATTTTCATATCAAATAGCACATTCTTAAAATATCCGGAATGAGCTACTTCGATGTGATAAGTTCCGGGAGCAACATTGGTTAAAATAAAGTCGCCCTTTTGGTCACTTACCGTGGTGCGGTTGAATTTTTCATCACCGGGCTTCTGCAGGATTATCAGGGCGTCTGCGATTACCTGCTTATTCATCTGGTCCTGTACTTTACCCGTGATGGTGGCTGCCTGAAGGTAAAAAGGTAAGAGCAAGAGCAACCATTTATTGCAAGACTTACGCATTGCCGCCCTCCTTATTAATAACTATTTAGTACATTTCGGTCTCATTTGAATTCGTCGAGCGCATTTTCCGGGATGTTTCCTGAGACCGCAATGATATAGTTCTGGGTGTCGAGGTATTTACGGGCGACGCGCTGGATATCAGCAGCACTGACAGATAAAATGCGTTGTTTACTCTTATCGAAGTAATCCAGCGGGCGTTTGTCTTGCAGCATGTCGAATACGATTACCCCAATGTCATCCGGTGTGCGGGTATTCATCGTCAGCATCGCAATCTTACGAGCTTTAGCTTTCTCGAGTTCTTCTTCAGTGACGCCGTTTTGCTGCACTTTTTCGATTTCGGCGAAGATACCACGTACCATTTTATTGACATTAGCCTTGTCGGTCTCGGTGCGGATGTTCCAGTAACCACCATGCGGTCTAATCCACAAATTACTTTTAATGTTATAACAGAGTCCCTGCTTATCGCGTAGTTCTTTGCCCATGCGCGAAGTCAGAGAACTACCACAGAGAATAGATTCTAAGAGATGGATTGCGGGAAGGTCAGGATTATCGTTTTTAATCCCGCCTTCTATTGGATTGAAAGCGATATCAACGCGGCACTGTTTGTATTCACTATTAGGATAAACATAGACGGTTTTACCTTTAAGCGGTCTAATATCAGTAAATTTCAAGTGAGCATCGCCAGATTTTTTATTCCATTTGCCGTAAGTAGCGTTTAATGCTTTTAACATTTCTTGCGGTTTGAAATCACCAACGACCACCAACTTCATGGTTTCGGGTGAATAATATTTTTCATAAAACTTCACTAAGTCGTCGCGTTTCAGCCGCTTATAAACTTCGGGATCACCGGCATAAGGCAGAGCATATTGATGACCTTCAAACACTTTTTCGAACATAGCATAGAAGGCTTTCATGCGCTCGGTGCTACGATAATTGATGGCGTTATTGATTAACAATGGCCTGACTTTATTGATTTCTTCTTCGGGGAAACTTGGTTGGGATAGAATTTCGTAGCCCATTTGCAACATTTTGTCGGTATCTTTAGAAAGGGAGTAGCCCTGAAAAACTACCTTATTCCAGCTCTGAGAAAGTTCAAACTGGTAGGGTGTGAAACTGCGCTCCTCAATCATTTGTTCATAAGAGCGCGATTTAGTTCCGCGCATAATGAGAGTTTCTACCATCTGCCGTATACCGGGATTTTCGACCTCTTCGGGTATGCGACCGGTCTCAAAAAATCCCACGAGTAATACGGTAGGATATTCATGACTCTCGATGAAATAGACCGGCACGCCGTTATTGAGTTTAGCCGTCTTCAGCAAGGGCACGATTGGGTTAGGAGCAATGACTTCCTCGAGTTTGGGATAATAGATTTTGCGGACTTCTTCATTGACAGGAGTCTCTGTATCCGGTTCAAGTGATGGCATATCAAGTATGGGCAATTCGCTATCAGGTTCGGGTGTCGGCGGCGTCTCTTCTTCTTCGACTACTTTGCGTCGCCCGGCGATAGTGTCCGGGTGAGAGTAGCAGATGACCATATTATCAGGCGTCAAATATTTCTGGGCGACCCGCATAATGTCATCAGCCGTGACGGCTAAGATTCGCCGCTGCCATTCATTAATAAAATGCCAGTTGATGTAATTATCGTAAGTAGCTATCTGGCCGCCAATCTGGTCGCAATACTGACTACCCGTTAATTCGTTGAATTGAAGACGATTCTTTATTTTTTGTAAGTCGTAGTCTTGTACAGGAGTATTTTTTAAGCTATCTATTTCATGCCAGATCAATGCTTCCACTTCCTCTAATGAAGAACCTGGTAGAAGGCTGGCAAAAACACTGAAAGTCGAGGGGTCTTTGGTAAAAGCAGCCCCGGCTGCGACGCTCTGGCAAAGGCGCTTTTCTCGGACCAATTTTTTATATAAGCGTGAGGTTGCGCTGCGGGAACCGAGAATATTGCCAGCTACAAATAAAGCCGCTCCATCATCGTGAGAACGCGGAGGTGCCGCAAAATAGAATTGAATTTCTTCATTCAAAATGTCAGGATGTTTGAAATCCAGGATCTTCTTCCCAGTTTGCGGAACATGGAAGAAATTGGGAGAAGGCAAATCTGGTCCTTTAGGAATACCGCCAAAATATTGTTTGACTTTAGCGACAATCTGCTGAGTATCGAAATCACCCACTAAAACGAGGGTAGCATTATTGGGAGTATAATAAGTGCGATAGTAATGATAAGCCTGGTCGCGCGTCAAATTACGCAAATCTTCCATCCATCCGATAATAGGATTGCGATAGGGATGATATTTATAAATTAGAGTATTAAGCTCTTCCCTGCGTAGACCTGTGGCGCTATTTTCTGTGCGCATCTTACGCTCTTCCATGATGACATTGAGTTCCGATTTAAATTCCTCAGGGTCAAATTCACATTTGTGCATGCGTTCAGACTCAATATCGAATGCAAGGTCGATTTTATTCTTGGGGAGTAATTCGAAATAGACGGTAATATCCGTCGAGGTATAAGCATTAAAAATGCCGCCATTGGCTGAAATCAGTTCGGCAATCGTGCCTTTCGGGAAACGCCGCGTTCCTTTGAACATCATGTGTTCTACGACATGTGAAATGCCGGTCTGATTAAACGGTTCATACTTGGAACCGACATTATAGGTCAATTGCGAGTAAATTACTGGCGCTGTATGGAGTTCATAAGTGATAATTTTTAGTCCATTGTCCAAGCGAAACTCCTGGACTTTGCTTTCGTCAAGAGCCCAAAGGCTATTAAGGGCAAAAAGCATGGTTAAAAAAATACCTAGTTTTTTGATGCAATTCATCATATAACTCCTTTCTAATTTTTAAACTTTACCCACTCTTTGAGAGCCAAAATTCGCGTTAATGTAAAAAATGAAAGTGATTCATAGCAAGATTTTTTTAATGGATTTTACTAAAAAATTGCCTAATCCTATTTATTAGCTAATCGAGATTATCAAACCAAAGTTTTCAATGGTGAAGCAATAACAATTTGCTTCCAAGTTAATGTTTTACGAAATTTCACCTGTAATGGAAAAGCAGAAAGAAGAGATATTCCCTTATGTTGGTTAATATTAAACAATGGTATCGTCCTGAATCCTTAGCAGAAGCTGTGGAGTTCATGCATTTGCCGGGAGTCGTGCCCTATGCCGGCGGTACCAGTTTTCATCGCGGTGGGCAGAAAAATATTAGTGGCTTAATTGACCTGCGGCGCCTGGGGCTGAATTATATTAAAGAAATGCCGGAAGCAACAATCATCGGCGCGGCAGTCACTTTTAACACCATTTCACGTCAGGCGTGGAGTGATGGCAGAATTATCCTGCGGCAGGCATTATCCCGGGCGGCTTCTCATTCCCTGAGGAATTTGATTACCATCGGTGGCTCATTAGTCGCCCGCCCGAGCTGGACAAATTTATCAAGTGCGCTTTTGGTTTCAGATGCTAAGGTAGAGGTTGTCGGAGAAGAATCAGGGATTTTTTCTGTAGAAGAGGTTTTGCAAAATGGGATGCTGAAAAGCAAATCATTGGTCATAAAAATCATTATTCCGACGTCTTCTGGTGAAGGTTGCTATTTCCGCTATGCGCGTACGGCATTTGATTATTCCATTGCGGAAGTGGCAGCTTATTGGGAAATCGAAAATCAGCAAGTAAAAACTTTTCGTCTTGCCATTGCCAATCTGCTACCAGTTGCCAGACGTTTACCCGAAATCGAAGCCCAAATTATCGGACGTAATATCGCCGAACTTAATCCCGAAGAAATCACTATAGACAACAATCTGAAAATGGTCACCAATCAGAATTTCTCCAACGAATTTCGGCTGAATTTGATCAATCAATGGTTACAGCAGGTTGTACGCCAGCTAATGGAGCCCGCCCATGCAAGTTAAATTAACTGTTAACGGCGAAACAAATACATTTAAAATACAGCCAGGGGAGACGCTATTGGAAACACTACGCGCTGCGGGTTATACGGGCGTGAAGTGCGGCTGCGAAGCCGGCGATTGTGGCGCCTGCCTGGTACTATTGAATGATTTACCGGTGAACTCCTGCCAGGTACTTACGGCAGCCATTGCGGATGAGGCCGTGACCACCATCGAAGGGCTGAGTCGTGATAGTTTGGCAAATCTGATTCAGCAGGAATTGGTCGCGGCGGGTGGCGTGCAGTGCGGCTTTTGCACACCGGGCATTGTGGTTTCAGCTACGGCTTTATTACGCGCCAATCCTCATCCGAATCGGGCTGAGATCCAGCAGGCGTTAGCCAGTCATCTCTGCCGCTGTACCGGTTATGTTAAAATTATTGAAGGGATTCAGAACGTTGCCCGTAGACTTTAGATAAGCATTATGCCGTTGGTTCACTAAAGCGAGGCAAGAAAGGAAAATGCGATGGAGGAGAAGCCTCTTAAAAAACCTCAGGAAAGCAAATCGGTAAAGAAGACCATTACCGCCCAAAAGGCACCCGAGTTCACCTATAAACCTTTTCAGCTACAGCAATTCAGCTGTGTGGGTAAATCCGTATTAAAAATAGACGGTATCAGTTTAGCGCGGGGGCGCGCCTTATTTACCGATGATTTTCAAATACCACAGGTTCATTATGTCAAGTTTTTGTATTCGCCGCACGCTCACGCCCGCATTTTGAAAATTGACACTTCAGGAGCCGAAAAAATACCCGGCGTGGTTGACATTATCCACTGCTTTAATTCACCGCAGACTCTGCATACCACTGCTGGTCAGGGTTATCCGGAACCTTCGCCGTACGATACCATGATGTTTAATTCGACTGTACGCTTTATTGGTGATAAAGTGGCCGCTGTTTTAGCCCGTACGCCTCAGATTGCTGACAAGGCGTTGAAATTGATAAAAGTTGAATATGAACTCTTGCCACCACTTTTTGATTTTGAAAAGGCCTATGAACCAGGTGCCCCTCAACTACACCCTGAACCAGGGAAGGGTTATTTAGCCGGCATGACCTATAAACCAGAAGAGAACACCTGTGCGCTGGTAGAAATAAATTGCGGCAATTTCGAGGCGGGAATTAAAATGAGTGATTACACTTTCGACGAAACTTTCTACACACACTATGCCTCGCATGCGATGTTAGAGCCACATGCCGTCCTAAGTTATTTGGATGAACAGGACCGGCTGGTGATTATTTCTTCTACTCAGGTTCCCTTTCATGCTCGCCGGATTTGTGCCATGATTTTAGGAATACCGGAGCGGCGCATTCGCGTCATAAAACCGCGGATTGGTGGCGGTTTTGGTTGTAAGCAAGAGGTTTTTTTAGAATATTACGCTGCCTATTTCACCTTGCGGACAGGCTTGCCTGCCAAAATCGTGCTGACACGGCGGGAAGTCTTTCGCTCGACACGTTATCGTCATCCTATGCGCCTGCATCTCCGAGTCGGCACAAAGCCAGACGGTACTCTTCAGGCTATCTGGATTGATGCCTTAATGAATAACGGCGCTTACGGTACGCATGGCTTGACCGTGCTCTCCAATGCCGGCTCGAAAGTTTTACCCTTGGTAAACAAAGCCCCGCACCAGCGCTTTACCGGTCGCACTGTTTATACCAATTTACCTATAGCCGGCGCTTATCGCGGTTATGGAGCGACGCAAGGTTACTTTGCTCTCAATCAAATGTTTGATATTATTGCTGACCGTCTCAACCTTGATGTCGTCGAACTATTTCGGAAAAATGCCATTCGCCGGGGAGAAACATCGCCAATTTTTGAAAAATTAGGTGAGGGCAAAGCCGGTTCACGACAGGACATCGAATCATGTGGTTTACCCGATTGTATCGAAGTCGGGCTTAAAGAAATTGATTGGTATGCTAAACGCCGTAAGCGTCTGACTGACGGTACCCGCGTGCGTGGAGTAGGCATGGCGTGCATGATGCAAGGTTCCGGTATCCCGCGGGTTGATATGGGGTCAGCCTATATGAAAATGAACGAGGATGGCTCGATTAATTTACAGGTGGGAGCAACTGACTTAGGCACAGGTTCGGACACTATCTTAGCGCAGATTGCCGCAGAGACTTTGATGGTACCGATTGAAGATATTATCGTCAAATCCTCGGACACCGATTTTACTCCCTTTGATGTCGGAGCTTACGCCAGTTCCACAACCTTTGTCTCGGGCTGTGCGGTACTACGCTGCGCTCAGCAGATACGCGAACAAATCTTAGGGGTTGCGGCGGAAATATTACGGGAACCTGCTGAGAGTTTGCAAATGGCACAAAAGACAGTCAGGGGAAAGGCGCGGGCACTTACCTTTCGCGAAATCTGCCAGTATGCTCTGTACACCGAGAATCAATTTCAAATTCAAGCCTCCTCTTCTTATGTCTCGCCGGTTTCACCGCCACCGTTCTCTGCGCATTTTGTCGAAGTCGAGGTAGATCGAGCGACCGGGGATGTGCGGGTCATCAAATACATAGCGGCAGTAGATTGTGGCACGCCGATAAATCCACGCCTAGTCGAGGGTCAGGTCGAGGGAGCGATTGTCAATGGAATTTCCTGGACTTTGATTGAAGAGTTCCGTTTTGATGAAAAAGGAGCCCAGCTCAACACGGATTTTGGCCGCTATAAATTGTTTACCGCAGCCGATATTCCCGAGATAAAAACCATTCTGATTCCAACCTATGAACCAAATGGACCCTATGGGGCAAAATCGGTCAGTGAAGTTGCCATGAACGGTCCGGCGCCCGCCATTGCGAATGCGATTTATGATGCCATTGGAATACGATTTCGAGCGTTACCAATCACCGCTGAAAAGGTTTTTCAGACCTTGAAAACCCAATCAACGCGCTGATTTAATCCGTTAACCAATGACGAGAACTATATGTCGCTGGCGCTATTTTTCTCCTTTGGGCTGCGCAAATATCAATCATAACGAGGTAACCTATGTCTGAAGTAAGCCAAAGCAATGTCAATCGTCTCCAATCCATTGATACTTTTCGCGGCTTGACCATTTTTTTAATGGTATTAGTTATTGCCGTGGCTGGCTACCGTCCCTTGCCGCAAAAAAGGTCTTGGTTTGGTAGCCTGCCGGTTTCTACCTGGCACCATGCTGAGGTCGGCTGGGAAGAGTTCGAGGCGGCAAAATCAGCCGAAGGATTGACCCCTGAGCAAATTACTGCACTACCCGAATATCGTCTGAAAAATGTCGGTTTAACGCTTACCGACTTAGTCGCGCCGTTCTTTGTTTTTATCGTCGGATTATGCATTCCGCTTTCGCGTGCCAGACGCGGTCCTGAATGGCGTCGCCGCATTTTTTCGCGCACGCTGAAGTTGATTCTCGCCGGGATTTTATACATCAGCCTGATTTTCGGCCTGTCATGGTGGTGGGGCATTTTGCAGGCTATCGGCATCGCCTATTTGATGGGCTCACTCTTACTTTATGTGCCGAGGCGCTGGCGCTGGGGTGCTATTTTGGGTGTGCTCATATTTCATATGTTTATGTCGGCATTTGTGCCGTGGTGGTTGCATTTTGGTGAGACTTCAGCACCCTTTTTCACGATTGCCAATTTGAGTGGCTCGCCGCTCAAGCCTTTACGTCTGCATTGCTTACCCTGGGTTTCAATTGCTTACGGGGCAATGACCATGATTGGCGTGCTCCTCGGTGAAGCCGTTGCCACAAAAGATGCCAGGCAAATTTATCGTCACGGCTTTTGCCTGGCGGCAGTATTTATGCTATTGGGCTATCTGATCCACAAAATTGGTTTGGTGAGCGGCTATACCGGGCTTTGCTTTAATAAAGCCGATGTGACGGCTTCCTATGCCATGTTTACCACCGGCCTGGCGAGTCTAATTTTTATCGTTATTTATTATATCGTTGATGTCAAGGGTTGGAGGACCTGGACGATTCCCTTTCAGGTAGTCGGAGTCAACGCCCTTCTGGCTTATTTTATGCAAATAATTATGCGTCTGGGATTTAGAGCCCTGCGTCTCGAGCCGTTCTTCGCGGGCAGCCCGAACGAGCAATTGCAGCAATGGGCGAACCTTTTCCAGGCACCTTTCTGGCGACATTTTTTACTCGATAAGAGCGGTTATAATGGTTTGCTCTGGGGACTCATTTGGACCATGTGCCTCTGGCTGATTATCTATTATTGCAACAAGAAGAATATTTACTGGAAATTATAGATTCTATTCCGTCTTAAGAGGAGTGTCGGAAAAATTTTTAAAAAGTTCTTGCATTTTACTATAAGTGTAGTTGTGTTACTACAGTAGTAGTAGGAAGATGCAAATGGTAAAAAAAGAAAAATCGCTTTCAACCTTCGAATGGCAAATCATGGAAGTTCTCTGGCATCGTAAAAAAGCGACTGTCCGGGATGTTATTACAAGTCCCAGCGGTCCGCGGCACTCTTCATTTTCGGAGTTTTAATCAGCTGGAATTTTGAAAGGCACCGTTAAAAATCTTCAGCTTGCCTGTTTTTATTAACGGCTGGCAAGAATCCGAAGTTCCAAGCGAAGCGAGGAATTTTGGCGGAGTGCCGAAGGCACGTAGCCAGATACGCGTTTGTTATATGACCTCGCCGAAGGCGAGGCAAGGTCGCCGCAGGCGACCGCAGAGTTCGGGGTGTATAGCCACATGGAGACCGCCTCTTTCGTTTTTAACATAGAGATTACCCATCGTCTTTCAAGGTTGAAATTAATTCATTAATGCTCTTAAATCTATATTTATCAAAATCCTCTTGGTCTATTCGCTTGAATGACCATTTGCTCTTTGATAATTTAGTAGCATCTTCACACCACAATTTCATTCGTTTGTCTTTATGCTCAACTTCTATATCAACTCTACCTTTTGTTTCAATTATCAAATGTCCGTTCTCCTTCGTTGACACAACAAAATCTGGATAATACATCCTGAGATTTCCATCCGAATCCCTATATTCAACAAAAAAGCCTATCTTTGGAACAATCTTAGAGAATGCTTCTACATCTTCGGCTTTGTCTAAAAATTTGGCAAAATCTACTTCAAAATCATTATCGCAGGGGACATAGTTGAAAATGCATCTATTGGCTGGATAAACCATTTTTGACCAAACAAAAGGTCTTGTATCTCGTAGTTTAATAAAATCTCCTTTCTCTGGCTCTCTTTCTATGAAAGTCATATCTTTGAACGTTTCTACAAACAATCTTATCAACTGTTCCTGAACCTCCGGAGAGCTTAATTTATAAAGGACTCTCGGATCATCAAGGTCAACTTTCTCGCTGAATAGTTTTTCTATGACATATTTTTTCACAAGCGGATAAAAAGCAGCGAAGGTTCTACTTATTTTTAATTGTTTAAGTATCTGGTCAGTATAATAGGCAATTACACTTTTTGGGTCCTGAGGCACAGGCAAATCCCATTTTCTTTTTATAACCTCCATCCCTTTTAGCATATCTACAGCCACATACTCCATTTCAAGGATTTTGTTTTCTAATGGTATTGCTAGTGATGGCAGTTTATCAACTTCAACTTTCTTCAATTGAAATTCCCTTATGAAAATTCTTGGAGAAAGTATTGGAATCTCAATGTCTTTGTCCAGTTTATTTTCATCCACAAATATCGTTGTCAGATTAAGCAATTCCCCTGTATCGAACTCAGCGAACTTTATTCCTTCCTGGGCTTCCAATTCTTCAAGAATCTCAATCAAACCAGGTGGACCAATAACCTCAAGGACATTTATTGATTTATCAACATTTGCTTCTTCATCAGGGAACATCTTTCTTAAACCTCTCCCTATGACCTGTTCTGGAAGCACCTTTCTTTTTGATGTATATGACCGAAGCCCTACAATCAGATTTACATTTCTTACATCCCAGCCCTCGTTTAACATCAGCGTGCTTACTATTGCTTCATAGGGATTTTTTTCCGGGTTTGGATCATCAATTGTCTTTGCAAATTCTCTAGCCTTTGGCAAATCCGCTTTTTTTACTTCGCCTGTACTGTCTGTATGAATTAACAATACTTTACCCTTAAGGTCAGGAATTGAATTAATATATTCAAATATCTCGTCTGCTTCTTCATTTTCCGGACATTGAAAAAATAATACCGGCTTCTTTCCCGAAGGTTGTAATGCTTTTTTGTATTCCCGCCATCTTCTTATTCCAGCATCAATCCAGGCTCTGTATCTCTCAACTGCCTTCTTAGATGCGATTTCAGTAGCGCCCTTGACAAGCCCTTTTAACGGTAACTTCACGATGTTCATTTCAATGGCTTCTTTCAGTGAAAAATCAACGATAATCCATGGAAATAAAGCTCCCGTTTCAGTTTTAGGTGTGGCAGTAAAGTCAAGTTCCATATTAATGCCTTTGCCATACTGAGATGCCAATTTTTTGTTAAGCTCCAATAGTATCTTTTTCCAGGCTTTTTCAAAGCTATATATATGGTGAGCTTCATCCTTCAAAATCATTATGTTTCCGCAGGAAGCCAGAACCTCTTTTATCCTGTTCTCCTGATAAATGTCAGAGACATTATAAACTTCTGGCAATTCCATGACCCTGTCTACATACTTTTCAACTTCTTTTTTCTTAGCCTGTTTTTCTTCTAATTGTTGAATGTTGGTCAAAAACAGCACACTTTCTGGAATTATATGAATAGGGTCTTCTTTGAGAATTACCTTCAAGTCAAATTCCTCCTGCCACTCTGGAGGAATAAGCGGCAATTCCCGGAATATTTTTCGGTCTTTGAAATCTCTCGTTAATCTATCATAAATAACATTTTTCTCACCAGCAATAAGGAGATATTTTGAGGTGTAATCATCCTTGTTCTCTTTCTTATGATTGAAATATTGCCAGACGATGCTTAATGCCATCACATAGGTCTTACCGGAACCTGTTGCCATCTTGAAGGCGTAGAGAGGATACTGGTCATAGGAAGGGTCATAACCCTGAATTGGTCCTGAACCAAAATCCCTTGCCATATCTATGAAATTACGCTTCTTCATTACCTCGTAAACATAAATTAATGTTTCAATTGCCTCTCTCTGGCAGAACCAGAATTGGAACAAATCAGTAGACAAAATACAGGGGTCAGGATATAGGAAATTTTTCTTCTTCATTCTATATCCTGTATCCTGCCTACTAATCAAGTGGTCTTCATAAAACCAATACTGCAAGAGCCTCTTTGTTGTGGGAGTAACGTTTGGATAACCCTGCTCCCGCCAGGTATATACCGCCTTGCGAAGGCTATTTACCAAGTAGGCTTTGCTGGGAAGTCTTTGGTCTGGATGTAACAGTTCAGTTGGTTTCATTTTATTTATCTGATTTCCATAGTTCCATTCCAATTAAGAACAAAATTTTTATTACTTTCAAGTTTAACCAGGCTACCTGGAACAATATAATAATCTATATTGGAAAGTATTTTACCGGCGTTTTCTTTGTACTTGGTTGAATTATCATTTAATGAATTCTCTTCTTCAATATCAAAATATCCTCTTCCGCCAAGTAATTCTATATCACCTCTAAAAGTAATACTTCTATCATATTTAAGATGGGAAATAATTGGTTTTTCATTGTTTGCTGTTATCTTAATCTCGTTGTCAATTATGTCGTCAATGGGAAATCTCTTGTTTTTTAAAATAGACTCTAAATTTATGGTGCCAAAGCCATAGCCCTGTTCGCCTCCAAGAGTTAGCTCTTCAAGTAAATTGAATTCGTTTATGAAAATACCATTTTCTGCAATTATCTCATAATTATTTAGTTTAAAGCCTTCTTTCACCCATATACTACCAATAATTTTTGTATTTTTAATGGCACCACTCTCATTATCCACAAATTTATCTTTTATAAACTCAATTTCGTGTAAACTTTCGTCTTTTGCTTTTCCAGAAGCAGAATCTATTGCGGTCAAAACTCTACTACCTATAAATCTATTTTCAAATTGAAATTTATTTAATTGCTTCTGATCTCCGAATATTAAACCGCTTTCGTCGTATTTAGGAATAAGAATCGTCTCTCCATCATATAGATAAAAGTATGAAAATTTAAAGCTTTCTTTAATTTGCCTACCAACTTCTTGGTATTCTCTTGTGGGATTTTTATAGACGTACTCAGTTGTTCTTTTTGTTATCGCACCCCAAAAATTCTTACCAGGAATATAATACCTTGTTGGAGAAATGACAGAGCCTTTAAATGGAAGGTAGCCAATGTGAATAGGACTTTTTAGTGCAAAAATAATATCAAGCCTTTTCCACATCCTTATCGCTCCTTATCTTTGCATGGTAAAAAGCATAAGTTAGTGTGCGTTCAAGGACTTTTTTAAGAAAGAATAACTTATCGATATCTTGAGCAACCGTTTGAAGTCTTTCACAAAAACCTTTAAAATCATTTTCAGGAAAATTATTTGAATCTTGTAAAAGATATCTTTTTATCTCTTCTTTGTTAAGGAGCCCTATTAAATCTTGATTTGTCTCTTTTGCTTTGTTTTCTATCCAAAGAAGCATAGCGTAAATCCCATCTTCTCGTAGAACGCCAAGTGCTTTTTGAAGAATAGACTTATCTTGTGTTTCTCCAATTATCTGCCCATATTTGATGCATAAGTAATCAAGGTTAATCATTTTGTTCACCTCCCTTCGGGGGTTGTTGGCTGTGTTCATTTAAAGTGAGTATTTCCATTCTTCCAAAACCCCTGGTTCCAAATCCTCCAATACCAATAAGTTTCAGGTAAGGAAATGTATTTTTAATTAATGACTCAACATTTGACTCAACATTGTTTTTATCATCCCTTCGTGTATCTATGGCTATTTCAAATCCTAAAACAGTTCCTCTTGGGATTGCCTCATAGGTAAATAATGCACCTTCGGCGGCAGTTCCTGTTTTGGGATCGATTCTTACGGATGTCCTTACCTCTAAGTTATCATTAACGATGTGGCTAAAGAGCTTATCAGAGACTATTACAATTCTTTTTATAAAATCTTTTAGTTTTTTGGGAATTATCAGCTCCTTCCTTGCCTTATCATTCTGCACTTCAAGTAACAGCCAGCCAAGATTAAGAGGTTTTGCAATATCTATCCCTTTTATTGCATAAGCTTCATCTTCAATTTCATTGGGAATATTTATCTTTTCGCCATTTTCATCTTTTATTTCTCCCAGCCAGTATTCCATTAACTCTTTTGTTGTAATCCAGACCGTTCCTTGAATTGAAGATACAGGAAAGAAGATTATCTGTCCATCATAAAATCGCAGCATCCCCTGTTTGGTTTCATCTCCGAAATACGGCTTAATTTTAACTTCTGCACATTCTCTTTTTTCTTTTTTATCTGTCTTACTGTTGCAATCTTCATCATTTTCCATTAAATGTATTGTGGCAAATTCCCTTATAACACCTGCCAGAGATGTTCCTGGAATCTTTGGAATATTTGTTGCAGGCTCTCTTACTATGGTATTATCCACACCGCCAAGTCTGTATCCTCCTGCACCGATATGTATCGGGTCAAGGGCTAAACCAAAATATTTCTTAGGCTTATTCATTTTCGTAACCTCCTTTGATTGTATGTTTAAACAAAGTTATCGTATCGAGCAAAAGTCCATTAAAAGCGGAATTTAAAATAACATCTTGAGTTTCTTTTCTAAGTTTGGTCCAGCTACTTCCAAAAGCATCCTTTATTATTGCCTCTGCAAACTTTCTAAATACATTTTCTTTATTTTCATCTTTAATTTCCTGCCATTCTCGTAATTTGCCCATTAGTACTTCTTCAATAAAATGTATCTGCGAACTGGACAGGTTATTCTGAAGAACTTCCCATAGGTCAAGTATCTGCGAAAGCTGATAGAAGTAATAAGGTCTTTTAGAAAAGATATTGTAATTACTGCCGGCTCTTTTTTTGCCCTTATATGTAACATTATATCTATCTTGTGTACCAAGAAGCAGGTCAAAGTCAAAATATCCGGGATATAAGGCATAGGGTTTACCTTTAGACAATGGAGATAAATCATCAAGTGTGTATTTTTGATTCTCAACCTTTCTGGTTGGATAAAACCCATAAAATTCATCGTTTCTAAGTCCATTTATATCCCACCATACATCCATCATATCAGCTTCTTTAAATTCATCTGCATTGAATAATCTTTCTCCGGCGTCCAGTAAAACATAAAGGGGAAACTTTCTTTTTGAAACGAGTAAGCCAATACTAATTGGTAATTTCCCTAAAGCCTTTTCAAATCTTTGATTATACAGTTTCATTATAAGCTCTATAATTTTTAGGGAATCCAAGGCCGGGACAATTAAACGAAGCAACAGTGGGGATTTAGTAATTTCAATGAAGGGATAGTAATCTTCTGTCTCTAAATTTGGGATCTTTAAATTATCGGGTTTTAATAATAAGTTCCTACCAGATTCATCTTCTTTAGCAATCCAATAAATTTGACTTGATTTTAGAGCTTCTTTAACAGTATCAACTCCTATTTTCTCATTAAACTTGTATTTATCAAGAGATTCTATAGTATAAAATTCTCCATTAGAAGTGTGAAGGACAAAAAGATTTTCAGGATTTAGCCCTTTTACTTTAATTATCAAAGGGGCATTTTCTAAACCACTTAAATTTATTGCAGATTCGCAATTTTCGAACTTGAATTTTATTCTTTTCCATTTATTGGGATATATTTTATCTCTTATTTCCTGGATTACTAAATCAAAGAAACTCTTGGTTTCATTCCATATTCTATAAAGGCGTGCAGAAGAAGGGTTTTGGGTGAAAAGATATGTAGCCAGGTCTTCTTTAGTTAATTCTTCTTTTCCTATCCTTTCCTTTATGTTGGAAAGATGAGTATCTAACGTTTGTTCCTTTAACCCTATATTTTCTTCAAAAAAAGTATCTAATAGTTTTGCTGCTTTATCTTTATTGGAATCTTTATTTTTTAGAACCTCTTCCAGAACTTTATAAACAGAGTCTTTGTTTGCTTCAATTTTAATGTCATTTATTACTTATTTACTCTTTTTACTGTCTTTCCACTCTTCGAAACTCTGACTATAAATTGTCCCAACCATCGTTCCATCAAGCCACTTATCAAGGTTAAAACTCAAGGTAAGCAAGGCAATGCGATTATTTTTATCGGCAACCTCGTCTATCCAGATTGTGTCTTCTCTATTTCCAAGCCAACTTTTTAATCTTCCTTTCTTCCTTTCCTCACAGACATCGCATCTTTCATCCTTTTCAGGTTTTACTCTCAATCTACATACAGGACAAATATCTTTCCCATTTTCAGGTACAGGCGTTTCTGGATTGTCAAATCGATTTTCTTCCTTACCTTCAATAAATAATTTTGGAGTCATCCTGGGTATATTTCTCTTCTGAGAGGCAAATTTTAGCTCTTCAGCAAGTGTAGTAAGAGTCCTTGAGGCTCTACTTAAAGTGAAAAACGGCCAGAGTTCATTATCACTCTTATTTCTAATAATTTCTAAACCTATTTTGGCACAATTTTCAGCAAGCTCTTTCGTTTTATCATTACTCAATGCCGGAAAGGTAAAATAGAGGCCATTGTTGTCTTCATATATTGCATTACCTATTGGTATTTCTTCTTCAAATTTTTTTCTCAAGTCACTCTTTATCTCTTCAATTATTTTGTTTCTTTGAAGAATATCTGCAATCTTTCTCCCTTTTTCAATAAATCCAATACCATCCCAGCAAAGGCCAAAGATTCTCCATTGGAGTTTCTTTGCATCAGGACTTTCTCCTAACGTAATTGCACACAAAACAGATTTAAAAAGCGATGCTGTGGAATAAGAATGGTCCCATAGGGTAACATCATTTGAAGGAATGCGCGTCTCACCAAGGGCATGAGAATATGTAGTTTTCAAATTATTGATAAGACATTCTCTAAAACAGGCTATGTTTAAAGCACCAGATATATACTTCTGAAATATCCTTATTAGAATATGTTGTAAATCGTCCAACCTTTTTTGTAAACACTGAAGGTCTATTCTTTCCTTAGGAAAGCCAAATGGTGAACTTATAATAGTATTATCTTTGGATTGTTTTCTTCTAACAATGCCTTTGTCATCTGCTGAATCCATTTTATCGCATTTTTCTAAATATTTAAAAATACTGTCTTCTCCATCTTTAACATCGTGGTGATAACGAATAAAATCATATATCGTTGTTTCTTCATCATCTAATTTTATTTTTGTTTTTCTAACAGCATCTATAAATTGAGGATTCATAAATTTATCTATCTCTCTTGCATGGTGTGGCAATCCTTTTTCATTTTCTTTAGAATTTGTCCTTATAAAATAAGGATGGCACTTTCCTATGTCATGGAGCAATGCCCCAATTTCACCGACGAGTATATCTCTTCTTTTATCTTTGATTAATTGGATCGTATCACTCATTGCTCTCCACCCATTTTTCTATTTCATTTTTTAGTTCAGCAAGAGAAGAAAATTTTTTCTCTTGGATTTCCTTTGTTGATTTTATCCAGATTTTCCCTTCTTTTAGATTTTCTTGAATCACGCCAAATCCAGATGTCTTTTTTGCAGAAAAACCATAAACATAAAACATTAGTTTCAATGCCTCTGCTAAAAACTTTAAATCTTCTTTAACCTCTTCTTCCTTGAAATCGTCCCCTTTGGGATATGGAATATATAAAAGATAGAATTCACCCTTTTGACCTGGCTTTATTACCTCTAAGGTTATCGGTCCTCGCGCTGGAGTTCTGGTATCTCTTTTTAGTGGGGTAATTACATCTCTTGCTATATCTTCTTGTTGGAAAAAAGTAGGGAAGAAGTATAGTCTTCCTTTTAATGGATTCTCTTTTTCTTCCGGCTCAGAGCCAAAAAGTCTTCTGATAATTTTTTTCTTTTCTTCTTTATTATTATCCCGTTTCACTTTCTCAGCAGCAAATCTCAAATGTCCTTTCCAGGTTGACGGCCTTACCATTGGAAGCCCTGTAAACTTATCTCTGACAATCGGGTTTTCAAAGATTCTACCATCAATGAGATGGAATTCTCCCTCATCCTTGCTTGTGTAAGGTTTTTTAAGGGTAAAGGAGATTTTTATAAGTGTGGAGTTTTGAGGAAGGGTTCGAAAGTCTTCTGGTTTAGGGATAAAATACTGTGCAACTTTATCTTTTGAAAGAACCATCTCTCTCTTTTTCTTTCCAACAATTTCTTCGTGTTGCCATATTAGATATTTTTCTTCTTCAGACTTACTTTTTAATTTTTTTTCGTTTTCGTCATTTCTTTTCCAATTCTCAAATGATACGGTCTTATCTTTTTCCTCAGGTTCCAATAAAAGTTTAAGATAATAATCGTGCATCATTTTAATGTCTCCAATATTTTATTTGTGAGTGAGTCCAATATTTCATCTCCCTTTAAAAGTTTCCAGTCATTCTCGTTTCCCCAAACCTTTTTTAATCGTTCTTCTATACCATTAAAATCTATTATATCTGGATTGGCAAAACCAAAAGTTCTTGGAGGGTTTTTGAAACTGAAAATTTTTTTACTTTCTCCTTTAGAACCTGCAAGCCATTTGGAAATATTATTCGATGGGTCAACTAGCTGAGTTGCTTGATTTTTTTGCTCTTTTCTCCCCAGTACTTTGTTAAACGAACTTTCATTGTAATTCTTCCGAGCCAGATACTTTCCTTTCACACACCAGAAATTCTTTATAGATACCCAATTGTATCCTTCTTGATTTATATGCTCGAGTCTCATGTCTTTTGCATATTTTTCTAAATCTTCTTTTTTAAACATCTTTAACTTTGACTCTACAATTTCAATTAAACCAAAATCCTGATGGTAAAAGTTATTTCCTCTACTTTTCTCATCTGAGGGTTTAAATACAGTCTTTCCTCCTAAAGCACCATATTCAGCTATAAAATATAAAGTCAAATTGAGAAGCACCCATTCTTTATCTTCTATTTGCTTAAGAGGTATAAACTCAAAAATTACTTCTTCTTCCTTTTTAATAGGAGTTGTCTTCAAGTTTCCATCTTTATCAAGAATATGAAAAATAAACTTTCTACTCCATCCCGTGCACCCGAATAACTGACAAGCTAAGCAAATCTGTTCGCTCAAAGCATCCTGAATAGATTTTCCCTCTTTCAATGCTTTTTTGAATTTCTCGTGATCTAATTTGCATTTTGAATTTTCATTGGTTCGATCACAAGCTGTCCCACCCAATCCTCTTATCAAAGCCTCATACCACCATCTTAGACTCCCAATTATCCCTGTTTCCCTCAATGTAGTATTCTCCCTGTCAGCATCTCCTGTCCAGATAGGAGTTAAAGCTTTAATTCTAATATTAAATTCTCTCATTTCACCCTCACCATCAAAACCTTATTTGTATCGTTTCCAAATACATCCACAACCTTAACCATTATTTGGTATTCTTTTGATTCATCGTATTTGTGTTTTGCCTCATAATCTACCCTTGGATTACTCTTTACCCTGAAACTCTGCCACTGGTTGTGGAACGTATCGGTTCGCAGCATAAAAGAAGTTTTTGCGAAGCAAAAATTTGGTGAGTGTCGTGAGGCACGAAAATTTTATGCTGTGTTATACGCTTTTGGTCGCCATTCTTCATATATCGATCTCCTGCAAATAAGTATTGTTAATTAATACATGAAATTCATTCTCTTCAGATTCTTTCTTTAGGAGATGTAAAATTTCTATTTGGGACTTTCTTAATGTTTTCCATGAAAATTTTAAATCACTTGTAAGTTTCAATATAGATATAGAAGTATAATCTACAACGTTTATTTTTACTTCCTTTAAATTTGTGAATAAAATCATTTTTACTAATCCGTCTTTAATATCTTCTAATGAAGGAATGGAACTTTGCTTGGTGTGTTTCCCTTCAATTAAGTAAATAGTCTCTTTCTCAATATTAACTTCATCGCAAGTAAAAAAATAATATCCCCCAAGATAGTTTTTGATTGTTAGAGTCGCCTTAATCCCAACTAAATTTTCTTTTGGTTGAATTGTTATAGATTCTCTATCTTGTGCTTTTTTTGCTAACTCCCTGGAAAGCGTCATAAAATTTTCTTTTCCTTTAAGGAGTTCATCAATTCTTTTTCTCGCAGATTCTTTTGAGTGCATCTCAACTCCAAGTTCTTTTGAAATTCTTTCATAGGAATCTATTGCTTTTTCTCCTATCTTTCCAGCATTCTCAATTTGAGCAAGATTCCAATGTAAAGCATCTGATTGATAAGACAAAAGATTGTTTATTTCTCTTTTAATGTGCGCTGTATCAAATCTCTGGTTTGTTATTTTATGCCTGTATCTTGAACTTTTTTCTGCATAACTATAATAGGATATAATCGTGTAAACACCTAATAAGCTCATTAAAGAGATTGTATCCCATTGTAAAAAGTCTCTATCTCCTTCTTTTCCTTCATCTTTCACAATCGGGATTATGGTGACTTTTTTACCTTGAAAATTTAAGGTATCGTAAACTCGTGCATAGGGATATGATCTCGTTCTCTTGGCTGAAACCCACCAACTTAAGGCAATTTGTCCCTTTTTATTAACATCTAAAATAAAGGCACTATCTTTTGACAATGCATCATCAAGGTGTTCTATTGAGAATGTGTTTAGATTGCGACACAAAAATGGCGAATATTTTATTCCGGTAATTTTAGCTGATACATCCATATTTGACACCTTCTCTTATTATTACTTCAAATGTGTCACCATTATTTTCAAAACTCAATTGCCCTTCAAAACCAAGTTTTTTCTTGATGATTGGAATTAATGACTTTTTTATTTCAATTCCGATACTGTTTCGACCAAGATCCCTTGCAACCTTTATAGTAGTTCCACTCCCTACAAATGGGTCTAAGACAGTTTCACCTTTATAAGAGAATAATTTTATTATCCTGTAAGGCAATTCTTCTGGAAATGCAGCAATCTCTTTTTCCAGTGGTGATCCAGGTAGAACATTAACCATTTCCCACAATGTCATGTACCATTTGTTATCAGAAAACTCTTTTATATCTATCTTCGATGCTTCTCTTATTTCTTTTGGAATAGAATGATAATTAAATTTACCCTTCTGAAAAATAATTATACTTTCTAAAAGATTATCCGGGTAAAAATACATTGGATAAGGGTTCTGTAAAAGAACTCCACTTCTTCTACTAATTCTCAAATAGCCATCGGGTTTTTTCCAGATAATACGGTCTCTATATCTAAAGCCCGCATTTTGAAAAATTTTTGTGGCATCAGCAACAATGGGAAATTTTTCGCTATTAACAAGCATATCATCAATATTTAAAACAGCAATCCTGCCATCTTTTAATACTCTAAATACTTCTCTGGCAACCCTGTTAAGAACTCCAAGATATTGGTTATAATTTTTAAATAGTCCTTTATAGTCAAAAGGGGCGTTAAAATATGGTGGCGATGTAACCATTAAATGAACACTCTCATCTAGAATCTCTTCCATACTCATACAATTGCCAATTATTAGCTTATGATGTGTCATCATTTTCCTCCTACTTCTAATTTTATTACCTTATTTGTATCATTTCCAAACACATCCACGACTTTGACCATTATTTGATACTCACCGGGTTCTTCATACTTATGCCTTGCTTCATAGTCCACTTTTGGATTCTTTTTTGTGCGGAAGCTCTGCCACTGGTTGTGGAACGTATCGCCTTTGTAGTCCCAATCAATTGCCCAGTAGTCAATAAGTTCCCTTGAATCTTTGACTTTGCTGGCAATTTCGGCAAGTTCAGCAGTGGGTGGTATTTGAAAATCTGTAATTCTCAAAGTAACCTCATCTCCATTTACTTCCGTTTCAACCTCAAGATAGGCAACCTCAACAAACTTTATGTGTGGTAAAAGTTCTTTTTCCACAGCTTCATCTGGCACTTTCAATAACTGCAAGTCAAACCCCACAAGCGATGATTTTATCTCATTTACAGACGGTATCTGAATAAGTTTCAAATCAACGCCGTTTTTTTTTGCCAGGGCTTTAGCAAGCTCATTAACTTCGTAACTCCATTCCCAGCCAAGGACATCTGCTTTGTTAAAATTATTAGCTCTACATTCAATAACTACCTTTTCCACTTCTTCCATCGTAACAGGTGCGTTTAAAGGTCCAATATGAACCACTCTGTCTCCTTTTCTTCCGTGAAGATATCTGAAACCGGTTAATGGCAGTGCCTGATAAAGTTTGAGCATAAAAGCAAGATATTCTTCTTGTCTTTCCTGCCAGTAAACGGTTTCATAGTTTCCAATATTCCATAGTTCAAAGGGACGCGCTGGTTTGCCGTATTTTTTATCAGGCATCTTCACTCCTTGTATTTATTATTTTGCTGATTTAACAGAAACACAATACCCGCATCCTCCATCACATCGAAGAAGTATCTTGCTTACTTTTTCAGCCTCTTCTTTTCTCATTTTAAGTCTTCTTCTTTTATTTTTAATTTCATTAATACTAACTCCTTTTTTGCAATCCATTTTTTGACCTCATCTTTCATATTACAATCCCTTCCTTATCAGCATAATAGGATATATTTCCTACTACATTTTTTGAATTGTTAAATTGATTGATGCCTCTTAATATCAGATCATTTGGTAGATTTAACTCTGCGAGTCTTAATTGAATCCTTCCAGTAAGTTTTTTCAATTCGCTAAAGGTTATATCCCTATTCAAAATAACAAGGAAATCCCAATCACTTTCCCTGGTATAATTACCTTTTGTTCTGCTACCAAAAAGCATTATTTTGATTACATTAAAACCAGCTTTTTCTATCTCTTCAATGATAATTTTTTTGGCAATCTCTATCGTCTTTTCCATCTGTTACCCCTCCATCAAATCCTTTGAGTTATGAATATCCAGCAATCTCTTTCTCGTCACCTGAATGGCAAACTTTGATAAATCAGAGCCAATCCATCGCCTGCCGAGTTTTTCTGCAACTGCTAAGGTTGTGCCAGAGCCACAGAAAAAGTCAGCAACAATGTCGCCGGGGTTGGAGGAAGCAAGGATGATGCGTTTTAAAAGGGCTTCGGGTTTTTGGGTGTCAAAACCAACTCTTTCTCCAGAACTTGGCATTGTGGGTTGAATTTCCCATACATCATCTGGAAATTTGCCTAGAGGATGAGGTTCATAAGTATCATATACTTTCTCGCCCCTAAAAACTTTTGCTTTGTACCTTAATCTTTCTAAAGAATCTTTGCTATAAGGCATTCTAACTGGGTCTGGATTAAAAATCCATTTCCCAGATTTCGAATACCATAACAAGGTATCATGCCTTCTTCCAAATTGTTCTGGTGAAACTCCACCCCCTCTATAATACCAAACCACCTCATTCCTAAAATTCTCATACCCAAAAATCTCGTCCATCATCACCTTTACATAATGCCCAACGTGCCAGTCCAGATGAACATAAATAGAGCCGTTTTCAGCCAGCAAATCCCTCATTAAAACCAATCGCTCATACATATACTTAAGATAAGAGGCAATGCCACCGCTCCAGGTGTCTTTGTAAGCCCGCTCTTCTATAATTGACGGCTCTTTTTCTATCGATATTTCTTCCCTGTCTCCTATATTCTGTCTACTACCTACTATTTTTGTTCTTACTGTGAAATCCGCACCTGTGAAAAACGGCGGGTCAATGTAAATCAGATTAATTTTTCCAGCCCAGCCCTGTTTTATGAGAGAGGACATCACCAGTTTGTTATCACCCCAGATAAGTAGATTCTTCCAGTCTTTCGGATAATTTTCAGGATATTTTTGAAAGAGGCTCTCCTGAAGTTCTTTTGCTCGCGGTTCATTTACAGTCTCAACCACCTGAAATGGCAGATTTGGTTTTTCAATAGGTAGCTTTTCTCCAAGGTCTAATTTATCGTATTTTTGATGCCAGAGGAGTTCTACATATTTTGTATTTTCAGCCATGTTTTCGTCTCCTTATGGTCTCAATCTTATTTTTTTCCATTCGTTCGAGCCATACACCCTTGATTTAATAAAACTCTTCTAACTACGCACTTCGTTTTTAATTCCAATCTGGTAGCATAGACGCACCAAAATTTCGTTTATTTTCTTTTCATCTGCACGATTGCCTCAATCGTCTTATGCGAGTAATTACGTTACCGCACCTCTTGTCTTAGTACATCGACGAGGGTTGGATTTTTTAAGCAAGTAATTTGCTGCTCTCTATCTTTCGAACGGGGCAGTTTTGAGGTCAATGTTAAATCCTTTCGTCACTTTACCTTTTCGCATAACCCAATTTCTTGTTAATCTACTAAAAACCCCTCTCACTATCAAGTATATCCAATATTTTTCTGGAAATTTTCAAGACATGGTATGCAGTTGGCCAGAATAAATTGGCTTAATAATCATCTTTTTGAGGAGTTAAATGTTTTGAGATTGAGAGTCAGAGAAGTTGATGGGATTGGAAGCCGAGTGGGCTTTCTCGATACCGGTGTAAAGTGAGCCAGGCCGCCTTGCGTTTTGGGATGACTTACCCGGCTGGAGAGTCTGCGGCATAGACATCGCAATATCGCTGATGCTTTAGAGAAGAGGATTGTGGCTTTACGAAGTCATCAAAAGGGACCAAACATTCTAATTTGTACATAGCGATTGTGAGGGGTCACTCCCTTATCTTTGAAGAAAAAGTACAATTTGCCTTGCAGTGCCGCTGCCATCTAACTGGTGCTCAGGCAGCCAATTTCAGTCCAAAATAAATTATTTAATAATAAAGTTCAATAAAACCTCCAGTAATTATCGAACCAAGTCTTTACCCTATGGCGTCTACAGTAACTATTAGCATCAATACCGCTACAGAAGGAGCTGTATTCTCAATCTTGCAAGCAGACATTAAAATATCCGCTAAAATTTATCCTCAAGAGCCCATATTTTAGCCAGGGGTAAAAAAACCTGCTGCGATAGGGCTCGCTTAATGCGGTTCTAAACGTGCTTTCAGTTCACTCAGCAAGCGCTCTTTAGGCAAGCGGATTTGCAGCAGGGAGTCGCGTTCCCGCAAGGTTACTGTCCCATCCTGGAGGGTCTGAGAGTCCACGGTGATAGCGTAAGGGGTGCCGGCTTCATCCTGGCGGCGATATCGGCGACCGATAGAACCTGAATCATCATAAAAAGCAGCCATGTATTTCTTCAAGTCATGAAAAATATTGGCTGCTATTTCGGGCATACCCTCGCGATTTACCAGAGGAAAGACGGCTACTTTTATGGGAGCCAGGGCAGGATTGAGGCGCAGGACGGTTCGATCGTGTTCGGTATCCTCCCAATAGGCGTCGGCCAAAACGGTTAAAATGGTGCGATCGACCCCAGCGGAGCTCTCCACTACGGCCGGCACGAGGTGGGCGTTGGTCTCAGGGTCAAAGTAGGTGAGTTTTTTACCACTGGCGTTGATATGTTGATCGAGATCGAAGGTCTGGCGGTCAGCAATGCCTTCTAATTCTGACCAACCAAACGGGAATTTATACTCGACATCGGTGCAGCCACGGGCATAATGAGCCAGCTCGTCCTGACTGTGCGGGCGCAGGCGTAGATTTTCCGCGCGAATGCCGAGCTTGATGTACCAGTTAAAACGTTCCTGAACCCAATACTCGTACCATTTCTGGCTTTCTTCTGGTCTGACGAAGTATTCGAGTTCCATCTGTTCAAATTCACGTGAGCGGAAGATAAAATTACCTGTCGTGATTTCGTTGCGGAAGGCTTTGCCGATTTGCCCAATGCCAAACGGAAGTTTGAGGCGGGAGGTAGAAATGACGTTGTCGAAGTTCACGAAGATGCCCTGGGCGGTCTCCGGCCGCAAATAGACTTCGGATGCCGTATCTTCCGAAGGTCCAAAGTGGGTCTTGAACATGAGGTTGAATTGGCGGGCTGGGGAGAGGTCAACACTGCCGCAATTTGGGCAGGTTTTTTTGAGCAGAACCAGATTGTGTCCACAGCGGGGGCAAGGTGAGCCAGCATAGGTATTGACGTCGCGTGCATACAGGTCGGGGAAGTAGTTCGCCAACTCCTTTTTGACCTCGATTAAGCCGTCAAACACGCGGAATTCCAGCTTGCACTCCGGGCATTGAAAATAATGGGGGGCCTTATCGGCACGAAAGCGTGCTTGACATTGCCTGCAGTCGATCAGTGGGTCGTGGAAATTGGCGACATGGCCGGAAGCCTCCCAGACTTTCGGATGCATCAAGATGCTGGCGTCCATTCCAACCACGTCCTCGCGGCTAGTTACCACGTCGTGCCACCAGCGATTCTTGACTTCGCGCTTCAATTCGACGCCCAGCGGACCATAATCCCAGCAGCTGGTCAAGCCACCGTATATTTCACTAGATTGAAAAATGAAGCCGCGTCGCTTGCACAGTGAGACCAATTTATCCATTAAAACATTTCCATTCGTTTTACTCATAACTCCTCAAATATTCGCAAATGATTTTATTCCTCTTCAAACTCGGCGTGACAATGGGGACAGGTTAGCACGACACTGCCGTCCCGCTTAGTTCGGCGCTCCAATAGAGAGTAACCACAATTGCTGCAATTCCGCGCCACGGGTTCATTCCAGATGGCAAACTGGCATTGCGGAAAATTATTGCAGGCGTAAAATTTCTTGCCTCTTTTCGTACGTTTTTCGACAATTTGACCGTCGCAGTCAGGTTCTGGGCAAGGGATCTCTAAAGTCCAGGATTCGGTTGTTTTGCAGTTCGGATAATTACTGCATGCCCAGAAGCGCCCAAAGCGACCCTCTTTGAGAACCATCGGGCTGCCACATTGGGGACAGGTTTTGGTAGACGCTGAAGTTGTCTCAGGGGTATTCAGGGATCGCGTATAATTGCACTTCGGAAAAGCACTACAGGCTAAAAACTGTCCGTTTTTACTCCACTTGACGACCAGCGGCGCGCCGCAGCGCTCGCAGACCTCGTCCGTCTTCTTCTGCAAGCCGGTTTTTAACTCCGTGCGTTGCGACTCCATCTTGTTCAAAGCCTGACTGAAAGGCTGGTAAAAATCGCCAACTACTCGCTGCCATTCCTTGTGGTTGTTGGCAATTTCATCGAGGGCTTCTTCCATTTGGGCTGTGAACGCTACATTAAAAATTTCCGGCATGCCCGTTATCAAAATCTTATTGACAATCTTACCCAGTTCAGAGGGATAAAGATAGCCCTGCTTGCGTTCGACATATTTGCGCGCCAAAATGGTGGAGACAATGGTGGCATAAGTGCTCGGGCGACCGATGCCCAGATTATCCAGTTCTTTTATTAAGGTACCTTCAGTAAAGCGCGGTGGCGGTTCGGTGAACTTTTGCTCGGGCTGGAGCTCAATTAAATCCAGATGATCGCCGGTTTTAATCATTGCGGGCAATTGATTTTTTCCCTCCGCGAGGTCTTTTTCATCATCACCGGGTTGGCTTTCACCGCGCCAAGCGCGCAAATATCCATCAAAAAGCAATTCGTTACCGATTGCCCGCAACAGATAACGGTCGGCAGTTACTTCGATAGTTCTTTGCTTGTAGACGGCGGCCGCCATCTGGCAAGCGGTAAAGCGATTCCAGATAAGTATATAAATCTTTTTTTGCTCGGGTGTTAGATAAGGCGCCACGGAGGCAGGAGGATAATTGAAATGAGTTGGTCGAATGCCTTCATGGGCATCCTGCACATTTTTCTTCTTGGTTTTGAAATGCCGCGGCGTACCGGGGAGGTAATTTTGCCCAAAGTTAGTGCGGATATAATCCCGAATGCCATTAATCGCCTCAGTAGCAATACGGACAGAATCAGTGCGCATATAAGTGATTAAACCTACGGCTTTACCATCAATATTCACCCCTTCATAAAGCTGTTGAGCAATACGCATGGTTCGTTCGGGTGAAAACTTAAAGCGCCGCGTGGCTTCCTGCTGTAGTGTGCTGGTGGTAAAAGGTGGGGCTGGTGATTTGCTGATTTCTTTATCAAGGACATTGCTAACCGAGTAAGCGGCTGACTGGAGATTGGCAAGGTGAATTTGCGCGGCCTCCTGGTTGGGTATTTGCAATTTTTTCCCGTCAAAAGCGACACAGTGTGCCGTAAAAGTTTCCCCAACCGCGGTTTTGAGCAGAGCGTCAATTCCCCAGAATTCCTGGGGTACGAAATTTTCAATTTCTGCTTCGCGTTCACAGATAATGCGAACGGCAACTGATTGCACTCGACCGGCGCTCAAACCGCGATAGAGTGTGCGCCATAAAAAGGGACTAACCTGATAACCCACGATGCGGTCGAGAACGCGCCGGGCCTGCTGGGCGTTAACCAGACTGAAATCAATCGGGCGGGGGTGATGAATGCCGTATTCTACTCCGCTCTTGGTTATTTCGTTGAACAGGACACGGTGAAGCCGCTCAGGTGGGATCTTGATAGTCGTGGCGATATGCCAGGCAATTGCCTCTCCTTCGCGGTCAGGGTCAGGTGCGAGGTAAACTTTCTGGGCTTCCTGGGCAGCTTTTTTGAGCTGCTGAATGATTTTCGCTTTGCCCTTGATGGTGATATAGCGCGGCTGGAAATTCTTGTTGATGTCAATGCCAAACTCTTTTTCGGGAAGGTCTCTGATATGTCCCATCGAGGCTAAGACCTGGAAATCATTACCAAGATATTGCTTGATAGTCCTGGCTTTAGATGGCGATTCAACTATCAGTAGATTCTTACTCATGGCGCGTGGAATTTACAATTTTTCCGTGGGATAACAAGAGGTTTCAGGATGAGGTAGAACCATCATTATTCGAGAAAACGACGCATAAAATCCGTCGTTGGTTTGGCATGATTGGGTCAGTTATGCAGATTAAAAAACACTTTAAATGCTCCAGTCAAGCATCTGTAAGATAGCATTAATCAATTTGACATTTTGGGCGGTTGTCTGGTTGATTGCCTTTTCCAGTTCGAGGGGAGACCCAAACTCAGTCTGGCGGGATTTGTTTAAAGGTCCTAGGATTTCTCCCAGGTGGTCAATGTGGAACTGGTCATCGGTCGCTACGAGCAAGCGATATAAATCCCGGATGTGCTTTAACCACTGATAATTTTGCCAGAGTTGCTCGATTTCAGAAGAAATTGAGGGCATGACCTGCTTCAGCCTGGCAATTAATGTTGCCGAGATAGGTTCACTCCACTTACGAAAAGCCAATAGAGCAAAAAGACAGTTCTCAAAGTCGCGCAAACCACCAGGGCATTCTTTGATGTTAAAAACCGCCAATTTGTGGTAATAGGTGCGACGCATGGCAATTTCGGTGATTAGCGCACGGCAAAAAGCATTGTTCCGCTCGAAAATATAAGGCTGAATGATTACTTGCTGGAAACGTGTCAGGAACGGGGAATTGCCGACAATAAGCCGTGCTCCTATTAGCAGCGATTGCTCAATAAAAGCATCTGGCGATGAGTGTTCAAAAAAGGTAGTCAAATCGCGGAAAGTCGTGACATACCGACCAAAACGCTCGGCGAAACGATAGTGCGGCATAATCGAGCGACGCAGGATATGCCGATTAATCTTCTGCGCTAAGCGTTCCCCTAATCTCAGTAAATCAGGTTCATCGCTATCTAACAGAATCACCAAATCATAATCATCATCGAAAGCCTGCCTGCGGGCATGCCCGCCTGCCACAAGAATAGCGAAATTATCCCACGCTTGAAATTCTGTGTCGGAGAGGGTTTGACTGATTTCTTCCCGGCATAGTTCGAAGAGCATCCGCAGGTAATTATCGGAGAAGTAAGTAAAATCGCGGTTGACTTTTTCAAATGCCGCGCCTCCAATAAGGCTTAATCCCGCACGCATAAATTCGAAATCATAATAATCACCTAGGCGGTGCAGTTTTTCCGGCAAGGATTCAAAATTGTCAAGGTTGCGGTAGAGCCCAGCCGCCATTTGACTCAATTTGGGCTGGTTATCGAGAGAAAGTAAATAATCGGCGTAAGTGCTGGAAGCGCGTTGCAGAAAATGCCGGAAATAGTAACTCGAATGCAGATAGAGTCGGCTTAGGAAAATAAAAGTATTCCTGCCACGTTCATTCTCAATTAACACCTTCGGTTGCTCTAAAATCTGGAGCAATTGAGTTAACAATGGCGATGGTAACAGAGATAAAAAGTCATTGATGACTTTTGGCGCAAAGTTCAGCATCTGGTAAAGGCGATTGATAGTTTCTAGGTTCGGCGGGAAGTTTTCTATAAAATACTGCAGGAAATTCTGAAAGAAAAGGGTGTTCTTGATTTCACGTTGATTATGTGCCATCAGGGTGAAAAGCGTAATGAGGGCATAGGGTGAGCTGAACCCCCACTGGACATAGGTCTTGAAAAGGATCTGTTGTTTAAGGGGTGAAAGAGTGGAAAAATCGGTGATGAAACGGCGTATGAGAATTTGATTGGGATTAGCCAGTCTGGACATAATATCATCCCAATAACGCACCCCTTGGAAGAAACGCGCCTCTCTAATAAATTTTACCGCTAGATTACCCTGCTTTTCCAGAACAGAGCGATTCATAAACAGCGCCAGGGTAGCGGTCTGACTCAGATGGTGAGACACTTGCTCCATAATCGCAGCAGTTGCCTGACAGGCTAACTGCCGATGGTCATGGTAATGTACCAGGAGTTGTTTATAAGCCGGGACAAAATTCCTGTCAGTGTAACCCATGACGATGGCAATTTTCTGCAGATTATCGCTGACTTCATTTGCCGTCAGGACAATTTCCTCTTCCTGGACTACGAATAGCTGGTAAAGGAAGCGGAATGATTCGAAAAAAGTCAAGGCTTGATAGAGCTGGTCAAACTGTTCGCGCCGTAAACGATTACCTTTCCGAATTGCATTCAGGACTTCCAGAGAAGTGGTACCCTCGATGTGCTTCCAGGTCTTGAGAGTAAAAAGCAGGGCTTTTATCATTCTTAAAGCATCGCGTTTGGGATTAAGCGTGGTTTCCGATGGCACGAAATACAACAAATCGCGGATTTCGCCCAATAGCCCGCGCAATAAGCCCTCGTGATATTTATTCTCACCATTTTTATGGTAATAATAGCGCTCTAAGATTTCTGCTTTGAACTGCTGGAAAAGGTCGAGATTGCCGAGAATTGGGACGGCATTGAGCATTTCACTGAGAATCACGCAATCACCGATGGAATGGTCGAGAAGCTGATGATAATCGGCAATTGAAGCCGAATAACCTTCAGTTCCCACATGCTCCGAAAGATGGAAATGTAAAGTGCTGGCGTTTTTGAGCATTTCGGTATTGAGCTTCCCAAAAGCAGCAGTCAAAATCGGGCGCTCAGTCTTGCCGGCATCAATTATTCCCAGGTCGATATCATCCTGATCTACGCGCGTGCCAACGCCACAGATGACAAATTCCGGGCGCAGGTCTTTGGGTAGAAAGATGTCCAGCAGCACGTTCATATAAGCTGCCGTCAGGCGGCGGAAATCATTACCGGTTTGCATTAGAAATTGCTGGTAGACTTCATAGCGGTTAGCGGTAGTGTTCAGGCGTAGCTGCAACATATTCAATGCTTTTAAGTCGAGCAGTAAAAATTGCAGAGCATAATAGGATGCTAATAAGCGGCGCTGGTGAGCAGAATCGGCGGCGCAGCTGGCGATGAGCTGCATTTCCCTGAGTGGATTCGGCGCTAACTGGAGAAGATGCACCTGATTACTCAGATTATCTTTGTCAAGTAAGGACAGGAGCTCGTCGAAATTCTGTTCGATATTGTTGATATATTTGCTATGGTGATTGCCTAGCTCTCTGGCTTGTGTCAGTAGGTCAGTGAAAGTGATAAAATAGGTGGTTTTCACCAGTGTAAAAGATTAGGTCGCGTGATCGGGATGGTTTTTCAGCCATTCGGTGGCTAAATCTACACCCGTCTGAAAGGCTTTGAGGTTAATCTCTTCTGTACCTTTAGGGACACGAGAACGGATTGCCGATTTGATTGCTTCTTCGGAAACGATGTTAGACAGTTTGTGGATTACGCCCAGGGCGATGATATTAGCAACTACAAATTTTCCCAGGCGCTCGACAGCTGATTGCAGGATGGGCAAGCTGACCACCGTGAAATTCCCTGCCGGAGGATTAGTGACTGTCTGAGAATCTATGACGATAATTCCATCAGGCTTCACATCGCTACCATATTTGTCACAGGCTTCTTGAGTCAAAGCCAGAAGGATATCAATATTTTCCGCTTTAGGGTAATCAATATCGGTGTCCGAGATTATCACTTCTGAACGACTGGCGCCACCACGGGCTTCGGGACCGTATGATTGACTCTGAGTAGCATTCAAACCATCGTAAATAGCAGCGGCTTCCGCCAGCACTTTGCCGACCAGGATTAGTCCCTGACCGCCGGCACCACTTAATCTAATTTCATATCTAAAAGCCATGGTTCCTCTCTCTTAAACATTGTGGGATTTTTGCACAACTTTTTGATAATGTTCTTGATAATCAGCTTGTTCTTTATCCACGAACACACCGACGACAATTTTATTTTCGAGCTCTTCCGGAGTTAATTGAGCAGCTTTTTCCAGGCTAACGGTGTTTTCTTTTTGATACATCAACATATCGACACCATTCCCTAATTTATTCAATTTTCCGTAAGAGGTAGGGCAAGGTGATAAGACCTCTACCACTGAAAAGCCTTTCTTGGTCAATGCCTGTTCGATATAGAGGTCCATGCGGGCATAATGATAAACAGTCGTCCGCGCCACATAGGCAGCGCCCGCTGCCGCTGCTAGGCGACTGATATCGAAGGGGGCGTCGGGATTGCCGAAAGGTGTCGTCGTAGCTTTTTTCATTGTCGGAGTCGTGGGCGATACCTGTCCACCAGTCATTCCATAAATGTAATTATTGTAAATAATGACACTGATATCAATATTGCGTCGGGCGGCATGAATAAAGTGGTTTCCACCGATTGCTACGGCATCGCCATCACCGGTCACGACGATGACATGTAACTGTGGCTTGGCAATTTTCAAGCCGGTGGCAAATGCCAGGGCGCGCCCATGAGTTGTATGCAGGGTGTTAAAATCAACATAACCAGGCGTGCGACTGGAGCAACCAATGCCGGAGACCACCGCCACATCGTTCTTGTCCCAACCTAATTTATCAATTACCCTCAGCAAGGATTTTAAAACAATGCCGTGACCGCAGCCATCACACCAGATATGAGGCATTTTAGATTGACGCAAATAATAAAGGTAATCCATATCATTATCCTACTATTGCCTGGAGAATTTCATGGGGTGTTATCGGTTCACCGTTGATACGATTGACCCGCACGACGGGTAGCGCGCGGCAGGTAGCCCATTCGACTTCATGCGCGATTTGCCCGAGATTAAGTTCGGGGACGACAATTCGGGAGACTTTTTGTGCCAGCTGGGCAATCTCTTTTTCGGGAAAGGGCCAGATGGTCTTCAGCTTCAAAAGCCCGGCGCGTCGCCCATTTTCGCGCGCCAGCTGCACCGCCTTTTTAGCTGAGCGAGCCGTGGCACCATAGGCGATGACCAGCACTTCCATTTTTTCTGTGGCGAATTCCTCTACTTCGACAATTTCATCGCGGTAACGTTCGATTTTGCGATTAATCCGTAGGAGCTGTTCTTCAATTTTAGCCGGGTCATTGGTTGGGAAGCCGGTTTCGTCGTGGGCTAAGCCCGTGACATGATAACGGTAGCCTTCCCCGAAGTTCGCCATTGGCGGAATGTCAGTATCTGTCATGGCATAAGGCACATATTTTTCTGGCGGCACAGTTGGTTTCTGGCGATTAATTATTTTTATTGTGCTGGGCTCAGGTAATTCGATTTTTTCGTTTAAATGGGCAATGATTTCATCGGTCATGAGTAAAACCGGTGTGCGGAACTGCTCGGAAAGATTAAAGGCACGGATAGTCAGGTCGTAAGTCTCACGCACCGTCGAAGGACATAAAGCAATAATGCCGTGGTCACCATGCGTTCCCCAACGAGCTTGCATCATGTCACTTTGCGAAACGTGAGTGGGCAAACCGGTACTCGGTCCACCCCGCTGTACATCAACTACCACGACGGGAATTTCAGCCATAGCGGCAAAACCAATATTTTCCTGTTTCAAGGAAAAACCGGGACCACTGGTGGCAGTCATGGCTTTAACCCCACCCAGCGATGCCCCAATTACCGCTCCCATTGCCGCAATTTCATCCTCCATTTGAATAAAATTACCGCCAACCTGAGGTAGACGATAGGCAAGCACCTCAGCAATTTCCGTCGATGGAGTAATCGGATAGCCAGCAAAAAAGCGGCAACCGGCAGCAATGGCACCTTCCGCACAGGCCGTGTTGCCCTGCATCATATAAACATTCGGATTGCTCTTTTCCACGATAGCTCCCCTTATTTGACTTTTTCTGCAGTTTTCACTGGTAGTGTAACAGTAATGGCGAAGTCTGGGCAAAGATTCTCACACATTTTGCAACCACTGCAAGCTTCCGGATGAGCCACCTGCGCGTAAAACATGCCCATTTCTAACACCTTGCGGGGACAAAATGCGACGCATATACCGCAGCTTTTGCACCAGTCGGTGTTAATTTTTACTTCGGGTATGTCTTTCAAATCCATCTCCCCATCTAAATTTTTACCAATTAATCACCTATTAAACTTAATAATTTTAAGTAAAATATTGTGCATAATTGCTTGACCGTCCTGCTATCATTTTTGTTAGAAATCACTCCGTGCGTATCAAACCCCAAGCAGCCTTATCTGAGGAGGTTCGGTTGTCAGACGTGCCCGCACGCCGATAGGCAAAGTCAAACGCTGCTTGACATGTCCATATGCCAGATTGGTTATAACCGGGAAATGGTAGTCGCGCAAAACATTTCGAAGGTAATCATCGAGGGTAAAAGAGCGAGCGGGGTTTTTTGGAAAACAATCGGTGAATTGACCGACAATCAAGCCAGCAATCTGATCAAAAACTCCATGCAGACGCAAAATCTGCAGATGTTTATCGAGGCGGTAGGTCTTCTCGCCAATGTCTTCAATGACCAGGATGGCGCCTTTTAGCGAGGGTAAAAAGGGCGTGCCTAAAAGTGGGGTGATTAGAGAGAGACAGCCCCCAATTAGAGGTCCTTCGGCATATCCACTGCGCCAGACCTGGAGTTCCTGCCCTTCCGGATTAGACAACTCAATGGGATAAGGCTGAGAAGCAATCATCCGCCAGAGCCAGTTGGCGCTATACTCGGAAATGTTCTGTCCCATTTCGGAAGCCACCATTGGACCGCTGTAGGTTACCCATCCCAGTTGAGCCAGCAGAGCCAGTTGTAAGGCGGTGATATCGGAATAACCCACGAAAACCTTAGGTTTACAGGTGGCGAGAGCTTGATAATTGATTTTATCAACAATGCGGATTAAACCGTAGCCACCGCGCACGCAGATAATCCCAGCCAGCTCATCATTCCTTAGAAATTGTTCAAGGTAATTGAGGCGTAATTCATCGGAGCCAGCTAAGAAAAATTTCCCGCGGGTAAGGTTAGGAGCAGTTTTGACCTTGTAACCTTTCTGGCGTAAATATTCCAGCCCAAGTGCAGTGAATTTGCGTTTAGCGGCGCTGGCGGGAGCCACGACTCCGATAGTGTCGCCGGGTTTAAGAAAAGGTGGTAAGATGGTAGGCATACGGTCCTTTCTAGTTGTTAATTTTAGATGAAATTGCACTTTTATCAGCAAAAGTAGAAGTATTTTTTACGCCTATCTGGACATCATGTGGCATTTATGCCGAAATTATCATAACTTTGATAGGTTGGTAATAAAGCGAATCAATGTTTTCAGGAGGAATAATGAAAAAAGCAACTTTATCGATAAAACTCACTGGCATCAGTCTGGTAGTTGCCTTTCCACTATTGCTGGCTTATAGCCAGATTGATAAACTGGTAGATCAGGTCGCCGGGAAAAACGAGTATGTTCTGCAGCAGGAAGTACTCCAAAAAGCCCGTGGTGATGTCTCGACCTTGCGACGCTTTGTGGCTGACTCATTACGCTTGATTTATAGTGAAATCCTCGAGCAGAAATTAGATTCCTTAGATACCATCTGGTCAGAAAAATACGGTGATTTGCAGAATGAGAAAGAACGTTTGGCGCAATTGAACCAACGCTTGAATGACAGTCTCCAGGTCCTAACAGCGGATATTTTAAATAATCAGACCATTGGCGGTCAGTACGATGCTGATCTCGAGAATAAGGTATTTCAATATGTCAAGCTTCTTAAAACAGAAACGAATAAGCGCCCGAGAGGCTTGCTGAGTTTTAAAGGCTCGAAAGAAGATATAACTGCTTTCCAAATAGAAGAGCTGCAGAACTACTATGACCGTTTTTATCCCTCTGCGCGCTCAGATTCTGTGCTCGATTTTATTGCCCAGCTCTGGATTCGCAATGGCAATTGGGCACAAGCTGAGCGGGCGATTATCAAATTTCTCTATCTTTATCCCAATTCCTCTCTCTACGAAGAGGTGAAAAACATCCGTGCCAGCATTTTTCAGACTGAAAAATATTTCCGCGCTTACGCCTCGTTTCTGAACGATTTTCTCAAAAATGTGCCCAACTATCCGAAACCGGAAATGCGCTATTTCCGCTATATCGAACTGCTCAAAGATTTCCCTGACCCCAATCTGCGCGACTTTTTCATTTCCGAAGCCCGACAATATCTAACGCTCTATCCACGCGCAACCCAGGCGGCAACTGTCAGCCTCTGGATTGCCGAAGCCTATCTGAATAAGGAGCAGCCGCACGCTGCCTATCTCTATTATCTCCGCACTATGGTGTTCTACCCGGAACCAGAACCGTATCGTCAGGCTTTGTTCGCCTGTGGCAAAATCCAGCAGGAAAAATTTGAGGAATATGAAAACGCCGTCTACACTTTTAACGAATATTTTAACCGCTTTGCAGCGGACACCGCGCTGGCGCGGGATGCACTCTACCGCATCGCGACCATTTATGATGTCAATTTGCGTAATTGGCAACAAGCACAAGCCCAATATCAGCTGTACGCCGACCGCTACTCCAAAAGCGACCTGGCAATTAAAGCCCTGATGCGCAAGGCTATCATTCAGCAAACTCAATTGGGGCAGATTGACAGCGCCGTGGCGACCTATAAGATGGTTGAGACCCGTTATCCCGGTAATCCCACTGCCATCGACGCTCTTATCGCTGCCGGCGATTTATTGGTTAATAAACTTTTGTTTGAATCCGCCATCGAAACCTACCAGAGCATTTTCCGTAAATATCCGCAATCGGAAAAAGCGCCGCTGGCATTAGAAAAGGTAATGGAAATTTATACATTAAAAATCAAAGATAATGACAAAGCCTTAGAGACCGCTAATCTGATTATTGCTAATTATCCCGATTCTAAGAGCGCCGCTAAGGCAAATAAGTTGGTTAAAAAATTAGAGAAGGTGAAATAAGCTACGGCGCCACATACTGGTTGCTCCATAGCCTCAGAGTTAACTGGTTCCACGACTTTGAAGAATAAAGCGAGCCGACGATTGCTCCTGTTGGGGCTATTACTGATAACTCAAGCAGCAGCGGAAACGGGCACACGCCCCCGCATTGGGCTTGCTCTTAGTGGCGGTGGCGCGCTTGGTTTCGCGCACATTGGTGTACTGCGTCTGCTCGATTCGCTAGACATTCCGATTGACTATATTGCCGGTACGAGTATGGGTGGCTTGGCGGGTGCGCTCTATGCCGTTGGTTACAGTGGCGCTGAAATCGAGCAAATTGCCCACAGCGTGGACTGGCAGGATTTGTTCAACGATTTGCCGAAGCGCCCTTACCTGCCATATTTCCAGAAAAAAGACGCCGAAATGTACCAATATGAATTTGGGCTCCGCGATTTTCGACCGGTTGATAAAGGCGGCTTGATAGCTGGGCAAAAGATTGCGCTGCTTTTTACGCGGCTCGTTTTGCCATATCTGAACCGCACAAATTTTGATAGCTTGCCGATTCCGTTTCGTTGTGTAGCGGTGGATTTAATGACGGGTAAGGAAGTGATTTTGGGGCGGGGTTCATTGCCGTTAGCAATGCGTGCTACCATGGCGGTGCCGAGTATTTTTAGTCCAGTCGCATGGGGCGATAGCCTGTTAATTGATGGTGGCTTGCTGAATAATTTGCCTGCGGATGTGGTCAAGGCGATGGGCGCCGACCTAGTGATTGCATCGGTGGTCGCCAATCCCTATAAATCGCGCAAGGAGATACGCACCAGCCTGGATGTATTAGCGCAGTCTTATAATATTTTGCGTGACCTGAAATTGGACTACAATACCGATAAAGCCGATCTTTTAATCAGGACGGAATTGCGGGGTTTGACACAGGTTGATTTTATCAATTCGCGCATCGAGCGCATTATTGCCGAGGGGAAAGCCGCAGCCCAAAACGCTCTGCCAGAACTACTGGCTCTAAAGAAGTGCTATAATCTTAGCCGGGATTCCAAACTTGCTCATGTCGCACCAGAAAGCGATAAGCCTACCATTGGTAAAATAACCATTGTGGGTAATCAGACCATTCCCACTATTGCCATTGAAAAATTTCTCGGTTTTCAGCTGGGAGAACCTTTTATTGCCGATACACTCGAGGCGCGCCTCAAGCGTCTGACAGATTTAGGCGATTATCGACAGGTCAAGGGACAAACCAAGGCGCTGGACAATGGGCAGGTGGAAATTGTCGTCAATTTAATCGAAGAACAAAAACCACTGATTTATGGCATTGATATACGAGGCAATCGGCGTTTGTCATTCAATTTCATTTATCGCTCGTTCGGAATTAATCCAGGCGAAATTTTTTCTCTTCCCCGAATAGAAGAACGCATTAATTATCTTTACGGACTGGGCTATTTTAAAAGCGTCACCTACACTCTTGAGCAAATTGATAGAAATCAGGTACGGCTGGTGCTGTTCGTGGACGAGCAACCACCCGAAAAATTGCGCATTGGGGTGCGGTACGATACTTATCATCAACTTGTAGCGGCGCTAGCCTATCAATCAACTGGCGCCTGGCTGCATGGTATGCGCCTGGACGCCGAATGGCAATTTATCGGACTGGAACAGTTTAAACTGCGCACTCTCTATCCCTCGCGTACCCATGCTTATCCCTTTTATCCTTTTTTGCAATTTACAACGCGGCAGGTTCCTGCCTATGTTTATAGTAGCAAATCGGGGAATAAAATCGCGCGCTATCTGGATAGGTCATTTGAAGCCGGCGGTGGTTTAGGTTTTTTATATCAAAACTACTGGAATTTTGAAAGCGCTCTAAATTATGAATATGTCAATATTCGTCCTGATATTGCACCTCAAGATTCCTCGCTGTTTGTCAACTGGCGCGATGAACTCTGGAAATGGAGACTATCATCGGATATTGATTTGCTTGACAATGTCTTTGCACCGCGGCGAGGCATGCGTATGCATATTGGTTGGGAAAGGGTTTTTCATGATAAAGGTGCCGATTCACGCTACACGCGCCTGGAATTGATGGGTGATTTTTATTATAATATCTATCGTCATATTTTGCGCTTTTATGGCTACTACGGGCAGGTAAAGATGGCGGGCTTCTCCAATCGCTTCATTTATCAGGGGGGACCGGAGACATTTGTAGGCATGAATTACGACCAGATAGCGGCGACCAGGCTGGGAATGTTACGTCTGGATTATTACTATGAGGTGCTGAAAAATTTTTACGCTTATTCAATTTTCAATATCGGACTGGGTTTCGAGAATTCGGTTCTTGAGCCAAACCTTAAGCCCGCAGCTCTGTACGGCTACGGCGTCGGGCTGAAATATGTTTCGCCAGTCGGACCATTGAATATGCTTCTCGGGTACGGACCGGCGAGTTTAGTCAAAACTCAGCAAAGGCGGCTAATTCTCTATTTTACGGCAGGGTATTATTTTTAGGATATTGAGATAATTTTTTACCACGAATTACACTAATTAGCACGAAGAGATATTAAGACTGAGTGAAACGAAGTCTGCGGGAGGCGGGTTGCGATTAATCCACAGCTGAGTCACAATCAATGACTACTAATTACCATCAATGACAATGAATGACTATATGACAATTCCCTGTGTTCTCTGTGTGAGCCCGTGTCTATTTTGTAACACCCTGTGTCGCAGCTCCTCGTCTGAGCGTCGGGATTTCCCACGGCAGAATTATTGTGCCCTTTTGATTAAGTTCAGGGCGTACACGCATCACGCAAATGCCGAGGTATTTCTCCTTCGGCAGAATCGAATTGACCCATTCACGATAGGGTGTATCAAAAGTTGTCATTTTGCTATTGGATGATTCGCGGATAATGAGTGCGCCGTTTTTCTCATATACCATTAGCATGTGAGCGGAGAAAATGTCGGTTTTATTAGCGAAGAGTAAAGACAGTATGTCGCCACTGCGGAGATTGTTCTGGACTTTTAGCAAGTCTTCTTTGGGAATATAATCGAGCGTGATGGTGCGGTCGGGAAGGACATAGCGCATATCGTTAATACCCTTATCCTCGAAAAATTTCTTGTGCGAGATAGTGCGTGTGACCTTTTTAGCATATTGACCACCGACCTTAGTGGAAACATGTTCCAATAACCAGCTATTTTCCGGCATCCAGTCTGCCATTGTGTAATGGTTGCGCGTGCGCATTCCGATGATGCCATCCTTATAGCGAATCTGCTGGAGGTTGTTGAAGAAATTGTCCCAGCTATCTGAAATTGCGAGCGCCAGGACATGTTCGCAGAAAACCATGCAGTTCGTTTCGCGAAAATTAACCAGAGGCCAGGCTTCATAAAGGGCATACGGTCCGTCGCCGGCGCAAGTCAAATTGTAGGGCATGCCCAGGAATTTTTCCGAATAAAATTCCATCCGCTCGGTGATGGTCCAATTTTTTTGACTAACTTCCGTCAGCAACTGGTCAATCTCTTTATTATCCATCTGGTAAATCGGTCTGTTGGTCGTGGTTTCCTGAGCATTTAAGAGCAAACAGCTACTCAAGAGGATAACGATTTTCACGAACATGGGTATCTGAATCCTTTCGATACGAAGTTATTTCATGAGTTGCATCTTCCGAGTGAGGGTTGTACTACCGGTTTTTAGGGTATAGAAATAAATCCCGCTGGCAAATTTGCCTGCCTCAAAATCGAATTGATGGTAACCGCTTTCGAGATAGTCACGACATAAATTAGTGACATGATTGCCGAGTAAATCATAAACATCCAATTGCACCAGGGCGCGAGTCGGTAGATAGAAGGGTATGGTTGTACGGGGATTGAACGGGTTGGGGAAATTGGGAAATAGCGATGGCTGGTCGGCAAGCGTTGGTTGTGGTGGAGTAACACCTAGCGCCACTTTTTTGACTAACCGCAGGTCGTCGAAATAGAAGGCGCCGGTAATGGGCGCACCTGGTTTGTAAGTCAGCTGAAAACTATCAAAGCGCAGGGTTCCGGTGAGTTGGCCATTGCCCAGCCAGGTGCCACAGCCATCATTGGTCATATCCCAGGATACCAGTCGCCAGCCGTACCAGGTGATTTCGTACCACGGGCTGACTTCATGATCGCTGGCAGCAGTCGAAGGATAATTTTTATCTACGGCGAAACGGAATTTATTGCCGCTGCCGTCACCGAAGACATAGACCTGCAGAATGTAAGATTTGTCGAAGAGCACATTGCGAGGAGTACCAGTGTTTAAATATTCTCGAATTAGCCAGGTAGTTTGAGTCGTGTCCCAGCCATAACTGAGTTGCATGGATTTAGTGCTACCAGTCAGCAGGTTAATGTAAGTGGTGTTCTCGCCGCGGCTTGTGACGCTGGGAAGATAACCGGTAGTTGAGCCGCTTTGTTCTGGGCTGTACCAGTTTGTGGTTAGATTGATATCAAAATTATCGATGATTGTCGTATTAGTATAAGTATAATTTCCTGTGCGGAAACTATAGGAAGTGGTCGCTGTGGTCGAATTGCCGAAGCGGTCTTTTAAGCCTGGCTGGAGGCGAGTGATGTAGAGTTCGTTAGGTGCCAAGGCTTCAGCGGGGAAGAATGCCAGGACGGTGCGGTTAGCGAGATTATAAAAGCGCAGATTACCACTGACTAACGAGCCATTCGAAACTCTGGTAAGGGTAATGCTATTGCTGGTAATTGAAGTGGTATCGAGCAGTTCATCCATGACGATATTGATAATCGGATGGGGTTCGATGTTGCTGCCCACTTGGGGAGGATAGATATTAAAGACTTTAGGTGGGAAGATGTCTTCTGGTCCGGTTTTGAAAGTGATTACATAATCGTCGCCGCCCACGCCATCTTTATTACCGTCGAATGGATGGCCATATTTGTCCATGGCGGCTCCGCCGACGCACAGAGTGTAATAGCTTTTGGCTTTCAGGCTATCGGAATGAAAGAGGAGCTGCTTATCGCTGTTTTTCCATTTAAAAGTGCCGGGGACAGCGGGACTGAGACTGAAATTAGCTTCGACGCTGGCTTTGTGCATAGCGCGGCTGAAGTTGATGACAATGTCATTCCAGATATAGAAGCTGGTGTCGCCATCAGCTGGAGAAGTTGTTTCCACCGTCGGCGGTTTTTTAGAAATTAGACGTACATCTTTGAAAGTGAAGAAATTATCTTTAATGAAAACGCGCGAAGTGTCGTTATAATACTGCGGGCAGGAAACAATCAGAGTAAGGGTATCGTTGGGTAAATCTTCGAACCAGTAAAAGCCGTTGCTCAGCTGATTCGGGTCGGTAGTGTACTTGTAAAAAAGGGACTCGTAGGTGTCAGTGGTATAGGTTTTATCGCCGACTTGAGCGGTAGCACCGTTTAAAGGTGTACCCGATTCGAGGTCAGAAATAATGCCGGTCAAGATGCCGACTTTTGGACGCGGAATACCATGGAATTGCAGAATAGACCAGAAGAAAGTGTAGGCTTCGAGTCGCTTATATTCAGCATTCATGTTAAGCTGATTCTGCCGGGGATTGGTATGGAAACCGGCTTCGCTGAGTTCCGATGGCATAACGGTGTTGCGGTTAACAGAAAGGTAGGGTCCACCGGAAGTAGCACAATAGGTGCTATAGGAATAGAAAGTGCAATCGCCGTAAGAACCGCGGGTGGTGGTACGCATACCATTGGTGAGATTGACAACCATGATATCAGACATAGCTTTGCCGCCGTTGGGGACTTTTTCGCGGCCGTCGTAATATTGTCCCCAGAGCAGGAGAGTGGAATTGAGCGAGGCATCGCCGGCGTCGCTATGAATGGAGTGAAACCAGCTGGCGCCCAAATTATTTGCCATCGTCGAGCGTGGACCCAGGTCTATGTAATCCTGGTCGGTATAGCGACTGCAATAAACGGTATCGATATCAGTATTATCTAAAAGGAGCTGGCGCAGATGGAGAGCTACCCGCAGGTTTTTTTCGGCTTCCGAGTAACCATAGATTCCCGGATTCTCCTTCTGACTGTGTCCCGGGTCAAGGAAGATATTCCAGCCGGAAAGACCGGTGACTTGCTGGGAAAATGTTACAGAAATGAGACAAATGAAAATCAGCGGTAAGAACTTTTTCAATGAAGGCATTAACCTGTCCCCTATAATTTGGATATTCAAAAATCGCCTAGAAATTTACAATAAACAGCGATATAGAAAACGTATTTTTAATTGTCGGGACATTATCGGTCAGATGGCCTATGATACTGATTCTGGCTAAGGTTTAGTAAATGCTGAATGGCGATGCGAATGCGCTTTGTTTCTCCGGGCAAATCCTGCTATTTAATCAGCTTTACGCTTTGAATACTGGTGAAAGCAATCAGGTTAACTATTACTTTTCCTCAGAAACTGAATGTTCTTGTGAGTGTAATTCTAAAGGTAGCTATTGCAAAGTGCAGGTTTGACGCTGTCCGGCATTAAAAAGTTCGAGCAGATCTAAACTCAATTAGGCTATATGCATATCTTCAGGTGGCACCACCTATAGAGATTAAAACAACTATTATCCTAAACTAAGTTATCCACTTTTCAGCCAAGAACTACTACTATTATCACACTAAAAAAATCCTCCCAATCCCCAGCGGACTGATACAGTTTGCATCCTTTCATAAAAAGAGCTAACTTTGCATCAGTAAATGTCGATTAGTGGGGAAATATTATGCCGAAAATTACCTTTTTAGGGGCAACGGGGACTGTCACCGGCTCCAGGTTCTTAGTTGAAACCGATCATGCGAGGGTGCTGGTTGATTGCGGGCTTTTTCAGGGTCTTAAAGAACTGCGGCTTCGGAACTGGGACCCCCTTCCTTTTCCTGTCGGTAAAATTGATGCCGTTATTCTTACCCACGCCCATATTGACCACAGCGGCTACCTACCGCGCTTAGTGCAGGATGGCTACCGTGGACCAGTCTATGCCACCATCGCTACGACCGACCTCTGCCAAATCATGTTGCCCGATTCCGCCCACTTACAGGAAGAAGACGCTCAGTATGCTAATAAAAAGGGGTTCAGCAAACATGCTCCTGCTAAACCGCTTTACACGACTGAAGATGCTCTCAAAGCACTGTCACTTTTCAAACCGATTCCCTACGGCACGACCATCAGTCTGGCGGAGGATTTAACCCTGACATTTAGGGATGCCGGACATATCCTCGGCTCGGCATTCGCCGACCTGCGTCTATCCAGCAACGGACATACCAGACGCCTACTCTTTTCCGGTGACCTTGGCCGTCCCAATCAACCCATTCTGCGCGATCCGCATACAGTTTTCGGTACAGATTATCTAATCGTCGAGTCAACATACGGTGACCGTTTACATGGCGACGAGAATTTAAAAACCGCGCTGGCGCGTGTCATCAATGCCAGTATGGAGCGGGGTGGTGTTTTGGTGGTACCGTCTTTTGCCGTCGGGAGAACGCAAGAACTGCTTTTTACTATCCGCGAATTGGAGGAGGAGCGGCTTATTCCCGAGCTACCCATTTACGTCGATAGCCCAATGGCGGTCAGCGCCACGCAAATCTTCCTTAAAAATCGTCAGGACCATGACCTGGAATCAAAAGTGTTGACTCTGCAGGGTAAGGATATTCTTAAAACCGCCAATTTGCATTTTATACAGACTCAGGAACAATCACAGGCGCTGAATGCAATTACGCGCCAGGCAATTATTATCTCCGCCAGTGGTATGGTAACGGGCGGCAGAATCCTGCACCACATGTTCCATAAACTACCAGATCCCCACAACACCATCCTTTTTATTGGCTATCAAGCCGAGGGCACACGGGGACGCGCTATTCTGGAAGGCGCCCCCAGCGTTAAAATCCACGGGCAAATTATTCCGATCAAAGCCCACATCGAAAGCATCTCTGGTTTCTCAGCGCATGCGGATTATAACGAAATCCTGGCGTGGCTTTCCAGCTTCAACCATGCCCCACGCAATGTTTTTATCGTACATGGCGAACCAAACCAGGCGCAAAGTCTTGCCAAACGGATCGAATCTAATTTTGCCTGGCAAACGACTATTCCGACCTATTTATCGCAATATGAATTGGACTAATCGTGAATCTATTTGACCAAAAGAATGAGCACCCCGGTTTTCTGCCACCGCTAGCCGAACGGATGCGGCCCAAAAGCCTAACAGAATTTGTAGGACAGGACCACATTGTTGGTCCCGGCAAAATTCTCACCAAGGCACTAGAATCGCATAAAGTATTTTCAATGATACTTTGGGGTCCACCCGGTTCCGGCAAGACCACTTTAGCCCAAATAATCTCCGGCTTTATCAAGGCAGATTTTCTGCAAATTAGCGCGGTCTCTGCCGGGGTCAAAGAGATGCGCAGCGCCATTGAACGCGCCGAATACAATCGCCGCCAAAACAAGCCAACCATTTTATTCATTGACGAAATCCATCACTTCAACAAAGCCCAGCAGGATGCACTTTTACACGCCGTTGAAGCTGGCACGCTCATCCTCATCGGCGCCACGACGGAAAACCCATCGTTTGAAGTAATCGCCCCTCTTCTTTCGCGCTGCCGCGTCCTGAAATTAAATCCACTAACTGCCGAAAGTCTGGAACAAATTTTTGAAACCGCTCTGAAAAATGACATTTTGTTGTGCCAACATCCTATTGAATTGGACCAGAACGCGCGCGACTTTTTGATTAATAATGTCAATGGTGATGCCCGCAAGCTTCTTAATGCTATAGAAATTGCTTATCAATTAGCCGCACCGCCAGCGGACAAAGTATGGCATTTGACAATTGACCTTTTGAAAGAAGCCTTGCAAAATCGTCATCTTTTATACGACAAAAAGGGCGACTACCATTACGATATCATTTCCGCTTTTATAAAAAGCGTACGCGGCAGCGACCCCGATGCGGCGGTCTATTGGCTGGCGGTGATGTTAGAAGGAGGGGAAGACCCGCTTTTTATCGCGCGGCGCCTGATTATCCTGGCAAGCGAGGACATCGGTAATGCTGATCCCGCGGCATTACCTTTAGCTACAGCTGGATTTCAAGCCGTGCATGCCATTGGCATGCCCGAAGCTGCCATCGTCCTGGCGCAGGTCACGACTTATCTTGCCAGCACCGAAAAAAGCAACGCTTCATATATAGCGCTGGTGAATGCGCGGCAGAATGTCGTCGAGGGCGAACTCCCCAGCGTTCCACTGCATCTGCGCAACGCCCCGACCAAGCTCATGCAGGCGCTGGATTATCACAAAGATTATCACTATCCCCACAACTATGCCGACCATTTTCTAAAAGAACCCTATTTCCCCAATGGCAAGGAGCCAAAAGTATTTTATCATCCCACCAATCTTGGTCGAGAAAAATATATTAAAGAACGCCTGGAAAGACTCTGGCCTGAGCGGCGGACTCCCACCGACCAGAACTCTAATAAAAAGACTGATAAAAAAGGCTCTTAAACTATCCTATAGCTTCCCGATTTGTTCGGGCTGCGCTCAAAGTAGACATTTAAGTCACTGCTTAAAATTCAATGCGCGATGCAAAACCTCTTTGGAAAAGCGGGGCGGAAATTTTCCATTGCCATTTATCTAACACAACGGCACTGTTCCACTTTACATTTTTATCGCGGGCAGTCTCCCAACCACTTTTGACTTGCGCGGCTGCTTCCCAGTCGCGATCGCTACCAACGACGACCTTGCACCCGTCGTGATAGGTCAATTCCAGGTAAACATTTGCCGCCGATGGCAATTGCGACCGGTAACCGACAACCTCAACCGCGAGGTAATTTTGACCGTTGACCAGTTGTGGACGCGCATCCCACCAACCAACGCGCTGATTTTCAACCATCAATGAAAGTGAACGCGTAGCGATTATGCTGCCTACTTTCGCGCCGTTTAAATAAATAGTTGCCTGGGAATTGGCAATCAACTGCAGATTGGCACTGACAAGACTATCGATATTGTCTATCGTGAAAGCGCGTCGGAGATATGCAGTAACCGGTTTGTCGAGGCTCGAGGCGGTTTTGACAGTAATGAATTTCGAGGTCAGTTCGATTGGGAAATTGAGACTACCAGCGGCAATCACCTCACGGGTTTCTTCGTAGTAGGCACGCAATTGCCGAAAGAGGTTCAAAATGCGGCTCAGATTTTCAGGGCGATTACTGCGCAACCAGAGGTCTTTATATTCTTCTTCTAAAATTGTCAGACTATGAATCAGCTCCGAACACTGGATTTCCAAAGCGCGGCTGGTCTGTGGTGATAATCCGGTCGAATCGCCTGTCTGTCGAGTCAATTCAATACTGCGCGCAAAGCTCAGTTTATCTGCCATAAAAATGCCCAGTTTGGCGGCATAGGCGTAGTAATCAAGATCGGATGCATTGCGGATAACATTCGGGCGCAGCTGGGTAAGCAGCTGCAGCGCCGCGGCGCTATGCTGGTGCAGCTGTAAGGCGCGCTGCAGGAGCCGACCAACCTGTTCGTCACTTTTGTAAAATGGCTGGCGCCAGATTTCTTTGAAATTGGTCTGGTTGGGGATTTCATTCAGGTGCAGCAATAACGATGTAAAGCGCTCATCTTCAGTGCCGAAGTATTGTCGAGCAAAGCGCTGGTTAATAGTGGCATCATCGACTTGCAGTGGATTCCAGGCGGCTTCCGCGCCGTAAGCGTAGCCTAAATAATTGAGCTCGCGAAAATTGGGGTTACCGAAGTCGCCCCAACCGGAAATGATGATTCCCAGAGCACCGTTGCGATAGCCTTCGCAGGCAAGGTTGGTAATATTAAGCCAGGCATTGGTAAGATTAGGAAAGGGATTATGCCAGTTATGAATGGCGGGTGAGACCAGCACCTGAAAACTGGAATCGGCAAATTGCCTGACCGAAGGATAAATATCGGAAGGTGAGTAGTGCCAATCAACAATTTTAATGTCTTTCGGAATCTGGCTGAGTATCTCGGGATGGCGCAGAATAATATCGCCGTACATAAGCACCTGCTTGCCGTGCTCGCGGACTTTTCGATAAACTTTATTGTAATGGTCAGCATGCAGCTTAGCAACACCCAGCTTAGTGGCAGCCTCGCGTGTCGCGCCGAGACCAACATCCCAGGATTCATCAGCACCAATATGAAAGAACGGTGAATCAAACCATGGCAGGATTTCATCCAACATTCCAAATAAAAATCTGCCGGCAGCTCCATCGAGTACATTTAGTGATGCCGCCCCCGGGTAATCGGCGTAGCGGGTATATTCCGGTAGATTCAGAATGTTCTCGAAATGCCCCAGCGTCTGGAAAATCGGGATTATCTCAACGTGCCAGGCACGCGCATAAGCTTGCAGTTCGGCAATTTCAGCCCGACTAAGGGCGCCCCGTCCTTCGCCAATGTGCGGATGATGCTCCATTTGTAAAAGGTCTTCAAGATAGGGCATATAGATATTGTACTTGTGCTCGGCTAAAAAGCGAATAATTTTCTTAAAATTGTCCATCGTAGAAACCTGACCGCGACTGATATCATCGGAAACGCCGCGCCAGGCGAAAGCTGGATAATCCGTAATTAGAACACCGGGGAGAGATTTATCATCGGCAGCACGCAGCAGTTGTACCAGCGTAACTATGCCATAAAACAATCCCTGTCGTCCAGCTGCCAGCACCCTGATTGTATCTTGACCAATGTCTAAGAAATAACCCTCGTTCACCATCTCTGGTAAAAGTGAACGACTAATATAGTGCTCTGCCAATTGCTTTTCGGAATCAAGGATCAAATGTAGGGTCTTCGCTTTAAGAGAAACACTCCCCTGGGGAACAATTTTTATGCCCCATTTATTGGTTATTTCACTCTGCAACCACTGAACATCCTGCTCGGAGAGGGAGATACCGCCCTCGGCTACCATCACTATAAACTGAGAAGTGCCCAGTGAAAATTGGTCAGATTTAAATTCGATTGTCTGGGGCTTCGGAATAATTGGAAGTGGTGACTCGTTCCCCATACTCACCTTAATAAACATCAGCAATAAAGGAAAAACAATGAAAATTCGGCGCATCGTGACTCCTTATATAAACATTATTCCACATAGGTCAATTGTGCTACAAAATGTCTGAGGCTTGAATTACCGTGCCCGATAATGCGCATGCCCCTGATACTGTTACGATCTTGATACAGCGCAATCACTGCCTCGGCTACATAACGCAAATGGGTTTCAGTGTAAACGCGCCGCGGAATCGCCAGACGTACCAATTCCATCGGCGGATGAAGAGCTTCGCCCGTGACCGGGTCGGTCTGATTAAACATAAAGCTGCCCACTTCAACGGCGCGGACAGCAGCACGCCGATAAAGTTCCACCACGATCGCTTGCCCCGGAAATTGTTCCGGCGGAACATGAGGAGCAAAACGCCTGGCGTCTAAATAAACGGCGTGGCCACCAGTGGGGCGAAGAATTGGCACTGCATTCGCCAGCAAGAGTTCACCAAGATACTGCACTTGCTTGATGCGATATTCCAGATATTCATCGTCGAGAACCTCAACCAAGCCGCGCGTCACTGCCTCTAAATCACGCCCTGCCAAGCCGCCATAGGTCAAAAAGCCTTCGATTCGCACCAGCTCGGTCTTTATACGCTCCGCCAGCTGCTCATCATTTAATGCTAAAAAACCCCCGATATTTGCCAAGCCATCTTTTTTCGCACTCATCGTACAGCCGTCTACATAAGAAAACATCTCCCGGGCAATTCCACGCACCGACTTGGTAGCATAGCCCGGTTCACGCAGCTTGATAAAGTAGGCGTTTTCAGCAAAACGACAGGCATCGAAAAAAAGAGGGATGCCGTAACGGGAGACGACTTCTTTGACCGCCCGAATATTGCTCATGGAAACCGGCTGACCACCACCAGAATTATTCGTAATCGTCAGCATCACCAAGGCAATTTTCTCGGGTCCATGCTCACGAATGGTTTGTTCTAAGCGTTCTACATCCATATTGCCCTTGAAGGGATGATCGCAAAGAATATCGCGCCCCTCGGGTATGACTAAATCAAGTGGTATGCCGCCGTGCGCCAGCACATTCGCCCGCGTGGTATCGAAGTGATTATTATTGATGACAATTTTTCCGAGGGTATCGAGCGCGGTGAACAACAGGTTCTCCGCTACGCGCCCTTGATGGACAGGCACGACAATCTTCAAGCCGGTCAATTCCCGGATTGTGTCTTCAAAATGGTACCAATTACGGCAACAGGCATAGGCTTCGTCACCGACCTGTAGCCCAGCCCACTGGTTGTCACTCATAGCACCGGTGCCACTGTCTGTAAGCAAGTCGATGTAGACTTTCTCGGCGGGAATATTGAAGACATTATAGAATGCCTTTTGCAATAGTTGCTCTCTTTCCGTCATTGTTGGAATTTTGATACGTTCGACTACTTTGATGCGAAATGGCTCGGGGGGATATTGTAGCATAAGAACTCCTTCTATAATGCGTTTAAAATTTGTAACGTTAAGCTGAAGCAGAAAGACTATTTTTTCAACTCCTTATTGAGATTATTAATCCCCTTTTTTACTTCCTTCTGCAAATGACGAGTTGTTTTGTCACCCTTGATTTCATCCTTCACAGACTCAATTCCCTCCTGAACTTTTTTCAAAATAGTTCTGGGTTGCGAAACCTGATAGGTCACGGCGATTGCCAGCACCAATAGAATAAATGAGATGATTGACCAGACGAGCAACTTGGCCAATACCATGCCGACGAAAAGTACCAAAATGACCAGAATCGCCACGCCAATTAGGGGATGAGCCGTAAGATAGTCAATCCAATTAGTCAAATGCGCCATAGGAGCGCCTCCTTCTCTAATTAATTTAAAGCAAGTTCAATAGTTCTCGTATCCATTTGCGTTCCGCTTGCCAGAGCGTGAGGGGACGTGTTAATAGGGCGCGGCGGATTTGGTCATTGACATCGCAGGCGGTCAACTCTCTGACTTTTGCCTGTATAAGGCGCCCTAATTCGGCTTCATATATTGTCAACGCTTCCTTAATCTGCTCCTTTTTAAGGTATTGACCGAAACTGAGACCGGTTTCAAATAAGCTGGGGGCACGCTGCGGTTGAGAAAGCGCTTTTAAAATCTCACTATAAAAAATGTTTTGCCCTCGTTCAGTGAGACTATAAATGCGTCGCCCTGGAAGGTTAGCCTGAGGCTCGAAATTACTTTGCAGATAACCCGCGCGCTGTAATTTATTAAGAGCGGAGTAGATAGTCGAAAAACCAATTGGGGTGCGGTCACGAATACCGCGCTCCTCCACAATTTTGGCAATACTATAAGCGTGGGCGGGACCTTCCACTAAAATACCCAGCATAGTTAATTCGAGATTCGTCATGTTCGCCTTACCTTTCTGCTTAAACAGCAGGGGATTTCGCCTCATAACTCGAGTTCTAATATTTTACACATTTCCTCATAGAAAGCCAAAAACTGGCTATTCACGATTTTTCTCTTTGAAGAACTCGTCGCTCAAACCAATATTGAGCCGATAATTAGCAAATGTTATAAGCATTCGCCCCCGCAGCAATTCGCCACGATTATTTTTCAAATACTCCGGCGCGACAAAAAAACGATTAAAATCAGGAGTTTCATGTGCAGGAATGCTGCCGCGCATCTCAAATACCACGCGGGTCGTCTCCGGCAACCAGAAGTCACCGAGGCGGAAATAGACATTGCGGATTTCGCTCATGCCAATGTCAGCACTCTTAATAACTATGCGATCTACCGTCCAGCGTTGAGAGTTGACAAATATTTCTAAATCAGGCGAATTTTTCTGCTGAACCCACGGCTTTGGCTTTGCTACGACGACATAATAAGTGATGCCATCATCCTGTTGTGTTCGCACCAGACGCACATCCAGTGAATCGCTTAGGAAGCTTGACGAGCCCGGTAAAAATCGGAACTTCGGCATCAATAAAAATCCACTGGATTTAAACTTGAATTTATCAGGCTTTTTGTACCAGACTATGACTTCTTTGCATGGCATGCGGAAATTGGGCACCTCAATCTGAGCACTGAGCGTAACCACATAATCTTGCAATGCTTCAAACTGTTCACTTACCCTGGCGATTATCTGACTTGTTGGTGGCTGCGCCAGACCAAATCCGGTACCGGCTAGCAACGCTATTGCAAAAAACGCCAATAAACGAAAGCCGACTTTCAGGTTTTTATATCCTTTCTAATGAAACTTACAACACTGAGTGCATAGAAAATCAGAATAAAAATGCCGAGTTTTCCAAGCTGCACGGCTATCATTCGCCAGGGTACGGGCACATTAAAAGGTACAAAGAAAACATTGAAATAAGTCACGAACAAATAAGGACGAATTGCCTGTAAAGCATCGATTTGTAATACAGATAAAATATAGGACACCACAATCACGGCATAAGTACCTATAATCGGACCGACTGCGTTACTTGTCCAGGTAGAAAATAGGAACGCCAGTGCCCCAACCGTCATCTGCATAACCGACGCAACTAAATAGGCAATTAGAAAACGCGGGAGTGCTTCCCCCTGAGAAAAAATCAGAATTCCTTTGTTAAAAACAAGCAAATCGCCACCACCCACAATCGCTATTCCCAAGCCGACACTCACCAATCCCAGGAATAGAACAATCGCTAATGTATAAACATAGGTTGCGATAAACTTGCCGGTAATCACTTCAAAGCGACTAAGTGGGCGAGTTAGAAGTATCCGAAAGGTTCCGCTGGCACCTTCACTGGCAACTATATCACCAGCCACCAATACAATGAAAAAGGGGAAGTGAATCCAGAGCACATTCATCAAAAAGTACGAAACCAACAAGCCATTTGTCACCGAGCCAATATAATCAAAGGCCCCCTGAAACGAGCGCAATGCCTCATTCTCGATATCTATACCGTACTTGCGCACTAAAACCATGATAAGCGGCACTAAGATTAGGATAGTTCCAAAACCAATATAAGTGCGCCATTTACTGAAGATTTTTACCAGTTCCCAGCGGATTGTTTTGATGAACGGAGTCATTATTATAAGTCCGAACTTTGCACCAATGAAAGGTAATAATCCTCAAGGGAGGTGCGTGGTATGACAGCCTGAACGGCGACACCGCCGGTGACCAAATCTTTAACAAGATTCGGGCGGTCAGCACTAATGATCTGTACCTTTAGGGTGCGGTCTTTTACTTCGACTTTCTTGATCCACTGGCTATCATGGCAGATTCTCAACGCTTTTTCAACATCATCTACCACAATTTCGGTTACAAAGTAATCGCTTGCTCCAAGAAGTCGCCTGGCTTCACCCTGCACTACTACCATGCCTCTGTCTATAATCGCGATGTGTGTACAGGTTTGTTCGACTTCATGCAATAAATGTGATGACAGAAATATAGTTTTCCCAAAATCACGCGCCAAAGTAACTATTAAGTCGCGAATCTCCTTGATCCCAACCGGATCCAGACCGCTGGTTGGTTCATCGAGAATAATTAATTCCGGATCATGCAAAAGGGCTTGAGCAATACCTAAACGTTGACGCATGCCGTGCGAATAATTTTTGACTTTATCGCGAGCTCGCTCGGATAGTCTGACAATCTCCAAAACCTCAGCTATCCGCTGCGAGCTTATACCTCCCGATAAATCGCCCAGGAGTTGTAGGTTGCGCCAGGCGGATAAGTAGAGATAAAAATCTGGTTTCTCCACCAAGGCACCGATGCGGCGATAGACTCCCGCTCCCTGCTGGCGTATGTCTCGACCGAAAAGCTCGATTGTGCCACGGCTTGGCTTGACTAAACCCATAAGCATCCTTATGGTTGTGCTCTTGCCGGCACCATTTGGTCCAAGAAAGCCGAAAATCTGACCGGCGTCAATTTCCAAATTCAGATCTCTCACCGCCCAGATTTTACCAAACTTTTTACTGAGATTAATTGTCTTAATTATCACTAATGTGTCGCTTATTAGACTAGTTTAATTTAATCCCAGCCCTTTGGCTTGACAAGCTGCAAAAATCATTTTCCTGACAGAAAAATATTGGTTTATTTCTCAGGAAAAAGAACTACCTGCACGTAGTTATCTCGACTCAGGTAACACTGTGCGGCAGCCTGCAAGCTCTCAGCCGTCAGGTTCTGTACTAATTCAGGATACTTTAAAACCTGGCGCGGATCTTCCTGGTTAAAATAATAAAAATGCAAAATGTCGAGCCAGTATCTATTCTCTTTCAGATTCAATTCGTAAGTGCGCAGATGAGTCTCTTTGATTTTCTGCAATTCCGCTGGAGTTGCTGGCGCTGATCGCAATTTTTCGACTTCGCCCATGACCACCCCCACCAGTTCTTCGACACGTTCTGGGGCACAGCCCCAGCTAATACTGAGGTCGTACTCGGAATGGGGATATTGCTTACTACTTTGACTCACTCTGGCGCCGTAAGTGCCGCCCTTTTCTTCGCGCACCTGTTCGCGCAGGCGCATGCGCAGAATTTCCGCCAGAGCAGCCAGCTGGTAACGACTCTCGCGCGACCAGACAAACGGACCGGTAAAATGAATTTCCACATAGGACTGTTTTTCTATACCGCGTCTGACGGTGCGATAAATGATACCCTGCGGGGGATATATACCAACATCTACCCAGTTTTCGCGGCGATTCAAGGTAGGCAACACGCCGAGATAGCGTGCAATCAGGTCAGGCATTTTCGCCATATCGAGATTACCAACAAAGAAAAAGGTAAAGTCGCTGGCATCTCCAAAACGGTCAAGAAAAATACGGTATGATTTGTCTAGGTTTAATTCCCTGAGCGTGGCTAATGTCCAGGGGCGACTGCGATAATGGTGCTGCGTCAGGACGGCACGCACCGTGTCTGAAAAAGCCGCGTATGGATCAGCAGCACGATTCTCCAGCATCGTCTGTAGCTTCTTCTGGTAGGAGCGAAATGCCGTCGTATCTTTGCGTGGTGCCGTAAAATAGAGATAAATCAACTGCAACATCGTCTCAAAATCGGCGGGCGTGGTTGATCCCGAAAAGGATTCCGTGATATCATTTAATCCTGGACGGACCCGCACGAGCTTTCCAGCCAGTTTTTTATTTAACTGCACAATACCAAAATCGCCGACCCCACTCTCTCCCACAACTGGGATAGTAGTCGCTGCTGCGACATAATCAGTATCGGGAACCAATGAATTGCCCCCGGGGCTGTAGGCTGCCATGAGAATCTCATCATTTTTAAAATCGGTGGGCTTTAAAATCACTCTCACTCCATTATTAAGAACAAGTTCGATGACATCTATTTCCGGTAGCAGACGCCGGCTGATAACCTTGCCCTTATGCTTTAGTTTACTAACAAGCGGCTGGTCTGGAACCCTGTCAATATAGGCTAAAATCTCCTTGCGATTGACGCTTTGCATTATATTGAGAAGTTCGGCGGGAGTCGGTACTTTCACCGTTGCTTTCTGGGGCGCCGCAAAAAGCACCACCCGGTTCTGTTCACTTATCCAGCGCTGGGAAACAAAATTCACCTCCTTGAGAGTAATCCCAGGAATCAATTTTTTATACATCTGATACTCAAACGCGATGCCCGGTACGGGCTCATCTACTAAAAAATTGCGAATGTATTCTGCGGCGTAATCAGCCGATTTGGTTTTTACACGCTCGCGGTAAGCTTCCTCCATCTGTCGCAAAAAATTATCTTTCGTGCGTTGCAGTTCGGTAGCCGTAAATCCATAAAGACGTACGCGCTGGATTTCGGTCATAATAGTCTCTAAGGCGCGGTCAGTGCGATTTTCATGGGCTGTCGCCCCAATCAAATAATACTCCTTGGCACGCGACAGGCGTCCTTTTTGCGAATAAGCTTGCAAATAGGGTGGGTCGGCTTGGCGTGCCAGCTCGCTCAGCCGATTATTCAGCATTGTGTTATAAAGGGATTCGATAATACGTTCGCGGTAGTCACCAACTGTCCGTTCAGATTGAGCATTGAACTTGAATAAGACCTGGATAGATGTAGTGGTCAACTCTGGGTCCGTATGGATCGAAAAAAGTGTTTCCTGATGGTCAGGAATGGAATAGAAAATGCGTGGCGGCAAGGCCGGACGCGGAGGAATATTGCCTAAATATTTTTGAATCAAACGGGCTACTCGATCCGGAGTTACATCTCCAACAGCAATTACTGCCATCAGGTCGGGACGATACCAATCCTGATAAAACTGGCGCAGCCGCTCATGGCGAAAGGTATCAATAACTGCCATCTGACCAATAGGCAAACGATTGGCATATTGGCTGCCCTGGTAAATTAACGGTAGTTGTTTGTCCTCAAGACGCGCCTCGGCGCCCCGCGAGAGACGCCATTCTTCCTTAATGACTCCGCGTTCCTTGTCAATCTCTTCACTTTCGAGGGAAACTAAATGCGCCCAATCGCTCAATATCATAAAACCTTTTTCCAGCAGAGAATCATTATCGGTGGGAATTTGCAGCATATAGACTGTCTCGTCGAAAGAAGTATAGGCGTTCAGGTCGGCACCAAAACGCATCCCTATGGACTGGATGTAATTAATCAGTTCCTGTTTGGCAAAGTGGCGAGTGCCATTAAACGCCATGTGCTCTAAAAAGTGCGCCAGTCCCTGCTGATCGTCATCCTCAAGTACCGAACCAGCATTAACTACCAAGCGTAATTCAAGGCGTTTTTCCGGTTTGGTGTTCTGTCGAATGTAATAAGTCAAGCCATTATCGAGCCGACCTTTAATGACCTGCTGGTCAAAAGGCAACTGCGCTTTCAGATACAGCCGTTGCCAATTGAAAATGCTCGCCGTCGCTGGCTTAGTTGGGAAACCGACAAGCAATAGGCACAGTATCAGTATTAGCGATGAAGAAAAAACCGACTGTTTATGCATTTCTGCTCCCTTACTTTAAGACCTTATTGTACACCGAGAATTTTTTTACAAATATAACAGGCTGTGTTATACGCCAGAAGAGCCATTTGCTGTTGAAATGCGCTTACTTGTGCTGCTGGTGGCAAACGGCGACGCCAGATAACCAGCTTTTGTTCGGTCATTTTAAAAATCTGTTTCTGTACTGGCGCCAGCAGTTCCTGCACATGCGATAAGCGCTGGATGTCAAGCAAGCGTGGTGCCGCGCTATCGGGATAGACATATTCTCTAATCTTAGTAAAAGCTTCATTTAAAGGGGAGACACCGGCGGAATCGAACAGAACCGGCACCTCATTGGCATATACCCAGAGAGGTATGGATAGTGATAAGGCTGGTTCTCCCAGCGTTATCCAGAAAGTCGTCAGGCGCGAATCTTCTTGTGGTAAAACGCCTTCAAAAACGGCGCACGCCACAGTTCGATAACGGTTTATGGTCTCCTGCGTCTGTCGCCAGCGGCGTGGATTGTCTGATTTAATGATCATGGAATCGGGCAATTCGATATCAGTTGCTACCCTGGTAATAACAAAGGCAGCGTTGAGTTGGCGCTGGGCGACTGCCTGGCGGAATAAACTGTTAGCACGCTGGTAACGAATTTTGCCATAACCTTCCTGGCCGCGCGCGCGAAAGGCAAAATTGGCACGATTAGCATAACCGTCCGCTGTTGGGGCGGCGTCGAAGCGAAAAAATTCATGGTTACCGACTTCGAAGTAGCAGGCATTACCTTGGGCATCTATTACTCCAAAATTACTGGTCACCTTGCGACCGGACCTGTTGCTATTCTGGAGCATTTCGGCAAAATCCTGCACAGAGCGACAGCGCGCTAACGCCATTTTCATTAAAAAGCCCTCGTCATCATAACCTGTTTCCTCTCCAGGAACAGCCATATCGAGGGCTTCGGCATTCATAATTGCAAAACCGTAGTTGTTAACACCTGCCCACACCTGGGTCGTGTCGTTAGCATTGATTAGCCCTAAAAACGAAAAACTGCCACTTCGGAAAAAATGCAGGGCGTTGGCTCGATTGCTTGAGTCGCGATTTTTCCACAAGAGGCTTCTACCATTAGCGGTAGCTTCCGGCCGTGCCAAACCAGTCGTACACTCTTCAGCTTCAAGGCCAATGAGGTTAGAGCCGATTAGTCCTAGTATTAGCAAGAGGTGACCGTAAATCATTCCTCTTTTTTTCATGATAAACTCTCCAGATATTTGGATGCAGCTAAGGCACCGATTACGCCATCCCCAACCGCATTGGCTATCTGGCGAAAAGGCTTAGAACGCACATCACCAATCGCGAAGATCCCCGGCACAGAGGTTTGCATATTCTCGTCGGTGATGATATGTCCCTCATCATCCAATGCCAATAATTCCTTCACAAAGCCGGTATTGGGCAGCCAACCGATAAAGATGAAGACTCCCTGGGCTGGTAAATTGATTTTTTCACCGCTTTTCACATTCCGGATAGTCACTCCTTCAACCTGGTCGCCACCAAAAATATTGGCCACGACGGAATCCCAGGCAATTTTGATTTTTTCATTATGAAAAGCGCGCTCTTGCAAAATCGGCTGCGCCCGCAGTTGATTACGCCGATGAATTAGCGTCACCTGACGAGCGAATTTCGTCAAATAGAGCGCTTCTTGCACCGCAGCATTGCCACCACCGACGACGATGATATCCGCATCTCGAAAAAGGGGACCATCACAGGTGGCACAGTAGGAGACCCCGCGTCCCGAAAACTCCTGTTCTCCGGGCACTTCCAATTTACGGGGCACGCCACCACTGGCGATTATCACCGCCCGACTCAAATATTGCTTGTTCTCAGTAGTAATGCGAAATATTTGCTTGTCCGGAGTAATGCACTCCACTTCTGAAAATTCTTCGACCTGTAACTTGAAGCGGTCGGCTTGTGTCCGCATTTTCTGCATGAGCTCCATGCCGCTTATCCCATCGGGGAAGCCGGGGTAATTCTCAATGAAATCAACCATCGCCGGAATACCGCCGGTTATTGACTTCTCCAGTAAAAGCACATTTAACGTTTCTCGTGCCGCATAAATCCCAGCCGTCAAGCCAGCTGGACCACCGCCAATGATGATCAGGTCATAGGGTTTGGTTGTCACGGGTTTTCACTCCTCAAATTATTGATACAACAGTTCAACCATTAAAAAACTTTTTACTGCAAGCGTTACAATTTAAGCAATGTCCATTAGAGTTGGCAGCCCTCTTTATGCTAACCCGCTTTCAAATAATCTGAAAACGTGTCCTCTTGCAGAATAGCAGCATAGACAATGACAGTTCTAATGCAACTCATGACAGAACTATTGGTTTATAGCTTTATCAACTGGTAAATTTATTATGATGGCAATAGGACGCGAGATAATATTAATCGGAGACCGGGTTCTAATAGAGCCCGACGAAGACCAGCAAAAAACGCCTTCGGGGCTTTATCTACCACCAGGAGTAAAAGAAAAAGAAAAGGTACAGGGCGGCTATATCATTAAAACGGGTCCGGGATTTCCAATTCCCTATACGGCCGATTTGGATGATGAGCCCTGGGAGGAAAAGAATGATGAGCCGCGTTATCTGCCGCTCCAGGCACAGGCCGGAGACTATGCCATCTTTCTGCGTAAAGCAGCTATCGAAATTGAATTAGAGAACAGAAAGTATTTAATCGTCTCGCACTCTAATATTTTATTGCTGATTCGCGAGAATTATCTGGCTTAAAATTGCCTCTTATAAAAATCAATGCCCGAGAGGGATGATGCTCTTATTGAAAACAAGCTTCTCAATCCAGCCACTGGAAATCTACGCTGCCTAATCCAACTTCAATTTCCATATAGATTTTGCGTTTGGCTGAGCGCCAGTTGCCGCTGCGATAAATTTTTTCACCGACTCTATCGAAACCCCGTAAATCTAACGAGGAAAGGAAGGAACTTTCGGCGCGTACTTCGACTGCTACATCGTCAGGCATGATGATTTTAACTGAGCCCAAACCGACGCGCACTTTGCCGCGGGCATCTTGCTGAGCTTTCCCATCAAAATATAGACTGGTGGCGCCCAGACCACATTCGATGTCAAAGCGTTCCATATTGGCATAGCCCAGACCACGAATTTCGACACTTCCCAGTCCGGTGCTGATATTCATCGTCCGCAAGTTTTCCTGATTAGCTACATTAAAATTCATCTTAACATCGCTCAAGCCACACTGTAGGCGCAAATCTTGGAGCCGTATGTTGCTAAAATTCAATAGCCCCTCACCCAGACCGAGATCTATCTCATAAGTTGATGGTATTTTAGTGGTAAATTCCAGGTCCCAGGTGTTTTTATCGGTATAGTGGCGGCTCTTATCGCGGCTATAGACTTCGTCCTTAGCAAACTTTTTAGTCTCGAGGCGTAAACGTCCTCGATTAGCCAGAACTTTATAAACTACATTCGGACGATAGTACTCATGGCTATAAATCATCTCGGAACGTAAAAGGAAATTTTCATCGGTACAATTTTTTATATTCAGGCGACCCAATCCGAATGCAATACTAACATCCAGTTCATGTTCACCTTTATAGGGAATGTCATGGCGTTCGTGCTTGAGCTCTTCGCCCAGGACTATGCTCACCAACAGAATTAACACAAGAGTTACTTTTCTTCGCATTATTGTTTCCTTACTTTGTTACGGTTGATTTAATAATGCGGATTCTGCCATCCACTGTCCGTAGTTTAATTATATCTCCACCGCCGTTAATAACTCCTCTTCCGTAAAGGTAGAGGCGAGAGCCCTTTTCTTCCCGGACAATTTTAACTGGAAAATCTGAGTTTATACCGGCATCGGTATTCCAGTGCTTGTTAATAATAACCGCCGCGTCAATATTGGCGGGGAGATTCTCGGGTACATACACCAAAATATTGCCGCCCGAGGTCTCGAGATTAAGGGAATTATTGCTGACACCTTTTATATACAGCTTGTGAGTTTCGATATCACCACCGGAGGTATGCGCCTCAACCGTACCGAGCGCGCCATTCACCAATATGTGCCCGCCGGAAGTATAAGCGAGCAGGTCCAGCGTTTTGCCAATTTCAATGTCCCCGCCGGAAGTGCGCAATTCGCAATAGCCCATGACGACTCCCACGCGAATGTCGCCGCCTGAAGTAGAGGCTTTCAGGTTCTTTTCGACCTTTCTTATGTCCACATCGCCACCGGAGGTATGCGCCTCAAGGTTATTTTTAATCTCTCCTATTACCAAATCACCGCCGGAAGTGCGCAAGAATAGATCGGCATCAATTTTATCGGCACCAATATCGCCGCCGGAAGTAACTGCCTTGAAGGCTTTAGATTTCACTCCAAGCAAATTAATATCTCCACCCGAGGTCGACACCTGTCCATTTGCCTGTACATCTTTCAAATCAATGTCACCGCCGGAGGTGGTTGCGTTTATATCTCCCGCAAACTCACGAATCGCCAGGTCACCACCAGAGGTCGAGAGAGTGACATTGCCAGCGCTGCGCGTCAGGCTTACATCACCGCCCGAAGTCCGCGCTGTCATTCGCCCTTTAAGACCAAACATCTCAATATCACCACCACTGGTGTTGAGATTTAGATTGCCACCAACCATGGAAACATCAATGTCGCCGCCGGAAGTAGAAATTTGCAGGTCAAACTCGTGGGGAATTTTAACCTTAAAGTCGCTACTGTAGCGCCGCGAGCGCTGGGGAGAGGTCTGGATGATAATAGTGTTGCCCCGTTGCAGGTAACGGGTCTGCTCAGCTTGTAAAATCTCGCGGGCATCGGCTTCCGTATGGGCGTTAATCCGAAATGCCTCCGTTATCTCAACACTGTTCCGTTCTTCACCAGTTATAGTGATATCGCCACCCGAGACTTTCATATCCAGAGCGCCACCATCCGATACCGGGAAAGTTTTAATTATTTCACCTTTAAAGCGCGTCCCATCGTGCGTGATATTGACATTTTGTCCCCGGGCAATGTTCACCAGGATAAGTAATGTTGCTAAATAAATCTTGGTTTTCATGGATTTAACCTGCTATTATTTTTTTGATACTTCACAAACAATCTATCTAAGGCGCCTTGCGCACGATTGCGCAAGTTCTCATCGCTATCCCGTGCCGAAATCAATGCCAGAACGGGTATAATATCTTCGGACTCATAGCGGATGAGTCGGTTTATCGCCATTCGTCGCATCTCGACGCTCCCGTCGTGGAGGGCAACTGCCTTGTACGCCTCGAGCAAATCGGCGTCCAAAACTTCATCCTGGAGTGAGCGTGCCGCTGCAAGGCGGATCCTCTCGAGTTCATCATGGAGCATCACAGCAGTCAGAGTCTTTTTAATAGCTGGATTGGAAGCAGCCTGGGTCAACAAGCGGACGGCGCGTTGTCGTCTAACCGTATCTTTTTCCTGACGAGCCGTGTACATTAAAAGACTCTGGATGGTTGGGTCATCTAAACCGCCCGTTAGGGCTAAATCTTTGGACAATTTTACGTTTACCTCGACCAAACCACCTGCGCTGGGTGTGCTTTCCGTCTGGAAAAGGTCGTTAATCTCTACACCGTTCGAGCGCAAAAGGTAGCCCGCCATTACTTTCTGCAGGTTCTCCTTCTCAGTATCCGTCATCTGATAGTTGTAGTTGATTAAATTGGCTAACATATCGGGGTTGTGACGCAATCCGGAGCTTAACCAAATCTTCCCAACCACAATACCCAAAAGAAAGGTCGCCGCGATGGTTGCCAGCTGATAACGCGGTTTCGCCAGCGTGGTGAATACCCAATCGCCCAACGCTTCTAACCAGCGACCGATTTTCGGTACAACGGTCTCGGGCGTCGGCTTATCAATTGCAGATAAAATACGTTGATTTAAATTCGCCAGGAGAGCAGGATGGGGTTTTTCTTCAGGAAAATGAGCCATTTTCGCTTGCATCGCTTCCAGCCGACGCATTTCAGCCTGGCAAATTGGGCATTTTTGCAGGTGCTTCCGAAAAAGTGCCACCTCTGGTTCACTTAATTCCTGATAAAAGTACAGTAAGCATAATTCGTCAAATTTTTTATCGTGTCGCATAATATCTCCTCTATGTAGTTGCCAAAAGGCTTTGTAGTTTACGCGTCGCTCGAAAGAGATAGCGCTTGACGGTACCTTCGGTACAATCCAATAGGGCAGCAATCTCTTTCAATTTTTTCCCTTCAATATGCTTGAGAACAAAAACGACGCGCTGTTGGACTGAAAGCTGGCGGAGGGCGTGGTCGATCTGTTGACGCAGAGCAAGATTAAAGGTTGCCTGGTCAGCTTCTTCTTCAGCTTCGCCAGGTATGGTTTCCCAGAGATGATCGTCTTCGCCTGAATCTGCTAGCCTCATCCGCTTACGCTTATTGTACAGGTTGAATGCCTGGTTAGCGATAATGCGATATATCCAGGTAAACAGTTCGCATTCGAATCTAAAGTTGGGCAGGTTACAATAGACTTTCAAAAATGTTTCCTGATAAAGGTCTTCGGCGTCCTGATGATTACGGGTAAAATGGAAGGCTAAGCCCATAACCCTTTCGCCATATCGTTCCATCAAGATTCCGAAAGCCATTTTATCTCCACCCAAAATTCGCTCGATTATTTCTTTTTCGTCTTTTTCCATATCGTCAACATCTCCAGGTTTAGATTGTGGGTGGGTTAAAAGGTTGTCAAGCTATCTCAATGCAGTACCACAAATTTCCCCTTTTTGGCATAAGCCTTATTTTTAAGCTGCACAAAATAAATGCCGTTGGGCACATTCCGTAAGGGGAATTCAATTATTTCCCGCTTTTGAAAATAATCGCTCGCCAGTAGCCGCTCATATATTACTTCACCGCGCAGATTGTAAATTTGCAGATATGCCGGTTCAGCTACCGGCAGAGACCGGTGCCAGATAAATTGCAGCTTCACTGCTTCGTTCGCCGGATTGGGATAAGCAATAATTTCAGTGGGGTTAGGACTTCTACCTTCATAATCTACCCAAAGCGTTTCCGTAACGCTGCGATAGACATCTGGAATGCCCCAGCCATAAGGAACGACTGGATTCTGGGAGCGATCGGCAAACTGTTTCAGGCGAGCAATAATCTCCGCTGGTGTAAGATTAGGAAACCGCTGGAGAACAAGAGCCGCAGCGCCGGCAATTAGCGGTGTGGCAAACGAGGTGCCACTGGCATAATAGTAACCGTCATTCCTGCCGCTGGCAATAAGATAGTTAAACCGCCCCAATGCACATAGGTCGGGCTTGATGCGACCGTCAGCAGTCGGACCATACGAGCTAAAATAGGCAATGATACCCAGATTATCGACCGCGCCGACAGTCAGAGCGCCAAACGCATCGGCAGGAGCACTCAAACCGCCATCTTCGTATTTAAGAGCATCATTGCCAGCAGCAGTGACAAAAAGTATACCACGCTCAAAAGCCCAGTTGACAATCCTGGTCACTACGGTTGATTTGCCATCAAGATCGAGATACTCATAGTCAAAATCATCAAAATCACGATAACTTAAAGAGGTCGAAATTATATCCACCCCCCAGTGATCACACCATTCAACCCCGGCAACATAATCATCCTCCTCAATGTGAGTCTCTGAATCTATTTTTTCTGTTTTCGCCAGCACAAATTCGGCGTCGTATGCCGCCCCAATGTAGACCTCCGGTTTATATCCAGCAATCAAGCCCCAGACAGCGGTGCCGTGGGTAGATTGAAGTCCAACTTTAGTAGAATCGACTGATGCCTCATCGGCGACATTTTTATCTCGATTAATAAAATCGTACTGCGCAATAAGATGCTTCTCACTGATTACTTTCTGCAATGCTTCGTGGGTCTGATTGAAACCCGTATCCAGCAGACCAATCCGAATCCCTTTGCCCGTCAAACCCATCTGATGTACGCGGGGAATATTGAGCTGGGCAAGCTGGTTGTAGTAGGGATAATTGTTGGCGGTTGGCGCCTTTTTTGTCAAACTATTAAGATCCTCAACTTCCAGCTGCTTTCTGCAAATGCCTACCGGTTCTATGCGACTTATATACGGTAGTCGCTGCAGCCGGACATAATCTTCGGCATCGATTAAGGCGCTAAAGGCTTTCAACGAGCGCGAATAATGGCGCAAATCAAGCACCTGTGCCCGGATCTGGGCAACCAACGCCTCCGTCGGGATCAATTCTGGCTCAAAAGACTGCACTATCTTTGAATTACGCTGTAAACGCTGCTGAGTGCGCCAATTAATTTCATAGGGCGCCATTAATCCTGCCAAGCGCGCATTATCATTAAGGTAAAGCCAGACGAGAATCCGGGGGTGGTCGTAGAAGGTAAGGATTGATAGGTTGCGATTGGTCTGAGCAGCTGCGGCGGGATTAGCAGGGCAGCATATCAAAAGGAGAGTACCAAAAAATATCAGCAAGATGGTGCACAATGGACATCGCATAGTTGATATTTTCCTGCGTAAAAATTTAAAAACCAAGCAAAATTAGCCGCAGGAGAAAATGATAGCCATCATTCGCCACCGCTAATTGTCAGTTTTTATCACAAGATTCTTGATAATTGGTCAAGCCAGGTGGCAAGAATTGAAGAAGAATGAAAATTGAAGAAGACTACAACGGTAGAACGATGACCAGCGTGACGCGCCGTCAGGGCAGCAGCATAGACTGGACCACAGATAGCATCGACTGGATTTGTGCTTATTATTTTTTGTTCAAGAGTGGTTAATTGTGAACAACTCTGCGGTATTAACCCTAACCCTAATTTTAAATGCAAGCCGCTCTGGGTCGCTGCTTTTAAAATTTCTTTATTGAGTTCATCGTCATACAATCCCGTTACATCCGGGAAGCGCGGACCATAACGATCATCATTGGGTCCAACGAGAGGATTCTGACCAGAGAGATTTATATGATCGGTTAAAATTATGCCGTCGGGATAAGATTGTGACGCTACCGGACGGGCGGATGAAATAAATAAAAACCGCTGGCTGCCCGCATCAATCGCGGCGCGTACGGCATCACGCCAAATAATCATATTCGTAGAATGTGGTAGCTCGACCATTAAAATCTGGCTATCGGCTAACCGCCCGAATTTGACATTTTTTTCTATCAGCAGACTTTCACTGGTTAACAATTTGCCAATTTCTGGTATGTCGGTAATGATCGTAGATTTGAAAACCTGTTGAGCGTTTTCAATGACGTCTTGCCATTGCCAGAAATTTCCCCCCTGCATGAATTAATCCTCCGCATTGTCTATATTGTCGTTACCAAACTCTTCAGTGGCAGATAGCAATTCCAACAATTGCTGTTGTTTTTGAACTACTTGTTGAATCTGGTAGATGAGTTCCTCGCGGGCATGACGCAATTTGAGAATTTCATCTTCGATTTGTTGTTTTTTGTGCTGGGCGGTATTTAGCACGCTGGCGGCGACCGATTCTGCGTCGATGATAATCTGGGCAGCGCGGTCGCGCGCTTCCTTTACTATCTTATCGTAACTCTTGCGGGCACGTTCGTATTCATTCGCCTGAGCTTCGAGTTTGTTCGCCCGCTCTTCCAGGCGGAGAAACTCATCTGCCAACATTTCGAGGAAATAGTTGACCTCTACCGGGTCATAGCCACGCCAGGTTTTGCGAAAACGTCGCTCTACAATTTCGTCAGGCTTGATCATTTTAATCCCTCCGAGCGCCAAAAATACCCCTGCCGATGCGCAGCATATTGGCTCCTTCTGCGATGGCAATTTCAAAATCATCGGTCATGCCCATAGAAAGCCAGCATGGAGCGAGATTGCATTGCGACCAGCCCTGCATTTCCTCGTAAAGTCTGCGGAGAAGGGCAAATGATCTTCCGACTTTTGCGCTATCTGTGGTCAATGGTCCTACGGTCATCAACCCCTTAATTGACAGGCTATTTAATGGCTGCATATCAGCAACAAATTTCGCCAACGTATACGGTTCGATGCCAAATTTGCTGGACTCTCCGCTGGTATTCACCTCGATCAGCACGTCCACTTTGCGATTTAACTCCAAGGCTACGGTATTCAGCTTATGGGCTAATGGGAGACTGTCCACGGATTGAATCATAGCAAAATATTCCAGCGCCTTGCGTACTTTGTTGGTTTGTAGATGACCAACCAGATGCCACTCAATTTGGGGCAAATCACGGAGTTGCTCTATCTTGGCAATTGCCTCCTGCACTCGGTTTTCGCCTAAAATGTTAATGCCGTAGCGGAAAGCAGCGCGCACGGTCTCAGCGGGAAAGGTTTTTGTAATCGCTACAATCTTTATAGAGGCAGGATTAACGCCCACTCGTCCGGCTGCTAGCGCTACTCTTTCCAGTATTGCCTGGTAATTAGCCCAAATAGTTTTAGCATCCGGCTGTGATTGCACTGCTGTCATCTAATCTTAAGATATGCTATTATCATCCAGCATAGTAAGTTCTTCGCCTTTTTCGCTTTCTCCACCATTACCATTTTCTTCACCTTCAACTACACGGGTAACAGCAGAGATTGAATCGTTTTCGTCGAGACGAATGAGGCGTACACCCTGGGTGTTACGGCTGATGGTGCGAATTGCAGCAACCGAGAGCCGAATTAAGACACCTTTTTCGGTAATAATCATAAGATCGTCGGTGTCTACTACTTCTCGCAACGAAACCAGACGACCATTACGAAGAGAAGTCTTTAGGGTAATAACCCCCTTGCCACCGCGCCGAATAACTGGATATTCTTTAACATCAGACCGCTTGCCATATCCATTCTCAGAGACGGCTAAAATAGTGGCGTTTTCGCTCCGGACAATGACCATCCCCACCACCCGATCGTCTTTACCGGCAAGGGTAATTCCCCGGACACCAGCGGCATTTCTGCCCATTGGACGGACATCCGACTCGTGGAAACGAATAGCTTTGCCATTAGTAGTACCGAGAATAATGTCCTGGTTGCCGCTGGTAATTTGAGCGTCAATCAAATCGTCGCCTTCGTTAATAGTGATTGCCTTGATACCGGTGCGACGCGGATTGCCAAATTCTGACAATACTGTTTTTTTCACTAACCCTTGCTGAGTCACCATGACGACAAAATGTTGGTCGTCAAATTCCTTGACCCCCAAAACCGCCCGTACTTGTTCCCCGGGCTGGGTATTGACCAGATTGACAATCGCCCTTCCGCGTGAGCCCTTGCCGGCGCGCGGTATTTCATGAACTTTTAACCAATAAAGGCGTCCCCGATTGGTAAAAATAAGCAAATAATCGTGGGTATTGGCGATAAAAAGAGTGCGCACAAAATCGTCATCCTTGGCTTGAGCGCCGAGACTACCTCGACCGCCGCGGTTCTGACGTCGTGAAGCATCCACCGGGAAGCGCTTTATAAAACCATTGTGAGTAATAGTAATAACCATATCCTCTTCGGCAATCATATCCTCGATGGAAAACTCGCCATCCTCGTCCATGATTTGTGTCCGGCGGTCATCACCATAGGTGTTTTTTACTTCCTGGAGTTCATTTTTAATAATCAGCATTTGTTCGCTGACATTGTCCAGGATATATTTTAGGCGTTCAATTAGTTTTAAGGTCTCTTTATATTCCTGGATAACTTTGCTGACTTCCAGATTGGTTAATCTCTGTAATTTCATATCCAGGATAGCGTGTGCCTGGCGCTCACTGAATTTAAATCGGTTAATCAAATTTTCTTGCGCTTCATCGGGTGTGCGCGTAGCACGGATAATCGCGATGACCTCATCAATATGGTCTAAAGCAATCTTCAAACCTTCCAGAATATGGGCTCTGTCTTCGGCTTCCCGTAATTCAAAGCGTGTCCGCTTAATGACTATCTCATGGCGAAAATCTATATAGTGCTGCAAAATTTCCCGTAAGTTCAATAGACGCGGTACCCCGTTAACCAATGCCAGCATGTTAATACCATAGCTTTCCTGCAGCTGGGTATGAGCGTAAAGCTGATTCAAAATAACTTCTGGAAAGGTATCCCGCTTCAGCTCAATAACGACGCGGATTCCTTCTTTATCTGATTCATCACGCAAATCGGCGATGCCATCGATTATTTTTTCGCGGACCAGGTCTGCAATTTTTCCGACTAGGTTAGCCTTGTTCACCTGATAGGGAATCTCAGTAACAATGATGCTCTCTTTGCCGCTTTTGCTGGTCTCGACAAATGCGTTAGCACGTACCTTGATTATACCCTTGCCGGTTTCGTAGGCTCGCCGAATTTCAGTTCGTCCTAAAATAAGCGCACCAGTCGGAAAATCCGGACCGTGGATATATTGCATCAATTCCGAGACAGTGGCTTCGGGATGTTCAATCAAGTATATCGCCGCATCACAGACTTCACCGAGATTGTGGGGCGGAATGTTAGTTGCCATTCCGACCGCTATACCGCTTGCGCCATTTATTAGAATAGAAGGAATTGCTGCTGGTAGAACGCTGGGTTCCTTCAGGGAATCATCAAAATTTGGTATGAACGCTACCGTCTCTTTTTCAATGTCTTTAAGCATTTCACTGGCAATCCGACTCATTCGAGCTTCTGTGTATCGCATAGCTGCGGGGTTATCACCATCTACTGAGCCGAAGTTGCCCTGCCCATCAACCAATGGATAACGCAGCGAGAAAGGTTGTGCCATCCTTACCAGAGCATCATAAACAGCGGTGTCGCCATGAGGATGGTACTTACCCAAAACCTCTCCAACAATTCTGGCGCATTTTTTCGTCGGTCGGTTATAAGCCAATCCCAATTCCGACATGCCGTATAAGATGCGGCGATGAACCGGTTTTAAACCATCTCGTACATCCGGCAGGGCACGTGAAACTATCACGGACATCGAATAATCGAGATATGAATCCCGCATCTCCTCATCAATATTGGCGGTAACGATCCTGTCCCTTTGAAATTCGATATTTACTTGCGAAGTCATAGTTTATATATCCAGATTTTTAACATATTTGGCGTTTTTTTGTATGAATTGGCGGCGCGGTTCAACATCGCCGCCCATTAAAATCGAGAAAGTGCGGTCAGCTGCAGCAGCATCTTCAACGGTAATTTTAAGCAGGGTACGCGTTTCTGGATTCATGGTAGTATTCCAGAGCTGGTCGGGATTCATTTCGCCCAAACCCTTATAGCGTTGCACCTCTATCTTGGCGTTTCCATCCTTGGAAAAACGCTTGATTAATACATCGCGCTCTTCCTCATCATACGCATAGTAATCCTGCCGCTTATAATTAACCTTATAGAGGGGAGGCTGGGCAATATAAATATGCCCATTCTCTATTAGCGGACGCATATAACGATAGAAAAAGGTTAAAAGCAATGTCCGAATGTGGCTGCCATCAACATCAGCATCGGTCATGATTATGATTTTATCGTAGCGCAGCTTCTCGAGGGAAAATTCTTCTTCACCAAAGCCGGTGCCAACTGCGGTGATGATTGTACGAATTTCCTCATTGCTAAGAGCTTTATCTATGCGAGCTTTCTCAACGTTGATAATTTTGCCACGCAAGGGCAGAATTGCCTGATACCGCCGATCGCGTCCCTGCTTAGCACTCCCACCGGCAGAATCACCCTCTACAATATAAAGTTCGCACAATGCCGGGTCGCGCGTAGAACAATCCGCTAACTTGCCTGGGAGATTGCCAACCTCCAGGGCGCTCTTACGACGCACCAATTCGCGTGCCTTTCGAGCAGCTTCGCGGGAACGTGCGGCACTGAGACATTTTTCAATTATTCGCCGGGCTTGGGTCGGTTGACGTTCAAGATATTCCGCCAAAACTTCAGAAACTACCGAATCGACAATTCCTTTTACCTCTGAATTGCCCAGCTTGGTTTTGGTCTGCCCTTCAAATTGCGGATCAGGAACTTTAATACTGATGACTGCCGTCAAACCCTCGCGAACGTCATCACCAGTTAGCAGATTGGTTTCCTTTTTAAACAGATTATTTTTTTGGGCGTAATTATTCAGCGTACGAGTGACTGCCGTTTTATAACCAACTAAGTGCGTTCCACCTTCGATTGTATTGATATTATTTACGAAAGTGAAAATGTTTTCGTTATAAGAGGTATTATATTGCATGGCAAATTGAACGGCGACATTCTCGACCTCTTTTTCACCATAAATTGGCTTTTCGATAATAGCGGGACGGGTTTCATCCAGATATTTTACAAATTCGACTAAGCCACCTTTATACAGAAAAGTTTCTTGTGTCTGGTCGCGCTCATCAATTAGAGATATTTCCAGGTTGCGATTTAAAAAAGCTAATTCTCGGCAACGCTGTTCTACCAGTAACCGATCAATCTCCACGCGTCTGAAAATTTCTTCATCAGCTCTGAAAGTAACCAGGGTCCCGCGTTTGCGTGTTTTTCCAATAACACTGACCTTATTTTGAGGAATACCGTGTTTGTACGATTGGGTATAAACCTGATTATCACGATATACTTCAACCGTTAGCCATTCGGAAAGAGCATTGACCACCGAAACGCCAACCCCGTGCAGACCACCCGAAACTTTGTAAGTAGTATGCTCAAACTTACCACCAGCATGTAAGATGGTCATAACAACTTCCAGGGCAGATTTTTTTTCTTCTTTGTGAATGTCCACCGGAATACCACGCCCATTATCCAGCACACTAACAGAATTGTCCTTGTGGATAGTTACAACAATCTTGGTACAGTAACCGGCAAGGGCTTCGTCGATGGAATTGTCGAGTACTTCAAATATTAAATGATGAAGACCTCGCTTACCAGTATCTCCAATATACATCGCCGGCCGTTTGCGTACAGCATCCAGACCTTTAAGTACTGTAATTTTCTCAGCACTGTACTCTGCTGAGGGGTCCGTAAACTTGATTTCTCCTATCGTAAGACGATCTCCTTTATTTTTACATTTTTCAGCCGCGCATTAAGATTTTGCAGGATTTCTTTCTTCTGAAAATTTAATTCGTTGCGCCAGCTGGGTGAATCGACCTTTATATATAATTTTCCATACGAAATCTTTTCAGGTTGAGTATGGCGAGCAACAACCTCTCCTACGACCTCTTCCCAGATAAAAAGCGCTTCATGCTGCCGCACGGGAGTGGCAATATCATAGATGTTTAAGAGCTTGTCAATAACTTCACCCACGGATTTCATTTAATCTTGCCCTCGCCAATATCAATTACCATAGCATCCTTCAGTTTTTCAAAACCATATTGTAATGTTTCCTTAACATCAGTCGCAGTGATAAAAACCTGATTGTGCTTGCCAATAAAATCAACAATTTTCTGACAATGCCGCGCATCTAAATAGGCAAATAAATCATCAAGAAGATATATGACTGGCTCATCTTTGATCTTTTCCAAATACTTACCTTCGGCAAAAATTAGCGCTATCTGAGTAATCTTATGTTCCCCTTGTGAACCAAAGGGTTTTATGTCATGTTCCCCTAAAATTATCTTTATCTCATCATACTGTGGACCGGTTGATGTACGCCCCGAAATTAAATCTCTTCTAAAATTCTCTTTCAGTCGTCGCAAACAGAAGCCCTCATATTTTTCTTCATCATCTGCTTCAATATTGGGAATGATTCGGAATTCAACTGTCTTTGATATGTGAGAAAATTGGCGGAAATAGTCCTGAAAAATCAGATTAAATTCACGCTGAAAACCCATTCGATAGGTATGAATTTTTAAAGCGTATTGAACTAATAACTCGTCCTGCGACTCAAAGAAGGCATCATAATGATTCTTGCCCTTCTTAAAATAATCGATCAAGGTTTGATTGCGGGCGCTTAAACGTCTCCGAAATTCTAACAGATTGACAAAATATTCCTGAAAAGCCTGAGAGAGAATTTTATCAATAAAAGAGCGGCGCTCGGACTGAGTACCATCAGTCACATGCACCGAATCCGGTGAAAGAATGACAATTGGAATTTTTCCAATATGGTCAGAGACTCGTGTTTCTGGTATTCCATTAACTATTACCCTCTTTCCGTCAGTGCGAGAATAATTTAAATTAATCAATAGCCCTAAGGATTGTTTGTTTAAAAAATTCCCAAATATCTGAAAATACTTTTGACCATCATTGATGGCTTCACTATTAATATTCGTGCGAAAACTCTTTGTTAACGATAGATAGTGAATTGCCTCCAGCACTGAAGTTTTACCACTTCCATTAATCCCGCTAATAAAATTTATATTTTGGTTAAACTGAAAATATCTATCCGAATATCTTCTAAACTTTAACAACTTTAATTCTTTTAAAATCATCTATTATCGTTCTGTATAAATCAACCCACATAAAAAAACTAATCAATCAACCGAATCGGCATTAATAACATCAGCATTTCTTCGTTTTCTTTCTGTTCTTCTGGCAAAATCAAACTGGCGCTAACCGGCGTCTTCAATTTAATGATGACCTTATCAGTGTCGATATTTCTAATTATTTCCCGCAAATAATCAACATTAAAACCAATCAAAATTTCATCTCCAATATATTCCACAGCGATGTTTTCATCGGCTGCCGAGCGCGATTCCTGATCTACCGTACTGATGGCAGCTTCCCCCTCTTTAAGTCGAATAGAGATTTGGTGGGTTGTTTTATTGGCAAAAATTGCGACTCTTCTCAATGTCGCAACCAATTCCGTAACCTCAGCTTTAATGATCTTATCATTGTCAGTCGGAATTACACTTTCATAATCAGGAAAACGCTCATCAATTAATCGAGTAAATATTACCGCTGAATCTGCTTCTACCTTGACATGGTTTTCGCCAATCGACAGGGAAATCTTGCCATCCTCATTTAAATAGCCAGAGATGAGGTTTAAAAATTTAACTGGAATAATTATATCTCTTTCAAAATCCTTCGATATAAAATCTTTCCGAATAAGACATACCAATCGGTGGCCATCAGTAGCTACTGACCGAATTTCATTTTTTCTTATTTGAAAGAGCACCCCAGTCAACGCTTGCTTTAATTCATCTTTGCTTACAGCGATGATTGTTTTTTGAATAAGACGAAGTAGATTTGGTTTTTCAATTTCAACAACATTAAAAACGTTGATATCTGGCAAAGTTGGAAACTCATCACCCGGTCTACCCATAATTTCATATTTACCCTTGCCAGCCCGAATCTCTATTTCACCGGATTCCTTAGCATTAAAATAAATTTCTCCTTCATCAACTTCATTGACAATATCGTATATCAAACGTGAAGGAATAGCAATTAAACCATTCACAGTACCATTTACCGGGATATTAGAACTAATTGTAATCTCAAAGTCTGAAGCCCGAAGAGTTAAATTATCACCCTGCAATTCAAAAAGAATACTGTTTAAAATAGGCATTGTGGATCGGGTGGGAGCCACTTTGGATACTTTTTGTAAATGAGACAGAAGGACATTTTTACTGACTGAAAACTGCATATCTGGTCTCCTTATTTTTAAATTAATTTCACTTCTGAAATTTCAATAAATCCAACCATTTTTACAAAGAAATTGTAGACAGAAAAATAAAATATTTCTAACTACTATTACTAAGAGAAAGATGTATCAGTTTTTCTTTAAATGTTAATTTGTTAATAACTCTAAAATTGAGACTACAAATTGAGTAAAAAAATAGTATTTTTAGTTTTGATAGAGTGTTAATAAAAGTGGTAATTTTTAATAATCTTATATTGAAAATTAAAAATGTCATGTTTTTAACACTTTTACCATCTTGTTAACAAATTAGATTGTTATTTTAGTTTCGACATATATGTCTTTTCTTAAACGCAATAACCATTCTTGATATAATCTATTTTTCTTGAATTCCAGCGCCATTTTCTCCAAAGTAATCCAGGTATCATCAAAAATATTATTCAACTTGAGAATATGAAAACCGAGATCAGTTTCAAATACCGGACTAACTTCGCCAATTTTTAAACTATTAATTGTCTCGATGAACTCTCTATTTTGAATCTGGTTTTTAGGTATACGCTTGACGCGACCCCTGCTTACTTCTTTGTTAGGTTCATCGCTGTACTTCATAACTGCCGAATCAAAAGAAATCTGATTTGTAACTATCAAATTGCGTACTGAGTCAGCTAATTGCCTGCAAAAAAGAACATTATTTTGAGAAATCGATGGTCTGATAAGAATATGCCGAACATTGATACTTTCACCTTTTCTATCAAGCAGTTGAATTATATGATAGCCAAAATCAGTTTTAATAACAGGACTAATTTCACCAATATCAAGGGAAAAGGCAGTTTCTTCAAAACTCTTGATAAAAGCGCCTCGTTTTATATAGCCTAAATCACCACCAAATTTTGCACTAGCAACATCATTAGAGTATTCGCGTGCCAGAATTTCAAAGTTAGCACCATTGTGGATCAATGTTAGGAGTGAATCGGCGGTCGAGCGAGCAAGATTATCTTCGGAAGCACCTGGCTTAACTTTAAAGAGAATACTACTAAAATCAACTGAGGGAGGAATTTCTGGAACGCTGTCTTTATAGGTACGGTAAAAAGATTCTACTTCCTGGCGCGAGACCGAGACATCTTTGAATTTCTCAGAGCGAAGTTTCTCGACAATCATTCGGTTTTTAAATATAGGTCGATAATCCTTCTTAATTTTGCTGAGTGGCGCCCCTAATATTTTTTCAGCTTCCTCTTGCGAGCCTGTTTGGCTGATAATAGATTCTATTTGCTGATTCAGCGCATTATCAACGTCACGGTCTTTGACCTCCACGGTCTCAATACGAGCTACCTCCAGGAGAATATTGTCGTCAATAAGCGAATTAAGCACATTTCTCTTTAAAAGTCGAAACTGTGTGGTGTCACGGTAGATGTTTAAATTCATCTGAGTCGCAGTCATGCGCGCCACCTGGTCTATATCACTTAATAAAATTGCGTTACTTCCGACAATAGCTGCAATTCCATCAATTAAACTCTGGGCATTCACTATACACAGAGGAAAAAGGAACGAAATAATTAGTTTTTTCATTGTTGCTTACTCAAAAAGTTAGTGATGTTATCGTCTCTAATTTCATAATCGGCATCTTTTAGTAAACTATCAAGCAAACGGTCATAATTTGCCTGGATCTTCAATTGGGTTATTTTTTGATAAATATCGTCGCGGACATCATCAAGCGAACGCACCGATCCGACAGGAAAACGTGCTAACACTTCCACGATGTGATAGCCATAATTTGTTGCAATCGGACCGAGGATATTGCGTGGTGAGGTTTCAAAAATTGTCCGATCTAATTCGCTTAATGATTCTCCCCGACGGACGGTCTTGGTTTCGAAATTATATTTCTGTAAAAATTTGTCGAGTTCTGTTTTGTTATGAGATGCAAGAGCAGTCTTTATTGCCATTGCATCGTTAAAATCCTGGACGATTACATGAGTAACTCGCGCTTCTTCCCGGTCACGAATAAAGCTGTTCTTATTCTGGAGATAATAGTTACGGATTTCATCTTCGCTTATGGCAACATTGGTTTGTAAATAATATTTGATAAAGGCGTCGATTACTAGATCGCGGTAAAAATCATTAACCCTGGCTCGGATATTCTCGTCGCGATCAAAATGGTATGAGCGTGCTTGTTGAAAAAGGACTTCCTTTTTTACCCACGAAGAAACGACAGAATTGATATTGTTTTTAGATATATTAGGGTTGAGCCCGGCGTCTGGCAACATCTTTGCCAAATCTTCCTTGGTCAAGAAAGAGCGTCCGACACGTGCCAGATAATCGTCATGGTGGCGAGAACAAGAAAAAAAGAATAACAAAGAAGAAAGCAGAAAGAAGTAAAATTTATTCAATTACTCACCTCGTTTCTTTTGCTTGATTTAAACAGATTATCAAAATAAACGGTTAAATGATATTTTTTCTTTAGTCCGTTAAAAAGCTTTTGGCGTAGAGCCTGAAATTGCTCTTCGCCATAGTCGGTTGCGACCCGAGGTTTTATTGATGAATAGTCGAGGGGTTGGGTGTCCTTAAATCTTAAAGTGCGCACAACTGCATAATCATGACCGGATGGAACGATTTCAGGATATATCCTGTTCGGTCCTGATTTTAATGCCGCCTTTCCGATAGCGCCATAATCATCAGCAGTAATAAAGCCAAGGTGCCCTTTGGGTGGTTGGGTGCGGGTATTGAAGTTCCGATACAACAAGTCGAAATTTTCCCCACGCAGCGCTTTCTTTAGTACTTGTCGGGCTTTCAGACTGTCGTTAAGAAAAATCGCTCTTACCTCAGCTCGGGCGGGTGCCATATAGCGAGAATTTTTTTGTTTTTCATAGTAGGCACGCAAAGAATCCTCAGAATTAATAATCTTGGCACTAATTTTTTCTTTTTGGTATAGTTGCAAAGTCATGTCGTCTTGAAACTTTTTTACGGTTTGGCGATATTCAGGTTCCCGCTGGAGTCCGGCAGCTTGAGCATTTTTAATTATTATCTCGTCGAGAATCAGGTTTTCGAAAACGTTCTTGAAAGTAGCGACATTCAGCATACCTGTTGGTACATTTATCTGACGCTCTTTAATCGCCTTCATCAGCCAGCGCTGATTGTATGACTTACCCTTAATCTGGGCAAGAAACGAGTCAAAGGTAAAAGTCGCAAGGACATCAAGAGGCGATATTTCGCCCGAATTACTCTTGTTAACCCGTTGATAATTTTCATTATAGAGAGCAACGAAATGCTCAAAAGTCGGCTTGAAAAAATGAAGCATGCTACGTGTCTTGACGTTGTTGTACAGTTCGACGACTTTCTCGGCAATCAGCAACCGCTTAGCGGACAATGCCTCTTTATAAAGGGTGGGGCGAACATCTCGATATGGATGATATACTTGGTATTCTTTGCTAAACGAACGATAACGTCGAATCAGATCCTTTTCAGTAATTAAGGAGTCAACAATAAATCTTTTTTGATAATATTCAAGCAGATAGTTCTGACGAAAAGCATTGACGGCTTGCTCGACCTCCGGCTTTTTATGAAATTTTTGGCGATAGGCATCGTAGAGCATTAGTTGGTCACAGGCAAAGTCATTGACCAGAGATTGCAAATGGTCATGAGAATATAACGGCAAATCCCTGGCGGGAATTATTTGATAGAACGCCTCTACGGGGACATATTGATGCTCAATTTTCAAGAGCGGTACCTGACGTTTTTCGCAAGTGGAGAGGAGAACAAGGGGAATTATCAAAACGAGCCAAAATCTTCTAAACATTTTTATCTGATTCCTATTAATTAAAAAACGTCATAAGTTAAACGCCTCACAAAGTAGATTCAAGAACTGTTTCATCACCGCAATAATTGGTTCTTTGCTTTTAAAAAAGATCATCAGGCAGAGATTATCATTAGGTAAAAATTTAAATGTCAAACGAAGTCTGGCAGTTATTTCGCTGATAGCCACCAGAAGGTCGAGTGGTTTTTTAAAGGGAGCCTGATTCGCCCAGACGATTTGAGATTCATGTCCGAGCGCTAATTTTTTTACTGCGAGACGCGCACACAGAAGGCGCAAATGGTGCATTTCGAACAAGCCGCGTCCCTCGGGAGTTAACTTGCCGTAAATATCGACTATTTCGGCTTCGATTTGATCAATTTCTGACAAACTTTGGGCGCTGGCTAAGCGTCGGTAGTAATTAAGTCGCAATGCCTGGTTGGGTATGTATTCTTCGGGAAAAAAGGCAGCATAAGGGAATACGATTTCTACATCTATGGGCTCTTTAATTACCGCCTCGGGCGGTTTATTTTCATAAATAGCCTTCTGCTTTTGCAGTGCCTCTTGCAGTATTTTGACATATAAATCATAGCCGATTGCACGAATATTGCCACTTTGCTCGATTCCAAAAATGTTACCGACCCCACGGATCTCGAGGTCATGGAGCGCTAAATTATAGCCAGACCCAAGCGCGGTATAGCGGCAAATCGCCTGCAATTTCAAGATTGCTTCTGACTTTATCTTGGAGAAATGAGGTACAATTAAGTAAGCATAGGCGCGCCGGTTGCTCCGCCCAACCCGACCGCGTAACTGGTACAACTGCGATAAACCAAAATGATGAGCATTATTGATAAAAATAGTGTTGACATTGGCGATATCTATCCCTGATTCGATAATAGTCGTAGTGACCAGTACTGAAATTTCATTAGCGATAAATGCTCGCATGATACTTTCCAGAGCTCTTTCCTTCATCTCGCCATGGACAAAAGCAATGGGGACATCCGGCAATAATTCGCGTAATTTGTTCGTTATTGATGCTATCGACTGAATATCGTTATGGACAAAATAAACCTGTCCACCTCGATCCAGTTCACGACGAACGGCACTTTTTATTAAGTCTTTGTCGAATGGAATAACCTCGGTAAAAACAGGCAGCCTCGATTTAGGCGGGGTATTAATTACCGAGAAATCGCGTGCACCGATGAGCGCTAAGTGCAGCGAACGAGGAATTGGTGTAGCTGAAAGGGAAAGAACATCTATATGTGAGCGCATGAGCTTAAGATGCTCTTTGGCTTTTACCCCAAAACGATGCTCTTCGTCGATTATCAATAACCCTAAATCTTTAAAATGAACATCTTCGGATAACAGGCGATGGGTACCAATGATAATATCAATTTTGCCGCCCTCAAGATCAACCAACGTTCTTTTCTGTTCTTTTTTAGAGACAAATCGAGTAAGCATGGCAATTTTAACTGGGAAATCACGTAAACGCTGAGAAAAAACAGCAAAGTGCTGGTCGGCAAGAATGGTCGTGGGAACCAAAACAGCTACTTGTTTGGAGGCAGAGACTGCCTTGAACGCTGCTCGAATTGCAACCTCAGTTTTACCAAAGCCAACATCGCCACATAATAGGCGGTCCATCGGACGTGCACTTTCCATGTCCTTTTTAATCTCAACCGTTGCCGATACTTGATCAGCAGTCTCATCATATAAAAACTCAGATTCCATTTGAATTTGTAAATAAGTATCTGGCGGAAAGGCGAAACCTGGCGACTCAAGACGACGGGCGTAGAGGTTAATTAACTCTTCTGAGATTTTATAGATTGTTCGGCGGGTTCTTAATTTAGTGCGCTCCCAATCTGTGCTTCCCAGGCGATTAAGGCGTGGAACAAACCCCTCTGTCCCTTTATATTTATGAACAAGATGAATTTTTTCGATAGGGACGAAGACCTTATCGTGTCCTTCATATTCAAGAACGAGACATTCGTGAACCGCGCCGAACGCTGAAACCTGTTCTAATCCAAGAAAACGACCGATACCGTAATTAAGGTGAACCATAAAATCGCCACGCATAATATCCTGAGGTGAGACTTGCTCTAATTGCATTTCGCGCACCAGCTCACGATAAATCGTGGGGCGTCGAGTGCGCTTAAATAAATCGTGGTCAGCATATAAAAAGATGCCAGCTTCTACGATTTCTGTGCTTTTGGAAATAGAGCCAATGACGATATTTACATCGTCAGATTTAAAGAGACTATGCAGTCGTTCACGCTGCGCTTCTGAAGAACAAAAAATGAAGATAAGGCTTTCCTTAACGGCGTCTTTAACAGAGGATAAATAGCGCTGTAAATTATCAAAGGAATTTGCCGGTATATGGGGAATTGAGGCGCCAAAATTTATCGAGCATTTTAGCAAGTCATTGTGGTAAATCGTCTTGAATTGGCGCGACAACAAATTGTAATACTTTTCAAGTAATTGAGGTTCGATTATCTCACGATGAAGAACAAACAAAATTGTATCGCTGGGGAGATAGTCAAAGATTGTGGCATAATCATTTACGTCAGATAGGGCGCGCGCCGAGGGGTTAATAGAAATTGACTCAATATGATTTATCGAAAGCTGGCTTTCGGGATTAAAGGAGCGGATAGAAGCAATTGTGTCGCCATCAAATTCAATTCGAAAGGGAAGGTGTTCATCAGCAGGAAAAACATCAACGATTCCGCCCTTAACGCAGAAATCCAGTTGATTATCGACTAAATCGACTTTAGAATAGCCCATTTCAATCAACCTCGAAACAAGGACAGCACGCTTTATTTCTAAACCGACGCTTATTGGTAGACGATGCCTGTCGAACCGATTGCGGGTTGGAAAGCGAGTCTGAAGGGCAGTTAAAGAACTAACAACGGTAGGATTTTGGTCATCGACCAGATTGCGCAGGGTCTGATTGATAAAAAAATCGTTGACTGACTCTGATTGAGGAAAGAAACGGTGTTCGTCAGACATTTCCGGCAAATAACAGACTGAAGAAGCAGGCGATAAAAAATCAAGATCGTTGTGAATATCTTCGGCTTCAGTCGATGAACCCGCGAATAAGAGAATAGGAACCTTGAAAAGATCGTGGAGTTTGTAAACCAGGAGACTAATCGCAAGCCCATTCAAGCCCGTGACTGCGACAGATGTATTGTTAGTCAAATCAAAAAGGCATTGACGATAGGCAGACAGCCCCTCGAAACGTTGAAAAATGTATGCTAAGTCGAGCGCTCCCTGTTTCACGTGAAACGACTCATTTATGGAGTAAGACAAAAAGGGTGGTGATATCGGCGGGAGAAACTCCGGGAATACGGGATGCCTGCCCAAGAGTTTCTGGGCGGATGCGGCTTAATTTTTCACGGGCTTCTTTGGTAAGCGCCGTTATGCGTTGATAATCAATATCAGCCGGAATAACGGTGTCTTCATGTCTTTTTAGCAATTCAATCTGAGCAATGCTGCGCCGCAAATAGCCCTCATATTTTAAATTTACCTCAATTTGTTCCGGTAAAAGACGATAACGACGAACAGCATTAACCAAATCATTGGGGAGGAAATGTAGGATTTGGGAAAGGGTAATCTCAGGACGGCAAAGAATTTTGTAGAGAGAAGTGTCGGAAGTCGGCGCTTTTAAGCCAATCGTTGAAAAAAGTTCCGCCGCTTTATTGGGAGACAGGTGGGTTGATTTCAAGTATTTGGAAACCTCATCGATAATCTTATGTTTCTCACTAACTTTCTGATAATCCTTTTCCGAAATAAGACCTACGGAATAGCCTTTTTCTGTCAAGCGTAAATCTGCATTATCGAATCGCAGAAGGAGACGATATTCTGCGCTGGAGGTAAACATCCGATAGGGCTCGGTAGGGCTTTTAGTAATTAAGTCGTCAATTAGCACACCAATATAAGCTTCGTGTCGTTGCAGAATTAATTGTGGACGCTTCAGGATTGCGAGCGCGGCATTAATTCCCGCCAATAATCCTTGTGCCGCCGCCTCTTCATAGCCAGATGTGCCATTGATCTGGCCCGCCAGATATAAACCTTTGATGTTTTTACTCTCGAGAGTGCTTTTAAGCTGCCGTGCCGGGAAAAAATCGTATTCGATGGCGTAGCCCGGTCGAATTATCTCAGCATGTTCTAACCCTGGAATTGTATGCAGCGCCTTTTCTTGAATGTCTATTGGCAAACTGGTCGAAAAACCGTTGACGTAATATTGTTCAGCTGCGGTCCACTCCGGCTCTAAAAATATCTGATGCCCCGGGCGGTCTTTGAAACGAACTATTTTATCCTCGATGCTGGGGCAATAGCGTGGTCCGATTCCTTTAATAATGCCGGTAAAAAGTGGCGAGCGATCGAGACCGCTCATAAGAACAGCATGGGTTTGGGGGTTAGTGTGGGTCAAGTAGCACGGAATATTGGGCGGATTAAAATTGGTTGTGCGGAATGAAAACGGTATCGGCTCGGTGTCACCAAATTGAGGAACGGTCGCGTCAAAGTCAATGCTGGAAGCGGCGATGCGCGGTGGTGTTCCCGTTTTTAATCTTCCGGAATCGATACCATGGCGCATAAGAGCTTCAGTCAATCCCCGAACGGGTTGTTCACCCAGTCGCCCCCCCGGAAAATGCTCCAAACCGATATGAATTAATCCATTTAAAAAAGTACCACAAGTTAAAATGGCTGCCCGGCAGAAAACGGTTCTGTTTTTTAAAGTTATGACACCTCGAAGGTGACCATGTTGGACACAGATGTCGTTGACAATATCCTCGATAATCGAAATGTTTTGTTTGGCTTCCAGGCGACGGCGGGCTTCGACAGAATAGCGTAGTTTATCCGCTTGAGCACGAGGCGACCAGACTGCTCGACCCTTGGAGCGGTTCAAGATTTTGAATTGAATACCAGTTTGATCGGTAATTAATCCCATTTCGCCACCCAGGGCATCTATTTCCGCAACCAAATGCCCCTTGGCCAGACCACCAATGGCTGGATTGCAGGACATACGGGCGATGGCATCTTTGTCGGGGGTAATCAAGCTGGTAGACAAACCGAGGCGGGCACATGCCAAGGCTGCTTCCACGCCAGCGTGTCCACCACCAACCACGATTACGTCAAAATCGCACTGTTTCACGTGAAGCTTATTTCCCTATGCAAAAGTGGTCAAAAATGTTATGCAAAATCTCTTCGTTGTAAGTCTTGCCCAGGATTTGATCAATATGTTCAAGTGCCCAGCGCAATTCGGTGATGATAATTTCTGCCGGTTGGTTTAAGGTTAGCTGTCGATTGGCGGCCCGCAGGTGCTTTGCGGCTCGTCGCAACGCATCACAGTGGCGTTTTAGGGTCAAAACTTGATGTTGGGATGCAGGAGCTCGCAGTTTTATCTGTTGTACCATAAATTTTGAGAGCTCATCTAATCCTTGATTTCTTTTTGCAGAAATCACTACTTTGGGTAGGTTTCCTGCTAATTGTAAATATGCCTCGATGTTCTTGCTTTTGGCAATATCAGCTTTATTCAACACAATTAAGGTCGGGTGCTTATAGGCAAAGGATTCAATAATTCCGTCCCTTATCGGTTCTGAAAGATCGAGAACATATAGCACCATATCTGCTTTCTGAACCATTTGATATGCCCGCTCTATACCAATTTTTTCGACAGGATTACTAGTTGTGCGCAAGCCAGCCGTGTCAAATAATCGAAAGAGATACCCTTCTTTATGATAAGAACCTTCGATTAAATCCCTGGTTGTACCCGGGAAAGGTGTAACTATCGCCCGGTCTTCCATGATTAGGGCGTTCAACAGGCTGGATTTGCCACTATTGGGGGGGCCCACAATAGGGACGTGAGCACCCTCTCTGACTATTTTACCATAAGAATAGGTAGAAATTAGGGTATTGATCTCATTGAGAATAGATTTAACAGATTGTTTTGTTTTTTGCGGTTTTTGTGGTTCGTTTTCTTGGTCGCTGAAATCTAATTCTAACTCAAGAATACTAATTAAGTTTATTAATTGCTCGCGAATTTGCTGAAATGCTTGTCCGGTTACTCCTTTTAGCAGGTTGATTGAAGATTGATGCGCTGCCTGGTGGTTGGCGAAAACTATTTCTGCTACTGCTTCAGCCTGGGTTAAGTTCATTTTGCCATTTAAAAAAGCGCGCTTAGTGAATTCGCCGGGATGGGCGAGACGCGCGCCAAAGGTCAGACACAAATCAATCAAGCGATCGACGACATAGGGACTACCGTGACAACCTATTTCGACCAAGTCGTTCCCGGTGTATGATTGGGGACCTTTGAAACAGGTGACAAGCGCCTGGTCCAACAACGTTTCTCTATCAACAAGGGATAAAAGTTGGGCTTGGCGGGGGACTATGTCCTTTAAGTCTGGAGCAATTTTGCGGAGAGTATTAAAGGCGCACTTACCATCAAGGCGGATAACAGCGATGGCTCCATATCCTGGAGGGGTAGCGATAGCAACAATAGTATCATCCAGTTCAGAGTTTTCCATTAATAGCGGCGTCGAGACCGTTGTTGAAGTTGACGCAAAATCTCTTTTGTGTTCTTGCGTGGTTTTTGGGGTTTTGGTTTAGGCGGAAAATACTTTTGCTGGAGGATAGCGAGAATGTTGAAAAGAGTATAATAAAGATTCAAACCAGAAGGAAATTGATTAAATAAGAAGAAAAAGAAAATGGTCATCATCCACATTGTGAGTTTCTGTTGCTGATTGGTGGTTGCGCCAGAAATTTTTTGTTGAATTATTTGAGAGATGACCATCAATACGGGGAGCACATTTACTTGATTACCATAGAGGGGAATACTAAATGGTAAGGTGAAAATTGTGTCTGGTGCCGAGAGGTCACGAATCCAGAAAATAAAAGCTGCCTGTCGCAGTTCGATAGTTGTGCGGAAAATAATAAAGAGCGCCCAGAGTATTGGCAGTTGCAGCAGAATTGGCAAGCACCCCCCCATGGGATTGACGCCATGTTCACGATAGAGTCGCATGGTTTCGGCATTAATTTTTTGGGGGTCATTCGGGTATTTTTCGCGTAGGGCGATTATTTGCGGTTGAATTTTTTGCATTTCTTTCATCGAGCGGGTCGAGATATTCGTCAATGGCGTCAAGAATATTTTGATTAAAATGGAAAAAATGATAAGCACCCAGCCGTAGTTGGGAATAAGACGATGCAATTCGATGAACGACCAGAGGAAAAATTTGCTGATTGGGCGAATTAGGCTGAAGCCAAAATTCATAATGTTTTCAAGGTCTACATTGAGACTCTTTAAAGTTTTATAGTCTAAAGGACCGAAATAAATACGAGTCGTCGAAGCCTTACTGGCTGGTAGGGTCAAATACATATTGAACACTTTTTGAAAATCACGACCAGATAGCGGTTTGGTGGCGCCAATCAGACTATACCCAAGCGCCGGTTGGGTGGGTAAAAATGCTACAGTGAAATATTTAGTACGCAAAGCCGTCCAGTTAGTAGCGCCAGGGAATCTGCTCTGGCTGGTTTTGCCGGCTTTTACATCTAAGCCCTCGACCTCACCACCAGAATAGGCGTGTGCTTTGGAATATAGCATGTCGTCTTTTATGAGGGGTTCTGTGTATGCTAAACCACCTTCCCACGTCAAATCGAACTGGTCGGAAGCCATCTGTGAGCGCAGTCCACTCAAATCAATTTGTTGGTCCACCAGATAAGAATTGCCATAAAAGGTCAGTGAACGCTTAGCAAGTGTTTGTGAGCGGTCTGAGAGTGTAAATATGAGAGTTAGTGAATCGTCAGAGTTTAGGACATAGGCATTTTTAGTGGGGTGACTAAGAGCCGAAAAAGCAAAATTATGGTCTAATTTGACGGAATCACCTTTGATGTCTATATATTTAATTAAAAGTGGGTAGCCCGCTGAAGCTGGCGCGAGCTCTACCAATGCGGAATCGTTGCCAATGGTTTTTGAATATTTTTTTAAAAGTACTCTTTTTACGGTGCCACCACCTTTTGTAGAAAGGGTGATTTTAAAGAGTTCAGACTCGACGACGATATCGGTTGCAACTGGTTCTCCTAAACTACTATTCGGAGCAGTTGCCTCGGGTTCGGGAAAAGGTGTTATGGGGTTCGCTAGCTTAGATGTTGCCAGAGATTTTGTGGCTATTGTGGTGTCACTTTCCGATTGGGTTTGATGAGAAATTAACCGGTAATAGAAGGGCAAGGTGATGATAATGATAAAGATAAGCACGAAGCCAAGAATTGATTTGCGATCCATTTTTTAGTCCTTTCTCTTTGGGGCTGGGTCGTAACCACCGGGGCAAAAAGGATTGCACCGCAGGACACGTTTAATGGTATAGTACATGGCATTGTAAAAGCGATGGTTTTTAAAAACCTCCAGGGCATAATTGGAGCAGCTTGGGTAAAAACGACATGAGTTAGGGAAAATGAGCCCCACCGTGTATTGAAATGTTTTTATGAGAGAAATGGCTAAGAAATTTAAAACTTTCAAATAATTCTATCCTCAGTTATTAATGAAAACATCGCGCAGTTCATTAATATTAATCGTGTTTTGCTTGCCCACAACGGTAACCGCAATTTTTTTAGGATGTTCACAGAATGGTTTGGCGGTGCGATATGCTTCTCGAATAAGGCGTTTGATATAATTGCGATAGTAGGCGGGCTTAACCTCTTTGCGAAGGACAATTGAAATTCCCCACTGAGAATGGGGAATCATTGAGATAAGCATGGATTGGTAACGCAAGGACTTTCCTTTGGCTATGATTTCGGCGCGTTCTTCCCAAGTGTTAAGCCTTTCGCTTTTAGGGAAATTAGGCCGAAAGTTTTTTTCGCCCTTTTGCGCGGCGCCGCGCCAGTATTTTTTGTCCGCCATCGGTGCTCATGCGTTGCCTAAAGCCGTGCTTATTTTTTCGTTTCCGATTGCTTGGTTGAAATGTTCTCTTCATAAAACCTCGTGAATTAAAAAACTGTTAAATTTAATTCATTTTGTTTGATAATCAATGCCTTTAAAAATGGGCAAAAGAATATCACAAGGGATGTCTGATCTGGGGACATGGTAGCCGCTCTTACCTCGCGGCAACGCTCCTGCGTTGACACGAGCTTGTAGCCACTAATTACACGAATGCATCCTATTGTCAACCGCGGATGAACACTCAGTGGCTTATTTTACTACACTTCCCAAACCCTTATATCCAGACTGGTCGAAACCGTGCTTTACTTATCCTGTTTATCTGTTTATTGGTAAAAGCTGGATAGTATGTTCTGATATTTTCCAGAATATCGCAAAGAATCGCTTGACATTTAATTAAAATGTCTTAGTTTATAGTGGTTGCGGTCGTGAGCATGTTGATAAGTTGTTGATACCTGCGATTCTTTTATGAAATGTTATGCAATCTCTTTTAGTGGATGTCGTTTTTTTCAAGCTTGTTGTGTTTTTAGGCAATTGTGCAGATTGCTTTTAACTGGTTGATTTATTTTTAGTTATCATGGTTTTATTCTTGGTTATTGTTGTGGGTCTTTTCGTTTGTACTTCAAGGGATTGTGGTATGCAATATAATGCCCAATTGGTTAGATTGAATGTTGATAACTTGCGAATAGGGGGGTGGTGCTTAAATGAGTGAGCAGGCTCAAAAGATCTGGGGGGAATGTCTTGAATATGTCCGGAATCGTGTTCCCGCACAAACTTACGATACCTGGTTTGCGCCAATGCGGGCAATATCAGTTGACGAAAACAATCTTTTTTTACAGGTACCCAATAAATTTTTTTATGACTGGATTGAAAGTCATTATAAACCTTTGTTAGAAAAGGCAGTTACTGAGGTGACCGGCAACGGTCTAAATGTCAAGTACACGGTTTTGTTAAGCGATGAGGTTCGGGCGAAGGACGACGGTCCCGAGGCATCTTATTCAAATGCAGTCGAAACGAATGTTAAAACCGGGCTTCTGGAGCACGGGTCGAAATTAAATGAGCGTTACGTTTTTGATACTTTTGTAGAGGGTAGCTCAAATCAGTTTGCCAAGGCGGCTGCTATGGCGGTTGCCAGCGCCCCGGGGCGCACTTCTTTTAATCCGTTGGTTATTTACGGAGGAACGGGGCTGGGCAAAACGCATTTGGTGCAGGCGATTGGCAATGAAGCAATAGCTTCTGGTCGGGTTCGCCGGGTAGTATATGTTTCCAGCGATACATTTACGCTGGACTTTATCGCGGCTATACAGAAAAATCGCACCACTGAATTTGCACGATACTACCGTAGTGTTGATATGCTGTTGCTTGATGATATTCAGTTTTTCCAAAATAAGGAGCAGACGCAAGAACAATTTTTCCACATTTTTAATGATTTGTATCAGCACCACAAGCAGATTGTCTTAACTACAGATAAGCCGCCATTAGAGTTACGGGGCCTACAGGAGCGGCTGCTTTCGCGCTTTCAATCGAGCCTTACCGTTGATATTCAGCCTCCGGATTTAGAAACACGGATTGCTATTTTGCAAAAAAAAGCCAGTGACGATGGCTTGGATATTTCTTTCGAAGTTATCGAATTTTTATCTGTCAATATTCGGTCTAATATTCGTGAATTGGAGGGCGCCCTAATTCGTCTTCTGGCTTATTCTTCTTTGATGCGGGTCGATATTGACCTGCCATTGGCTCAAAAGGTATTACGTGAGATACTGGGGACACGTCCGGCCTCAGGCATTTCTATCGAAAACATCCAAAGCGTTGTCGCTAATGCCTTTAGAATGAATCTTGATACCTTAGTGGGTAAGGGGCGCTCTCAAGAGGTTGCCGAAGCCCGCATGATAGCCATGTATCTGGCGCGCGAGCATACCAATTTATCATTAAAAAGCATTGGGTTGTACTTTGGAGGGCGCGATCACTCTACCGTAGTGCATGCCTGTAAGTGGGTTGAGGGGCGCCTACAGGAGGATGCCAAGTTCGCGGAACGTATCAATGCTTTACGGCGCAATCTGAATCCAGCTTAGATATTTTCTATAACCATAGATGGCGGTCGAGACTACGATACTGGATTGCTTCAGCGATATGTTCGGGGCGAATAGTTTCGCTGGCAGCCAAATCAGCGATAGTACGAGCGACTTTTAGTATCCGGTCATAAGCGCGCGCACTTAATCCTAATTTATTAATGGCGGTACGTAGTAATTCTTCGCAGGCATTGTCAATAGCACAATATTTGCGAATAAGGCGAGTGTCCATATGGGCGTTGGCATAAATGCCACGCATTGAAGCAAAGCGGCGCAGTTGAATTTTACGTGCTTCCTGGACTCTTTGTCGGATGATTTCAGAAGGTTCGCCACTTGATTTGCTTGCGAGGTCGGTGAATTTGACCGCCGGGACTTCTATGTGAATATCAATGCGGTCAAGTAGCGGACCACTGATGCGCGCCATATATTTTTGAATTTGGGATTGGGTACAGGTACACTGATGTTGGGGGTCGGTGGCATAGCCGCACGGGCAGGGATTCATAGCTGCAACCAACATAAATGAAGCCGGATAAGTCAGTGACATTTGGGCGCGCGAAATTGTGACGTTGCCGTTTTCAAGCGGCTGGCGCATTACTTCGAGGACATTTTTCTTGAATTCCGGTAACTCGTCTAAGAACAGGACGCCATTATGACTGAGGCTGACTTCACCCGGTCGAGGAAATTTGCCGCCACCAACTAGAGCAGCGTCAGAAATGGTATGGTGAGGAGCCCGATATGGTCGGGTCGCTACTATGCCCTGTCCGGGAGGGATCAAGCCTGCCACCGAGTGAATTTTGGTCGTTTCAAGGGCTTCCGCCAGAGTCAGGTCAGGCAGTATGGTTGGCAGGCGTTTGGCAAGCATGGTTTTGCCGGATCCCGGCGGACCAATCATGATGATATTATGGGCGCCAGCAGCGGCAACCTCGAGAGCGCGTTTAACATGTTCCTGCCCTTTTACATCAGAAAAATTGACCGGATAATGACGATGCTCTTCAAAAAGTGCGTTGACATCAACCTCCACCCTGGGCGGTTGAAAATTATCGTTTAAAAATTCGATGGTCTCTGTTAAAGAACGGACGCCGATTATCTCCAATTCACCGGTTATGGCGGCTTCTTTGGCATTCTGAATGGGTAAAATCATGCCACGAATACCAGATTCCCGTACCGAGACCGAAATCGGTAGCGCGCCTTTAATATCACGCAAGGTTCCGTCTAAAGACAATTCGCCCAGCAGGATGTAGTCCTTGAGTTTGTCGGGGGAAACGAAATTAGCAGCACTTAATATTCCAATCGCAATCGGAAGATCAAACGATGAGCCTTCTTTGCGTATATCAGCCGGGGCTAGATTTATCACAATTCGATTACTAGGGATGTAGAAACCAGCATTACGAATAGCCGACCAGACACGTTCTTTGCTTTCTTTGACAGCACCTTCGGGTAAACCGACCGTGACAAAAAGAGGCAGCTGGGCATTGCTGAGGTTACATTCTACATCGACAATATAAGCGTCGATACCCAGCACCGCTGCACTTTTAACTAAGGAGAACTGAGCCATAACCCTCCCGATACTATTTAAACAGCGAACAAATTCGCGTGGTCAAATTATTTTTCAATCATCAAGATAGCGGGTCCTTATGTGGATGAAGTGTGGGCGGTTACCTGATGAAAATCTATATCAAATTTCGCTATTTCAGATGCAATAGTGGAACAGACGCCATCGCGGTAGGTTTTGGCAGCGACCTTGATGGCATTGGTGATGGCTTTGGCTCGAGAACGACCGTGGGCTTTAATGACTATTTCGCGGAAACCAAGTATGGGCGCTCCTCCATATTCTGAATAATCTGTTATTTGCTTGAGTTGACGGATTCCGCTGGAGAGGGCGACCAGTCCCAGCATCCAGAGAAAGCGGTGTTTGAAAGCGTAGCGGCCAAGGTGACTTAGCGTTTCGGCGATGCCTTCAATAGTTTTCATGACAATGTTACCGACGTAGCCCTCAGTCACGACGACATCAGCATAACCTTTCATGATGTCGTTGCCTTCGATGTTGCCAATAAAATTTATATTGGGCATAGCTCTTAAGCAGCTATAAACCCGTGTCAAAATATCGCCCCCTTTGTGTGCTTCCTTGCCCATGTTGAGGAGAGCAATGGTAGGTTTTGGCACACCTTTGACATCAGCGGCATAAATTTTTCCCATGAGGGCAAACTTTACAAGGTCTTCCACCGAACAGTGGATATTTGCCCCAACATCTAATAAAAGGGCAAAATGGTCAGTGCGCCGCTGCACATTCTGCGTGGGATAAACGGCTGCAATTGCAGGCTTATGAACTCCCGGCAAACGCGGAATATATTTCATAGCGGAAAGAATATAGGCGCCAGTATTACCAGCCGAAACTAAACCATGAGCGCGACCTTCACCACATAACTGCGCGGCAAGTAGCATCGAAGCTCTAGGCTTCTGTGAAATGACTTGCTTGGGGACATCATCATTTGTAATCCACTCGTCAGTGGGGACAATTTCTATTTGGGCGGGATTATGCTCGACTTCGTCAAGATGAGCGTTGATTTGTTTTGGGTCACCGACTAAAAGGATGTTAATTGTAGTAGTCAAAGAGGCTTGGGCAACACCATAGACAATTTCAGCCGGTGCATAATCACCCCCCATAGCATCTACCGCTATGACAGTAGGTATGGACATGCTTGGATTGTGACTAATCTCAGGCATGGCGACGTAGCTCTTCAATCAGAGCGGGTATAACCTCGAATAAGTCACCGATAATCCCGTAGTTCGCAACCCGAAAAATGGGGGCTTCGGCATCGATATTTATTGCGACAATACATTTGGCGGAACTAATTCCCGCCAGATGCTGCATTGCCCCCGAAATACCACAGGCAATATACAGGTCGGGAGCGACCGTCTTGCCTGTTTGTCCAACCTGATGTACTTGCGAAACCCAACCGGCATCTACAATTGAGCGGCTGGCACCTGTAGCAGCGCCCAGGCTGTCAGCCAGCTGTTCAATCAACCGATAATTTTCAGGACTCTTAATGCCACGACCACCAGCCACAATTATCCTTGCCTCTGTCAGACTTGGGCGCGTAGTAACCGTAGGATTAATTGCCTTCAATTTGAGAATTGTCGCCGCTAAGGGGGTCGGGACATCTATTTTGACTATTTCGGCTTGAACAGGATTCGCTGCTAGAGCAACTGAATTTGCTCGCATGGTAATAAAAGCTGGTAGCTGGGGAATGTTAATTTGGGCGTGGACTTTGCCGCCATAGACTGCTCGCCAGGCAATAATACGACTATCATCAATTGAAAGTCCTATACAATCATTGATAATTGGTGCGTTTTTCTTAGCTGCCAGGGCAGCTGCTATATCTCGGGTCGAGGGCTCAAGAGGGAAAAGTATAAGATAGGGGTGTTGCCTTGCTAAAACTTGATCGAAAATGTCGAGATAGCTTTCTAATTGAAAATATTTTAATGATTCATGTTCGGCGACATATACTTTCTGAGCACCGTATTGACCGCATTCAGCGGCGGCATTTGAGAGGTTGTCTCCAATAGCCAAACTTATTAGAGTGCCGCTATTGTTCGTTGCCAATTGATATCCCAGGGTTAGCGCTTCAGCGCTCGCTTTGGTTAACGCGCCTTTATTCGCGATAGTGTAAACAAGTATGTCCATTGTCACTCCTTAAATTGTACCTGCTTCTTTTAATATGCGGACTAGTTCGGGCACAGCTGCGGGACCTTCGCCTAAAATTCTGCCAGCAGGACGGGTAGGCGGTGGCTGTAGATGTATGATTTGACAGGTTTCTTGGGGCAGGGCAACGTTCTTCGAGATAATCTCTTTTTTCTTGGCAAGCATTATGTCTTTTAACGAAGGATAGCGCGGTTTATTCAATCCTTTTTCGGTGGTAATCACAACAGGCAAGGGGCCTTCGTAAACGGCTTGATATCCATCGAATTCTTTGGTAGCGATTACCGTTTGTTCTTGCACAGAAAGATTTGTCACAGCTGTAATAAAGGGGAGGTCAAGTAGCCGTGCTATTAGAGGACCGACAGCTTCTGAACCGGTGTCAATGGCTTGTTTCCCAAGGAGAATGAGATCGAAAGGATTCTGGCGAATTTCCTGCGCCAACAGTTGAGCAACCGCCTGGGAATCATTTAATCCGACGGCGGGGAGCATTAGTTGAATAAGTTTGTCAGCGCCCATTGCCAGTACGCGACGCAGGCTCACGCTGGCAATTTCGTCGGTGAGAGAAATAGCCAGCACATTGCCACCGAATTGCTCTTTAAGCTGCACTGCGGCTTCGATAGCATATTCATCGTAAGGATTCAGGTCATATTTCAGATTGGTCCGCTCGATGTGCTGGCAATCAGGGGTGATTTTGATGATTGCATCAGATACAGGAACACTTTTAATACAAACGAAAATATTCATGTGATGGTTCTCCTTGTTTAAGTACCGCTTATAGTCATAGAACTGATTTTAAAGGTTGGTGCGTTAATTGCGTCGCGAAAAGTCAGATCATTGCCGATCATCTCTATTGATTTTAACATTGTCAAGACATTACTTGCAATAGTGAATTCCTGAACTGGATATGTCATTTGTCCGTTTTCTATCCAGATACCTTCTGCGCCGCGGGAATAATCACCGGTGACATAGTTGATACCCACCCAATGTACATCGGTAAGATATAAACCATCTTCGACGGACGAGATTATTTCCTCCGGTGTATATTCACCAGGTAACATATAGAAATTAGTTGTGCCCGGTTGTGGTTCAGTGTGGGTACTGCGTATGGCATTGCCGGTGGCAGGCAGTCCAAGTTTACGGGCGAAGTAAGTATCGCAAAGATATTTTTGTAGGACACCGTTTTCACAGACAATGTTTTTACGTCCCGGTAAACCTTCGTAATCAAAAGAACGCGATGCCAAGCCTCCTGGAATCAGGCTGTCATCTATTAAGTTGAAGTCATTAACAGCGATACTCTTGCCCAATTTATCAACTAAGAAGGAGCTTTTGCGATAAATTGCGCTTCCGACGACCGAGCTGGCTAAAATATTTAACAAGTCGCGTCCAGCTATAGGATCGAAGACTACCGGGACAGTTGTCGTTTTGGGTTTGCGGGAACCAATTTTCCGAATGGTGCGGCGCACGGCCTCTCTGGCAATATCTTCGATACGTTCCAGGCGCTGTAAGTGACGACCGGAAGAGTACCAATAATCACTTTGCTTCACCCCGTCTTTTTCGGCTAAGAGCGCTAAAGATAACGAACAGCTTGTGTAGTCCTGGCTACCGCTAAAACCGCGAGTATTCGCGATCACTATCCGGTATTGACTGTCATTCCAGGTCGCTCCTTCAGAATTGGTAATTAGTGGATCGAGTTTAAGCCCTATGTTTTCTAATTCGGTGACTAATGCGATCTTCTTTTCAGTAGGCAATGTCACTAAAGTCGGATCATACAAATCAAGATTCTGCGAGCTGGTTCCCAGAAGAGATTCATCCGGCAATCCGGAAAAATCATCGGGAGTTGATACGAGTGCAATTTCAAAGGTCTTTTTGACCAGTTTCTTAAGGGAATCGGGGCGAAAGTCGCTTGTATATGTGAGCGCTTTGTGTTTGTTTTTGAAAATGCGTAAGCCAAGGGCCTTGGGATTGGCTTGTTTCAACTCTTCGACTTTACCCAAGCGCACTTTCACCCGAGTCGTTACGGATTGAATTATTAATACATCAGCATCGTCGGCACCCAGAGATTTTGCCTCTTTGAGGACAAATTCGGCAAGTTCTTTTAGCTTTTCCATGATTATTCTCCTATGTACGTGTACCACCAACGGTTATGGCGCTGATTTTGACGGTCGGATTGCCTACACCTACCGGTACCGATTGACCATTTTTACCACAGGTCCAGGTACCATTCGAGAGACGCATGTCGTTACCCACCATCAGTATTTTGGTCATCACATCGGGACCATTACCAATTAAAGTTACATCCTTAAGAGGGGCAGTTAGGTGTCCATCCTCAATTAAATAAGCCTCAGTGACCCCAAAAGTAAAATCGCCCTTGGTGATATCAACCTGGCCTCCGCTGAACTGCTTGGCATAGACGCCATATTTGACCGATGCGATTATTTCTTCCGGTGGATATTTGCCACCTTTTAAATAAGTATTCGTCATGCGTGCCTGAGGAGGATGGGCATAGGACTGGCGCCTGCCATTACCGGTGGGAGTGGTCTGCATAGCGCGGGCGGATATTTGGTCATGTAGGTAACCGCGCAGGATTCCGTTTTCAATTAAAACCGTCTCTGTCGGTAGATTACCTTCATCATCGACATTAATAGTACCACGTTGGTGTGGGAATAAGCCTGAGTCGATAATGGTGCATCCTTCGGCAGCCACCTTTTGCCCGATACGATCGGAATAATTGGAAAGTTTTTTGCGAGCATAATCTGCTTCTAAGCCATGTCCCACCGCTTCATGGATTAGGACTCCGCTTTCTGCTGGTCCCAGGATGACGATTTGCGGTCCACTCGGTGCCGGCTTCGCATTCAGGTTGGTGACCGCAATACGTGCGGCTTCGCGGGCAATTTCTTCGGGTTGGTTTTGTGGTTTGTCATAGAAAGTCAGGTCGTGACGGGCAGAACGTGCTGTCCCCGCACCCTGACGATTAGAGCCTTCTTCAGCGACGACATAAACACGAAGTGCGGTTAGTAGTTGCTGGTCAGTAAAATATTTGCCCATACTATCATAGTAAAGAATCTGGCGAAAATCTTCATAGAGGGCGACGGTGACGCGAACAATTTTGGTATCGGACTGATGAGCGGCGACATTGGCACGCTCGATAAGTTTCAGCTTCTGGTCCAGGGGCAATTCAATGCTTGCCTGTTTAACTGGATACAGGTTTTTGATTTTGACTGGCTTGGGGGAAGAGGACGAACCCGGACGCTGATTGGCGATGGTAGCCGCTGCCATTGCAGCTTTTTTCATTTGAGCCAAATCCAACTCTTCTGTGTAGGCATAGCCGATTTGATCACCCTTGACAGCACGCATACCGACCCCCATAACAATGCCGTAGCTGACATCCTTGAGTTGGTCCTCTTCCATTCGCAGCAAGCTGGAGATGTGATATTCGCAGTATAAATCGGCAAAATCAGCTCCGTGAGAAAGCGCCAGGTTTAATAACTCCCGCGCCTCTCTTTCAGATATTCCGAAGATGCTAACAGGATCAGCTACAGAGAGGTTTGTTGTCGGGCGCGATAATAACATTTTAGTTAAACGGGGAATTGTGGTTATGCCGGCTGAGATGATCGCCGCATTTTTTAAAAATTCTCGTCTTTTCACTAAACTTCCTTTCTGCCTGATATGTCATAATTCGTTCTAACATTTAAAATTCACTCGGAAAAACTAAGAGAAAAATGCTAAGAAAGCAAGATAATGCCATAATCTCTTACTTTTTCAGCCGAAATTCAAAACTTTTAAAACGAGCTGTGCCTTGCCAGGGTCGGAAATCGACATTGACATTGTGTAATTTTTATCTTGATAATTGGTTTGATAAATTGACAGAAAAAATTTAATATTCATACAGAATGAATCCCGATTTGACATATATCAAGGATAGTCTATGAGTAAAAAATCGGTCTTATTTGTATGTACCGGCAATTCAGTACGTAGCCAGATGGCAGAAGCCCTTTTACGACACTATGGCGGTGATCAATTTGAGGTTTTCAGTGCGGGTACCACGCCAGCCGGAGTGCATCGTCTGACCAAACAGGTCTTAGGTGAAATTGGGATAGACATTGATAGCCAGTATTCTAAACATATTGACACTTTCAAGGACAAATCTTTTGATTATGTGATATTTCTTTGCGAGGTTGCCGCGCTGAGTTGCCCTAATTTTCCTGGAAATTATGAGCGAATTAATTGGTTTATTGACGACCCCATTCGGGTGATTGGCAATGATGAGCGGCGACTGTTAGCTTTTCAGTGGACGCGCAACATGTTAAAAACGCGCATTTTAGAATTTATTAAAACCAATGGGGGCACGGCACAAACGGAACAAAGCCCGGTTATTTCTTGATAGGGCTTTAACCATTGAGTGGTTTTTCAGGTCTAAAAAATGCAGTAAAGAATGAGATTAATAGCGCTACGGAATAGGAACCTTCTTTTAGCGGGGTTGTTATAGACAGTATGAAAAAACTCTGGCTCATTCTCGCATTTGTGCTGTTGGAAATTTCACCTACTCTATGCCAATTTGGTAAAAACAAAGTTCAATACGATAAATTCGATTGGTCTTATCTTCAGACGCCCAATTTTGATATTTACTTCTATCAAGGTGGCAGGGAATTAGCAGAAATCGCGGCTCCGATTGCCGAGCAAGCTCTTAAAGATATTGCGCGGGTACTTAATTGGCGTATGCGCAAGCGCATTTCGCTTTTGATTTATAACTCTCATAGCGATTTTCAGCAGACCAATGTTACTTTAGAATATTTGACAGAGGGCATCGGCGGTTTCACTGAGATATTCAAGAATCGGGCGGTTGTTGCGTTTGACGGTTCACTTTTTAATTTCTGGCATGTCGTGCGCCATGAGCTGTTACATGTCGTGGTCAACGATATGATATATGGTGGCAATATCCAGAGTGTCATCTCCGGGCGCGTGCGTTTGCGCATACCCGACTGGATGAACGAGGGCTTGGCGGAATTCATTTCTTATGGTTGGGGCACTCAATCCGATTTAATTATTCGCGATTTAGCCCTCAGCAATGAGATGCCTAAGATTGAAGATTTAGAAGGTTATCTGGCATATCAAGGTGGCTTGTCGGTTTACCGTTTTATCGCGGAAAAATACGGTATCGAAAAAATTGGTCAGATTTGGTCGCAGATGAAAGGGCGCGGGAGTCCAGAACGCGGCTTTAAAGCCGCGTTGGGCATTGATATGAAGGAATTATGTGATAAATGGCAACGCTGGCTGCGCGCAGAATATTGGCCAGATGTTGCCGAACGCAACAATATTGCTGACATCGCCGTCCGCCTGACCGACCACAAGAAGCTCAAAAACTATTACAACACGGGACCGGCGATTTCACCCAGCGGTGATAAAATTGCCCTGATGTCTGACCGCAAGGATTATGCTGATATCTTTCTGATTTCGGCGATTGACGGCAAGGTGTTAGGCAAACTGCTTTCCGGACAGCGCACCCCTGACCTTGAGGAACTTAAGTGGTTGAATCCGCGCTTGAGCTGGTCGCCCGACGGAAAAAAGATAGCCCTGGCGGTCAAAGCCGGTGCCAGAGATGCCCTCGTAATCGTTGATGTCGCAACGAAAAAACGCACGCGCTATGATTTCCCCCAGCTGGAAGAAATTTTTACAGCGGCATGGTCACCAGATAACAAGTATATTGCTTTTGTCGGGTTAAAAGCTGATAGCACTGACCTCTATCTGTTTAGTTTAAAAACGAAAAAACTGATTCAATTGACCCATGACAGCTTTGCTGAATTTGAGCCGTCCTGGTCGCCCGATTCAAAATATTTGCTTTTTGCTGCCCAGCGGGGACGTCAGAACCAGAAGCTTGACACCAAAAATTTCGATGAATATGCGTTCCAGCAAACCGACCTTTTTTATATAAATGTCAGGACTAGGAAACTAACCCGCCTGACAGATACGCCCTGGAGTGAAAATTATCCCCTTTGGGCTAACACCCAGGAGAAAATCATTCACACTTCCGATTACAACGGTATCTCCAATTTGTATGTCATGGATCTCAAAACCCGCGAAAGTGTAGCTATTACAAATGTGCTTACTGGTATTTATCAGCCTAGCATTTCGCGCGATGACCTGCGCCTGGTCTTTGCTGGTTATTCTGATTTCGGCTGGGATGTTTATACTCTGACTAATCCTCTCGAAATGACCAGGGAGCCGAAGACCATTAAACCGACCCGACTTGCCCAAAAACTTGTCGAACAGTGGGAAAATCCCACCAAACGCCAGCGTTTTAATTTATTGCCAGGTGATAGTCTGTTTCAGACCAGAACCCACAAAGTGGCAGGTGGTAGGAATTATGCCAATTACATTTTTGCACCTCAATACCAGGCGGTCAGCTTTAATACCGAAGATACCAGTGAGCAAAAGGTTGATACGACCAAATACAAAACCGCCGAGGGCAGGTCTATTGCACATCCCTACAAGACTAATTTTACCCTCGATTTGATCGAAAGCGAAGCTGGTTACAGCACCTATTGGGGCTTGCAAGGTACCACCGTCTTCGCTTTTAGCGATGTATTGGGCAATCACCGTTTCACTTTTGGGACCGAATTGTACATAGATTTAGAAAATAGCGACTACTATCTATCCTATATGTATTTGGGTTCTCGTACTAATTATGCCCTGACGGGATTCCATTCTGCCAATTTCTGGCAAGTTGACCCATTTTACATATGGCGGTTGCGTAATTATGGGGCGGATGTGACTCTCTGGCATCCGCAGAATAAATTCACCCGGGTCGAATTTGGGGCGACCTCATTTAATGTTGAACGCAATCTTATCAATATTGTAACTGGTACGACCGACTATTCGGAGACCATCCGTACTATTTTACCGCGCATTGGCTTTGTCTATGACAATTCGCTCTGGGGCTATTTCTATCCTATTGATGGCTGGCGCGCGCGGCTGGATTTCATGGTAAGCCCGCAATATCAGCGCAACAGCCTCGATTTTAAGACAATACAGCTGGACGCCCGGCGCTATTTTAAGGCAGATCGCAATTATTCTTTTGGGGTGCGCCTCACGGGTGGCTTCAGTGAAGGCAAAAATGCCCAGCGCTTTTTCCTGGGAGGCGAAATGAACTGGCTGAATCAGAAGTTTCGCGAATATCATAATTTTGAAGATGTCGAGGCAATCTATTTTTCGGATTTCATTACACCCCTGCGCGGCGCCCGCTATTACGAACGGAAGGGAACGCGGTACTTTTTAACCAATCTCGAATTTCGTTATCCGTTTATAAAGTATCTCGCTTTAGGCTGGCCTATTCCCATGACCTTAGGCGGTATACAGGGAGTGAGCTTTTTAGACTTCGGCTCAGCCTGGTATAAAGACCAACTGCAACCGTTTGGGTATGATTCAGTCAATGGGCTTTATATGAAGGACCTGGTGGCAGGATATGGTTGCGGGACACGCATTTTCCTGGGATATTTCATGTTGAAAATAGATGTCGCCTGGCGATTCGACTTCAATCGTGTTTACAAACCGCAGTGGTATTTCTCCCTGGGCACAGATTTTTAGTCGCCATTATTTCTGCCCTATTACTTTGGGGTTGATTTGAAAAAATTAAGTTGGTGATATGAATAGCCAAGCTTATTTTTAGGTTTGAGATGTTATTATTAGAGCCTATCCGATATAAAACTATAAGGTCAATAGCGAGAAAATATTAAGATGCCCAAATATTTAAAATTTCTTTTGCTTTGCGTCATTTGGAGTACCACCTGGGCAATCTTGAAAATTGGGCTTGACCAGACTCCGCCGATGGTTGGACTGGCGCTGCGTTTTTCTTGTGCCGCAATAATATTATTGAGCGCGGTTTTCTGGACGGGTAGGCGCATAGCCACCGATCGACTCTCGCTACGGCTTTATGCTCTAATCGGCTTGATAAACATGGCGCTGAGTTATTTCTGCACTTACTGGGGAACCCAGTTTATCCCCAGCGGCTTGTCTTCCATTCTCTGGGCAACGCTGCCTCTTTTTGTGGGACTTTTTGCCTGGTGGATGCTCAAAGATGACCGGCGCGGTTGGATAAGCGTCGTTTCTATTGGCATAGCGCTAATTGGTGTTGGGCTCATCCTTTCCGACCAGCAGTTGATATTTGACCGCAAGCTTTTGTGGGGAAGTCTGGTAGTACTATTCGGAGTGGGCGTTACAGCGTATCCGACGGTGGTTTTAAAACAGGCGCAGGATAGCTATGACCCGTTAGTTTTAACGGCGATGTCCATGCTGATTGGTGGTACCGTGCATCTCATCGGAGCAACTGTGGCTGGAGAATGGTCGCAAATGGTCTGGGATTCGCGCAATATTGGGGCGGTTTTATATCTTGGTATATTCGGTTCGGCGCTAGCATTTTTAGTCTATTATAGTCTACTCAGACAAATTAATGTCGTCAAGCTCAGTTTTGTGACTTTTATGACGCCAGTATTTGCGACTATTATTGGTTGGTTATGGCTGAAGGAGACCGTGACCTTGCGCGAAATTGTAGGAATGGTCCTGATATTTACGGGATTGTTTCTTTATGATTGGAAAAAGTACATCGGGTTTTTTTACCAGGTAAGTGAGCCAATAAAATGAAGTCCGAAAAAACCAAAACAGCCTTTGTTTGCACGAATTGTGGTAATGTTCAACCCAAATGGACTGGACGCTGCCCGGAATGTGGTGCCTGGAATTCCCTGACTGAAGAGCGCGTCCAAAAAAGCACCCAGCCGCATCCGGTTGCTGCTCGGCGTCAACCCGTACTACTGGGGGAGTCAGTCTCGTCTAATATAGCCCGATACCAGAGCAACATAGGTGAGTTTGATCGCGTCCTGGGTGGAGGTTTTGTTAACGGTTCGGTTACCCTCATGGCGGGCGAGCCCGGGATTGGTAAGTCCACTCTTATTCTGCAGATACTGCACAAACTGCCCGGCGAGTGTTTGCTTTACTGTTCGGGGGAAGAGTCCGAAGAACAATTACTATTGCGGGCGCATCGCCTTCAGATTGCTGACGAACGCATTATGGTTTTGGGAGAGAATAACTTAGAGGAAATCCTGGCACACATTGAGCGCTTGCGCCCGGCTGTAGTCGTGATTGATTCCATTCAGACCGTCTATTCGGAAAATTATGAAAATGTCCCTGGCAGCGTCACTCAAGTGCGGGAGTGTGCTGGACAATTATTACGCAAGGCTAAAGAATTGGGCATAATCGCAATTTTTATTGGACATATAACCAAAGAAGGGCTTTTGGCAGGTCCCAAGGTGCTCGAGCATTTGGTGGACACGGTGCTTTATTTAGAAGGTAATCGTCACAATTTTTATCGCACCTTGCGTTCAATAAAGAACCGCTTTGGTTCTACTAACGAGATCGGTGTATTTGAAATGAAGGAGTCTGGGTTGGAACCGGTCGAAAATCCGACTCTATTTTTTGTGTCCGAGCGTCGAGAGCATGTAGCTGGCTCTGCGATAACCGTCAGTCTCGAAGGAACGCGACCGCTACTCATCGAAACCCAAGCCCTCGTAACCCAGACTGTATATGGCACGCCGCAACGCACCGCCAATGGCATTGATTATCGGCGTTTTGTAATGTTAATTGCGGTTATTGAGCGCCGTGGGGGAATACCCTTGCGTACTCAGGATGTGTTTGTTAATCTTGCGGGCGGTCTCCATGTGGACGAAACGGCAATTGACCTGAGTGTCGTGGCAGCGATTGCGTCGTGTTATAAAGAAATACCCCTGGCGCCGAACGCTGTTTTTCTCGGTGAGGTGGGCTTAGTTGGTGAGGTGCGCAGTATACCTTTCATTGCGGCGCGTATCAAAGAAGCGCTAAAATTCGGCTACGATCAAGTTTATGTCCCGCGGTCGAGTATAAAATTGCTCGATGCAGATTATCAAAAGAGAGTCATTGGAGTGGAATCATTGAACCATCTATTCAGTCTGATTTTTTAAAAAGTACCATAGAGAAAATGTCTTCAGTAAAAAATAGCCAGGTCGAGCCCCAAGCAAACAAGTCTTACTTACCTTTTGAGATAATTAGTAAAGACCGAGTTACCCAGGCCCGGGCGGGGATTTTCCAAACAGACCACGGCACAGTGGAAACGCCCATTTTTATGCCGGTTGGAACCCATGGCGTCGTCAAAGCCCTGACACCAGCAGAATTAGAAGAGAATGGCGCGCAGATAATTTTGGGTAACACCTATCATCTTTATCTTCGTCCTGGTTTGGAGGTGATTCAGAAAGGCGGGGGGTTGCACCGTCTGGCGGCATGGTCAAAGCCGATTTTGACCGATAGCGGGGGTTTTCAGGTTTTTAGTCTTTCCCACCTTGGTAAAATCAGTGATGAGAAAATAATTTTTCGTTCTCATATTGATGGTGCCGAACTTGCCCTCTCGCCCGAAATTTCCATGGACATTCAGAACGTGCTGGGTGCAGATATTGTCATGGCTTTTGACGAGTGTACCTCTTTTCCTTGCAGTTACTCTGAAGCCCAGGCAGCGTTGCGGCGGACACACATCTGGGAGCGACGTTCGCGGGAGTATTTTGAGCGACTGCAGCCGCTTTATGGTCATCGCCAGTATCTGTTTGGAATCATTCAGGGCAGCATCTATCCTGATTTGCGTGCTGAAAGTGTGCGCGTGCTGACAGCGCTGGATTTCAGCGGCTATGCCATTGGAGGATTGGCAGTTGGTGAACCTAAGGAACAGATGTTCACTACTCTGGCTCAGACCGCTCCGCTGCTTCCTGAGAAGAAGCCACGCTATTTAATGGGAGTCGGCAAGCCGGAAGACATCCTGCGTGCCATTGCCTTAGGCATGGATATGTTTGATTGTGTTCTGCCAACCCGTAATGCTCGTAATGGGACACTTTTTACCTGGCAGGGCAGAATCGTGCTTAAGCAGGCGCAGTATCGTCTTGATTTTGCCCCGCCGGATCCCAACTGCAGCTGTTATACCTGTCGCAATTTTTCGCGAGCTTATTTACGCCACCTTTTTATGAATGGTGATATAACCGGTTTGCGCTTGAATACGGTGCACAACATCCATTTTTTCCTGGAATTGGTCAAAGTAGCGCGTCAGCAGATTGTCCAGGGGCAGTATGATACCTGGCTGCGGAATTTTTTAAAAAAATATCCCGTTGAAGCAGATCATGCCGATGAGAACCAGTTGCGCCGGGCGGAGCGTCGCCGGAAACATATTGCAGAAAATGACGTTGGAAATAATTAACTTATCTTAGTTTTGATAATGCGAAAACGAACGTATTTGAGAAATAATCACAGATGAATTTAAATGTTGCCTATCCAACTTCAGATTATGGCCGACTCGAGCAAGCCGAAATTGACGAGCGCATTGAATCGGCACGTTCCAAATTGGGACGCCGGCTGCTCATTTTAGGTCATCACTATCAGGAAGATAATATCATCAAACATACCGATATTACGGGTGATTCTTTAGCCCTTTCACGCTCTGCGGCAGCAACCGATGCTGATTTTATCGTATTTTGCGGTGTTCATTTTATGGCGGAGACCGCTGATCTCCTGACATCACCTGCGCAGAAGGTTTTCATGCCTAACATTGATGCTGGTTGTTCTTTAGCAGATATGGCAGAAATCAATTTAGTGGTAAAAGCATGGAATGAGCTAACCGCGCAGTTGGGCGACCAGGTCGTTCCGATTACCTATATTAACTCTGCAATTGAATTGAAGGCATTTTGCGGGAAAAATGGCGGGCTGGTCTGTACCAGTTCCAATGCCGGTGCCGCTCTCGATTGGGCATGGAACTACAAACCAGTGGTATTCTTTTTCCCTGACCAGCATCTGGGACGTAATACGGCTTATAGACGTGGCATACCGCTTGAAGATATGGTACTCTACCAGTTAGGGAAACCTTTGCCACCGATAGCCAATCACACCCGACTGATTTTATGGAATGGCTTCTGTTGCGTTCATCAGGAATTTGACCCATTTTTTTTCCAGCAGCTGAAGGAAAAAGAGCCCACGGTCAAAGTTATTGTCCATCCGGAGTGTAACTTCGCCGTTACCCAACTTGCCGATTACATGGGTAGCACCGAATATATCATCAAAACAGTGGCAGCCAGTGCGCCCGGCACTATCTGGAGTATTGCCACGGAAATAAATCTTGTTAAGCGTCTTCAGAAACAGCATCCCGAAATTACAGTCGTTATGCCACCGCGCTATAATCCGCGCTGTCGCACGATGGCGATGATAACGCCGATACATTTACTTTTTCAGCTGGAAAATTTGGTTGCCGGGAATTATATCAATCAGGTAGTGGTGCCGGAAGAATTGCGCGCAGACGCTCTGATTGCTGTCAATCGTATGCTGGAGTTAGTCAAATGAATGCCGCTGAACCTTACCTTATCACTGATGTTCTGGTAATTGGAGGTGGATTAGCTGGTTGTTCGGCAGCCTATGCTGCTGCGCGCTCGGGCTTAAAGGTGACCATTTTATCCTGTTGCCAGGATTATTCCACGGCTGCTTCTTATCATGCTCAGGGTGGAATCATTTATCAAGGCGAGTCTGATACTTTCGAGAGATATTTAGCTGATTTTCAACGCAGCGGAGCTGGACTGGTTAACGAGCAAGCCGTGATAACGGTCTTTAAATATGGCAAGCAATTTATCGATGAGATACTGATTGACGATTTGGCGGTACCTTTTAGTCGCACGGCGGAAGGCAAATTAGATTTAATTAAGGAAGGTGCCCATTCCCAGCCGCGCATTGCTCATGTCATGGATTATACTGGCAGAGCCATTCAGGAACGGTTCTGGCAGCGTTTGGCGCAAACTGAAGGCATTACCATTATTACCGGGGCAACCGCGGTAGATTTAATAACTCTGGCGCATCACTCTCTTGAGCCGCTACATATTTATGAACCGAGCACCTGTGTCGGCGCCTATGTCTATCTCCAGAGTGAGCATGCAGTTTATCCCATTTTAGCCAAATATACTATTTTGGCAACAGGCGGCTTGGGGCGACTTTACTTGCATTCTTCTAATCCGCATCATGCGCGGGGTGATGGCTATGCCATGGCTTATCGGGCAGGCGCCCGCCTTATGAACATGGAATTTGTGCAATTTCACCCAACTACGCTATTCTCGAGTGATGATGAGCGGTTTTTGATTTCAGAGGCGGTCCGCGGTGCCGGTGGCATCTTGCGCAATCAAAAGGGTGAAGACTTCATGCCACGCTACCACGAACTGGGGTCGCTGGCGCCGCGCGATGTGGTTGCCCGTAGTATCATGCAAGAAATCAGTCAGAGTGGCGTCCCCTATGTCTATTTGGACATCACTCACAAAAGCGCCGCCTGGCTTAAAGAACGCTTCCCGGTGATTTACCAGAAATGCCTGGAGAATAAAGTGGACATGGCGACGGAGGGCATCCCGGTAGTGCCGGCGGCTCATTATGAATGTGGCGGTGTGGCAACTAATCAGGTGGGCGATACAACCATTCGGCGGCTGAAAGCTGTTGGCGAAGTGGCGTGCACCGGTTTGCACGGGGCTAACCGTCTGGCGAGTAGCTCGTTGCTCGAGTGTCTGGTATATGGAACCCTGGCGGGGCGTGATTGCACGGCGCAGTTGCAGGGTACCAATCCTTTGATTCCGCGCGTAGCACCCTGGAAAATGGAAAAAGAGCCACTCGACCCGGATTTATTTCAACAGGATCGCTTAACTATTAAGCATACGATGTGGAATTATGTCGGGATTGTGCGTACCAAAAAGAAACTGGAACGGGCGTTTGGAATTTTGTGGCGCCTGCAACAAGATATAGAGAATTTCTATGCCAATAGCGAGCTCAACGATGATCTTATTGGCTTGCGGAATGCTGCCACAACCGCTCTTCTGATACTCCATGCCGCCCGACTGAATAAGAGCAGTCGCGGTTGCCATTTTCGTTTAGATTAATTATAAACAAGGAGGTATTGTGAATAGTTTACTTTATGCTGGAGCAATGGGAAGTGGCCAGACCCAATCAGCCAATCCAATTCTTTCTCTGCTTCCCTTTCTGCTCATTATTTTGATTATGTATTTTTTAATGATTCGTCCGCAGGCGAAAAAGCAGCGCGAAAAGGCTAAGATGCTGCAGGAATTACAACCGGGCGATGAAATCTTGACAATTGGTGGTCTTTACGGCAAAATTGAAGGTTTCAAGGATAAAAATATTCTGATTGTTAAACTTGCTAAGGATGTAAAAATATACATCGCGCGTTCCGCGGTTGCCGATAAGATACAGGAAAAAGTTGTGGGATAAAAACCATGGCGATTCTCGATGTTTATCTCTATGGTGCACCAATTCTGCGTAAAAAAACCAATCCCGTCACAGACTTACCGCCCGATTTTGAGCGTATTTTGAATGACATGTTTGAGACTATGTACGACGATGACGGCATTGGCTTAGCCGCTAACCAGGTTGGTTTGGATATGAAATTTTTCATTGCCGATTTCGGTTTGCGGGATAAAAGTCTGGGACGCGAAGTATTTTTGAATCCCGAGATTATCTTTGCCAGTGGCGCCGTCGAGGATGAAGAAGGATGTCTCAGCCTGCCGAATATTCGCGAGAGGGTAGTGCGGGCTGAGGTAATAACCCTGCGCTATGAGAACCTTGCCCGCCAGGTTAAGGAAATCGAGTTGCGGGATTTTTTGGCGCGGGTTGTACAACATGAGGTTGATCACCTGAATGGGATATTTTTTACTGACCGCGTTACCCCACTGCGGCGCAGCTTTTTAAAATCAAAATTGCGTCATTTAGCCAAACAAGCCAGCTTAGGCTTGCACGCTAAGGACATTAAGTAAAGCCGGCTATGCGTATTATATTCATGGGGACACCGACGTTTGCCTTGCCCTCGCTGGAGCGATTGGCGCAATCGGCGCACCAAATCTGTGCCGTTGTTACCGGGCCGGATGTGCCTCAGGGCAGAGGGTTGAAACTGCAGATGCCGCCGGTTAAACAGGCGGCTTTGAGGTTTGGTTATCCTGTACTCCAGCCGGCTTCACTGAAAGACCCCGCATTTGCTGATGAACTGCGTGCCCTGCGAGCCGACCTTTTCATAGTTGTTGCTTTTCGTATTTTACCGCCAGCCTTGCTTGATATTCCAGCATTAGGAGCAATCAATCTACATGCTTCTCTTTTGCCGAAATATCGCGGCGCCGCACCAATTAATTGGGCAATTATTAATGGCGAACAGGAAACCGGCGTAACCATTTTCCGGCTAAAGCCGACCGTCGATACTGGTGATATTTTGATGCAGCGTAGTCTACCGATAAATGAGGATGATACTGCCGGAAGTCTGGCAATACGCCTCTCTGTTTTAGGAGCAGATCTGTTAGTCGAAACAATAGACCGATTGGCAGTCAATGATTTACCGGCACAACCGCAGAACGATGAGCTTGCCACGCCTGCCCCAAAAATTTTTCCCGAATTAGGTGAAATTGACTGGTACAAAGATGCTTTTACCATTAAGTGTCTTATTCATGGACTCTCGCCTTCGCCGGGTGCGTTTACTTTTTGGCAGGGCAAACGCCTGAAAATCTTACGAGCGTCGTGGCAGCCGCATTCCGCCACTGCCGAGCCCGGCACAATTGTGGCAAGGGATAAAAAGAGTCTCTCTATTCAGACGGGCGATGGCTATCTTTTTCCGTTAGAACTTCAGATTGAAGGACGTAGACCACTACCGGTGGATGTTTTTCTGCGTGGCTTTAGCGGTAAGGCAGGAGACCGCTTCGCAGCATGAAAGCCCGCACCGCTGTCGCCCTAATATTAAATCGCCTTCCCTATCCCTACCGCAATTATGAAACGGTGCTAAAGCGCTTTCTCGATGACCATTCTTTCAATCAAGCCGATGTTGATTTTATTCAATTGACCGTCCGCGGTATCATTATTTATCAGAAACTTTTGGATTTTATCATTGGTTCGACCTTACAGAAGCCAATTAAAAAATTAGAAATTGCTGCTTTAAATCTCCTGCGTCTGGGTGCTTTTCAACGAGTCATTCTCCATACGCCGTTGCACGCCCTGGTCAACGAGACTGTGTCGGCTGCCCGCGAATTGCAACGTCCTGACCTGACTGGCTTAATTAACGCTGTCCTCAGACATCTGCCCTCCGAAGAAATCTGGCAGGCAAAGATTAAAGAACTACCACCCGTCGAGGCAATCGCTACCGAATTTTCTCATCCGGTATGGTTGGTACAACGCTGGCTGGCTAATTTCGGGGCAGAGGCAACTCGTCAACTGCTGGAGTTCAACAACACCTATCAGGAAATCATTTGGCGCGCCAATCCCCTCAAAATAGACTGGAGCGAGCTGTCTGCAAATCTTGCAACTGAAGGCTACCGGGCAAAAGTAATAACAGAAAAACCAGTCGCATTTTTCACGGTGAATGAAGCGGGACGGTTAATTAAAAGCACCTTTTTTCAAGAAGGGCTGCTGTCAGTGCAGGATTATAGTCAAGCATTGGTGGTCCAATTACTGAATCCGCAGTCTGGCGAAACCATTCTCGACGTATGCGCAGCGCCGGGGGGTAAGACGACCTATATCGCTCAACTGACTGGCGATTCTGCCAGGATCTTTGCCTATGATATTCAACCGGATAGAGTTGCCAAAATAGCTCTGGAAACGAGGCGGCTGGGTATAGACAGTATCAATTTTGAGATAGCCGATGCTCGCCAGGCTAAATTCCCGTTAGCAGATAAAATTTTAGTAGATGCTCCTTGCACGGGAACCGGAGTTTGTGCGCGGCGTGCTAACTTACGCTGGAATCGCAGTGAGTCGGATTTGGCAAAACTTACCGGTCAGCAGCGGGAGATTTTAAAAAATGTGGCTCGTTATTTACGGGAAGGAGGCATTTTAGTTTATAGCACCTGTTCACTGGAGCCTGAAGAAAACTGGGAAATTGTAGAAGGGTTCGTTAATAATAATCCTCAGTTCGTAATCGATTCGGCGCACAAGTATGTTCCTGAAATGTATTGCGATAAGTACGGAGCTATTCAAGTTCTGCCATTTAAGCATAAATTGACGGGAAGTTTTGCGGTGCGTTTGGTTAAAACCAGTGAGATAGTTTAAATTAAGTAGAGAGACAGTTAAGAACATGCGACGGGGTTTACAAAATATCTATCGGTTATTGGGGGCGTTTATCCTTTTCAGCCTGGTGTTAGTGCTGCTTTTAGATAAAATAATCATGCCCCTTTATGTGCGTCACGGTAAAGAAATTGAACTCATTGATGTCCGTAACAAGAGTGCCCACAAGGCAGTGGAAATGCTTGAAGAGAGTGGTTTTGAAGTTGAGTTGGTGGATACGGTAGAGGTTAGTGGTATCCCTAAAGGAGTTGTCATTGATCAGCAACCGCGACCTGGCAGCACGGTAAAGAGCGGACGTGTCATCCGTTTGATGGTTACCGGAGGACAAAAATTTTTCCCGATGCCTAATCTGGTTGGTCAGGTACTTAAAGCCGCTAATTTAATACTTGATAACAGCAAGTTGGTGCTCGACACAGTTGAGTATATTTTTTCATCTGATAAACCGGAGGGGGTAGTTTGCGAACAATCCATCTTGCCGGGGTCAATGGTCGCGGCCGGAACACCGGTCAGGCTGGTAGTTAGCAAAGGTAAGCCAGAGCGACAATACGAAGTACCCAGGGTGGTGGGCTTAAGTTTAAGTGAAGCTCGTCAGGCTATCCGCAATGCCGGTTTAAGAGTAGGGATATTGCGCTATATCCCCAATGCCGATTTGAATCCAAACACAGTAATAGACCAAACCCCGAAAGCTGGTAAGGTTTTTGACAACCCGGTATTGGTTGATTTGCAAGTGACAACGGAACCATAGGACACCGTGCCTGAGATTGTACCATCATTATTATCAGCAGATTTCACACGCCTGAAAAGTGCGATTAGGAGCATGGAGCGCTTAGGAGTGCACCGCCTTCATTTGGATGTAATGGATGGCCATTTTGTGCCTAATTTGACTATCGGGCCATTTATTGTGGCGGCTATTCGTCGAATTACCAATTTGCATCTTGAAACGCATCTGATGATTAGCAACCCAGAACTGTTTATCAAACCCTTTATCGAGGCGGGCAGTGATACAGTCATGATTCACATTGAAGTTGTGCCTGACCCCCGTCACTTGCTGCAAGAGATTCGTGCTTTAGGAGCAGTGCCAGGCTTGGTTATCAATCCTCCCACACCGTTCAGTGCGGTCGCGCCCTATCTTTCGGCTATAGATCATTTCTTAATAATGACTGTCAATCCTGGCTTTGGTGGACAGAGCCTGATACCATCAGCGTTGACAAAAGTGAGCCAGGCTCGCGATTTATCCGAACAGCATAATTTTTTAATTGAAGTTGATGGCGGCATTAATCGGGCAACCATTTCTCAGGCGGTGACAGCCGGTGCGGATCTCCTCGTTGCTGGTCACGCGATTTTCGGCTGTCCTTATCCAGCGCGAGCATATCGTGCTTTAGAATCTAGTCTGATACATGAAGACCAGTCAGACCAATGAGATTGGCCGCAAGGCAATTCATTACACAGCGTCATTAATTCCGCTGCTATATTACTTCTTTTTTAATCGCTATGAAGCTGTGATAATCATGGCGATTTTAACTGTTGGCATCACGATTGGTGAAATGTTGAGGATGAAAGTACCCTTCTTCCGCAGTATATACCTTGATATTTTTGGCAGTGTGATTCGTTCCCACGAGCAACTCAATCACTTTACAGGCGCAACTTTCGTTTTTTGGGGTGGACTGCTGACGATTTGGTCTTTCCCGAAACCAATTGCGACTACTGCGCTTCTCTTCCTGACGGTAGGTGATTCTTCTGCCTGTCTGGTTGGGATGATGATTGGGCGCATCAAGCTGATAAATTCTCGCACTCTGGAAGGGGTAATCGCTTTTATTGTGGCTTCTTTGATAATGACCTGGTGGATTCCTGACCTGGCTTTTGAGATTAAGGTCGTCGGGGCAGTGACCGGAAGCTTGGTCGAATTAGTACATCGTCGCGTTGATGACAATTTGCTCATCCCGCTCTTCAGTGGCGTGGTGATGTATATGCTCACCCATCTGCCAGCCTATTCGCTCTGAACCAAAACCGAAAATATTAAACGACCGGTTCGATTTCATTCTTGATACCGAGTGAATGCAAGCATTTAAGCGCCACTGCAAAAACATCATGGGCATCTAACGGTTTGTATAAATAATGCCTGGCTCCCTGTCGCAGTGCCTGTTCGAGAAGCGCCTCATTGTGGAACCCGGAAATCATAATAACTTCCAGCTGGGGAGAGAGGGCTCGCAAAGCACTCAAAACTTCCAAGCCATTCATTAGAGGCATGTAGACATCAATGAATGCCAGGTCGTACTTCTGGCGGCGGAATTCATTGATAGCTGTCGGTCCGTCAGATGCGGTGAATACCTGAAACTGAGGACCGGAAAAGATTTCTTTGAAAATTTCCAGAATGCTGACATCATCATCGATTACCATGATTTTTACACTTGCTACATCTAACATATATTTGGTTCTCCTTTTGACTTTAAGGCTTGGCTGGTTTTAAATCCCCAATTTTCTGCCGGGCTTGGTCGGAAAGTTTGTTCTCAGGTTGTAACTGGGTCCTGCTAATTTGGTCGGTGACAATCGTGGGATTTAAGAAGACGACCAGCTCCGTTTTTACCAATTGGTCGTTTTTACTGCGGAAGAGCCAACCGAGGAGCGGGATCGAGCCCAGCAGAGGCACCCGACTGATAGTCTTGCTCTTGGTTTCGCGCATCAAACCGCCAATCACGATAGTTTCCTGATTGCCAATTTTGATAGTGGTATTAGCCATCCGACGCGCGATAATAGGAATACCATCTGGGGTTTGACCGTTTTGAAAATCAGCATTGGGCGTTACCTCAACGGTGATGGTCTGGTCATTATTGATGTGTGCTTTAACTCGAAGTTTAATGGTAGCAGCTTTGAATTCATAGGAGGTAATGCCATACTGGTTGAGGACCTTATAGGGAATTTGGTCACCAACTTCTATAATAGCTTCTTTGTTGTCCAGTGTGACTAAATACGGACGCGAGAGAATATTGACATCTTTTTCGGTCTGGAGGGCATGCAGCACGGCGTCGAAACTTTTTGTCAAGACGCCGATACCCAATCCCAATCCGATAGGCAAACCCTTACCGAGAGGCTGTCCCGCATTGTCAAAATAATTGGGTTGAGTAATAGTCTGCCGTAAATCGAAGCGGGTTGCGACGCGGTCATCTGGTCCGGCAAGGTTGGGATTTTTCCAGAGCCATTCAAAACCGGTGGCATTGTCCTTAGTGAGCGAGATTTCGGCAATGGCGGCCTGGATATAGATTTGTGGTGTAGGAGCATCTAGGGTTTTAATTAATTCTTCCAGCCGATTCAGAGTCTCAGGATTATCGCGTAGAATGAGGGTGTTGGTGCGCTGGTCTGCCACTACGACTCCGACGCCGGGAGTTACGATGCGATTAAGGATATTCTGTAATTCGACCGCGTCGGCAAACTGGCAGCGGATATTTTTCACCGTGGTCTCGCGCTGAATTTTGCGTATATCACTGACGACATAGATGTCAATGCCTTCCATTTGGCGATAGCCCAAACCGTTAGAGCTTAGAATCGCCGTAATGGCTTCTTCCGCCGTGACATTCGCCAAATTAACTGAGATGCGGCGCTCCTGAATGTCGGGATCTGCCACAAATTTTCGGCCTGTTTTTTCACCGAGCACTTTCAAGACATTAGTAAATGGTGCATCTTTCAAGCTAATAGAAATCAGGGTAGGCGCCTCTCCTTCCTGAGGGAGTGCCGCTGTCAAGGCAATCGCTAGTGCAATTACAAAGATTATGGCTGTTCTGGTTCTTTGGTTACTCATGGTTGTCTTCTTTCATCTTCTGAAATTTGTAAATAAAGGTTTGCCTGAGGACTACTTAGACGCACGCCCTCCGGCGTGATACTAACAATGCGGAAGCCGTCTATCGTATCACCGATTCCCCATATTTCGGAATTAATGATAACCTGTGGCTGGCGGCGATCAAAAATTATTCCACCTAACTTAAATACAGGTAGCGGACGGGGTTGTTCTCGGACGGGCGTTTTAGTAGGTGTTTGGACTTTGGCCGTTGGTTTTTTCGATACGGGGGATGTGATAGTTTGTTTAACAAGCAGAAAAGGATCACGAGTTAGACGAGGAGAGGTCGGATTCAGCCAGCTGGTGTCACCCGCGAAATAGACCGTGGTATCAGAACCATGAAATTTCTGGAGGAGTGCCTCAAATTGACGGACTGTTTCCATGTTGGTTTTTGATAAGGTTAGAGCGCCTGATGATGTCTGCCGCGGCATTAATTGGCGCAACCACAATAGGCTCATAATAAGAAATAAACCCGATAGTAAAATTATTTTGGATTTGTTTTTACGCATCTCAATCCGTAATCGTGTAAAGTGTCATATTAATAAGTTCCTGTTGGGGTTCTTGATGGATGATATTAATAGACTCGATCAGCAACCAATAGGGAAAATCACTTAAGCCGTATACCAGCTGTATAAATTGGTTGTATTTGCCCATTAAACGCAGACTGATAGGTTTTTTAGTATACTTAGGTATGGGAAAATTTTGAGGTGGCAGGGGGTCAATGGATAGTACTTTTAATCCACAGGAAAGTGCCAGACGGTTAAGGTCGGAGAGTACCCGGGAATAGTCACTATACGATAGGCAGCGCTGGGCAAATTCGCGTTGCACCGTCTGATTGTATGCTGTTTCTTTCTGGAGTGTTTGCAGGATTTTTTCTATATCGGTAGCGCGTAATTGTAGATAAGTTTCGTTCAAAGACGACTGGCGCTGTTTTAGTTCAGTAAACCTCTTTAGTTGGGGCTTGATGATAAAAAAGTTGCTGGCGGCAATCAGCAGCGAATATCCGAAAATTGCCAGAAGTAGGAAGGGAATTCGAATAGTATTTGGTGGAATGGTAATGGAGGGCAAACGCTTCATTTTTCGAAAACTCCGATAGTAAAGGTCATGGTTTGTTCCTCGCTCTTGCGAAAGATGCGATTCTGCAAGATTTCAACTCTTGCCAGACCATACATAAAGTGCTTATTATCTTCCAGATTTTTTTTGTAGACATATAAACTGGTCATATCTTGGTGCATTGCATTCAGAGGCAGTGTTCCTTTCAATTGTAGAATTTCCTGTCCAGGGCGAGCATTGGTATTAAGAGAAATTTCGTCTAAATACATCGCAGCAGGTAAGAGTTCAGCACAAAGTTGCATCTTCAAAAGCCAGAACTCCGCTCGATTGCGGCGTTGTTGATAAAAAATCGTCTGGGTCTGGAGAGTATTGCGTTCCCGATAGAGTTTTTCAGCGTTGTCAAGCTTGGGTTTTAGTAGTTCAAGATCGCGCTGGATTTTCTGGATTTCCCGTTGATAAAGGTCGGCAATGTAAAGATTGGTATGGTAGATATAAGCGATGGTTGCTCCTGAAAAAATCCAGATTATTAGATAAACGCTGATCAATAATATGCGCCAGCGGTGTTGTTCACGTTTGATGGCAGCCGTCCGCAGCAAGTTCTGGGCAATCAGACGCATATTCCCTCCGAACAGGCTAAACCTAGGACAGGAAGGAAATGCCAGCCCCAGGCTGGATTTACTTCAGCAGCAGTTATTTTAAGTCGTGGTGAGGGCAGTGGATTCCACAACTTCACGGGAAGACGCGTTTGCTGGGCGAGGAGAAAAGCCAGTTCTCGGGTTGGCGCCCCACCGCCACTGAGAATGATACGATTCAGAGGGGCATCTGCTGCGTTCAGCTGGTGGCTGATTTCTATATCGCGCAACACAGATGCAATTTGTGACACAAATATTCGTAACGAAGATCGATGGGCACTATCAAAATTCTCGAGATTGGAATCCGATAGTGGGGCCTCCCCCAATTTCAATAGTTCCGCATGATTATGACTGGTCTGGAAGGTTTTGGCAATGGCGCTGGTGATACTTTCTGAGCCAAGGTTGATTGCATGGAAAAAGGGCACCTGATTGGGTGAAAAATAAACTATCAGGGTGCGACGAGCACCTATGTGAATCATAGCGATAGTCAATTCGGTCAAATCGTCCCACAGAAGACAACCGTTATAGACAGCAAGTAAATCCAGCATGACCGCGAGTGGTTCGAGATTAGCATGTGTTAGAATTTCGGTAAGCTGTCCAATTTCATCCTGCGGAGCGATGCCGACTAAAATCGTCTGTATTTTACGCTTATGATCAATCTGCCAGATGGTATAGTCGAAATCAGCATGGTTCAAATCATAGGGCACCAGACCGGAAAGATTAAAGGCTATGGCTGATTTTAAATCGCTTTCGGAGACGATTGGTATTTCGATTGTCCTGACCAGTGCACCGGGAGTGGAAAGAACTGCGCGCACAGGCTTACCGCTGCACTTCAAGGTACGTATCGTGTCTCGGAGAATCTTGACGAGGACTCCTGGAGTCAGGTCCTCAGGACGATTTACCAGTCCAGTGCGATAATAATCCACGAGGCTCATGGTTTCAATCGTCGGAACAGGCTTACGCCGTATCCCCATAATTTTAAGATGAGTGGACCCAACATCGACAAACCACATTTCTTTTTCGCGGAACATGGCTATTTCTATCCTATTTTGCGCCAGCTGCCTTTTATGATTAATTTCTTCCAGTCGAAATTTTCCGGGCTGGCAAACCCGGCAGGGTAGCGATAGTAACGGGCACTGTTCTGGTCGTTTATTTCGACGCCGCTTTTTAAAATAACTTTGGGTGCTACGATAGGTCCGCTTATTAGCTTACCCTTGAAAATGATGTAGCCATTGGAGTAAACAGCACCGTTGATAACGAGCTGGGGATTGCCTGTAATGTCAATCTCAGTTTGAGCGGTGTCGCCGGCGATTAAAGCCGGATAGTACCGGGTGGTATCGCTTTTATCTTTTTGGGCATTAATGGTAACGGCTCCGAGAAACTTAACCCCTTCCGTTACAATGAGCGTCCCATTTAAAACTGTTCCGTTTTTCATGGTTACCTTTCCATCGACAAAATGGATTCCGCTGGGCATCGTGCCGGAAAAAGTCTGATCGGAGTAATAGCGATAGTTGGCACTGTCTTGATAATAATTTAAGACTGAAGCTATTCCCGGCAGGGGATTGAAGCGGGAAATGCCGTGACCGGTTATACTCGAGAGCGAAAAGTTGCTGGTATCCAGCAAAGTTTGATATGAGACGATATGATTAAAGGGATGATCTTTAAATAACTGCACCTGCAATTGGCGAGTGGCATTGCCGGCGAAGCCGGTACCAGTCAATATGTAGGTGGTTGAATCGTATACTCCAGCGAGCGAATCGTTGGAGAAAGTGCCAAGATAGTCGGGTCCGTGATTGATGCGCCATAGACTAAGGTTTAATGCGCTTTCAGCCAATAAAAAGGCGCGTGTCCTTTGAGCTTGCGCTATGCTGTAACGACCTTCCAGGGCTGCTAAGCTCAAATAGGCGGTTCCGATTATTGTGAATACAAGAAAGAAAATCATCACCATAATAAGCACACCGCCCGACTGGTCTTGATACCACCAAACCTCCATATCAGTGCCCTCCCGCGAGCGACAAGTACCAGCTCACAAATTGTTCCCCAACCAGTATTGATAACCAGGCGGCTATAAAAATAAAAGGTGCCAGTGGTAAGGTAGCTTTAGGCTGCAGTCGCTTGCGGTATATTTGTGTTAAACCGTAAATCCCACCCAAACAAAAGCTCAGAAAAAGACATAAAAGCGTGATTCTGGTGCCTAAAAATAATCCTATAACGGAAGCTAATTTAATGTCACCACCTCCGATAGCAGTCTGGTGAAACATCTCTTTCCCCAGGTACGCCCAACCCAGCATAATGCTGCCGGCGACCAGCGCCCCTGACACTCCCCATAGAAATTGCTGCTGATCAAAAAGTAGATAAAAGAGCGAACCAGAAAATGCCAGGGTGAGAAGAATATTATCGGGTATGTAGCCCCAGCGATAGTCAATCCACGCCAGGCATAATAGTCCTTCCAATAAAATTATGCCCCCAATGGTAGTGACATTCAAGCCGGGAATAGCGATCACCAGTAGCCAGACCAAACCCGATGTCAATTCAACCCAGAGATAGCGCGGTGAAATGCGACTGAGACAATAACGGCAATGCCCACGCAAGATGAGATAGCTGAATATTGGCAAATTGTCGTAAAACCGAATAGGATGCTGACAGTGCGGGCAAAAGGAGCGCGGTTTTCTGATTGAAATGTTGCGCGGTACGCGATAGATAACCACATTGAGAAAGCTGCCCACAATTGCGCCAGCGTAAAAAGACAGAAACAGTATGAGTAATTTTGGCATCTCAGTTCCTTAAATAAAAACGTTGTTGCGTAGCAAGCGTCTGGGAACCATCCTGCAAGCGGATTTTGACATAAATAATCCGCAGAGAATCGGCGCCACTACTGCGGTAAAAGAACAAACTATCGACACAATCTTTGACCAAGTATTGAGGATTACCCCCCTGCAGTATAGCGAAGTTCCGGCCGCTCTGATAAATGACGCTGTTTTTGTCGGGAGGAATACCGATTTTGATACAGGTTCCCTGTCTCACTGCGGGACCGGTCGCCAGAGTAGTATAGTCAGTATAAATCAAGGTGGACAGGGCACTGCCCTGGCTTAATTCGTTCTGCAATATTTCGGAGATGACAGCTAAATCCTGTTGCAAATTGGAAGTATGCAAGCCCTGCTGCATTTGACGGTTGGCGGTTATTACCAATACGGCCGAGACCAACGCCAGAATGGAAGAAATGGTTATGATCAGCATTAACTCGACTAAAGTGTAACCGGCTTGTGACCTCATGGCTGGTAATCCTCCGCGGCGATAATTGTGGCACTGACGCAATCAGTGGGTCGCGCAGACCAGGCAACGACAATTTTCACCTTTTTATAATCAATCGGATTAGCGTCGGCATCAGCACTGCCCGTCCCATCGAGGGCATCATCAACATTTTGCAGGAGAGTCGTGCGCCACAGACTATACTGACCGTATTTCACCTCTGTGGCGCTTTCGTTTAAACTGTCCGCCAGTTGGGCATAATTTAATTGCCGTAAATATTCGGCACGTTCCGCCAGACAAATAACTGCCAGGCGTCTTAGCCGTGCACTTTGCAACAGACGTCTTCCTCCGAAGAAAAACTGAACACCGCCTAAGAGTATCGTAGTAATCAGGAGCATGGCTATAGCAACTTCTACGAGGGTTGATCCTCTTTGCTGGTGAATTGTTTTTCTGAAGAGGTTCGTCTTCATAATAGTACAGTACGCGGAGGGGTCTTGCGACCCCTCCGGTTACTTCAGGCTCATAAACCGCCGCTGAATTTGCCAAGATGATTGAGTGTACGAGCATTACCACTGCCAAAGATTTCATCCTTGGTGCACTTGATGGTGTAGGTGGCACTGGCACTGTCGGAAGTGAGGGTGTAATCCGAGGCAGCGAAATAACGACCGGTCAAGTCTGCCACACTAATATCCAGACCGGTGACGTTGGTCACAGGTTGGTCTGTCACCGTGGGATAATTACCGTTGGCAGCATAATAGACCCGTAAGGCGGTCCGGATGGTCCCTAAGGCAGCATCGCACTCACTCATTTTGGCTTTTTTTACATTAGCTTGATAGATTGGCACCGCGACAGCGGCTAAAATGCCTACAATCACGATGACAATCATCAGTTCCACCAATGTAAAACCACGCTGGTTGTTGACGTACTTTTTCATGGCTCTGTCCTCCTTTTTGTTAATTGACAAGCGTTGGTTGTGTATTGCTTAGCCACTTATGGCTCCTGACATTTGAAAGATTGGTAAATACAGGGCGATAACGACAATTAACGCCAGCACACCCAGACCGATCATCAGGGCGGGCTCGAGTATTGCCGTCAAACTATCAATAGTCGCATTCAACTGGCGTTCGTAAAACTCAGATACTTTAGCCAGCATACTCTCAAGGGCGCCGGATTCCTCCCCCACGGCAATCATTTTAACCATCATGGAAGGGAATAGAGGGAATTCTGTTAGGGCACTTGCCAGGGCAGAACCACCCATCACAGCCTTTTTGACCTGATCCAGGGCTTCCTGGATGATGATGTTATTGGTAGTTTCACCGGCAATTTGGAGCGCATCCACCAAGGCAACACCGTTGCGCACTAAGGTGCCCAGGGTCTGACAGAAGCGCGCCACCGCCGATTTAAGCAGCAAGGGTCCAGCCACCGGAATTTTGAAATACAGGCTGTGTAAAAAGCGCCGACCTGAGGTGCGGCTATTGAGGATTTTGAATCCAGCGATTATTAATATCAGGATCAGCACCTCTGTAATTAGATTGCGCTTCAGAAACTCACTGATTTTTAGTATTGCTAAGGTCGGACCGGGCAGCTGGGCACCAAAACTCTCAAAAATACTCTTGAACTTCGGAACTAATCCGAAAATCACGGCGCTGACGACCACTCCGAAGAAAATCAAAATGAAACGCGGGTAAGAAGTGGCTGACTTGATTTTTTTATCAATTTTGTCTTTCTGCTCGATGTAGGTAGCTAATTGTTCCAGGATATTGCCGAGATTGCCGCCGATTTCGGCGACCTTGACCATTGAGATAGCCAGGGCGGGAAAAACAGCCGGATATTTTCCCAGCGCCTCAGAAAAGCTGGTTCCGCCCTGCAACCTGTCCCGTACATTGGTCACGATTTCACGGAAACTTGGATTCTGAGTCTGGTCAATCAAGACAGTCAGGCTATCAACTAACTGCACGCCGGCTTCGACCATTGTGGCTAATTGACGGAAAAAAATCACCAGTTCTTCGGTCTTTATTTTTGAGGCGAAAAGTTTGCGCTGCATTTTAGGCTTAGTAACATGTTCGGGTCGGTCGTCGAGCCGCGTAGCAGAAATAATTGTCCAGCCCGTCTGGCGCAGTTGCATCGCCAGCGTAAAGGAACTTTCTGCCTCGGCGATGCCGCGTTGTTTGTGCCCTTGTTGGTCAATTGCGATATAGCTGAACCGTGTCATATTCTTAGATAATCCTGAGAACTTCTTCGATAGTTGTTAAACCTTCGCGCACCTTTTTCAAGCCATTTTCGAGGAGGGTTTCCATGCCGAGTTCGTGAGCTTTTTGCTTTAATTCAATTTCCGAAGCATTGGCAATAATCAATTCTTTAATTTCCTGAGTCAGACGGAAAAATTCGTATACTGCTAACCGTCCCCAGAATCCTGTACCGCTGCAATGTTCGCAACCAGTTCCATGATAGAAGATAATGTCACTCGGATCAACTCCCAGATTAATAAGCCGCTGACGGATTTCAATGGGTGGCGTATAGGGCTCTTTGCAATGCAAACAAATCCGTCTCGCCAGACGCTGAGCAATTACCAGGGAAAGGGCGGAACAAATAAGATATTTGTCAACCCCCATGTTTAAAAGGCGGATTACTGTAGCAACCGCATCGTTGGTATGCAGAGTCGAGAGCACTAAGTGCCCTGTCAGGGCGGCTTTGATGGCGATTTCGGCGGTTTCTGAATCACGGATTTCGCCCACCATGACAATATCAGGGTCCTGACGCAATATAGAGCGCAATCCGGCGGCGAAAGTCAGACCGACTTGCGGGCGCGCCTGAATTTGATTAATGCCTTCTAAGCGATATTCTACTGGATCTTCAATGGTGATGATGTTTTTTTCGGGAGAATTGACATAATTCAGAGCTGAGTAAAGGGTTGTGGTTTTACCGCTTCCAGTTGGACCTGTCACCAATATCATACCGTGTGATTGAGCTAGCAGGGTCTTGAACTGCTGCATTAATCCGGGTTCGAAGCCAATGTCATCAATATTTAGGGAGAGACTGTTACTATCGAGGATGCGCATCACGATTTTTTCGCCGTAAATCGTAGGCAGCGAAGAGATACGAATATCAATTTGCCGTCCCATGATTTTTATTTTGGCACGTCCGTCCTGAGGTACTCGCCGTTCAGCGATGTCCAAGCCACCCAGAATCTTGATGCGGGAGATAATACCAGCTTGCATTTTTTTGGGTGGGGGTGTGACTTCGCGAAGGAGGCCATCAACACGAAATCGAATCTGCAGTTTCTTCTCCTGCGGTTCAAAATGGATATCGCTGGCTCGATCCTGGATGGCTTGGAGCAATGTTAGGTTCACGAATTTTATAGCGGGCGCATCCTCTGCCTGGATGCGCAATAAATCAGCATCGTTTTCTTCCTTTTCAATCTCCGGTGTAATTTCAAAGTCCACCAATTCCTTGATGCTTTCTTCCAGATTAGTACGCTGAGTGTAGCAACGCTCAATGAGAGGCTGGAGTTCTGCGGCGGGGGCATAGAATATTTTGAGCTGCCAACCGGTACGGTTGATTACCAGTTCTTTGGCTACCACATCGAAAGGATTAGCCATGACGACCTTCAGGAAGTTGTCTTCCTGCCCAATGGCTAAGAGGGTATGGCGCCGTGCTATCTCTTCCGGAATTATGAAGACGATATTAGGGTCAATAAAACCGAGCTCATCGGTTTTGATCTGAGGAATGCCCGCCTCTTGTAACCAGCGCCGAATGTTTAGCCGCTCTTTTGGTGCAGTAGCTAAAGCCACAGCTTTGGTCGAGGAGTTGGTAGGTTTTGAAGTTATCAGGTTTTCCATCGCATTTAGTTCTATGACAAAGAGCGTACCAAGTCAACGTAATCTTACCTAAGCCATTGAATGTGAGTGATTTGCAGGGCATTGATTTAAACCAAAAGGCGTAGTAAGATGTCGCTAATTTGTGACAATTGCTAATGTCTACCAGAGAGAAGAGATTGGTTGGTAAAGGATTTGTTACATGTCGCTTTTTTGTGACGGTCTGGTCAGGCCGTATTTTTGCATTTTTCGGTATAGATTTTGGCGGGGGATGCCGGCTTCTTGGCTTGACCGGTTGATGTTCCAGCTGTTTTTAGTCAGTAGGGCAAGTATATACTGTTTTTCAAAGGCTTCTTTGGCAGAAGAAAGCGACTGGTTATAAAGCGGGGTGGGAACTGTGGCGCGATTGGCTTGAGAGATATTTTCTGGCAGGTCTTTGATGGTGATAGTTTCACTTTCGGCGAGAGCGACCGCTCGTTCGATGACATTTTCGAGCTCGCGGATATTGCCAGGCCAGGTATAGGAGCGGAGAGTATCCAGCGCCATGTCATCAATTGTCTGAACCCTCTTATTGAGTTTCTGGGCATATTTGGCGATGAAGTGTTTGACAAAGAGCGGCAGGTCGTCCAGTCTTTCGCGCAAGCTTGGTACAAAAATGGTGATGACATTGAGGCGGTAATAAAGATCTTCGCGGAAGGTTTTGTTTTTAACTGCCTGTAAGAGGTCTTGGTTGGTGGCAGAGATAATGCGGACATCAGTTTTAATAGTAGCAGTACCGCCGACACGCTGGAATGTGCCGTCCTGCAGCACGCGGAGCAGGCGCACTTGTAAGGCGGGGCTGGTTTCGACGATTTCGTCGAGGAAAAGGGTGCCGCCGTCGGCTTCTTCGAAGATACCCCGTGTGGTTTTGAAGGCGCCCGTAAAAGCTCCTTTTTCGTAGCCAAAAAGGGTGGATTCCAACAGTGTTTCAGGCAACCCGCCGCAATTTATACTGATAAATTTCTGGGAAGCGCGCTGGCTGGCTTGATGAATAGCATTAGCGAGTACTTCTTTGCCCGTGCCAGTCTCACCAATTAACAACACGGTGGTATTAAGAGGGGCAATTTTTTCGACTAAGCGGTAGATTTCCTGAATGCGCGGGCTGTTACCGATAATTTGGGGGAAGCGAGTACGAAAATCAATGCGACTCTTCAGATAGCGGTTTTCGTCGCGCAGGGCTTTATTAGCTAATTCTTTCGCTACAATAGCCTGAATGGTGGCGAAATCACTGAACGGTTTGGTTAAATAATTATCGGCGCCCTCTCGGATGGCTTGTACGACGGTAGGAATGTCATTGAGCGCGCTTGCCATAATAATGCCCACATTGGAGTCTAAGCGCCGAATTTGATGCAACAGTTCCAAGCCGTTGATGTCCGGCAGGTTTATATCTAACAAGACAAGGTCAAAATCTGATTGGCTAAAGAGTTCTAAAGCAGCATTACCTTCATAAGCGCTGGTGACACGGTAGCCCGCCGAGCTCAAAATTTCTTCTAAAGCGCTACAGATTTGAGGTTCGTCATCAACAATTAAGATCTTGGCAGGTGACATAACAATCAGCCCTTGTTTTTGGTTGGAAAACTAATTTGGCATTGCATTCCAACTGGTAAATTGGGATTAATTTCGTATTGGCTGATATAGGGCTGTAGGTGACGATACGACTGATAGAGAATGTTGCTGATAGGATGTCGTGCTACTGCTCTAACAGAAGATTTCTTGGCATTAGGCACCTTTAAGAAATCATTAATTGCTGCGATCATGTTTGATGGTAGAAAAGTACCGGTGTCACTAATTTCCAGTTCACACCCTTCGGTTGTGTCGTAGGTGCGGATGGTTAAAATTTTCTGGGGTGAATCGTGCATATTGGTAATTGCTGCTGCAACTAGGGCTAAGAAACCCTGTGAAATAGAACGATAGACCGCCCGAATAACCGGCAAGCTCTCCTGCAAATAGATATTCTTGATCACATGATGTTTGAAAAATAGATCCGCTTCTAAATACCTGAGTTCGATATTTATCATGGCATTTAGGCTCAAAGAGCGTGGCGCTGAATTTTGTTCTTCTTTGAGTTTGGTGGCGAGATTACCGAGAATAGATTCGATGCGACCGGTGTTTTCGAGGATAGCGCTCAGAGCTGCATTTTGCGGAAATTTGCTCAGTAAGAGTTGCGTCCGCACCTTCAGAATGGTCAGTGGATTATTTATATTGTGGATGATGCCATTAATGAGTTGGTCCACCGGGAAAAAAGTGGCGCTATCGCATGGTTCGGTCTCGTGTGTCTGAAAAGAATTTAGCGCCATTTTGCCCAATCGCTTTTTAGGTTTATCCCTTGCCTTTTTTATTCCAAATACTATTCGACGGGATTACCTTTGATTTAATTACTTCGTTTATCAATAGTGTTACAAAGATTGCATCCTATTCGAATTCGTCCCAGGTTATTTTGGGAATGTAGTAGCTTACCTTTGAACCGGCGGGATAGGAAACAGTGCATTCAAAAGGAAAAGATTGTCCCGGCAGGATGGTGGCGTCGGTCTGGACCCCGCTCTTGAACATAACGAAGTTGCCAGCGACGATAACCGAATCGCGCGCAATGAGGCGGGTGGCTTCGTCGAAAAGACTAAAGACAATTTGAGGAAAATCAGCACGCCGCTCGCCATCGTTTTTGATTTTACCAGAGTAAACTGTTTTATCTTCGGAAATTTTGGTGGTAACGGGACCGTCCAGGACGCACTTGGCATGGGGTTTAGCCGCGGTGCGGGTGAGCTTGACATCGTTTTTTGAGATTATTAGTTCGCCGATATTGGTCTGGACGATGACTTTGTTAAGGTCTTCGTGAGTGATTTTGCCACGGACGACGGTGCCGTTATTGAGCAAGATTTCGTGGGTAATTTCTGGTGCTTGTACCAATTTATTAATCTCTTGACGGATAGCTGGCAGAGAAGTGCGAACTTCGATTTCACGGATTTGCTGGCGCAGGGCTGCCATCTCTTTCCGCGTTTCCTCAAGTGTTTTTTCAATTTCGAAAAAGCGTTGAGCGATAGTGGTTTTAGTAGAAGTCTGCTGGGCACTGACCGCTATTCTCAAGATGGTCAGGCAGCTGATTAACATGATTAGCTTTTTCATGGGGTCTCCATCGCTTTCAATTGGGCTTGACGTGCGGCTAAGCGTAGTTTATTGAATGGAGCGCTACCGCCGAGCTCAGCCGCCATTTTGGACATTTCATCGAATAGCACATAGTTCTCAGGAATTTCCATCATTGGAACTAGCTGGTCAAAAGCCTCGTTACTTTTGAATTTGATAAGAGCCGAAAGGGCTTTTTTACGAATATTCAACGGGTAAGAGTCATCTTTGCTGATGGCGACTAAAGCTGGGATGACCGCCGGGTCAGAATAATCGCCGATGGCGCGGGTCAGGACTTCCACTAAATTAAAATACTCTTCGCGACTCTTATTGAGTGTTTCCAGAAGGGCTAAAATCACCTTTTCTTCTTTTATATCGCCAATCGCCTTGAGGGCGAAGTCACGGATTTCAAATTGGCGCACGGGATCATTGAGCATTTCTATAAAAGTATCGGTAATCAGAGGGTGACGTTTCTTCCCCAGAATTTCCAGAGCTAAGGAGCGAATCGGTAATTTCGCATTGCTGTCTTTGGCAATGGCGATAAGAATCGGAATCACGCGGTCATCACTCATGCTACCCATTAACTTCGTCAGCGATTCTTCCATCATGGCGTAGTTCTCTTTCTCTGCCTGGAAAAGATTGAGGAGCTGCTCTATTTGCAGCGAAACATCGAGTCCTTCCAGCTTGCGCATGACGTTGGTGCGAAATTCAGTGTACTTTTTCTGGGCACCAACGAGTCCATTGACCATGGCTTGCACATTTTCAGGAGTGGGATTATCCATTAAGACGGAGGCAGTGGCTGTCAATAAGGCGTAATTAACCCCAACCGATTGATTCATAAAGTCGTACATGATTTTCAAGGCGTCAGGATGTTGAGTCTGTCCAAGGGCTTGCAGGGCAGCGATGCGGGTCTCAATGGGCTGAAGAGGATCCTTGTAAATGGCAATCAGGTCTTCAATCTTTTCTATTTTGCCACGATTATAATCCACCCGCAACTTCTCGATTTCCTTGGGCTCTACGGTCGGTGTTGTGGGAGCGCAGGAAATCATAAGGGCTACCAATCCCAAAATCATCACGATGAAAAATTTGTTTGTCATATTATCCAGACCTTTCTTTGGTCGGTTTGATTTTAGAATATCTGAGGTATTTAGTCAAGGAAAATTAACATCCGCTTGATTGATTGATGTTCCAATAGGCGAGCCGAATCAAAGTGCCATCGTAATAAGCAAAAGAAAAATAGCGCATCCAGTCGCCTAAATTGAGGATGACTTTATCGTTTCTGTATTCAATTGTAGGTAGATGGAGATGGCCCGTAACAACGAAATCAGCGCCAGCAGCAAGCTGTGCTTCACCGTAGGCGATTAAATCGGCACGATCCCGACTGATGACTCTCGCTGGGCGTAAATTAAGGTGCCGACTCTTGCCCGAGACTTTACGAGCGATATAAAGAGCCCAATCAGGATGCAAATGACGGAACAATCGAATTATGAAGGTATTGCGTAAAACTGCTCGTAACAGGCGATAACCGCGGTCATTACGCAGAATGCCATCCGCGTGAGTTATGTGAAAGCGGTGCGCGTTTATTTCCACATTAACTGGTTCGAAGTGCAGCTTGAGCCCTATTTCCTTCTGCAGAAAATCGCCCGCCCAATAGTCGTGATTACCACCGATAAAATGAACATCACAGCCTGAGTCCACCAGATTTTGCAATTCGCGGAGTACTCTAAAATAGCAGGCGAAAATAGCAGAGCGATATTCAAACCAGAAGTCAAACAAATCGCCGACGATAAAGAGGGTTGCCTGCTGACGACGAATACATTCGAAGAACTCAAAAAGGCGGTTTAACTTCTGTTCTTCAGCAGGGGAGTAGAGAGTCTGGAGATGGACATCTGATAAAAAATAAATCGGTAAACGCATTTGGTACTAATTTACATTATCAGTGTGATTAAGGCAAAAGTGATAAATATTTTTTTATCGGCGGTTAAAATAGCTACCAATTTTGAGAAAAGCACAGAAATGTGGCGCTTTGAGAAATTACCCGCTCGTTAATAAAGAAGGTGAGTTACTCGCTGTAATCCGTGGCACTGCATTTGTACTAAATAACTTAAGAAATTGTCCATATTATGAAAGATAATTTAAAACAAAAGAGCGGAGATAGACCGATGCCGAAGGATGTCGTTTTTGTGATTAATCCTGGTTCCACTTCAACTAAAATTGGATTGTTTGGGCGGGAAGGAGCGATTCAAGTGCAGAATATAGACCATGCTGGTACGCCCTTAAGTAAGATGGCGACTATCAGCGAGCAGCTTCCAATTCGTCAGGAAGAGGTAGCCGGAACGCTCAAATCGTGGCTGAGTGATGAGAATCTCGTAGCAGTTGTTGGGCGTGGTGGATTATTAAAGCCGCTGCGCGGCGGTGTCTATCGAGTCAATCAAGCCATGATAGAGGACACGCTCGAGTGTAAATATGGATTTCACGCCAGTAATTTAGGTGCATCATTGGCTGAAGGTATTGCCCGACAATATGATGTACCAGCATTCATATTAGACCCTGTGACTGTAGATGAGTTTATCCCTGAGGCGCGCATATCCGGCATTCCGGAAATCAAGCGACGGAGTCGGCTGCATGCGTTAAATATTAAAGCCTGTGTGCGTAAAGCCGCTGCCAAACTGGGTAAAGAGCCAGATGCTCTCAATTTTGTGGTTGCTCATTTGGGAGGCGGCATCTCCGTAGCTGCTGTGCAAGGCGGCAATATCATTGATTGCAACGATGCTTTGCTGGGCATGGGTCCGTTTTCGCCAGAACGCGCTGGAGCTTTGCCAGTAGAAGGTCTCTTGCGACTGGCTTATTCTGGTGAATACACTTTTCAAGAATTGTGCACCAAGCTTTCCAAGCGGGCTGGCTTGATGGCATATCTCGGTACCAATGATGTTTGTGAGGTTCTTAAGCGGATTGCTCAGGGGGATGCCGAAGCCGATCTGATTTTTCGCGCCATGATTTATCAGATTGGCAAAGAGATTGGGGCGATGGCAACGGTGCTGCAGGGCAAGGTTGATCGCATCATCATAACCGGGGGGATGGCGCACAGTTCTCAGGTCGTCGAGGCGTTAATTGCTCGGGTCGGTTTCATCGCTCCTGCTGAAGTTTTTCCCGGTGAGAACGAATTGGAATCAATGGCAGAAGGTGGTTTCCGCGCCATTGACGGTTTAGAAGAGATTAAAACCTACACCAAGGAATGAGGAAGGCGCTATATGCTGCGAACTTTTGACGAAATATTCCAAAAAGTTGAGAGTGTCCGTTGCCGTAAAACTATTGCCATTGCCATGGCTGAAGATTTCAGTGTTCTCGAAGCGAGCAAAACTATTAGTGAGCGGGGCATTGCTAACACAATTTTAGTGGGAGACCCGGCTAAAATCGTGCAAGTCGCTGCCCAGGTGGGCTTTACAATCCAGCCCGACTTAATTGTGCCGGCTTTTAGTGAAGAGGAAAATGCCGTCCAGGCGGTGCAACTGGTACGTGAAGGACGCGCTGAAATCTTGATGAAAGGCCATATTTCGACACCGGTTTTAATGAAAGCGGTATTAAATCGAGAGATGGGCTTACGCAAGGGTGATATACTGAGTCATGTGGCGGTAGCAGAGGTGCCAACTTATCCCCGCCTGATTCTTTTAACCGACGGTGGCATCAATATATTGCCGGATTTGGCAACCAAGAAATGTATTTTACGCAATGTCATTGATGTAGCGCAGAAATTAGAAATAGTCTCTCCTCGAATTGCCGTTCTTTGTCCCATCGAAAAGGTCAATCCTAAAATTCAGGAGACGGTAGATGCGGCTGAGTTGCAGCGTCTCGCAGAAGCTGGTGAATTTGGGGATGTGATCTTGGAAGGACCAATTGCTACAGATGTTGCCCTTTCAGCGCGGGCAGCGCAGCGGAAAGGATTGCCCAGTCGCATCGCGGGTGAAACCGACATTTTCCTTGTGCCGAATCTTACCTGTGGCAATGCTTTTATTAAAATATTGATGTTTCTGGCAAATGCGCGAGTAGGAGGAGTTGTTGTGGGAGCAAAGGTGCCCATTATTCTATTATCGCGGGCTGATAATCCCGAAGAAAAGCTTTATTCGATAGCGCTGGCATTAGCTATCAGCGACTAACAAATATTTAACAGCGTGTTTTATCCCATTCTAAAATGGGGTACCGATAGATTTGTAAATGTCATAGCCGAGCGCGTGCTTGAACAGCTTCCTCAGTATTCGGGAATTTTTGTATCAGGTCATTGAAATATTGTCGCGCTTTGGCGGGTTCGTTCAATTGTTTATAACAAATGCCCATTTTCAACATGCTATTGGCGACTTTCTGGCTGTGCGGATAACGAGTCAGGACGACATTATACTCACTAATCGCCTGGTTATATTCGTTGTTCTGGAAAAATATTTCAGCCAGATAGAAATGGCAATAATCCGCCAGGTCACTTTCGGGAAATAATTCCAGATAAGCTCGAAATCCCTGTTGGGCAAGCTGGTAATTGCCTCGCGTCATGTCTAAGTAGGCGCTGTTGAAGAGTTCAACTGGATTGGTGCTGATTCGGTCGTCAGCGGTGGCACTCGACGAAGTCGTCCGTTCCGCTATTTTGTTGGTTAATGATTCGACTTTGCCCAATAGTTTACCGGAGCGAGTATTGACATCTTCAAATTTGTTATTGAGATAATTGGCGTATTCTTTGATTGTGACCAGTTCTGAGGTCATATCAGCCCGCAGCCGGTCAATGTTGGCTTGTATCGTCAGCAATGAATCATTGATAACATCAAGCCGATTTTGAATCTGGCGATTGCTCAGCAATATGCTGTTTAAATTTTGCAGGTTGGTTTGCTGCTCTTCTATTCGCCTATTAAGAGTCTGGAGCTGGCCGCGAATAAATAATAGTTCTTCCTGGCAGCGTAAAACTTGCTGGCGACTGGCACAACCCGAGAAGTTAATTAAAGCAAGTAATGCAAAGCAGAACAAACAAAGCAATCTCTTAGCTTGATAGGACGATGATTTCACAGGGCAAATTCCAGTGCTGATTAATTTTTCGTGATAATAGCTGCTCGGCGATTTTTCGCCCATGCCTCTTCGTTATGTCCTAAATCGACCGGTTTTTCTTTGCCGTAGCTAATGGTTTCCATTCTTTCAGCTGGTATGCCAGAGTTTGTCAGATAAGTTTTAACACTGTATGCGCGGCGTTCCCCTAAAGCAAGATTATATTCGATAGTGCCGCGTTCGTCGCAGTGACCTTCGATAATGATTTTCTTTTCGGGGAATTTTTTTAGCAGCAGTGCAACCTGAGCCAGCTTGGTTTTTGCTTCTGGACGCAAATCGAACTTATCGTAATCGAAGTAAACAATTTCAAAAGGGATTACACCACTGTCAGGGAATGGCCAAACAGCTGCAACAGGGGCTGGTTTTTCAGTCGCACCACCGGGTAATTTTTCTTCACTGCTCGATACCGAAGATGGTTGGGGTTCCTCGCTGGGGACAGGTTGCTGCGCAATGACTGTCAAGGCGCTATTTTCTTGAGGACCAGCTGGAACGGTAGTCACTTTCTTATTGCAGTGAGCGAGGAAAAGAACTACAGACAGCAAGAGCAAAACGAGATGTTTGTTCTTAAGCATTTTAGAATCTCCTACTTTGATTGTTTGAACCATTATGAACACACTTATCTATTCCCTTTAAAACGCGGTGACCAGACGGGCATGGTGTTTTTACCGGAAGTTGTCAGGCGCCGCAAATGTGAGCCATCAGCAAACATGGAGTAGATGTCCCATTTACCGCTGCGATTTGAAGCGCAGACTAAATGCTGCCCATTTGGTGACCAGGATGGATTTTCGTAACTGGCGTTACCGTCGGTAATGCAACGGGCGTTTTCACCATCCGGTTTAATCAGGTAGATTTGGAAGCCATGATTTTCCTGGGAAACATAGGCAATCGCATCTCCTTTTGGCGACCAATCAGGTGAGGCGTTGTAGTTGTTGTTATAGGTCAAGCGTCTGACATTAGTACCGTCGGCATCCATGATATAAACCTGTGGTGAGCCGCTGCGGTCTGAAGTAAAGGCAATTAATTTGCCGTTTGGTGACCAACAGGGAGCTGTATCTATAGCTGGGCTGTTGGTCAGACGACGCACATTTTTACCATCTGAATCGGCGACATAAATGTCGGGATTGCCCTGATAAGTCACGGTAAATGCAATTTTTTCTCCATCTGGTGAAAAGATGGGCGATGAAGTTGAACCTTTGAATCGTGGGAGGCGACTGATCTGATTATCTTTGAAATTATAGATGGCAAGTTCAGAGCCAATGTCAGTTGAAAGGCGATAGAGACTAAAAATGAGTTTCTTGCCCTCGGGAGACCAACCAGGAGAGAGACATAACGATTTCTGGCGGGTTAGGACAGTCGGATTCCAGCCATCATAGTCCATGACTACTAATTCTTTGGCGTCGCCGATTTCTGTGATGAACGCTATTTTGGTACTGGCAATACCCCACTCGCCACTCAGACGGTAGACAACTTCATCGGCAACCGTATGGGATAAATTGCGTAAGGCGTTGAGATTGTCGGTATAGGTTTTATGAAAAACAGTAAAGTCGGTCAGGCGATCTTTGATGGTGAGGTCGAAAGTTAGCCGGAGTGATTCGATTTCGATTTTGCCGTCGGCAGTGAGATCAGCGGTTTCCAGATCATTTTCAGAAGACCCACCGGGAAAGTTGCCGTTTTCTGTCACCTGGATGTAGGCTGAATAATTCAAATCGGCGACAAAGAGTCGGCGCAGTTGGTCAGCTAATTCTGGTCGTGTCGGGCAGATAATGTTCTTTATGACAAGTTGCAGGGGGCGAAAAGCGTTTGGTTGGACTTTCATGAATATGTCGGTCTGTGCTCTTAGCGGTGAAAGTTGCTGGAGACTGCTGAGCAAAAGCAGGCAAAAAGCGAAGAAGGATTTATTTTTCATGGCATCCCTTCAAATTCAATGTGAACAGTTAATTCTTCGTCACTGAATTCTTCTGGTAGTGGCGGTAGCTGTGTGATAGCCTGAATTGCTCGTTGAGCCGATTGGTCAAACAGAAAATTACCGGAAGCCTGTTCCATAACGATACGCTTGATTTTGCCGGAACGGCTAATTACAAATCCTACAATTGCTCGAAAGTCGGGACGGTTGCTCAATGGTGGCGTCCAATTTTCCTGAATGCGGTAACGAATAAGGTTAAGATAATAGACGAAAGTCAAGTTGGGATTGTCTACTCGAATATCGCCCATTGCTTGAAAATTGCCAGCGGCACTAATTTGCACCGGGGGAACCGTATCGGTCTTTGTAGCGGCAGTCGGAGCAGGTTGCTGTTCAACTTTTTCAGAATGTTTGCTTGCCTTGGGTTTGACGGTTTCGAGGGTATGTACTTTTGGTGCTGGAATATTATCCCGCTGTGGCTGGATTGTGGATGGGGTTGGAGCAGCTACAACCGGGTTCACCAAACTGACCCAGCGAATATCAATTGAAGGCATTGACTTTGGAAATATTTGGGGGCGCGTAGGCAACAGAAAAAGTAATCCGATTAATGTTAAATGACTCAAAATTGAGATGATAAGCGGAAACTTCATGGCTGCTTTTTCCCCGGTTCGACAATTAAGCCAAGATTCTCAACTCCGACTGATTTGATTTTATCGATTAGCCCGATGACTTTACCATAGGGCACATTACTATCTGCACTTAACAAGACTGGTTTCCGCCCCGATTGCACCCAGAGTTTTATAAGGCGGTTCTCGAAATCACTACCTGTTACCAGATTACCATCGATATAAATCTGGTCGTCATGAGTATAACTGACTAAAATGCCTTCTTGAATTACCTCCGCGCCGCTCTGCATCCTGGGCAAATCGACTTTTACTCCGCTGTGAATCAGAGGAGCAGCAATCATGAAAATAATCAATAGCACCAGGGTAACATCAACGAGGTTGGTGATATTGATATCTGTCAAAGGGCGGAAATGATTGTGACGCATTTTATTTTTCAGAATTAAGTTTTTTCATTAAAACCGGGTAGAAGTTCTCTAAAAAGGCTTCGTATTTGCGGATTTTATCTACAATCATATTATAGGCAAAGAGCACTGGAATGGCGACAGCCAGACCGACGACGGTAGTGACCAAAGCCTCGGCAATTCCTGGTCCAATGACGGTCAAAGCGGCGGAACCACGGGCGCTGATGTTCATAAAGGCGCGCATCACACCCCAAACGGTACCAAATAGACCTAAAAAGGGGCTCGCACTAACTGTGGATGAGAGAAAAATAAGACGTTTCTCGAAAGCAAGTATCTCTGCCGATATTGCCGATTCGAGCAACGGTCTTGTGTCAATCGCTTGGGATTGTGAGGCTTCTCTGGCTCCAAAGTCAGCGCGAGCCCGCTCCGTTATTGCTTTTGAAAAAGTGGTCGGTGCTGTAAGGGCTATTGCTCGTTGGAAAATCTTAACAAAAGGACTGTAGCGGTAGGATTTGGTTTCCTGGTCTATATCTCTCCAATCGGAGTAGAGTTCAAAAATATACAGGAAGCGCCGACTCTCTCGGTCAGCGCGCCAAAGTAAAATGATTTTTTCGATTATGATTGCCCAGGAAACAATTGAAAGCAGCAGTAAAATCAGAACAATTGACAGTCCCATTGGTCCCAATTCAGTAAAAATTGACATGTTCATAATTCTACCTATTCGAGAAATGAAAGATGCAGTAAACGGATAAATGTTTTTGAGCATTGATGTATAGGGGAACTCTTTTGTTATTAGCGGTTAGGTGATTTGCTTTGCCCAACTTTTTACCTTTTGTTTATAGCTAAGACCATCAAATGCATTTATTGAAGGTCAAATGCCGTGCCACGGGAGTTTAGAAGTATAAAAAGCTGGGGTTTATTCTCGGGAGAAGCGCTTGTTCTGCAGGATATTTAAGGCGGTTACTATATAGAGGAAGTGGAAATTTTATTTACAGATTGTATAAAAAATTAACATCTTTGGTGCTATTTCTCCGCTTCGTTCGAAGAAGTTTGGGAAAGGAATTCACTGCGCAAGCCGTATTGAGCGAGGCGTTGGCGCAACATCACGCGTGAAATGCCCAATATCTTAGCCGCCTGCACTTGATTGCCTTTCGTGGCAGTCAAAACCCGGCGAAAGAGTTCGCGCTCCGTAGCGGCAATTGCCTCAGCATAGAGATGCCCCTGGGCATCAGCTGGTATGGTAATGTTAAAACTTGTTAGTGGCGAATTATCTTCAAATTGAGGGGATGGTGTGGCAGTTTCAAATTCGGCAGTAACCAGTTCTGCATCAATGACATTGCTTTTGCAAAGCACGATTGCTCGCCGAATAGTATTCTCAAGTTCACGGATATTGCCCGGCCAGTGATAGCGCCGCATGGCAGTTAAAGCTTCATCGGAAAAGACCAGCCGTTTTTTATGCAATAAATGGCAATGCTTTTCTAAGAAATACTCAATCAACTCTGGTAAATCAGAAAGACGCAACCGGAGTGGAGGCAAGGATATCGTAAGGACTTTAATTCGGAAATAGAGGTCTTCACGGAAAGCCCCGTTTTTAATGAGCTGCTCGAGATCTCGATTGGTAGCCACGATGATGCGCACATTGACGGGTATAGGTTCATCACCGCCCAGTCGCGTGATATAGCCTTCCTGAAGGACACGTAGAATTTTCGCCTGGGTGGTAAGAGTCATATCGCCGATTTCATCTAGAAAAATGGTTCCGCCGTTGGCTTGCTCAAATTTGCCGATTTTACGCGTGAGAGCACCGGTAAAGGCACCTTTTTCATAACCAAAGAGTTCGCTTTCCAATAAAGTTTCGGGAATTGCGGCACAGTTAACAGCGATAAATGGTTTATGGGCACGTGCACTGTGCTGATAAATCGCGCGCGCCACCAGTTCTTTCCCGGTGCCACTCTCACCCCGCAGGAGGATATTGACATCGCTGCCTGCCACCCTGCCAATCATTTTGTAGACTTCTTGCATAATTGGGCTGCTGCCGATAATACTGTCCTGGTGAGAGAAATCAGAGTCAATTTTTTCTATCAGAACTTCAGTGCGCATGAGATGGCTGCACTCGATGGCTTCGTTTATCAATTTGCGCATGGCAGGGACATCAAAGGGTTTCAGGATGTAGTCATAGGCGCCCAGTTTAATCGCTTCGATGGCAGTTTCGGTGGTGCCAAATGCTGTTATGACCAGAACAACGGCTTTGGAATCGAGTGCTTTTATTTTAGGCAGCAGGTCCAGACCGGATATATCCGGCAGGCGAATATCTAAGATAATTAAATCATAGCTTTTGCGCGCCAATATTTTTAATGCCTGGGCGCCATTATTGGCACTATCAATACTATAGCCGGAATTACTCAGCAGGCGCCGGAAAGAGTAGCAAACACTGGGCTCATCGTCAATTATTAAGATTTGAGTACTCATACATCTAATTTCTCTTGAGGAAGGTTTATGGTAAAAGTTGCTCCGCGGTCGGGATTGTTGGCAGCTTCTACCCAGCCGCCGTGGGCGGTGATGATTTGGTGGACAATGGAAAGCCCCAATCCCGAGCCGTCTTCTTTATTGGTTATAAATGGGTCGAAAATGAAATCAATAATGTCGGGAGAAATTCCACAACCGATATCAGATATGCACATTTGGAAAAATGGCAAGCCATCGTCGTTAATCAAGGAATCGGTAGCAATCGTTAGTACACCGCCGCCCGGCATGGCTTGTAGGGCATTCAAAATGATATTGACCAGGACATGCTGGATTTGATCTTTGTCGGCTTTGACCCAATCGTTGGTCGCCTGCAATTTTAAAGCTAATTTGATTTTGTGCTTTTTGAGTTGAGGCGCCATCAGGTGAATGACCCGCTTGAGACTGTCATGTAGTCTAAGTGGGACCAATTGTGGTTGCTGTGGGCGCGCAAAATCGAGGAAATTCTGGAGTAGGGTTTCTAAGCGGTTGATTTCCTGGCGAATTACCTCCAAATCTTTACGATAATGTGGTTGGTCAGCCAGTTCATTCTCTAAAGAGAAAATCAGCATTTTGATAGATGTCAGCGGGTTGCGGATTTCATGGGCTAAACCGGCTGCCATTTTTCCCAGGGCGGCTAATTTCTCGGAGCGAATCAGTGATTGCTGGCTTTTGGCGAGGTCAGCATTGACTGTCTGGATTTTTTTAATTAGTAAGTGGATGTTGTGAGACAGATTATCAAGTTCACTTTCGTTGCTGAGTTCGACTTTGTTGACCACCGTGCCTTCTGTGGCACCTTTTACGTTTAAAACCAGACGATATATTGGCTTGATGATTCTGCGGGAGAGAATCATGCCCAATCCCAGTCCCAGAACAATACTGCTCAGGGCAATGCCCAAGACGACGCGATTAATAGTCTGATTATCCTTTTTAATCAAAAGGCTCGTTTGTTGCATCATTTGTTCATTGACGGCAAGTAATTTTTCGCAAAGATCGTAAATATGGGTAAAACGAGTTTGCATTGCACCCGTGAGGAGTTCCCGCGCTGCTTTCTTTCTGCCAGTTTGGTGCAAAGCCACGACCAACTGTTGACTGGCGAGGTAGTTCTGAAAAGAAGCGGCAATGCTATCTACCAGTGTCCGTTCTGCGGCAGTGGTTGAGCGTTTTGAAGCCAGTGCCAGCCAGGTCTGGAAAGTGAGTCGCTTTTTGTCGAAAATTCCCAGCCAGTCTTGCTGCCCATCTAATAAATAGTTGGTGGTCAAACCTCTCATTTCAAGCAGGGAAATCTCGAGTTCTTCAGCCGCCTTCAGACTGGCAACATTCTCTTCGAGGATACGACTAGAATTATGCTGCATCCGGTTGGTATAGAAAATAGCGAAGACGCTCAGCAGAACGACGATGCCGCTCATAAGCATAAACCCCGCAATCATTTGCGGTCCCAGGCGCCTTTTAGTATTTTTCAGACCGACCATCATCTATTCTCTAAATAGAATTTAAGACATTTTACCTTGCAGATAATTTTAATTTTTACCCGTATTCAGTCCAAACACTGACCTTATCAGCCGGATTGACACAGGGACTAGATTTGACTGTCGTTGCGCCTAAAGAACCAGTAACGAACCGACAGTCTTTTGTTACGCAGCTATTCTTTTAAGTATTGTTGTAGCCAGTCGAAAACGGTTTTATGCCAGAATAGGCTATTTTGGGGTTTCAGTACCCAATGACCTTCATCGGGGAAGAGCACCAAACGGGCAGGCACGCCCTGCCGTCGCAAGGCAGTGAAGACCTGTAGCCCTTCGGCTGGATCGAGGCGATAATCTTTTTCGCCATGAATTACCAGCATAGGTGTTTTGAAATTCTTGACAAATTTATGGGGTGAAAATTTCTCGTAATATGTCGGATTTTCCCAGAACGGACCACCAAATTCCCACTCAGGGAACCACAATTCTTCGGTAGTCAGCATTTTTGAGTAAATATTAAACGAACCATCGTGACAGATAAGTGTCCTGAATGGATAGGCGAAGGCTTGCATGTGTCCTTCAATGTAATTAATCATATAGCCACCATAAGACGCTCCGGCTGCCGCCAAGCGCTGCGCATCAATGAAAGGAAAGTTTTTAATGACATATTTTTGTCCCCAGACCAAATCATCAAAAACTTTTCCACCCCAATCGCGCGAAATTTCATCGGTGAATTTCTGGCCATATCCAGTGCTGCCGCGGGGATTGATAGCGACAATTACATAACCCTGGGCAGCCCAGAGCTGCAAGTTCCAGCGATAGTGCCAGCTATCGTTCCAGGCGCCCTGCGGTCCACCGTGAATCATAAAAACCGCGGGGTATTTTTGGTTAGCATTAAAAAATGGCGGCTTGATTAAAAAACCGTGGACCACTTTGCCATCGCGGCTCTTGTATTCAAAATCCTCAACAGGATTCATGATGACATTCTGTAATAGCTCAGCATTGAAACTTGTGACCGGTTGGCTTTTGCCGGTAGTAAAGTCATAAACCCACAACTCGGCAGGATAGGTCGAGCGCTGATGTAAGTAAGTTAGATATTTGCCGTTGCGGCAAATCGAAAGGCTGTTGTTATAACCCTCTTGAATGATGTCTCGCAGGGCGCAGTTTTTAATGTTCAGAGACTTAATGACTGCTCGCCCACGCTCATCAACCTGTAAAATAATTTCGGAACTGTTGGGGTGCCAGAGATAAGCCTCAATGTGAATATCCAGGTCTTCGGTCAGATTGATGAATTTGCCCGTAATGTATTCCAATAAAAACAGGTCATTCTTATCGGCTTCGAAGCCTGCTCTTGCCATGGAGAGAAATGCTAAATATTTACCATTGGGCGAGAATTGAGGATGATGGTCATTACCTTTAAAATTACGACCAGGGATGGGACGCGTGATTAATTGCGCCTCCCCGCCATTGACCGTTACCTTCCAGATGTCGTTGTTGGTGCTTATAGCCACTTCTGGATCGTGATTGCTATTGAATATGAGTTCTTTTTCATCGGGTGTGAAGGTGTAGCCGCCACCGAGGGCAATCGGGGGTGCATCATGATTCCCCGGTGTTACATCGCGCATGGCGCCGTCAGCGAGATTTAAGATGAAAATATGCGACCGCTTGCCGTCCCAATAACTGTCCCAATGACGGAAAAGTAATTGGTCGTAGACGCGGGCTTTGACGGGATTAGCATCGCGTTCCTGGTCTCGTTTTGCCATCGCTTCCCAGTCGTTCAAATCGGGATATACACGCGCTGCAAAGGCAATTTTGTTTCCTAAGGGAGACCAGCAGAAGCTTTCGATATCACAATAAAGTTGGGTTAATTGCTGGAGTTCACTGCCATTTATTGGTTGCAAGTAAATTTGAGTGGTACCGGAACGATTCGACAAAAATGCCAGTTGTTTACCATCGGGTGCCCATTGCGGCGCCCAGCTATTTTTTTCACTCTGGGTGAATTTTTGCAGCCCTGAACCGTCGGGACGAACGATATAAATCTCTTTATGGCTGCCATTGGTCGCTAAGTCTACGGTTTGTAGAGAAAAAGCAATCCAATTACCGTCGGGTGAGATAGACACATCCGTTAAACGTTGGCAGCGAAATAAATCCTCAATCGCCAGAGCGCGTGGTTGTGCCTTCAGGTTGCCAGTTACTAAACCTAACCCTAGAATTACAGTGATTATGCTTAAAAATGCAGACATGTTTGGCTCCATTATGTTTTTGCTTGTATTAACTGACTTGCTCTTCGGCTGCGGCGGGCAGTTGCAGGGCTTCGACAGGGAAAGCTGACTCTGGGATAGGGCAAAGGCGGCGATAGAAATAGCTGCCGATGAAATAAAATATGGTCCCACTAATTAGTCCAGCAAGGGAATCAATAGCATAATGATAGCTGCAATAGACCGTCGCAATGATAATTCCACCGCAGAGTAAATACATGAGCGGTTGAATCGGTTTGAAATATTTGTAGGTGTAAATAAAAATTATGACTGCGGAGGTCACATGGGTACTGGGGAAAGCACCGCCGCCCTGCTGTCCACTGTAAGTATATATGGCATTCATAATAGGTATGAATAGGTAGCCGTGTTGAAAGAGATTGTGCCGTTCGTAGATTGGTCCATCACTCGGGAAAAGCATGAAGAAGAAATAGTGAACGTAGTACATCAGGGTTACAGTAAATACCATCTCAAATACATAGCGATTACGCTGGCGAAACATCAGTAGCGCCGGCAGAAAGATTATCAAGTAATAGGAAAAATAGAAGAAATGCATCAGCTCATCAACGAGCACATTGTGAATCGCGGGCGCCAGAATATTATTGAGGTGCACTCCGAACAGCAGCTTGTCCCATTTCTGTAATAAGGAATCAAATGTTTGAGCGATAAATACATTATCCCATGAAGTGCTTTGGGTATAAAAAATTCCTAATGAAATAAGCGGCAAACCAAAATGGAGATATGCATAAAGCGCCTTTGGTTCGCGACGATTACGCTCTATCAGCATGGCAAGCAGTACTAAAAGGCAAAAATCCATGCTGAGCCAGACCATAGGCTTTTCCAGTTTGGCGTAAAAAAGGAAGCCAATTACAATCAGATACAGGCTATAGGCTATGACCAGATAGTCAGCCAGTAACAATAGACGGCGCGATTGTGCTCCGGATGATTCTTCTAAAGCCATTGTTGCTCCTTATACCACTTAATAGCGAGATCTATGCCCTGTCGTAAATCATATTGTGGTTGAAAGCTGAGCATTTGCCGCGCCTTGGCAGCAGAGCAAGTCCAACAGCAGGCTCGCAGTTCTTCATATTTGTCACGATTCAACATGCTATTGCGACGAGTCCAGCTGGCGAAACGGCTGGCAATGAAAAAAGCAGCCTGGAGCAGGAAATAAGGCACATAGATCGACAAGCGTCTGCGTGGGAAATGCCTGGCGGCTTCCGCGATTATCTCTTCCCAGCTGTAACCCTGTTCCCGGTCATCAGCGGCGAAGAAGATCTCACCGGAAGGAATATCGCTCTGGCACAGTAGCCAGATGAGTTCGACTAAATCAGCGACATAAATCATGCTGACCCGCTTAGCATGGTCACTCAGGCGGGGCATAAACCAGCTTTTAGCCGTTTTATAGAAGATAAGCGTTTCTTTGTCGCCAGGACCGTAGACTACCGACGGGCGGATTATTGCTACCCAAAGCCGTTTTTTGCGTTTCAGCACTTCGATTTCTGCCTGTAATTTGCTTTGACCATATAGCGAGATCGGATAGGCAGGGTCTTCTTCGGTTTTGGGTTGCCAGTGGTTGCTTGGTCCCGCTGCCGAAAGTGAACTGATATAAATAAAACGTACCTTGTTATTGACTGATTCAATCGCGTTGAGAAGATTGGTAGTGCCCTGGGCATTACCACGGATGAACTCCAGCGGATCATTCGCTTTGATTGTTCCGGCTAAATGAATGACTATCTCGACATCTCGGCAGGCATCTTTCAGACTTTGGGAGTCATGTATGTCACCGATTACCCATTCGATTTTATCGGCAAAAGCAGGTGGACGAATACTACTTGCCCGCGCCAAACATTTTACGGAACAATTTTCATTGAGAATGCGCGGTACCAGATGTTGACCGATAAAGCCGGTTGCACCGGTGACCAGAATTTTGTGAGCAATTACAGATGAACCAGACATATTTAGAGCATTTTTTGTTTAGCGTTAACGGCTTTTTGGATAAATAACATCACTATGAGCAACAAGTTAGCAAAAATCAGGCTATACCAGATAAAGAGGCGCAAGTCAAAGAACCATAAACTCAACATCAAGATTGAATAGTGAGTACTCTGGTCTATATTGAGCCAAAGCCGTAGTGTGTAACGATTTAGTCTGTGGTAGGTGGCGGGTTCGTATAATTTTTGCGGCTCGCGCTCAAAGACTGACTGGATATTGCAATAGAGTAGATAAAGCCAGACCAGAAAACGCATTAGATACTGTCCGCCACTGCTTTTCAGGCGTTTCTGTTCAGCTCGATAGAGTTCCATGTCCTGGCGTATAGAATTGCGCTTGCCAAGCACATGAAGCATATATTGGCTGCGCTGATAGTCTATTGCAATGGAGTGTGCTAACATTGAAAGCAGGGTCAGCAGCGTAATTAACCATGGTGTCAACGGCAATTGTAAATTGGTCTGTTGCAGGGCAAAACCGATACCCAGGAAAAGCGCTGCTCCGTTGATATAGTCAATAGTGCCATCTACGATACGCCCTAATGGCGTGCCGCTGCCTTTCAAACGCGCCAGCATGCCGTCGCTGCAGTCTAAAAGCACCGTCGCCAGGTAGCAAAAGCCAGCGGCGCGGTAACTTTGAGGGGAGCCTTGCGAAATAAAATAGGCGCCACTTACCCCCGTAAAAATCGCAGCTGTGGAAACCTGGTTGGGTGTTATAGGTAATGCCTGCAGGGTTTTGACGAGCAGGTAGGCAATCGGGCGGAAAAAGAACAAATCTGGTAAAGCCTCGATAGCTAAAGGTTTAAGCGTTGACCTATATTCTGTCCACTGTTGGCGGCAGATAATATTAAGCGATTTCTTTTTCATACAGTCGGTAGGTCTTGTAAATCTTAGTGCCGTAGATTTTTTCGAGGGCGCGGCGCATAGGCAGATTATTTTCCAGAATCCAGGACATCTCCCCGTGATTGAAGCCGTGCTTCAAGCCGTTTTTGAAAGTCTCGTAATAGAAAAGGATGTCTATTCCTTTGTGGCGATGTTCTTTCAAGACGCCCATCAGGATTACCCGTACTCCTTTAATTTTTTTAAATTCACGCATGAATTTAAATATTCCGAAGGGAAAAAGGCGACCGTTTAATTTAATCAAGACCTCATTAATATCGGGAAGCGTTATCGAGAGTCCTATGGGTTCGTCATTTTTTTCGGCAATAAAACATAAGTCAGGAATGACGATTTGCTTTAGGGATTTTTTCAAATGTTCCATTTCGCGTTCGGTAAAAGGTACCGCGCCCCAGTTTTCAGACCAGGCAGCATTATAGACGACTTTTAATCTTTCGACTTCGTCGTCGAGCTTCTTCATATTCACATTGCGGATGGTGAAATCGGCTTGTTGATAAATGTTCTGTGCGGCTTTTGATAGACGGTCAGGAATCGAGTCAGCATATTCAATGGCATAAGCGTACAGATCAATCGCTTTCTTAAAACCGTAAGTTTCGATAAGTTTCTGATAATAAGGTGGGTTATAGGTCATCATCACAACCGGAGGGCGGTCAAAAGCATCAATTAGTAGTCCGCAGTCTTCGTTTTGGGAGTAATTTTCAGGACCACGAATTTTGCGTAAGCCGCGAGCTGCCAGCCATTCTTCGGCGCGCTTAAAAAGGGCATTGGCGACCTCCTGATCATCAATGCATTCGAAAAATCCGAAGAAGCCAACACCGTCGTTATAAACGTGCAGGTGATTGTTGTTTTTTATGGCAGCGATGCGACCTACTACCTTGCCTTCACGCCGAGCTAAATAAAATTCGGCTTCCGAATGTTCAAAAAAAGGAAACTTACGACGATTGAACAAAGTTTTTTGCTCGCTGATGAGCGGCGGAACCCAATTAGGGTTGCCGCAGTAGATTCCCCACGGCAAACAGATAAATGCTCTTAAATCTCGAGCTGAAATGACAGGCAAAACCTCAAGTGACATAAAGCCCCCCTATATTCCCAATGCTAATTTTTCCTCCCTTTCCTGCTTTCCTGACGCCATAGCTGCTTCAGGTTACAAGCAAAAATCAGAGGCCGTTTTTCAATAGAGTCTTATTTATGTCGCAATTGCCACAATTTTCCTAACAGTTCCTCCAGCGCACGGCCTAAATTTTCATCGCGTGCCGTGGTGATATCGGGTTCGTTGTGTAAGACTATATAAGGTACCTTAATGCCCTTGATAGTAATAAATTCCGGGTCGTTGCCTCGAAAAGTCTCCCAATCGACATCTTTATAGAGACGGGTCAGCTTGTGATCCGGCAAGCCATGTTCGAGAATGCTATCGGGCTTAGCGGGATTGAAGCGTTTGCGATTTTTGCGCAGTGACTCTTCGAATGAAACATCAATGTAGAAAATCGCCGCCTTTTTCAGAATTTCATCAGAAAGATGTGGGTAAGCAGCTTGATAGCCACCATGTTCTGTCCCGCGGGAAAATTCGATGAGCGTAGTGTATTCGTCATGATGCTTGGGATTATCACGCAGGCGTTTTTGATAATCGAGAGATATACGTTCAATCAGGAGATGCCACTGATACTCGTGCAGAAAATAACCTTCGGAGTCAGAGTGAATGCGCGGCTTATGCAGGATTTTTTCGAGGATAGCATCTTCCTCAAACCAGGTCCAGAGCATAGGGAAATCGTCAATTTCGTCCAATTTGCCAATGTGGAAGCGGCGGATGCGCTCTTCTACGGGAGTCTTTTTCAAATAATCGATGACTTCTGATTTACCAGAAGCCGGACGTCCATTTAGAATTAAAATTTCAAAAAGATGATGGCTCATGTCATTCTCCTTCTATTTGAGTGTTAATGTGATGCTTGACCTTTGGGTAAAACATTCCATAGTCGTGACATGACCAGCGCCCCGATAAGAGCGAAGGGTAAAGGCCAAAGTTTCCAGGCTTGCCAACCATAATTGGTGGTGATATAGCCGACCGCCATACCGACAAATGCTCCCGCTAAATATTGGATGCCGTCAATCAAGCCTACGGCGGTAGCAGCGGCTTTGCGCCCACCAAAGTCCATCGTTGCGGCGCCTCCAATCATACCATGGGAACCGTTTACAAAAAAAGATAGGCAAGCTAAAGACAAAGCTGCATAAAAGGAACCAAGATGAAGCAGGTCTACAAAATAGAATATGATAAGGATAGCAATCATGCCGATAAAACCAATCGTGATAACCGGTGCCCGCCGACCATTATACACCCGGTCTGAAGCGATACCAAAAGCAAAGCCACCAATTATTCCAAAAAGGGCAATGCCCCATGCAGTCAGCTGCGGCGCCAGGTCTGTGCCAGTCAAGCCTGCCATTTCTTTGTAATAGACAGGCCACCAGGCATCAACGACGCTACGGCGCACAAAACCAATCATCATTGAACCGATTGCAATCATCCACATTATTTTGCTACCGAAAACCTTGCTTAATACTTCTTTGAATTTGACTTTTTCTGTAATCGGTCCCGAACCATCGCCAGTATCTAACTCCGGGTAACCAGCTTCAGCAGGTGTGTCTCTGACAAAAAAGATAGTCAAGAAAAACAGCAGGGCAACAAAAAGTGCTGGTAACCAGAAAGCCCAGTACCATGGTAAATATTTGACAATCAGAGGTGTGCCAGAAAATGCCAGAATTAACCCGCAGCGGATTAATACCCCGAAAATGGCAGAGAAGGTGCCACGCTCTTTTATATGAAACCATTGGGCATTGATCTTGACAATCGAAAGCGCACCGAATGATTGGAAGTAGCCATTGAAAGCCCAGACGATAGCCAGTATCCAGAGCATAGTCATTTTGGAGATACCATGATTCAAAACAGCTTCACTAACTACAGTCTTGTCCTGCCAGACCGCCGGTGTATTGATAAAGAGATGGGCAAATCCGAAGAAGCCATTCATGATAATCACACCCACGGCACCGATGAGAAAAGCGCGTCGTCCGCCGATTTTATCAGCAATCGGACCATTAATGACAACCGCCAGACCATAGACGAGCGGTAAAAGTGTTTCGAAAATTCCAAGATCGCTTTTGGTCCAGCCGAAAATTCCCTGTAAAGTCGGAGCGATTGCCGAAAAATTATAACGCGTCATGTAGAAAAAGGAATAAAGTAGTCCAATAATAATCCAATTCTGAAATCGACGCTGCCGAAATTCCGCCGATAGCGTCGGGCGCTCTAAAACCTGTGTCATCCCAGACTCCTGTCTTTTATTATTTGAAAAATACTGATTTGTAACTGCCAAATCATTGCTGAAAAATTATCATTCTATCTCGAAAAAGCAAACTTTATTTTTTAATCTTTTTTCGCTAATATTACTACCATGAAGACAATTAAAATTACCATCAACCACCAGCAGGAGATTTCGACCCAGGCTGGACAAACTATCCACGCCCTTTTAGAAAAACATGTTGCTCCGGGGACTTATATGCCTTATCTGGCAGTGCGCAATAATGTCTTTACCTCACTAAATGAGGTGGTTAACACTACGACTCAAATTGGCACATTGCCATTTTTTTATGAGTCGTCACGGCGGGCGTATGAGCAGGCGGCCGCCTTGATGCTGAATTATGTCATCGAGCATCTTTTTCCGGGTGCAGAATTACAGATAATGCATAGCATCTGCGACGGGGTTTTCTGCCGCCTAAGGCACATTCCCGTCACTGCCGAGATGTTGCAAAAAATCCGCGATGCCTTCGCCACTCTCATAAAAGAAAATCATCCTATCAACCCTATCCAGATGAACCGCCTGGATGCTATTCATTATTTTCGTGAAAAAGGGCGGACTGACACGGTGGAGTTATTGCGTTATTGCCATTTTAATTATCTTGACCTGTATACTCTCAATGGTGAGAATTATTGGCTGCCTTCTCCGCCAGCACCATTTACAGGTTTGATTAAGGTTGTGGATTTTCTGCCGTACGCCGATGGCTTTATCATGCGCTGTCCGACAGAAGGCAACCCCGATGTTCTCTATCCGTTCACCGATCAAATTCGGTTGTATGATATTTTCCAGGAAGCCGACCGCTGGGGCGAAATATTGGCGCTCAGCGAGGTTGCTGATATAAATCGCTTGATTGTTTATGACCAAATCTCAGATGTTATCAAAATCTCGGAAGCTCTGCATGAAAAAAAGATTGCCCAGATTGCCGACCAAATCGCGCAGGTCAAAGACCGACGCTTGATTTTCGTAGCTGGTCCTTCAAGTTCTGGCAAAACCACTTTTGCTAAGCGGCTGGCTATTCAGTTGCGTGTGCTGGGCTATCGCGTGATGATGATTTCGCTGGACAATTATTTTCTTGATAGAGAAGAACTGAAGCGCCGGCAGGGTGAGGCGCTCAATTTCGAAATCCTCGAAGCACTCGACCTGGACTTATTGAACAAGCAGCTGAATCAATTGATGCAAGGCGAGGAGGTGCTTTTACCGGAGTACGATTTTCACGAAGGGGTCAAACGACCGAGTAAAGAGCCAATCAGAGCCCAATCGGACACAGTTTTTATCTTAGAAGGGATTCACGGCATAAATCCCAACCTTACCCCTGGCGTGGCAGATGATTTCAAGTTCAAGATTTATATCAGTGCTCTGACGCATTTGAACTTTGACCGCTTGAACCGCATTACGACGCATGATATGCGTTTGATTCGGCGCATTGTACGCGATGCTCGTTATCGCGGTTATAGTGCGGCGGCGACGATTAATATGTGGAAAAAGGTTGTCGAGGGCGAGAAAAAATATATTTTCAGCTTTCAGAGCGAAGCTGATGTAATGTTCAACAGTTCACTCCTTTATGAAATGGGAGTGCTAAAAATATTCGCCGAACCGGTGCTGAAAAAAGTACCGGAAGATGATCGTAGTTATCCCGAAGCCCAGCGCTTGCTTGATCTGCTCTCTTACTTCCTGACGATTAATGACGATGAAATTCCATCGACTTCCATCCTCAGGGAATTCATTGGCAAGAGTTCTTTTGAATACTGAGCGCCGTCAAAGACGGTCGAATCAGCTTTGGTTCACTTACCGGGGATTGTTGGGGGCAGATTAGAAGGGAATGTCCTCGCCTGTCTGAGTTTCTGGAACTTCTGGAGTAGCCTCCTTTTCGCGTCCAACTCGTCCACCTAACATGGTAATCTGTTCTACCTGAATTTCAGTGCGTGAACGCTTTTGTCCTTCTTTGTCTTCCCATTGTCTGGTCTGGAGGCGACCTTCGACATAGACCAGTTGGCCCTTTTTCAGCCACTCTTTAGCAAATTCTGCCAGTGAGCGCCAGAGAACCAGATTGTGCCATTCGGTGCGATCTTCTTTTTGGCCATCTTTGTTCTTGACCACTTCGGTCGTCGCCAGAGAGACATCAGCCACGGCATCGCCGCTGGGAGTGTAACGTACTTCCGGGTCACGTCCTAAATGACCGACCAGAATTACCTTATTCACACTGCCTTTTGCTAGTGCCATACATTCCTCCTTTCTTTTTTATTACTCTGCACCAATTCGCTTTCTGTCCAGACAAAAAGCATCAATGTTAATTCTACAAAAAGTTATCTGACTTTCAAAGGTTTTTCCCGATTTACGATTAACGTAATGATTTTATTTTGACCGGTAGTTTTTAAGTACCATCAGGACATAGTCTATATCAGCTTCAGTATGGTCGGCGCAGACCTGAAATCTAATTTCTTCTGAACCTTTGGGTACGACGGGATAATTCAGACCAGTGGCGAGAACACCGTTAGCTGTCAAATGGCGGACTAAGTCGGCTGTGCGCACGGTATCGCGCACCATGAGAGGCACGACCGGGTGTTCGCCCGGTAGAGTTTCATAACCATTATCCACAAGTCCCTGGCGGAATCTTTTGGTCAAGGCACGGAGATGTGTCAAAATTTGCAATCCTTCAGAGCTGTCGAGGATTTCCAGAGCGCGCATGGCTGCCCGTGCCTCCGCTACGGTTATTGGATTAGAATAGATGTACATCGGCGCTGTTTCGCGCAGATAAGTGATAACCTCCGGCGAAGAAACCACATAACCGCCATTGACTCCGAAAGCTTTGCCCAGTGTTCCAATCAAAATATCTACCCGAGCGGCAGTGTATTCTTCGGTACCGCGGCCAGTCTGACCGAAAGCGCCAACACCATGCGAATCGTCGAGAATAGTGATTACTCCCTCAGGGAATTTATCGTTGTAGCGCGAGCAAATTGTCACCAATTCTTTAAGCGGCGCATGGTCGCCACGCATGCTGAAAATGCCATCACTTACGACTAAAACGCGTGAGCCTTTGCCGATACTTTGCTGCAGCAATTCTTCCAGATGTTGCATATCATTGTGGCGATAGACCAGTTTATCGACAGGACGAGCTAGGCGGATAGCGTTGATGATGCAATTGTGGTTGAGTTCATCGCTAATCACGATCGTTTCGGGTGTAGTCAGCGGGACAATTACTCCAAGGCTGGTGACATACGCCGAGCTGAAAAGCATCGCCGCCGGGCGCCCGTGGAAAGTTGCCAGACGGCGCTCTAATGCGACATGCGCTTGGTAGGTGCCGCTAATAAAGCGCACGGCGCCGGGACCAACACCGAATTGGCGGGCGGCTTCCTCTTCGGCTGCTATGAGTTCCGGGCGAAGTGATAACCCCAGGTAGGAATTTGAATTCATTTTGATGAATTCCTGGTTGCCAAAGCCCTCGAGATAATAGCGTGGTCCCTGATTACTCTGGGCGCGCTTAACCCCAACGATGACCTTTTCAGCACCTTTGGCACGACCACTTTCTACTAAATCGGATACATTTTTTTCAAGGATATTAGAAAGCCGTTCGAGTGGCATAAAACCTCCTGTTATTGCTTTTCAATAATGACAACCGCCGCAGCATAATCAGCGGTGTGGGTTAATGATAGATAAAAATTCGACAATGTATTTTCTTGAGCAAATGCTGCACACTTACCACTCAATTGCAGGTGGGGTTGTCCCAGTTCGTCGTTAGACACACTTACCTCGCTAAAAGCCAGACTGTCACGATAACCCTTTCCAATTGCCTTGAAAAAGGCTTCTTTGGCGGCAAAGCGAGCGGCATAATGACGGGGCGGATACGCCTGTTGCTCGCAGTAACTGATTTCCTCGGCAGTAAATATGCGCGTTTTGAAACGGGCTGTGCTTTGTAAGGCAAGTGCAATCCGCCGGACTTCAATCAGGTCAATACCGATGCCGTAAATCATGTCGTCAATCCGAGTTTCACGCGCAGGTTCTGGAGAATATCGGTGGTCATGCGTTCGAGGTCATACGCTGGTTGCCAACCCCATTCCTCCCGTGCTGCCGAATCATCCAGGGAATTAGGCCAGGAATCGGCAATTGCCTGACGGACTGGGTCAATCTGGTAATCCAGCGTAAAACCGGGGATGTGCTTACGAATTTCAGCCGCAATTATTTCGGGCTCCACGCTCATTGCAGTTACATTAAAGGCGTTGCGATGTTTCAGTTTAGACGGATCGGCTTCCATTAATTCAATCGCTGCCCGCAGCGCGTCAGGCATATACATCATGTCGAGAAATGTACCAGGTCTCAGAAAACAGGTATAATGCTGTTCCTGTAAGGCAGCATAATAAATATGCACGGCGTAGTCAGTCGTGCCACCGGCCGGTGGCGTTTTGTAGGAAATAATCCCCGGGTAACGCAAACCACGCGTGTCAACGCCAAAACGCTTGAAATAATAGTCGCATAATAGTTCACCCGCAACTTTGGTCACGCCATAAATTGTTGATGGACGCTGAATAGTGTCCTGCGGAGTCTTGTTGGGGGGCGTAGAAGGACCAAATGCTCCAATACTGCTGGGAGTGAAAACCGCGCAACCGTATTCGCGGGCAACTTCGAGAACGTTGTATAGTCCATTGACATTGATAACCCAGGCGGATTGCGGTTTGGCTTCGGCGACAGCGGAAAGGAGGGCAGCAAGGTGATAAATTGTATTAATGCCGTGCTTTTTTACCAATGCGGCAATTTGTCGGACATCAGTTACATCGAGCAACTCGTATTGGCAATCGATGTAGTTGTTGCAATTATTTAGCGGTCGTATATCGGAAGCAATTACGTTTGCTGTTCCGTAACGCGAACATAAAGCTGGTACCAGTTCCGAACCAATCTGTCCAAGTGCGCCAGTGACTAAGATTTTTGGCATAATTTTCTCCATTTATATTGTGCCACTTTCAGAATTGGGAAAAGAAGAAGATCGTTTTTTACCATAGCCCTCTAATTTCTCCTCATAGATGCGATTTAAAAAATCAATTTGCTGGCTAAAACTTACAAAAATTAAGCCATTGGGGAGGAAATCGGAAAATAAAAGTTCTGGAGGGAATGGAACATGGATGGACACGGAGAATTTTTTCACACGGAGAGTACAGATTTTTTTCTGTTTATATTTTCTATGTTTCCAGTGGTCTCTGTATGGATGTTCTGAGCCAGAACAATTTTCGACTATTCGCCGAAAATCTTACTTCCTAAACTCAGGCGCTCAGGCGTAGATTATGACCGTTTTTTAATAATTCCAAATTGATTTTAGGAGTCGGCTTGCTCTTACTCTGGTCAAGTTTTATCGTCAGTATCGCCTTGATGCTCTGGATTGCGCAGAAGAATCTCTGGCTGGGACTATTCGTCGGGGCATTCCTGTTAGGCATTTTTAATCTGCCACTGGCTGGGCTGGCACGCGTCGGGTTAACGGTCATGACCGATGCTTCGATTCTCTTGTTAGGATTGGCGGTGGGCATCATTCCTCTGATAGGTGCGGTGCTGAGCAAGAGTGGCTTGATGGATGAACTCTTGGGCGCCTTGAGAATGCGCAGTCGTCATTTCTTAATGATTGCGCCGGCTTTTCTGGGTATGCTACCGATGCCGGGCGGGGCTTTGCTTTCCGCGCCAATCGTCGCTAAGGTCGGTGATGGCGTCACAAACCGTGATTATGCTGCCATCAATGTCTGGTTCCGACACGTGTTGGTGATGATTTACCCGCTCGGGGGCTTGCTGGCGACATCAAAGATGGCGCAAATGAATGTCTATACCGAAATGGTGATTTTGATACCTGCTTTTCTGATAATGACAGCGCTTGGCTATCTCTTTTTATTGAGACCAGTTGACCGCGATATGATGCTTTCTGGCAAATATGATGGGCGCAAGATTGCCGTGCCGCTGATAATCATTATTTCGGCGCCAGTGATACACTTAACGCTGATGAGCCTTTTTCCGCGTTTTATCCCGGAAATCCCGCTGGTCATTGGCGTGACCGTCAGTTTATTAGCAGGGCTCTTTTTAGGAAATATTTGTCCTAGTGAATTCGCCTGGCTCTTCCTTGCTACCAAACCCTGGCGCTATTTCCTGATCATTATCGGGATGTTTGCCTTTTTGCGGGTTTTCGAGAAATCAGCGGTCACCAGCGCGATTGCCGCTCTGCATTTTTCTCCGACGGTTTTGGTGGTCGGGGTTGGCTTTTTACTGGGGGCATTGACCGGGCGCGCGCAGCTGGCATTTTCCCTGCTCTTGCCAATTTATTACGCCAAGTTTGGGGCGTCAAGTTTGACCCCGGTCGTATTTGCCATTATGTATTTTTCCAATTTCATGGGTTACCTGATGTCGCCTATCCATCCCTGTATCTTAATGACTCTGGAATATTTTCAGACCGACCTGCGCTCGTTTTATCGGCACGTAGCGGCACCATTTGTAATTACCTTTTTATTGCTTTGGATGGCATCATGGTTAATTCAGGGCTAGAATATAGTGAGGTGGAGGGGAACACGGAAAAAGGAGCACGGAAAAGGGAATTAAGGCAAAGATTGCTGTTCTGCGTTAAGCTGTGCCAATTTATGGCAATTAAATGCCTATCGGCGTTATTCCGCGGCTAAATTTGCGATTTGATTTTTGCAATTTGCAATTTTACTTCAAGGTGCCGGCTCCCACTCGGCAATGGTTTCAATATTGACTTTAGTTTGAGGCTCAGTACTGAAAAACTCATTGGAATTGTAATACCAACCGAGAGTTGTGGAGGCGCCGCCACCTTCGGTGGTAATGAGAAAGCGGTTCGGCAAAGCGCCGAAGCCGAGCGCCTGATCGCGGGGCGACTCCTTATCGCCACCACTTGGGTCAACCGGAATCCAGCCATAGTTCGGCAGATAGACTTCGACCCAGCGGTGAAAGACATCGTCCCAGCTGGCGTCGTCGCCACGCACGACGACTGAACCGACATAGCGGGCTGGCAGACCAGCCGCCCGACACATGGCAATATAGACGAAAGTGTATTCTGAGCAAGAGCCATTGCCGCGGGCTAAGACCGTCGGGGCGGTATTCCAGCCACCGACGCGCTCGTAGTACATTTTAGCAATGATGTAGTTGAAAATTTTGCGGGCAATCCAGTAGGGATTTTGTTCGTTTCCGACCGCCTCTTTGACGGCATTTTGAATTATCGGATGGTCAATCTGGTACTTCTCGTGATTGGCGAGATATTTCTGTTTGATATTAGCGGGGATGTCGCTCAATTTCCCAACATTTTCAGGATAGATGAAATATTGAATCTCATTGGCGATGACGGTCGTTTCCATAACCAGGTTGATGACCGCATTAGGAGCAATATTCTTGAAATTATAATGGGCGGATTTCTGGTCCCATTGGTCAGTGACAATATCGGTGTAATGCGGATTAAATTTAATGTCGCCGACGATGGTCTGAGTATCGCGATTGCGAGGCAGGGCGAGATAGACATCCAGATTCTGGATTTTGCCCGGTCCCGAGTTGCGAGTCTGATAGGTGAAGACGACCCTGGCACGCCGTTCGTTTTTCGTCTGGAGTTTGACACCGTCACGGATTTTGAGTTGATATAGTCGGTCAGTCTGATAGTCAACTGCCCAGAGGGATTTGCCATCAAAGGCGATGCCTTTGGTGTATGGTCCGGGCGCGGCTGTTGCGAATATGACATTACCAGTTTGTGGGTCAACCAGATAAATTTCGTCTTTGCCGCGGTCGGAGACCCAGAGATATTGCCCGTCGTACGCCACACCGCGGCACTCACTGGCAGGAGATTTGAAAGATCTAATGGTCGTTCCATCTTCGGGGCTGAACTGGATGATTTCATCAGAACCGTCGTCAGCACACCAGAGGTAGGTGCCGTCCCACGCCAGGTCGCGCACACTCCTCTCGGGAGCATCAATCGTGCGCAGCACGGTGCCGTTTTGAGGATCAACTTGATAAATTTTGGCATCCTTGAAATCCGAGACCCATAGGGTTTTGCCATCCCATGCCAGACCCATAGGCCAGAAACCAGGGGAATTCAATTCGCGCACCATTTTGCCATTGGCAGGGTCAATCGCAAACAGTTTATCTACTTTGCGGTCAGCAACCCACAGGTATTTGCCGTCGAATGTCAAGCCGGTTGGACAGGTGGACGGCAGGGGAAAGCTCTGAATGATTTCTCCTGTATAAGCCCAGAGCATAATGGGTAAAAGAGTCATTGTGAACAAAACCATTGCACGATGCATAAGTGCTCCTTTTTAATTATTGCGTTGAGGATTTAAAAATTGGATAAGAGCCAGAAGCCCCTGGCGGTAGGCTTCCCAGCCTGGCGCAATAATTTTTTTTAGCGCCAGCTTTTGTAATTGTGATTGTTCATAAGCAACAGTGGAATCAGGCATTTCCGAGAGATGAACCTCCACGAATGGTATTTTCAAAATTGTTATTAATTCTACGAGTACCGGACAATTATGGGCTAAAGCGCCCGGGGCGAGTACAATTCCGTTAATTTCATGCCGGGAGCGTGCCACCGTCTTGATTATTTTTTCTTCGGAGTAGAGTTGATAGATTTTCAACTCGACGCCCAGTTCTCGGGCTTGGCGGCGCAGATTGGTATTAATCTTATCCAGGGTCAAGCGCGTGCCCGTCGTTACTGGAATTTTACCTAAAAATGGCAGGTTAGGACCATGAATTATCAGGATTTTCATGCTGATAAAGTAAACAGGTTTAGCGAGAGAAGCAAGACCGAAAAAGGAGAACGGAGATGGGGGTATACGATAGTCACTCAGTTGTCATTCAATGGTCACTCAATAGTCATTCATCGTCATTGATGGTTGAGGGTAACAAAATCTGCCAACCGGCGGATTACTCAATAGTCATTGATGGTCATTGATAGTCATTGGCGTTCATTCGCAGTTGACAATAGAATGCATTCGTGTAATTAGTGGCTACAAGCGTGTGTCAACGCAGGAGCGTTGCCAAGATGTAAAATAGCTTAGATGTTGAAAAGGAACTCAATAATATCGCCATCCTGAACGATATAATGACGTCCTTCGGAGCGAATTGAGCCCTGGCTGCGACAGGCAGCGAGGCTTCCCTGCTGCCAGAGCACATCATAAGGGACGACCTCAGCCCGAATAAAACCGCGTTCAATATCCGAGTGAATAGCGCGGGCAGCCCCACTGGCGGTTGTCCCGCGACGAATCGTCCAGGCGCGACATTCGTCTTCACCAACCGTGAAAAATGAAATGATTTCAAGCAAACCGTACGAGGCGCGAATCAGACGGTCAAGGGCAGGCTCACTGACCCCAATTTCCTTTAGAAAAGTGGGCTGATCTGCCGAATCAAGCATGGCTATTTCCTGTTCAACTTTTGCACTGAGCGGCACCAGCGCCGTACGGGCTGTCAGCAAGGGCGCAAATGACGCGGTAATTGCCGCGCTATTGGCAAGATTATGCTCATCCAGGTTGATTCCAAAAAGAATCGGCTTGGCGGTCAGAAACTGGAAACCTCTGAGGATTTTTTCTTCTTCCTGGGTAAAGGCTATTTGCCTTAACGGTTCTGAATTTTCTATATATTGCTGGCAGCGCTGCAAGAGCGCCTGTTCTTTCTTGTCATCCGCCGAATTGGTTTTTTGAATCTGGCGTGCGAGTCGTTCCAGGCGCGTCTCAATGATGGCCAAATCGTGGAGTAGCAATTCTTCGTACAGCCATTGGGCATCGGCGTATGGGTCAATCCTTCCAAGGGGATGCGGTACGCTATCATCCCGGAAAGCCCGGAGAACCAGGAGGATTGCATCGACCTTTTTTAAGTCGTTGAGAAAAGCAGCCGGCGCCCGCTTGCCGTTGGCTTGCGGCTCAAAATCGGGAAGTAGCGAGTATTCTACGGTGGCATTGACCTGCCGGCGAGGCTTAAAAAGCGTACTCAAGTTGTTCAGCCGCAGGTCGGGGACTTTGACTGTGATCTGCGCGCCACCAATTTTCCGTCCTGGTGTCGAATTGCTGCGATTAATTAGGGTTGCGAGCAGCGTATTTTTCCCAGCTCCTGACAACCCAACGATGCCAATTTTCATCAGTAATTATTATCCTTTCGGGAATTTTTAAAAAACATTTAATTTAAATATATTAACGACACACCCCCAATGATTTTTCCTTGCAGTATATCTAAAATATTTTTGCCGGTCACTTAAGTTTGGAGATCAGTGGATAAATATGATAGTTGTATTTACATAAGATGGGCTTCGTTTAATCTAAAGGCGTTTCCGGGGTTCCGTGAAATCCTCAGCCTGGATTTTTAATAGATGGCGAAGGGAATATTCATGATACTCCATGAGACACGTCTTTTAACTCGAGTTTCAGTGTTATTTTTGTCGAATCTGCAGCATATTTCCGGTCTTTGCCACTGTTCCAAACCCTCGGAAAGGCTTTTCCGATAGTATCATCAATTATATAGGAGAGCCATTTACTTCCAATATTACCTTCTCCTCGAAATCATTTGATCCAGATAATGGATTAACAAGTAAAAGAAATAAACTGTTTATTTTATTTCTGTCGTTTTTCATTAGTTATCGCTATTAAAACTGAGTAGGGCGATTTGTCAAATCGCCCGACTTAATTAGTAATTTGATCTACAAAGCACAACTACTGAAAAGCCTTTGTGTCAATTCGTCCCGATTGATCGGGATTTATTTAATTCGTTGATACAAGCGCGTGTCATCGCAGAGGCGTTGCCACAAGGTAGTCAAAGCAACTCCAAAAGGCTGCCATTCTACATTTGGGTAGTAAGTGTAAAAACGCCGTGAACGGCGTACAAAAGTTATGGATTTTTTTTAATAGCCTCGCACTAAAGCGCAGGGCTACTCTTATTTATAAATTTTTTATTTATCCGAATGCTATTTTATGAATTTGCATTCCTTTATGTCCCTTCGCGGTTAATTATCATGCCAGTGGGTACTTGATCGCGCTGCGCTTAGTTCGCTTCAGGCTGGATTGTCAAACGAGTAACGATGATAGTTTTATTTTAGGTCGAAAATCTTACCCGGATTCAAAATATTGTTGGGGTCAAAGGCTTGCTTTATACGTTTCATGAGTTCAATCGTGGTAGCGTCTAAGACCTGTCCAATGAATGCCTTGCGTTTGTGACCAATGCCGTGTTCTCCGCTAATCGTACCGCCATAGGCATGCGTGCGCTCATATAAATCGGATAGAATCTGAGGCAATTTTTCTTCCCATTCTGCCATGTCCATTTCGGGTTTTTTAATAATGGTAGCGTGTAAATTGCCGTCACCAGCGTGTCCATAGCAGGGAATCAGGACATTGTACTGCCCGGCGATATTTTCAATTTCTGGTAATATTTTGGGGATGCTGGCGACTGGAACGACAATATCTTCGAGGCTCTGTACTGGTGAGTAAACTTTGAATGCTTCCGCAATGTTGCGGCGAATGCTCCAGATACGCTCCTGCGTGGTGTAATTATCCGCTACGAAAACATCGATAGCGCCATTCTCCAAGCAGAGTTCGCCAATTTTTTCATACTCTTTCTCGAGTTGCTCCATACTATTGCCGTCAATTTCAATCAGGAGCATCGCGCCAGCCTCTTCATTGGGCAGATGTTCGTTAAGGTATTTATATGCCGTCTGGAAAGAGAGCCGGTCCATGAATTCAACCGCTGTAGGAATAATATGCCCCATGGTCATAATAGTCGGCACAATCTTGATGGCAGATTCAACATCGGTGAACATTACCAGCAAATCCACTTTAGATGTCGGAAGCGGTAGAAGTTTGATGATAATCTTCGTGAAAATGCCCAGCGTACCTTCTGAGCCGACCATGAGCTTGACCAGGTCATAACCAACTACATTCTTTACCGTTTTGCCGCCCAGGTGAATGATCTCACCTTCCGGCGTCACCATCTCTAACCCCAAAATGTAGCGCTCGGTCACGCCGTATTTAATCGCCTTGCCGCCGCCGGCATTCTCAGCCACATTGCCTCCAATAAAGCAGCTCTCAACGCTCATCGGATAGCCGGCGAACCAGAGCCCGTACTCCTTCAGGTGATTGTTGATTTCGTTGGTCACAATACCCGGTTCAACAACCACTACCAAATTTTCCTTATCAACTTCCAGAATCTGATTCATCCGCTCCACCGAGAGGCAGATGCCGCCCATTAGCGGCACCGCGCCGCCGGACAAACCGCTACCGGCACCACGAGGCGTTACCGGAATGCGCTCGCTATTGGCAAGCTTCATTATCGCGGCGATTTCTTCCGCTGTGCGCGGTTTGACCACAACCTCAGGAAAATGCGCGTACTTTTTCTCAGCAACCTCGTCATGCGAGTAGGGCTCGAGTTTCTCGGGATCGTCGTAAATCACATACTTGCTACCGACGATTTGCTGCAACTCAGCCACAATTTCGGGCGTTATATGATTGTATTGATTTTGCATGCTCATGCCTCCTTATCTGGCAAATGATTTCTCAACTTTTCAATCAACAAAGGGGCAACTTCGAAAAGATCGGCGACAATGCCAAAATCCGTCACCTGAAAAATTTGGGCTTCGGGATCATTGTTAATTGCGGCAATCATCTCCGCCGTCTTGATACCGGCTAAATGCTGTACCGAACCGGAAATCCCAATCGCCAGGTAAAACTTCGGGCTGACGGTCTTTCCGCTCAATCCGACCTGTGCCGCATAGGGCGCCCAGCCGAGGTCAACGGCGTCGCGCGAGGCTCCGACGGCGCCATTTAAAAGATTAGCCAGCTGATGTACCATTTTAAAATTCTCGGCTTTCTTGAAACCCTTGCCACCTGCAACAACCACATCGGCCTCCTGGATACTGGCGGTTTCAGCGGGATTGGCTTTGAAACCGATACGCTTGACGCGGCTTCCGAGTAAGTTTTCATCTACCTTTTCATAAATAATCTGTGCCTGGCGTTGTGGATCAGGTTCTAACGGTTTATTGGAGTGCGGACGTACGGTCGCCATCTGAGGACGATGCACTGGCGTTTTAATCGTCGCTAAAATATTGCCACCGATAGCCGGGCGTGTCTGAATTAAGTTGCCGGTTTCCTCCTCGATGTCCAACTCGGTGCAATCGGCAGTCAAGCCAGTAGCACATTTTACTGCCAGCGCCGGCATGAGTGAACGTCCAGTGGTCGTCGCACTGGCGATCATGATTTCGGGGTGATGCTTTTCAATCAATACTTTACATACATTGAGATACGGTTCAGGCAGATAGTAGCGCAATACCGGATGCTCGACTACAATTACCTGATCGGCACCGTAATGACCGAGTTTCTTTAAACTTTCCGCGTCTATTTTTTCCCCTAATAAAATCGCTGTCAGCGGGACATTGCGTTTATCGGCTAAGGCGCGCCCGCGTTTAAGCAGCTCGAGGGTTACCAGCTTGATGCGCCCTTCATCCTGCTCGCCTAAAATCCAAACTCCTTTATACTCCATAAGCGTTATCCTTTATAGAATGGCTTTCTGTTTCAGCATGTCAATCAATTCATCGAGTGCGCGGTTCAATTCGTGTTCGTCTTTGGGTTGGACGATTTTGCCAAAGCGTGCTACCTGTGGTGTGGCGATTTTGACTACACGCGTTGGGGAGCCTTTCAAGCCAATATTGTTCGGCTGCGCTCCGATTTCTGCCGTTCCCCAGTAGGCAACTTGCTTCTGCTTGGCGGCGATTTTCCCCTTGAGGGAGGGTAGCCGTGGATAATTGATCTCTTTGACTACAGTCAGAAGGCATGGCATTGGCATAGATAGCATTTCGTAGCCATTTTCGACCATCCGCTCGACGATTATTTCACCATCCTGAATGGATTCAATCTTGCTGACATATGTCGCAAAAGGCAAATCCAACCAGGCAGCGATTCCGGGGCCAACCTGACCGGTATCGCCGTCGGTGGCACGTTCACCACACAGAATCAAATCGAATTCTCCGATGCGCCGGATTGCCTGCGCCAGCGTATAAGAAGTCGCCCATGTATCTGCGCCGGCAAAAGCTTTATCAGTCAAGAGGATAGCTTCGTCGCATCCCATAGCGATGGCTTCGCGCAGGGCTTCTTCGGCTTTGGCTGGTCCCATCGAAATCGTTACAATTTTGCTGCCGAACTTCTCCTTTAATTGTGCTGCGGCTTCGATGGCATAAAGATCCAGAGGGTTGATGATGGCTTCAACCCCTTCACGCACCATGGTACCAGTCACTGGGTCCATCTTGACATTGGTCGTTTCGGGGACCTGTTTAATGGGGACAATAATCCTCATACTAACTCCGCTATTTATTTGTTTGCTCTAAGCGTGTTTTCATTTCTTCAATCATTTTTTCGACTTCGGCAAAGCGATGTCGGATGCGGTCAACCAGTTCCTGGTCGCGCTCGGTTATGTTTTCCTGTTCGTTCCATTCAGACACAGCAAGACTCCTAACAGCAATTAAGTTGGGCATTTCGCCACAGTGATAAATCTTTCACAAAACGGTGACTAATGTAATAATATTTTGGCTAAGATAATAGAGGAAATGTTAGGCACCGTAGTAGTTTTTCTTGTCTCAACGCGGGAAATACAATAGTCACTTAATTGCTGAGCATAGCGAAGTCCGCCAACGGCGGATCACTCGATGGTCATTGTATGTTAGAGTGTTAGGTAAACGCCGTATATTTTGATTGATATTTGAAATAAAGAACAGATGTGGAAAAGAAGGTAAGCAAGCTTGCTTTGTCATTGATCTTCGAGATTGTAACCAATGCTAGGCACACCTTCTTCTAAAATCTGAACAGTACACTAAGTGAAAAAGACTTGTATAAAGTACGAGGATAGATTGAAAAATCCACATTAAAAACGGAGTTAATATGAACAGATTGGTGATTGGTATTGATGTATCGAAGGAGATGTTGGATTATTCAATCTATGATGGTAAGACTCACGTAAAGGGAACTTTGCAGAATCAGATGAAAGATATTGGTAAATTTTTCGCGAATTATGGCAAGAGCAAAACCACTCTTCAAGTGGTGATAGAAGTTACCTGAACTTATCATCTGCGATTGGTTGAGTTCTTGTATGAAGCCGGATTCAATTTTTCGGTGATGAATACACTGATAATCAAGCGCTATTCGGAATCTAAAATGTTACGCGCCAAGACCGATGCGGTGGATGCTGGGTTGATCTCCAATTCTGGTTATGAACAGATCCCGCCTACGTTTATACCGAGATCAGCGCATCAACGGCAGATGATTGGGTTGTTGAAAATGCTGGAAGATATAGTGCAGATCCGTACAGAATACGAAAGACGCATAGAGGCTCTAAATCAGAATCCGGATGCCATGAAAGCGATAATTAGAAGCAATAAGCGTTTAATTCGCATTTTAAATTCAGAAATGGAGCCGTTGGAAGAAATGGCCTTACAGATACCCAAAACCCATAGGGCTATTTGAAAAAAACGAGTGGGCAAATTCACCTCTACCCACTCACTATCATGAAAGAGGGCTAATTTTTATGAAATCGTCGAGTTCCAATAATTGGCCGCTATCATCATTGGCGGATCTGGCAATTGTCAGGCTACTATAACCGCATTTGTAATCAGCGATTGAACCAGTAACTCATTTTGATCATCAGGATATTGTCGGGTTTGATGGAGCCGAGTTCGTCGGTAGACTGGTCTAGTTGCCATTGATAGCAGTTATTGCTGCCGAAGCGGTTTTGAGTCCAGACCAGATAGAAAGTAGAGCCGGGGGCGAATTCCCAGCGCAGGACCGCACTCAATCGAAAACTCTGCACAGTGAAGTCAGGATTATTCAGCTGGAATGCCGCCATCGGGCCGCTGCCATCGGGGTCAATTGTCAGACTGCTGCGGTCAATCGTCGAACCATCTTCGCCGTAGGTCAAGAATTGATAGCTCCGCGTTTTGCTTAACTCCTTGAGGTTCTGGTGCTTGCCAGAAGCAATCAAAGGCTGGGCATAAAGCTGCAAAGTCAGGCGAGGAGTATAGGTCCAGTCGAGACGAAAGCTGGCAGCCAGCATCTTCTGATCGAGTTCGCCGAAAATGTAGTGATTCCCAAATGTTGTCGCCAGCGGGTCGGCGATAGTGGTGACATACTGTAGTGCTCGCATCTGGCGGGTGAACTCCGGTTCGAATTCGAGAATTAGATTGGGGCGTACTTTCCATTGCAATTCGGTGCTGATTTCGAAACTGCGATAATGATATTCGTCGGCGGCACCTTCGAACTGTAATTCTACGATGAGAGGCTTACGGGCATCACTTCGCATTAATAAGTTGCCCCAATAGCCAGCAGGTTCGACGACTAAAGGACCACCGCGAGTGGTGCGACCATTCAAACCGCGAAAAGAACGAACGAATGTGCCTTCGCAACTGTAGTAATTCAGGAACTGATAATATGTTGCCAGCAGCAAACCGTCATTCATTCGAATGCCACCAAAGTTATATGAACCATAGTGCGCCACAATGAGCTGCGCCATGCGGCTAATTTTGGTGGGCTTGGTCCAGCGGTAACCTGCCCCAAAATGATAATTAATAACATCGCCATAGGCTAAAAAGCCTAAATCGTTGACATCAAAGCCAGGCGATATTAAACCCACCGCCGAATTAAAAATTACATTGCCTCTTTCTTTGTTGAGATAGATTCGTCCGGCATAGCCACTCAGGTAAGTCGCAGCGCTATCAACCTCTACATGCTTGGCGTCCGGTCGATGATAATAGTGCCTGGAATTGGTCTGAAGGTCAATCATCCGTTTGGAGGTGCCATTTACCCGACTAAAGCCACCCCAACCGCTCAAGACCAAGGTCCGCTTTTGATCAATAAATCGCCAGCCGTCAACGCCTAGCGCCATGGCATTACGGTTGAATTCGTCGCACAGACGCTGGTCATTAAAAAGGCGGTGCGTGTAAGTGCCAATGATTCCCAAGCCGTTGCGACCTTCACCACTCTCCTTTTGAGTGCGGAGCACGGTGTAATCGGCTAAGGGTTCGACTTCGACTTTAAATTTTTTACCAGATGTGTCTAAGCGGGCGAATTCGCGGGCAGTAAGGGCATTCAAAACCCCGATATTCCAGTTATCGCCGATTTTGCCGGTCAACTTGCCGGCTGTCAGGATATGCGTTCCGTCAGGTACCGAGGCAAAGTCATAATCCGGCAGAGAACCGCGTGGGTTGGTACCCAGACGCCGACTATAGAAAAAGTCGGGTGTATTGAAGTTGATATTCCAGTAATTGGTAGCGCCGCCGTTACCAAAGTCGAAGGTTCGAGCACCTTCAATGAAAAACGGCCGCTTTTCTTGGTAAAAAGTCTCAACATCGGATAGATTTATCACTGCTGGATCGACCTCGACCTGCCCAAAGTCAGGATTCAGAGTGGCATCAAGCGTCAAATTATTACCAAGGGCAATTTTGAAATCAGCTCCCATGCCTGGCAGATAGCGCGAACCGTCGTTAAATGGGTCGCCATGTTCAACGGCTAAATACTCGCCCTTGACTCGAAAGTAGGGTAAAATTTCGATTTTGCGACTGGCATCAATATCATTTATGCCTACCAGGTCCACGAAGCGTGACACTCTGCCGGATTCATTTTTGGGGGTAATTACCAGCAGGTCTTCTTCGTTTTTACGCCAGATGAGGCGGTCGAAATTTATTGCCCAGCAATATTCCTCCTGTTTCTTGAAGCGCAATTGGGAAAAAGGAATGCGCATTTCAATGCTCCAACCATCTGAAGTGCGGGCTACAGCACCTTGCCAGATACCATCCCAGGAGTCATCCGTCCAATTGTCATTAAATAAAATGCCGTCAAAAACCGTCCCGGCGGCGGAAAGCCCGAAGTAGTATCCGCTACGACGGTCGTAGTAAGGATCAATGCCGAAGATAAAAATGTCCGAATTCATATCTGAGTCGCGTCTGCCTAAACGCGCCACGATAGAATCGGGACAGTTGTCATCTAAATGGGCGCTAACATATAAAGCTGAGGCATCATAGCTGACCCAGACCGTAGTTTTTTCCGTTGGTAGCGCCCCTTCTATGGGTTGCTGCTGCACGAAATCGGTGATACCTGGTGTCATTTGGTAAAAACTTTCGGTCAGTTTGCCATCAATGATTAATGGATTAATAAGACGATGGGCAGTGACAATCTTTTTGCTTGCCCCAAATCCGATTTCCGCGACTAAAAAGATTAGCAATAATTTTCGACCACGCATTTTATTTCCTTCTTTTCAGTTAATAAACTTGAAATATCCGTTAGACCGGTAAATTTAAATCAGGTTGTCAGAAAATGATAGCCACGCCATTTATTGCAGAAATCATTGCGTTAAGGCACGATGTAACCATACATAGTATTTCTTATCAAAAAAGGCGTGAAATAAAAAGGAGTCCACTATGTTTTTAAAAGCTGATGATGAAAAATTTGTACGTGAATTTTTTACGAAACTAACTGAACCGGTCAAGATTAGTTATTTTACTCAGAATCTGGAGTGCCAGTATTGTCGTGAAACGCGGCAACTGTTAGAAGAAGTTGTTGCCCTTTCGGACAAGCTCAAACTGGAAGTGTACAATTTCCAGACGGATAAAGCTCTTGCGGACATCCTGGGAGTTGATAAAATCCCGGCTACGGTCATTTCGCCAGAAAAAAATTCCCATGCGCGGGTCAAGTTTTATGGAATCCCGGCCGGTTATGAATTTACCAGTTTGTTAGAGGCGATTCTAATGGCGTCTACAGGACAGATTGATTTAGAACTTGATTTGCAAAAAATTGTGGCAGCGATTGATCGTCCCGTCCACATCCAGGTTTTTGTCACGCCGACCTGTCCTTATTGCCCGTCGGCAGTGAAGGCTGCCCAGAAATTGGCTTTCCTGAATCCGAATATTCAGGCTGAGATGGTTGAATCCATTGAATTTCCGCATTTAGCCAATCGATACAGTGTGCGGGGAGTACCGCGCACAGTTATCAACGAGGACTGGTCGTTAGAAGGTGCTGTTCCGGAAAAAATGCTGGTTGCTAAAATCCAGGAAAGCCTGCGCAGTCTTGCCTGAGACAGAATTCAAGGCTGTTTTTAGTGCGAGGTTAGTAAATTAATGCGCATTGGAAGAGAATCAGCAATTAGAAGAGTTAGAGATTGTCAGGCGTGCGCAGAAGGGCGATCGTCAGGCACTTTCCCAATTAGTAACGCGCTACAGCAGTCGCATTTACCATTTAGGCTTGCGGCTTACTGGAAGTCGCCAGGATGCTGAGGATATCGTCCAGGATACATTTTTAATTATGGTAAAAAAAATCGGACAATTTCAAGGTAAATCGTCATTTTACACCTGGCTCTATCGCATCGCGATGAATGTCGGATTGCGGCGCTTGAAAGCCAAACCGCAGCAGTATGAGCATATTTCCATTGATGGTCCCAACTTCGACAAATTGAGCACCGAAGCCATGCGCGAATGGCCTAAATTTGACTACAGCATTGTTAACGACCGCAATTTTCGCCAGAAATTAGACCAGCTGATTGCGGAATTGCCGCCCATCTACCGCACGGTTTTCATTCTGCGCGATTTGCATGAACTATCTACTGAAGACACGAGCAAGATTTTGCAGATTTCGCCGTCGAATACCAAAATACGCCTGATGCGGGCTCGCAATTTTCTCAAGGAGAGGTTGGAACAACTAATTGAAGCCGGAATATTGGTATGAAATTCAGCGAAGAGCTTCTGAAAGAAATTTGTGAATATTTGGGGAGTAACCTGCAGGAACCGCCCTGTCAGATCATTCGGGAATATATGCGAGTCTGTCCTAATTGCGAAATATACATTGACAAAATCAAGCGCACAATCGAAATATACCATGTCGCTGACCAATGCGAACCGTTACCAGAAGATTTAAATAAAAAGATCTTTGCTTGTTTAAAGCTCGATGACCTATCTCCAGATTGTCAATAGGAAATCCCTTGCGCTTTGCTACATCTCAGCTATTGCCGCTATCTTCGTAATAAGCGTTAAATAACACCTGGAGTTTGACGAGATTTTCAAACCCTATCCCAAGAATCAATAAAAAATGAGGTCAAGATGCAAGTTACAGTTCAGAGATTTAAAAATAACACTTTTTTAGCCCGTGGTGAGTCGAATCATTGGGTTGTAATGGATACCAAAGTTGAGCACGGTGGTAGTGAAGGTGCCAACGCTCCAATGGAATTAGTGCTTTGCGCGCTGGGTGGTTGTACTGGAATGGATGTTGAGTCACTGCTCAGGAAAATGCGGACGCCGGTTCGTGATTTTCGCATTGATATTGCGGCGGAACGCAGTCAAGAGCATCCGCGTATTTTCACTCGCATTCACTTAGAATACAAATTTTGGGGCGAGAACCTCAACCTTGAAAGCATAACCAAAGCCGTGGAGTTGTCTCAGAAAAAATACTGCAGTGTCTCGGCGATGTTGTCCAAAGCCGCTGAATTGACCTATTCGATTAAAATAAATCCAGAGCAGTAACAGGGCTTTAAGCTCTGGGCGAGTTTATTCCTCAGCCATCAGTTGTTCTATTTCTGCCCGCATTTTCTGGGCTTTTTCCAGTGTTTCGGGCTTCTTGGATTTTTGCTCGATAATATCAATGACTTCCAGGGCTTGCTGATAGAGTTGTTGCTTTTTCAGAATTTCGACCAGCGTCCAGGTCGGTATAGGAAATTTGATGCTAACTTCGCTTTCGGAATTGTTGTTAGCCGTTTTACTGGATTTTTTACGCGCTGTCGATTTTCTTGCCGTTGATGGTTTGGAAGCAGCGGTTGTTTCGGGAGATGCGCTGGTTGAAGGGGTAGGCGAAGTTTCCTCACCCAAATTCTCGTCGGAGAGAGCGACACCAGGTGACGGTTCAGGAGCAGCAATTTTGGGCTCCACGGGTGGTTCAGTGGGTCGAGGGAAACTCCATTCTTCCTTTTGCAACTCCTCGAGGGGTTTTGTTTTCAGTTTATTGAACAGTTCTGAGATTGGGGATGGGGCGGTCGTTGGAGGTGTTTCTTCTTCATGCGGCGGCAACTCAAGTTCAACCGGTTCCGGACTCTCTTCTAATTCGACCTCCACTGGTCCTAAATGGGCTTCTTCTTCCGGAATGAAAAACTGGGCGATTTCCTTTTCTGGCAAGGGTTCTGCTGCGGGGGCGGGAGCAGTGGCTTGTAATATTGTGTCAATGTCAGGTTCGACGATAGCTGGTTCAGGCGGGACGGCGGCATTGACCATTGGTTCGATCGGAGGAGGCGTTGGCTTAGTTTTAGGTGTGGGACGGCTGGCATCTGACGAAAAGCTCTCTAACTTTTTCGCGAGAGTGGCATCGATAGGATTGAGTTTAATTAGCTGCCTAAGATAATATTTATAAGATTCCGGGTCCAGATAGTTTAGCCCGAGTTCCACCAAGCGATAATAGGCTGCCATGAAATAGGGATCAACCTGCACCGTCTCTTGTAATTTCTGAATAGTAAGCGGCAGGTCTCCGGAAATCTGAGCTGCCAGAGCCCAGAGGTAGAATCCGTAAGGAGAATAAGGCCGGATTGTCAATTCTTTTTTGCAGTATTCGATAGCGTTATTAATATCTCCCGCTTCAAGATAGAGTTGAGCTAACTTAGGATACAGGGTACTCTCGGGGTGGTTATCGAGATAAATTTCTAAGGATGCAATTTCATCTGTGCGCATTTTGTCTCCTTCCTGACAAACTCTTTGATTTAGAATCTATCATGAGCCTATCATTTCGTCTTAATTAGCAACAATCCGAGAAGCCATAGATTAAAAATTCCATTTTACCCCAATAATTGGGACGATAGTCAACCGTAATGCCATTGAGGTAATATTGGAGTTGTGGTTCATAGAAAAGTTCAATTCCATCGCTTTTTATGACCGCATCATTGTCCTGTCGCTCTGCCAGAGCGACTCCCAGACGGGGACCGCCTCAGCCAATGCCCTTGATAAAAAAGCGGAAAACCTTATTCTGGTTGACAGGATCTTGCAGCGCGTTCTGGATTGCCTGTTGGGCGGCTGTTGTTATCTGAATGTTCATAAAATCCTTTTATTAAAAATCGATACCATTTGCTACTTAAGTTAATATTAAGGGACTATTCATAGCAAACCTTTATCCGCGAAGCTAGTATATTTATCCCCGGCAATAATCAAGTGGTCGAGAACGGGAATGTTCATGGCTTGTCCCACGGTTACCATTTGGTGGGTGAGTTGAATGTCTTCGCGACTCGGTTCTAAATTACCACTCGGGTGATTGTGAATTAAAATGACAGCAGCAGCGCTTGTTAGTAGCGCCGCCCGAAAGACTTCGCGCGGTGTGACTACTGAAGCGTTCAAAATGCCTTCGGAAATCTGGGCATCTTTGATGATTTTGTTGTTACTTGCCAGCATCACGACCATGAAAATTTCCTTCTTGAGGTCACGTAAGCGCGGACCATAAATCAGGGCGACATCATTGCTGCTATGCACGATTTGGTCGGGTATTTGGTGGCTGGCAGATTGGAGACGGCGCGCGAGCTGGAGGGCAGCAGCGACTGTCACCGCCTTGGTTATACCGACGCCTTTGACTTTCAGGTGCAAAATTTCATTATAGTCCATTTGTGCTAGCTGCTGCAGACTGCCGGCTTTGACGATTAGTTCGCGAGCGGTCTCAATCGCTGAATGTCCACCTGTGCCCGAACGCAATAAAATGGCAATTAACTCCGTGTCGGTCAGCCGATGCGGTCCCTGCTGCATCAGCTTTTCGCGCGGTCGTTCTGATTCGGGCCATTCGGTAATCGGTAAGCGATAAAAAGCAGATTCGCGTATTTGCATAATTTCACCTCTGCTGTGAATCGAGTACAAAAGTCACAGGACCATCATTAATTAGATGAACTTTCATCATGGCACCAAACTTACCCTGTGCGGTTGGAACACCCCGTTCCTGCAACTTAGCAATAAAATATTCGTAGAGTCTGGCACCTTTTTCTGGGGGCGCGGCATTAATAAAGCTGGGGCGCCTGCCCTTACGCCAGTCACCACAAAGGGTAAATTGCGAAATGACCAGGGCCGAACCTCCTACCTGCAAGAGTGATAGGTTCATTTTATTTGCTGAGTCATTGAATATGCGCAGATCAGCTACTTTATCAGCCAGAAATTCAGCGTCCTCTTCAGAGTCGTTTTGATGAACCCCTAATAAGATGACCAATCCTGAATTTATTTCGCCGATAATTTGATCTTCGATGGCGACATGCGCACGTGAACAGCGCTGAATAACAGCAATCATTATTCTACCCAAGCGTTATTTTCACCAAAAGTTTTCTGGAGGGTGTCCAATAATTCGCGGTCGGCGCTAACTCGCAGGGCGTTTGCCCGTAGAACGCGAGTGTGACCTTCGACATCGAATAAATGCAGGAAGAGACTGCATTCGCCAGGATGTTTTTGTAATAGGTTTTTCAGGTTGGACAGAGTGGCGCCAGAGTGCTGGTTGGCGTTAATCTTAATATGCAATTTTTTGGATTTGCGTTTCAACAAACCCTGCAGCGGGCTAATTTCATCAGCAATAATCCTGGCATCTTCTTCGTTGCGCACGCTGACAGTGCCCTGGATGAAGACCGGTTTGTTTTCGACGATGTGTTCACGGTATTTTTCGTAAACGTCGGAAAAGGCGATGATTTCGGCTTTACCGCTCAGGCTTTCTAAGGTTAAAAAGGCAAAAGGCCGTCCATTTTTATCGATGGAAGGTTTAACATTGTCGATGAGCCCACCCAATTTGACCAATTTGCCATCGAGCTCTGATAACGGTTCGGTAAAGTCATAATTGGAGAATGATTCGATTTCCGTAGAATATTCTAACAAAGGATGACCGCTGAGATACATCCCCAGCAGATCCTTCTCTTTATTCCATTTCTGACTATTGTCCCATGGGGCGACATCGGGCAGGTGTGGCTCTAACACACTGCCATTATTTTCCTTCGGTAAGGCGCCGAACAAGCTGACCTGATGATTGGCGCGCTCTTCCTGGACGCGCATGGCGTACTGCACCGCAAGGTCAATGGCTTCGAACTTCTGCCCCCGCGTCCCTTCCAGGGAATCGGTAGATCCTGAAGCAATCAGACTCTCTAAGACCTTGCGGTTAACACATTTTAGGTCCAGGGCACAGACGAACTGGAAAAATGTTTTAAATGGTCCCGCCGCTCGACGAGCAGCAACGATATTTTCGGCAGCTTTCTCGCCAACATTTTTGATGGCATTTAAGCCATAACGGATGGCTTTACCTTCCGGCGCAAAATGGACTTCACTTATATTGACATCCGGCGGCAAGATTTCAAAACCCATATTGCGCACATCGGTCGATAGAATGGCAATGCGTTCCGGCCGGTTGATTTCACTGGTAAGGTTAGCCGCCATAAATTCGGCTGGATAATGAGCTTTCAAATAACCACACTGGTAGGCGAGGATGGCATAAGCCGCCGCATGACTGCGATTAAAACCATAGCTGGCAAACTTACCGATAAGGTCGAAGATTTCCTGAGCAGTTTTTTTACTGATGCCGTTTTGCACCGCGCCTGCCACGAATTCGCTGTTTAATTTTTCCATCTCGCTTTTAAGCTTTTTGCCCATTGCTTTGCGCATCACATCGGCTTTGGCTAAAGTGAAACCGGCAACCCGATTAGCAATCTGAATAACCTGTTCCTGATACACAATAATGCCGTAGGTATCACGTAGAATTGGTTCAAGGGAGGGGTGCAGATATTCGATGGGTTTACGGCCATACTTGCGGTCAATGAAATCATTGATCATCTCCATTGGTCCTGGTCGGTAAAGGGCATTCATGGCAATCAAATCTTCAATACCGGAAGGTTTGAGTTTTTTGAGGTATTCGCGCATGCCCTGCGATTCGAACTGGAAGACTCCAATAGTATTGCCCTCGCCGAATAACTTAAGCGTCAGCTCATCCTGCTGAGGAATATTGGTAATGTCGATATCAATGCCTTTGTGGCGCAGCATTTCAAGGGTATTTTCGATAACAGTGAGAGTGCGAATGCCCAGTAAATCAACTTTCAGGAGACCAATCTGGTCAACGCATTTCATGTCGTATTGGGTGGTGACATCACCGGTATTCGACTGAAAAAGCGGGAGATAATCAGTTAATTCGCCGGGCGCGATAACGACTCCTGCCGCATGGGTGGAAGCATGGCGGTTCATTCCTTCCAGCACCCGCGAAATGGTAAATAATTTGTAGTGAGCCTCATCAACATTAGCGGCTTGTTGCAGTTCAGGATTAGCCGCCAGCGCATCTGTCAGGGAGGTATTAATCTGTTCGGGAATCATCTTAGCAATGCGGTTAACTTCCGCCAAGGGCATATTGAGAACACGACCGACATCTCTAATAACAGCCTTGGCTTTCATTTTCCCGAAAGTAATGATTTGAGCGACGGAGTTTGCCCCAAAGCGTTGCTTGATGTATTCATAAACCTGGCTGCGTTTGATATCGCAGAAATCAATATCAATATCTGGCATTGAAATGCGCTCAGGATTGAGGAAGCGCTCAAAGATTAGCTTGTACCGAATCGGATCGATGCTCGTAATGCCGAGGGCGTAGGCGACAATGCTGCCGGCTGCCGAACCGCGCCCAGGACCGACCGCGATATTATTGCGGCGCGCAAAATTCACAAAGTCCTGAACTATCAGGAAGTAACCAGCAAATCCCATTTGTTTGATAATACTTAATTCATAATTAACCCGCTGTCGAATCTCGTCGGTAACTTCGGGATAGCGTGCGCGGATTCCTTTTTCGACTAATGCCGTGAGATATTCGTCAGTGGTTATGTTACCTGCTTCTGGCGGCAGCGGGAATTCGGGCAGATAGTGCCGACCGCAATCGATATGGAGTTCGCACTGCTCTGCTACCTGAAGAGTGTTTTCAAGCAGGTCCTTTTCCTCGGGAAATAGGGCTGCCATCTGCTCGGGCGACTTGAGCCAGTACTCGTGGGCTTCATAACGTAAGCGATTGGGGTCGCGTAGTTCTTTGCCCGTACCGATACATAAATGGACATCATGGGCTTCCCAATGTTCTGGCAATGTATAATGGGTGTCATTGGTCAAAATGCAGGGAATACCTGTCTTGGCAGAAAGGGCGCGCGCTGCCTGGTACCAAATAGCTTCTTCTTTTAAACCATGATTTTGAACCTCGAAATAGAAACGACCCTCGAATAGTTCGGCATATTCTCTGGCTAATTGGAGTGCCTTTTCAGTATCGCCTTTGATTGCCAGCTCCGGGATCTTTCCTTTGATGCAGGCGGTCGTGGCGATTAAGCCCTGGTTATATTGCTGCAATAACTCCCAATCAATGCGCGGGCGGTGGTAAAATCCTTCTTGATAGCCCTTGCTGACCAATTTTATGAGGTTCCTAAAGCCTTCGTTGTTCTGCGCCAATAATAACAGGTGATGGTAGCCGCCACCTTGCTCGCGTGGCTTGCGGTCAAAGCGACTGCCATTAGCAACATACATTTCACAGCCGATTATCGGCTTGATTCCTTCTTTCTGGGCGGCAGAGTAGAAGTGAATTGCACTAAAAAGATTGCCATGTTCAGTGAGCGCCACAGCATTCATGCCCAGCTCTTTGACTCGTCGCACTAATGACTCGACAGTCTGGGCGCCGTCTAAGAGGCTATAATCGGAGTGATTATGTAAATGCACGAACTGAGTCATTTAAAACCTTCCGAGATAAATTGCTAACAGTCCAAAGAACACATCACCTTTTAAAAGGCGGGCTAAACGCCCACAATTTTGGCTGGAATAATCATGATAAATTGAAACAGCCGCGTAGAGTAAGGGGATGTTTACTGCGATAAGCACAGCCCAGAGATAATATTTGCCGTAAATGCCCGTCCAGTAAGGTATTATAGTTCCAATTATTAAAATGATTATAGCGCCGACAACAAAGCTGCGCGCGGTTTTCAAGCCACATTTGATTGGTAAAGTACGTGCCCCCACCGCCTCGTCGCCCTGAACATCCTGCATATCTTTCACTATTTCGCGGATTAAATTGAAACCAAAAGCTAAAAAGGCGGGCGGTAAACCAATCCGCCAATCACCAAACAGGGTCGCACTAAAAATAAATGCCATTCCTAAGATTGCTGCTACCACGAAATTGCCCAGGAAAGGTAGGCGTTTGAATATCAGGCTGTAAGTGGTGAGAAGAACCAGTGCCAGCGCCATTATTAAAAATAAACCCAAGCTGCCAACCGGAATAGCCAGTAAACTACCAACAATAAATAAAATTATGGCGAAGTAGAGAGCTGTAGAGCGTTTGACTAAGCCAGCTGGCAGGGGACGGTTGGGGCGGTTAATACAATCAATCTGATAATCGCAGAAGTCGTTGAGAGCATTACCGGCGCCACTGTAACAGCTGACGATGCCAATGCCGATGAGTATTTGCCACCAGGCTGGCATTTGCGGGAAAAAGGTGGTTGTGACCAGAACGGCGATTGCGCCCTGGAATAGGTTGAGAGGACGCATGAGTTTGAATAGACCGAATAATTTTTTCATTGTGTTAAACCCGTGAAAATAACGCGACTTTCGCCGCCGTAATCCTGAAAAACCTCGACGGGTAGAAATTGGTCAGAGGCAAAAAGTTCTGTAACCGCTTTTACTTGATAAGTTCCGCCAATTTCGAGGGCAATCCAGCCGCCTGGTACCAGCAATTGGGGCGCTATATCTCTAATTCGCCGGTAGAAAAGCAGGTCATCATCGCCCGGGAAAAGCGCTACTGCCGGTTCATAACGGCGTACTATCTCAGGTAACCGCTCAATCCGTTCACCAGATACATAGGGCGGGTTGGAAATGATGATATCGAAAAGAGGTGGAGTCGAGGGCAATTCTTTGAGAATATCAAGCTGCTGAAAGACAACCTGCCCATCTAAACCCAGATGTTGAGCATTACGGCGCGCTACTGTCAAAGCAGGCTGACTGACATCAATTGCCAGAATTTCGCAATGCTGGCAGTGTCGGGCTAATGCCAGAGCAATGCATCCCGAGCCAGTTCCGATGTCCAGAATACGAAAAGAGCATCGCGGCATTTGCGTCATCTTTTCTAAAAGCCGTTCGACCAGAATTTCGGTTTCCGGACGCGGTATTAAAACTGCCGGACTGACTTCAAGAGTCAAGTCCATAAATTCAGCACTACCAAGCACATATTGAATTGGCTGACCGGCGACACGCTTGAGCAATAGCTCTTTGAATTGCGCCAGTTCGGCGGGGGTCAGAGGTTGTTCGTGGCGCAAATAAATTTCCAGACGTGAGCAGTGTAAGACGGCACGTAACAACCATTCCGCTTCAATCTGCGGTGCTTCACTGCCCTTGCTCCGTAGATAATCTTTTGTCCACAATAACAGGTCAACGACCCGCCAGACTTGCTGCTTATTGGTTGCCATATAACTGTTTGAAATTTAAACTTGCTGCGATGATGCGCAAGCAGATTTATCAGATTGCGTAAAAAATTAGTGCGCTATTTTCCATTCTTATGGTGTAGCAGTTCAGTATTGTGGGCAAGCTGCAGGGCGTCAATGAGTTCGTCCAACTCGCCTTCCATTATCTCTTCCAAGCGGTAAAGAGTCAGGTTAATGCGATGGTCAGTTACTCTTCCCTGGGGGAAATTGTATGTCCTGATTTTCGCACTGCGATCACCAGTACTTACCATACTGCGTCGTTGAGCGGCGATTTCGGCTTCTAACTCGGCTTCTTTCATCGCCATCAAGCGGCTGCGTAAGATTTTTAAGGCTTTTTCTTTGTTTTTATATTGCGACTTCTCATCCTGACAGGTGACTACCAAGCCGGTCGGCAAATGGGTGATACGAATCGCGGTCTCGACTTTGTTAACATGTTGCCCGCCTGCTCCGCTGGAACGATAAGTATCAATTCGCAGGTCAGCGGGATTAATTTCGATATCAACCTCTTCTGCTTCTGGTAAGACTGCTACAGTAGCTGCTGAAGTATGAATGCGACCCTGCGTTTCGGTAATAGGTACGCGCTGCACGCGATGAACGCCCGATTCGAACTTCATTCTGCCATATATGTTTTCACCGGACAACAGGAAAATGATTTCTTTGAAACCACCCAGTTCAATGGCATTACTGGAGAGCACTTCGACTTTCCAGCCGCGCTGTTCAGCATATTTTACATACATCCGGTAGAGGTCAGCGGCAAAAATAGCCGCTTCATCTCCGCCTGTGCCAGCACGAATTTCAATAATAGCGTTCTTGTTGTCATTTGGATCTTTGGGAAGGAGCAAAAGTTTTAATTCTTCTGAGAGAATGTTTGCGCGGGTTTCGAGTTCTTCAATTTCATCACGCACTAATTCTTTTAGTTCGGCATCGTGACCCTTGAGGATTTCGCGGTCCTCGCTGAGGTTTTTCAGAATACGCAAGTATTCCCTACCTTTTTCTACAATCGGTGCCAGATCCTTATGTTCTTTAGCCAATTCCCGATACATTTTCTGGTTCTGAATGATTTCTGGGTGGGCTAACTCTTCCGCGATTTGTTCATAGCGCTTGATTAATTCGGTAATGCGAGCCTGCATTCTATGATTCCTTAATCAATGGCTTCGGCGATATATTCGTGTCCGACGAACTCCTGGTAACGGTCACCAAAGGCGTTTTTGAGGGCGGTAATGGCAACTTCAATCTGGGTGTCATCCGGTTGCTTGGTGGTTATATATTGCAACCAGAGTCCCGGGGCAGACAGGGCTTGCGCCAACCAATGCTGCTGATATTTAGCCGTTAGTTTTAAGAGTTCATAACCAATGCCTGCGACCACGGGTAGCAGGAGTAGATGAGCGATTATTCTGAATTGTAGATTGATATTGCCCAAAGACCAGATTATCAGGGTATCAATCAGGGCGTAAAACAGGATTGAAACTAATAGCACAATAAAAATGAAACTCGTGCCGCAACGCGGATGGTGCGTGCTGTAATTGCAGGCATTAGCGACTGTCAAATCCTGACCGTTTTCAAAGGCATAAACTACTTTGTGTTCAGCGCCATGATATTGAAAAAGTCGCTGAATGTCTTTAAGCGAAGAAATAAGCCCGAGATAAACTAAAAAGAAAATCACCCGCCAGACGCCAGTAACAATATTAAAAGCTATAGCTTGACGCTCAATGTTCAGCAGTTTGGTGGTCAGAAATAGCGGCACGATTGCAAAAAGGGCGAAACCCAGCGCGAGCGCCAACACAGTTGTAAAAAAAGTCGTAAGCCGCGAAAAGAATGAGACCGTTCGTCCGTCTTGCGGTTTTGTCTTATCCGGCGGTAAGGCTAAGTCTGCGGAAAGCTGCAGAGTCGCGAGACCAATTTTAAAGGACTCGTACAGCCCAATTACCCCGCGTATAAATGGCTTTTTTAAAATAGGGTAACGCTCACCCAGCGGGGTAAATTCTTCGCGTTTGATAGTTATTGTGCCATCTGGCAGACGAACAGCAGTGGCATAAGCGCCGGGGACGCGCATCATGACGCCCTCAATTACTGCTTGTCCACCGACCAAAATTTTTTTACTCATAGATAATAAATAGCGACCACAGTGAGATAGAACCGCAGTCGCTATGTAGTTGGATGGGGTTAGCCTTTGTTGGTGTCGCGTTTATATTTGCGATTGAACTTCTCGATGCGTCCTGCCGAGTCAATCAACTTCTGCTTGCCGGTGAAAAAAGGATGGCAGGCAGAGCAGATTTCTATGCGGAAGTCTCCGATAGTCGAACGCGTCTGAAAGGTGTTGCCACACGCACAAGTCACTGTGCAGATTTTATACTCAGGATGAATGTCGGGTTTCATAATTTCCTCTTATCAATTGTAACTAAAACCGTTAAAATTTAAGTGATTATCAGGTAGAATTGCAAGGAGAAGTATTTCAGCTGTGAGTAATAGGCAGCTCTTAACGAGCGGTATGGTGGCGAAGAATATAGTTAAGGGATTTTTAATAGACCTCGTTAGTAGTATGGTAATATTTTTTTCTCGTGATAACGCTTCGATACTGACACAGACTTTGCTGCAACTCCCTCTCGTCTCAATGTTCTTATGTTCTTTTTCCTCGCCTCGACGCTCCTGCGTCGAAATGAGATTAAATTATTTTTAATCCGAGTTCCTGTAGCTGTTTCTCATCAACTTCAGAAGGGCATCCATCCATTAAAGAAGCACCGCTGGTAGTTTTGGGAAAGGCAATGACTTCGCGGATATTATCGGCTCCTGCCATCAACATCACCAGACGGTCAAAGCCAAGGGCTATGCCGCCGTGGGGCGGAGCACCAAAAGTCAGTGCATCCAGAAGGAACCCGAATTTAGTGCGCGCTTCGTCCGAGTTTATACCTAATACATTGAACATTTTTTCTTGCATTGCCGCGGTATGATTGCGGATGCTGCCGCCCCCAATTTCATTGCCGTTAATTACGATATCATAAGAGCGAGCATGGACAATCGCCGGGTCAGAATCCAGTAAGTGATACTCTTCCGGGACTGCTGCGGTAAAAGGATGATGCATGGCGACAAACCGTTGCTCTTCGGCGTCCCATTCTAAAAGCGGAAAACGGGTTACCCAGACCGGTTTAAAAACTCCCCTGGTCATTAAGCCAAGCCGCCGGGCAATTTCCAACCGCAGGTTGCCCAGCGCCGGCAAGACGATTTGCCCTTGACCAGCTACGAAGAAAATTATATTCCCGATTTGAGCCTTAAATTCCTCGACCAGTTCCCTGAAAATAGGAGTCAAGAAGCGACTGACACCTCCTTCACCACCATCGGGAGTGATTTTGATGAATGCCAGACCCTGAGCCCCCCAACTTTTGACTATTTCGCTTAGCTCATTAATTAGTTTGTGCGAAAAGGTTTCGGCTTGGGGAACGCAAATACCCGCCACCAAACCGTTTTGGGCAATGACATTTTTGAATACCTGGAAGTCGCTACGCAGCGCCAGGTTATTCAAGGTATGAATTTCCATATTGAAGCGCAAATCGGGTTTATCGCTGCCGTAAAGGTTTATAGCTTCGGCATAGGTCAAGCGTGGGAATGGATTGACCAACTCCACTCCGATTACTTCCCGAAAAACGCGCCGCAGCATATTTTCGGTCATTTGCATGACATCATCTTCTTCTACAAAGGACATTTCGACATCAATCTGGGTAAACTCGGGTTGACGGTCAGCACGCAGGTCTTCATCCCGAAAGCAGCGCACAATTTGATAATAGCGGTCGAAACCGGAAATCATCAGGATTTGCTTGTACTGTTGGGGTGACTGAGGTAAGGCATAGAAGCGTCCTGGCTGTAGGCGGCTGGGCACTAAAAAATCGCGAGCACCTTCTGGAGTGCTTTTCATTAAGAAGGGGGTTTCGATTTCGAAAAAATTGTGCTCATTATAGAAGTTACGCACACTTTGATAGGTGCGGTGGCGGATGGCAATATTGCGTTGCAGTTCTTTAGTGCGCAGGTCGAGATAACGGTATTTCAGGCGTAAATCCTCTAGACCTGTGCTCCGGTCGGTGATTAAAAATGGTAACGGACGCGCTTCGTTGAGCACTTCCAGCTCTTCGGCTAAAACTTCAATAGCACCGGTGGGAAGTTCTTTATTAACGGCTGCGGCGGGTCGGAGCCGAACATGTCCCCGCACGGCAATGACGTCTTCGAGGCTCAAACGACGGGCTTGATTCACCAGTTCGGGATTAATTTGGGGATCGAATACCACCTGAGTAATGCCATAGCGGTCGCGTAAATCGATGAAGATTAAGCCGCCAAGGTCGCGGTTTTTATTGACCCAACCATTCAATACCACTTCCTGTTCGGCATTTTCGGGTTGCAGGGCGCCGCATGTCGTTGTTCGTTTTAACATGACAAAACCTTCTAAACAATTTTATGTTTTAAAAAACCTGTTAAGCAATCTATTTTTCAGCAGCTGAGCCGTTTAAGCCAGTTTCTTTCAGAACACGATACATTTGCTTGGCAGTGCGACACTGTAGGAGTTGTTCACGCCCAGAGTCATTTAGAATTTGGCCAACCGCCGATAGAAATTGGAGATGTGGCGTGGTCGCTTCACGGGGCGCTAAGGATAATACTATGATACGCGTCGGTGCGCCATCGAGGGATTTGAAATCCAAGCCTTCCGGTTTTAATCCGATGGCACAGACGAGGTTATCGACCGCCTCAGTTTTACCGTGAGGAATAGCGATTCCGAACTGAATGCCGGTGGACATCAATTTTTCCCGATCGAAAACTACTTTTTTAGCAGCTTCATAATCTTTAACAAGACCATGTTTGTATAGCAGGGCGAGTAATTCTTCGATAGCCGCATATTTATCATTCGCTTTCAGGTGCGGTATCAAGAGATCGGGCGAGATAAAGCTGGTAAGGTTCAGGTGAGGCTCAAACTCCTTGGTCGCTACTTGCATTTGCTGAGCGATGGCATTCGTATCAACCGGCTTTCTCAATTCTTTAAGAGTACGCTCAAATTCAGCCAGGACTTCAAGCATTGCGGTGTTAATCAAGGGCACATCTTTTTCATCACAATCGAAGATGATATCGGTATCCTGTAAATTCAGACCAATGGCAATTTCATTTTTACGAATCTGATAAAGTTGGTCTATCGGGCTAAGCGTGTAGACAAAGAATCCTTCACTATTAAAAATTTCTAACAACTTGCTCAGCAAAATATTGGCAATCTGGAAGGATGGAAAATGGAAGGTGATTTGGCGCTTACCACCATATGCCATCACTTTGGTCTGACCCACTTTTGGTATTTTAAACAAACTTATGATAATTGGAGGGGCCACTAAGGTTGTAATTAAAATCATCATTACAGAGACGCCAAAAACCTTCTGGGTCAGGAAGCCATTAGCCAGTCCAATACTGGTCACAATCAAAGCTACTTCGCCGCGCGGTAGCATCCCAAAACCGATGCGCATAGCACCTAATAAATTAAAGCGATTAAACAGAGAAGGAAGACCGCAACCCAGAACCTTGGCTAAAATTGCCATCAAAGTATAAATCAGGCCGAAGGCGAGAATTTTCCAGGAAAACAAGAGTTGCAGATTAACCATCATGCCCATTACCACGAAAAAGATAGGAACTACTAAGGCATAAATAGGATTAAGACGTTCAATAATGCCCCTACTGATGTCAGTTTTCGAAAGCGACAAACCCATTAAATATGCCCCGATAATCATCGCCAAGCCCGCCTCTTCGAACAATCCAGCCACCAAGAGAGCAAAGCCGAACGCCATGATAGCAATAGAAGTCCTGTCGTGAAACCACTTTAATAATGTGCTGATTTTGGTCGAGGCTGCCATGCCGATAGAAACCGCAACCCCTAAGATAAGCGTAGCTTTTACTATAATTAAACCAATTGCTCCCCATTCAACTTGTCCACCACCACGAGTTGCGGTAATTACGCCCATGCCAATAGCCAGACACACTATGCCGAGGACATCATCAATTACGGCGCCAGCCAGAATAGTAACACCTTCTGGTGAATCCAACTTTTTCTGCTCAGTCAAAATACGAGCGGTAATGCCCACCGAAGTAGCCGTCGAAATGACACCCAGTAAAATAGCCGCGGGACTGATGAAAGTCAGCGGTTTATCAAAAAGCAGGTGGGAGAAAAAGATAGCCGTAAGGTCGCCAAAAATAAACGAGAAAATTACTCCTCCGAGACCTACCATACCGCCCGCTAAGGAATAGCGCAGGAAAAGTTTGAAATCAGTTTCGAGTCCGACGATGAATAGAAGCACAATCGCTGCCACATTACAAATGCCGTAAAGCTCTGGCGAAATGGCGAAATCAGAGGAATAGACCGGGAAAAAGCCTTGCGGAAAGCCCGGTAAAGCCAGTCTCCCCAATAAATATGGACCGATAATAATACCAGCCGTCAGTTCGCCGAGAACACCCGGCAATTTGAGTTTTTCGAACAAAATATTGCCTATCCGGGCTGCAAAGAGAATTAGCCCTAATTGTAGCACCAACATCATCATCCGGTGAGTCATGGATGGGGCGCTTCCTTCGGGATTAGCCAGAGCGGTCGAAGCTAATCCTAAAATAATCCAAATCGTATTTTTAACCTTGAGATTTTTCATCCGCCTATTCCTATCCGAAATATCTGCTAATTACTTTAAAGGCAGTTCACTTGGTGGTCCACTTTCCTCCGTGTTATTTCCCGCTACCGGTTCATAGGGCGGGGTAAAGTGCATCTCGCAACGACCCTCGAAGACTGCGCCATCTTCAATGACAATTTGGGCGGCTTTGATATCACCTTTGAGATAAGCTTTATCACCGAGCGCTACCCTTCCGGTAGCTTTGATGTTGCCCTCTACATGACCACCAATGTTCAGGTGAGAGGCTATCATATTACCTCTTAATTCGGCAGCCGGGAAAATTGTGATGGTGCCGTCTGTTTCCACATCACCGGTTATTTTGCCGTATATAATGATGTCGCCCTCTAATTTCAGATTACCAGTAATGCTGGTTTTTTCACCAATGATAGTATTAATCGCTGGCTCTTTCTTTTTAATTAATTCAAGCATCTATTCACCCCCTTCGTTTTTCAACGAAACATCAACTTTTTTATAGGAATAAATCATCTGCTGTGGGTCAATCGGCGTCCCTTCCCGCCAGATTTCAAAATGCAAATGTGCCCCGGCGCTCTTACCGGTATTTCCTAAAAAACCAATGACATCACCCCGATTGACATATTGATGCTCCACTACGATATTGCGCTGATTATGCCCATAAAGCGTAAAGTAACCATTCGAATGATAAATGATGATGGTATAACCTAAATAGTTGGTCCAGTTGGCAAAAACGACTACGCCGGAAGCTGAAGCGCGAATCGGTGTACCTTCGGCTGCTGCTATATCCACCCCAAAGTGATTTTCGTCGGTCATGACTTTGTCACTGGTGAAGCCGCGGGTTATATAGCCATCAACGGGTGGATAAATAGGAATATTTTCGAGGAAACTGATTTCGATAAAATGTTTGTTGGTCGGATTGGGAGCGAGAGTACCCTGAGCGCTGGCGGCTGTATCCGCCGGCAAGATTAAGTCCGACCCTAAGACTGACCGGATATATTTATCCATCTGACGAATCTGGTTATAATCTTGCAAAATTTCGGCGACTTTTAAACGATCGGCTACCAATCGCTCATTTTCACTTTTAACTAAACGGTACTGGATTGCACGCGGCAGGGTTACCATGATGATAAGCAGTAATATCACAATTATTCCAATAGCGCTGCCGATGACAAGATTGGCTTTTTGCCGCGAAAAAGTCAGAATGAATGGTTTGTCGCGCTGATTTGAGAGAAGATGCAAGGTGTAAATAGTATTAGCCATAGTTTTAATCCTTGATAGAATCGAAAATTTCCATAAGACGAGCGAGATCATCACGGGAATAGAACTCTATTTCGATGATGCCCTTGTCCTCGTTGCCCTTAATCTTCACCTTTGTTCCCAAAAGATGCATCAGTTTTTCAGTTGCGTTTTTTATTGTCAAAGACGGCACTGGCGCTTTTTGGGGAGCTGCGGGCTGGGCACCATCCAGAGCGTGACGTACTAACTTCTCAACGGCGCGGACACTTAAACCATCGCGTTTGATACGCTGCCAGAGATTGATTTGCTGTTTGGGATTGTTCAGGGCTAAAATTGGGCGGGCGTGTCCTGCGCTCAATAAGCCCGAGCGTAAGTCTTTCAAAATTGGTTCGGGTAGATTAAGGAGGCGCAGGGAGTTTGTGATAGTGGAACGATCTTTTCCGACACGCTGAGCAATTTCTTCGTGGGATAAATCAAAGGTGTTGGCTAAAATCTGGTAAGCCTGGGCTTCGTCCACGGGATTCAGGTTTTCGCGCTGCAAATTTTCGATTAGTGCTAATTCCAGCATCTCGGCTTCGCTTTTTACAGGGAAGATATAAGCCGGGATGGTTGCCAGCCCGAGCTGCTGGCAAGCGCGCAAACGTCGTTCCCCGGCGATTAATTCAAAACCATTTTCGGTCTGACGCACCGTAATCGGTTGAATGATTCCTTTTTCCCGTATGGACATAATGAGTTCATGCATGGCTTCAGGGGAAAATTCCTTGCGTGGCTGATGAGGATTAAAGCTCACCTTGGCGACATCAATTTCAGCGATTTGGAAAACCTGTTCCACTCCTTCCGGGAATTCCGGAATTATGGCATTAAGCCCCTTGCCCAACCTTTTGACTGTCATCTTGTAATATTTCTCCAACGAGGTTCATATAATCCTGTGCCCCCATCGAAGAGGCATCGTAAAGGATAATTGGCTTACCAAAACTCGGTGATTCACCTAAGCGGACATTGCGCCGAACCATGGTCTGGTATACCTTTCCTTTGAAATGACTACGCATTTGGTCGGCGACCTCCTGCGAGAGACGCAAGCGACCATCGTACATCGTGATTAACACCCCTTCAATCTGCAAATTGCGGTTTAAACTGCGCTGCACTAACCGAATAGTGTTGAGCAGCTGCCCCAAACCTTCCATGGCGTAGTACTCACACTGGATGGGTATCAAAACCGAGTGTGCTGCTACCAGACTATTAATTGTCAATAAACCGAGTGAGGGTGGGCAGTCAATTATTACATATCTATAATTCTTTTGCAAGCCCTCCATGGCTTTCTTCAATATCGTCTCCCGCCCGATTAAACTCACCATCTCGATCTCGGCTCCTACTAACCGCGTCGAAGCCGGCAAAATATCCAAAAATGGAATCTCAGTGGCTGTAATGGCACTGTTGACATCCAGTTCCTCAATCAATACCTCGTAAACGGTATTTTTTAAATTGCGGTAGTCAATACCACATCCAATCGTTGCATTCGATTGAGGGTCCATGTCAATTAACAGGGTGGGGACTTCCGAAACAGCTAAACCGGCGGCAATATTTACAGCGGTGGTGGTCTTCCCCACCCCACCTTTTTGATTGGCTATCGTGATAATCTTCGGCATTTTATCTTGTCTAAGTCTCTGATTTTCAATGATTTTCGACCCATTTCTCGTTTTAAAAAGCCGTGTTAATTTACTCCTTCGAGGATAAAAAAAACAAGATAATTGGCAGAGGATAACTTATCTGCTGGTCTACAGGATAATACCGTCTGATGCAAAATCACACTTTTCGCCAGAATTTAGGGAACAACACGATGAATATAGAATAGAATTCCAGACGCCCGAGAAGCATGCAACAGATTAAAATGACCTTATTGGCTGCCGAAAAACTAAAAAAACTTTCTACAGGGCCGACATTTCCGATACCAGGTCCAACTCCACCAAGGGTAGTCGCTACAGAAAAAAAGGAGCTTTCGAAGCCTGCTCCACTGGCAGCAATCAAAAGACTGGCGACAACAAAAAAACCAAGATACATACCAACATAGACTAACGTATTTTGGATGGTTTTTTCATCAATTGGGCGTCGATTTAAACGCACAATGGTAACGACGCGAGGGTGAATCATCTGGACCAGCTCGCGGTAGATAGATTTAACTAATAAGATGATGCGGGAATTTTTAATTGCTCCGGTGGTAGAACCCGGACAAGCGCCAATCAGCATCAGGACCAGGAGCACCATGTGGGTTACCGGGCTCCAGGCTTCCCAGTCGGCAGTCACAAAACCAGTAGTAGTATTGATGGACACGACTTGAAATACACCGTAGCGGATGGCATTCGACCAGTTGGCATAAGTATGCCAGCGTAAATCTAAGATGACTATCGTTGCCGCAATCGCAATGATGGCAAAATAGACTTTAAGCACTTCGCTGTAACCACGCAGACTACCACCCGAACGGAATAGCTGCAAATAAAGAGAAAAATTAATGCCTGATAGAAACATAAATACCACGACAATGGCTTCGACCCAACCACTTCCATAAGCCGCTATACTGGCATTTTTGGGACTGAACCCACCAGTGGCAATAGTTGCCATTGCCGTCAAAGAGGCATCAAAAAAGGGCAACCCGGCGATTAAAAGTAAAGCCGTTTCGGAGGCGGTAAGAATGAAATAGACAATCCACAGCAGGCGTGCTGTATCTTTGATTTTAGGGGTAATTTGTTCATTGGCTAACGAAGAAGATTCGAAAGTGTAGAGATTGCGACCGCCTACATTAATAGCGGGTAACACCACCAGAGCTAAAATGATAATCCCCATCCCACCCAGCCAGTGGGTCAAAGTGCGCCATACCAATATGCTGAGCGGGAGGGATTCGATATTATCAAGAATAGAGGCGCCAGTGGTAGTAAACCCGGAGACCGATTCGAAAAAAGAGTCCAGAAAGGAGGGGAAATAACCGCAAAAGTAAAATGGCAGCGCACCTATTAATGATACACCCAGCCAGCCGATTACGACGATAACAATGGCTTCCCAGCGCTGAATATTAAACTTGTGGGGGCGATTGATTTGCATTAGCAGACCACAGGTTACGGCACAAACAATCGCGATGATAAAGGCGTAGTGGGCTTTGTCGTGATAGCTTAAACTAAGAAAAAGTGGTATGCATAAAAAAAGACCTAACACCACAAAAAGACTTCCTAGGACAGCGATTATATTTTTAAATCTCATACTATATCAACCCAAACTCTCACTATTTTACATGTTTTGACTGTGATTAGCAAAAATTTGCAGAAAGACGAGAGCAATTAAAAAGCGTCGGTCAGGTCTTCTCCTGTCCGCGCCGAAAAAATCCGAAATTCATCGATATTAAGAGTCACATCTTCGATTAATTTGATACGTAATAAATGGCGCAGCTGGATCTTCCAGATAATCTTCGAAGTGGATTCATGTAGGTAATCGGCGAAATCAGGATGGACATGAAGGTTTAGACGACGCTCGTTTGATTTAATTTTAAAGCGCCTGAACCAGCTTTCCAATTTGGTAAGCAACGATTCCTTAGAAGTTATACGACCGGAGCCGTGACAGGTGGGACATTCTTCGCTGACGGAATGGAGCAGAGTGAGGCGAGTGCGCTGGCGAGTCATTTCGAGGATGCCAAAAGCCGAAATCTGGGCGACAGCCACCTTAGCACGATCCTTTTTTAATTCGTGTTTGAGTTCCTGCACTACCCGCCGTTTGTTTTCATCCTGTTCCATATCAATAAAGTCAATGGCGATTAAACCACCGACATCCCGTAGACGAAGCTGCCGCGCAATCTCCTTAGCCGCCTGCAAATTGATTTTGAGGGCATTTTCTTCATGGTCTTTTTTGCCGATGAATTTGCCGCTATTGACATCAATAGTGGTCATAGCTTCAGTATGTTCGATGACAATAAAGCCGCCGCTTTTCAGCCAGACTTTCTTATGCAGGGACTTTTCGTACTCTTTTTCAATGTTGTATTGTTCGAAAAGGGGGTTTTGGGAACTGTAGTATTGCAGTTTTTTAACATAAGTTGGAGAAACGCTCTTGATATAATTCAAAATATTGCGATAAAGCCCCTTGTTATCCACTATAATTCTATCAACATCAGGTGTGAGCAGGTCACGAATTACTGAAGAGGCAAGTTCCATGTCATTATAGACACAAACGGGAGCGCGGCGCGTGCGCACCTTGTTTTCCACCTCGTTCCATTTCGTCAAGAGTGATTCTAAGTCGGTACGGAGAGTGTCTTCATCCTGATTCTCGGCGACAGTGCGAATAATCAAGCCAAATTTTGGTGGTTTGAGCGCCTTAGCGATTTGCCGTAAGCGTCGTTTTTCGGCAAAGTTGCGAATTTTCCGTGAAATACCAATGAACTCGGCGTTTGGCACCAGCACCAGAAACCGTCCTGGCAGGGAAATATTGGTAGTGACCCGGGGTCCTTTTTGGGCAAAAGGTTCTTTGACTACCTGTACCAGGATATCCTGACCAGTTTGCAAATTTACCTCGCCTTTTGAAACGACGCGAGGCTTACGAGTCTTTATTTCCAGCTCTTCATCCTGGGCGTCCTCTTCCTCATCCTCACTCAAACTACCTTCAATGGCAAGGAGAGCATCGTTTGAATCAATTTCAGAAAAGGGTAAAAAGGCGTTGACGTCATAACCAATATCCACGAAGGCAGCCTGGATGCCTTCTATGACATTTTCGATTTTGCCTTTAAAAATGCTGCCCACCATGCGATTTTTTTCGGGCTTTTCGACATAAAATTCGACCAGTTCGCCGTTTTCTAAGATGGCGATGCGGGTCTCTTTTGCAGTTTCATTAATGAGAATAGTTTTTTCCATATAAATTCCTAAATCTTTATTATGGCGTCAGCCGAGAATGCAACCGAACAACTCGATAATTTACATCAGATAAATCAAGGGCACGCATGATTTCGTTAATTTTTATTGTCCGCCCGTCAATTACCCGAAGGTCAATCAGCAGTCGATTGCCGTCTATTTCCAGTCGGGAGATAAATGAATTAAGGTCGAGGGTAACTTTTTTATTCGCCGAAGTACGTTCTATCAAGAGTTCTTTGCTCATATTCAGAGCGGCGATTTTGGCGGGTAAATCGGCAGGCAGGGTGATGAATTCGATGGCATAGCTAAAGCCGATTACACGGCTGAAGACCGCGGGTGTTTGTGGCGCCAGAATTTCAGCTGCGACAATCTTAAAACCTGAAGGCAGAACTCGATTAAGACGGGCAACGATGTCGTCATGAGGCTGATTAAGCGTTACTTCAAGTAATTCATCATCGCCGGCGAAACCGATTGGTAAAGGATGACCGGCAGAAATTTTGGGGTGCGGGTTGAAACCCTGTGTTATGACCGGTTCAAGTCCCGCTCGTCGCAGGCTTTGCTGGAAAATGCGCAGAGTGTCGAGGTGGGAGGTGAATACCGCTGCATCGTATTTACGGTAATGTAGCAAATAGCGCATTGGTTGCGGAGGAATATTGACCAATGATTCCTTTTCCGAAATGGCAAAGGATATATCTTCGGCGAATAGCATCTGTGGTCCATCAGGGAAGCAAACCCCGCAGACTTGACAGCCGTTGCGGCAATCAGGCGTAACTATTTCAGCAAAGGCTTTGGTGCGTTCTTCGAGCAAAAAAGTCCGATCTACGCCACAGTCAATTACCTCCCATGGCAGCGGCTTATCTACCGGTCGCGCTTGTAAAAATTCCTCGAGTTCGAGGCTTTGACTGGCAAAAGCTGCTTTCCAAACTTCCGAACGGAAATTCTCCTTCCAGGCATCGCAATGTGCCCCCTTTTGCCAGGCATTGTGAATCACAGCAGCGAGCCGCCGATCACCTCGCGTGATAACGGCTTCGAGAACAGACGATTGCGGTTCGCGCCCCATTGCCTTGATATTTTTAAGTTGTCGCAAAAGTGGCTTGAGCAAATCGAGTCGCCGCTGGATTTCATCAATCGTCGTCATCTTTTCCCACTGAAACGGGGTAAATGGCTTTGGGATGAATGTCGCCAGGGTAATGTTTAGTGATATGCGCTTTTGTCCGGCATTCAAGACCTGCTGGCATAAATCCCGGATAGCAAATAGGTCATCATCGGTTTCAGTCGGCAAACCAATCATGAAATAGAGCTTAACTAGGCGCCAGCCGTATGACTGCGCCATGCTGACCGCCTGCAAGAGATTTTCAGCGGTTATTTGTTTGTTAATGACCCGCCGCAGACGAGCCGAGCCGGCTTCCGGTGCGAAAGTCAGACCAGACTTGTGGGTTTCCCTGCCGACCTGGGCCAGTAATTTGCCAAAACTGTCCAGCCGTAGAGATGGATAAGAAAGCGCGATATTCTTGCGCTGTAAATCAGTTTTTAGGTGCCGCAAAAGGGGATTAATAGCACTGTAATCTGAGGTGGAAAGTGATAAAAGCGAAACCTCATCGTAGCCGGTTGCGGGAATGCCTTTTTCAATTTGCTGGAGAACTTCTGCAACAGGACGCTCTCGTATCGGTCGGTAAAGCATACCGGCTTGGCAGAAGCGACAGCCCTCAGTACAGCCACGCATCAGTTCGACTACAAGACGGTCATGAGTAATCGCGATTAACGGCATCAAAGGTTTGGTGGGATAATTCTCAGGCTTGAGGTACAGGACTTTTTGGGACTGGATCTTTGGTGGCGCCCAGCTATAAACTGGCACCGGCAAATGATTTTCATCTGGCTGGTAAAAAGCGGGAACATAAATCCCCGGGAACTCTTGAACAAGAGCTTTGAGAATTTCCCAGCGCGATAAATTCTTACGCCGCTTTGTGGCAATATACTTGACCAGCGGCACGACAATATCCTCAGCATCGCCAATCACAAACAAATCGAAAAAGGGCGCAAGCGGTTCGGGATTGAAGGCACCGCTACCACCGCCGATGATAAACGGTTCGTCTTTTTCACGCTTCTCAGCTAATAGAGTAATGCCTGCCAGATCGAGCATTTCAAGAATATTGGTGTAGGTCAGTTCATAAGGCAGAGTAAAACCGACAATGTCAAAATTCCTGAGCGGTGTGTGGCTTTCTAAGCTGGTTAACGGCAGCTGGCGCGCGCGCAGCAGGCGGGCAAAGTCATCTGCCGGTGCGTAAACCCGTTCGGCGGCGAGGTCTGCTTCGCGATTGAGGATGTGGTACAAAATCTGGAACCCATAATAAGACATTCCGATCTCATAAAGGTCGGGATATGCCAGCACGACCGTAGTCGCGACACGCTCGCGCTCTTTGCGGACAACGTTAAATTCGTTGCCTGCATAACGACCGGGTTTTTCGACCTGACGAAGCAGATTTTCAAGTTCATTTAGCACAAGTTTTTCATCGAAATTCAGTAAATAATTACTACTTATTTAATTCAACATCATAAAATTAGCGGAATGATCGCAGGATGACAAGTTTTATCTACAGCAAGTAATCCTAGCTCACGAGAGTTTTAAGCTGTTCAGTAAAAACAATTACCTGAAGATTGTGGCTAATCAAAATGCTCGCAGAAGGTCAAGTATTTTTTGTCAATCAGCAGTTATTTCCCGCCAGTCCCAGCTCACCAGCAATGCTCTTTAGGGCGTCGATCACACGCTGAATATGCTCGGTTTCATCCACACCGAGTTCGGCGATGCCCTGCTGGATTTCGGTACGATTGACTTTAGCAGCGAAGGCTTTGTCTTTGAATTTTTTCCGAACCGAGCTGGGCTGGACCTCGAAAATACTCCTGGAAGGTCGTACCAGTGCCACGGCAATGACAAAGCCAGTCAGTTCATCTACAGCAAAGAGGGTTTTCGCTAATAAGGTAGTGCGCGGTGTGCCAGTATAGCTCGCATGTCCCATAATTGCCGCGCGCATCTCTGCCGGATAGCCGAGTTTCTCCAGAATTTCATTTCCTCGGTAGGGATGATTTTGTTCATCGGGATACATTTCGTAGTCGAAGTCGTGCAAAAGCCCGGTAATGCCCCACAGATTTTCATCTTCCCCGAAGATTTTAGCATAGTGGCACATGGCAGCTTCGACGGCAAGGGCATGCTTGCGCAGGCTTTCGGTCTTGGTGTATTGGCATAAAAGTTCCCAGGCGTGTTGTCGCTCCATAACTTATTCTCTCTATGTTAATTTAGTTTCATCCATCGGTGAGATATACGGCAGAAAAATTCCTCGTCGGTGCAGAATGCGTTTGAAACGGCGGTCATAAATCAACGCATAAGCCCGCTCTCCATCGGGGAAATGTTCCAGTATAGTCTTTTTTACCTCTTCTAAAAAACAGACGGCGCTTTCTTCGGTAAAAGGATCATTTCGAAGGCGGGCTGCAATCAGAGTAGAGAAATGGCGCAACCAATCTAATTTGCCTTGCTCTTGTGCTAAGGCGTTTTCATCGAGAAGGTTTTTAGATCTTTTTACCATAAATAGGCTGCAGGGTAACGTTCTTCAAACAAATTATTGCCAGGGCCGAAATTTTTATCATCGGCTTCTTGTGGATTAATCTCGAGAATCAGGATTTCTTCGTTATCGGCAGAAAGTTGCCCTAAAATAACACCTGCTGGTGAGACTATTTGACTTTTGCCGGTGAAGCTGATTTGCATTTTTGCGTCGCGGAAATCCTTGCCAATACGGTTGGCAGTAGCTGTAAACACTCTGTTTTCGAGGCTGCGGGTCACAACGGCGTTTTGACAGTAGGGTAGCACCAGATTAGCCGGATGAGCAATAATCTGGGCGCCTTGCAATGCCAGTGAGCGTGCCATTTCCGGGAAAATCCAGTCGAAACAAATCATGATTCCGACGCGCCAGCCATTAACGTTAAACACTGGTGGTGGTTGTGTTCCCCGCTGGAACCAGACTTTTTCGGTATTAAAGAGATGCACTTTGCGATAAATTCCTTGCAAAACTCCGGCGTTGAACAGAACGGCGCTATTGTAAATTTTGTCCTCGTAAATCTCGGCCACCCCCGCTATAACAGCAGTCTGGCATCTCTGACTGATTGCCGCTAGGACTTGCGCTGTGTGACCTTGTGGGAATTCGTCGGCGTATTGGCGCAACTCCGCAGCAGAGGTAAATAGGTAACCGGTCGTGCATAGTTCCGGCAGGACCCATAAATCGGCGCCATTCCGCACAAGTGTCTGCTCAATTTTCTTCAGGTTCGCTGCAGGGTTGCCCCATACGGGCGCGAATTGGTAAATCCCGAGACGCATCTTTAGCCTAAATAAAATGAAAAATCAGGTTTAAGAGAAAAATGATATATCCGCTCACGAGAGAGAATCCCATCCATCTTGAAATTCGATTAGTAAAAAGTGTAAAAATTCCCAGTAAGAGGGTAGCAGCTAACATTAGCCAGTTATCAACCCGCACGATAGAAGGACTGATACGGAGTGGATAAATCAAGGGAACGAACCCAAGGATAAAGGCAACATTGAAAAGGTTACTGCCAATTACATTCCCGATGGATATTTCATCTTCGCCTCTGATAGCCGCAATAACACTTGTGAAAAGCTCAGGTAGAGAAGTACCAACCGCGACGATGGTCAATCCAATTACCACTTCCGGTACCTGGAAAACGCGGGCTAAATCCACCGCTCCTCGAATGGTGAGTTGACCACCGATAATCAAACCGAATATACCGACGACCGTCATTATTAAATTGACAGCAAGAGAATGACGCTGCACCGGAAGGTCTTCGGTTTCTACCAGTTCGGTTCTTATTTTGCTATTGGAGATAATGAAGACCAAATATATCAAAAAAAGGCATAGAAGAATCCCAGATTCGAGCGGTATCAGGCGCTGGTCGCGACAAAAAAAGACAAAGAGAACCGAGATTGCTATCAGCACGGGCATTTCAATCAAGACAATCCGCTTTTTAATGTGTATAGGACGAATCAGAGTAGCCAAGCCTAAGACTAAAAGAATATTGGCAAGATTGCTTCCCACAATGTTGCCAACGCTAACATCATCGACCCTGTCTAGAGCAGCGAAGAGACTGACGACGAATTCAGGGAGTGAAGTTCCAATTGAAACAATCGTAAGTCCTATCACGATTTTCTTTACGCCAAATTGCAAGGCGATAGCAGAACTCCCTTTGACCAGTAGTTCGGCACCGAAGTAGAGTAGAATAAAACCAGCAAGCAGGTAGAGGATATACATTAAAAGTTCAGCAGGAAATCAGGGTATGCGGACGTTAATTCCCAGCTCCGAGTAAATATTGTATAAGCCATCGCGGACGAATTTTACATCGGGATGTTTAGCTGGAAGATATTTTTTCAAAAGGTAAAGGGCACGATTATAGCAGAATTCCGCCCGTCGAAAATTTTGGTGTTTCTCATAGAAAGCAGCGATTTTAGCAAAAATACGAGCCGCATTGGGATGTTTAAAACCAAAGTTGGTCTGGAAGAATGAGAGGCTTTCCCAGAGAAGGTGTTCGGCTTGTTCGGCATTCCCCAGTTCATCTTCAATATCGGCTAACTGGCAGAGGTAAATGCTTTTACGCATTCGATAATTTTTATTTTGCGAATCCACGATGGCAACCATTTTTTCCAGGAGTTTCTTGGCTTTGGTAAGTTGCTGATGATAAAGGTAAAATCCGGTTAGATTTTCAAGGGTCGGTAGCAGTTCAACCGAATCAATTCCGCAGGTGCGCAGTTTTATTTCCAGGGCTTCACTATACTGATGCTCGGCGTCTTCATAATTGCCGAGAATATCGTTGAGCCACCCTAAATTATTCAGTACTTTGGCGGTTTCGAGATGATAATGACCGTAGGTTGATTCGGCAAGATACAATTCTTCTTCAGCAAGCCACAGGGCTTCCTCATATTGGGCTTGCCATACCAAATGAAGAATCTTCTTGTCGTATTCAGATAGTGGGTTCACCCTTTCTCTCCGCTGCCGTCGCACCCATGGCGCATAATCATAATTAATTTAACAGATTAAGTTTAAAAAAGCACAAATATTTATTGCAGTGTGCTTTTGTTGTGCTATTAATCTGCACCAGTATTAAATTTTCATATTAATTGGATTGGATGCAGATGAATGCTCACTTAAGCCTAACCGAAAGCGCCGAGTTTGTCAAGGGCAACTTATCCCTTCCTATCGCGCGCAGCTATTTTGAGCATATACGAGCTTGCTGTAGATGCTGGGAGAGCATCAGTGCTTTTTTTCCGGAAACACCTTTTGGCAAAGTTACATCCTCTCCGCCGAAACTTTGGTGGGCGACCATCGCAGTCGATATAGAATTAGGGATAATTGTCAGTGCAACTGAAATCTGGGCAGTGACCATGAGCCGTACTGAATTGGAGCGCTTGGTAAAGCTTTGTCCCGTCGAATGTCAGCAGGTCGAGGAGTCGCATTTGCCGGCTATAGGGCAAAAAGCAAGCGCGGCTTGTCGGGAATATTTAGCAACTGGTAGCCCTTTGTCGACTTTGCCTTTAAGCCTGAGCCTGGTGAAGTCATGGTTCCAACGGCAAGTATTGTTCTGGACGGCACTGATTCCTTATGGCGAAACGGCGACATACGGTGAAATTGCCTCTTGGCTGAATAAGCCGGGAGCAGCACGCGCCGTCGGTGGGGCCCAGCATGCCAACCCACTGCCACTATTTATCCCCTGTCATCGCGTCGTTGGTCGTGGCGGTGCATTAGTAGGTTTTGGAGGCGGCGTGGCACTCAAGCGCAAATTACTTGAGATTGAGAGCAAATATCTGCAATTTAATATTTGATGAAGAGCCCCTTTATGTCATTGTCTATAATTAAATCCGGGAAACGAATAGTATATCTCTTGTTGGTGGCTCACGGCATATTCCAAACAGTTCCCACCGTAGCGGGACGTGAATTGTCTCTGGAGGGCAAATGGCTGTTTAAATTGGGCGATGACACGACTTGGGTACAACCGGATGTGCCGGATAGTTTTTGGTTTCCTATCAAAGTACCCAATTACTGGGAAAATCAGAATTACGAGTTATACGATGGCTTTGCATGGTATTGTCGGCATATAACGCTTGATTCGACTTATATTAAGGCTGATTCACTCGTGCTTATTTTGGGGAAAATTGACGACGCCGATGAAACTTATTTCAATGGTGTCAAAATTGGAAGCAGTGGTAGTTTACCGCCTCGCCCGATTTCTGCTAAAAACGCACTGCGACGCTATTTGATTCCCGGCAATCTCCTGCGAGTTGATAATGTTTTGAGCGTGCGCGTTTACGATGACGGTAAGAATGGCGGGATTTACAGTGGTCCGATAAAAATTATAATGCCGGAAGCAAGTACGGAAGTGCCAGTAACCGGCAAAATATTGCAGAACTCCTACAACCAGATTCCTTTTACCAATGGCATTGCGGCGGTGAATTACAATATCAAGACCCGCACCTTTACCCACTTTTATCCACATATATACCGCTACTTCAATGACCAGCAGGAAACGGTCAATCTGATTAAATCAGCTAGAGCAGTGGTGTTTTATAACAATCGTGAAATTCCCTTAACAGCTCTCCAGACCATAGATGTTGGGTATATTGAGGGCACGGGCATTGTCAAGCATATTTTAGGTGGACCTGATTTCACTCTGACACAATATGCTTTTTGTCCATTTACACTTGATAAACCGGTTTGGATAATCTTTATAATTGCGGAAGGTAGCGGTTGCGACAGCCTCACCTTAAATTTTATGGTGCAAACAAATGATTTGAACTTAGATATTGGCAGATGGGCTTATCAAAATGAGCGCCAGAAATGGCTGACCGCTATTCTATACTATCACAAAGAAAATACGGAAAGTGAACCCCTTTTTCTGCCTAATTATAAAAATAGTCATCCGGGTTTTCAGGCTTTAACTGAGGAATTGGATTGGTGGGAGTCCTGGCATAAAAAGACTATTCTACCGGCGGAAATATCCCCGGCTGCCAGGCGCACTTATCTCCAATCGCTGGCTATTTTGAAAATGGCGCAGTGTCGTGAGGGATTTCCGGCTGGTGGACAGATAATTGCTGCCTTGCCACCAAGCAATCAAAATTTTTGTTGGGTGCGCGACCAGGCACAATCCATTGATGCACTCATTTCAGCCGGGCATCTGGAAGAAGCCTGCGCCGCCCTGCAATTTCTCATGAATAGTCGCGCCGGGCGATTCAAACAATATCGTTGGAATAACTATAATCTCGGCATTGGCAAGGATTACGCCATCTCAATCTATCGCTATTATGGCAATGGAATAGAGCAAACAACCATAGATGATTACGGTCTGACGCTGCATTTGGACGGTTTTGGATTGACCCTATGGAACCTTCGAAGGTATGCCGAAGTGTCCGGCGATATCAAATTCATTAGCTATTACTGGCCCAAAATTGCCAACCAAATTGCTGACATTTTACCCAGTGTAATTGACGAAACGGGGCTTGTCAGAGCAGAACCCGGACCATGGGAAAAAACCTTGCCCTTTAAGCACTACATTTACACAGATGCCTGCATTTACCGCGGTTTAATTGATGCTGCCCAGCTGGCGCGTCTGATGAATGATGAGACCCGCGCTTTACGCTACGAAGAGACGGCTATCAACCTCTGCATCAGCATTGAGAAAAACCTCATCGACCCCAATGAAAATTGCCTCATGAACACCCTGGAAGACCGTGATCCCAATTTGTACGTCGATGCCTCGACGGCTGAAGCTTTGCTCTGGATTTTTAATCCTCAGGATAGAGTTCATAAGGGCACCCTAACGGCGTTCAGCAAATATCTTGCCCTCAATAATCCCGCCCGCGGTTATCGTCGCAATAAAACCGATTTAGCCAATGCCTCGAAAGAATGGATATTTGGCGATTTGCGCATTATTGGTGCCTTACTGAAGGCTGTTAATTTTGCTGAAGCGAATCGGTTACAGGACTGGCTAACTTTACAAGCCAATAATAATTTCAACCTGCTGCCGCAGTATTTAGATGCGCAGACCGGTGATTACAGTGGCGTCGTGCCGCGTTGTGGCCTGGGAGCAGGAGCTTATATTGCTAATTTTTGGAGGAATTAATTAAATCGTTACGTTTAATCTGGCTCATTATTCCAGTCGGATTGAGTCTCGGGAAAAGTTGCCAGCGCTCGCCTTTCTCTAGTGAGGAGAAGGCTCTGCTTCATTACCAGAATCAAAGACAAGTCATACTTGCCTTTCAAACCATGCCGACAAATACGCGACTACGCTACCGAATTTGCCTGGCGGCGGCGGCATCGCGCGATAGTACTTTAGTTCCTCGTCTTAGTATTTTTCTGAGCGACTCCTCCTTCCTGGTGCGTAGCGGCGCCGCCTTTGCCCTAGGACAATTGCCATGTCAGCAAAGCCTGGAGTTATTAAGAGAAAAAATAAAAAGCGAAGATGATCCGTATGTGCGCCAAATCCTCGTAGAAAGCCTCGGTCAAATCGGGAGTGCAACGGATTTAGCGAATTGTATCTCCGATTATAGCGCCGCCCCTGAAATTCTTTTACCCGCCTTAATCCAATTCTTCAATCGCCAGATTACTTCACCAATTGCCCTGGAGTATTGTGTCGCAATAATTGAACGTTATCGAGGCACATCAGCACGGCAAGCAGTCCAGGCATTATGTCGGGTGCGTGACCGTAATGCTCTGCAAATATATAGTCAACGGCTTCTAACGCAGCTTGACACTGTCGAACCAGTTGTTCGGCAAAAAATCGCCAGTCTCTTAGCACGCCTCGAGTTTGCCCAAAAAACTGAGTTATCGAAGCAATTGCTCGAGGATTCTGATTATCTTGTCCGTCTGGAGGCAGCCCAGGCAATCGGTTCACTCTCGGAACCGACCGCTAATTTGACACTGGCGTTGCAGGACACTAACTCGCTGGTTGTTGCTTCTGCCTTAGCATCCCTTCCTGCGAATTATGTATTTCCACCCTCATTGAAATCGGTATTGCTCCAGCTATATCATTGTTCCTCACAACAGGTTCGGGGCACCGTCGTCAGTTGCCTTGCTGCTCGCGGTGGTTTAGCACAATTGCAGCAACTGGGAATGTATCCCGTACCGTTGACGATGCAAGATTATCTCGCGTTCGGGATGACACAGCATGCTCAGGCGGCTGACCTCCAACCGCTGGAGCAAATGGCGCAGGCAAACCAGCCGGTGATAGCGACGCCGGCTTTTGAAGGCTGGCTCAATCTGACCAAGCAACTGGTACAGAAAAGAGAACAACCGCCAGCACGGCTGAAAGCTGTCCTGCAATATGGTCTGAAGAGTGGCGACCCCGTCAAAATAACTCTATCTGTTACCGCACTGACCGATTCCCTTTATGATTATCATGAATTCCTGCCAGATTTGTATGCGGTTTTTAATTATAAGCAGCGAGTAGAATATAGAGAAGCCATCCTTGCTGTGCTGGAGCTGATTGCTCGTATTTGTCCAGGGGATGGTGCCGCTGCAGTGCAAGCGCTGTTAGATAGCCCCGATGCAGCGATTCGTACGCGTGCCCTGGCAATTCTCAAGGATAATTATCAATTGCCCACTGCGACTATGCCGCCAACCATTAAGCGGGACGTCTATTGGGCAAGTTTGAAGATGCTGAGTAAGTATGGACTTAAGCCACGCGTGGCGCTGGTGACGACTCGCGGGACAATTATTTTGCAATTGGATGGCTACTATGCCCCTTTCACGGCTGCGGCTTTCTTAGAACTGGTTGAATGCGGCTTTTATAATGGATTAAACTTTCATCGGGTGGTGCCGAATTTTGTCATTCAGGGTGGCGACCCGCGTGGGGATGGCTGGGGCGGTCCGAGTTATTTATTGAGAACTGAAGTTGTGCCGCTGGAATTTAAAGCCGGTTCTGTGGGAATGGCGCGCTCGGATTACGACACAGAGGGCTCACAATTTTTCATTACTCTTACCGACCAGCCGCATCTAAATTATCGCTATACGCGATTTGGTGAAGTAATAGATGGGCTGAATATCGCACGCCGCATCGAGCGCGGCGATAAAATTGTGGCAGTGAAAATTCTGAAATAGTCAGATAATCTTCGCTAAGATAAAACCAACCGCAAATCCAATTAAAAAGATAATCGTAACGAAGCGGTAATTGATAACATCCTTACCATAACCTTTTTTAATGGCAACCACTGAGACGAAATAACCGAGACCATTCAAAATCCAGAAAATCGGCAGCGTCAGGACTTTTGCAATCAGGGGACCGACGATTGGTACGGTAGCAATCAAAGCTACTAAACCGGTAAATGCCTGCGCTAATAATCCGAATACAAAAACGATTACAACGAGAATGCCTTTGTCGATGTGGAGCAAAAGCCCTACAACTATAACGCTAATGATAATCAACCAGGTGACGATCAAACGCCAGTTGGAGCAGAAAAAATCCTTCAAGCGCTGCAAGCGGCTGGGCTGAGGCAGTTGCGGTGGTTCGGAAGGCGTGCTTTTTATTTCATTTTCATCCAAGGATAGCTAAATCCTCTGTTGTTAGTGGTCCAAAATCGGATGCGGCGCAGTTATCAGCGACCTGCTCGGGAGTTTTAGCGCCGGGTATGGCAACATGACAGGCTGGATGGGAAATACAGAATCGCAAACTGACTTGTGCCTTGCTCTGGTCAGGATAACGCGCATAGAGTGGCTCGATTTTTTCTAACTGGTCTAAATAATTTTCCAATTTTTCGGGTGAAAGATTCATGTGGCGGTGGTCGTCGGAGCTGAAGCGGCTCTGGCGATTAAATTTGCCGGTCAATAAGCCAAAAAGGAGAGGAATACGGACGATGACACCAACACCGTACTGTTGTGCCATTGGCAGAAGGACGCGTTCCGCTTCACGTTCTAAAATATTGTAGCGTACTTGCAGAGTGTCAATGACCTCATGATAGCGTTGGAGCAGAAAGGCTTGTTCAGTTTCTTTAAATGACTGAACACTCCAACCAGCGAAGCGAATCTTGCCGGCTTTTTTCAAAATGGACAGCGCTTCCCAGGGCTCATCACGATCTAATCGGTTCGTGTCAGGGCTATGGAGTTGGAGAATATCCAATGCTTCTACTTTCAGGCGACGGATACTCTGTTCTGCTGCCCAGATAATGTAATCCTTTGCCATGTTTTGGCGAATAGGTCCGTAGCCGGCATCATCCTCATTTTGAGCATGATAAAAATCATTGCCCGCTTTGGTAGCGATGATTACCTCACCCTTGCCTCGTTCGGAAAGCACCGCGGCAATCAGCTCCTCCGAATGCCCAAAACCATATACATCGGCAGTATCTATCAGTGTCACCCCCCTGTCAAGGGCTGCCCGCAGCGCCGCCTTAGAAATGGCATCATCCGTTGGTCCCCAATTCGTACCTCCAATAGCCCAGGCACCGAAGCCGATGGTAGAAACTCTGAGGCCTGTTTTGCCAAGAATCGTGGTTTGCATAGTTTAATTCCGTCGGTTACGTTCGTAGATGAGGCGGATACCGTTCAGCGTCAAGTTGGGATCAGCCACCTGTATCAGATCCGAATTTCGGGTAATTTCTTCGCAAAAACCGCCCGTAGTGACTACGAATAGATTAGGAAGTCTCAGTTCTTTCTGGAAGCGCATAATCAACCCTTCTATCATGGCGACATGTCCTAAAAAGATGCCGGTCTGCAAGTGTTCGCGCGTATTTTTCCCGATCAGATGATCAGGTGGTTTGAGCTCCACTTTATAAAGCTGGGCTGCTTTATGAAATAACTCCCCGGCAGCAGTGATCATACCAGGAGCAATGGCTCCGCCAATGTAATCTCCGTTGCTGTCCAATACTTCAAAGGTTGTTGCTGTGCCTAAATCGACCACTACCAGAGGAGGTGTATACTGATTTTTAGCAGCGACCACATCGCAAATGCGGTCGGCTCCCACTTCACCAGGATTATCGACTAATAGCTGCAGCCCTAAATCAAGTCGAGTGCTTATCAGTAACGGTTCCAGGCGGTAGTACTTGCGAATCATGCGTTGAAAGCTAGTGGTCAAATCAGGTACCACCGAGCTGATGGCGACACCGTTCAGATGCTCAGCAGTCAGACCCACTTCAGCACAGAGTAGTTTTACGGCTATCCAATATTCATCTACAGTACGCGTATGAGAACTAACTAAGCGCCAGTTGGCTACCAGGCGCTCACCGTCAAAAAGTCCCAGGACAGTATTGGTATTACCAATGTCAATTACCAGTAACATTAATACTCCTTAACAATCGTTACATCGGCAGCATGAAATAGATGCACCTGGCTGTCACTCCGCAGCACCAAGCCGCCATCTGATGTGACATCTTGAAAATAACCGGAAAAAATATGCTTGCCATCATCGACCTGGATCATTCTGCCAATAAAAGGACAATGCATTTTCCATTGCCGTAGCACCACTTCTGGCTGGCGGGTGAATTCCGGTTGCAGCCAATTATCTAAACTAACAACAATGTCAGAGAGTAAATCTGTGCGGTCGAAACGTTTGCCGATTAGTGAGAATAGTGAGCCTGCTGTCTGCCATTGCTGGAAAAATTCGGCTGATTGATTGACATTGACCCCAATGCCGATTACGACAATAGCTTTCTGAGCGGATACAATTTTGCTTTGCACCAATATGCCACAGACCTTGTGGTGTTCGAGTAGAACATCATTGGGCCATTTGAGATAAAAGCTGGCATTAGATATATTTTTTTGGAGTGCTTCACGCACGCTCACTGCGGCTATGAAAGTATAGATGAAAAGAGGAGTTTCCACAGGATTTACGGCGAGATAGCAGGAAAATAAGAGCGCCTCGCCCTTAGGCGCTTCCCAGCTGCGTCCTCTCCGTCCACGCCCCGCCGTCTGATATTCAGCCATGACAATTGTACCTGTTGGATGGGCATGGTTAGATAAGAGATAGTTATTGGTAGAATCTATCTGCTCGAAATAGACGATTTCCGGATTTAATAGGCGCGTGGCGACTGGCAGGGTAATTTTTTGGGGATTAGCGGTCATATTATTGCAGTGTCAGTTCCTTTAAAAGATTCTGGGCACCACTGAATTTATCCAACACAAAGAGAACATAGCGAATATCAACGGCAATCGTACGAGTTATATCGGGATTGTACTGCCAGTCATTTGTCAAGGCTTCCCAGTTGCCATCAAAAGCGCAACCGACAATGGCGCCCTGGGCATTTAGAACCGGGCTGCCAGAATTCCCGCCGGTAATATCCGTCGTTGCCAAAAAAGCCACAGGAACATCATGCAGCTGGGTATCCTGGTAAATTTCAAAATTTTTCTGCTGGTAGAGTTGCGTCAATTTAGCTGGAGCATCAAATGGTTCCTGACCAGTATTTTTTTCGACGATACCCTTTAAGCCAGTTTGAGGCAGGTAGTAGATGCCATCGCGGGGATAGTAGCCCTTGACTCTGCCGTAAGAAAAGCGCAAGGTGCGATTAGCGTCAGGAATGAAGTTTTGCCCTGTTTGTTCTTGCAGTGCCTGGAAATATAGCGGATGCAGTTTGTTTAGTTTGCCGGTGAATTGATCGTTCTTGATTTTTAGGCGATCATATTCTTCGTTTAATTTAGCGGCAAAATTAAGCAGCGGGTCATTCAATGCAACCAGTTCTGCGGTGGAGAGGTCGAACATTTTTTTAGTGGCAGCAACATCGACAAGCTTGGTTTTGGCGTAAAGTTCGTCTACAAAATTATCAATGTGCTGCAGAGCCACCGCTCCTGTTTCTGTACCAATAACTGAATTAATCAGGGCAGGACGCTCGTTGACGGGATATTGAGCCAGCTCCTTCAGCATCATTTTGAGGATGGCAGCATCAGCCGGTGGGTAAAAATCTTGACGCTGGTCTTCAAGGCGGTCACGCGTGCGCGCAATTTGGAAATCCTGGTAACCCGGGGCGCGTAGTGAGTCGGGCTTGACTCGTTCAAGGCTATATTTATAAATCGTAACCGCATCACTCAGCAGCGTAACGACCCGCAGATATTCGATAATCATATCGCTGGTGCTGCGACTATAATATTCATCATAAGCCTGTTTAATTTCAGGTAGAAGGTAACCATACTTTTGCTGGAGTTGCCTGCTTTTGGATATTTTTTTAAGAAAAGCCTGTTCCTGAGCCCGCTTTTTGTTTAGCAGGTCATCCTTTTTAAAACCCTCCAGCAGTCCGCGATTATTTTTTATTGAGTTGTAAAAGCCTTTCAATTCCGATGCCAGCAGTAATTCCACCTCCTTGCTTTGCTGGCTCTGTTCTTCGAGAATGTCAATAATGGTCTGGAAAAGCTTGATCCGGAAAGGGTAAACTACTTCCTGGCTGTAGTAAATAGCATAGGAGGTACGATTGCGATTAGTATTTCCTGGATAACCCATGATGAAAACCAAATCGTCGGGTTTAAAGCCTTTAGTTGCGATTGGAAGGTATCTAGTGGGTTTGTAAGGAACATTTTGGGGATTAAAGCGGGCTGGTTTGCCATCGGGAGCGACATAAACGCGCATGAAAGAAAAGTCGCCAGTATGTCTAGGCCACATCCAGTTGTCAACCTCGCCGCCGTAATTGCCAATCGAACGAGGTGGTGCATAGACCAAGCGAACATCGCGGAAGCGTAAATATTTTACAAGGCGATATTCCTTACCTTCCAGCATGACCGCTACCTTGCCCTGAATCCCATTCTTTTGGTCTTCGGATTCCTTTTCAATCTGGGCGATGTGCTGGTTAATTAATTTTACTCGTTCGGCTGGGGGCGTAGCATCGGTAATATCGCGCAATATCTTGGCGGAGACATCTTCAATAGCGATCGTCTGGTAAGCTTCATAGCCGCGCGCCGGCAGTTCTTCACTGAGCTGGCAGGCATAGAAGCCGTTTTCTAATAAATCGCGCTCAGGAGTGGAATTAGTTTTGATGGCATCAAAAGCGACATGATGATTGGTGAGTACCAGTCCACTGGGCGATACAAAGGAGCCGGTGCCACCACCGATAATGATAACGGCATCGCTGATAGCACCCTGGATCGGGTTGAACAAGTCCTGCGGTTTTAGTTTTAAACCTTTAACTGTGGGGATTTGATACGGCGGAAACATGCCTTCTTCTGCCTGGAGTAGATTTAAAAGTAATAGGCAGAGATAAAGGAACAGGATAGACTTAGATCGCATACTATTTCTCCTTATCATTATTTCGGTTTTTCAAAAACCACGTTCCTGGCGGATGGTTTGATAAGCCTCATTGATTGCCTTGAATTTTTCTTCGGCTAACTTCTGAATTTCGGGGCCGAGGTTGGCAACTTTGTCGGGGTGATATTTATTAGCCAGGTCGCGGTAGGCTTTTTTGATAGTTTCTATATCATCATCGCGTTTGACATTGAGAATCGCATAAGCCCGATCATTTTGTCCGACGAAAATCGCCTTAATACTTTCGAAATCACTGTTATAGATTCCCAACCCGTCGGCAATTGTCCGAATGGCTTGCAGTTCTATGGGCTTAATTTCACCGTCGGCTGCGGCAATACCGAACAGCACATGCAGCAGTTCCATGCGGGCATAATAATCCATGTGATTTTTAATTTGCGTGGCGACGGAGTGGATGTCGTAATTTTTAGACAAGATTTCACGATAGAGATAGAGTAAATCCTGAGCATTCGCCTTGCCAAACTTCTCGATTAAAAAGCGCTTTACATATTGGACTTCGGAAGATTTGACCGTCTGGTCAGCTTTACTGACATAAGCAAACAAAGAGAGCATAGCGACGGCAAAATCGCCCGCCCGCGTATCGCCGAGCGTGGCATAATCAATGCGCTCATCGTCAGAATAAGTAGCTGTTGGGCGAGGCTGATTCTCGCTCATTAAGCTGCCTAAATAGGCGCCGATAAGTGCCCCCAGTGGTCCAAATAGCGCCCAACCAATGCCGCCCCCGATGATTGTTCCAGTCCATTTTCCCATTGCGAAGACTCCTAAAAGGCTTCTGATAATAAAAAAACTTCCCCAAAATTCCAAAATATTATCACGCTTAGGGAAATTAAATGGGGTTATATCGAGATAAAAAACAAGCCCCCCGATATATCGGAGGGCTTGAAATTATTGAATCCTGGGGTTTAACGTAAGGTCAGACTAACGCCGGCAGTAGCAACTTTGTCAGTGCCGTTGGAGATGTCAGCGTTGATATTCAAGAATGCCAAACGAACGCGCACACCAAGGGTAGTGCGGAAATCATTTTCGCCTTTTAAATCGAAATTTATCTGCGTGCCATTGAGTGGATCGTGGGGATTTCCAGTGTTGTTATAGGTATATTTAACCTTGAAATCCGATGTTTCCTTGCCAATGCCACCATACAAACCAAATCCGAGAAGCAGCAAATTAAAATCGCGGCTAACCTGTAAACTATAGAGTGCATGATTGGATTCGATAATCTTACCGACTTCTAATTTCTGCATATAGGCGCCTGCGGCAATCTTTATTCCGAATAAAGGCAAAGGAATAAATGGGTCGAGTGCAAGTTTACCACCCACGCCCACAAATTTAAATTTGCCTATTTCGTCGGAAATCTTGACTTCCGGTAGATACCGACCAGACAATTCCAGGTGAATGGGAAGCATCGGTAGAGAAATCCCAAGAGAAGCTTGTGGAAGGGCTATAGCGAAATAGGCTAAATCAAAACCGGGAGGCGTCTCCAAATCCGGAATATTGTTAGCGATGGAATAGAGATTGTTTTGAACAGTAGGTTGGTCTAAGATAGTCTGGGAGACACCCTGGGTAAGCAGCTGATTCTCGAATTCTGTGACAATTTCATCGTCACTAATGGCAGGAATGTAACCACCCTCTTTACTGCCAAATGCTGTGGGAACCTTGCGGTCAGGATATATTGTTTCCGGGTCGAGATGGACGGTATAAGTGTTGGCTCCGATAGTAATAGTCTCACTCAGATCGAGGGCGGAGACATCGAAATTAAATGTCTGCTGGGCTTTGGGAATTTCCACTGCCATTGCCCGCACACCGATATCAAAGCCGAGCAATTTGTGGGGTTTTGCCGTAAAGTACCAGCCACTGTTCATGGCGGTTCCAAAAGCAGTAACGAAAGGATTGAGATATGCTTTGGCATTATTTGCTGCCATTGTTTGTAACCGCTCTTCCAGATTTTGGGCACTAAGCAAGCCAACCCCCAACGTCATTGCAACCACGATAGCTATCACTCTTTTCATAAAATAACTCCTCTTTTTGTTTTTCTCATAAATTCTGCTGATAGCTTATTGTTTATTGTTTATTAAATCAAGCAAAATTATTTAAACAGGACGAAAGATGTGACATACTCCACAGATTTTAGACTGCCAGCATCACAAGCCGAACAACGAACTAAATAGAGACCGATGCGGGCCTTCCCACCCCATTCACTGTCGCCATTCCAGAAAATTGCGCCTTCCGCAGTGGTAAGAAGGTTTTTTGCGGGGCGATTAATAAGTCGTCCCTCTAAGTCATATATTTCGATAGTCAGGCGTGCCGAAGGAAATGGCAGACGGTATTGGAAGCAAATATCATCAGCATTTTTATCTCCGTTAGGAGTGAAAATCTTTGGGGTCACTTCGAGTCCGACCGATGCAAGCGGTTTATTCTGCGATACGCTATTGGGTAAACCAGGGGTGCCACCTCGCAAAGTAACAGAATTGCGCCAATTCTGGCGATTATTAGGATTACGCCAATTAATTCTTTCCAGACTACACCCTTTTTCGATATCCCAGGTCGAAAGATAATGCACTTCGTCAATAATCTGGGCAGTGGCGTCGTAAAGATAGACGGCATCTTCGTCATTATTAAGCGACGGGAAACCCCATAATACAATAGTATTTAGCGCAGAGGCACTGCTGAAATTAAAAATCGATGAATCTGAAGCAATGACGAAATAACCACTTGGAGAAATTGAGTAGCCCTCAGGAATATTCTGTTTCCGGGCGGTATTGTCATCACTGATGAACCAGTTAGAGAGATCAATAGGTACAGGATTGGGATTGAATAATTCGATATATTCCGCATTACTGATTCCCGGCTGACTTTTATCGAACGGATAGGGCATAATTTCCGAAAGCAGAATCGTATTTGCAGAATAGGCGACATTCAGCGTCCAATTCAGAGAATCGTTACTCCTGTTCTGGTCGGCATGCCAGGTGATATGTGCTGTGAACTGATGCCGCCCCGGAGTAAAGATCCCCAGGTCAATGGTCTTAACGCCTGTTTTACCAGCAGCTAAAGTCAGCAGTGTGTCATTATATATTTTTGCGGTGTGGAGTTCATATTTGTGGAAAATTTCGAGAAGGGTGCTGGGACAATCCTCTTGACCATAATTTTTGTAGAAAAGGGTTGCCGAAAATAAGGTGGTCGTATCTCCTTTAGAATTAGTAAGTCGTAATGAATCCAGGCCTAAATCATAAAGCAAGGGAGTTACACTGTTGAGAGCTCCGGGAGTAGCACGATAAGATGAAGCACACTTTTGCCATGCTACTATCTGGTCGCTGGCATATTCAGGTAAAATTTTTTCCATGGAATAGCCAGCGGGAATTTTCCAGTCGGTATTATAGTATAGTGAATCAATCGGGCGACCACTCAGATCGCAGATTTTGATTTTATCGGCGACATTGTTTAGACCAAGCCATTTCGGGAGTATTATCACAGGTGCGGGGCAGGTGAAGTAATTGAAAAAAGCACTATCGCCGGCCATGACAATATATTCGCGTGGTTTTAATTCAAAATTGGGCAGGGTAGTAACTTTCAAATGATTCCAGAGTTGCCAGCCACCCAGGTCAATGGGCGAATCGAACAGACTGACCAGCTCGACAAATTCAACCTGATTAGCAGCCGGATAGGCTAAAAATTCGTTGATGGTTACGGCTTTCTGTGGGAAAGCGACGATTAAATCGCTAATTTTCTGGTTGTCCAGCTGGTATTCATCGGAAGGAAATACCGTCTGGCAGAGATAAGCAATTCTGCCGCAGCGAGGTGCTAAAATGTCGCCTGAAATCAGCAGAGAAGAATCGGGAGGTATAAGCGCATTAATGTTCTGAGACCAGACTAATTTGGAAAAGCCGGTGAGGCTATCGATGCGTTCGCCCTCAAAAATACTAATGCTGAAATCATTGACAGCTTGCAAGCCCCAATTTACGACTTTCACGCTGAACGCTGCCGGTAGATTAGCAGCTGCTAAAGTGTCGTGAAAGGTGAAAAATTGGAGCGCTAAATCATAATTCCAGCGCTGGCGAGAGTTACGCAGACCGGGCGTGGCACCCTCACTCGCGGTGGACGGCACCCAATTGCTTAGCAAAAGTCCACTGCCGGTAAGATTGGTTTTTTCGATTGAGATGCCGCTTTTACTACCCAGTAAATCGCGGTAATAAGCGGCGTCTACGACTTCACCAGTGGCATCGCGAATCAAGAGAGAATCTGAGGTATTGTGGAGGCCCGGAAAAGATGAGGGGAAAATTACCAGACCGTTAAAATCGGGATATCTCAGCAGAAAACTGGGTTGAGCGGCAATTATAGCAAATTGCCCCGGCAGAATATAGACACTGGAATCAGCCAGTAATCGCCAACTACCCAGCGCATCACGGAAACCCGACTGATTTAAATCTACCGTTCGCTGGCTCAAATTACATATTTCAAACCATTCAGATTCACCTGACTCGGGTTTGTAAAGGATTTCAGATATGACAATTGTGTTAGCGGGATAACCAACTTTCAGAATACTAATGAGAGTATCGTTTCTAAAATTTTCATCCGTATGACACTTTATCGTTGCCTGCACCTGGTAAGCACCACCAGCGATGTTGGGAATGGCGTGGCTGAGAGTGATAAATTCACCAGGCAGTAGGGGAATGCTTTTTGACACGAGAACTTCACCAAGAATATTACGCGGGTCATTGGTATGAAATGGACTTATGCGCAAATTGACTGCCCAATCGTTCACCGTGGATAAGCCACAATTTCTCACCTTAAAGTTGATTATCGCATCGTCACCATCACAAAGACGCTCTGCATTATAGTAGAGGGTATCAATTGTCAGGTCATAAGGGCGCAAAGCAATGGAATTGATTGTCCCGGGTGTAGCGCCGATAGGTGCAATTGATGAGCCCCAGTTTGCTGATGATAACGCGGGAGTATAGGGATTTATCCGTTCAATACTGACATTTTCTTTGCCGCCCCATTTACTATCGTAGCGGATGATTTCGTGAATCTGATTCGTTGCATCTTTTAGAAACAAAGAATCGCTGGTATTGTTTAAGCTCGGGAAAGTGGCGGGAATTAGCAATTTCCCGGAGCATTCGGGATACATCTGATAAAAATTGAGGTTAGTGGCTACGATAAGATATTGCTGGGGTTCTAATACAAAGGTCGAATCGAGCAGGGTTTGCCAGTTGCCGTGCGCTTTGCGGAAGCACCAGCCGTTCAGGTCAATTGACAAATCACTGATATTGAAAAGCTCGAACCACTCGGGCGTATTAGCGGCGGGTTGATACATTATTTCGTTAACGACTATTTGTCCAGGAGGATAACCGACTTTCAAAATGTGACTGGCGAAGTCATCCGTTGAGTCTTCATCGAGAGAACTCAGGCTACGTGCGGCTATTTGATAAACACCACCGGCTATGGCATTGATTTTTATCGCAAAATTCGCCGTGCTATATGGGGCTATGTTTTGGTCATTAAAAATAGTGGTATCAAAGAGAATCAGGTTATTAGCGGAACTCTTTTTTGATACGCTGAGCTGTACGCCATAATTCGATAATTCTTCCAGTCCGGCATTACAGATAAAAACCTTAATATCGACAGGGTCGCCGTGGCGTAAAGGGGGCTGATTCGAACAGACAGCAATTGAATCAATCGTCAGGTTAAAGCGTTTCAGCATCAAGCTATTGGTGGTGCCGGGTGTGGCGCCTTCCGGGACTTTGGATAAACCCCAGTTAGGTGCGATGGCGCTAAAGCGGTATGGATTCTTGCGTTCCAGAGAGACCCCTTGCTTGTAACCCCAATTGCTGGCGTATTTCAACGAGTCGATGACCTGTCCGCAAAGATCGCAAATGACAATCGAGTCGGAAGTATTGTTTAAAGCAGGGAGCGCTGCCCAGCTATCCAGAAAGAAGCCGGCTTTCTGCCAGTAGCTTAAAAAATTCGAGTCATTTGCAACAATCAGGTAAGCCTGCGGTGGCAACCAAAAATCACTTTTGGTGAGTAAAGCGCGGGTGTCATTGTCACCCAGCGTCCAATTTTTCATGTTGACTGTGTCAGACGAGATGTTCAGCAATTCCACCCATTCGCCGCCGCCATCGGTACGCGGATAATACATGAACTCATTAATGGCTAAGCACCCTTTGGGATAGGCGACTTTTATCGGTAACGCCTTGAAATTGTTCTCTTCCTCTTCGTCCTCCTCGTAAACAAGATAACAAATAATTGCATGTTCTCCAGAAGAAAAACCGCTAATGACCGGCTGGAGTGATAGCGAATCGCCGGCTGAAAGTGACAAATGAGTCTGCAAATGAACTTCGCCATTAGTCAGAACTGAATCGCCATTTAAATCTTCACCAAATAGTAGCTCGAAATCGCTACAGGTCAATAATCCACAATTTTTCACCTTGATGCTGAATGTGACCGGCTGACCCGGATGAATGATGAGATTCGGTTCATTTAGAGTCAGAATAGCTACAGCAACATCGTGGTCTTTAGGCACGATACTGTTTTTATAACCTGGAGTGCCATATAAGCAACGACTATTACCCCAATTACCTGGCATATCTGGTCCATCTATTATTATTTTTTCGTCAGAATAGCCTGATGACTGATTAGGTGTAGTGGCAACCCGGCACAGAGTATCTCCCTGAGCGGATATTAACTTAATGAGGTTGGGGGTAGTGTTAGCTAAGCCGCTTTTCCCAAATGAGGCATCCTTGATGGTAAATCGCAGTGTAGCCGTGGGTATCAAATTTTCGTAGGTAAAAGATTTGTGGTCTATAACATAGCCTCGGTCGAGAATCAAGCCGTATGCACCAGGCAATAGAACCTGCCATTGTCCATTAATTGCCGCGATTGAATCAATCGAGCCATTGATATCCAGCGCCATACCGCGCAAATCAACCGGAATCGAGTCGAGGTTATATATTTCGATAAATTCATCATAGTAATCAACACCGACCGGGTCAAACATCACCTCATTTATTATCAGGCGCTGAGCTGGGGCGGAATCCAGCATGATGACCATCATAGCAGCAACAAACCGATTAAATAATCGATAGTTCACGGGCAGTAAGACCTATTTTTGGTGTTATTTTATGCGCAATATCACAAAAAGTCAACTAAAATTTTTTTAAATAGCCCGTGAAAAAGGTTGATTAATTGGTGAATTAACTGGAAATTTGAGTAACCAAAGATGGAAGCGGCATTTCATGAATTTCACAAACAATACATTCTTTCAAAACCAACCAACTATTAAGCGAATTGTACAGACTATTGGACGACTGCTTCTTACTTTCAGTCTGATAGCCCAGATTGGCTGGACTCAACAGGGGCGTTACCAGCGCAAGTCAATTGCTTATGTGGACGCTTTATTGCTTACCGATAAAGCCACCGCTCTGCCTGCCGGTTACGAGCGCTATCTTCTTTCTACTATTCACGACAATATCCGATTGAGTCGCTTTGACTACAATCAATTACCCGATAATCTTCAGCAACGCTTTCGAAATACTATCAGCGGGCGCACTTTTACCGAATATGAGTTGGGCGATCTTATTTCAAGAGAGCTTGGTCCGGCTATTATCCAGGTGCTGGATATTGAAAAAGAGGCACGTGCTCAGAACCTGCTCAGTGAAGCCCAGCGTAATTCTTTTATCGTCTTGAAAGCCAAAGAGATGGGTATCACCGCTGAGCAAATCGAGCAAGTATTGAATGCGGCTTATCTTTATGTCCCGTTTCTGTCGAATTACCAGGTGAGTAAGCCTAAAGACGATAAAGACATCACGGTTACGATAGAAGTCGGGCTAATTTACTATCACCTAATAACCGGTGATGAGCCACGTTTTGACAAAGTTACCAGTATAAGAAGCAGTGGCGCCGGCAGTGCCGACAAAAATAAGACTTATGACATGAATGATGGAACAATTTCGGCAGTGGAATATGCCTTTCGTAGTGCCGTCCACTCTGTTGCCATGAATCTGCAAGTCATGACGCGCGATATTAGTCTATTTCGTCTGAAAGCGCCCATTGCTGCCATTGAACGTCGTACCGTCCACTTCCCCTTAGGGCGCAAAGAGGGCATTCATTTAGACGAACCTTTTTATGTTGGTGAATATTTTCAGAAAAGTGACGGCAAGGTCAAGTTCCAGAAGTCCGGTTTTGTGCGCGTCAGCACAGTTGCCGATGATAATCAACCAGGTAGACAACTTTCCACGGCTTATGCCATCAAAAAGGGCGATTGGTCGAAAGGAATGACGTTAATAGAACATCCGCGCCTGCCGCTTGATTTTGCAGTTAAACCCCGCTGGTTCGATTTGACCATGGACGAAGGGGTTTTTGCCAGCGATAAATTTTTAGTGGTCTTCAGTGATTATAAGGGCATTTGCGTTGGAGCCGATTTCGATTTGCAAATCAACATCGCCGAACTGACTAAGAAGAGACAGTCCTTTTTGGTGTTGGGTGGTACCGTTGGCGCGGCTTCGGTTAAAAGTGCTGTTTATAGTACTATCTGGGATTTTATTTTCCCTGATGAACGTTCTGTAGCTATCGTGGTGGACGGTTACGCCGGTTACCTGCGCCGTTTTTATCTTGGTCCCCTGGCATTGCATTATGAGGGGCTACTCGGGGTTCAGCGGCTGATTTTATCGGATACCTATGACCATAAACCGGTCAGTATAGCTAATAACACTGTGGGTTTGCGTCTTAATCTCGGTTTGGAATATGCGCTGAATATTGATACGAATTTAGGGCTTTTTGCCGGTCTACAAATTTTTCCGCCATTGGACTTGTGGACAATCAAGTACAAAGACAAGGAAATTGATGTCGATAATTTAGCCAATTTTGCCGCACCACGAATCTATAGCCTGTCGCCGACATTTGGCTTGTATATCCATTATTCGCTGCCGAGTCTTAGTGTTAATCCAACCGCCATGGTGCAGTCTAGTCTATCGAAGCAATTAAAATCCCTTCCGTGAGGTCTTTTATGTTAAAATTGCGCGCTATCTTTACGATACTCACGATGGTTACCTTTGTGCTGGGCGCCAAAGCTAAATCCAATCTGCCCATTTCCCGCGAGGCTGTGATTCTCGAGACCTCTTCGCCCAGTGAAATCTTAATCAAGGCAGTCGGCTACGGTACGGGCTCAAAAAAGGCCGAAGAATTAGACCTGCGCGCCAATATAGATGCTCGCAAAGCGGCGGTCTGGTTCTTGCTATTTAGTGGAAGCGACCCGCTATTGACTACCGAAGCCGAGCGCGCCAATTTTGCTAAAATCCAGGAGCAGTTTTTTGAACCGGCTAATCTAAAGTCTTTCATTTGCTGGGAAGCAGATTATTACGATTCACGCCTGCGACTCGACGAGCAAAAGCTAAAAATTGAAAAATCCCTCAAAATCAATAAGACCCTTCTTCTGGATAATTTAGTCCAGCGCGGCATTATTCAAGCGCCTCAAGCCATCGCCGCAATTGTGGGAATGCCAACCATCATGGTTTTGCCGGAAAAACAGGGTGATCGGGCACCGCTGGAACTCCTGCAGACATACCCTAACCTTAAAAAAGGGGCTGAGGTCATCGAATCATTCTTAACCGCGCGCCAGTTCACCGTTATTGTCCCCGAACAACAGCAAGCGCTTAACGAACTGTCTTCAGTCCATTTTAACTTGCAAGGCGAATCGGAAGACTATAGCTATATACTGGCGCTTTCGATTGGTAGCGATATTTATGTTACCTATAATGTTAAGGTCGAGTCGCGCCGCCTGGGAACGTCAACCGTGAAGAAAGGTATCGTCGCCTGCCGCGCCTTTGAAACTACCACTGCTCGTCTACTGGGAACAGAAACTGGTTATAGCCAGGAGCGACCGGCTGCCGACGCCGTCGTTATAGAGGAGGCAATGAATGACGCCGCCAGCAAGGTGCTAGACCGAATTGTCAATTACTGGAAATTAGATTGTGCCCGCGGTGTGCAATATAAATTGGTCGTCAATATCAATCAGACCTTTGAACCGCAGGCCGCCGAGACAATTATTGACCATTTTGTTGATTTGGTCAAGAAAATGGCGAAGAATTATCAGGAAAACGCCGTGGCAGATTACACTTACGATGTCCTATTGTGGTGCGACCCGGCACTCTACCGAACTTCCTCCGATGTATATCGCTTTTTACGGCAGAATTATAAAGGCAGTGGCGTTTTGCAAAAGGTCAGTGTCAATCGCAAATTGATTTTATTGAACATTGTGGCGGAATAGCAAGGACGGAGCCATGAAACGGTATATTCTTATCGCTGGATTGATAATAGCGCTCATAGCGTCGAGCAATGCGCAGGTTCCCGACTGGGCGAAGACCTATAATCATAAGAAATATCCCACCAGTCGCTATTTCTTAGGAGTCGGCATTGCCAAAGATAAAAATGAGGCTATTGAACTGGCGCGAGCAGATGTTGCCAAGCAGATTCAGATAAAAATTGAACAGGAATTAGAGAGTATCGAAAGTGAGTTCAGAGAGGGCGAACGGGCTTTCATAAAAAGTGAAACCAGTGCCCGCACTAAATCTATGGTCACAGAAACGGTGACCGGTATTCAGGTTGTTGAGACTAAACAGGTCAAAGAGAATTTCTATGTTCTGGCGGTTTTGAATCGTGCCCAGTATCTTTCCGGTCTCGAAGTGCAGATGGACGAGATTCTGCAAAAAACCGAACAGTTAGTCAGCAATGCCCGCGAGCTGACCACGCAGGGCAAAGTATTTGCAGCGGTTAACAATTATCTCGATGCTCAGAATACCATACCAGAATTTTATACCAAATCCGCACTATATACTGCTCTCTCGGCGCAGAAATATCCCAACCTCAGTCAGTTTACCGGACCGGGCATTATAGCCGAACTGCGTACCGTTCTGGCGAATATCAATTTAAAGTTAATCGAAGGTGCAAATCAGCGCGGGCAGGTGGGGAAACCATTACCCCGGGCGGTGTTGCTTCAGGTTGTCTACCAGAAAAATGGGCAGGAAATCGGGGTGAGCAATTTCCCGGTAGTGGCACAATATCTCAATGGCAATATTATACAGCGGTTGGAATCCAATCCCGATGGTAAGGTTGCCTTTCAGATCGTAGCAGTGCCGACTGATGCTGGGGGCGATCGTGGCTCGGTTTGTTTTAAACTCGATCTCAATCGCCTGCCAGAAGAGATGCGGAATGCCCTTTCCAAATCGGAGATTGTGGTCGAATATGATCTGGAAAATGTAGGACTTGCGTTTGCTGTGAAAGTTTCCCCGCATGATACCCAACTCGTTCCCTCCCTTGCTTCTGATTTGCAGCAATTAATAGTGACCAACGGTTATTCCATAGCGTATGATGCGCCCTATTATCTGGAGAGCGCCCTGACCGTAGTCAATCAGAAAGAAATTCCGACACCGGCAGGCAAGCAGTATTTAGTCGAAATTCGGTTGCGGCTGAATCTAAGATATACAGGGAACAATACCTTGCTCAACTCTCTGGAGGTGAGCGGCAAAGGGCTCGATACCCAATCGCCGCAGGTTGCGATTGAAAAAGCCTACCGCAATGCCCGCATTGGCAAAGAGAAACTGGCAGCCTTTTTACAAAGTGCTGCAGGAAAATAGATTGTTGTTAGTAAGTGATAATTAACGAAAGGAGAAAAGTCATGAAGAAATTAGTCGTGCTACTTATGTTGATTCCCATCGCTCTGTTTCTGATCAACTGTGGCGCAGAAAAGCCGAAACCCAAGATGGCAAATATTCCAGACTGGTATTTAAATCCGCCGCAGGCTGAAGATGCTTACTATCAGGCTGGTGATGCTGTGAAAATGAGCATGGCTCTGGCTAAGGATGCTGCCGATGCGAGAGCGCGGGACGCTATCGCGCGCACCATTGAAGTCAAAGTCTCTACGATGATGAAAGATTTCATGCAGCAGAGTGGCATGGGAAATGATGCTGAGGCAATCGAATTCACCTCATCCGTCAGCAAACAGGTAGCGAATAATGTTCTCAAGGGATGCAAGATTGTTAAACGCGAAATGAAGATCGAAGGCAATTCTTATCATGCCTATTCTTTAGCAGAGTACAATCTCAATTCTCTTGTGCAGGAAACCTTAGACGCAGCCCGGCGTCAGAAAGCACTCTATAACGAAGCCAAAGCCAATTTGGGTTTTGAAGAACTGGAAAAAGAAATCCAGAAACTGAAACAAGTTGGCGAGTAATTTAAGCAGGGGAGGCTACCTCACACGAGGTAGCCTCCATCACTTTTCAAGACTGATCATTTTCGGGCTTGGCCTGATTCTCCTTAACCCGACAGTTATTTTGCCCCAGCAGCAAGTTCCCGAATGGTTTGCCCAACTGCCTGAGGCGCCACCAAAGCAATTATTCGCGGTTGGTGTTGCTGGCAAATACTTGCGCCCCCAACGTGCGCGGGCAGCCGCCCTGCAAGATGCTTACCGGAACCTTGCCAAGCAGATTCTGGTAAAATTGAAATTTGAACTGATAGAACTCAGTGATGGGCGCCTGCAGATTACCAATCCCAAATTTGATCTGCGTTATTACGACAATCGGTTAGATGATATTGAATTGAATTCGGTCATATTAGATTCGGTAATAACGGCAGAAGGATATTTTGTCATCATAGCTTATCCTGCTGAGAAAAAGTCAGGCGGTTTTGGCTGCAGCCTACGATCCTGGGGTCCAGCACCGGAGTGGGTCAGTCATATTCCTAAAGACAGGGATTACGTATACGGCATTGGCATGGTAGCTCGATATGGTCGCTGGTTGCGCGCCTGGCAAGATGCCGATGCCCTGGCTCGTTTTGATGTAGCCAAAAATATCCAAGTAGAAGTGCAATCACTCCATACTTCGCAACGGGACGACCGTCATACAATTGAGTCAACGACGAGACGCCAGTCTCTCGACCTTACCTTGCGTAATGCTACCATCATCGCTCGCTGGTATGATTGTAAGAGTGATACTTACTACTCACTCTGCCGCGCTCCACGGCAATAATGTGTTTTTGCACGAATAGAACAATTGCTTCGACGATTTTGCGGCAGGAGTAGTGTAATTCTTAGCGCCGCTCGCGCAGTTTTGCCAGAAGGCGCAGTATTTCAATATAGAGCCACACCAGAGTTACCAGCAACCCAAAAGCGCTATACCATTCCATATACTTTGGGGCGCCCTGAGCTGCGCCGCTTTCGATGAAATCGAAATCCAGCACAAGATTTAATGCCGCTACAACGACTACAATAATGCTAAAGATAATGCCGAAAGTGCCGCCCTGGTGAATAAAAGGCACATTTACATGGAAAAGTCCCAATATTAACGAGATGAAATATAAAAGAGCAATCCCGCCCGTGGCAGAGACAACTCCCAACTTGAAATTCTCAGTCGGTTTTATTAAACGGGATTTGTATGCCAGAAGAAGACATAAGGCTGTCCCAAAAGTCAAACTTACCGCCTGAAAGACGATACCCGGGTAACTTTGCTCGAAAATTGCCGAAATACCACCGAGAAATAACCCTTCCAAAATAGCATAAAGTGGTGCCGACCAGCGTGCCGCCTGCGGATTAAAAACGGTTACCATAGCGACGATAAAACCACCAATCATACCCCCTAACATCCAGGGAAGAGCGGAAGATGGATCCCAGGATACGGCTTTCCCCCAGGTGTAACTAGCCACCAGGATTGTGGTTAGAAGCAGCGCCAGCGTCTTATTCACTGTGCCTTGCAGTGTCATGACCTGACTCGTATCACTGACATACGGCAAACTGGTGAAGGTACGTGAGTTCAAAGCAGGATTAGCAGTACGCATTTTTTCGAATCTCCTTATTTTATTGCAAAAATCACTTCAAATAAACGACCTTGCGGTAGGTTGTGTTCCGATCAGTAGTGAATTTGATAAAATAAATGCCCGAACTACACTGGTGCGGTTGCCACGCTTGAAAATGTTTGCCTGCCGGGAAAACACCCTGCTCAAGGAGGGCAACCTCACGTCCGGCGAAATCTATGACGCTCAATCTTCCCGCCACACTATAGGGCAGAGAAATCACAAAACGTATCATGCTATTGAAAGGATTAGGATAGGGCAGGGAAATCTGAAATTGCTGCGGCAGTGGATTGATTTCGTCATCAATAAAGCAATAACTGACTTTTTTCAGTACCCAGCTATTGGGATCGAGCCACACGCTTTCAGGTTGCTGATAGCACTGCATTTCGAACTGCTGGGTCTTCAGACTGTCCCAGATGCAAAAAGTTGTATCACCCGCGGCGGTTCTGACTTTTATCTCCAGCGGCATTTTAAAATAAGTACCACTGGTCTGAATTTGGGAGAGTGCTAATCCAACACTCCAGCTGCCATCTTGCCGCTGCTGTTTGCGCCATTCGACTTTATAATAGGGTTGGCCACTGCCGAAAACCCACTGTTTGAAAAACCATTCCAGTGACATGCCACTGACCTCTTCGCAGACGCGTTGAAAATCAGCAGTCACGACATTCTTATAGGCAAATCTCTGACGATAAGTAGCAAATATCTGCGCAAAATTATCCTCACCGACGATTTTCCGAAGCATATGCAGAATCCAGGCGCCTTTATCGTAAACAATGCGGTTAAAAATGGTGCTTACTCTGGTCGTGTCCCAGATATAGACACTGCCGGGCTGCCATTGAGAGGAAACATTCAAATCATTCATGTAAGCCTTTAAACTGCTTGCTCCTCCATCGGATTCTTTCCAGAGTGCTTCGGCATAACGTGCAAAACCTTCGTTGAGCCAGATGTTTTTCCAATCAGCACAGGTCACCATGTTGCCCCACCAGGAATGCGCTAATTCGTGGCAGGTCATCATTTCGCTAAAACTACCCAGGCTGGTGCAAGTCTGATGTTCCATGCCGCCTATCCACGAGAACTGGGCTTGACCATATTTTTCCTGAACGAAAGGATATTCACCCCACAACTGCACAAAATGTCGTATCATCTGAGGAGTCTGCGCTAAAACGGGACGAGCTACACTTTCGTATTCGGGATAAACCCAATAGTCAACTGGCATTATGGTCTTATCGAGTGCTAAGTAACTATCGCTCCAGTGTACATAATTGGAAACTGCGATGGAAATCAAGTAAACCGCAATTGGATAGCGTTCGCTCCAGCAGAAGGTATGTGTCCCGTCGCCATGCTCGATTACTTCCCTCAAGTAACCATTGGACACAGCCGTCAGGTTAATAGGAACTCGGATAGCAATGTCGGCTGAATCAGCTTTGTCATTGGGACGATCCTTGCAGGGGAACCAGCTACTGGCATAATAAGGTTCGCTCAGGCTGGAAACTATCGGTTGGTCATTGTGATATTCGAAGGTGAACCCTTGAAAACCACCACTTATCGGTGTGCCCTGGTAAATTATGCGGACACTGAAAGTATCACCCTGCCTGACGGGCTGGGGAAATGTAATTTGCAGAATATTGTCAGTATGATTATAACTGCTGACCCAGCCACTAACGCCATTGATTTGAAGATTATTATCCAAATCAAGTTGGCATGATTCTAAATAATTCTCCAGAGCGCGGGCTTTTATCACGACATCGCCAATTAGTAACTGGTGACGAATATCCAAATTCAATCGCAAGCCGTAATAAGTCACATCATAGTTCGCCGAATTGCTTCGCAGGCGTCGTTCGTTCTGCTTGCGGAATAGTATCAGGGCGCGCTGCTTCTGAGTAATTTCCAGGTCAATCCAATCGGCTTCAGTCTGGGCAAGAACGGCGGTCTTTAGAGCGAAAAAGATGAGCAAAAGGCAAAGGTAATAGTGCATATCTACTATATAAAATAAGCAGATTTGCCATCATTATCAATGTAATTACTCATTGGAGACAAAGGGGTAATTGGTGATAGTCAGCCATTTCCTGGCTTTTTTCTGATTGAGAAATTGATACACGGCAACTTTTTCTTAATCGGAAGGAAGTAGCAAAATGGAGGCGTTTATTTCTTAGAGGAGGAGAAAAGAGACCTCAGGTGAAATACTCGTCTCACCTTTCATAAGGCGTTAGGAAACGACTTTAAGATTTTTAGTGATACTGAACTTTGAGACAATATAACCGCCGGGTAAGAACGCATCCTCGATAGTACCATACTTGGTAGAATTCAAAGTCATCTCAACTGAGTAAATTCCATATTGTAAATCGAATTAGGATTTATTAATGGTATATTCACCACTGGCAATATTCGTGAGCTTTATAGTCTTGGAACTGTTACCGGAGAAATTGATATTGCTCCAGTAATAACTGAAGGTTATGTCCTGAGGATACCGCCCGGCTTTATCTACCTCGGTCCAGCTGACCTTTAAACTCTGGCTTTTAAGTTGGCTGTCCGGTACTTGAAAAGTTAAGAGATCGACCTCTTGCGTTCTGATCCAGGCGTGATAATTGTCGCCATTACCGAGAGTAATGATGATAGTGTAGAGAGAATCTGGGAAAATTAATCGTTCTTTGGTAGAACCCAGATAATAATTTGAAAAAGATGAACAGAGCGTCAAGGTAGTATCATTGCACTTAACAGAACCATTCTTTAAGGTGACAAGTTGGTTGTTTTTATCATAAAGAGAAACGGTAATTGAATAATAGACGGAACCTTAGGTGTTAATGCTTTTTGATAAAACCACTTTTGGCTTAATAACGGAGGGGTCATCCAGGATGATATCCGATAATGGTGAGGTGGGTTGCGTGCAATTCGTAAGCCTTAGAATGCCACCCATCAGGCAAATTGCAATCAGCATTTTGGATTTTATTAACTTATCCGCCCTAAAACCAACCTCAATCTACTGATAATTTTTTTGCAAGTCAATTAATCCATAAAACTTTTCTTTTTAGCCCGCTGGACTTAGTGTAAATTCGATAGCGGTAGGTTATAAGGAGAGAATGATAATGGCGCATATAGTTGTTCCCACGGCTGAAGAGATTCTGGACAAGGAATATCTGGTTCTTGACCACGGTTTTGTGCGGCTCGTGGATTATTTAGGCGGTGACAGTCGCATTGTCCAGGCGGCGCGCGTTTCTTATGGTCCCGGTACAAAAACTGTCCGCGAAGATGCTGCCCTTATTGATTACCTGATGAGTCATCAGCATACCTCGCCCTTTGAGCAGGTCATCCTGACTTTTCATTGTAAAATGCCCATATTTGTGGCGCGCCAGTGGATTCGCCATCGTTCGGCGCGCGTCAACGAAATATCTGGACGTTATAGCGTCATGGCAGATGAATTCTATGTTCCAGCACCAGAACAAATTCAGCGCCAGAGCAAAGATAATCGTCAGGGACGTGATCCACATGAGGTTCCAGCAGAATTGCGTCAGAAGGTTCTTGACATTATCATTCAGGGGCAGCGCGCTGCCTATGCCGATTACCAGAGCCTTTTAGCCGACGATATTGCGCGAGAACTGGCACGCATTAATCTGCCCCTATCGCTTTATACCCAATGGTACTGGCAGATAGATTTGCATAATCTCTTTCACTTTTTGGAACTACGCCTGGATGCTCATGCCCAATGGGAAATCCGCGAATATGCCAGGACAATCGCTAGTATTACCCAGAAAGTTGCTCCACTGGCATTTGACGCTTTCACCAAGCATGTCCTGAATTCTGTCCGCTTCTCCGGTGTAGAATTGACCGCCTTAGCACGCTTGCTGGAAGGCAAAGAACACGGTTTGACTGGCATTCAGCGGGTCGAATTCGAAGCCAAATTACAGAAAATTAAGTCCGCCGAATGCGGGCAAATAGAACCATCGACTGGCGCTTTTTAGCCCAAATTGTTAGAACAGCAAACAATCTATCCAAAATAAATCCTTGACATTGTCAATTTTATTTGTGATTTTAGACATATGTCAAATATGATATTTTCAAACATATTTAATAAATGTTAAAGTGGGAGGTAAATATGACTTCCATGTTGCGTAAAAGTTTTATAGCGGGTATTTTGATTGCTATCCTTGCCCAATCAAGTAACGCCACTAATTACTATGTTCGTAAAAGTGGAAACGATAGTAACGATGGTTTGACACCTGCCACTGCCTGGAAAACCGTCACTAAAGCCGCAAACTATGCCCTATTACCTGGTGATACCGTCTTCATCGGACGCGGTATCTATAACGAACAGCTCATTCCCTCACGCTCCGGAGCAGCCGGTGCGCCGATTGTATATTACGGCGATTACCGCGGAGAAAAGACGCAGGACCCCCCCGGCCGGGTGGCTATCGGCGGCTGCTGTGACGGCTCGGCGCAATTTATTCCTCAGTCCGGAACAATTAACGGTTTTGTTTTTACACTCGAAAATATCTATGACAATGGTGATGGCACCAGCACAATTCAAATCCGCGTGCAAAATAATCAGCCCTACGGTCTTAGCTATGTTGCTTTCAGCTTACCATCAAAGGTCACTGCCCTTACGCCTGAAGACGGGGAAATTTATACCAGTCCTAATAATATCCGTTATTCAGTGGAGAACCCAACGAAAAATCCTTTTTACTGCATAAAGTTTGAAACAATTGATGAGGGCGTAAAAAACGGCGCTTCTGATGTTTTTCGATATACTCTGACTACAGACCAGGTGGATGACCTTACTCAAATTACCATGGAAGCAAAAGCCAGCTGGATTACTGGCACGCTGACTCTCCCAGTGGTTTTTAAGCCTGTTACTTGTAATTCATATAGCATCGTTTGCCAGGTTTCCAGCAAGAGCAATTTGACCTTCTGGGGTATAACCTTTCAATGCGCCAGCGATAAAGCCGTTTACCTCTACAATACCAGCAATATTGTAATCGAGGACTGCGATACTCGCTCGGCAACTTATTACGGTATCTACGCGACCGGCAGCTCTACCACCGGTTTTTTAACCATTAAAGCTGACTCTATTTATGGGGGAGCGAGTGCTGGCATTGCTGTCAGCAGCACCAGCACCAGCTTGATTTTGAGCATTGAGAATAATTACCTGACCGATTGTGGTAAAGGAATCTTAGTCCAAAGCACACCAGTGGTGAATATTAACAATAATGTCATAAATAGTAGTAGTAATCACGCTCTTTATGTCTACCAAACAAAAGGCGTAATTGAGTCTATTTCCTACAATCAGATTAGCAATGTGAATGGCGGCAGTGGGATGTATCTCTACAGATCCTCAATAAACCTCATTGACAATAATCAAATCACTAATACCTCATGGCATGGCATTTATATATATGCTAACAGTACTTCTTATAGCATCGGCTCCATTACTAATAATCAAATCAACAGTGTGTACAATAGCTGTGACGGCATGTACATAAATCGAATAAATTGTGACCGTATTGCTAACAATCTGGTATACAGTACCCATTCCGATGGAATTTATTACAATGCTAGCTCAACCTATACCCTGGGTGCTGTTGATTCCAATATGATTTATGATTGTACCGTCAGTGGTGTTTATGTTTCCGGAGCAATGCCTTTTAAATCTATCAGTGGGAATACAATCTATAATGTTCAAAACGGATTGAATCTGGTAGGATCAAATTACTTCAATGTCGAGGCATTTAACTGCAACCGCATTTTTTCCTTTTCCCAAAGGGGTATTTATTGTTATTATCTTCAAAACACGATTCTTGAGAACAATTTGGTCTACAACTGTACGTCCCCGGGAGGAAACTTAGCTACTTTTGGCATCAGAATTTATAATAATACTGAGAAGACGGTAAATGTCAAGAACAATACCGTCTATCAGGCAGGTTATTACGGCATTTACGGTCGATATGTGAATGGGGATTGGCGCAATAATATTGTGGTTGGTTCAACTTATGGCTATTATGGGGTCTTATCTCATATAGCTCCGACCTACAATTGTGCTTTTAATAATGGCCAAAATTATTATGGTATGACACCGGGCGTGGGTTCAAAAACTGATAATCCACTTTTCGTAGACCCTGATGGTTCTGACAATGTTTTAGGCGGCGATAATTGGCTGGATGATGATTTTCATCTGAAAAGTACCGGTGGCTCCTATCACTTTGGTCAATGGCTTTTTGATGATGAGGATTCACCTTGTGTTGACGCTGGCAATCCTACTGATGACTACAGTCTGGAGCCAGAAGATAATGGGGATCGCATCAACATGGGCTGTTATGGCAATACTCCCGAGGCATCCAAAAAGAGGCGCGATTGCCCGGTCACGGCTGTTTATCGCAATTTTCCGAGCAATAAATGGGTGATGCTTGGAATTCCAGTGGAACCATGGGAAGGTACACCGCATGGTGAACCCATGGCGATATTTGGGGATGACCTCGGAACCAATACGCCGGGCGATTGGTACTTGATTCATTGGGTTACTTCTGATTCTGTCGAAGAATATTACGAGTATAACGATGGGACGATATATCAACCGCCAACGCCTTATCCTGGAATAGGCTACTTTTTGTGGCAAAATAAGTACCCGCAGGTAGATATTGATGTCGTCGGTTGCCCGGTAGACCATTGTCAATTAGAGGTTGCCCAGGCGCCGTATGTAGACTGGCAATCGCGTTACGGCACCGCCTTGGGTTTTAACCAGTTTGCTAATCCTTATGAGTACCGGATTGATTGGTCAGATTGCGAGATTTGGAAGTATCCCAATCGCAACTGGAATGATAATGAAAAGGAAGTCTATTCTCTATCCACTGCCGCTTCCAATGGGTGGATAAGTCAATATGCTTATATCTGGAATCACGACCTGGAACAGTATGAGGTTGTGGCGCCCATTGCTCAAATTCATAGCGATACCATCACGGTCTGGCAAGGCTTTTATTTCATTCAAATTGATTCAGTTAGCAATTTGAAATTGAATATACCGCGGAGCGCTATCCACATGCTATCAAAACCTTCCGTAGTTGCGCGTGAATTAGCGCAATTGGGGGCAAAGTATCGTTACCGTAGTGGCAGCGTCTCGCCCGAGTGGAAGTGGTTCCTGAAATTAGGGGCAGTCATTCCCGATTTGAAATTGCACGATACCGAGAATGGCATTGGCGTTTCCGATTTTGCCAAAGATGGTTTCGACGGCTGGGATGCTTTTGACCTCCGCGGTATGAATAGCCAGGGCAACTTTGTCCAGTTAGAGTTTGTGCATAATAGCGGACCTACTTTTGCCTATGATTTGCATGCTGATTTCGACCAATCGAGCACCTGGAAATTCCGCCTGAACACTACCAAAGCCAGTCTGAAAAAGCAGGGCAGCATTGTCTGGCCCCATATCCGTCTGGTACCCGAAAATATCCAGTTTAGTCTGCTTGATAGTGACAGCGCTACCGTCCTCGTTCCCGATTTACGTGCCGCTTCGTCTTACAATTATCAAATCAAGGATTCGTCGCATGTTTTTTTCATTCGGGCAACTAAGGTTAGCGACAATAAAGCGCCAGCTTTCAATTTCGTGTTCAATCACAATCCCCTACTTCCCAACGATTTAACCTTTTACATCGTGCCGTCAGAGCCCTTGCAAAGTATTTCTGCTACTATTAACGATGCTCCAGTTAACCTGACCGAAGTCGATTCCCCGCCCTACATTTATTACGGTAAATCTTATTTGGAGGGTAGCGGTTCGCTACGCTTGACAGTCCATGGCAACGATGCTGCTGGTAACGCGGGACAGGGAAATGCTGCCATCCAGTATCAATTAGCGCGTAGCAACGCCCTCAGCAAATTGAGTGATATGACCAAAGGCGTTGCCCTGACAATTCCCATCGGCGCGCTGCGCGAGAACACGATGATTTGCCTGACACGTTGTGCGATGGATTTAAATCTTCTGGAAAATGCCACCGCCTTTAGTGAGCCGATTTATATTGGTCCGGAGGGCTTGAATTTCCAGCAGCCGATTACCTTAGAGTTAAGAACCTTGCCTGCTGATACGCCGGCTATGCTATATAAATTTACCGATGGCACCTGGCTGAGAATTGGTCCCGCAGCACCTGAGATGAAAATAGCTAGCACTGGTCTATATCAGTTGTTCATTGAAGGCAATCTTACTGCTGAGACGCCCATTGTGCCTCTGCGTTATGCCTTAGAGGATTGTTACCCCAATCCGTTCAATAATACGACCGTGATTAGTTATGCTTTACAGCAGTTCAGCAAGGTGCATCTGGTTATTTATGATTTGTTGGGGCGTGAAATCCGCGAATTGGTAAATGGGTATCAGCCGTCAGGTTATCACCAGTCGGTTTGGGATGGTCGCAACAACCGCGGCGAATTAGTAGCTTCGGGTATTTATTATCTGGAGATGAAAGTCGGCGATGGCAAAGACCTGGTCTATAAACAGGTGAAAAAAATTACCATGATTAAATAGTGAGACCGCTATGAACCGTTGCAAAAATTACTGTTTAGTGTCTGTTTTAGTGATTCTGCTGCTTTTAAATCATTGCCAGAAGACGGTCTATACCTATGATGACCAGAGCCCGCAAATTACCAGTGAGCCGGTGGTGTTAGAAACCACCGATAGCACGGCAACTATTTTCTGGGAAATGAATGAAGCCTGTCATGCCCAAATTAAATACGGTAAGACGACTAAGTACGATTTGGTATATACCGTCACGGAAAATCGCCAGATTCACACGGTTACTCTCACAGGGCTGGAGCCCTATACGCTATATCATTTCAAGGTGTACAACTGGGACTTTGCTAAAAATGGTCCGGTGAAATCTGACGATCTGACCCTGCACACTTTACACAATGAATATAGCCTTTTGCGGGAAGGATGGCGCTGCTATACGGCTGGTCAATTAGACTCGGCGCGCATTTTTTATACCGAAGCCTTGGGGCGCAATGCTCTCCTGCCGGAAATCCAAGCTGCCTTTGGCTGGTTAGACCTGTGCATCGGCGATATAGATTCCGCCCGAAAAGCGTTTGCCCAGGCTTATAGTCTGAATCCTGCTGAACCAGTGACACTATCGGGTCTGGCGACTCTCGCGATGATTGATAACAATCCCGCTCAAGCCATTAACTACCTCAGTCAAATCCTGACGGTTTCGCCCACCTGGCAATATGCTTATTATGCCCCGCTGAATTACAAGAGACTGCGCTTGCAGCTGGCTGAAGCCTATTTCCAGACTGCGCAATACGATAAAGCCCAGCAACAACTCGATTTAGTCTGGCCTGCGAACGGTCTTAATCCTAATATCCCGGCAACCTGGAAAGTCAGCGGTACTACCTACCCCGACTACGCTGCTGCCCTATTTGCAGCTATCAGTTATTGTACTAAGAATTTGGCGAAAAGGATTGGATAGCGATGAAAATTACACTTAGGGTGTACCAAAACCCGGGGGCGGTGGCGGCGGCAAAGGCGGAATGGGCTCATTCTGACCGGGTGTGTGGTGGTGATGATGGCCGTGATGATGGCCGGTCCACCACCACCAATCGCGATCGACATCAAGTAAGGCAAAGGTTTGAATCGTGGGAACGATGAAAATAGCCGTGGAGGCTAAGCGTTTGAGAAAATCCCGCCGACTTACATTTTTATCATTAATCTCTCGGTTTTCGCTCATAGCAGCATCCCTCATGGAATTTTACTAAAATGAATATAAGCTATTTTTAAGGAAACAGCAAGATGGTTAAAACCTTTTCTATTAAAAAAATTTGCCGATCCAACTGTAGTCTGGTCAAAATCGCCGGCATAATTATGCTTACACTTTTTAGCTGGCATGCCTGTGGCGAGAAAACTGTCGTCAAAGATGATATTACTCCGCCAATCATTCTATTGGTGCCCGCGGTAATAGCTGCTGATTCGACCGCTTTAATCTATTGGGAGACCGATGAACCATGTAGCGCCAGGGTTGTCTATGCCCTGGTTGGTTCCAACGACACTTTGCGTGTTACTACAAATGAATTTCGCCAGCATCAGGAAGTGCGACTTTCGCATCTGCTCCCCAACTCTGAGTATTATTTTTACACCTGTAGTTATGACGCTTATGGCAATTTAACCCTTACATCACCGCAGGCTTTCCAGACTGCAATTGATACTTCCGTCATTTTGTGGGCAGGTTGGCAGGCATATGTCGCGAAAGATTATGCCACTGCTCTAACTAATTTTGCCCTGTATTTAAGTTATCGTCCAGCCGATTTAGCGGGATTGACTGCTTACGGCTGGGCGCAGGTGAGAATTGATTCCCTGATTTCGGGCAGCATTATGACCTTTGGTCGTGTTCTCGAGATTAAGAATGATGAATGTGATGCGCTGGCGGGCTTGAGTCTGGCGTATTACCGGCTCAGGAACTGGCCTGACCTTGTCCAGGTGGCGGAAAATTTATTGACAATTAATAATCAGTATGTTTTTCAATATGATAACAAGATTGGGGCAGGGAGTGTGCGTCTGATGCTTGCAGAAGCTTACCTATCGCTGACTATGTGGACCGAAGCGCAAGCCCAATTAGATATTCTCTTGCCACAGAACGGACTCTCCGCTTCCGATTCGACTACCTGGACAGTTGGTGATTCATCCTACAGCTGGACATTTGCCACTTATGAAGAAGCATTGAGAGGGTGGATTGAATATCTCAAGTGGAATTATTGGGAAAGCGGCATCCCTAAAAGAGCATCATCACCAGCCTTTTGGTTCCGCCGTTACTATCAGCGTGAAATTAAAGTATTCTAAAATATCAAATTCTACTCGTCAGTTGAGATAATAATAAAAGAGAAGCGCCGTATAACACGGTCACTCCTCTTTTACTTTTGAATTCTCGGCGGAACTGTTTAAATAACTTTATAAACCAGAATGCCAACCATCAGGATGAGCGCGACGACAATCAGTGCTACCCCGATGTTGCCCTTTTTAATCTCTTCCCATTCATCAATATCGGCAGAAAGCCAATCAAAGACTTTGATTGCCAGACCGATACCGAACGAAAAGCCCAGAGCGGCAACGATTGCCCAACCAATACCGCGCAGATACATCATCAAGGTATAAGACCAGGAAAAAGGATCCATTCTATCCTCCTTTAAGGTTAATTGTTTTTAGCTAAACTTTAATCTACGAACAAAATCGGCTGATGAAAGCTGTCCATCTACATACTGGCTAACATCTTCCATCGTGCTGTGGGCATAAATAGTGGAGCTTTCCTTATAATCCACATTGACGATCACAATGATGTGGTCGATTTTCATCTGGAAATATTTCATCGCCTTGCCCGCCGCATAAAAGCCTATCAGCATCGCCCGGTCAAAATTGTTGCGCGAGCTGCTCATGTTGATGGTCAATTCGGTAGTGCCATCGGGCAAATTTGCCAGCATCAAATCAGAACTGTTAATCTTAATCTGATAGGCAGAACAAATTTGTTGTACTGAATTGAAAAATTTGGTATTTGCCTCGAGCCCGGTTATCAGGCTCAAGACAATAGCTATTGTTCCAATCCATTTGAACTTTGCCATATTATTCAAATCTATGCCTCCCCATTTTATTGCCAAAAACGCTTGATAAAGTTTAGAAAAGTTATTTTGATTTGGCAACATTTTTTATGCAATATAATTTATTTAATCATCAATGATATTCTGCCAGACCAATTTGCCGCATTTCCAGACCTGGGCAATCGTCGGTAAACCGACATAATAAGGAATGCCGCGATAGTCGTCAATTTTCCAGATGATAAAATCGCCCTGCCAACCGGGCAATAAGCTCCCGACCCGCTTCTCAAGGCGCAACGAACAAGCCGCATTATATGTCGTGGCTTGCAGGGCTTCAAGAGGTGTCAGGTGCATTTTCAGGCAGGCGATGGTCATTATGAGCGGAAGCGATTGAATCATGCAACTGCCCGGATTGAAATCACTCGCTAAAGCAACTGGTAAGCCGCGTTCCCAGAGCCGTCTCGCCGGAGCATAATGTTCATGACCAAGGAAGAAGGTCGTCCCGGGGAGCAAAATAGGAACGATTTTACCAGCGACTAAAGCTTCAATGCCCTCTTCCGTGATAGCCGTCAGGTGGTCAGCAGAGATAGCCCCGCACTCCCTGGCAAGCTGCACAGCGCCAATCGCTTTGAATTCATCGGCATGCAATCGAATGCCTAGCCCTAAAAAGCGAGCAGCGGTCAATATCTGGCGAGCTTCACTGACGCTGAAAGCACCCTCTTCACAGAAGGCATCGCAAAAGTGCGCTAATCCTTCCCGAACGACGCGCGGCAGCATCTGGTTGACAATTAAATCAATGTAAGCCTGATGATTGTCGCGGTACTCAATCGGATAGGCATGCGCACCCAAAAATGTCGCATATATCTCCAGCGGATGTGTTTGCGCAATATCATGCAAAACCTGCAGCGATTTGAATTCGTCTTCGCTGCTTAAACCGTAGCCACTTTTAGCCTCAATTGTCGTCGTACCGAATTGTAAAAAAGAGTCGAGATGTTTGCGCACCTGACCCATAAGCTCGTGATAATTTGCCCGGCGCAGATAGAGGACGCTGTTTAATATGCCTCCTCCTGCTGCGGCAATTTCCTGGTAGCTTTTACCTGCTATGCGTTGTTCAAATTCCTGTTCACGGCTGCCGATAAAAACAGGATGGGTGTGTGCGTCAACGAATCCCGGCGTTACCAGTTTATGGCGGGCATCAACGACTTTTAACCCGGGTGAGTATAAGTCCTTGCCAATAGCCGCAACCTGCCCTTCTTTAACCACCATTTCGGTGTCTTTATATATTTCCATGCGCTGTTCGGCGGGATTAAAGGTAACAAGCTCACCGATATTATTAATTAAAATTCCATTGTCTATCATTTCAGCCTCATTTTTTTAGAAAATAAGCAAAGTCGGGCGCTTATCCAATCATTTTGCTGGTTCATCTTCGACTTTAGTCTAATCCTTTGGGTTAAAGCTTTATGATTAGGTTTAATTTATCCCTACGCGCTGAAGCGCGTGGCTATAATGTTTTTAACGAACAACTAATACCACGACCGGAACTTGCCCGCCACAGGCGGATAGATATTTACCTCTGGGCAATCCATTATTTAAAAAATAGAGGATATCCTATTATTCATCAACCTTGTTAATCTACGCCTAATATATTAAAATTAACGCTGGTTTATTGATAACAATCTTAAAACGAGAGGTCGAAATGACAACTGCAAGAACCAATTTTCCCAAGTATGTATATGCCTTTGGTGGTGGCAAAGCCGATGGCAATGAAAGCATGAAAGACCTTTTAGGCGGTAAAGGTGCTAACTTAGCCGAAATGGCGGGGCATCCTGACTTACTGTTGCCCGTTCCGCCCGGTTTTACTATCACTACCGAAGTCTGTACTTACTATTATCAGCACAACAAAACCTATCCACAGGAACTTTTCAGCCAGGTCTCCGAAGCCTTGAAAAACGTCGAGAAAATTATGGGGCGCAAATTTGGCGACCCGGACAATCCTCTGCTGGTTTCGGTACGTTCCGGCGCTCGCCGCTCTATGCCTGGAATGATGGAAACCGTCCTGAATGTCGGCCTGACCACCAGGACTATTCCCGGCTTGATTAAACAGAGTGGTGGCAATGAGCGCTTTGTTTACGATGCCTATCGCCGTTTAATCATGATGTATTCCGATGTCGTCATGGAAAAAGCGGCTGGTATTGAACCTAAGGACGATGAAGGTATTCGGCGTCGGTTAGAGAAAATCATGGACGAAATGAAACGTACTAAAAGCTATGCTTCTGATACTGACCTGACTGCTGCCGATTTAAAAGAACTCTGCGAAACATTCAAAGCCCAGATAAAAAAGGTGTTAGGCAAGGAATTTCCTGACGACCCTGAAGAACAACTCTGGGGCGGTATCGGAGCGGTCTTCGCTTCCTGGAACGGCAAGCGCGCGGTCAGTTATCGCCGCATCGAAGGTATTCCCGATGACTGGGGCACCGCCGTCAATGTCCAGACCATGGTCTTCGGGAATATGGGTGAAGATTCCGCCACCGGCGTAGCTTTTACCCGCAATCCCGGCAATGGCGAAAATGGTTTTTACGGTGAGTACTTGATTAATGCTCAAGGCGAAGATGTAGTGGCTGGCATTCGCACACCCGCTCCCATTAATGAATATTCCAAATCCGAGCACAACAAAGAACTTGAGACCCTTGAAAGGAAAATGCCTGCTATTTACCGTGAACTGGTTTCCTATCGCGAGCGCCTCGAAAAACACTATCGTGATATGCAGGACATCGAGTTTACCATCGAAAAAGGGCGCCTTTTCATGCTGCAGTGCCGTGTTGGTAAACGCAATGGACCGGCAGCGGTGCGCATGGCGAATGACATGCTCGCCGAAGGCTTGATTACCAAAGAAATGGCAGTCCTGCGTGTTACTCCCGCGCAACTCGATGAACTTCTCCATCCGATTATTGATCCGAACGAAGAAAAGAAGCATACTCCGTTAGCGAAAGGATTACCAGCAGGACCCGGCGCTGGCAGTGGCGCCATTGTGTTCAGTTCCGCGGATGCGGTGCAATGGGCGAAGACCGGTAAGAAAGTCATTTTAGTGCGGGAAGAGACCAATCCCGAAGATGTTGATGGAATGCGCGCCTCGCAAGCCATTTTAACAGCCCGCGGTGGTATGACCAGCCATGCGGCTCTGGTAGCACGCGGTTGGGGCAAATGCTGCATCGTCGGTTGCGGCGCACTACACATTAATAGCCAGCAGAAAACGCTAACAGTCAACGGTAAGACTTATAAAGAAGGCGACATTTTCACCCTGAATGGCACCAAAGGCTATGTATACGAAGGCGCCTTGCCGATGATTGATGCCACTGAAAATCCTGATTTGGTAAAATTCCTGCAGGTCTGCGACTCTGTGCGTCATCTGGGTGTAAGAACAAATGCTGATACTCCTGCCGATGCCCGCCGCGCCCGCCAATTCGGCGCCGAAGGCATTGGACTTTTCCGCACGGAACACATGTTCTATGGCGAAGGCTCCGACGAACCACTTTTCCGCTTGCGCAAAATGATTGTCTCCAAAACGCAAGAAGAGCGGCAGAAAGCGCTGGACGAGTTATTCCCCTATGTCAAAAAGGACATCAAGGCGACTCTCGCAGCGATGGACGGCTTTCCGGTGGTCATTCGTTTGCTTGATCCACCACTGCATGAATTTGTTCCACGCAAGAAAGAAAAATTGGAGCAACTGGCAGCTGACCTCGGGATAACGCTTGCCGAGCTGGAGAAACGCGCTGAAGACCTGCACGAATCCAATCCCATGATGGGACATCGCGGTGTTCGTCTGGGAGTCACCTATCCCGAAGTAACCAAAATGCAAGTGCGCGCTATCTTAGAAGCAGCGGCGGAACTGCTGCTCGAAGGGAAGAAACCCTATCCGGAAATCATGGTGCCAGTTGTTTGCGATGTCAACGAACTCAAAGACCAGAAAGCTCTGGTCAATGAGGTCTACGCCGAAGTGTTGCAAAAATTCAAACTGGACAAAATCGAGTATCTCTATGGTACTATGATTGAAATACCGCGCGCCTGCTTAGTCGCCGATAAAATTGCCCAGGAAGCCGAATTCTTCTCCTATGGGACCAACGATCTGACCCAGATGAGCTTCGGCTTCTCGCGCGATGACATTGGCGGTTTCCTGCCCGACTACCTCGAAAAGAAAATCCTGCCGGAAGACCCATTCCAGTCAATCGACCAGGCCGGTGTCGGTGAGCTCATCCAGATTGGCATCCAGCGGGGACGCAAGGCTCGTCCTGAACTCGAAGTCGGCATTTGCGGCGAACACGGCGGCGAACCACGTTCGGTGAAATTCTGCCATCGGGTCGGCATGAACTATGTTAGCTGCTCCCCTTTCCGCGTCCCGATTGCACGGCTGGCAGCCGCGCAGGCAGTCGCCGAAGAAAGATTAGCATAGACTTTCCCTCCAGGATAGCAAGAGCCGCGGTGTTTCCATCGCGGCTCTTTTTTATTTGCTGGAAACCAGCCCCCCTTTTTCAGCATAAAGAACTTGACTAATATTGAAAAATAAATTGTAAAAAAATCTTTGGAGACTTCCCTGGTGTTGAAGATATTTAATCATGAATTAAGGGAGGCATAATTGTCTGCATTTCGTCACACGAGAGCGCAATTTACTTTTGTCTTTTTTCTTCTTTTCCTGCAAGATTTACTTGCAGCTCAGTTAGATACCCTGGTCATTCCCAGCCAGGCTATGCAGAAAAATCCCAAAGCGGTGGTTGTCTTACCGGAACAGTATAAAGCTGCCAAAACACCGTTTCCCGTAGTTTATCTACTGCATGGCTGGAGCGGATCGTACCGCGACTGGCCCAATAAAATTGATTTAAAACCGTTGGCTGATAAATACGGCTTCATCATCGTCTGTCCGGACGGCGGTTATGCCGGCTGGTATGTGAATAGTCCCCTGAAAAAAGACTCGCAGTACGAAACTTACATTGCCAAAGAAGTTGTCAATTACATTGACCGCAATTACCGGACGATTGCCGATTCCACGGGGCGCTTTCTGTGCGGACTGAGTATGGGTGGCCATGGCGCTTTTACTTTACTGGCTAAATATCCGGAGCAATATGCCGGAGCGGGCAGTATGAGCGGCGCCATGGCAATGTCCAGTGGCGATCGCCGGGCCGGATTAGCCGATCTGCTCGGGGATTATGAAACTAATCAACTATTATGGGAAGGCAACTCCGCCTTGTTTCTGGCCGATCGCCTGGCTGGTCGCCATAAAGCGATTTTAATTGACTGCGGCGTGGATGATTTTTTGTTTCAAACCAATTTAGCATTGCATAAAAAACTGTTAGACCTGAAAATCCCGCACGACTATATCGAGCGTCCCGGGGCGCATACCTGGGGCTACTGGACGAATGCGCTCGAGTATCATTTACTGTTTTTTAGAAAAAATCTTCGAATCAAATGAGGATTTAATCTTTTGAAAATTTCAATGATGTCTGACCTTTTTAAATTAACGCTACTCTGTATAGCATCTGAATTTTCCTGCAGTCCGATTTACACTCCTGATACCCACAATGTCCCATTGTTGAATAGCTCCAATGAAACCCATTTGACTTTCTGTCCAACCCCCGGCATTGGCTTCGAATTATTGACTGCCCATTCATTTTCAAAACACCTTGCTCTTATGGCAAATGGCGGGTATTTCAAGCGTAGCGAAGATACCCAGTCAGATTGTTACAGGCATTGGTACGGAGAAATCGGAACTGGATTATTTTTTCCTTATGAAAAGCATTTCGTATATGAAATCTTCAGTGGCTATGGCTTGGGAATGACTAAATCGTATAATTTTAAGATTGATTCTTATATTAATCAGGGTAAATATCAGCGCTTTTTCATTCAATCGGATCTTGGCATTACTCTGAGGATCGTGGAAATGGCAATCTCGTGGCGCAACTCATACGTCTCGTTTACGGATTTTCACTATGATGGCAAGAATAGACCTAACAGTAAGGGCTATTGGTTTTATGAACCGGCAATCACCTTCAAAATTGGCATGGAAAATCTAAAGTTTTTCGCCCAATTCGGCGGATCGAATGCTTTTTTAGAACAAGAGATTGATTTCAATTACGTTAATCAATACATGACCCTAGGAGCGGAATTTGCCATCGGGAAAAAATATTGAGGAGCATTGCGCTTTGCAGAGAGGATTAAATAAGGAATCTTGCAAAATGAAAACAAAAATCATTAGACTTGCTAAAGGCTTAGTTCATTCTATCGCCGACTTCCTTATCGAACTGGCCTCGATTCCGTCCCTGAGTGGCAAAGAGGAAAAGGTTATCGCCCGCCTGAAGCAGGAGATGGAAGCCATCGGTTTTGACGAAATTATAGTTGATGGCATCGGTAATATTATCGGACGCATCGGCAACGGTCCGGTTAAAATTGCCTTCGATGCGCATATCGACACCGTCGGTGTCGGCAATCGCGATTTGTGGAATTTTGACCCGTTCGATTGCCATGTCAAAGGCGGCAAGGTCTGGGGGCGCGGCGTAGCCGACCAGAAGGGGGGCATGGCAGCAATGCTCGCCGCCGCGCGCGTTATAAAGGAACTCGACCTGGCGAAAAATTGTACGGTGTATTTTACCGGGACGGTCATGGAAGAAGATTGCGACGGATTGTGCTGGAATTACATCATCAACGAAGATAAAATTCGCCCCGATTTTGTCGTCCTGACCGAGCCAACCGGTTGCCGCATTTATCGTGCTCAGCGCGGGCGTATGGAAATCGAAATTTCGACGATGGGCTTGTCCGCACACGGTTCGGCGCCGGAGCGCGGCGTCAATGCCGTTTACAAGATCGCACCGCTCATTAAGGAAATCGAGCTGCTCAACGAGCGCCTGACGTTTGATGAATTTCTTGGCAAAGGCACAGTTGTGTTGAGTCAAATCAAATCCATTAGTCCATCGCTCTGTGCAGTGCCGGATTTCTGTTCGATTTATCTCGACCGGCGCCTGACCTGGGGCGAAACGAAAGAATCGGCTCTGGCGGAAATCCGCGCTATTATCGAAAAGCAGAAAATTGACGCCAGGGTCGAATTACCGGTTTACCGCGAAAAAGCCTTCACCGGTAAAGTTTATCCGATGGAGAAATACTATCCGACCTGGAAATTGGAAGAAAATCATCCCCTGGTGCAAGCCGGAGTGGCGAGTTATCAGACCTTGTTCGGCAAGGAACCGGTCATTGATAAATGGACGTTCTCGACCAATGGCGTGACGATTCGCGGCGTACATGGCATCCCGTGCATCGGCTTCGGTCCGGGTTTCGAGGAACAGGCTCACGCCCCGGAGGAATGGACGCCCGTCGAACACCTTTGGCAAGCGGCGGCGTTCTATGCCGGGATGGTAGAGATAATTAACCGCAGAGATTGCTGAGAGCGCAGAGAATTTTAATGTTTAAAGATATAAATCAGTTAACAGAGAAAGTAATTGGATTGGCAATCAAGGTTCACCGCAATCTTGTTCCTGGCTTTTTGGAATCGGTTTATCAGGCGGCGTTTGCCTATGAACTGCAACAAGCCGGAATAAAATATGAAAAAGAGAAAATATTACCGGTAAAATGCGCTGATATCATCATTGAAAAGGGTTTTCGATGCGACTATCTTATAGAAGACCAGTTAGTTATCGAAGGCAAAGCCGTCAACGAGCTAACCAGCATCGATCAGGCTCAACTTCTAAATTATCTGAAAATCTCCAGTATTCAAGTCGGATTGCTGATTAATTTCAACTCAACTGTTTTAAAAGACGGGGTAAAAAGAATAGTCAATAATTATCTAGGAGAAACTCCGCGTTCTCAGCGCACTCCGCGGTTAATTAGAAAGGATCACTTATGACGCAAACTTTACTACGAGGGAAACACCTCATCACTTTTCAAGAGTGGACGAAGAATGAAATCAACATGGTGCTAAGTGTGGCGGCAGATTTGAAGCGCAATTTCGCGCTCGGTGAACCGCATCGCCTGCTGCAGGACAAGACGCTATTCATGATGTTCTTCGAGCAATCGACGCGCACACGCAATTCAATGGAAGCCGGCATGACGCAGCTTGGTGGGCACGCGCACGACCTGACACCCGATAAAATGCAGCTGTCGCATGGCGAATCGGCAAAGGACACTGCTATGGTACTTTCGCGCATGGGACATGGTATTGCCTGCCGCAATTGCTTCTACGGCATCGGCAACAAGTATTTGCGGGAATTAGCGCAATATGCTTCGATTCCAGTGATGTCTTTGCAGGACGATATTTATCATCCGATGCAGGTAATTGCCGATTTGATGACCATTCAGGAATATTTTGGTACTAATTTGCAAGGCTTGAAGGTCACCATCTCCTGGGCGTATGCCACCAGTCACGCCAAGCCGCTTTCCGTGCCACTGTCACAGATTCTACTATTCACGCGCTACGGCATGGATGTGACCGTTACTGCGCCGCAAGAGTTCCCGTTGTTGCCCTCCATTGTCACCCAGGCGCAAGAAAATGCGCGATTAAATGCTGGTAAACTAAAATTTACCGACGATATGGACGAAGGCTTCTGCGGGGCACAGATTGTCATTCCGAAGAACTGGGGCGGCTTTGCTAATTACAGTTTTGAGGAATATAATCAGAACGAAGAAGCCTGTAAAAAAGAGATGAAAGCCAATCTGGAAAAGCATAAAGACTGGATCTGCGACGCCCGACGAATGCGACTTGCAGCGCCTGAAGTTAAGTATATGCATGCCCTACCGGCCGATCGCGGCAAAGAGGTCACCGATGAAGTCATTGACGGTCCGGCTTCGATTATTTACGACGAAGCCGAAAATCGCCTGCATACTGCTAAAGCCGTGATGGCACTGACAATGGGCGGCCGGCCTTAGTTAGGCTCACCACAGAGGACACAGAGAATTCTTATAATTGTTTCTTATAAGAATGTAAGTTTTTATAGGCCAGCGGTGAAAAAATAATTTGAATTTCTCTTCGCGTTCTTTGTGTACAAATTTATTAACTTAGAAATAAGATGGCTTTAAAATCCGCTACGATTGAAAATATTTTAGAAAGCATTTCCGATGGCGTATTTACAGTTGATTTAAGTTGGCGGGTTACTTCATTTAACCGTGCGGCTGAAGAAATAACCGGGGTTCACCGCGAGGAGGCAATCGGTCAGCTTTGTTCTGAAGTTTTCCGCTCCAGCATGTGCGAATCTGATTGCGCTCTCCGGCAGACATTGAGAACGGGCAAGCCCATCATCGGCAAGTCGGGATATATTATCAATGCCGAAGGAAACCGCCTCCCCATCAGCATTTCCACCGCTGTATTAAAAGATAAAAAGGGGCGCGTTATAGGTGGCGCAGAGACGTTTCGGGATTTGAGCGAAATCGAAGCATTGCAGAATGAACTGCGCAGTAAAATGGGATTTGGTGACTTTCTAAGCCGCAGCCCCTTGATGCAAAAAATATTTGAGATTTTACCAGCAGTTGCCGCAAGTTCCAGTACTGTCCTGATTCTTGGCGAAACCGGCTCTGGCAAAGAGTTGGTCGCCCGCACGATACACGATTTAAGTCCGCGCCGTAATGGCCCTTTTATCGCCGTGAATTGTGGCGCTCTGCCCGATACTCTACTTGAATCCGAACTTTTTGGCTATAAGGCGGGCGCTTTCACTGGAGCTAATAAAGACAAGCCCGGTCGATTTGCTTTAGCCAAAGGCGGAACTCTGTTTCTTGATGAAATAGGTGAAATCAGTCCGGCGCTCCAGGTGAAGCTTTTACGCGTTCTTCAGGATCATATTTATGAACCGCTCGGCGCCGTCCGCTCCGAAACAGCGGATGTGCGAATCATCGTCGCTACCAACAGAGATTTAGCAGAACTGACTAAAAAAGGTACCTTCCGTGAAGACCTCTATTATCGCGTGAACGTCGTGCGGTTAGAAATACCGCCGCTCCGCAAAAGAAAAGAAGATATTCCTCTTCTCATAGAGCAATTTATTGAGCGGTTCAATCGTTTGTGGCATAAGTCCATTAAAGGAATTTCTGTAGAAGCCCTATCGCTTCTGATGGCTTATGATTGGCCTGGCAACGTACGCGAGCTGGAAAACACGATTGAAAGATCATTTATTTTGTGCAATGAAGGCAATATTGAGATTGCACACCTTCCCGAAGAATTGACCGCGCGCCGCGCGATAAACCCGGTTTCTGCTAACATTCGCTCCGCGCATAATATTCTCGATGCCCAGATGATTCTATCCGCGCTTGAACGCCATAACTTCAACCGTGTCGCTGCGGCAAAAGAACTCGGCATACACAAAACTACGCTTTACCGCAGGATGAAGAAGCTTGGTATCTTTCTTCCAGATAAGGACGGTCGCTCGCACTCAAAGTAACACCAACGCTACCATAGCAATTTAATACGGTAGCATTAGTGCTACCATTTCACCCCTTCCTGGTATAATGTGAAAAACGGCAAATCCTTCGATTTCAAGAGATTGTTGCCTATTATAAAATACCCATCGATTCTGGCATGGTAAATGCCTGCAATCCCAACGAAATGATGAGCAGGATTTGAAGAAAATGAAATTCGCCTTTGCAGTCTGGAACAATCGTATCGCCCCGGTTTTTGATGCGGCGCGACAGGTTCACTTCGTCGAAACCGAACAAGGACGCATTATTTCCGAAAGAGAAGAGTTCCTTCCTGATGACTTTCCGGTTCAGAAGGCAATTCGATTGAAGGAACTGGGCGTCACCATATTAGTATGCGGCGCAATTTCCCGACCTTTGCACGAAATAATCACGACCTACGGCATCCACATCATACCGTTTGTGGCAGGCAACTTATATGAGGTTATTCAGGCATGCATCGATGATTGTTTCGACGGCGACGCGTTCGCTATGCCAGGATGCCATAGGCATCGGCATCGGTGGTATCAAAGAATACAATATATCGATAAGGAGACACATTCTATGAATGGACGAGGACAAAAAGGGCAAGGGCAAGGACGTGGTGGCCAAAGATTTGGCCGCATGGGCGGTCCCAATATGGCTGGACCATCGGGTACTTGTGTATGTCCCCAATGTGGATACAAAGAACCTCACGAACGAGGTGTACCATGTATCGAGCGTCGCTGCCCGAAATGCGGCGCGGTAATGATCAGAGAATAATTGAATTTTAAAATGAAAGGAGGCTAAAAAATGCCAAGAGGAGATGGAACAGGACCTTGGGGATTAGGTCCGATGACGGGTCGTGCAGCAGGTTATTGTGCTGGTTATTCAGTTCCAGGGTACCTTAATCCAATTCCTGGTCGTGGTTTCTGGGGAGTTGGTCGTGGTTGGTTTGGTAGAGGTGGTGGTCGTGGATGGAGAAATTGGTTTTATGCCACCGGCTTACCAGGCTGGCTGCGTTTCGGTACACCTGCTATACCGTATCAAAAGCCCGATCCGGAAATGGAGAAGCAAGTATTAAAGAACCAGACCGAGACTCTGCAATCGGAGTTGGATTTCATCAAGAAACGCCTAGGCGAGATTGAAACCGGAACTACAGTGCAGTGAGCAGTACTGGTGATTAGGACCACGATGGCCGCGTCAGCCCACGGGTCGGCGCGGCCGATCGCGGTTCGATTATGAAATTAAAAAGAAGGAACTATGAAAATAGCATTTACAACATCTGGTAACGATCTTAATGCTCCGCTGGACGTTCGCTTCGGGCGAGCCCCGAACTTTATCGTGTATGATTTGGATACCGAGACTTTCGAAGTGATTGATAACCAGCCGAGCCTGCACGCGGCGCAGGGAGCCGGAATCCAGTCGGCAGAAACCGTGGCAAGGTCAGGAGCGAAAGCTCTTGTGACCGGACATTGCGGCCCAAGGGCGTTTCGTGTGCTTTTAGCAGCAGGAATTAAGGTTTATAATACCGAGGCCTATACTGTGGGTGAGGCTCTCGCACTGTACCGCGCGGGGAAGCTAACCGAGGCTAAGACAGCGGATGTCGAAGGACATTGGTTTTAATTAAGGCATGAAGACATCTCTTGATTGTGTTCCGTGCATCATTCGTCAGACCCTGGAGGCAGCCAGGCTCGTTTCCCCGGACCATGCGGTACATGAACATGTATTACGAGAAATCCTGCATTGGGTAAGTGAAATAGACCTGAATCAACCACCACCTGTTATGGGACAGCGGATTCACCGACTACTGCGTGAGATCATCGGCCAGGATGATCCTTATCGCGATGCAAAAGAACAGCAGAACCGTATGGCTTTAGCTCTACTCCCTGAATTGAGAACCAGGATTCAAGCCACAGATGACCCATTAATCATAGCGTCGCGCCTTGCTATTGCAGGGAATGTAATCGATATGGGAGTGAATGGCAAGGTGACAGAATCCAGCATTTACGAATCCGTCAGTCAAGCCCTGACAGAACCTTTCGTTGGGGACGAGAACGAATTTCGAAGCGCTGTTGCTGAGGCTCAAAGTATTCTGTACCTAACTGATAACGCGGGCGAGATAGCCTTCGACCGCTTGCTTATCGAACAGCTTTTACCAGCGCGGGTGACCGTGGCTGTGCGGGGTAACCCGGTCATAAACGATGCTACCATGACCGACGCGCGGACTGTTGGACTTCATGAAATCGCCGGAATCATCGACAACGGCTCAGATGCTCCGGGCACGCTATTCGACGATTGCAGTCAGGAGTTCAGGCGGCGTTTCAGCGAGGCTGACCTGATCCTTGCCAAGGGGCAGGGCAATTTTGAGACGCTCAGTGATGAGCCCAATAACATCTTTTTCCTGTTCAGGGTCAAATGCCAGGTAATTGCGACTCATATCGGACAGCCGGTCGGAACTCAGGTACTGTTGCGGTCCCGCGCCAATTTATTTAAAACATGAAGAAACCTCAATTACAGAGCAATCTCAGTTTTAGACTGATGGCTTGGGAGTTCAGAATCCGTGACCGTTTGCGTCCGCCAGCTCAAATACTTCGAGAAGCAGGTGTGCGTGATGGCATGACGGTTCTAGATTTCGGATGCGGTCCCGGCGGATTTGCAATTGCGGCTGCTAAGTTGGTCGGTAAACAGGGACGGGTTTATGCTTTTGATATTCATCCGCTGGCTTTGAAGTATGTGCAAAGCGCCATCGCCAAAGAAAATATTCAGAATGTAATGGTAATCGGTAGCGACGCGATTTCCCAAATACCAGAAGAAAGTATCGATTTGGTTTTGGCATACGATATTTTGCATGATCTTGCGGAACCGGTCAAAATGCTAAGTATAATGCATCGTATGCTAAAACTACAGGGTGTTTTATCGGTCAGCGATCATCACTTAGATGAAGCGTCTATTTTATCAAAGGTTACCGCTGACAGACTTTTTGTTCTCGCCGAACGCAATCAACAATTGTTCCAATTCAATAAAGCTGATATACAGGAAGCAGAAAAATGATTCTCGCAGTCGCATCCGGCAAAGGCGGCACCGGCAAGACGACGGTGGCCGTGAATTTAGCGCGCGCATTTGATCGTGAAATACAACTTTTAGATTGCGATGTCGAAGAGCCAAATGCCCAATTGTTTTTAAGAGGAATTCCGCTCAATCAGGAAATTGCCACCATTCCAGTTCCACTAGTCAATGAAAATCTCTGCGACGGTTGCGGCGAGTGCGGTCGTTTTTGTGAATATCACGCTATCGTCTCATTCGGCGCTAAACCGCTTGTCTTTCCGGACATGTGCCACGGTTGCGGTGGATGCGCGAAGGTATGTCCCAGGAAGGCTATTCGTGAAATCGATAATCGTTTGGGTGTTGTCGAGACGGTGCAGGCAGGAAGCATCACGCTGGTCCATGGCTGCCTTGATGTCGGGGTAGCCATGGCACCGCCGCTCATTCGTGCGGTAAAGGCTCATCTAAAGAACGGTTTGCCCGCGATTCTGGATGCGCCGCCGGGTACTTCTTGCCCGGTGATTACTACTCTTCGAGGAGTAGATTTTGTTGTGCTTGTCACAGAGCCAACGCCCTTTGGTCTGCACGACCTCAAACTCGCCGTGGAGATGGTCCGGGAGCTTGGAATTCCCTTCGGTGTCGTGGTCAATCGGGTAGGAATTGGTGATGAACGAGTGCATGAGTACTGCAGAGAGCAAAACATCACCGTGCTTTTGGAAATCCCTGATGATCGGCGAATCGCAGAAGCCTATTCCAGAGGGGAATTAATTGTTGAGGCATTGCCCGAATACCGGGAACTCTTTCTGGTTTTGATTGAAAAAACCCTATAACTTTAAAATTCCCTGGGGGACTGAATTATGCCAACTTACGAATATGAATGTGAGTCATGCGGCTTGAGGTTTGAGCATCAACAAGCCATTACTGAGGAACCTCTAACAGAATGTCCTGAATGTCGGGGAAAAGTTCGGCGGCTGGTCAGTAGTGGTGGCGGTTTTATTTTCAAGGAATCCAGTCATAGCCACATAGGGCAAAATAAGCAGGTGTGTTCCCTGGAGCATGTCGGCAGAACCTGTTGCGGTCGGGAAGAGCGCTGCGAAAAACCACCTTGCGGAGAAAAATAATGACCGCAAGCAACGTTCAGTATTCGTACGGTCCAGTTCCGTCGCGGCGCCTGGGGAAAAGCCTGGGTATCAATAACATTCCCGCTAAGGTATGCTCCTATTCCTGCGTTTATTGTCAGGTGGGACGAACCACCCGGATGCAGATTGAGCGTCACATCTTCTATAAGCCCGAGGACATTTATCGGGATGTGCAGAGTAGGCTGGCAAAAGCGAGGGAGGCGTCAGAGCAAGTTGATTATTTTACCTTTGTGCCGAATGGCGAGCCAACCCTTGACATAAATCTTGGTAATGAAATCAAACTCTTGAAAACGTTAGAATTCCCTGTCGGCGTAATCACGAATAGTTCGCTTCTATGGTGCGCTGATGTGAGAGAAGAACTTAGCAATGTCGATTGGGTTTCGCTGAAGATTGATGCTATTCAGGAAATAATCTGGCGCAAGATCAACCGGCCTTACGGAGCAATACGGCTGCCCTCTATTCTGGATGGGATACTTGCCTTTGCCAAAGTCTTTACTGGCAAGCTGGTAACGGAAACTATGCTCATCAGGGGATTCAACGATAACGATGACTGCATGAGGGAGTTAGCTGATTTTCTTCATACTCTACAGCCAGACATTGCCTATCTGAGCATTCCTACCCGTCCTCCGGCGGAAAAATGGGTGCGTGGTCCAGATGAAAGTACCCTTAATCGGATGTATCAGCTCCTTGCGGACAGAGTGCGGCGGGCGGAATATCTGATTGGCTATGAGGGAAATGCCTTTGCCTCTACGGGCGATATCGAAAAAGACATTTTGAGTATAACTGCTGTTCATCCAATGAGGGAAGAAGCCATTGAGATACTTCTGTCTCAGGCTGGAGCTGCGAAGTCGCTTATTGAACGGCTGAAAAATCAAGGTGATCTTGCGGAGACGAAATACAATGGACATATTTTCTATCTTAGAAGATTCTCTAAAGACTCCGGGGCTAAAACAGACAAGGATATTGGAACATGAAGGAACTGGTAATCATCAGCGGTAAAGGTGGTACTGGCAAGACCAGCGTAACGGCGTCATTCGCAGTTCTGGCCGATCGACCGGTCATCGCCGATTGTGACGTGGATGCGGCGGATTTACATCTGGTCCTTTTACCTCGGATCAAAGAACGCTACGAATTCCGCAGTGGTAAGGAAGCGGTTATACGCCAGGAAGATTGTATCGGTTGCGGGGCGTGCCTGTCGCATTGCCGGTTCGACGCGGTTAATGTGAACAGAATGGCTGCTGGTGAAAATCAGTTCTCCATCGATCCCGTTGCCTGTGAAGGGTGTGGCGTGTGCGTTCGGTTTTGCCCGGCGCAGGCAATTGATTTTCCGGAACGTAACTGCGGCGAATGGATGATTTCAGAAACCCGCTACGGCCCGATGGTTCACGCCAAATTGGGAATCGCGGCGGAAAATTCTGGCAAACTGGTAACTACTGTCCGAAGAGAGGCAAAACGCATTGCCGAAGCGGAAAACCGCTCATTGGTTATCGTTGACGGTCCGCCGGGCATCGGTTGTCCGGTAATTGCTTCCATAACCGGCGCAATGCTCGTGCTGGTTGTGACAGAGCCGACGGTTTCCGGCGAACATGATTTGGAGAGGGTACTGTCTCTGACGCGGCATTTCAATATACCGACTTTTGTGTGTATCAACAAATGGGATCTCAATCCCCAAATGACAATCCGCATAGAAAAAAAAGCACGACAAGCCGGTGCGCGGGTCGTCGGTCGCATCCGATATGATCGGTGTGTGACAAGCGCTCAGATGCAGGCGCGGTCGGTCGTTGAAACCGATGCTCCTTGTGTCGATGATATTCGAGCAATCTGGAAGAACCTTGGATTATAAAAAGCAATGAGAGACATGGAATACATTGAGTTTAAAATTTTATCAGCTATTGCGTATGACCATACTACCAATCCCCGAAACTATGGACCGCTCAGGAAATTCGACAGCCACGCGCGTATTACTGATTCCTGTGGAGATACCATGGCATTCTGGTTGACCGTGTCAAATGGAAAAGTGGAGAGAGTCTCCTTCGTCACGGATGGTTGTGAATCTTCTCTGGCTTGCGGCAGCATGGCGAATACTCTGGCTGAAGGCAAGCGAATCGAGGATGCGGCGGCCTTGCGGCAGGAAGATATCCTGAACGCACTCGGTGGTCTTCCTTCTGAGCTTGAGCATTGTGCGCTCCTGGCGGCAAATACTCTCAAAGCAGCTTGTGAGTACTATTTGAAACATCATAAAGGAGAATGAATTATGAAAATTGCTATTTCACCACCCAATGAAAGACTATCCCCTGGTGGAAAAATGCTCGAAATAATCAGAGTCTCAAAGGTTTTTCCGAGAGATTAGTTGTGCAAACACCATTAAGGAAAGTGATTTCAAGAATAATGGAAGAATGGAATAATAAGATGAAGACACTGAAGGGGGTTGAAGTGATCGAATATCATAAGATTTTTGATTATTTTATCCGCTGATTCGGTCTGGTTCTGGTAGGAACAGTCGAACCACTTCCGGGCATTCCACCGACGTCCAAACACATTCAATCTCTTGAAGACATCATCCAAACAAAAAAGGTGAAATTGATTTTACAGGATGTCTACAATCCCAGGGATGCGTCGCTTCATTTGTCAAAAAAATTCAATATCAAACATTGACACCGTCAGCGTACGACAAACAGTTTGGAACGCCTAAATGAAGAGGCTCGCCGACGGACACGCGTAATTTGGGTATTTCCCAACCGTGATTCCTGCTTGAGAATGGTCGCCAGTCTCTGCATGGAGAAAAGCGAAGAATGGGAAACCGGGTATAGATATTTGACAATTGAGAAGCTTGGACAGGATGATGACTATCAGCAGAATTCACCAATCAGGAAAAGCATGGTGCCACCGGTGAAACGCCATCCAACTTCTGCTGATCTAATCTCTAAACCAATTTTACAGAAAATTTAGAACTTGACTCATGAAAATCGCCATACCTCTTGCAGGCGGAAAATTCACCATGCACTTTGGACACTATGAGCGTTTCGCCCTAATCGACGTTGAATTCAACCGGAAAGAAAATTCTTAAGCGGGAAGACCTCGAGGTGTCTCCGCATAAGTTGTTATTATCAGCTTACCAATGAAAAATGCTAAAAGACAAACTGTGGACAAAATGGACAGCAAAATGATTACTCCTAGGTCGGTCAAATAGGGTGAAATTTGATAATGTTCTACAAGCTAGTTGAGAAACGCCAGAATTGTCCAGCAAACGCCAAAATAGGTAAAAATAATTTAGGAAATACGTCATTCGAGGAGAGGTTTCATTAAACTTGGCCGTTTTTTCGATAGCTTGTGCGGCATTTTATTTCCTATTGACAACGACTTCGACCAGATTGCGCCGTAAAACTGTAGCGGCAATTTTAAATGATTCTCCGGATGAGCTGAACATATTCCGGCGTCGTGCCGCAACAACCGCCGACGATTTCAACTCCTAACGTTTTTATTTTGCGGATATTCGCGGCGAAAGTCGCTGCGTCTTCCGGATAATGCAGAATGCCGTCATGCATAACTGGTAAACCCGCATTCGGCTGGACAATTACAAGACTTTCGACTGCCTGCCGAATTTCTCCCGCCAGTGCTACCATTTTGTCGCTGCCGATAGAGCAATTGGCGCCGACAGCCGCCGCACCGGCGTCAATTAGTGATTGCATTGCCTCAGGAACCTTGTTACCCATGACAGTCGCAAAACCGGTGGCTTTTTTTTCAAAAGTGAGTGTAGCAAATATTGGTTTTTTAGACACCTGCTGAATGCCTTTGATAGCCGCCAGGGCTTCATTCAGGTCAAACATTGTTTCAATGATGAACAAATTAACGCCGCTATGGACGAGATAATCGGCTTGTTCGGCATAATTGGCAACAACTTCCTCAAAGCTCACCAAGCCGTAAGGTTTCAGCATTTCGCCTGTCGGACCAATGTCGCCGGCGACAAAACTTTCGGGAGTTATTACGGCTTTAGCACAGGCAACCATCTGACGATTGATTTCTTCTGCTTGCCGGGCTAACCCCGCCTTTTTTAATTTCAAAGGTGATGCGCCAAAAGTGTTGGTGGTAATAACATCCGCACCGGCGGCAAGATAATCGGCATGAATCTGACTGACAATCGCCGGGTGTTCGAGGCACCAGAGTTCGGCGTTCACCCCAGACGGTAAGCCGCGCTGCATCAGGAGTGAGCCGAACGCTCCGTCGAATAACAATCCTCGTGCTCGAGCTTGCTCAATAATATCCATCGAAAATCTCCATGATTACGACTAATGTAAAAATATAGCGCATAGAAAGCAACTATTATTCAGATAACGCTGCTGCTTGAGGGAAATCTGTCGCGGTATGATTGAGGAAAACTCTCGAATTCATTATGCTATGCCTACTCTTTACTTTCCTTTGGAAAAAGAGTTGGCGCCAGAAAAGCTTTGCTATTAATAAGGATTGAATTAATATATTAGCTCATCAGGGAATGCTTTTTATATGCTGCAAAAAGACCGTGAATCAAATAAAGTTAATGTATTCAAGAATTGGGGTTTGGATCATCTCATTTAATTTGTGTTTTGAGATTATCGTTTGACTTGCTCCATTGGTGAACGTAGCTGTCGGAGCGGAGCATTGGGGAAAATTAGACGATTTGAATGGATTGTCGTGGAAAGGATATGGGATTCGCAAAAGAAAGACCGCATATACACACAGCATTAATAGAAATATAAACAGATATTATACAGGATTTAAAGTATGATTAATTGCCTATTAATAAACAAAGGCATTAAGGTGCAAGGATGAGTAAGTTAGGAATCGTCGGAACTTTACTGTATTCCCCCGAATTTAATTGGTTGTTTCTTTTCCGTATTCTTGATAAGTAAGAACAGAACAAGTAACAGGTAATTTTAAGCAAAGCATTTATGGGTGAATTATAACTTACAACCCGGAAAAGCACCATTGCCGTTCTATTCGATTAAAAGAATATGATTATTCACAGGCAGGAGCATATTTCATCAAAATTTGTGCCCACAACCGGCAATTATTGTTTTGAAAAATTGTGGATGGAGAAATGCAATTGAATGAATCCGGTGAAATAATAAGAAAATGTTGGCTGAAAATACCCCAATATTTTCCCCATGTGGTCATTGATGAATATATAATTATGCCCAATCATATTCACGGCATTATTTTCATTATGGAAAATGTAGGGGCACAAAATTTTGTGCCCCTACAAATGAAACAAAACAAATTTCAAAATATTATTCCCCATTCTATTGGTTCAATCCTTCATGGATTTAAAATTGGGGCCACAAAATGGTTTCGTCAAAATACCGATAAAAAAACCAACTGGCAACGAAATTACCATGAACATGTTATCCAAAATGAAGATTAATTAAATTGTATTCGCCAATACATTATAAATGATCCATTGCAGTGGGGAATTGATCGAAAAAATCTTGATAAGAACAAATAGTATTATGCTCCATCAAATCCGGGGGATGATTTATGGCAAACATGAATGACTATATCACAGGGAAGATACTTACTGATACAAAACAGGCTCTATACTTTATTAAATTTGTAAAAATACCAGTTTTCGGCTCCTTAATTGGAAAAGAATTACTCACGAGAATAAGAAAATTTGAGCCGAAACTGATAGACATCGAAACAGCGTCAATATTTATTCAAGAATCGAAGAAATGTGCAGTAGGAGAACGCGTGTGCAGAGCAATACAAAAAAACTCAAACCTTACAGAGTCGGTATTTTTAGACGAATTGGCTGAAGGAATGGTCAAGGTAGGAAAAGCCCGATATGTAACAAAAGAAGAAGCGATAAACACATTGAAAAAATATCCCATCAATCCATTAATTTTATCAAAAGTTTCAAGTAAATATATGGAGATATGTCGTTCATCGCCAAGGAAGTGTGTATATTGGAATATGGAGAGATGTGGTCTAAAATGTTTAAATCATTAGGCGTCCCTTCGCCGAATATTCGGATTGCTTCGTAATCCTCATCCCTATTGGGAGCATATAACAGCGGATATGAGGCTTCGTCTCGCCTGGGCGTGTCTTAATATAGCACGATACCGTTATATGAAATTTATAATCCCGCTATAAATAAAGGATTATGTCCGTAAAATTCTGTAAAAAGGTTTTGTAAAAAAGAAGTGAGTCATCGATTTTCCAGGTGCATGAAAAAAACTTTAGAAAGGATGAAAACGATGACTCGAAACAATTGTATAACAAAAAGTGCAAAAGCGCAAGAGGAAAATTATCCGGTATTTTTTGATGATCCTGAGCAGATGAGAGTTTTGGTGAAAAGCATAGTTCAGGAGATAATTGCTGCTGAGTTTGAGGAGTAGATTGGAGTCAAGCCCTATGAGCGGAATGCTGAATGGCGGGATTATCGTAATGGCTATAAGCCGCAGTGGTTCAAGACCAGAGTTGGTGAGATTGAATTATCGCTACCACAATCTCGATCTGAAGCGTTCCGGAGTCAGGTATTCAGACGCTATCAGCGGAGTGAGTGGGCCTCTTTTTTGACCTTACAGGCGACGGTCATTCAGGGCGTTAGTACAGGTAAGGTTTGTAAAATCACCGCAGAGTTATGTGGCGTTACCTTTTCCAGGTCTCTGGTTTCGCAACTGCTGACGGAGTTAGAGGTGGACATTCAAGCCTGGCTAAAGTGTCCTTTAGAAGGGCAATATCCTTATTTGATTGTGGATGCTGAATGCGAGGAGGTATGCGAGAATCATAAGGTGGTCAGAAAATCTGCCATCATCATAGAGGGCATTCGTAAAACTGGTAGACGGGAGATATCAGGAGTATATGTTGCCAATAGCGAGACTGAAACGAACTGGTCAGAGGCTTTTGTCGATTTAAAGCGCCGGAGCCTGGAAGGAGTCAAACTGGTGGTTTCCGATGCCCCGCCGGGGCGGGGCTTGCAAGATGCCATCCGGCGTCATTTTCAAGGTCGTCTCTAACAATGCTGCCAGAGCCACTACCTTCGAAATGTATTAGACAAGGTTCGGAAAGTGGCTCGTCAGAAGGTCAAGGCTCTCCTGGATGATATTATCAGGCACCCCATCTGGATAGAGCAAAGGAACGGCTGCGTAGAGCCATGGAACAATTGGCCGATTGTGCTCCTGCCTTGAGTAAATTTAGGGAAGAGACCTGTGAAGAAACATTGAGCCTTTATCATTTTCCCCTCCATCATCGGCGCCGTCGGCGTACGACAAACAGTTTAGAGCGTTTAAATGAAGAGGTTTGCCGACGGACACACGTAATTCGAATATTTTCCAACCGTGATTCCTGCTTGAGAATGGTCGCCAGTCTCTGCATGGAGAAAAGCGAAGAATGGGAAACCGGGCATAGATATTTGACAATTGAGAAGCTTGGATAGGATGACGACTATCAGCAGAATTCACCAACCAGGAAAAGCATGGTGTCACCGGTGAAACTCCATCCAACTTCTGCTGATCTAATCTCTAAACCAGTTTTACAGAAAATTTAGAACTTGATTTCCCAGAGCAATCTGCAACAAATTCCAAATGTATGGACCAATACACCGCTAAATACAATTCTTGATGAAAATTATCTCTATGTGATTAATGTAGGCATGTTAATTTTGATTTTTCGATTCCAAGCAATCCAAAACTAGTCACGCATTTGACACCAATGGAAGGAATGTATATTAATAGAATCCTTTGCCAAACCTTTTGCGAAAGAGAATGGATTTAGCTAAATTTTAATAAAAAAGAAGTAAGAGTAAGAATAAAGAATGTACCAGATGAGCTTAGGCGATAATCAAGTAAATCAGGACCGTATCCAGACCCACAGTGAAAAGAGACTGAGAGAAATCGACAAAATAGTTCACTGGGATCGCATCGTAGTCCCGACAGGTCATAATCGGTAATTGATAAGACTGGTAAATATATGGTTTTGTTTTTGATAAGCCTCAGTGAGTTGTTCTCAAGGTCTACGATATGCGGACCAGACTCGTGACGGTTTTGCTGGACGAAAAGGTTGATGTCGGCGCTCATGCAGTTCACAAAGTTCAATTCGACGGAAGAAATTACACATCCGGCATTTATTGCTATAGACTTACGGAAAACAGTGTGTCTTCTTTCGTTAAAAGAGAGATTGGGGAGTAGGTAAGATGACCCTTATCGAGAAAGAGGGCCTCACTATGAAAAGATTTTTTTCGTTTGGACTTCTAATTTTGTTTTTTATCTCAATGAACGGTTCACGGTCATCATTTCCCAGAACTCTTCGATTCGATGTTCTGGTTATCGGCGGTGGGACGGGGGGGACGGCTGCTGGGATACAGAGCGCCAGGTCAGGGGCAAAAACTGTTATCGTAGAGAGGTTCAGTTGGTTGGGTGGGATGCTGTCAGCTGCTGGGGTAAGCGCAACGGATGGTAATGATGGTTTGCCTTCTGGGATTTGGGAGGAATTCCGTCAAGCTTTATGGAAACACTATGGCGGGAAACAGGCTGTCTCCACAGGCTGGGTGAGCAATACATGCTTTGAGCCTCACGTAGCCGACAGCATTTTCAAATCTATGGCAGCTAAAGAACAGAACCTGCAAATATTTTATCATTATCGTTTTCTCCACGTGTTGAAAAAGGGGAACAAGGTTTTGGGTGCGGTATTTGTCGATGATGCAGGAGAGCAATTGCGTATTTATGCTAAAGTGGTTGTAGACGCTACAGAACTTGGTGATGTGTTTGAAGATGCTGGAGCCTGTTATGATGTGGGGATGGAGGCAAAATCTTATACGGGAGAAGAATGGGCGCTCGATTCATCCAATGGTATTTTACAAGACATCACTTATGTGGCAACACTGAAGGATTATGGAAAGAGAGCGGACAAGACAATACCTCGTCCAGCCTCGTATGATTCTACTCTATTTTTTTGCTCCTGCAAAAGCAGGGAATGTGCTGAAGCTGTTTATACTTGCGAGGCAATGTTGAATTACGGTAAATTGCCAAACAATAGATATATGATTAATTGGCCTATTCACGGCAATGATTTTCCCTTCGAAGCTTCCGAACTGGATTACGAACAAAGAGAGAAAATATTTCAGGCAGCAAAAGAGAAAACGCGGTGCTTTATTTATTACATACAACATGAGCTTGGATACAATAATTTAGGATTGGCTGACGACGAATATCCAACTACTGATAAGTTCCCATTTATACCATACATCCGCGAAGGAAGAAGGGTAAAAGGAATAGTTCGGCTTACTGTAAATTATCTACTAAAACCATATTCACAGCCCGAAAAATTGTATCGAACTTATATTGCCGTTGGAGATTATCCTATTGATTTACATGTAGATCAAAACCCGAAGGCCCCCAGAAGATCTCTTCCCAGAGTGCCTTCGTTCGGAATTCCGATAGGTTGCCTAATACCCAAAAACATCGAGGGATTATTAGTAGCCGACAAAGGGATATCGGTTTCTAATATCGTGAATGGGGCGACACGTGTTCAGACATGTGTATTGCTGACAGGTCAGGCTGCAGGCCTTTTAGCAGCATATGCAGCCAATCACGATATTGAACCTAGAGATGTAGAGGTTCGGGAAATACAAAGGAGATTACTAGATGCCGGCTGTTATCTTTTGCCATTTATCGACGTTCGACCTTCCGATCCACATTTCAAAGCAATTCAACGCGTCGGAGCAAGCGGTATCATAAAAGGAATCGGGATACCTTTCGAATGGAAGAATCAAACGTGGTTTTATCCGCATCGCTCAATGAGCGAGGAGGAACTTGCTGACGGGCTAAGGGACTACTATCCATCTCTCGCCGTTAACCGCTTAATCTCTAAGCAAACACTCACACCAAAATCTTTGCTCGAAATCTTTTCGGCTGCAGGAAGAACAATTCCCATTACACAATTAAAAAAAGATTGGGTTATGTTCGATTTTAAAAGCGCCTATGATGATCACTTGTTGTTAGATAGGGAGATGGTAGCCGTGTTGGTCGACCATTACTTGAATCCTTTTGACAGGCCAATAGATCTTTTCGGAAAACCAAAACCGATATCCGGAACTAACAAGTGAGCTAAATGTGAGCACCGATTTTCAAAGATGCGTTCTCTGTAAAATATTCCTTGGTATCTCAAAGCTCGCTGCAGAGAAACGTCCCGAGCAGCTTTCTTCACCCGTTTAATAGTTATATGGACTTATTATTCATGGAATTTCTTTGCGAACAAAAATATGGAGGATCTCAATGATGTCAAGAAGAATCAAGTTGGTAATTGGATGGCTTTGCCTCTGGTGTCCTATTACTCTATCGTTTTTGAACGCTCAGATGGTAAATCCAGCGATTGATAATCCTAAGGAGCCATTTTCGTATTACAGCAAACCAACTGATGTGCTCGGCGTGATGGATGGCAAATGGGGAACTGAAGTAACACCCGAGGGTTATCTGTACACAGGGTATGGTGAACTTATGTTCTTCACTGGGAATCCACCTGAACCTGTTGATCAGAGAGTGAAGACACTCCTCGACGGCTACCTGCCTGTAATATCATACTACTTCGAGAAAAACGGTGTCGAGTACAAACTGACCACATTTGCTGCAACTCTCGACGGTGATCCTGAAAGTCCTCTGGTGAATTTCATCAGAATCGGTGTCAAAAACGTAACCAAGGTTCAGCGCACCGCTTTTTGGGGTGTTGGGGTTAGGTACCAAAATGATGTCAATACAGAATATGGAACAGGTGACAATCGGTTTGCTCGTCCGGTGAAGGCAACTTATTTAGGTGGGTACGAACAGGCGGGCGTGACTTTCAAACCTGAATGGGTCTATGGGTTCTCGGGCGATACATTTCTCCGCTCTGACAGTGTAATGTACATTTTTCCTATAAATCCCTCACCGTATCGCATGATGACTTTGAAAACGGGGTACAATTATCCTCAAGATTTGACACCGCGAAGAATGCATGTACTACCAACGACCCCTGTTGGAATCGTTAACTATGAACTGCATTTGAAACCATCTGAAGAAAAAATTCTCGATTTCAAAATGCCATTTACTCCGATACCTTTTAATAGCCTGCTTATTAAAGAGCTTCGAGAAGCACAGTTTGACGAATATTTGAAGCGGACTGTGAATTTCTGGAATGACATTTTCTCAAAGGGAATCGACATACAGGTGCCCGAGCCAAAAGTTGTCAACACGTTCAGAGCGAATCTGGTTTACGATCTCATTGCTCGGAACAAAGAAGATGGCTTTTATATTCAGAAGGTAAATGATTTTCAATACCGTGCTTTTTGGCTTCGCGACGCCTCACATATCGTGAGGATGTATTTGTTATCAGGGTATTTTGATATTGCGAAGCAATGTCTGAAGTTCTTTTCGAGATGGCAGCAGCCGGATGGTAATTTTGTCTCACAGGGTGGACAGTTTGATGGATGGGGTCAGACGATGTGGATATATGGGCAGTATTACAGATTCACTCATGAGAAGGAATTCGCAGAGGAAGTGTATCCTTCAATATTGAAAGCGGTAGATTGGCTTGTAAAGGCGCGAGCAATGGACTCACTACACTTGATGCCGGAGACTTCTCCAGGTGATAATGAAAATATAAACGGGCATATTACTGGGCACAATTTTTGGGCGCTCATTGGTTTAAGAAATATCATCGCAATTACAAAGGGATTGGGAAAGACTGAAGATGCAAGGAGGTTTGAAGCGGAGTATAATGATTTCTATGCTGCACTGATGAAGCGGCTCGATGTCGTGACTGCCAAAACGGGTGGGTATATTCCGCCAGGGCTCGATGGTGCAAACCCTCCTGGTCAGGATTGGGGAAACATGCTTACGCTATATCCGGAAGTGCTATTTCCGCCGTTTGACAGAATGGTAACCGCTACTCTGGACTCGACTCGCGCAAAATATAAGGAAGGGATCATGACCTATGGTGATGGTATGTTCCTCCATGATTATCTAACAATACGCAACACTCAGAGCGAACTGGTTCGCAATGAGCAGGAAACCGTTCTTAAGGAATTCTATGCACTTCTTCTTCACACAAGTTCGACGCATGCGGGATTTGAGTTTGCGATCCATCCGTGGGGAACGCGAGACTTTGATGGTAACCTTATTCCTCACGGCTGGTATGCCGCAGAAATAAGAGCACTTATAAGAAACATGATGGTACGGGAACAGGTTGAAGGATTTGATGAACAGGGGAATCTCCATCTCCTCTCTTGTATTTCTCCCGAGTGGGTGAAGATTGGGAAGGAAATATCTGTACACCGTGCGCCAACATATTTCGGCCAGGTGAATTTTGACGTAGTCTTTAGGAAAGGTGGAGTGACGCTTACGATGAACAATCATTTCACGAACAATCCAGACTCACTCATCCTGCATTTGCCCTGGTTCATGGATGTGAAATCGGTCATCGCCGACGGAAAGTTGATAAAGGTGAGGAAGTCCATGGTATATCTTCCGATTGGGACTAGGAAAGTCAACATCATGTGGAGCAGGAAGGCCGACACCCCGCGACTGAGCTTCGAAGAAACCGTCAATACATATAAGAAGGAATATAGAAAAAAGTATGAAGAATTCTTAAAGACAGGGGAATAGGTCTTTGTTCTGATTCAGATGAAATTAGATTCTCAATTCGTAAAGTTTGGATAAACTGGTCCATGGCGTATGATTACTGAGGGGCGGGATTATTCGTTTGTACAAGATTCGGTTAGATTACTAGAGTGGCAATTAAGACCTACACCGACGCATTGACGCAGGGAGGTGCAGGTCTTTAAAAGGTTGACACTGACGAGTCCATCTTATTCAGGTTTAATCTATCCGATGTACCATGTATTGGTATTTTGATGTCTTATAGAAGATGGCCGGCGAGGGCGTAAGCCAAACAATTCACGACCAGAATTGAACCTACAAGAGGGAAACCTAGTTTGATATTCCGTCCCGCCAGGGCGGGACAGATGAACGTGCCATGAAGAGTCTGGGAGGAGAAGAAAAATGGCGCCTGAGTGTTGAAGTGCGTCAGGGTGTTTACCCTTCTTAGATGGGAGTAATTTATAAATTAGATCAAGAATAAATACAATCACCTAACTCAAACTTCGTGATGAAAAACTATATCAGACAAAATCAAATTTCTCGAAGACCAAGCCTGCTGCCTAATTTATCACTATGCTTTATTGATCAAAAATCCATCTCACACTGAACCAGAACATTCTTTTGAACTCTTTGACCGTTTGCTTGTTTTTGGGACATGGTGCATAACCCCCTTTTTGGATTTCTATTATGATTAATTTTAACTAAAAATATCATAAGGATTATGCCCCGTTCTCTCTTGAATTTCTACAATTAAAATTACACTGCCATGAAATTCGATTTATTCCATAGTTATTAGTTAGGAGCCAAGGCAACACGAAAAGATAAGCAAGCATTTTTATAATTAACTAAAACTGTAGTAAAGCATTGCTCCTATCCGGCAATGATGTGGCGATATCGGAAAATTTTTATATCCTTCTCAACACTCAAGTACTAGAGTTTTCCGCATAAATTGAATAAAATCGCAGTTTTTAAAATGACTTTATCGTGACGATCTTCTTTTTTTCAAATTGCCAATTGAGCCTATTTAACACTGGGTTTATCCTATAGCCGAGGTGTATTCCCTCTTAAAGCGTTTCTTCTATCAATTAATGGTTGTCATTACAAATAAACTAAAAAAATGGAAAGTTTCAAGACATGGTATCCAGTTGGCAAGGATAAATTGGCTTAACGACCATCTTTTTGAGGAGTTAATAGTTTTGATAATGAGAGTTAGGGAAGTTTACGGGATTTGAAGCCAGGCGGGCTTTCTCGAGTAATTTAGATTGACTAAAATGCTGATTGATGAAAAAAGGAGAAAGCCCGTGATTGAACTTAAGTATTATGCAGCCTACCGTCAAATGAAAAAACCTTACGATGTGCGCTATAAGATGGTAAGGTATGCCTTAGAGAATAATATAAGCCAGGCCGCCTGGCGATTTGGACCGACGCGCCCGACTGTTCGGAAGTGGTTAACCCGCTATTTAGCCGCAGGTGAATCTGCTCTTTTAGATGAGAGTCGGCGTCTGCAGCATAGTCCCCGCAAGATTGCTGATGCTTTAGAGAAGAGGATTGTGACTTTATGAAGTCCTCAAGAAGGGCCTAATCATTCTAATTTGCGCGTAGCGCTTGTGAAGGGGCCATTATCTCTGAAGGAGGAGTACAATTTGCCTTGCCGTGCCGCTACCATCTATCGGGTGCTGAAGCGGAATGGCTTGGTTCGTAAGCGCAAGAAAAAGGTGCAGGTCAAGCATGATCTGCGGGTCATTAAGGCACTTTTACGTCCTTTTGAGAAGATTCAAATTGACCTTAAAGAGTTGAGTGATATCCCTCGTTATTACCCCTATTACTTATCCAATTATCCTCGATATCAACTGACCGCCCGGGATGTTCGCACCGGGCTCATGTTTTACAGTTATGCTTATGAGAAAACCACCACTAATGTAGCGGTTTTTACCTATCTGCTGGGACAACATCTGGAGCAGTGTGGGGTCGATTTGAGCCTGGTAACCTGGCAAAATGATAACGGGAGTGAGATTATTGGCGCCTGGAATAATCAGCATGGCCCAACCCTGTATGAAACAATCCTGCAGAAGATGAAATCGCAGAATGTGCGCATTCCCCCAGCCCGTAAGACCTATAATAGTGACGTCGAAGGTGCACATGCCTTGATCGAAAACGAATTTTATGATATTGAAGATTATCAAGACCTCCGGGACTTTTTGAACAAAGCCTTTACCTATAGTGTTTATTGCAATTACCAGCGTAAATTCCGCTATAAAAGAGGACGCACTCCCATCGAGATTATGAAAGAGTAGGGCTCACCGAAAATTAATCCAGATTTGCTAGGAATATTTCCACCCTTGATCTGTGATTACCATCTCAATGTGATTATTAAGGGTGGATACCATGTCTTGAAATCAGACACAAAAAAATTAAAAAGTGCTTGACATTAGTTTTTAAATTCATTATAATATGAAAGTGAACGAAAGTAAACACATGAATACGAAAGTTAATACTACGATATTCGCAATCATTCAAAAGCGTTACGCTGACAAAATGCTATTTGGAGGGGCTGGTGGAAACAAACAACCGTAACAGGAGATTTCAGGAAGAGCGGATTCAGGAGATTCTGAAAGTACTCGAAAAGGAGAAGCGAGTACTGATTAATGATCTGTGCAAGACTTTCAACACTTCAGCCGTTACAATTCGGAAAGACCTCGGCGTGATGGAGAAACAAGGCCTTCTAAAAAGAACTCATGGTGGAGCGATTCTCTCCAAGCCATTGTTTCCGGGACTTCCCCTAAACGAGAAACAAAAATTGCACTTAGAGGAAAAGGAACGTATAGCAGAAGAAGCAGTCAAGATGGTACATGAAGGGGACGTGGTCATAATTGATTCAGGCTCGACCACAACTCAACTCGCAAGAAAGATGAAAGGGTTAAAAGGCGTCACAGTAATCACGAATGCTGTAAACATAGCGCTTGAACTACTGGACAGTGAGTTGGAAATCATTTTAACAGGCGGAGTATTACAAAAGATTTCCTACACGTTAATTGGTCCATTAGCGGAAGATGTTCTAAGAAAAATTTCAGCCGATAAACTATTTCAGGGAGTCGATGGAATCGATTATGAGATAGGTCTTACAACACCGGACATTACTGAAGCCAATACAAGCAGGGTCATGATGCAGCGTGCCGGCGAAAATATCCTCCTAGCTGATTCCTCTAAATTCGGTAGAAGAAGTCTCGGCGTGATTTGTCAAATAAAAGAGATAGACAAGATCATAACAACAAAAAAGATGGACAAACTTGAATTGAAGAAACTCAACGATATGGGAGTTGAAGTCATAATAGTATGAAAGTAAAACTAATGGAACAAAAAACGAGGAAAATGAAATGATCAACAAGTTCATCCACAACACTAAAGTTGTATCCCTCACACTTCTACTTTGCAGCGTCGCTCTGCACGCGCAAGGAGCAAAATATCCGTCGCTGTCAGAAAGCCAAGTGATTATGGTTGGCGACAGTGGCAAGTGGGATGCGGATAAGGTTCACACACTCTCAGTTGTAGAGGCTAACAAGGAAGGATATAAATATTGGGGTTATTACGGTCTGTGTTATTACGGAGGGGGACAGCTGAATCTTTTGAAGGTAGGTTTGGTTAGAAGCAATGACTTGATCCACTGGGATAAATACGAAGGAAATCCGATTATTGGAGATAATTGCAGATGGCCAAATGTCATTTTGGTGGGCTCCCGGTTTTATATGTTCTATGCAGAATATGACGAGGCAAATGATAGCCGAATAGTGGTGGTCACGAGTAAAGATGGTATTCATTTCGATAACAAGTCGGTAGTCGTTCCGAGAGAAAGAGGCATGCAGAACCAAAATCCCTTTATCTATTTCAACGAGCAGGATAAAAACTTCTACCTCTTTTACTACAGTGGCATAGAGAAAAGCCGGGATTCGACCAGCAATAATTGGAATATAATGGTCAGAAAGAGCAGGAGGATCGAGAACTTGAAAGATGCGAACCCTATGGTTCTTCTTACTTCCCGTTATACACTCGCTGCTCCTTCGATTGCATTCTTTAAGAACAAGTATTATCTGTCAGTTGAGGCCTGGAATTCAGAAAAATGGGGAAATAAGTGGGTTACATTGGCATATGTAAGTGACGAGATTGATGGGAAATATAGACATTTAGATAATTCTCCGATATTGTCCGATAATGATGCGTGTGCATTCCAGTATGTATTTCATAACGAATTGCACGTTTTTTACTCTCACTGCTTTGACACGACAAAATCTAATTGGGATTTGAGGATGGTAAAGGTAACAAAATGAACAAATTCTTAACTGAGATAATGGAACAACCCGACTCTCTTGATGCAACCCTTCAATATTATCTAAGTGAGGACGGGAAAAAGAAGCTAGGAAACTTGCGTGAGTTATTTAGGGAAGAAAACTTTAAAGAGATAGTGTTTACCGGAATGGGAAGTTCTTACTTCACCTCGTACGCTGCCTCCTGCTTATTCAACAGCCTCGGGATTCATTCTTACGTTGTGAATGCGAGTGAACTTCTTTACTATCATTTTTCATTGATTACGGATAAAACTCTGATAGTGTGCATTTCTCAATCTGGTGAAAGTTACGAAGTGGTGAAGTTGATGAAACAACTTCCCCCCGATGTCTGTTGTGTCGGAATTAGTAATGAGGCAAGAAGTTCTCTAACGGCAAAGGCAAAAGAATCGCTACTAAGTCAAGCTGGTACAGAGGAAACTACCTCCACAAAAACCTATACATCAATGACTCTGGTTGCGTTTATACTCGGATGGTTTCTCGCCAAAGTTTGGGACAACGATAAGATATTGTTGGTCAAGAAATTAATAAGTGAGATGAAAGAGCTGCTTACGAATTATGAGGGCTTGATTGCAAGTCAGTTTGATTTTCTCGGTGACGTTGAATTTTTACAATTCATCGGGCGGGGACCCTCATTTTCAACAGCGCTCCAGAGTGAATTGATGTTTAAAGAAGCTGCGAGATTGCCCGCGTCGGCAACTTTAGGAGGAGAGTTCCGACATGGACCTATGGAGATGGTTAACCATGGCTTCAAATCTGTAATATTTGCAGCGGGCAAGACCTATAGCCAAAGTATCAAAATGGCTGCTGACATCGCTAAGTACAAAGGAAAAGTAATAATAATCACGAACCAAGATCCTCATATATCGGACGAGAATATAAGCATAGTCACGATAAACCAACCTGATGAATATCTATTTACAATACAAAGTATAGTTCCGGTTCAGCTAATGGTAAATCATCTGGCTTTAGCCAAAGGTCTTGTACCGGGCAAGTTTGTTAACGGTGGTAAAGTAACTTTGTCAGAATAGGACAAGTAATGGATAAATCTTACAGAAACAGGTACTTACTGGCAATAACAATTCTGATATATATTGCATTCGGATTGGTGACCTCGGTAATTGGGGTTATTATTGACAAATTTCAATCCGAGTATAATCTTCCCCTCCAGATTGCGGCTCTCCTACCTTTTGCATTTTATCTTTCTTATGGGCTCTTTTCGATCCCATTTGGAATCGCAATGGATAGAGTAGGTGCTAGATTTGTCCTTTTCCTCGGATTGGCTCTAATGACAATAGGTAGTTTCCTTTTTTACCTAAGTAATAATTATCTGATACTTATCTTTATGATTTTCACGATAGGCGTTGGGGTTACCGCAATTCAAACGGCAGGCAATCCTTTCATACGCGAACTAGATGCGCCGTCTCGATATACTGCAAACTTGACTGCCATAATCGGTATCGGCGCACTTGGGTATGCATTTAGTCCTTTGCTGGTACCCATTGTCCAGTGCAATGGCTTTTCCTGGAATTTCGTATATCTAATCTTTGGTTGCGTAAATGCCGTCCTTTTTGTTTTGTTATATTTTGCAAAGTTTCCACAAGTACGGCTTTTAGAAGAAGAGAAAATACAAATATCTCAGATTGGATCCCTTCTAAGGAATCCTATAATAATAACTTATACTATCGGAATATTTCTGTACGTCGGAGCTGAGGTCGGAACCTCTTCTTATATTCTAATCTTCATGAATAAGATACACGGGGTTGGTAATCATGAATCATTCTTTCAAACTGGATCTCTTTGGTATTCAGCGTTTCCATCAAAATCCGCTCTGGTAGTGGGTTTATTCTGGCTTTTGCAAGCACTCGGGAGGCTATTTATTGCGCCAATGATGAAGCATATAGGCGAAAAAAATCTATTCATCTTTCACAGTTTTGGTACAGTCGCGATGCTGGCAGTGGCAACTCTCGGCAGTGAAAATGTGTCATTAATTGCCTTCGCATTGGTCGGATATTTCACCTGTGCTTCGTTCACTTCAATATTCAGTGCTACAATCAATAGTTTCGATTCTAATCATGGGACTATTTCGGGGATATTAGGAACGGCTATTGTTGGAGGAGCTTTCTGGGGATGGCTGGTGGGGGCAGTAGGTAGTATGTCGAACATGAAGTGGGCGATGATAATAAATTTAGTTGCTTTCACCTATGTCTTCGCTTTGGCAGTATGGGGAAAGGGGAAATTGGATGTACAGCCGGCGCCTTTAATTTCGGAGAGCAATGAAGTCATATAGAAGAATAGAAGGAAAAGGCTAATGAAGGATAGGATGCTCATCGGTGTAGATTTTGGTGGGACTAAAATATTGACCGGAGCAATCACTGAGAAAGGCGAAATACTATGTGAACCAGTAAAGGTCGCAACCAATGGCCATGAGTCACACGAAAAAATTATTGCAAGACTCACGAGTTCAATAGATGAAGTAATCAGAAGAAGTTCAGTAAGGATTGACGACGTTAAAGGAATTGGATTAGGTGTCACCGGACCACTTGACATAAAGTACGGCATTATTCTCGATTGTCCGCAACTGCCGACGTTGCATTATTTTCCATTGAAAAAGACCGTGGAAGAGCATTATCACCTACCGGTTTACATGAATAACGATGCAAATTGTTTGATTTACGGTGAGGCGCTATTCGGCAGCGGTGTCGGGAAGAATTGTGTGCTCGGATTTACTCTTGGTACTGGCCTCGGATGTGCAATAATTATGGATAAGAAAATATTCAACGGTTCTACTAGCTCGGCTGGTGAAATATGGCTATCGCCATATGGAAATGGAACGATTGAAGACATGGTTTCTGGCGCAGGTGTTTCAAAAATTTATAAAGAAATTTGCGGACAGGAAAAATCTGCACTGGAGATTGAATTGCTGGCAGAAAAGAGAGACGCAAGCGCCTTGAAAACCTGGCAGGAATTCGGCAAGCATTTAGCTGCGGCGATATCATGGGGGATAAATTTGCTTGACCCTGAGATAGTAATATTGGGGGGATCAATATCTAATGCATTCAAATTTTTTTCTTCCTCGATGGAAGACAATCTACGTAAACATATTTGTCGCACTCCTGCTGAGAGGACAAAGATAGTTTGCGCAAAGTTAGGTTCAAACGCTGGTTTCATAGGAGCGGCATGCTTAGCCTTATGAGAGAGGATAAAATAAATTTTAGAAATATTCGAAGGAGATAACGATGAGGATGTGGGTAAAGATATTTATTTCAATCTCTATTGTGTGCATTGTACAAAGTGTGCTTGCGCAGGACAATGAAAGTTTGAAGGAACGAAAAATTTTTCTATCTAAGTGGGAAATGATATCAACGATATTAGAAAAGACAAGTGGCGAGGAAATCTCGACTGGACATTATACGACAACCGCTTGGTATCCCGTTGAAGTACCTACAACAGTTCTAAACGGATTGGTAAAGAACGGAGTCTATCCGGACCCACGATTGGACATGAATAATTATTTGATACCGGATATATCAGATAAGTTTAATACCGAAAACGACTTGGCAAAGTATAGTTATTTGCCAAATCATGTAAATCCCTGGAAAGACCCTTATTGGTTCAGAACAAAGTTCGAAATACCGGAGAAAGATAAAGGGAAACAAGTTTGGTTAAATTTCGATGGAATAAACTATAGGGGAGAGGTTTGGTTTAACGGAAAAAGAATAGCGGACTCCAGTAAGGTTGTCGGGATGTTTCGGCGTTTTAAGTATAATGTAACCAGCGCAATAAATGATGAGGGGACGAATTACCTGGCTGTGAAGATATATCCTGTGGATCATCCAGGAATTCCAGGAACGCAGATGAAGGTATTCGGACCTAATCGTGGTCCTGCCGAAGATCTCTTTAAGGATATGACCCTCAAGATATCAGGAGGCTGGGACTGTGCCCTCCCTGTGCGTGATAGAAACATGGGAATATATCGAAAGGTATATCTAAGTTTCACGGGCGCAGTGGATATAATCAATCCCTATATAGTAACGGATTTGCCATTGCCTGATACGACAGTAGCAAATTTGACTATCAGCGCCACTTTGGTAAATGCAAGCGATGAAGAGCAAGCAGGATTGCTGAATGGTAAAATTGATTTATTAACAGACGTAGATATGGGTGACTATGTGAAACACTACCACGCCAATATGAAATGTGTAATCTTTGAAAAAGAGGTTACCGTACCCGCGAACGGAACAGCAGAAGTGATCATAAGCTACAAAGATTTTCCCCAGTTAACGATAAAAAATCCACATCTATGGTGGCCCTATGGTTATGGACAGCAATATCTGCACAATTTGCAACTGACTTATGTAGTCGATGGGAAAGTGTCGGCGATAAGGAATACAATATTTGGGATAAGAAAGGTGACGAGCAAGTTACACGAACTCAACGGGTATTATGGCAGGGTATTTTATGTAAATGGGAGAAGAATATTCTGCAAGGGGGGCTGGATTCAGCCCGACATGCTGCTCAACAACAGCAGAAAGAATATATATGATCAAGTGAGGCTTATAGCGAACGCAAACCTGAACCTTGTATCTAGTGAAGATATGCCCTCTCCTCAGGAAGATTTAATGGAAGCGTGCGATAAATATGGCCTGTTGTGGTGGTTAGTATTTTACCAGTGCTGGATGATAGTACCGGGGACAAAGAGCGCTCACTATCCATTAGATCATTATCTTGCTAAACAGAGCACGCAGGATATTATTCTGAGATATAGAAACCACCCATGCTTGGTAGCTTGGTGTACTGCAAATGAGTCGCTGCCGGATAGCGACCTATATTATGCTTTGAAAGATCAGCTTAGAAAATTTGATACCACTAGAGTATTTTTAGCTTCTACAGCCATCTGGTGGGATTGGGAAAAGTTAAGCCCGTATATAAAAGATGATCTTCCTGTTGGAACGACCGATGTAGGTCCCCCTGGCTACACATGGCATCCCTTATCATTCTATTTTGACATAATAAAAGAGGTAAAGGACCAAATGTTCCGCAATGAACTGGGAGTACCAGCCGTACCAACTCTAAGCAGTTTAAAAAAGTTTATATTTAATTTAGGAAGTGATAAAGAAAATCCCTACTTCCCGCTGGATAGTGTTTGGGCAGAACATGGGGCATGGGACGGGAATGGGTACGCGTTTAGGGCGTATGATAACGCCATTAGAAATTACTATGGTTTCAAGACCAAGCGTGTAGACGACTATGCCCGCACTGCACAGTTAGTAAATGCCGATAGTTACCGTGCAATGTTTGAAGCGGCAAACTCCCGGATGTGGGACATAACCAGTGGTGTAATGATATGGAAATTAAACGCGAGTTATCCGGACTTTGCGTGGGAAATATATGATTGGTTCTTAAATCCCAATGCTGCCTACTATTACGTCAAGAGGGCGTGTGAGCCATTGCACATCCAGATGAATGCTAATGACTATAAAGTATCTGTAATAAACACGTATCCTAGACCGATAAACAATGTGACGGTTCGGGTTAGGCTATACGATTTCAATCTTAAAGTTAGATGGGAGTGTGAGAAGAAAATAAATTTAGGACCAGATCGTTATCAGGAGGTTTTTGCTGTACCTCAGTTGTCAAAAGTAACGCCGATCTATTTTATAAGGCTGGAATTAGTAGATAGTAGTGGGAGGATTCTTTCGAGCAATCTCTATTGGGAATCATCAAAAACGCCGCCGGATTTTTACAACTTGTCGGAGCTTGAGAATGTGAAATTGGATATGACGTACACCGTTAAGGAGACAGAGAGAGAATATTTGGTATATGTTAAAGTGAAGAATCCAACGAAGAAGCTGTCGATTATGAACCGGCTTGCAATAGTAAAAAAGAATGATAATCAAGAAGTACTTCCGACATTCTGGTCCGATAACTTTGTAACACTATTTCCAGCCGAAGAGAGAACTCTTGAGGCAAGATTTGCAAAGGAAGATTTAGGTGATTCTGCATTCTCGGTCGTTATTGATAACAACAGATAAGTCTATAATACCAAGGTATTTTTACTTATATGAATTTAGCTATCTATGAAAGAATCTACAAAATATAAATTAGGATAATTGATAATAATGATCCATGATATCAAATCACCAAAGGAGTGTATGATGCGCCAAAGAATTATCGCCGCTGTCGGCATTACAACTTTTATCATTTCCTTTCTGATAGGTTCTGTCTTCGCTGCGGAAAATGCCATTGTAAAAGGATATGTGAGGGACGCCAAGACCTGCGATCCGCTTCCCTGTGCAAATGTAGTCATCATGGGTACCAGCATTGGGGCATCGACGGACTTAAATGGAAAATTTGTTATATCCAATGTACCACCTGGTTCCTACACGATCCGCGCCACATATATCGGCTATAAAGCCAAGGAAGCCCACATTCAGGTCGCGGCAGGAGCTGATGTGAAGATTGACCTCAGCCTAGAAGCAGTTGCCATCCAAGGTAAAGAAGTTGTCGTAACAGCTCAAGCAAGCGGTCAGGCACAAGCCATTAACAAAGAACTCAGTTCGACTCAGGTTATAAATGCTGTTTCTGCTGCAAAGATTAAAGAACTACCTGACGCTAACGCTGCTGAATCAGTGGGTAGACTTCCGGGGGTTTTTGTTCTCAGAAGTGGTGGAGAAGGATACAAAGTGGTTATTCGCGGGCTCGCACCTAAATATAACCAGGTCACAATTGATGGTATTAAGATGGGCTCATCTGACCCAGATGATCGCAGCACCGACCTGAGTATGATTTCGTCTGATATGCTCGAAGGTATTGAGGTAGCAAAAACGGTGACCCCGGATATGGACGCAGATGTAATTGGAGGGGTTGTGAATTTTGATATGCGGGAAGCACGTGTTAAAAAGCCAGGGATTCCTGGACTTAATTTACTTGTCCAGGGGGGTTATAATAATCTACCGAATGCGTATGATTATAGGTATAACAACTATAAGTTTGTTGGGAGCATTGAGAATAGAGTCTTTAATGATCGCCTAGGATTATTTGCACAAGTCGGCATCGAGAGAAGAAATCTCACATCAGATGAGCTCGGGGTTGGGTATACTCACTTCGGGAACAGCAAGACGGAATATCTCATCAATGGAGTATATCTTTCAGATATCCCGCGGGACAGACTGCGTTACAATGGGGCATTTAACCTGGATTATAGATTGCATGATGGTACTCTCAAGCTTATAAATTTTGGAAGTTCGGGAATAACGAACAGCCAGTCACGCGTGGAATCGTTCCATATAGGCAGCAACATGCTTTATTATGGGTTTTCAAGTTCACGTGATGTGCTAAACACTGTTACAGATGCCATTGCTATTGACAAAAATCTGTCCCTTTTCAACCTGAACTTGAAATTGGCTCATACATACTCTGAGACAAAGTGTCCGGATAACTGGGATGTAAGTTTTTCTCAAACTTCAGGAGGACTCAGCCAGTTTGCACGGATGCAGAATGTAAATCCCCAAGATATTCCGATGGCGGCTCAGCGCAACTTCTCTAGTACCTACTTGGTTTATTTTGATAACTATAATAGTTTCACCAAATCTCGATCATTGAACGCTTCACTCGATTTGAAAACCGGTATCAATTTGTCCGAGGCAATCAGTGCAGAAATAAAGTTTGGAGGAAAATTCAGGCACGAATCAAGATCTTATGCATTTGACGAATACGATACTCCTCAACTACTCAACTCGGGTAGCGCAATGTTCGTCGACAATCTGATCAATTCGTACTTCGGGTTCCCGATGAATAGAACACAGATAAGCATCAATTATTTTCTCGATTCGAACTTTTGCTACCGCACATTTCTCAACGGTGATTATGCAATGACTGCGCCTTTGAATTATGACATGCTATCCCAATTGGCTGATCTTTTAAAAAGGAATAAAGACGTTATTGCAAATAGTGGTAACGCAGGGACCTATGGACATAATAATTATTTATCGACTATAAACGACTATTCTGGTTATGAAAACCATACAGCATTTTATGTTATGACCACCGTAAAAGTGGGCGATCAGCTTACAATCATTCCGGGGGTCAGATATCAGAAGTTACAAACAACCTATACCGGAATCAGAGGCATAACGAGTCCTGAGTCATATTGGACATACAATCATTATGACACAACCATCACTCAGAATCATAGCTACTGGTTACCTGATGTAACCCTTAGGTATAAACCCTTCTCATGGTTTGATGTACGCCTTTCTTACACAAACACATTAGCTTATCCGAACTTCAGTGCTATTATTCCTAAGATTGACATGTCAGGGAATTCAATCGGATGGAACAATTTCGCTCTAGTTCCTGCTCATTCGAGGAACTATGATGCCTATTTATCTTTTCATAGTAATGCGATAGGTTTGTTCACTGCAGGAGCATTCTTAAAGCGGATCACTGATATGTTATACTCCTGGAGTTTTTTTGTTAAAGGTCAAGAGGCTTTAAAGTATTTACCCACAAACATAGCGAACTTTAATCCCAACGCCACGTACGGAATATATACAACAAAAAATAACCCATACAGCAATCAAGTCTACGGGCTGGAACTTAGTTGGCAAACTCATTTTTGGTATTTGCCAGGACCATTATCTGGGTTGATTCTCGGTGTTAATTACACTCATACCAAATCAAAAGCTAAGTACCCGTATGTATTATCTAAGTCGGACGGCCGTAGAATTACGTATATTGACACATCTTTTACAGACCGTTTTGTCTACCAACCTGACAACATACTAAACCTTTCGCTTGGATTTGATTACAGAGGCTTTTCGATCCGAGTAGCTTTGGTTCATCAAGATGATATATTCACGTCGCCAAGTCAATGGCCCCAGCTGAGAGGCTACACGGCGGCGTATAGGCGATGGGACATAGCTGCCAAGCAGCGTTTACCTTGGTTTGGACTTGAGATTTATGCTGATTTCAACAACATCAACAGCGCAAAAGATATGGCTGTGATTCAAGGTGGGCCACCAACTAATATACAGGATTACGGATTCACTGCCGATGTGGGGCTTCGCTGGAGGTTCTAAGTTGTATGAGTATACCACACTACACCCAATGTCGACTTGAACCAAGACCGAGCGGCAGTTTCAAGACTGTTCGCTGTGCGGTTATTTCGCACGCCGTACTATTTCACAAAAACACAGAGTTCATGGAGTATCAACATAACAGAAACGGAAGGGAGGTGAAGATATATGACTTAGAAATTTATATACAACCTTGTTTTTGGGGACAAAAAAAATAATAGAGACGAAGGGAGGTGAAGATATGTGACTTTAATATGGCAGGGTTATTTGATGTATGCTCGCATCAAGTGCAGCATTTTCAAATTCATTCAAAACCAATTTTAAGTAGAAGGAGTAACAAAATGAGACGGTTATTTTTTTCTATAGTGATGCTTGTCATAGCGGCGATGGTGTTGTTAGCCTTACCAGGCAAAACATTGGCTGGTGAAAGCGACACTCTTGTCGTTTATGCTAATGGTCCGACTCTTGATGAGGTTATTAACGGAGACACTACGGCTACAGGGGTACAGGCGCACAGCGTGTATAAACTTGTATCTCTGGATACCACGTACATCTTTTTAGGACCAGTACTACCTAAATCCAACATAACGGTTATAGGGGTTTTGGGTCCTGACAGGCGTCCTCCCTGCATACAGCCAGGAGTTCTGCATGATGGCTCAATACCCGACCTTTTGTTTGGCTTAACTAAAAATGGGTTAATCCTAAGACTCAAAAATCTATATATTTTGGATTTGTCCACAAATGGTTCCTATAACCATCCTGGAAAAGATGTACTTGCGAGCGCGGATTCTGTAAAGGTGTATGCCGACAACGTTATCTTCGAGTACAATCATGGCGCCGTATTTGGATACACTGGGAATTGGTGCGATTTCTTCATTACTAACTGCAAATTCAGGAATGGCGTAGATCCCGCATGTTGGACTGATTCAGAGATTTTAGTACCCCTATGGCCGGCCGTACCTGCCGTTGATTCAGTTGTAATGAAGTACAATACGATCTTTTGCGCAAACGCTTATTCTGTTGTGATGAAATACCCAGCTCGGTATCTCGAATTTTGTCATAACAGCGTCGTATTCAGCTTCCTGCAACCACTCTGGATCTTTTCTGTTTTTTCTGCAAAGATTAATGACAATATCTTCTATGGTGTATGGGCTGGTGGCCAAACAAAAGAGGAGTATCCATGGTGGTTTCAGATGTTCTCGCCAGAAGTCCCCTCAATTATCGACCTGGATACAATGAATATGGCGAGTGTTGAGGTTTTTGATCCTGAGGATGCTGGAAAGCCAGATTGGAGAATGTTGGCAGAGGCGAAAAGAACTGTTGAAGTCAGAAATAATGTCTATTTCCAACCTCAGGCGATTACAGATTTCTGGACTGGATGGAATAACACCCATAGTGGTAACGATTCGCTTTACACCCCTGTCTGGATGAATACTCGAACTACCAACATGTTCAATAACAAAACCACTTGGCCTGGTTTCACGGAGTCAGGTAATTTGATTGGCGTCGATCCTGGATACGGTTCTTCATTTGCAAACGTAATTGCCGGTGGAGAAGATTACGGGCTTGGTCTACTGAACTACTTCAATCTGATCAGGGGACATCAGTCACCGACGATTGGTTGGGGTTATAAGATACAAAATGTCAGTGGTGACAACTGGATTCCATATTGGCCTCTTCCTGAGACTGCCGATATGCAATACACCAACGCATCTTTAAAGACAGGCGGCACTGATGGCAAACCGATTGGAGATCCAGGCTGGTTTACTGGAGGTTCGGGTGTTTCAGAAACAGTCTCTCAAGTTCCGGATGGGTTTGCCCTTTACGATGCGTACCCTAATCCATTTAACCCGACAACTCAGATAAGATATTCACTTCCGATGAATGGCTTTGTAACGTTGAAGGTGTACAACATGCTTGGGCAAGAAGTAGCGATATTGGTCTCTGGAATGCAACATGCGGGCAGCTATACAGTAAGCTTTGATAGAAGTGGGTTAGGCAGCGGAGTTTATTTCTACCGACTGGAATCTAACGGTGTCTCCATCACTAAGAAAATGATGCTTCTCAAGTGATCTCTGAGCCTTTTTGTCCATCCCGTCCCAGGTCAAAATGAACTGGGGCGGGATGGATCGCTTGTGTTTTTAAGGCGGAGTAAATTATGATACGAAATGTCACAACAACCGTTGTGCCTAAAAATTCGTGGATAATCTGCAAGAGGATTCTTTTGTTAATGTTTTCGGCAACGATATTTTGCCTGGCCCCGACCCTCTTTGCTCAAACCTGGACTTACAAATTTGCACGGGTTATGCGGTTCAACGTAACGGATACACTTGCAATATCGCCGTATTTGTGTACTGTCGATTCGATTGGCAACCTGTGGGTTACGTCTTCAAGGGTAAATAATCCCAGGGCACTCAATGCACTTTTTAAAGCAGCGCCAAGTGATAGTGTACTTCATCTTGTTTTAGCTTTCGCTGATTCGGACAGCGTGCGTGACGTAACGGGCATCACCTCTAAAGGTAATGATATTTTTGTTATTGCGAGAGTTCATTCCAGTTCTGGCGATTATTTTTACCCTTATTCAGAGATGTTCTATTTGCCGAACGGAGACCCGGGAAAGAGAGTCGTATTCAAAAGTCCCCAGACCAGTGATTATGGAACCTGGTACGGCGGATTGGATTGTTCAAAAGACGGGTACATTTACTTTGGTCAGTCGTACCTGTCGACCATCGGCACAATCGACGGCAGAAAGAATTCGTCGCAATTTGGTTCCACGATTGCCTTCGCACATATTGACTGGAGTACACCCATGGAGCCTGGGGGCCGATTCACTTGGCCTGATTTAATTGATCTCATCCGGTCCGTTGCAGTCTATCCCGATTCCAATTACTGGAACGATACGAGCGCGGTCGTATTTACATCGCGAAATTCAGGGATCGACGGGAATGGCAACATTGTCCCGACAGGCGGCATTACTAAATGGACGGGTGGCACCGGCGCCAATCCTCTTGGTTATCACGCTCTCAGAGTAATAGATGGGATGGGCTTTTTACATTTAGGAACACACCCACCCTATGGAATTGCCATACAACCAAAGACAGGGTGTCTATTTGTCTGTGGAACAGATTCGGCTCGCAGATGGGTCAAAGGTTTTCAGATAATGGGAACTTTTGCGGTTCAGGTGGACGAGCTGCCAAGCAGTACTTCACAGGATAAGAGTACAGTTGATACAAGTGGAGCACCTTTTATAGCGCCTGCAGATGTTGCATTCAACAGCGATGGCTCAATTGCTTATGTGACCGATGCCGATGCAAAAAGAGTGTATGTGTTCGAAACGAACACGGAAACGTATGTGCATGAAAATGCGGACAATGTTCCGTTGAGATTTGAACTATGCCAGAATTTTCCCAATCCGTTTAATCTGGGTACAGCTATCACTGTCTGGTTCAAGAGTTCCACACGGGCAAAGGTTGTTGTCTACAACTCTTTGGGTCAAGTTGTAAAGATCCTTGCCGATGCTAGATTTGCTCAAGGCACCCATAATTTCTATTTTGATGGTACGAATTTGACGTCAGGCGTGTACTTTTGTAGGGTATTATCTGACAAGGGAGAGAAGTCGATAAAGATGCTCCTCTTAAGGTAACGAAATTTGTCGGTTAAGTATAACGCTATCTGCTTCATTTGTGTTCATTTATTCACCAACGTGGAGAAGGGGGAGAGGGACATAAAACAACCATTGGTTACCATGCAGGGCAAATAGCGGAGCAATATACGCGATAATATAGGAGCTTAGTATCATGAATGAGCGGAAATTTTGGCAAGCTTTTTCACATACCCGCATACGCGGTAAAAACGGTTGGTGGACGGTGCCTTTTTGGCTGTCCGGCAATCGAAAGATTTTATGTAACCGTGAAGACGCAGGCAGGCAAGTTGTTTCTGTGACCGTTTTGTTGGTTGTCATTTTTTTGCTTGTAACCTGTTCATCTCAATTGATGGCTGCAAAATTACCCGATCCCGAAGCAAGAGGTGTTTGGGTCACAAGTAATTATCTTCAGTATGGTACTACTGGTATTGAGAACCTTGTCGAGACTGTCAGCGCTGCACATCTCAACATTATATACATTTGCGTTTGGCATCACGGTTCTACGATATATCCAAGCAGCGTAGTTTCAGATGCTGGAGGGCCTTTGCAGAATCCCAACTTCACTGGGACCGATCCTCTCCGAACACTTATCGACATTGCACACAAGCATGGCGTTGAAGTGTTCGCCTGGTTTGAGTGGGGTTTCTGGGTTGGCAACAGCGACGACTCAACTGATACTCCTAATATTATTAAGTTACATCCTGACTGGGCGATGGTTCAACGGGACACAGCTAAGCACTTTATTAGAGATATATATGGTTATGAGTGGTGGGTTGACCCGGCAGTGCCATCCGCTGCGGATTTCATTGTCAATTTACATAAGGAATGTGCTGAAAGATATCCGGATATTGACGGTATTGAGACGGACAGGATGAGGTATCCAGATAATACGTTATCGTATTCGGATAGTTCGCGGTTTCGATTCATGAGAGAGACTGGAAGTGTCGACCCTCTCACACTGCCAGATGATGACCCAGCCTGGAGCTCGTGGAGGGCTCTTCAGGTGACGAATGTAGTAAGAAAAATATATCAATGTGTAAAGCAAATTAATCCCAGGTGCATCGTCACAGGTGCTGTTGTTCCGCCTGCTTATAGCAGGTGGGGTGTGTTACAAGCCTGGGATGTCTGGGCAAGAATGGGATATGTCGATCTCTTGGAACCAATGCTTTACCTGCCCCCAACTAGCTTTTCATATCAGCTGCAACTTTGTAATACCTTAGTTCCGGATGGTTTTAAACTTTATGCGGGAATAGGAGTCGGAGACTATGGAGCTGGTCCAATTTCCAACGTGGTTACTGAAATACGAGATGCAAGGAAAGCTCATGCCTCTGGACAGGTAATGTTTTATTACGGTAGCCTGAGTAAATACAGCCTGGATTATCTGAAAGATTCGGTTTACCAGTCATTTACCTTACCAAGCCACGATGATCTGTTAATCGACAATTGGATGCCTGGGGTTTTCATTAAAGAGGGCTCATGGACTCTCATAGATGGCGGTTATGGACCAGTATATCGCCCCCGCGGTGGATACGGTCCAACATACTATACGGCATCCGCATCTAGCGCCAACCGCGCTGTATACGCCTTTAGAATACCCCGAAGCGAGCGCTATTCACTATATGGCTTCTGGGCTGGCGACAGCAGCACAAATTGTAAATCGGTGGTGCTCGACATCGTATCCGGCTCTTTCTCTAAAGTTGATACAATTGACCAGTCAAAAAAGCTTAACGAATGGAATTTCATAGACAAGTTCCATTTTGATTCTGGTGATAGTGTTATCGTCACCATCAGTGGAAATGGGAATGGAAATGTGATAGCTGACGCTTTTAGATTGCGGAGTAGAATTCCCCTTCAGCTTGAAGATCAAGCCGTCCCCGACATTAATCAGATATTGTTGAAGTTCAATCAGAACCTTTTGAGTCCTCTGCCCTCATGCACTAAAATATATTTTCCTGACAGCAGCACAATAGCTTCAGTGTTTCTTAATGACTATGACAACTCAGTCCTAAATGTGGTTGTTTCCCCGATGGAAGCAAACAAGCAATACGCACTCCGCGCAGTTGGTTTGGTGAGCGCTGACTATGATACTCTCAACCTTACTATACCCGTTGTTTACAATCCTGACCGCACGGTAGTGGTAGTTGATGACACCACTCCATCAAAATTTTGGACGTTTCGGTACCCATGGGTATCGCTGGAAGACACCAATGCAGTGGGTGGTTCATGCATGATTATAAAGCAATCAACAAAGGTTGTTCGTGCACAATGGGGGCCTTTCCAGGTTTATCAAGATGGGTATTATGACGTTTATGCCAGTGTACCACAAACTCTTTATACTGTTTCCAATAGATGCCTCTACAAAGTGTTGAATCACAATGGTTCTGATTCGGTGGTGACCTCACAACAGTTGGCTGTCAATGGTTGGTTGAGACTGGGGAATTTTGAATACAAAGCAAGTCAAGTAGGGGCGGTCACGTTGTCATCTATGTCAGGAGCCGATACTAATCAGTATTTAGTTGCAGATGCGATAATGCTTAAGAGGTCGGTTAATATTTCGGAAGTAGCAGGGGAATCGGTCACACCTCAGGACTTTCAACTTAAGCATAATTACCCAAATCCATTTAATCCGACGACGACTATAGAGTATCGACTTCCGAGTTCGTGTTTTGTGAGTTTGAAAGTTTATGATATGCTCGGCAGAGAGGTGGCAACGCTGGTTGATAGAGAACTATCACCCGGCTTCTATAAGAGCCAGTTTGATGGTTCTAACTTACCAAGCGGGGTTTACATAGTACGGCTGATTGCAGGAAATTATTCTAAATCAAGGAAAATGCTCCTCATCAAGTAATATGTCACAGTCAAATATAGGAAGATATAAAACATGAAGTATAGAACATTGAGAAAATTGTCGCTCGGATGGGCATTGCTCTGGCTTGCTACGCTGATGCCATCATTTTCAGTGAGTCAGGTCAAATACGACACACTCGTGAGCAAGCCTGTCGGACCGGGGATTGTTTATACCAGAATTTATGTTTCCTCTGTCCCGTGGAACATAAACGTCCTTGAAATCGATCTAAAAAATCCATTTGTGAAGATTGAGACCGCAAAGGGGCAGGATCTACTTACTGGATTTGAAACGACAAGTTCTATGGCAAATAGAAATACCTACGATGGCCATTTCGTTGTCGGTGCAGTGAATGGGGATTTCTTTGGCGACCGCCCTATCAACGTTCAGGTGAAAAATGGTGAAATACTTCGCCGACCAATCCAAACATCTACTCTTGGTTTCGATATGGACAAGCATCCCTCCTTAAGCATTGTGTCATTCAGCGGTTCCCTCATAACCAGTGACACTGCGGTCAATATCAATGGAGTCAACGAGTGGAGATACACTAATGCACTTATTCTTTACAACTCCTATATGGGAAGCACCACAGGCACAAACCAATGGGGCACCGAGGTGAAGGTGCATCCTCTTGGTGAATGGTTTGCCAATGACACTATCGCTTGTGTTGTGGATACCATAGTGGGATATGTGGGAAATATGCCGATCCCGAAAGGTGGTGCAGTTCTCTCAGGACATGACGTTGCATCTACTTTCCTATCAAGCAAACTGCATAAAGGCGACACAGTCAAAATTGCGCTGTATCTAACTCCGAGTCTTACTAAGTTGAAAGAAATGATTGGAGGATTCCCGAAGATAGTCTTCAACGGACTTGACTATGTTGATCAGGGGTATGCAGAGGAAGGTGGACCGGACCACACATACCAGCGACATCCGCGAACAGGTGCCGGAATTTCGGCTGATAGTTCTAAACTTTATCTAATCACAGTGGATGGTCGTCAAGCTGGTTTCAGCGTTGGAATGACTCTCAAAGAGTTTGCCGCACTTATGATTTCTCTTGGAGTCTACCACGGAATAAACTTCGATGGTGGTGGCTCGACAACAATGGTGGTGCGCGGTTCCGTCGTCAATTCGCCCTCTGATCCAACTGAACGCAGAGTGACAAATGCTTTGCTCGTTGTCTCAACCGCAAGGCGAGATACTGTGGCATACTCCATTGAGATTAAGCCAAAGAGACTAAGGATTTTTAAAGAAGAGACCTATCGATTCAGCATATCAGTACAGGACAAATATTATAATCCATTTCAAGTCGATCTTTCTAAAGTTCAGTTTACTGCTGACCCACGGATTGGAACTATATCACCTGATGGACTTTTCAAAGCGGGAAGCTCTATCGACAGTGGATATGTTACTGCAAGTTATGAGAATCTCCACGACTCAGCGTTCGTTGTCGTGAAGGGCCTTCGAAATATCGTAATCGCTCCGCGAAAAGTAGTTACAGATACCACTCGCCCCGTAACATTTAAGTTGCGAGCTTATGACACTGATGGAATACAGCGCTCCATTGATAGGTCAAAGGTGCTATGGTTTTCTACGAATACGGCTGTAGGCATCATTGACAGCAACAGCGTGTTTCACGGGAGACAGTCAGGTAGCACTTTCATAGCAGCTTCGTATTTTGGACTTGCAGACACTGCCGAAGTGAGTGTACAAATTGGCAGAGGTTTCACTCTATTGGATTCTATTGAGAGCACTACAGGCTGGTTTTTTACTTTCAAGAATGTGGATACTGCAAACACGTTTATTACGTTGGCGGAAAATCGCTCATCAATTGGAAAGAGGTCGTTGAAAATCAATTACAAATTCACTTACAATTTGAACCCTAGTTATGTGTACCTGAACACGCGGATCCCTATCTACGGCGTGCCAGATTCTCTGTGGATAGATGTTCAATCCGATTCGCTATCCCATGTGGTGTTCTTTACAGTAACTGACGATGATGGTGGACAATTTCAGTTTCATTCCAAAGTGCTGGCAAGCGACTCAACCAAATTTGTTCCGATACCTGCGTATGCATCAAGCAGCTCCTCAAGTTTTAACTATCCGATAACACTCACTCAAGTTGGTGTCCTGCTTGGCGGAGGGGTCAGGCGTATTCAAAACAAAACATACGGTGGCGTCATTTATGTAGATAATTTGAGAGTAAGCTACCCACTCCGTGTCACATCTCTCAAGGAGCCAGAGGCAATACCTTATGGATTTGAACTCTACCATAATTACCCCAATCCATTTAATCCAACGACGACTATAGAATATCGACTTTCGAATTCAGGTTTTGTGAGTTTGAAAGTTTACGATATGCTCGGTAGAGAAGTGGCAACGCTGGTGAACGAATGGCAAAAGGCAGGAGCTCATGCGGTGATATTTGATGCGAGCCGCCTGCCGAGTGGAATATACATTTACCGTCTTGTTGTCGGCAGCCGCTCGGCAGTCAAAAAGATGTTGATGATTAAATAGCCTGAGATGGACTTATTGGTTCATCAACTAACTTTGCTGATGGTCAGTGGAAGGTTTATCTCCACGGTATCACGTTCTATAGTTATCGATATGGCCTGAGAGGATGTGCCAGGTACTTGTTGCTTGACAAAATAGTATAGTATTCGCTAAACTCTAAATTCTAAATAGAGGAAAGGAGTTAGTTATGAAAAAGATTTTTGCACTGTCAAAGAATGTTTACACATTCATAGCACTGGTCCAGATTATGACCATTGTTTTCGTAGGAACAGCGCTGCCTCGGGAAGCAGGGTTGCTTGGAAATATGGAGTTGATTTATTTGCCGCAAGTTCATGCCTATCAGGTTACCGATTCGGAATTCAACGCGCATTTTCTTCGACTATGTGATCTAGCGGTCGCTAAAGTCAAAGACGAAAACAGCAAAGATCCGTTCTTTATAGATTCGTATGGCGTTCGTGCTCTCTGCGCTGCATATGATATGACGGGCAACAAGAAGTATCTGGATGCCGCTCGCTCATGGTCGGAGAAAATGGTTAGATTTCGGGAAAAAATGATTCCAGCCGGAGCGTATTATATGAATTACGGGCGCAAGCCAGGTGAGTCGAAAGGCGACTGGTATGTAGCCGACTGTTCTTCTATAGCAATGGGTGTACTTGCCACTGCTGTGAGGTGCAATGGCGAAGAACAAAAACGTTTCCTTAATTCTGTACAGTGTTTCGCCTCCTTGGTGATGAAGAACTACGTTCGTCCTTCTGGCGGCGTCACCGACGGACTGTGGCCGGAATTCGACGGAGAGTGGTGGTGCAGTTCGGCTCTATTTGGTTCTCTGTCATTCCTGCTTTACAAGAACATGGGTGATGAGCACTACCTCAACGTCGGTTTGGGTGTGGTTGATTGGCTGAATAAACTTGACTTGAACAATGTCCAGCAGCCACTACCGCTTTCGAGACAAGGCCCAGCAATGCCGATGTACGTGCTTGAAGCTTATTCTGCTGGTTGGCCATACCTGAGCAAAGATAGTGTAAGAAAAGATGCTGCACTTGCCCAAATCCTTTGGTGCCTGAATTGGATAGCGGATCAGCAGCAAAAACCGGTCTCACAAAGGGAGTGGCAGCTTACAGCAAGTCATGCGCAGCCTACAGGATGGTGGGGAGCGAAATATGGCGGCTTGCCGTTTCATCAGTATATCTTCTCGAGTTATTTTCCTGCACGCCAGGATCTTATGATTGCTGCGGATCGGGAGATGCAGCAACTTGCTAAGATAGCCTTTGAAAGTGAACATGAAGTTACGCAACTTGAATCATTTATGTTGATGTCTTATGCAGAGCGGCTGAACCCGGGTGCAATTTATAGAACGATTAAACAGAAACACTGATATGTTGAATCTGACTTACCACTGTCAGCCTCTGGTCAATCAACCATAAAGCAAAGGAGAAGAAACCTCAAAGGGCCCGGAAAAGAAATCGACTGTTAAACTTCAAAGCCTACCGGACAGAAAAAGGTGAAAAAAATAGGAGATGGTTTTGAGTAGAGTAGGAAGGAAGGGAGAAATATCAAAATGTCCCATTTAGTTAAATACATCGTGGTCTTTACTATTATCCTTGCTGCCTCAGTCAATATCAAGACTCAGGTACTTAATGATAAGAATTGTGAGGCGCAAGTTTTATGGCGGAAAATCTCACCATTTTTTTCACCTCCTCCAGAATTCGAAGATAAATATGGTAGCTACCGTTCGCCCTTAGAGTTTTATAATGGACAAATGGTGAAGACTACTGAGGAGTGGAAGAAAAGGAGAGAAGAAATTCTTAATCGCTGGATGGCAATGATGGGAGAATGGCCGCCGTTCATAAAAAACCAGGAAATGGAAATCTTGGCGACTATACGTAGAGATGGCTTTACACAATACCGCATCAGGTTTCATTGGTTGCCCGGTCAGAAAACAGTGGGTTACCTTCTTATCCCCGATAGCAAGGGGAAAAAACCTGCGGTGATTGTGGTCTTCTATGAACCTGAAACTGCAATTGCAAGACACGATAGAAAAAACAGAAATTTCGCATACGAGCTTGCTAAGCGAGGATTCGTAACGCTTTCTCTTGGAACAACTGCCACAACAGATTCAAAAACATATTCGTTATATTATCCGAATATCCAACATTCCACGATTCAGCCTCTTTCAGTATTGGCATATGCCGCTGCAAACGCATGGTTCCTTTTGTCAAAAAATCCCGATGTTGATCCTGAGCGGATAGGCATAATGGGTTTTTCCTACGGTGGGAAATGGGCGATGTTTGCATCTTGTCTTTTCGAAAAGTTTGCTTGTGCTGTATGGGTTGACCCAGGGATTATCTTCGACGACGACTGCCCGAATGTAAATTATTGGGAACCATGGTATCTTGGTTATTACCCGCCGCCATGGCATAACACCTGGCGAAAAAAAGGCCTTGTCCCAGGGGCAAAAGGTCTCTATCCCAGACTTCTTGCAGAAGGGTACAACCTTCAGGAGCTTCATGCGTTAATGGCGCCACGTCCGTTTCTAGTTTCAGGAGGCTCGGAAGATACACCTGAGCGATGGATCGTGCTTAACCACACTATTGCTGTAAACAAACTATTGGGATATAGCAACCGTGTTGCAATGACCAATCGTTATGGTCATTTACCAACCAGGGAATCGAACGAAGATATTTATCGGTTTTTCGAGTATTTTCTCATGTGCAAGGGCGCTTTATTGAAAAAGCAGTAATGATGAATTAAACACTGTATTATGAATTACTATTTTATGGGAGTGAACATGAAAATTCTGAATTATATTTTTCTCTTCGCGTTTTTTGCCGCAAGTTATCAAGCCGGAAGTCAGATGCTTTCTGAATCGAATACAATTATCTTTTTCGGCGATTCGATTACTGAACTGGGGGACAGACCTGAGGGATTCATTACTCTAATACGAGATACTCTTGTTACAAAGCTTGGCGTCAATGCTCCACGAATAATCAATGCCGGCATCAGTGGGAACAAAGTTACTGACCTGCAGGCGCGACTTGTCCGCGATGTCATTCAGAAGAAACCAACCGTAGCCGTAATTTATATTGGAATCAATGATGTTTGGCACTATGCCCTTCCTAACTTAAAAGGGACTCCGAAAGATGTCTATGAATCCGAACTCAAGAATATTGTAACCAAAATAAAAGTAGCCGGGGCAAAAGTGTTTTTGTGCACTCCGACAGTGATTGGCGAAAAACGGCATGGCACAAATCCTCAGGATACGATGCTTGATGAATATGCTGCTTTAAGTGTTAGAGTTGCTTATGAAACAAATTCCATGCTGATCGACCTCCATTCGGTATTCCTTAACTACCTCCGGAACTACAACCCTGATAATCTGAGCGAAGGCATTCTAACTGTGGATGGAGTTCACCTTAATACAACAGGTAATGAATTAGTCGCCTCCGAAATCTTAAAAGCATTCCACAATGAAAAAATTTTTTAATTTCGGCAGATGACTTATCACAGCATGCCCATGAGATCATTTATTCCGACCATGTTTGTCATCGCTTGTACGACATTACTGATACCCGCCTCTTTGCTCAGTATGGTCAACTTCTCGCAAGGTAAACCCTATATTGTGACTCAGCTTGTATCCAAAGAGTACAGCTTCGCTGCAGATAAGGCAAAGTTCCATTCGAAAGGTGCGCTTACCGATGGACTATTTGGCAGCTCAACAAATTGGAATGACGACCAATATGCACAAGCGCGGAGGGTAAACATTATTCAACTAAATTTTTTAAATAACATACGGAGTTGTCTATGAATTTATTATTTGCATGTATATTATGTTGTTTATTCTTAGCAATAAATTCAAATTATGCACAAGACCTAAATATCATTCCTAAGCCGGTTTACGAAGTGACAACAAATGAAAAATATATATTACAAAATGGAAGTGATATTTACATTACATCCGGTATTAAGGAAGTTAAAAGACTCGCCGAGATGTTAAAAAACGCACTACACAGAAGAACTGGAATAAATGTTCAGGTAAGAAAAGGTAAACAAAATAAAGGTATCCTTCTGGATTTAAATAGCAACGATACTATGAGAACAGACGGATATGAATTAACAGTTAATAGTAAAATGATTAAAATTAGCGGCAAGAGCGGCTGCGGTATTTTCTATGGTATCCAAACACTACAGATTATTTTGAGAAAAGACGGTAACTTTTATTTCCCAGGTTGCAGAATTGTCGATTATCCGAGATATTCTTACAGAGGCTTCATGCTGGATGCAAGCAGGCATTTCCAATCGATAGAATTTGTTAAAAAAATTTTAGATGTGATGGCATTACTGAAATTAAATACATTTCATTGGCATTTAACTGACGACGAAGGATGGAGGATTGAAAGTAAAAAATATCCTAGATTAAATGAAATAGGTTCTTACCGTGATTCGTTGAATGCGGTGGAAAGAAATGGATATTATACGGTTGAAGAAATTAAAGAAGTAATTCAATATGCGAAAAATCTCTATATAAAAATTATTCCGGAAATTGAAATGCCCGGACATTCGCGATCAGTGATGGAAAGCTATCCGGAATTGTTATGCCCCACAAATGAAGGTGGTAATACTTATTGTGCCGGTAATAGTAAGGTTTATGAGTTTATAAAGAATTTAGTCTCTGAGATTATAAATATTTTTAACCCTGAAGTTATCCATGTTGGCGGAGATGAACGACCGAGGGGAGTCTGGGAAAAATGTCCCAAATGTAGAGAAATGCTTTCTTTAAAAGGTCTGGCTAATGAGGACATGCTTCAAAATTATTTTATGAAGGACATCTGTAGCTTTATCTCAAGAAAAGGTGTTAAAACCATAGCCTGGGCAGAAAACATTAAAGACGGAGTTCCTAAAAACCAAATTGTAGAAGGCTGGCATCCGGGCGAATCCTGGGAAGCAGCAAGGAACGGATACTATACCATTAATGCAAATTGTTTATACACTTATTTTGATTATCCCAACAACAATGAGGAAAAGAAAAGTAAACCCGATTGGATGCCGGTTTTGAATTTAGAAAAAGTATATTCATTTAATCCAACACCAGACAGTTTAAATGAAAGTGAAGAAAAATTTGTAATAGGAAGTGAATGCGCGTTATGGACTGAATTAGTGCTTGAAAATGATGTACAGCATCAAATATTTCCAAGAATTCTTGCTTTTGCGGAAGTTGTCTGGAGTCCGACTGGAAATAAAAATTATGAAAATTTCTTATCGAGAGTAAACGCTATAAAGCCTTTTATAAATTCAAGAGGATTTGAATTTGCAAAGGGTGAATGGTAGAACAATAAATATTACAGGATTATGAATGATAATATCAATATTTGATAAATTGGATTTCTGGTGTTGCTGTGATTTATTCTTTTCTATTTGGTGTAGGATAAATAATACTCGGCAGTTTGATACCAGGAATTATCTTTCTTATTGCCGGAATTATATTCAGAAACACAATCTTCTCCCAAATGAACAAATGCGGATGGAAAACATTATCCAACTAACCTGTTGCAATAAACAGGGCATATATAAGAACTCATAAACAGGGAAAACGGTTATGTCAAACAAACTGATCATGAAATGCTCCTTTTATTGCCTGTCATTATTTTCGTTTGTTGCTTTAACTACTTTTGCTCAACAAAAATTTAATGGCATTGATGTCAATTTAAGCAACTTGTACAAGCTATCGGATGCTAAGAGCCGTTCTATTAGTCCGGAAAATTTCACTGGTGAGAAAGGTAAGGGCGGTATGGCAACAAATGGCACAGGTGCAATTGCCGCACGTGATCTGGGGCAGGGCTGGAAAGTATCGCCGTCTGTGGTAATAAAAGCTAGATCGACTTTTACGTTAGCTGAAATTCAGGGTCCAGGTGTGATCCAGAGCATATGGATGACTCCGACTGGGCACTGGCGCTTTTCGATCTTACGATTCTACTGGGACGATGAAACCGAGCCTTCGGTTGAATCTCCGGTAGGCGATTTTTTTACGTGTGGATGGGGTCAGTACGCACAGGTTAGTTCGCTTGCTGTTTGTGTTAATCCGGGAAGTGCGTTCAATTGTTATTGGCCTATGCCATTCAAAAAGAAAGCCAGGATTACCATGGAAAATATCGACGATAAAGACATAGTTTTATATTATCAGATAAACTACGCACTAACTGAGATTCCGGATGATGCAGCTTATTTTCATGCACAATTCAGGCGTTTGAATCCATTGCCATATAAGAGCGTTTACACGATACTGGATGGTGTGGAAGGATGGGGGCATTACGTTGGCACTTATATGGCATGGGGAGTTCATAACAACGGTTGGTGGGGCGAGGGTGAGATTAAGTTTTATATTGATGACGATAAAGAATTTCCGACAATTTGTGGAACGGGAACGGAAGATTATTTCTGTGGTTCGTACAATTTTGATAATAAGGGGGAATATCAGGAATTCACCACACCCTACTCGGGTCTGCCACAGGTGATTCGACCGGACGGTCTATACAACTCGCAGCAACGATTTGGGTTGTATAGATGGCATATATCGGATCCCATCCGTTTCGAGAAAAACCTTAAAGTCACCATCCAGGCATTGGGCTGGCGTGGTGATGGACAGTACCTTCCGTTGCAAGATGATATCGCATCGGTAGCGTATTGGTACCAGCGCGAGCCACATAAAAAGTTTCCAAAACTGCCATCAAAGCATGAACTAGAAATAAATTAAAAAATGGTTAATAAAATAAAAATATTAAATAATATAGAATTTATTTTTTTTAAAAATAATTGATTACGAAAAAGAGATTATGAAAACGAACTTAACATTTTTTACAATTATGCCTACGTACTGTTCGTTTCATGGAACAGGTAGAGCACAAACTCTCATCAACCCCTCCAACGGTTCGATGCTGACAAATGATTTCGTTAAACTTAAGTTTTCGCCGGAAGAATGGGCTTGGAATCCATAATCGACCAGAAAACCGGATACAATCATGTCCGACCTGTTAAAGGGGAACATCTCCTGTGGGAAGTAGTATTCGGCAAGGGAATGCAGAGAGGGAGCATTACAAACAATTATCAGCCATGTAATTTTACATCTGTGGAGAAATTGCCTGATGGTACTCAACAAGCGGTGTTAGGTTGGAAAAACATGCGTTGGTGGAAGGAAAACAATACCGTAAGCGTACGTTTTATCATTAACCTCCCGCCGAACTGCGGTGAGGCAACATGGAGGATTTTCGTACACAATAGATACAACCAGTCTCTCCGGCAGGCTTGTTAAGATGTATCCTTCGCAGGACTTCTGGCTGAGCAAGATTGTTGGACTTATGGACAGCCTCGTAGACGATTATGAATGCAACGGTGTATATATCGATCAGGTATCTGCGATGAGCGGTAACATATTAACCAATAGGTATGATATATGAAAACGACCACATTCTTTACATTAACCTTGCTTTTGTTTTTACTAGCATTACCTTCGTACGCTGGCAGCCAGGCGTACATACAGACTTGCGATGGAGAAATAGTTATCGGTAATGCAAATATCGAAAGAGCGTTCAGAGAGAAGGCTGGAAAATATTTTACAGCTCGAATTGTTAATAAACGATCAGGGAGAGTGTATAAACTTCACTCGAACGAGTTCAAACTTGATGTCGTTTTTGCGGGGCTTGGACCGGCAGCAGGGAAAGCTCAGAACGGTGAGAATCCCGCTCAGCTTACAGTATCAGATTTTAGTCTGAAGGATTATAAAATCCTTGACAGAAACGACGGAGAAAAAATACTTAGACTTGAGTACTCATTTACATCGTTTCTTACCGCCTTTCAAATTGCAGTTAACTATTCCATTAAATCAAGCGATTTTCACATTCGCAAATGGATTGAGATTGCTGATTCTTCCGCTGGTCTTCAATTTCTAGATCGAATTTACCTTGAGTCCATGGTATTTGATACGGTTGATTTCTCGCACGGAGAATTTGGACAGCCAGTTTTTATCGGCGATCTTTTCATCGGTGTTGAGTATCCTGGCTGCGAGAGCCGCATAAATGGTAACTTACTTGAAACTGGCTACCTGGTAGGTAAAGAAATTACAAATAATAGCTATGTCAGTGATACATCAGTGGTGGGAGCCGCTGAATCTTCAGAAACATTAGAAAGGGGATTTCTTGAGTACATAGATAAGATAAAGGTTCACGGCAAGGCCCCTTTTATTCTCTACAACTCATGGTACGATTTTAGAAACCCATCGATCGCCGAGGATTCAGCCAGTATAATGAATCCGCACAACATTTTTAACCGGATAGCTACTTTTGAGAAAATCGCCGAGAAAGAGCACGGTTTATCCCTGGACGCATTTGTACTGGATGATGGTTGGGACAATTACAGCAGTATCTGGGAAGTAGACAGCACGCGGTTTCCACAAGGTTTTACTCCGATTGTTGATACTCTTCAAAAAATGCAAACATCCCTGGGGCTGTGGGCATCTCCATTGGGGGGCTATTCGCATCGGTATACCAGAATCGCGTTCGGTAAATCCCACGGATATGAAACAATCGGCAACGAATTCTACTGCTTGGCTGGTGAAAAATATAGCAAAGAATTCATCAATAGAATGGTTCAGTTCACCAAAGACTATAACGTCGGCTATTTCAAATGGGATGGCCTTCCATTAGCGTGCAATGAACCGAATCACGGCCACCTGCCTGGACTTTATTCGCGCGAAGCAATTATAAGAAAGTTTATAGAGGCAATGCAGTCAGTTCGAACCGTCAATCCAAATATTTTCATAAACATTACTATTGGAACGTGGCTCTCGCCTTGGTGGCTTAAATATGCAAACTCGGTCTGGATGCAAGGGGAAGACTATGCTTATGCCGAAGATGTCCCGTGTATAAATGACAGGGATAAGTCGATAACATACCGGGATGCGGTTCTTTTCAATGACTTCAGGAAGCAAAATTTGATCTTTCCAATGTCAGGTCTGATGACACACGGGATAATAAAAGGACGACTTAATTTGCTTGGTGGAATGAATGAATCATTGGAGTCCTTCAGCAATGAAGTCCTGATGTACTTGGGGCGAGGTGTCACAATGTGGGAGTTATACATATCCCCTGATTTACTTAATAAGCAAGAGTGGCGCGCAATCGCTCAAGACGTAAAGTGGGCAAAACAGAATATGGATGTCTTGCTTAAAACAAAAATGATATTGGGGAACCCGCTGAAAGGAGAAGTCTATGGATATATTCATTTGACCAGACGAAAAGGGATTATACTTCTGAGGAATCCGGATATCGAGCCTAAAACAGCCACGATAAAGTTAAGTCCAGAACTTGGAGAACTCGATCCAGACCAGTACTATGTTCTACGAATCATCTATCCTTACCAGTACATTACTGGTGAACTCGTAAAAGCAAACTCGGTATTACATTTACCGATAAATGGTTACGAAATACTTGCCGCTGAATTAATACCCGTTGAGTTGCTTGACAAAAATCTTCCCGTTGAGACTCGTTTTGCCGTTACCTCAAAAGGTGGCGTGATACTTTATGGTAAGCCTGGAACGAAAGCTGAAGTCCATTCAATTAAAGGAGAATTGCTCTTCAAGGGCAAATATGTCGGAGTGAACGATTCGGTTAAGGTAATTGGCAATATTAAGATGAACGATGATAATTATCAGAAATCTGTCAAAATGAGAGTATATGTTCCCCATAACTACAAAGATGCGCAGTTGGGCTTCCTTATTCAACCTGCTGAAAGATTGAATGATACTCTGTCACCCAATTTTTCCTTTAATGTTGGGGGTAAGGAAATATCCCCTATGATTCAGCAGGAGAACAGCAGGTGGTTTTGGGTTATCGCAAAACTAGACACGGGAATGAATGACATAAAATTCGTAATGAAACTTAAAAAGGAGGTAAACCAAACAATCCAGGCTTGGTTTTTTGGTCAGTTGCGAATGAGTTCGGTTGAGAGTCTAAAAACGGTATCAGAGAACGAAAGACTACTGCCGTTCCTGCCTCATGAACCGTCAATTTGGAGCGTTAGTCGGCAATTAATCAGAGAAAAAAAGTTGAGTACATCAAATGAAAATTGATTTAGTAACTTGGGGGGTATGGCTCGTCGGGTTTGCGGTGTTTGTCATCTGGATATGGATTCCAGCCAGAGAATTGATTGCTATTCTGAAAGAAAGGCGCATCAGTTCGGTAAAACAAGATCTGAAAAAAGATATTATTAGATGAGAGATAAAAGTGAATTTGATTGATATTTTAATCGTTCTTTTTTTCTTGATAGGTATGTTTGCTATCGGAGCAATCTTCTACAGGTGGGTTGGTAGCTCCGATGATTTCTATTTGGCAGGCAGGCACCTGACACCCTTTATACTTGCGGCGGTGATCGCTGCAACCAACATTAACATGTACAGTTTTATTGGTCAGTCTGGCATTGCTTACAAGGAAGGCATTTCAATAGTTTGGCAGACTTGGACCGGCAATATGGCGCTGGTATTTTCAGGCCTCTTTGTCGTTCCTATTTTTCGGCGTCTTAAGATAAGAACGATTCCTGAATTCCTGCAGGCACGTTACAGCAAAGGCGTAAGAACATTTTTAGCTATCATCTGGCTGTTTAGGTTGACCTTTTGGTTAGGTATTGTTCTCTACACAGTTATCGTTGCCGCGCAGACAATGGTTGGCCAAAACTCTTTCGCATTGTGGGCAATTATGATTTCCTCAATAGTCATTATCTATACGATGCTTGGTGGAATGTGGTCTGTCACTTTCACAGACGTTCTACAGTTTGAACTAATGCTTTTAGGTTCGCTTATTATGATGCCATTAGCGATGCATGCTGTAGGATGGTATAGTAGCTTGAAAGCTTCTCTGCCACCTGAGTCATTGACACTTGTAAAATCAACAGGTACCTACAACTGGAAATTCATCATAGCAATCTTTTTACTTGGAATTGAATGGGCTACGATAGATCAAGGACTTCTTCAAAGAGCATTCTCAGCGAAGAATACCAAAAGCGTAGCAAGGGGTCTTGTACTTGCCGGTATTATCACAACCCCATTCGCCATGCTATGGATCTTGCCTGGACTTGCAGCACGACCCCTTTTCCCTCATCTCGCAAATCCCGATTCGGCTGTGCCTACTTTGATTGAACATCTCATTCCTCATGGCATCTTGGGTCTGATCGTCGTTGGACTGCTCTCGTCTCAGTTGTCCACCATATCTGGGAATTTGAACAGCGTAGCGACGATTTTTACAAGTGACATTTATACTAATGTTCTTAAGAAAAAATCGACAGAAAAGCAAACCATAATGATAGCACGGATCGCCACAGCACTGGCAGGAGTAGCAATGATCCTCTTTGCGTACTGGGTCCCGCGTTTGGGCGGTGCTGTCAATGCTTATTTAACAGTCATTGCGATAATGGATATGCCTCTTTTTGTGATTACAGTAGTCTATGGCTTGTTATGGAAAAAGGTGTTATGGCAGGCCGCAATTCTGGGTTACATTCTTGGCGCTACCTCCGGCGTAATTGCTCAATTTGTTTATCATATCGATTTCAATGCCACCACATTTGTATCGGCTGCTGTAACTTTGATTACCACACCCATTGCTGCGGTCCTTTTTTACCACGGCAATGATAACCCCAAGGTTTCTGCTATATGGGAGGCGAAACGCATAAGCCAGGAAGAGATTGACTCGGGAGATGTTTATAATATAGTTCCAAAATCTTTCGGAGGCAGAGTCGCAATGGCTTTTCTTTTTACTGGTCTGGCAACCTTCTTTGTTGGGACTCTAATGGGTAGAACAAATAGCGGGATTGCCTCTTATATAGCTGTGATAGGTATGGTTATCTATTTCATATCTGGATTAGTTAGGACATACTTCAATTGATAAAGGATAATAATGTTAAATCAAAGTAATCAAATTAGAACATCGACACCTGGACGAATATGCCTTTTTGGAGAGCATCAAGACTATCTTGGATTGCCTATAATAGCTGCTGCCATATCCCTTCGTATCGAAGTTCTTGGGAGCAGAAGGAAAGATAATCTTGTTGAGATAGACTTGCCTGATATGGGTGGAAAAGAGGAGTTCAGCCTTGCCGATCTAACTTACACGAAAGACAGGGATTATTTCAAAAGTGCAATCAATGTTATGAAAAGGCATGGATTTACATTTTCTAGGGGATTTAAGTGTAAAGTCCATGGAAATATACCGGTGAACGCCGGTACTTCAAGTTCTTCTGCTCTTATCGTCTCGTGGATAAACTTCCTGGCGAAGATGAGTGATCAAGGAGAAGAGCTTGAGCCCAATCAGATTGCTGAACTTGCCTATGAGGCTGAGGTCTTAGAGTTTTTAGAGCCTGGCGGCATGATGGACCATTATTCGACAGCATTAGGTGGAACAATCTGGCTTGAGTCATATTCCTCAATAAGGGTCGAGAAGATCGACCCGGAATTTGGTGCATTTGTCCTTGGCGACTCAGGACAGCCAAAGGACACAACATATATCCTCGCAAGAGTTAAGCACGGGATCCTAAATGCTCTTAAAAAAATCAAGAAGGCTGGATCTATATTCGATATACATATTGCCTCGCTTATTGACCTTGAATCTATAAAGAATCATCTTACTCCAGATGAGTACAACTTGTTAGCAGCTACACTTGAAAATCGAGACATGACGCTCAAGGCAAGGGAACTCGTCACAAATCGGGTCATTGACCATGAAGCTATAGGAAGATTGCTGACACGTCACCATGAAATCCTTCGTGATGGGCTGGATATTTCTACGAAAAAGATAGATGCTATGGTAAATGCGGCTCTCGATGCTGGGGCTCTTGGCGCAAAGATAAATGGCTCTGGCGGTGGAGGATGCATGTTTGCTTATGCTCCCCACGATCCAGAAAAAGTGAGAGATGCCATCAATGCCGCGGGTGGACGGGCGTATATAATCAACGTCGATGTTGGTACGACAATAGATGAGGTTTGGGAGGTTTCCAATGTCCGGTAAGCTCGTTATCCTTGCAGGCGGTATTTCCTCGAGGATGAGAAGACCTGCGGGGAACGATTTACAAGTTGAGCATAGACTTCTTCAAGACGCTGATAGAAAAGCCAAATCGATGATAGGCGTAGGTCAAAACTTTAGGCCGTTTCTGGATTACTTGCTTTACAATGCAGGGCTGGCTGGATATACTGATATCCTCATTGTGATAGGCGAAAAGGATTCGAGTATCAGAGAGTATTACGGACCTAAGGATGACAATAACCATTTTGGAAATTTGTTGATCTCCTATGCAGTACAAAAAATTCCTCAAGGTCGGGTGAAACCTCTCGGTACTGCAGATGCACTATACCAAGCGCTTATTGCCAGACCAGATTGGGAAGGACAACACTTCACAGTGTGCAATAGTGACAATTTGTATTCAGTCAATGCTTTGTCACTCATGCTGAGCCATAAATATCAAAACGCAATGATTGATTATGATAGGAGGGCGCTTCAGTTTCCTGCCGAACGCATACAAGAGTTTGGTATAACGAAGAAAGATCGAGATGGCTTTCTGATGGATATTGTTGAGAAACCAACAGCCGAGCAGATTCAAAAGGCGTCTCAACCCGACGGATTTGTTGGGGTTAGCATGAACATTTTTTCCCTTAGTTATGACATGATCTTCAATTATTTGGAAAATGTTCCTCTACACCCTGTCAGGCAAGAAAAAGAACTACCTCAGGCAGTTGTAAACATGGTAAAAGATCACCCCAAATCAGTTTATTGCTTTCCTGTGGCTGAGCACGTTCCGGACCTAACGGATAAAGGAGATATACCAGTGGTGAAACAATTTATCGAAATCAACTTCAGAAACTTGCAATTCTGATAAGAAATGAGCAAGGTCCGAAAATATCAAATATGACGAAATTTAATCTTAAGAGTGCTGCTTGATAGAGGAAGACGTTTGGTGGCGATGCAAAGATTGAATATGGAAATTTAATCTAAAAAGAAAAAGGAGTAGCCAAAATGTTAGATAGAGAAAAATCAAAGAAGAAATCTGTCACAAAGAGGTTAGCAATGCTCATTCTTGCTTTAGAACTTACAACGGCAGGCAGCACTATTTATGCTCAGAAGTTCCGGGATCTTGCACTCACCCCACCTATGGGATGGAATAGTTGGAATAAATTCGCGTGTGACATAAATGAGGATATTATTAAGAGAATGGCAGATGCTATGGTCTCGACTGGGATGAAGGATGCGGGTTATCAGTATATTATCATTGATGACTGCTGGCAGGGATATCGAGATAGTCTTGGTTTCATCCATCCCGATTCGATGCGTTTTCCTCACGGGATAAAAGCACTCGCCGATTATGTCCACGCAAAAGGATTAAAGTTCGGTCTTTATTCGGATGCTGGCTGGAAAACATGTCAGAGTAGACCCGGTAGTAGGGGATATGAATTTCAAGATGCGAAAACATATGCTGAGTGGGGCGTAGATTACCTGAAGTACGATTGGTGCTACACTGAAGGGCTCAATGCAGAAGGGGCTTATTTAACGATGCGAAACGCCCTTTACGCCGCAGGTCGCCCTATCGTCTTTAGTATCTGTGAATGGGGCGAGAATAAACCATGGGAATGGGGGAAAAATATTGGTCATCTCTGGCGTACCACAGGCGACATAACTGCATGTTTCGATTGTGTAGTTGACCACGGTACCTGGAAATCTTGGGGTGTTATGCAAATACTTGATATGCAAAAAGGTCTGCGTGCATATGCCGGTCCCGGACATTGGAATGACCCCGATATGCTTGAGGTAGGCAATGGCATGTCGGTCAATGAAGACAGAGCTCACTTTTCAATGTGGTGTATGATAGCCGCACCATTGATTGCCGGCAATGATTTGCGTAATATGTCCGAAGAAACTGTCGCTATACTTAAAAACAAGGAAGTAATAAATGTCGACCAGGATTCCCTTGGAATCGAGGGTTTTGAATATGCTTCTGTGGATAGCGTCGAGATTTGGTTTAAACCTTTAACAAATAATAACTGGGCAGTTTGTTTCTTAAATCGTTCAACAAAACCAAGGACTATTAATTTCTCATGGAAGCAGCATACAGTTATTGACTCGCTCTTCAATAAAGAAGCCAATTTCAAACTTACCACATACAACATTCGCGATTTATGGGCAAGAAAAGATATTGGTACTACCGATAAAGATTTCTCAGCGAATATTCCCGCACACGATGTAGTTATGTTGAGGTTAAGTCCGGTTAAAAAGTAGAAGAAAGTAACAAGAATAAACATCGGAGTGAACAAATATAGATACTGAGGAATACTTTTCCTGTTCCGCTTCATCTGATTGTTGCAATGCTGATTTATCTGGGCATTTTTGGCTGTAGCACCGGTGTTGAACCTTCTCCTTCTTCATCGCTAAGAGGATGATGTTGCTACAATAACGTGACATAATACTAAATTAAAAAAAGAGGTCGTATGAGAACTACCTTAATGCTGCTTGTAATGCTGCTGAATCTCCTAATCGCAGTGGCTATTGATGCACAGAGCGTCGTGGACCCATCGAAGGGTTTGACGTTGAAGAACGATTTCGTCGAGTACAAGTTTGAACCCGGAGGAATGGGTTTGGAATCCATGATTGACCTAAAAACTGGATACAATCACATCCGGACTGTTAAAGGGAAACATCTCCTGTGGGAAGTGGTATTCGGCAAGGGGGTGCGGAGAGAAGCCATCACGAATAATTATGTGCCGTGTAATTTCGCATCAATAGAGAAATTACCTGATAGTACTCAACGCGCAGTGTTAGAATGGAACAACATGCGATGGTGGAAGGAGAACAATGCTGTGAGCGTGCGTGTTATTATTGACCTGCCGCCGAACAGCGGTGTGGCAACATGGAGGATATTCGTATACAACAACTCCGATTATTGGGGATTGTGGTATGTGGCGTTCCCGAAGGTTAATGGTTTCCCTGAACCAGGCGTATACGATATTGCCCGCCCTGCTTTTGCAACCGGGGGTCTTCTCCTTAAAAAATGCAAAGAGAATACCGAGGGCAGATATCCCTCCGGTGGCTGGCCAATGCAGTTTATGTCGTTTAACAATTCAACAAATGCTGTCTATCTTGCAACGATGGATCCCGATGCTCGTGCCAAATATTTCTTAGCAGATGCCAGCAAAGGTGAACTGGCTATAGTTCATTATCCTGAGAATATGGGAATCGCCGGATCGGACTGGTCCGATTATTACCCCGCTGCGTTTGGTGTATACCAGGGAGACTGGTTGCAGGCGGCGCTCTGGTACAGGGAATGGGCAACTATTCAGAAATGGGCCAAGCCATTATCGAAGCGGTATGATATTCCCCAGATTATGAAGAACCTTGGCCTGTGGGTACGGGACTTCTGGATATGGGACAGCACTGAGGGATCACCGCACCAGATGGATCTCCCACTGATCAGGGCGCAGTCCGCCGAAGGCGGAATGGGTGTCCCGATGGGAATACATTGGTACTTCTGGCACCAAAATCCCTTTGATAATCAGTATCCGCATCTTTTTCCTCCCAAGCCTGGCTTTAGAAAAAGGGTTAAGGATTTGGTGGATAGTGGGTTTCTCGTCATGCCTTACATTAACGGCGGAAGCGCTGATATGAATATTCCGGACTGGGATAGATTTGCTCCTCACGCGATTTATGATGAGGCAGGCGGGTTCATAATGGATACAACCAGTGTCTCCGGCAGGCTCGTCGAGATGTGTCCTTCGCAGGATTTCTGGCAGAGCAAGATCGTCGGGCTGACCGACAGCCTTGTAAACAATTATAAATGCAACGGTGTGTATGTTGACCAGGTATCGGCGATGAGGGCTGAGTTATGCTTCAACTCACATCATAATCATTCCATCGGAGGTGGACGGTGGTGGGCGGACGGAAACCGCGAACTCATGCAGAAAATCCAATACATTGCGAAGCGTGATGGACACCAGGCAGTAATAACATCAGAGGGAGCGGACGAGGTGTTTCTCGATCTGGTCGATGGCAATTTGTTTTGGCTAGGACCGACAGACAATGAAATCCCACTCATCAACGTTGTCTATTCAGGCTATACGATATTTTTCGGAAGCCCGTGCGACTATGAAAACTCCAGCGACAAGCTGTTCAACTTTGCGCAGGGGCAGGCGTTTATCTATGGGCGCCAGAACGGGTGGATGGGCCTCAGGTTGTTTAAACCTAAATTTGCCGAAAAAGCCGCCTACTTGCGGCAGTGCGGTCAATACCGTTTTGTGACAAAGAAATTCCTCCTCTATGGTAGGCTCCTTGGGCCAGTTCTACCAACGAACATTGTTCCTACCTTTACAGATGATGGATTCGGTCTCTGGGAAAAAAAGCACACCGGTACAGTCCCCTGTGCAGAAGCTGCCCTGTGGAAATCAGAAGATGGCCACCTGGGTATTTTTATGGCAAATTTTGTGAATGAGAAAGTACCATTTCAAGTTTCCATTGACCCCAGGGCACATGGATTGAAAGCCGCGAAGTACGAGCTGACTGAGATAACACCGCGGGGAAAGATTCCTATTCACATGGTCTCGGGAGTGGTGAAATTAAATGAAACGCTCGAACCGAACACCCTTAAGGTTATCGAAATCGCGCCAGCTTCCAATTAGTTCCAATGTCATCACAAGACAAACTTTTGAAAGAAGATTTTTCGCAATGCATACTGCAGGACAAATCTATAATACGAATTGCAACTTTCCTTTACATGATTCTCTTTTGTTTATCAAACTCTCCGATTAAGTCGGAAGCTACGACCAAGGATAAGCAGTCTGTCAATGAACAAGTAAAGTTGCTCTTATCCAAAATGACGCTTGAGGAAAAAATAGGGCAAATGACCCAGCTTACTATCCAAGCTGTTTCAATAACACAGTGCCCGGCTCAGCAAAGGTGGAAGCTTGACATGAAAAAACTTAAGGAAGCTACTTTGCAATAAAATTGTGTTGAAATTTTTCTTAGGCATATATAAAAGTACCTTTGTCGATAGACACTGACTCATTTTAATTCCGACTTGTCGGGAATCAGGATAAGATAAACATAGTCGGCACTGTTCCATCCCGGGTATTTGCGTAATAACAGGTGCAAGTGGCTAAGCCAATCCCGCCCCGGCGGGATAGAAAGACAAAATAAATTGGATCAAGCAGCAGAAAATCGTAAGAAATTATCCTTAATTGAAAATGTTAAAAATTCTATTTCACTATGAACCAAGACAAAGAGATTCAAATAAATATATTTATTATTAAAAATTAGCCAAAGAAATGATAGCTATAAATCATAAATTAAAGCAATGTAGAAGAACCGTAGGAGAATTAGCAATTGGTTAGTGACATGCAACTTCGGACAACACAGCATAAAAGGTCTGTTCCGATTATGTCAGGATGCACCCAAACCCCGATAAGTCGGGACTCCGGATACTTACTAGACGTCAGGCGAAATGCTGAGGGAAAGCAAAAAACTATAAGGAGGATAGTAGAACTTGGAGAAGGCGTATTGATGTGGAAGGAAGGAGATAGAGTTATTGCTGACTCTTGTATCGTCTGCGGAAAGTGTTACTATTGCAAAAAAAGGATGTATCATAAAGGCAAAAAATTAGGCTTCAACGGTCTTACTGCGGATGGCAGATTTGCTGAATATGTAATAGTGCAGGGATACCAGCTCCACAAACTTGATGAGAGAATGGGGTTTGAAGAAGGAGCATTTATCGAACCTATCTCTGTTGGAGTTTAGGCTGTAAGGAAGGGCTGCTTAATGATGGGATACAGTAGCTATTATTAGGAGCAGGTCCAATTGGTCTTGTAACATTACAAGCAGTAAAGGAAGCAGGGGCAACAAGGGTTTATATGCTTGAGATAGCTGAAGAGAGAAAGAAATTTGCAAAGAGACCTGGTGTGGATATCGTAATTGATGAAGGATTCGAAGAGCTTTATAGGAATAAAGATAAGCATATAAAAAAAATTTATTTCACCGAGGTGGTGAAAAATAAAAGGGAGGTAAAACAATGATTAGTACAACAATTTTTCCTGGACGTTATGTACAGGGTTATGATGCACTAAAAAGATTGGGTGTGGAAATGTTGCGATTTGGGCAAAAGGGTTTTGTAATCTGCGACCCGTTCGTCTTTGACCATCTCTTACCGGATTTCCAGCCAGAAATGGAGGAGTCCGTAAAAGTTGGAGTAGAAAGATTTGGTGGTGAATGTTCTGATGAAGAGATAGAGCGACTGTCTCAGTTAGCCCAAAAAGTCAGTTTTGAGTTTATCGTGGGTATAGGCGGCGGAAAGACGCTGGATATAGCGAAGGCAGTCGCCTTTGCATTAAAAGTTCCAGTAGTTATTGTTCCAACTATAGCATCAACTGATGCTCCTTGCAGCGCGCTTTCGGTGATATACACACCTGAAGGGGAGTTCAAAAGGTACCTGATCTTGCCCAGAAATCCTGATCTGGTACTGGTAGACACCAAGATAATTGCTCAAAGTCCAGCAAGGTTTTTGGTTTCAGGTATGGGAGATGCACTGGCAACTTGGTTTGAGGCGGACTCGTGCAGAAAAAAATATGCCGGAAACATGACTGGTAATGTGGGGTCCATGACTGCTTACGCATTAGCCCGGCTTTGTTACGAAACTCTTCTCGAATATGGAGTTGCGGCTAAATTGGCCTGTGAGGCTCGTGTTGTGACGCCTGCTTTAGAGCATATTGTGGAAGCAAATACTTTGCTGAGTGGACTAGGTTTTGAGAGTGGAGGATTAGCCGCTGCCCACGCTATTCACAATAGTTTCACTGTCTTAGAACAAACCCATAAGTATTATCACGGAGAGAAAGTTGCGTTTGGCACTTTGGCATCTCTATTCCTCACTGATAAACCAAAGGCCACTATAGACGAAGTTTACTCTTTCTGTGAGTCCGTAGGTTTGCCCACCACACTTGCGGACATTGGACTTTCTGATGTTTCAAACGAAGAGCTGATGAAGGTGGCTGAGAAAGCGTGTGCTAAAGGAGAAACCATTCATAATGAATCTATTCCCGTTACTCCGGAGATGGTTTTTTCAGCTCTTAAGGCTGCGGATGCTGAAGGCAGAAAAAAAGGAGGCATGAAATAGAGATCAACTTTGCCTAACGGCGGGTAAAAGGCTACACGGAATTTATCCCGCTCGGGCAGGACTGGCTTAAATTCCGACAAATCGTGACTTTACATACCCGCAAAACGTTATGTGCAATATTTGGAGGTAAGCTTTTATGAGTATTTTATCTGTCATCGGAAATACACCAATTGTAGAACTGACTAATCTGAATATAAAAAGACCGAAAGTAAGAATTTTCGGAAAACTTGAGGGGTGTAACCCCGGAGGTTCAGTCAAGGACCGTCCTGCTTATTACATGATAAAAAAAGCAGAAGAATCTGGTGAACTCACCAGGGAGAAGATAATCCTTGAACCAACATCTGGAAATACGGGAATTGCGTTAGCAATGATAGGAGCTGCGAAAGGATATAGGGTTAAACTTTTGATGCCAGAATGTGTCAGTATAGAGAGACAGCGTATTCTTGAAGCCTTTGGTGCTGAGGTTGTGCCCACTCCCGCTAGAGAAGGCACCGACGGAGCCATCAGAAGAGCACATCAGATTCTCAATGAGGAGCCGGAAAGGTATTATATGCCCAATCAGTTCGAGAATGAGAATAATGTTCTTGCTCATTACGAGACAACTGGACCTGAAATATTTTCCCAGACTAAAGGAGAAATTGATGTATTTGTGGCTGGCATGGGAACAACCGGAACATTGATGGGGGTTAGCAGATATCTTAAAGAGAAAAAGCCGGATATAAGAATCGTTGGGGTTGAACCTACAGAAGGACACACAATACAGGGACTTAAAAATATGAAAGAGTCTATAGTCCCTAAAATATACGATCCAAAAGAGTTGGATGAAAAGATCATGGTTGAGGATGATGAGGCATTTGAAACAACAAGGCTACTTGTCACAAAAGAAGGTCTATTTGTTGGTATGTCAAGTGGTGCAGCAGTAGTAGGTGCCTTGCGTATAGCAAAAAAAATGGATTCTGGCACAATTGTAGTCCTTCTACCTGACCGAGGTGACCGTTACTTGAGTACTACACTATTCAGGTCAATATGTGCGAAGTGTCCTCCATGATATTTACCAAATTATTGGCTTTGTTGGTCAGGTGAATAAGCTACGAGAATGCACCTAACACGGGGTTGGGGGCTTCGCTATGCTTCGCCCAAATCAACTATCGCCGGCTTAATATAGCCCGAACTGTTATATAAAATTCCACCAATAAAGAGAAATGTGAAAAAGGGGACATTATAAATAAATTGTTAGCACAAATAGTAGAAAAACAGAGAATTTTCGTTTTCTGTACGAATAGAATGAGATAACCCAATAGTAAATCCCATTTTGAAGAAAATTGGATGCGGAACGTAGTGTACTGCGAATATTTTATGATATTGTCCGAAAAGCAAACATTCAAAAAGGGTCACTGTGTAGGGCTTGCGACACAGTTTTGCGAACAACCTACTTGATACCTGTACAGATATACATTATATTTAGGAAGTTTTGTGACATTCAGAATGGAAGATAAATGGAATATATACCCGCGTGAGAAAAGAAATAAGACATTAAGCAAGATTGTCAATCCGTTTGACCAAGCTGTAGTGTTAATGCAAAAGATAAATAATGGGGGAATATTTAATTGTTGATAGAAAGAAAAAATACACAAGACAGCATCCATTCTGCCAGATTGGAGGAATATACACGATGTGTATTTACAAGAGTTAGGCGAAATAAATCTGTGGGGAGATGAGGTATGGCTAAAGAAATAAAAGTTTTTGGAATGCCACCGGAGAAGGGGCGATGGATTTTCGTTGCACTTGGATTATTAATAAATATATGTCTAGGCAGTGTATATTCTTGGAGTGTTTTTAGAAAACCATTAGAAGAATTATTTAATATAGGTGCAACTGAGAGTGGATTGCCATTTATGTTCTTTCTAGCATTTTTCGCAATCCTTATGCCATTTGCAGGAGGTCCCTTAGACAGATATGGTCCCAGAATCATAACAATATTAGGTGGAGCATTAGTTGGTTTAGGTTGGATATTATCTAGTCTTGCACCAGGTATAACGATGTTGACGATTAGTTATGGTCTAATTGCAGGAGGGGGAGTAGGTGTAGTTTATGGAGGACCAATTGCACTATCAACGAGATGGTTTCCGGATAAAAAAGGATTAGCAGCTGGTTTGACAATAATGGGATTTGGATTATCTCCTTTTATAACTGCTCCTTTGGCAAGAATGCTTATTGATTTATACGGACCGCTTCAGACATTTGGAATTTTGGGAGCGCTATTCTTCGTAATCATTATTTTATTAGCAATGCCTCTGAAGTTTCCACAGCCTGATTGGAAGCCTACCGGATGGACGCCTTCTGAAGCTGCTATATCTACTGTAGATCTGGAAACTTCTAAAATGCTTAAAACTTCAACTTTCTATGGGTTGTGGTCCTGTTATATAATTGGAACTTTAAGTGGACTCATGGCAATAGGAATTTCAAGCTCAGTTGGACAAGAGATTATTAAATTGGATCCAGTAACAGCAGCAATAGCAATCTCAGTCTTTGCTGTATTTAATGGAATAGGGAGACCGTTATTTGGCTGGCTTACTGATAGACTTACTCCAAGATACTCCGCGATAATATCTTTCATAGTAATATTCTTGGCTTCAATAGGAATGTTAAACGCTGGTGAAACAAAAATAGTCTTATACATTTTATGTTTCTGTTGCTTTTGGTTATGTCTGGGTGGATGGTTAGCAATAGCACCTACTTCTACAGCAACATTCTTTGGAACTAAACACCATGGTAAAAACTATGGCGTAACATTCACCGCATATGGTATCGGTGCAATATCAGGAACTTTAATATCCGGAAGACTTAGAGATATATTTGGTAGCTACATATACTCCTTTTATCCGACTGCGGTGCTTGCAATTATTGGAATAGCAATTGCAATTTTTCTAATAAAACAGCCTAAGGCAAAATGCCATTAGGGTGAGAATAAAATCAGATTTATGTCAACTGACAGAGCATATTGGGTTTCGTGCATTCGAATACCCCACCCAAATCCCGACAAGTTGGGACTTCAGATACTCTCGGAACATTAGGTGTAATAGTTTTAAATTAGATTAAGGAGTAATCATGTCAAACGAATTTATTATCTTAGCAGGAACAGCTGCAACTATAGGATTTGTTCATACTATCTTTGGTCCAGATCATTATTTACCCTTTATTGTGCTGTCCAAAGCGAGGCAATGGAGTAGTGTTAAGACGCTTATGATTACACTTCTATGCGGAATTGGGCATGTATTAAGTTCTGTTGTTTTAGGATTTATGGGCATTGCATTAGGAATTGCTGTTTTTAGATTGGAAGCAATTGAGTCATTTCGGGGTGAATTAGCTGCCTGGCTTCTTATTACATTTGGGTTTACATATCTCATTTGGGGGATACATAGAGCGATTCGCAGCCGTCCCCATGAACATCTCCATCTCCATGAAAGCGGAGAGGCTCATTTACACCCCCATAAACACACTGGAGACCACTCTCACGTTCACAGTTCAGAATCTGGAAATTTAACTCCATGGGTTCTTTTTATAATATTCGTATTTGGTCCATGCGAACCATTGATTCCTCTTGTGATGTATCCAGCAGCCAGGGGCAACATGATAACTGTAGCAATAGTTGCATCGGTCTTTGGATTAACTACTATTGCAACTATGTTGGGTATAGTTTTGGCTTCATCTTACGGGTTATCAAGGTTACCACTTCGCAAACTTGAAAAATATTCTCATGTATTGGCTGGCTTGGCAATTTTTCTTTGTGGATGTGCAATCAAGTTTTTAGGACTATAAAGGAAATCTTCCAACTTGACGGTGACAGGGAAGATTCTCTAAATTTTGACTTAGTCAGGACTTCTATTATTTGCGAAACCTTAGCACCAATTATAAAAACAGACAACGATTGAATAAAAGCTGGTAAAAAACCCAGAATACGACAGGATTTGAAAAGAAGTAAAAAGGGGGCAATTATTATTTTGGGGGTTAACTGTTTGGGCGTGTTATTTCTTATCAGACTTGGTTGAGGGATTGCCTTTGTTTACTAATGACAAAAATAAGCAAGTCCTTAATTCAATCGGTTAAGGTTGTTTTGACATTTTTATTAATGGCATCACTTATTACCTTTCCTGTAATTATATTTAAATTAAAAATTTTTTATATGTGGGGAAAACTGACTTTTACTCACTCCCATGTATTAGAAGAGTAGTATTTAGATTACCACCGCTTCAGCAGTTGACAGACTGGTAAGACGCTCACCAGAGTACAATAACCCAGCGCTACATGAACCGGTTTTGATTTTTCGCTTTTTTACTTTAAACTTTGAATCAATTAGGGAATTGCTGTGTTTAAAGTGATTCAAGAATCCGTAAAAAAGAGAATCCTCCTCTTTCTAATAGTCCTTATGCTGACTCATTCTTCCCATGCTTTCGGATTGAAGTGGTCTTTTAATAAGCTGATTGCAGATACCATTTATATCGTAACGGCGGCTGATTCAGTTTTTCCACCAGCCGAAAAGAAGTTAAAAATCGAAGATCAGCGTCTTATCCCTTCATCTATCCTTGGTATTCAGCAGACCAAAAAACTTCGTTTTATTCCAGTTGATCAATATGTTGCTCTGAAAGAACCGCTTACAGTTTTGTTAACTAGATATTTGCAGAAGGACTCGGTGACCTTCGATCAAACTCTGATTATTGATAATCTTAGCCTCTGGTACGACGATGTGACTTGGTTTAGCCAGGTTCGAGTATTAAATGGATATTCACGGATTGTGGGCGAGAATGGTAAAACTCTATGGGACTGGCAATGGGAGTTGCGTGAACAACCCCACAAAAAGCAAAAACCCGAGGAAAATATCGCTATTCTAGTCGACAGGTGGATGGCTGCTCAGTCACAGGCACTCAAAGCAATGTCGGACGATTCTCATATTTCTCCTTTTCGTTACCGGCGCCAGATGATACCCTGGCTGGATGTTATTAGATTGCGCGATGGTTATATTTTGATTGGTCATTTGACCATCGATTTTCCGTATGACGACCTGCATTCGTTCGTACGTGGTTCACCGGGGATGTATTACCGCAAATCTTCCATCCATGAATCTATTGCCATAGGCGGCAAAGACCAGCAGTGGTATTATCGCTTGAGTCCGGTTTTTTTAGGGCGTCTGAATGCCTCCTTAAGGTTCGGTTTTAATAGTTTTAATCCACATAAATTTGATTACATCGGGTTTTGGAATATCGTGATGATTAATCTGGGTTTGACCGCCAGCATAGAGTATCGGCCGGTATTTTACAGAGGAATTTTCCTGGGAGCTGGGATTCATCAGGCGCTCAATCTTTTACCGGATGCTATTAAACGTCTTGAGACTGGCATCATGCTTTCAGCAGGAATTGTTTTACCATGAAGAAGTCCCTCCTCTGTGGCTTGTTTTTATTTTCCTGGGCTTATGCCGTAAATATCTCGGGTTATATCGTTGATGATAAAACCGGTGAGGCAATTATCGGTGTTAATGTAATGGTGGAAAACTCCGCGATCGGGACGGCGACCGATCTACGTGGCTTCTTTTTAATCCGTAACGTTCCACGCGGGGAGATAACCCTGCATCTTTCCCATATTAGCTACGCTGAGCAAAAATTGTCAATCCGGATTATTGATAAAAGTCTATTCCTCGGTACTATAGAAATGGTCGCGCGGACAATAACAACTGAAGCTATCGAAGTCACCGGTCAGCGCAGGACTCTGATTCAAAAAGATATGGATATTGCCAGTTTCCAGGTTGACCCGGTGGTTTTATTAGAGACGCCGCAATTGAACAAAGATGTGTTTCAGTTAATCAAATTTTCGCCCAGTGTGAGTATTTCCGATCCGCTTTCACCACAATTTTATGTCCGCGGCAGTGATCCGGGTGAAAATCTGGTGCAGTTAGATGGTATGACGATTTACAATCCGCAACATTTTCTTGGTTCCGAGGCCATTTTCAATCCCTATGCGATCAAAGATATCGAAATGCTGGTGGGCGGATTCGATGCGGAATATGGTGGTCGAAATTCTTCGATTCTGAATATCACTACCCGCGAGGGGCACCAGACCGAAGTGCATGGTGAATTCCGACCTTCGACTTCAGGCATTAGTGGAGCGATTGAATTCCCGGTGCGGCGAAAGGCGACCGCCATGATTTCCGGGCGGCTCCTTTCCGATTTGACTTTTCGGGTACTGATGGGGGTTCCCAACGTTATGGGAGATATTAACGGGGCTTACTTACAGAAATTCGGTAAGACGCAGGTGCGCCTGTCAACATTCTATGCCCGTGATTACATGGATTATAGCCTGGATCATTTTATGGTCTATTTTCCTGGCACGCTCTTCCAGGATTTCGAAGAAGGGTTTTTTACGGTTACTGACAATCGTGCGCTCGGGATTCAAACCCATACAGTTTTTTCACCTAATCTGCTTTTTGAGGCTCAAGTCTATCATTCTGGTTCTTGGGCTATTAATAATAGCTACTTTAACTTCTGCTTTCCGGATACAATCAATAACTTAGATCGGGTTATAAAATACCAGACCGAAATTCAAAATTCAATCCTGGACTATACCGCCAAAGTCAATCTCTCGCTCTTTACTTTCCGGCATCAGACTCTCAAAATCGGGCTTGAACAAAACTGGCTCACGTTCAGTAATCGGATTGGAGGTCAGGCTGATACGACCAAAGATAAATATCATGTCGCCATACAATCCTTTTACTTGCAGGACAAATTTGAAGTTAGCCCATTTTCACTGAAATTCGGGCTGCGCAATTCGCGCCTTTTAGGTGAAAGCAGATGGCGCTCTGAACCGCGCGCCTCACTGGCTTTGCGTCTGGGGACGACAACCCTGAAAGCCGCCTGGGGACGCTATTATCAATATATCACCACTCTGGATACACGCAATCGTGAGTTCGTTCAATTTCTGGATTATTATAACGGTCTCCAAAATCATGCGCCGATAGCGTCAACTCATTATATTCTTGGTATTGAGGGCTATTTGACGGATAAAATGGAGTATTCTATTAGTGGTTATTACAAAGATTTATACCGCCTTTACCGGCTGGAATACGACCTTGTTAAAAATTTAGAGAGGGTTGCCAGTGCTCTTGAAAAAGGCCGAGGCAAAGCTTACGGGGTGGAATTTCTGGTGCGGGGTGAAATCGGGCATCTCTCCGGTTGGGTCGGTTATACATTTTCACGAGGAACGCGCAGTTATTCTACTTTACAGAACGGCAAAGCGTACTTTTACGATGGCGATCAGCCGCATAATCTGAAGATGATTCTGTTGTATAAATTGAGCAATGACATCACAGCCAGTACGACTGTGCAATTCAGCTCCGGCTATCCGCGTACTTGGGAAACCGGGCGGTATAATCAATTTTATTATGATCCACTTGAGAATTCCGTCGGTGGATTCCCGCGTGACATCACGCCAGTAAAAAACAATGTACGCTATCCACCTCGCCTGATTTGGGACATTGGCTGGAAGAAAAAATTGCGGAGCGGTTTCGGCTATCGTTTGGCTGAATACCTCGGTTGCGAAGACGCCTACCTGACCATGACGATTCGCAATCTGCTGTTTCTGCATCGTAATCCTTATTATTATTTCTATTTTCCAGGCTATGGTTATTATGGATTTGCAATGGCTTATCTGCCGTCGGTTGATTTTGGTTATAGCATCAAATTCTAAGGTTGATTTGAATAGAATGAATTTAAAAGTTTTAATATGGGGCGCGATTATCGTTGGCATGCTGACGATCAGTACCTGTGACCTGCCTCATCAGCCTGGACCAATGCCAGATACAATTATTGAAACGACTTTCGTGCCGGGCATGAATATTTTCGGGGTAATCCGCCTGGATGATTCTACCAACCGCTCCTTTGTTTATATTGAAAGAGCCTATGCTCCGAATGAATACGACGCCTTTGCCGATACGATTCCGCTGGTAAAAGATGCCGCTGTGATGATTACGAGAGCCAGCGATTCGACTGTTTTTCTGTTTTTATATTCTGATAGTTACGGTGACCATAAATATCTAAATCCTAATTTTGTACCGGTTGCTGGTGAAACCTACAATTTGTCAATTTCTACGCCGGGTCTACCCAGCCTGTCAGCCTCAGCAACCGTACCCCGCCAACCGGAAATTGATACCAGTTCAGTCAGAATTTCTGCTACGGAATTGAGTTTTACACTCCTGACATCGGACGATACCTATTTATATGACATCTACGTGATTAGTCAAAACGGTCAGTTAAGTCAAAGAGAAAAAAACAGCAGATCGGGGATGAAAAATATAAAAATTGCTTTAAACCAGAAGTTTGACCATCCGACTCAGGTCAAGATTTTCGGTTACGATCAGAATCTGGCGCGTTATTTTGATGCTTCTTCCAGTCTGATTCCACAGTCTTTTCTGGAAACGCTCAGCACTGTTAACGGCGGATATGGTTGTTTCGGAGCGGTGGCAGTCAGGACGATTGCAATCCCGTAGAACATTTTTACTAATAGTTGAATAACTCCCGATTTTTCTGAAGAATTACTGAAAATTATTTGATAAAAAATCTTCACTCAAAAAGGTTTTCCAACTGCATCTAACATTATGCAATCCCCGCCTTGGCAGGATTGGTGCGCCTCTATCTTTTACCTTGCGGCTATTCAGCAGATACTTTTCGGGGGTACATTGACACTTATCTTTGAGAGCGAAGGCATTAGTTAGTCTAAAATGTTAGTACTATTTTTATAACGTGGCAGTAGAAGAAACTTTCCAATATAAAGGTGTGTTTGGTTACCGGAGGTTTTTTTGAAAGCATAAGAATAGAAGAACTAGTAAGTCAGTCGTTTTCACAAGTTTTAGAGGAGAGACTAAAAGAAAGCGGTGAAGAGATTTGAAGTGAATTCAAGAACATGTTGCTCACTATATTTTCACATCAAAAAAACTTCAGTCAAGTCAGAAATGTAGAAAACGCTTCTGTGAAACTCCATTTCCGGATAATGACAGAAGTCAAAGCAGAGGGGAATATCTTAAATACTTCAAACTACCCCGGGATTAAAGATAATACTTTGAATTTTGTTTTACCTTGTCATAATGATGAAGAAGATAAAGATAATTTAAGGAAGGCTGCAATGCTCTTGGGCAAATCTGGATTAAAGAAATTCAAGGTTTTCAAAATCAAGCATCATTTTAACGACTACTTTCTCGTTTTACAGATTTCTATCTAATAAGCTACAATATATCGTCAAAGCATTTGCACTCAGATTAAAAATATTTCCCCGACAAGATGAGGTAAAACCACTTTCAATTGTTTTCATAGCGGTAATCCAGGGTTGGTCCAATTAAAGATCTACCTGGCGGTTTAGTTTGAAATATGCCGCCAATGTTGTATTTTAAGAATGTTGTTTTGTGAAATAATTATAGGAATACACTATGAAAGGTTACTTTGCCCTCGTTTTGCACAGTCATTTACCCTATGTCATCAATCACGGCGAATGGCCTCACGGCATGGACTGGCTTTATGAAGCCGCGGCGGAAACTTATATGCCACTGCTCCGCGAATTCAGACAAATGGTTGCCGATGGCATCAGTCCCAATGTCACCATTGGCATTACCCCCATCCTCTGTGAACAATTAGCGGCGGAGCGGTTTAAAGATGGGTTTGAACACTATCTTGCCATAAAAATTAAAGCTGCGGAGGACAATCGGGAAGAATTTGCTGCTATTGATAACCCCCATCTGGAAAAGCTGGCGCAGATGTGGAGAACCTATTACGAGAGCATCCGCGACCAATTTTGCGCCTTACCGGAGCGTGGCATAGTGCAGGCATTTCGCCAATTGCAGGACGAGGGTCAGCTCGAAATCATCACTTGCGCTGCCACCCACAGTTATTTTCCACTACTTGGCACTGATGAATCTATAGATGCTCAGGTGCTTGTCGGTAAAGAGACTTATCGCCGCCATTTCGGGCGTGATCCGCGAGGCATCTGGCTGCCGGAATGTGCTTACCGTCCAAGTTACGAGTGGTCCTCACCGGTCAAAGAGTATCACAGGACCTTTTTACGCAAAGGGGTCGAAGAATTTCTTTTCAAATACGACATTCAATATTTTATTGTTGATAAGCACCTGATTCTGGGAGGCAAGAACCGCGGGGTCTACATTGACCGCTATGAGTCGCTGAAACAACTCTGGCGCCAGTTTGAAAAAAATTGGACACCACCCCCCGAACAAAAAGAGCGCTCGATTTATCAACCTTATCTGGTTTCCTCGACGGGAACTGGCAGAGTGGCGGTAGCCTACGGACGGCATGAAGAGTCCGCCCTGCAGGTCTGGAGTGGGGAATGGGGCTATCCCGGCGACGGACGTTATCTCGAATTTCATAAAAAGCATTTTCCGGGTGGGCATCGTTATTGGAAAGTAACCAGTGCCAAAGCCGACCTTGCTGACAAACAGGAGTATTATCCTGAGGATGTCGAGGAGGCGCTTGAAAATCAGGCGAGCCATTTTGCGGAGCTGCTCGAGGAATACTTAGATAATAATTATCGAGCGACCGGACAGGCGGGGATTTTAACAGCACCTTTTGATACCGAACTTTTCGGGCACTGGTGGTTCGAGGGTCCGCGCTGGATTGGAAAAGTACTACGTAAATTAAATCGCAATAACAAGGTTCAAACCATTACTCTTGGTCAGTACCTTGCGCTAAATCCACCGCGCGAAGTTATCTCAATTCCCGAAGGCAGCTGGGGACAGGGTGGCTTTCATTATATCTGGCTGAACGAGTGGACAGAATGGACCTGGAAACACATATACGCTGCCGAAGATCAGATGGTACGACTTTCAGAAGAATATAAAGATAAAGCTGATGCTACTCAGCGCCGTATTCTCAATACGATTGCCCGGGAATTGCTCCTATTGGAGAGCTCCGACTGGCAATTTTTAATAAGCACCTGGAGTGCCCGCGACTATGCCGAGAATAGAGTTAGTGCCCACAAGGAGCAAATCCAGACACTTGTTAGAATATTGGAAGATTATGATAAAAATAAAGCATTGAAACCCTCTGATGAGCAATATTTAGCGAAAATTGAACGGGTTGACGATGTTTTTCCAGAAGTAGATTTCACTTACTGGTGTAAGCTTAGAGAATGAGGTGTATCTGCCATTTGATTAACCGGTTTAGAACCCATTCCTTTTTTCTATAGCCAGTCGCTATTATCGTAAGAATCAAAAGATTTTTAAAAATTGACCCCCCACGAAAATGGATAATATGTCTTGAAACTTTCCATCAAGGCGTGAATTTTTACTTGACATCTAAAAAAAATAAATATATTAAATATATTATGTTTGCGATGTCAGGAGGATGTATGCGGAAGTTAGGTTTTGTAGTTGTTTTGCTTGGGTTGTTGATTTTCAGCTTGTCGTGTGACAACCCGACGGAATCCCGGTCTAACCCCTATGAGCAGCAGCCAATAGATTGGCCTTCGCTGGCGGATAGCCCCTGGCCGATGTATCGGCACGATCCGCAGAATACTGGCAGAAGTCCCAATTACGGTGCTTTAACGGGGATGATTGTCAATAAGATTGCATCGCATGAATCCCAGGCTGGTGTTGTAATAGGTAAGGATTCGACTTTGTTTTTTTATAACATGATATCGGGGATTGATTATCTTCAGGCGACTGATTTCGAGGGAAATATTAAATGGTCAAAAAGAGTTCATCGAGAGCCTTCTACAACTCCTGTTGTCTTATATGATGGAAGTATAGTGGCGATAGGCTTAGAGAATGGTGAATTTATTCGGTTGACTTCGGATGGGGATACGCTCTGGCAATGTTTTATTGATACAGACCATGATTTATGGGCTGCAAATTGTGGGATAAGTGTCGGACTGGATACACCAATTTACTATGTAACTAGTGATTGTCATCGTTTAGTCGCAATAAGTAGTAATGGCAATTTAAAATGGTCAATTAATGATAATCGTATTTATACTAACTACACCAATATACCTGTCTTTTCCCCGGATGGCAAAACGTTGTACTTGAGTGGTGATAATGGCGTTGCTTTAGTAGCTGTTAATATTAATACGCAATCAATATCCTGGACATATGGAAATGAACCGTTAGAATGTGCTCCTATGGTTGATAATGAGGGCAACATATTTATATATAATGCAGGTGGATATTCTTCTTCAGATGAGGGCGATTTTGCCTTTGTATGCTTAAAGTCTGATGGTTCGCTGCGTTGGAAATTTCCAATGGGGGAGAAATATACTTATGAACTGAATCCTGCAATCGACTGGGAAGGAAATGTCTATTTTGGCACCGACACACTTTTTTCATTTACCAACGATGGCAAATTCCGATGGGAATTACCAGGGCAAAGTCAAAGTATTGAATGTGCTTTAACTATTGATGGTAATAATAATATTTATGGATTTAGAAATGATAGATATTTAGTGGGCTTCTGTGTCAACAAAGCGGGTAATGTGGTTTGGGAAATGAATACCACGGAATTTACGCGGTTAGGGGGCTCACCAATCATTGTTTTTAATTCAATACTGGTACCAGGCTGGAGGTCAGAATGGATTTATATTATTCACTAAAAGACAATTTTAGAATTATTTGTAATGCTCTAATAATTTTCTTTTTATTTACCCTTAATTGGGTTAAGGCTAATCAATTGTCACCTAATGTAGAGTTATATGTTGGAATAGTTAATTCAAGTAATGATATTACTTTTACAATGACGGCGGAAAGTGAGATATGGGGTGCGAATACTTGATATGACGATCTATTATTAACAGATTCTTATAATTCATCTCAATATACGGCAGATAAGGATATTTGGAACAAGAATTCGTGGGAAGGATGGAATTTTGTTACTTCTATTGTTGGGAATTATCATCCGGCTTATGGGTGGGATTTATACAAATTGTGTCGGAATAATTCAGATGATTATTTTTATTTGGATTTTCGAGACGATAGGTATGGAGGATATCATTTAATTGGAGGGTATGTTGGACATTGGATAGATATATGGATAAAATATGATGCCGCCTCGAGATTTTATTACTATTCCAATGATGGTAGTGAAAACTGGACTCAGATTACCAGTGTAGAGTCACCTCATCCAACTCTATCGATATGGGATATAAAACAAATGGGTAATCCCACTAGAAATCGTTTTCAGCCCACCACCCTCACCAATTTACACTATGAAAATTCCAGCGGTCATCCGCATTTAATCTGGAATCTGTCCGAACCGCAGGAGGCTGCGACCTATGAAGTCTAGCGCAAGGTCTGTAGCAATCCACCAAAATATTCGGTGATTGTTGAGGATTGGCGGTTGGTGCAGAGTCTCCCTGCCGGCACCAACAACTGGACGGACAATGAATTTCAAATATCCGGAACAGTCAATCAGGCATCCTATAAAGTCCGGGCGGTGAGCGGCGACGGTAATTTATACTCACATGATTTCTCCAATACTGTTTCGATTATGGGAAAATTCTTAACATTTGACCAACAGCCTGCGCCAACTACTTCGGTAAATCTGCAGAGGGATTTGCCAGCTATTTCCATTACTCCGAATCCTTTTAATAATACCATCAAGATAACGATTATTTTTCCCGAGGCTTTGCCTGACCTTGTAGCTATTTATGACATTACCGGGCGATTGGTACGGCAATTTAGTTTTAATGATTATCGGTATCCGTTGACCGTGTTCTAGGATGGGCAGGGTGATAATAATTCTATAGTTCAGTCAGGAATTTACTTTTTAGTAGTGAAGGCTAAGGGACGCCGGATATTTACAAAGAAGATTATCAATCTGAAATAATTATTAAATATTAATGTATAAACAAGACCCCTTTGGTCGAAGCGAGGGCTTTTCTTGCTTTGGCGATATGATTTATTGATTTTGAACATGAACAGGTGTAAAATAATTCGTTTTTTAATTGGAATGCTGTTTGAATTGATATGGTAGGGTTTTAATGAACATTTTTTTCATCTCAGCCGAAGTTTTTCCCTTCTCCAAAGTTGGAGGATTAGGCGATGTCTGTGGGGCATTGCCGCCAGCGCTGGCACGCTTAGGGCATGCCGTCAAGGTCATCACTCCCGCTTATGCGACACTCAACCGCCAGCGTTATGCCGTAGAAAAGTTGCCGGTCCGGTTGGAAATCTCACTGGGTACGCAGAATTATTTGTTCAGTGTCAGTCGTTGGGTCAATCCCGCAAGCGGCTGGCATACCGTATATTTCCTCGAGAATGCAGAACTATTTGGTGCGAGAAATGTCTATACGGACGACCACGGCAAGCTTTATCCGGACAATGTCGCCCGGTTCGTCGCCTTTCAGAAGGCGGCTCTGGCGTTGATTCTGAACCAAAACTGGCAACCGGACATCATCCATTGCCACGACAATCACGCTGCTCTGATACCGGTTTACCTGAAAACAACCTACGCTGGGAAGCCACAATTCGCTCGGACCAAAAGCGTTTTAACCTTGCATAATATTGCTTATCAAGGGCTAACCCCAATGGCAAACCGACCGCTTTTCGATTTGCCGGATGACTTGTTCGCGCCCATGCAGCCTCTCGAATGGTACGGCAAAATTAATCTACTTAAAGCCGGAATCGTTTTCGCCGATGCAGTTACGACCGTCAGTCCGACGCATGCCCGCGAGATTATGGAAGATGAACAGCTCAGTGCCGGACTGCGCGGGGTGCTGGCGTCTTGTTCCGAGGCAGTCATGGGTATTTTGAATGGGGTGGATTATTCTTACTGGAATCCAGCCGCTGATAGTTTTATTGCCAAGTCCTACTCCAGCGATAAGCTCATGCTGAAGCAGGAGAATAAAAGGGACCTCTTTATTAAACAAGGGCTGAATCTCGAGCTTTTCGATAAACCTCTCTTTGGTATGGTCTCAAGATTAGTAGAGCAGAAAGGGATACCCCTGCTCCTGAAAGGCTTATCGCTGATTTTACAGCAGGGCGCCAGTATCGTGATTCTGGGTAGCGGCGAGCAAGAGTATGAGCAGCGCTTGCAGGTCTTAGCCCGGCAATTCAGTGAGCAGCTAAGAGTCAATTTTGGTCATGATGAACCTTTAGCCCATCAAATCATGGCCGGGGCTGATTTCTTACTGATGCCGTCCCGCTTTGAACCCTGCGGCATGACGCAAATGTATGCCCTGCGCTATGGCACAGTGCCGATTGTGCACAAGACGGGGGGATTAGCCGACACCGTCATAGAATGGGACGGTAAACACGGCACGGGTTTTTGTTTCAGCCCTTATACTCAGGATGCTTTTAATGCGGCTATTAGGCGAGCGGTAGCAATTTTTTATACGCCAGAATTTCAGCAAATGCGGCGCAACGGCATGCAAGCAGATTTTTCTTGGGGGCAATCAGCCCTAAAATATGAAAAACTATATCGAGAATTAGTCGGAATATCACATCTAATGAACCTATGAACATTCTCATATAATTTGGATGACTTTTGTTGATACTGCCTGTACCTGAAATGGCCCGAAGGTTTTATCCAATTACTCATGACCGAGCCGATAAGTAACAATGGTACATCTTTCATTTGTAAGCGGTTTGGCTAATACCTTGACTTTTTGCTATATCCTCTACCGTAAGCGTAAAGATTCGGGAATATGGAAAGATTAATGGTCGGCACAATTAAAAGAGGCAAAAGGTCAAAAAGATAGAAGCGGGCAATCCACATGTTGGATGGGTGATTCAATGTCGATAGACTCAGGAATGGTTACCATAGAAGAAGCGGCTCGCCGTGTGGGCAAGACACATCATAATATCCGTGATTATGTTCAACGCGGATGCATAGGAAGATACAATTCTCGAGGTGAACCAATCAAGCGCGCGGCAAATGGCGAATTGCGGGTCTCGCTGAAAGAGATAAAATTATTCTTATAGCTTGTCGAACAGGGACTGGAAAAGCATCACCACGCCGGGTTGTATCCCGAATTAGGGTTTTACGATATCCCTGAATATAAGAGAACCAAGCATGTCCACCGCCTGCATCCATATCTAGGCAAGTTTATCCCCCAATTGGTGGAATGGTTTTTATCTCGTTATTTCAAGGCAGACGATGTTATTCTCGATCCGTTCATGGGGTCTGGGACCACATTGATTCAAGGTAACGAGATGAAAATGCACACGGTAGGCATTGATATATCTCCCTTTAATTGCCTCATTGCCCACATCAAGGCGGCAAAATATGATATAGCAAAAGCTCGGGCCGAAATTTTGGAAGTAGAACAACGGGTAACTCTGTTCTCGAAATATTTAACTAATTCTTCCGAAGCCGACCTGACATTTTTTCCAGAAAATAGAATGGAAAATCTCAAAGCGAGTCTTTTGCAAGAATGTAATAGTGAATACCTTAGAACCTGGTTTGCGCCGCGTGACTTGCTCATGATGCTCTATTACCGCCGCTTAATTCCACACTATCAATATCAAGACTTATTGCGGGTGGTATTGAGTCGGTCGGTGCGTTCTTCGCGTCTTGTACCGCATTATGATCTGGCAACTCCTAAAGCGCCATTGCCCGTTGGCAAACAATATTGGTGCAGAAAGCATAACCGATTCTGTATGCCCTTGGATAACTGCATAACAAAGATTCATACCTATAGCGGAGATACGGTGCGTCGTATCGCGGAGTTTGATAAACTGCGTTCTAATAAGACTATAGCAATAATTCAAGCTGATTCACGGGATGTATACTTGCCGGCTAAGTTAGCTAATACTGCTTTAGCCAATCGTCCAATTGATGGTATTTTTACTTTGCCACCCTATGTTGGTCAGATTGATTACCACGACCAACATATTTACGCTTACGAGTTGTTCGGTTTCCCCCGACAGGATGAACTTGAAATTGGACCGAAAAAGAACGGCAAATCCAAACAGGCACAACAGGAATATATTACCGGAATCGTTGCTGTGTTCAAGAACCTGTTACCGATTGTTAAATCCGATGGAAGAATCTTTGTGGTAGCCAATGACCGGTTTCACCTCTACCCGGAAATTGCCAGACAAAGTGGCTTGAGAATCATCGATTAATTTCATCGAGCGGTAACAAAGCGTACGGAGCAAGGTGATGACCCTTATCAAGAAACTATCTTTTTTATGGTGAAAGATCAGGCGAATGGGATTAAATAAGTACCAGCGAGACCAAATCTAAGAATTGTTTATAGAACAAATCAGACGCAAGTTACCAAATTATTCCCCGGAATCTTTCAATATGCCTTTTCATGTACGGTTATTAGGAAGGAACCGAATGGCGTTATTTTCATTTATTCAGTCTGTTAACACTACTCTGGGGACTTTGGTTTTCGAACAAATAGCTGCCATTATTGCTGCTCCCTACTTTAAACGGGCGATCAACCAGTATAAGGATTTGAATAATACTGTTAGCGATAAAGCTCAAGCTGGAATTCAACGCATTATTGACGATCTGCGAGGGACGAGGACCAAACCAGACAAGTCCAGGGAAATAGCAGAAATTCTTCGGGTTGCCCAAAGTGGTACCATTAAAAAGTGAAACGACCTCATATTGATCTTTACCTGGAATAAGAAGATGGTACTGAAAACTATTTTGACATAAAAACGGCTAAACCAAATATTGACGAGATTATCGGATATAAACGAAAAGTGCTGGAATGGGTGGCAATGCCTGGTGTAATAAATTCGGATCCCAGGATTTATACTGGATTAGCCATTTCTTACAACCCCTACGAGCCACAGCCTTATGACTGCTGGACATTTCAGAGAATGTTTGACCTGCCGAACGAAATAAAGGTAGCGGAGGAATTCTGGGATTTTCTTGGCGGGAAAAACACTTACGAAGAATTGCTCCAGGTCTTTGAGGATGTTGGCATACAACTATCGCCTGAAATTGAAGCACAATTTGCCCGGTTTGCACCAAAACGATAACGTGTGATGATTGTTGAATAATAAGACAACACTCTTTTAATTGTAAGGAATTTCCTGAGTATTATTGCCTCACACTCCGCACCGGAGAGTTGCCTTTCGGTGCAGGCTTTGATCCGAGGGACACATCTTGATCGACAGGAGATAATTTTTTAGACATTTATCAAAACATAGCTTGGCAATTAGTTTACGATTGCGTATATTATTTACGGAAATCGTATATTCAATGGTAATATGTATAAGAACATGGGCGACGAAATCAAAAGAGAAAAAAGACGCAAACCCGAGAAAAGGGTAATTTTGCTGGCTACGGCTGAGCCGATGTTGAAGCGTTTTGGAATTAAACGGATTTCTGTCGAAGAAATCTGTGCGGCGGCGCAGGTTAGCAAAATGACTTTCTATAAATATTTTCGCAATAAAAATGACCTGGTTAAAGCCATTTTGACCAGCTGGATTGAGCCGGCTTATGCGCAAACTGAAGCGATAATGTCCAGTAAGCTGAGTTTTCCGGAAAAAATACAGCTGCTTCTGGAGAATAAGCAGAAAATGTTGGAACAGCTCAGCGATGCTTTTTTGACTGATTATTTACAGGATAATCAGGAGATTAGAGCATTTATTCAGAGCTGGAGTGATAAAGTCGGGCGGCGTTTTACCGAATTTTTAAAAGAAGCCCAGGCTCGTGGGGAATTAATTGTAGATGTAAAGCCCGAGCTTTTTCTAACATATCTGGAGAAAGTCTGGGAACTGGCGCGGGACACAAAATTAGCCCAATTATATCCGAGTTATAGTGATTATTTAAGTGTTATTAACCGAATTTTCTTTTATGGGGTGGTGCCACGCCGATGAAGTTTAGATCAACCGGCGCAGCAATAATTGTGTTTTTACTGGGTACGCTCGACATTCTGTCGGGCGCCGAAAAGCGCTTTTCCGGTCAAGGTTTCGCCTGGGGGACAGTAATTAAGGGCGATAGTATTACAGCTGGAACTGGCATGGGCTATTTGCCGCAGTGGTACAGTCAATGGGATTTACCGACTAACAAGACCCTGGGGCTGGAACTGGCGTTGTATGGCTATTGGCGGTATCAATCTAACATTGGTAAAACACACCTTGAACTTTATCGCGGCAATTTGCGGTTTAACCTGCCTCAATTGGAGGTTGTGGCAGGTCTGCAACAAATCAATTTTGGCCCTGCGCAGCTCTTACGGGCATTACGCTGGTTCGACCGATTTGATCCGCGCGACCCGCTGAAAATTGTCACGGGCGTTTATGCTCTACGCGGGCGCTACACTTTTCTTAATAATAGCAATATCTGGGTGTGGAGTTTGTATGGCAATGAGCGTCGCAATGGATATGAAATCTTAGCGACGGAAAAAGCCTGTCCGGAGTGGGGCGGCAGAATGCAATTGCCAGTTGCAGATGGAGAAGGTGCTTTAACCATTCATCAGCGGCGGGTAGTGGGGATGAGCGGAGCTAAAGGTGATGAAATACGTCTGGCATGCGATGGCAGGTGGGATATTGGACCGGGTGTATGGTTTGAAGGGGTCATGCAGCAGACGACGGCTGCTAGGCAGTTACAGACTTGGCGCTGGAATCAGTTTTTGACTTTGGGAATAGATTATACTTTGGCGCTTGGCAATGGTTTATATTTGGTGGGTGAATATTTCCAGAGTCGCTTTCTGCAGCAATGGAATCGGGTAGATTTGCAGCGGGATGTGACTGCCCTTATGCTTTCTTACCCGCTTTCGCTTTTCGATAATCTCAGCTTGGTCGTATATTATAATTGGGATGGCGCAACTTTGTATCCCTATCTGGCTTATCAACGGATTTATGATAAAGTGATAATTAATCTCAGTGCTTTTAACTATCCTAAGGCAGCCTATGCAGTAGGGAACATGAACGCTACGGGTTATGGCTTGCAGTTAATGTTGATTTATAATCATTAAGCATGGTTTGGACAACATAGGAGAGGCAAAGATGGAAAATGCAATCATTAAAATTCGGGGTCTGGTCAAGGATTATCCTATGGGCGTAACTTATTTTCGGGCATTGAAGGGGATTAATCTTGATGTCCAGCAAGGAGAATTTACCGGTTTGGTAGGACCAAGCGGTTCTGGTAAGACGACCTTATTAAATATTATAGGAGCGCTGGATAATCCCACTCAGGGTGAGGTTGAGGTATTAGGTTATCAGGTAGACAAGTTGAATCATAAACAGGCAGCTCGTTTACGCAATGAAAATCTGGGATTTATATTCCAGACCTACAACTTATTGCCAGTTTACAATGTTTATGAAAATGTGGAATTCCCGCTATTACTGCTAAAGAAATCAGCCGACGAGCGGAAAGAGGCAGTGATACAGGCGCTGGAATGGGTCGGACTAATGGATAAGATTAAATCGCGTCCTGCTCAACTTTCAGGGGGCGAATGCCAGCGCGTTGCTATTGCGCGGGCGATGGTCAAAAATCCCAGGATAGTGCTTGCCGATGAACCGACGGCTAATCTGGACGCTGCCAATTCACACCACATCTTGCAGACTATGGTCAAGCTCAATCAGGAGTTGCGGACGACTTTTTTATTTGCTACCCATGATGATAAAGTCATCAGTTATCTTCGACGGGCGATTACTCTCCGCGATGGCATGATAGCCGAGGACAAAATAATACAAACAACCTGAGGAGGAGGGCGGAATGGTAATTCTAAAATTAGCCTTTCGCAATATTACCCACGCTGGGTTGCGTACCTGGCTAAATGTCTTTATCCTGTCCTTTGCCTTCGTCCTGATAATCTGGGTTCAGGGATTATATGAAGGCATGCAAAGGCAGGTTATACGAGACATGCAAGCCATTGAAGTGGGCGGTGGCCAATTCTGGCAGCGCAATTATGATCCCTACGATCCGCTGACTCTGGATGATGCGCATGCGGCGCTTTCGTCGGAGTTACAACATTTAGTGCAGAATGGCAATGCGACTCTTGTTTTAATTGTGCCGGCGGCGATTTTTCCGGAGGGCAGGGTGCAATCCGTTATTTTGAGGGGCATAGATCCAAACCAGAAAATTGTGTCCCTCCCAAGTCAGGAATTAACCAATAAAGTAAGCCCAGGGGTGATACCGGCTGTAATCGGTTCCCGTATGGCGAAGAGCGCCAACTTAGCGAAAGATGAAATTGTAACTGTGCGCTGGCGGGATGCCAATGGGGTTTTCGATGCAGCCGAAATACAAATCGTCGCTATTTTTAATACGCATATTCAGACAGTTGACGTCAGTCAAATCTGGGTTCCGCTGCAGCGGCTCCAGGAAATGGTGCATATGCCGGGTGAAGCGACCTATGTCATTTTAAAGCAAGGACTGAATAATATTCCACCCGGTAGCCCTGACTGGATTTACCGCGATTATGATTTTTTATTTGCGGATATAAATAATATTGTTAAGAGCAAACGCGCTGGCAGTAGTATTTTCTTCATTATATTAATGGCTATGGCGTTGTTAGCAGTTTTTGACACGCAGGTCTTGGCGATTTTCCGGCGTCGCAAAGAGATGGGCACCTTGATGGCGCTAGGCATGACCCGCCGCTGGGTCATCAGCCTTTTTACCCTGGAAGGCTCACTGCAGGGATTGTTAGCAATCCTTGTTGGGGCAGTTTATGGTATCCCCTTTTTAGCCTTCCAGACTAAGGTAGGCATCAGCATGCCCCAAGCGGTGGAACAGGGTGGTTTTAATCTTGGGGCTACGCTTTACCCTGTGTATAGTTTTAAGCTTTTCCTGTTAACCACCCTGTTTCTTTTTATTAGTGTCGTGATTGTTAGCTTCCTGCCGACCCGCCGCATTAGCAAGTTAAAACCGACCGACGCCTTAAGGGGGAAAACAACATGATCTGGTTTTTATTAAAAGGAATCCTGCGCGACCGCCATCGTAGTCTTTTTCCGATTATCATCGTATCGCTGGGAGTCGCCCTGACCGTGCTTTTATACACATGGATTATGGGTATCATGAGTGACATGCTGGATGTTTCCGCCCGTTTCGATACCGGTCATGTGAAAGTCGTTACCCCCGCTTACTGGGAAATCGAGAGCCAGGTGCCCAATGACCTTGGTCTCTTCAAGATTAGTAAGTTGCAGGCCGATATAGCCGCTCGCTATCCGGAGTATAGTTGGTCGCCGCGGATTCGTTATGGTGGAATCTTGGATATTCCCGATGAAAAAGGCGAGACACGGAGCCAGGGGCCGGTAATGGGATTGGGTTTAGACCTTCTCTCACCAGGTTCCAAAGAAGTCGAGCGGCTGAAAATAGCCACCTCAATCATGCGGGGACGGATGCCCGCTAAGGCGGGTGAAATATTAATCACAGAAGAATTTGCCCGGGGATTGGGGGTTAACATCGGAGAAACAGCCACGCTGATCAGCGCTACCGCCGCCGGTGGTATGGCGATTCAAAACTTTGTAGTGGTTGGGACGGTGCAGTTTGGTTTGCAAAATCTTGACCGAGGCACAATGATTGCCGACATTCGGGATATTCAATACGCACTGGACATGGAAGATGCCTGCAGTGAGCTATTAGGTTTCCAGAATGATATGGTTTTTGATGAAGCCGATGTCCAGCGTATCAAAGATGATTTTAACGGTCATTGGCAAAACCCGGTGGACAAATATGCGCCCATGATGTTAGCTCTGACTGACCAGCGAGGGCTGGGTGAATATTATGCCTATATCAAATCTTTTGCATTTATCATGGTTTTCATTTTCATATTCGCGATGTCGATTGTGCTCTGGAATACCAGTTTGATGTCGGGTATTCGTCGCTATGGGGAAATCGGCGTGCGGTTGGCAATAGGTGAATCGAAAGGGGGGATTTATAAAAGGATGCTACTGGAGTCGGTCATGATTGGAGTAATCGGTTCGGTTATCGGGACGGCGATAGGATTGCTATTTGCCTATTATTTGCAGGAGGTCGGGCTGGATATTTCCAGCATGATGCGCGGTAGTACCATGATGATTCAGAGTGTCGTTCGTGCTAAACTGACCCCAACCAGTTATTATCTCGGCTTTATTCCGGGGGTAATTGCCACTACTATCGGGACAGCTTTTTCCGGGGTTGGTGTTTTCAAACGCCAGACGGCAACCTTGTTCAAGGAGTTGGAGACATGAAAAAGATTATCAGCCTTTTAATTTTGTTAGGATTAGGACTATCTGCTCAGGAGCAAATTCCCGCCGGGGCGGGTGAGGAAATCTTGAAAAAGATTGACGCTAATCGGGTTATCGATAAAGCAGTTAGTGTTTCCACTATGATCATTCATAGTCGCAGTGGAACCCGCACAATCAAATCCAAAGTCTGGTCAGAAGGCAACGAAAAAGCTTTGGTGGAATTTTTAGCACCGCCGCGGGAAAAGGGTAAAAAAATGCTGAAACTGGGCAAACAGCTCTGGATTTATACTCCCGAACCTAATGATCGCATCATCACCATATCTGGTCATCTTCTGCGTCAATCGGTCATGGGCTCCGACCTGTCCTACGAGGACATGATGGAAAGCGATATGTTAGCGCAGGATTATCGAGCCATAGTAAGGGGCAAAGAAAAGTATAATAACCGCGAGTGCTGGGTCCTGGAGCTAACTGCCAGGCATGAAGATGTCGCCTATTACAGTCGCAAATTGTGGGTAGATACTGAACGCTATCTGCCTTTGAAAGAAGAACGCTACGCTCGGAGTGGTAAACTATTGAAAAAGGCTGAAATCCATGAAGTTTTTCCAGTTGATGATCGCTGGTATCCGAAGCATATGACCTTCAAGGATATGTTGGTGCGCGGTGAAGGCACGGAATTTATCATCGAATCAATCGATTTCGGGGTAGCAATTCCTGATTACCTTTTCACCAAAGCGGCTTTGCGTAAGTAGATTCGATTGTCTCAGTGGCTTTATCGTTGCCACAAAATCGAGATAAAAAGAGGAAACATAGAAGCTGAAGTAATATTCATCTAAAGAAGGGAATATCATTCTCGTTAGACATTAAAATTCCACTTCATCCTGGATTAAGGGATGGAATTCTGACAATTTAATTTTTGGTAAAATTTTTCCTTGATTTAAAACAAAATATTTCTATATTAAATTAATGATAAGGCGTGGGGATTTATGGGATTGCTTTATGCAGATATTTGTTAAGGTGTATCTGTAATTTTAAAGAGTTGCTCTTTAGAAGCGGAGGAATGCCATGCTTAAAAAAGCTATTGTTTGCCTATTTTTGCTGGGTGTCCTGGCTACCTTAATGGCTGGAACGAGCGGTAAAATTGCTGGTTTCGTCAAAGATGCAGCCACGGGACAGCCCTTAATGGGGGTAAATGTCATTATTGAGAATACAACGATGGGGGCAGCGACTGACAAGAACGGATACTATATTATTCTTAATGTGCCCGCCGGTAAGTACAATGTCAAAGCTTCTATGATTGGTTATACGACTCTGGTAATGAGAGATGTTGCGGTCTCGATTGATTTGACTACGACGGTAGATTTTAGTTTGCGAACTACTGTATTGGAGGCGGGACAGAGTGTCGTGGTAGTCGCCGAGCGTCCCTTACTGCGGAAGGACGAATTTACCTCGCGCCATACCGTTACAGCCGATGAGATTGCAGTCCAGCCGGTTGATGATTTTCAGCAAATAGCGCAAAACCAGGCGGGAGTCGTCGGTGGACACTTCCGGGGGGGACGTACTGGCGAAGTTCTGGTGGTGGTGGATGGCATTGCCGTTAAAGACCCAGCCGGGACATACTCAGGTAATTTAGGTGGTTTCACCGCTGATCTCCCTCAGGCGGCAATTCAGGAAATGGAAGTTACTTTAGGCGGCTTCAGCGCCGAATATGGCAATGTCCAATCGGGAATATTGAACCTCGCCCTCAAAGAGGGGAGCGATAAATTCAGTGGACGCGCTCGCGTAATGACTACCAATTTTGGCGATAAACTCAACGATATGCTGATGGGTGAACGCAACAAATGGCTGGGCACAACTTATAAGCACAAACTGGAGAACTGGTATCAATTTAGCCTGAGCGGCCCCGAGCCGCTGACAACCTTGCTGCTTGGTAATCCTCGCCTGGTGAATTTTTCATTTTCAGCTGAAATAGATGACCGCCAGCAAGGCTATTTTCTCAATCAGGCGGCTTTCAGCCAATCCTATCAGGGCAAAATCACGGCAAAACCTTCATCTAAAACTAAATTGTCTATCGGCGGCTTGTTTTCACAGCGCGACTGGGATCAATTCTACTTTCCGGCGTCCAAATACGGACCTGGCGCCGATTATCCCTGTAATGAATATTTTTATATCAACAAGAGCAACGATTCCCTTTACCATTATGTCTATGTCAAACATCCCAATCGGTATCCTCTTAATGGCGAAATCCTCGATTCAACGGTTATGCATATCGAATCTTATGAAGATACCAGTGGAATCAAATACGACACAACTTACACTCACGGTATTCATAAATATTATGTTGGTCCGATGCAGGATTACCTCTGGAATTATCACCAGAAAAGTCGCAACCTGTATGCTGTCTGGACCCACTCGCTTTCTTCACGCACCTATTACGAACTACGTCTGCAGGATTTCTATTCAAATTATCACTATGCTACTCCTGATGTGGATGATCGCGACGGGGATGGCAACACGAAAGAGGATTTGGTCTGGAATCGAGACCTGAGCGGACCCCATCCCATTTACCGCGAACTCGAGAGTAATTATTGGTGGCTCAAAGGTGATGATCCGGGCTATCGCAATCAGGAATCGTGGACTAAAACTTTCAAACTCGATGTAATCAGCCAGGTTACCTATAATCATTTAGTCAAGAGTGGTTGTGAATTGAACTTGCATGAGACTTCGGTTGAAAATATTAGCTGGGGATTGGGAGTCGGGACCGAGCGCAAGGACATCTGGCGCCAGAAAACTACTGATTTCGGTGCCTATATACAGGACAAAGTCGAGTTTCAGGGTATCATTGCCTTAGTCGGTTTGCGGTTTGATTATTTTGACCCGAACGGCTGGGGTGACGAAGTGTATTATCCTGCTGACTATAATCAGCCTTATGCTCAGCTTGATAGCCTGGGGAATCCTATTCTGATAAATCCTAAAAAACCGAAACCTAAATCGCAAATTAGCCCGCGGATTGCCATTTCACATCCGATTACAGACCGGGATGTAATTCATTTTTCGTATGGTCATTATTTCCAGCGTCCCGATGGTTACTATCTCTATCGTAACATGTATTTTCAAGCTCTGACTAAGGTGGGTAACTATATTGGCAATCCCAATGTTTCTCCCGAAAAGACGGTCGCCTATGAGGTTGGTGTCGAGCATCTTTTCACCGATGATATCAAGGGTAGCGTTACCGGTTATTACAAAGATGTCACCAATCTAATGAACTGGTATAAGTATGTCATGCGTGGGTTGCAGGGCATCGAGATAAATGTTTATGGCAATGCCGATTATGGCAATATGAAAGGATTAGAGTTTGCGCTCAACAAACGCTTAGGACGGTATTGGGGCGGTTCGCTTAATTATACTTTCTCGGTGGCGAAGGGGCGCAGCTCTTCTTCAGGCTCAGGCGCCGGCGCCTTTACCGATGAGCGGCGTCTTAATTATCTCGATTTTGACCAGACTCATACAATTAATGCCAATCTGACGCTGCAGACACCGCAGGATGGTTTCTTTAAGGCAGTCAAACCATTAGCAAATTGGCGGGCGAACTTCCAATTCAAATATGGTAGCGGGTTGCCTTATTCTTCGTATGGTACAGGTAAGATTAATGACCAGCGTATGCCTGCCACCAGCAACACGGATTTGCGCTTATCGCGGCGTTTTACATTGGCGGTCGCCAATTTAGATTTCTTTATGGATGTATTTAATCTCTTCAATGAGCGTAATGTTGACTGGATTGGTAATGTAAAACTCTATGAAGAGACCGGTGATCCTTCAATTGTTCGTGATGAGCGCATGCTCGGGGGGGGCTTTGTGCGCAACCCCCAGACTTACAGCGATCGGCGTCAGTACCGTATTGGCTTGGAAGTAACATTTTAGTTAAAAAGGAGGATTGGCATGCAGAGAATATATAGAATAGCAGCTTTAATGCTGACGATACTATTTACAGGTGCCCTGGCGTGGGGAGCGGATGCTGACAAGGAGCCAATTTCTTTGGCTAAGAAAACAGGTTTAGCAGTCGGACCGATAGTCCCCAATAATTATAAATGGCATAAAATCGGCAACATCTGGAATCGGGTCACCAATTTCAGCTACATGGGTGATGATGCTTATCAGAACCGCACTCCATCGGGCGATTATCCGGGTGGCTCGGGTAATTCTTATCTTTATCGTGGTACGATCTGGGTTTCGGCATTTGTGGATGGGATTTTTCATTCGACTCAGGGTGATGACCACGAGTTTTCACCACTTGATTCAGTGTATGTCTATACCGGACCTGGGGCGCGTTCTGAAGAGGATACTTATACGAAATATTACGATGTTCAAGCACCACTGGCTGGCGCGTCCCATTTTCCTTTGGGTTTGGAGGTGACAGAACGGACTTATGCCTGGTCTGCCAGTTATGCCGCTGATTTTATTATCTATCAATACTCTATTAAAAATGTTGGCATTGACACTGACAATGATGGTTATCCCGATACACCGCGTGGTCTGAAAGATTTCTACTTTACCATTCGCTTCGATGCCGATGTCTCGAAATTACCCCAATGGGGAGCCGAAGATAAGTTCTCGAATCAAGATGACCATGCCATCGCCAATAGTCAATGGAACTGGGTCGAATATTTCCCCCAGATGAAAAACCGTAACCATGGCTTAACAGCTGCAGATGCTGACAGTCACCTGATCATCATGTTTGATGGCGATAATCCTAATTATCCTGCGGATAATGGTCAACCAGATGATTTCGGCAATCCGGGAGCCGATGGCAAACTGCAAACCCCTGGTTTTATTGGCATTAAGGTTCTCAAGACGGAACCTTATTTAAAACCCAGTTCGTTTCATGTCTGCCATATTTATAATGACCCGGCTAACGATGCCGAAACCTGGACGCGGATGATAAGTCAGCCGGTATTTGAAGACTTGCTGGTTAATCCAACCACTAAATTGCCATTTCCGCATGATTATCGCGGTATTCTGACCTTTGGACCACTTGATACGCTGGCGCCCGGCGATTCGGTCATTGTGACCACGGCGTTGGGAATTGGCTGTGATTTCGATAGCGGTGGCGTCTGGAGTTTGGTCAAACTTGTCAAGATTATGGATGTCGCTCAATTTATCGTCGATAATAATTACTCACTCGATCCAACTGTCCTGGCGCCAGCCGCACCTCAGGTAGAATTGGTACCCAATGTAGTCAATAATATCACGACAGGTGTGAATATTCGCTGGGATAAATCAGCGGATACCCATCCCAATTTTCAGGGCTATCGAGTTTTTAAGGGACGCAAGACGGGAAGCGGTTCGATTCAGTGGGATACTTTAGCAACTTATATTGATACTGTTAACAGTGCCGCCTGGCCACCACCCAATGGTCCGGATAATAGCACTTATCAATTTTTAGATATGGACATCATCAAAGGTTTAGTCTATTATTATTCGGTCCAGGCATTTACGAAGAAAATCACCGAGCCCATTCCATTTGGGGTGGTGACAACAAACATTATGGATGCCCGCAGCTTTAAAGCCATTGCTCCCTCGAATCCAGTGGCTATCTCCAGTTTAGCCAATGTCAAAGTGGTCCCCAATCCCTACATTGGCAGTGTCGCCTGGAACAACCGCACTCCCTCGGATGTCTTTGCCTGGAAACATCGTTTGCAATTCACAAACCTGCCAGCCGATGCCAAGGTCAAGATTTTTACGCTGGATGGCGATTTTGTCGCTGAAATCGAAGCCAACAAGACTGTGATTGTAGGGGAAGAGGTCAATACCGCCAGCCCGAGTGTAGCGGAATGGGATTTAATGACCCGCAATAATCAGGAAGCTGCACCGGGTATTTATATGTTTGTGGTCCAATCTCCCACCTTGGGTGAAAAGGTCGGTAAGTTTGTCATTGTGCGTTAACCAACTCAGAGAAGGGGTAAGATAAAATGCAAAAACGAATACATTTACTACTGATTGGTCTAATCACTCTGACCGCGCCACTTTCGGCAAAGGAATTTGCGCCAGTGGGCACGGCGGTAGCCCAGTTTTTGGAAGTTGGCGTGGGTGCAAGAGCGACTGGAATGGGTGAAGCTTTTACCGTGATGAGCAATGACGCCAGTGCGGTTTTCTGGAATCCAGCCGGTTTAGTAGATGCTCAAACGCAAAATCTTTTCAGCGCCTATAGTCGCTGGCCTGCTGATATAACTTTAGCCAGCGCCGCCTATTCTTATAAATTGGGGCGCTTCGGTAGCATTGCGCTCAGCGGCATTTACTTAATGACCGGTGATATGGAAGTGACCACAATTGAAAAACCGGAAGGCACTGGTGAATATTTCAATCTCACTAACTATGCTTTTGGTTTGACTTATGCACGTTATCTGACAGATAGAGTCTCCGTCGGAATCACTACCAAGGTTGTGCATGAAGATTACTTCGGTTATGGCTATACAACCTGGGCGTTGGATTTGGGGACAATTTATCGTACCAATTTTCACGGGATGAAGCTGGGGATGTCTATTCTGCATTTTGCTCCGGAAATCAAGTTTAGTGGTAAATACATAGACTATAGTGACCCGCTGTCAGTTGATGCCAATAAGCCCAAGTCTTTTGATACCTACTCTTTGCCCATGAATTTCCGTTTCGGGGTCTGCATTAATTTGCTGGAATCGCGTTATCATCAATTAATTGGTGCGGCTGATATGATTCATCCTAATAATAATCTGGAGCAGTACAATCTGGGCGTAGAGTACAGCTTCAACAAGATGATGTTTCTGCGAAGTGGTTATAAATTCAACGCTGATGAAGGCGGATTGACCATTGGTGGTGGACTGCGTTTGGGACTTGGTTCTGCTTTTGATCTCAATGTTGATTATTCCTATGCCGATATGGGAATTTTGAAGACCGCTCATCGCGTTTCATTTTTGCTTGGTTTTTAAGACAATGTTTAATTAAACAAAGGAGGTTTGTATGAAACGAGTTGTTACGCTTTGGGCAGTGATGCTACTGGTGCTGGTAGCGTCCAGTTATGCCACTATCCTAGGCTTTACCAGAGCCGACTCGATTGCCATTCCGGAAGCCACCTTAAACAATGGTGGGGTTGGTAATATGATTGTCGGGCAAGATGTTGATGGAGACGGTAAACTGGACGTCTATTTGGTCAATGACAACTGGAATGATGGTGCTACGGAATTGATACCGCGTATTTATAAGCTTGAGAAAAACGGAGCTAATTGGGAAGTTGTATGGCAGGTGACATCTTCGATACCGAAGCAAAATACCTGGCCACAGCTGGCAATCACTGACCTGGACAAAGACGGTAAAAAGGAACTGCTCTGGGCAATTATTAATTACACTGATGCTGCTACAAATCCGAATCCACCCCGTATCGTGGCTTACGAGCAAGTCGAGCCTAATAGTGATATTTTTGGGATTTCGGATGGCGCTGGCGGCTATCGTCCGAACGCTCAATGGTCAATAGCAGATATTGACAACACTAACATTCGTCCCATGGATTGGGAAATTGTGGATATTGATAATGACGGAACGGATGAGATAGTGTTTGCTGACCGTGTGGGAGCAAGTAGTGGTAGTTACGGCCTTTATTTTGGCGTCGTTTCTGTTTCCAACATCCCGGACAACGGTGATGGTTCCGAAATCTGGACTATGGAAACGAGTGGAAAGGACTTAGGCGTGACGTCGGCAGCTCAGAATAAATGGGATGTTGCCGTCATTGGTCCGCGGGCGTATTTCTTTTCAGAAACGGAAATTACCAAGTTAATCTGGGACGGCAGCAGCTGGGATTATGAAAGTCTCAATCCCTTAGCGGGTGGCTCGATGGTGCAATCCGCTCGGGCGGTGGATTTGGATAAGGACGGTACCAAGGAAATTTTTGGCGCCGTTTATGACTGGGGTAATGATGCCTACAAGGGCATTTATCTCCTTCAAGAGGTAGCCGATACCTTGAAGGCGACCGAAATTTTCAATTTGTCCAAGTATTGGCCCACTGGTTCACGCGGTCCCTGGGGCAGTGCCTGTGGCGATATTGATGGTGATGGTAACCTTGACTTCGTTTTTGGCAGCCGCAATTGCACCCCCAATGCCGGTATTTTCCTCTGCTCCTACAAGGGCGGTGACATTACCAATCCCGCCAATTATGAACTCATGATGATTGATTCTCTTTATTCCTCTACCGCTAATACAGGTATCTGGAGCGTCCTTGACATTGCCAATCTCGACGACGACCCAGAATTGGAGGTTGTTTATACTTCGAGTGCTTCATACGGAGGCGATTTATTCAATCCTGCTCATTCAGCCCCTTTAATTATTCTCGATCCCACGGTAGCACCCAGCGGATTGGATAGTTTAGCCATTGCTTCGGAAGTGTTATTCAATGGCGCCCCACCCACAGGGATGATTTTCAAACCGGGGCGCATTTTGGACGGTGGTAATATTATCTGGTTCGTCGGAGTCAATAGTAGTACCAAAGAAACCTACGCTTTCCGTTCGATTGATGGCGGTAAAACCTTTACCCACAATAGCACTGCTATTTCCGGTCGTGCTGCCCAAATAGATGCCTTCGATGCTAACACTGCTTTAGTAGTGACCGCAGAAGGCAAAATCTGGAAAACAAGCGATGGCGGTCAAACCTGGATTGAAAAACACTCTTATGTAATGAATCCAATTCTCGGGGGAGCCGGTTGGTTCGATGGTGTCCGCGTTGTTGACGATAATATTGCAGTTGCCTACGGTGACATGGAAAACGACGGTGATATGTATTTTGTACGTTCGACCGATAAGGGTGAAAACTGGACACGGATTACGGGTATTGATTACAAGAGATCCTGCCAGGGTATTTACAGCTGGGGCACAGCAGCTTGCAATATTGGACCCTCAATCTGGTTTACCGGCACGACCTTAGCCTATGATACGGCATATGTGTTTCGTTCATACGATGGTGGTGTCACCTGGGAAAGCTTTAAAGTAGATCCCGCTCTGGCTAAGCAAATTCGGGCAATTACTTTCTATGACAATGACCACGGTATGGCGGTCGGTAAAGGTGGAGCGCCTTTTGCCTCTTCTGATGGTGGTGCTACCTGGAGTGTTTGCACCATGCCTGCCTCGGGCACAAACTGGATTAATGCTGTGGTTGCCATTCCGAATACTAATATCATCATGGGCTTTGGTGATGCTGGCGAGGTTTTCTACACCGAAGATCTTGGCGTAACCTGGAAGGCGGTGACGGTACCAGCCACTGCAGCGGGTGATGATTTCCTGGGTGCCGTCCTGATAAACCGCGGTTTCGGCTACTGCTTCACCTATCAGGGCAAGGTGTTGCGCTTTGCTAATCAAAAGGTTTCGGCTATTCGACCCGAACCAGCCACAGAAATTCTTGCTGACAAATTTACCCTATTCCAGAACTATCCGAACCCGTTCAACCCATCTACCAGAATTTCCTTCGAATTGCGCGTCAATACACCAGTTCGGCTGACCATCTACGATGTACTTGGTCGGGAAGTTGTCACGCTGGTTAATGAGCAGCTCTCGGCTGGACGACATGAATATGTCTGGAACGGTCAGGATAAGCATGGTGCTGCTATGCCAACTGGTATTTATCTCTACGAGTTAAAGACTGGCAACATAACTCGTCTGAAAAAGATGACCCTTGTCAAATAATTTATTGCTGAGTCAGGTTATTAGAGGGGCGGCGTTTGCTGCCCCTCTTTTTTTAAATAATATCCGGAGGTTATTAAATAAAAGGTTTGATTATTCCGAATTTGATATTTTTTGCTATTACTTACGCTTTGCATAGTCAGGGCGATGCAACTAGGACAAATGCTGGAGCTGAAGGTAGCGAGAGAGTGCTCGGTGATATAATGCTCAACCTACTCCCAGTATCCCTGGTCGTTGCGAATCTTTTTGCAGTTAGCACAGAGAGGAATAAGCCCGCTTAGGAGTTTGACTTTGTCCAGTATTTCGGCTAATTCGGCATTCTTTTTGACAAGATCGCGATGAAGATTGGTAAGTTCGTTATTAGTGCGGATGAGCTGTTCTAAGAGATTAATTTCCTTTGCTCAATCAGCTGATTTTAAAAAATGACATTATCTTTTTGCCCGGATTCGTTGATTTCCTTATGGAGTGGGCAATGTTCGGTCGGGACAGTGTTTTTTGTAAAAAGTTCGGTTTCAATTGGACAATATTTTGAGGGTAAAAGTTTCGTAACAGAGCAAATTTGGACCTCGACAACGCCTTCGGGACGGACAAAAGGTTTATCATGCCAGCCCTTAGCAATATGGGCTTCGCGCATAAATTGTGCCCAGATTGGCAGGGCTGCCACCGCACCTGATTGACGATTTCCGAGCGACACGGCGGGATTATCGACTCCCACCCAGACTCCTGCGACCATGTAGGGTGTAAATCCCACAAACCAGGCATCATTGAAATTGTTGGTAGTTCCTGTTTTCCCGGCCGCGGTTAGGTTAAAACCATAATAGCGGCGGGCATTGACCCCGGTACCTTCGTTCATCACCGATTCCATGAGACTGGTGGTCAAATAGGCGGTTTCTTCGCTCAAGACCAACTCCTGGCGCGGTTTATAGGATGTAATTACATGTCCCCAGCGGTCCTCAATTTTAGTGATGGCAATTGGTTCAACCCATACCCCGTGATTGTCGAATACACCGAAGGCAGAAACCAGCTCGATGGGAATTACTTCACATGCTCCTAGCGCCAAGGCATCAACCGGCAAAATGTTGGTAGATAAGTGGAGGCGTCTTGCAGTTTCGACGACCGAAGCGGGCGAAATCAACTCCTGGATGATGCGAATGGTGACCAGATTAAGCGAGCGTGCTAAGGCTTCCCGCAAGGTGGTATTGCCGCCGGTCGAGAGGTCATAGTTCTTGGGCGCCCAACGGCTACCATCCGGCATGTTCAGAACCACGGGTTGATTTAAAAGCTGGGTTGTCACCGGGAAACCGTTGTCTATGGCAGTGGCGTACACGATTGGCTTGAAAGCCGAGCCGGGTTGGCGTTTAGCCTGAGTGGCGCGATTGAATTCCGATTCGTTGAAATCACGTCCCCCAATCATGGCTAAAATGTGTCCATTCGACGGGTCTATCGCAACTACGGCGCCTTGCACGACCAATGAAGCCTGCATCTGAGGAGTAAGCGGTATTTCACCGCGGATCATTGCCCGCACCTGGGTCAGCGAAATAGTCGAGTCGTTAATAAAAGATTTGAGTTCATCAGCATTGCTGAGCAGACGGTTATTTAAGAGGCGCTGCTGTTCGCGTAAATGGCGCTGCAGAGCAGAATCAGCGGCTGCCTGAATGCGGGTATCAAGGGTGGTATAAATCGACAACCCATCGCGATAAATATCGACCCCGAGGCGATCGAATTCCCGCTGGACTTTTTGCCTGACATATTCCACAAAGTAGGGCGCAACTCCCGCCGGTGGCTCCGGTTTGAACACCTGAAGTGGTGAATTTTTATAAAGGGCATACTCTTCGTCCGACAAATAACCCCGCTGCATCATTTTTTTTAAGACTAAATTGCGACGCTGGTAGGCTGCTATCGGGCGACGAATAGGTGAAAAGCGTGCCGAGTTTTTGATTACCCCGGCAAGCAGCGCGCATTCATCAGGCGTCAGCTGGCTGACATCTTTGTCGAAATAGCGGCGCGATGCAGCTTGGACACCATAAACACCATGTCCCAGCCAGGTGGAATTGAGATACATCTCGACAATTTCACTCTTGGTATACATGCGCTCAATCTGGATGGCGGTTAGCAATTCTTTGACCTTGCGCGAGATCGTTTTCTCAAAACCAATGGACTCATACAAAATGCGGGCTAATTGCTGAGTAAGCGTGCTACCACCATGCCCTTTACTGAGGGTGAGAACGTCAGTCGCTAAGGCGCGGAAGAAATCGCGGAAACTAAAACCCCAGTGTTTAAAAAAACGTTCGTCTTCAACGGCGACGACCGCTTGAACCATCGCTGGCGGAATGCGGTCTATGGTCACATAAATTCGCCGTTGTGTATATAATTCCTGCAGCACCTTGCCATCTGCAGAGTAAATCCGCGTGACCAATTCGGGATCAATTTTACGCAGCTGTTCAATAGACGGCAGGTCCCTGGAATAAACCAGTGCCAATAGTAATCCTAATATTCCCAACAAAGCATAAAAAATAGCGACGCGCAAGAATGCTTTGCCCCAGGTTAAACTTTTGTTATTGCTCTTTTCCTGGCTCATCTAACTATGACTAATTTATAAAACATTTTCTGTGCATTGTTAGCATAACTGGTCACAAAGTTCCAATAGCCCGTACTATTCCGAATAAAAGCTGGGAGTAGCGCTTTTTGCTTAATTCCGCTGTTACCTGTACTTCTTCGTGGGTAATCGGGGTCGAACCAATGCCGGCTGCCAAATTAGTTACTAAACTGATGCCAAGCACTTCCATACCGAGATTGGCGGCAACTAATGCTTCGGGAACGGTAGACATGCCCACCACATGTGCACCTAACTTGCGTATTGCCTGGATTTCTGCCGGTGTTTCGTAGCTTGGACCAAGTGTCCAGGCATATATGCCAGTATGTAGCTCGATATGGTTTTCCTGGGCAACCGCTTGAGCAAGCTGGATTAAGCGTGACGAAAATGGCGCATTTATGGGAGCATTACCGGGCAAAATAGGTATTTGGGTCAGACTGATATAATCAGTCAGAAGTACAAAAGCCCCTGGTCGCACAGATTCTGAAACACTGCCAGCGGCGTTAGTGAGAATCAGGGTTTTAACTCCAAGGTTTGCCAGTAGCCGCACATAAAAAGTAACCTCAGCGACACTACGTCCCTCATACAGGTGGACCCGTCCTTGAATTGCTAAAAGGCGAATATCGTCAACTTTTCCGAATACTAATTTACCACCGTGTCCCGCTATCGTGGGTTGCGGATAATGGGGAATACTCGCAGTTTCAACGGTCTTCTCAACCAGCAGCTGTTCAGCGAAAAATCCCAGCCCCGAGCCCAACACGATAGCCAGCTGCGGTATATCTTTCACGCGGTTGCGCAAAAAATCGGTAGCACTGTCTATTGTGGCTTGTTCACCTGGTAAAATCATAAATGCAACTCACTTCTAAAACACTTTGGCAAATTAGCCACTCTCTACCATCTTCGCAATAATATCTATCAGCTCTCCCACATTTTGGCACACTAACGTGCTCCAATTCCTAACCATTGACCCACTACCGGACCGAATTTTACTGCCAGTCCAATAGTAACAATCGAAACAGTGGACATTAGCTTGATTACGATGTTAAGGCAGGGACCGGCGGTGTCTTTGAACGGGTCGCCCACCGTATCACCGACGACCGCGGCTTTATGAGCATAGCTGCCCTTGCCGCCATAATTACCCTCTTCAATATACTTTTTAGCATTGTCCCAGGCACCACCGGAATTGTTCAACATAATCGCCAATACAAAACCAGTAGATAGACCACCGAAAAGTACGCCTAAAACTCCCGCTACACCGAGCACTAATCCCACCGAGACCGGTACAGCTATTACCAGCAAGGACGGGATTATCATCTCATGTTGGGCTGCTCTGGTGCTAATCGCTACACAACGCGCATAATCGGGTTGATCTTTACCTTGCATGATGCCAGGTTTTTCGCGAAACTGCGTGCGCACTTCCTCAACCATGATGCTGGCAGCCCGTCCCACGGCTTTTAGTGCCATAGAAGCGAAAACAAAGGTCGTCATTGCTCCTAAGAAGGCACCGACCAGAATACGAGGATTGAGAATTGTCAGGTTGTAGTATGCTACCCAATGCGGTAAGCTCACAGTGTTTGCCACTATTTCCCGTAAAGTGGTCAAAGAAGCATTGGGGTCAAATGAGATATTGAGGCTACTGAGTAGATTTTTGACCAAACTCGCATCGGTGACAATATTGGTGAACTGAGCTTTTATTTCTTCAATGTATGCCGCCAGCAGTGCCATAGCTGTCAGGGCGGCTGAACCAATCGCAAAGCCTTTTCCCGTAGCAGCGGTTGTGTTCCCCAGAGAATCGAGAGCATCAGTCCGACGCCGTACTTCCTCCGGTAATTGACTCATCTGGGCATTACCGCCTGCATTATCAGCAATTGGCCCATAGGCATCGGAAGCCAGGGTAATACCGAGGGTGGATAACATTCCCAGCGCAGCGAAACTAATCCCATACAGCCCCAAATTGATGTGATTCGGGTCGTTACTGAATCCACCACCGAAAGCATAACTGAGCAAAATGCCGATTACAGTGACGATAACCGGTAAGCCAGTCGATAACATGCCTGTAGCAACCCCGCTAATGATAACAGTCGCAGGACCGGTCTTAGCCTGGTCGGCAATCCAGCGGGTGGGGTTGTATGATTGCGAAGTATAATACTCGGTTATTTTGCCAATCAACCAGCCGGCTAATAGACCGCTAATAATAGCACCGGAAATTCGTAGCGGCAGCTTCAGGATATAGAGTATTCCGATGGAAAAGAGAGCATTTAAAAGGACGCTGATGTTAACCCCGCGGGCTAAAGCTTTTAATAAAAAGCGCTGTTCGGTATTCTCTTTGGTCCGGACTGCAAATGCTCCTACCACCGAAAAAATATTCCCCATGCCAGCAATTATCATCGGCGCCAGCAAAGCGGCTAAAACAGTCTGCTCGCTGTGCCCCATGAATGCTGCCACGCCTAAGGCTGCCGTAGCCAGAATCGAACCACAATAGGATTCATATAAATCGGCGCCCATTCCTGCCACATCACCAACATTATCCCCGACATTGTCGGCAATGGTCGCTGGATTGCGCGGGTCATCTTCGGGTATGCCGGATTCAATCTTGCCGACTAAATCGGCACCGACATCAGCAGCTTTGGTAAAAATACCTCCGCCAACCCGGGCAAAGAGAGCCTGTAGAGAAGCACCCATGCCAAAAGTCAGCATCGTCGTGGTAACGGCAGCTAAACTCATCCGCGCAAAACCCAGTCGGGGCACTAACCAGTATAAAATCGTAAACCACATCGAAATATCCAGTAACCCCAACCCCACAACTACCAACCCCATCACTGCTCCAGAACGGAAAGCGACTCGTAAAGCTGCATTGAGTGAATGTCGGGCGCTTTCGGTCGTGCGATTGGATGCCAAGGTCGCGGTATTCAGTCCAAAAAAGCCCGCTAATCCCGAAAAGAATCCACCGGTTAAAAAAGAAAAAGGTACCCATTTGTTCTGGACCTTCAGGATGTACGCCATGATGAAAAAGATGATAAAAATAATCAGAAAAACCAGCGCAACAATCTTATATTGTTGGCGAATGTAAGCAAAGGCGCCCTGGCGTACCGCACCTGCAATGGTTTGCATGCGCTCATTACCCGGACTGTACTTAAGCATCTGTTTATGAAAAAAATAAGCCGTCACTAAGGCAACCAGCGCTCCTATAGGCGCAATCAAAAACAAAAAGCCTAGTCCATTCACCGTAAAACCTCCTATGATTGTTACTGTAAAACCTTACTGTTTGATGTCTATCAAACCAATCCTAAAATCAATCAACAAAAATGACCTAATCGAAAAACACTTAATCAAATAAATTAAATGTTAAGTTAGGCAAAAAGAGCCCAGATGTCAAGACCGAAAAATGCCGCCTTATCTTTGTTGCGATTCATTGGTACTGGCGAAAAGTGCCCACCACCAAGGCTGACACTAATGAAAACGTTGTCGTTCCGTCAAATGTATCAGATGTTTGATGCCATTGGGACCACGCGCCTTCAGCCAGTGCTTCTCGAATTCCGGCTGGAAAACTATTTGCGCAATTGCCGAAAGTGCCCTTAAATGAAAAAGACGCTCGTCAGCTGTACCAATCAGAATGAATATTGCTTTAACTGCCGGAGCTTCCGGGGTGAAATAAACCCCATCGCGACAGCGGAAGATGAATAAATCGAATATCTGTTGACCTTCAATAATTAAATGCGGTACTGCCACAAAGCGATTAAGTGCTGTCGTTGATTCACTTTCGCGGCCACGTAAGGCTTGTTCAATATTGGTCGGAACTAAGTTTAATCGCTCGGCTATCGTAGCAGCTGCCAGACGGAAAAAATCATTCTGTTGCTGTTTCTCGTCTATATCCAGTATTACCGCTTGATCAACCAAATGGTCAAAACGATCAAAAACGATTTCATCGCGTTCCGAAAGAATTTCCTTCAGCTCATTTTCAAGATGGTCGCCGACAAGTTTGCGGTCAGTGATGCGTTCGATAAGATGCAACAAAGCATATTCACTGCGATTGCGCATCCGCCCATAGAAAAGGTAAAACCCCAAACCGATTGCGATAAATGTTAGACTGACCAGTAAAACCTTCCAGCCTAGATTCACTAAAAGCAATAAGTATAAAATGGCGCCAATGACCTGGATATATGGATAAAAAGGCGACTTGAAGTAGGGCTTGTAATTCCATATCTGACTTTCCCGCAAAATAATAACCGACAAGTTGGTTGCCAAATAGGTCAATATCAAAAAGGCAGAGGCGGATTTGACAAGAACATCCAGTCGCAGGAAAAAAGATGCCGCTATTATGACGGCGGTGACCAGTAGCGCATAAGTGGGAGTGTGAAAACGCTGACTAATATTGCTGAATAACTGGGGCGCAAGATGATCACGGCTGAGAGCGAATGGGTACCGCGAGGCAGCCATAAAGCCAGAATTGCCCGTGGAGATGAAAGCCAGCAAACTTGCAAAGGTCATAAGGATATAGCCAGGTCTGTTTAAGAAAGTCGCTGCTGAATCGGCAATCGGCGTTAAGGACTCTGCTAAAACTTTTGCATTGAGCGTACCAGTAGTGACAATCATCATAAAGGTATATAGGCTAACGGTAACAAATAGGGCAGAGAAAATGCCCTTGGGAATGGTGGTTTTCGGCTTACGCACCTCTTCCGCAATCGTAGCAACCTTTAGCAAGCCGCCGTAAGCGACAAAAACAAAACCGGTGGCGCCCAGTACTGACCGGAACCCGTGAGGGGTAAAGTTGGCAAAGCGCATGAGGGCGACGCGTGGTAGCCCTATCATTACATAAACGGACATGATTGTTAGGAGAAAGAGCACAATAATTGCTTCAAAACGAGCCGATGCTTTAACCCCAACCACATTCAAGGCGAGAAAAAAGAGTGTGCAACCTATTGCAGTCAGATGCACATCCCAACCCCAGAAGAGATGCGCTACTTCAGCAATACCAAAAATCGCAAAAGCCGTCTTTAAAGAAAGACTTATCCAGCTTAAAAATCCAGCAATCGTCCCAAAAGAAGGTCCCAGACTGCGCGAGGTGAAAAAATAATCACCACCGGCTTTGGGCATTGCCGAAACCAGCTCTGCCAGACTGAGTGCACCGATAAGAGCTAATATTCCCGAAAAAAAGTAAGCCAGAACAACTGCTGGTCCCGCCTGGGCAAATGCCATACCTGGAAGAATAAAAATCCCGGAGCTAATCATTGTACCCGCTGCAATGCAAAACAAATCAAGGGTATTTAGTTCTTTTTTAAGGCGGTTGGTACGCATCATCCCTGCTCTATTATAAGGATTTTTAAGTTAAATCAGAAAACTTTTAATGCAATGACTAAGAAAAAATCATGATAAGCATGCCAAAGCAATGCTAATCATAATGAGGAATTGTGTGCTGTCAATTAACCTTAGTCTGGTCGCTGAGGATTTTTTCGTAAACGGCTTTATTGTCCGGATCAAGCGCCATCAATTTTTTCTGCTGATTTACATTACCCAAATCTTTTATCACCGCCATAAGGTCGCGAGCATGCGCATCGAGAAACACATGAGTGTAGCGTTCGCGGGCATTTTCGGCGAATTGAGTTTCAAGAAACTGCAGGGCGCGGTCGATTGCCAGCGGAACCTCCTTGACCTTTCCCTGGTCGCTCAAGTCCATTGCCTGCCAGAAATGGTACTTGAACAGGCGGTAATTTCTCAGGCGCACAATTTCGTCCAGGGTCTGGATACGCTCTTTCCAGCCTTGCGGTTTTTCCGACATAAGTGCCCGTGTGGCAACATCGCGTGCTTTTTCATAGAGGTTATTGCCTCCCAAAGGCTCATAGGTGTCCAATTCGCCCGCAATCATCATCCAGCCATAAAAGTCAAGCACACTGGTCAGGGAATGAGGAACTTCCTGATGCAGCACAGGATCATTAGAGTTATAAACAAAGCGAAAACTCTTTTCGAAGAAACGCTGGTCACCGGATTCATTGGATATAAAAAGCTGCGCGGTAAAAATGCGTTCCGAGCCGGTTGAACTGACACTTTGCGGGAAAATGTTGAGCCGCAGCGGTATCTGCATACCATAACTATTCTCAATCCAATCGTAGTTTTCATAATAAGATTTCAGTAAGCCGGTCAAAGTCTTCAAGTCGCTGCGTTCTAATTCCGGCATCCGCTCAACGGCAATGTCCACCTGTACTTCGACGAATTGAGACAGCAGGGTAGTAGTAAAAATGAGAGGCATTAAAATCACTTTCCAGGTCATTTTCGCCATAGAACCGTCCTATGTATTTTACTTATGATTTGCACAAAAATAATATAAGCAATTTGTTGGAAAGATGAAAAAAATGTGATAATGGATTTCCAATTGCAAAATATCTTGAAATATCACTACATTGTTAAATGTAATGGTTACAGGAGGAAAATAATGGCGGCGAGTCCATTGAGAAAAAGCGCAGATATTTGGGGAAAAATCTGCCTAATCAATTTTTTACTATTGACTAATATTCTGTTTGCCCAGAAGCGCATGACAAAAGAGCCGCGCCCGTCCTGGATAGATAAACCCCAGCCGGGATATTTTATCGGCATTTCACAAAAATTGCCCGAAGAAGCCGATGCACGTACCGAAGCACTGCAGAATGCCAAGCGGCAAATTATCGAATCTCTGGGCAGTATTATCGAGAGTCAATTCATGGACTCAATCCTCGAAAGAAGCGGCGAAATCAACAGTCAGAATGCTTTTACCAATTCTCGTGTCAAGGTGATTGCCAAAAATATTATCGCGGTGAAACCCGAGAAGTTCTTCGTCGAACAATACCAGGAGGGTTCTGGCGGAAAGGTGCGCCAGCTTTATCAGGCTTTTGTGGCTGTCTACTTTGACGAAGCTGCTCATCGGGCGACGATGGAACAATTAGTTGCAGAGACTGTGCGACTCGGTGCGGAAAATCTAACTATTGGGAAAAATAATGCTCAACAAGGCAAGCTATTTACTGCGTTGGCTCAAATCAATGCTATTAGCGAGAATCTCAAGCCATTATTTGGCATGACCGGGCTCAGTGTGGAAGAAACCAGCAAGCTGACGAGTCTCCAGGATGAAATCAATACCCTCAATGAGTCATTAAAGACCAGCTTGAGGACTGCTGTTAACGGTGACAAGCAGCTGACTAAATGGGGCTTGCCACTCAAAAATCCGCTTGCTGTTCGCTTATATTACCTTTTTGATAATCAGGAGATATCTTTAGAAGGAGTGGTGGTTAATTTTGCCGTTACTGAAGGTAAAGCACTCCTCAATTCACGGGCTATAACCGATTCAAAAGGGTTGGCACTATGCGAATTACGCGAAATCCAAACCGCCGGCAAAGTCACAATAAAAATTGATCCGCAATTGCCAGCAGAATATAAATTGCCCAACTTAAGCACGACGATTACCCTTTCCCCCGATAATAAAGCCATTGTGCGCATTCTGGAACTTAATCTTGGGAATCCAGTCAATCCCACCCAATTCGAAAGTGCCTTACAGGGCAAATTGAGTAGCCTCGGTTTTCAGATTATCGAGAATAATCCTTTCAAAAACATGAGTTCAGCGCAGCTGGACAATGTGTCAGTAAATGAAGCCCTGAATTTAGCCGTAAAAAGCGGCGCCGATTTGCTAATTTACGGTACTTTGGTATCTGAGCAGCCCAGTAAAGTTCAGGACAACTTCTATTTTGCGCGGGCACGCGGTGTGGTCAAAGTCTATAATGTTACCACGAAGGCAGTGATTGGCTCATATCAAAAAGACGAAAAGGACGCAGGCAATTCCCCTGAGAATGCCGGTTTTAAGGCTATTAAGAAAGTTAGTCAAAGCCTCGAGCAGACCATCCTGTCTTCCCTGAATCTCAAGTGACCTTTAATTTTTTATTAATGTGCAATTCCTATTGGGCAATAACGCGCTTGTCAATCCAATTAATTAGAAGGGCAATTCTGCGGCGTGCGCACTAACTGGTTCGTGTCAATGCCTGATTCCCGACACTGCGCCACCAGTTTTTGGTAAAGTGCTTCCTCAATCTGTGGCGTTCGCGCCAGTATCCAGCAAGTTGTGCCTTTGGAATTGCTGACAATTGCCCACTGATAATTGGGGTCAAGGCCAACGATCCAGTAATCACCCCAGAAAGGGCGAAAGAAACTAACCCTTAGTTTGGCATTATTAGAGCCAGCAACGACCTTGGCAACTCCGACAACCTGTCGGAATGCGCCATCTTGATTACCTTTGCGACAGGAATTGACGACTTTGACGGTGCCGTTGGGATTGAGCGAATATTCAGCCGTGACACAGACGCAGCCCTTTTGAAAACGCTGCGGAATAGTAGCGATTTCGTACCATTTGCCTAAATAGCGTTGTAATTCGACTTCTGGTACTACCTTGAGCGGTGGCATAGTTAAAGCCAACAAGGCAGTGACTAAGCTGCTGAAAACCAATAGCATAAAAAGTTTTGGCATAATTTATCTCCTCTTATTTGGGACAGTAAGTTAGCCGATTCGTAAATAACAAAAAGTCAGTTTCACTTATAATTTTTGAGCAACGACTTCTTCGACCAGTCCTTCCTCGGGAATGTAAGGAAGCGTTATGTGTCCTTTATCTTTATGTACCTGATTCCATTGCTTGGCGATATCAAGAGCGTTGGGATTGCGTGCCCAGGCGCGTCGAGCGATTCCTCCCATGACATCCCAGGAAAGCGCGCTCTTGATGATTGCATCAACGCGTTCACTGCCGTCTAAAACCAAGCCGAAGCCACCATTAATCGCGCGGCCGATGCCCACACCGCCACCATTGGACAATACCGCCAGAGTCATGCCACGGGCGATATTGCCCGCAAAACATTGCGTCGCCATGTCAGCCGTGAAGCGGCTACCGTCGTAAATATTGGCTGTCTCCCGATAGGGTGAATCAGTGCCCGATACATCATGGTGGTCGCGACCGATAATGACCGGACCAATTTCGCCGCGGCGAACCATCTCATTGAATTTGAGGGCGATAGCGACGCGCCCAGTTTCATCAGCGTAGAGAATCCGGGCTTTTGTGCCAACAACCAGTTTGTTCTTCTCCGCCGTAGCAATCCAGTGATAGTTATCGCGATGCAGAGCGCTGCGCTTAGGGTCGATGCATGCCAAAGCCGCTCTATCTGTTTTTTGTAAGTCCTCGTCCTTCCGGCTAAGACAAACCCAGCGGAACGGACCAAAACCGCGGTCAAAACAGATAGGTCCCATGATGTCTTCGACATAGGAAGGCCAGATAAAGCCGTCGGAAGTATCAACACCATTGCGCGCAATTTCTCTGATGCCCGCATTGAAAAGTGAGGTTAAAAATGAATTACCGTAGTCCCAGAAATGGGTGCCCCGTGCAACCAGAATCCGGATAGCTTGATAATGTTGTTTCAAAGAATCGTCTACAAGGGTTTTAAAGCGTGCATAGTCGCTTTTTAGTAATTCCCTGCCTTGCTCAAAAGTCACCCCGACCGGAGTGTAACCTCCTTCATAAACCACATGACAGGAAGTCTGGTCAGAAAGTAACTCAGGCGTGAGATTTTCCTGCACTAAATGTTTTAATAAATCGACCACATTGCCGTAATAAGCGATGGAAACTGACTTCCGACTGGCACGATAGGTCTCAATCCACCTGGTAACCTGGTTTAAATCGTCAGTGATAAGGCTAACCCAGCCCTGTGCGTGGCGCGTTTCAATGCGACTATAATCAACTTCAGCAATTACACCAATGCCACCGGCAATTTCAATGGCTTTTGCCTGGGCGCCGGACATGCCTCCCAGTCCCGAGGAAACATAGAGGATTCCCCGCAAATCACGGTCATCAGGTAGTCCAAGATACTTACGTGCCGCATTGAGCAGGGTGATATAAGTGCCGTGAACGATGCCCTGGGGACCAATGTACATCCAACCACCGGCGGTCATTTGCCCATAGTTAGAGACTCCCAGAGCAGCGAATTTGCGAAAGTGCTCCGGATTGTCCCATTCACCAACCAGCAGTCCATTGGTGGAAATTACCCGTGGGGCGTCGGGATGAGAAGGAAAAAGACCGACCGGATGTCCCGAACTGACCACCAGGGTCTGATTCTCCGTCATATTCTCGAGATACTGCTTGATTAATAGATATTGCATCCAGTTCTGACAGACCTGACCGGTTTCTCCATAAGTCACCAGTTCGTAAGGATATAGCGCCACTTCAAAATCGAGGTTATTGTCAATATTGACCTGTAGCGCTCGCGCGGCTAAAATGCCTATGTATTCATCAACCGGTCTGCCCCAGATACGCCCAGCTGGGCGATAGCGGTAACCGTAAATCCGCCCGGTAGTCAATAATTCTTCTAAAAATTCCTGAGCGAGGATAGCGTGATGTTGCGGCGGAATATACCGTAGGGCATTTTTTACTGCTAAAATGATTTCGGCTTTGGAAAGCGGTAAACCGCGATGTGGCGCCCGGCGGATACCGGGTTGAAAAGGTTTAGGCGCCGGCAAATCCGCTGGCAGCGTTAGGGTCATAGCATTTAAATAGGCATTCTTAGACATATTAACCTCATATTCAGACATTAAACATTATACAAAATATAAGCGTAAATAGCATAAAAGGAAAGTAATCGGATGCAACAATAATATAATCGAATGAAATCAGATTGGTATTTACCCGGCGTTTTACTAAAATAATTAATAGTTAATAGCAGGTTTATATGAATAAAAATAGGCAATAAATAAAGGATGACCAAAAATGAGCGCTAACCTTTCTAAACCAGCGTCTCCTAATAATAATGCCCTTAATCTTGCAAATGTTGAGTGTACTAAGATTTTAGAGCAAGTCGCCGATATTGTCTTTGTTACCGATATTAATGGTGTCATCGAATATGTGAATCCTGCTTTCGAAAAAATAACCGGTTATAGTAAGGCAGAAGCTATCGGTAATAATCCGCGGCTCCTTAAGTCGGGACTGGCAAGCCAAGAATATTATCAGCAAGTCTGGGATACTATTCTTGCTGGCAAAGTATTTCAAGGCGTAGTAATTAACCGCAAAAAGAATGGCGATCTGTTTTACTACGAACAGACTATTTCTCCAGTGAAAGATGCCGACGGCAAGATCGTTCATTTCATTTCTATCGGTACAGATTTTACGGAGCGCCGGCAATTTGAAGAACGGCTTGAACACGATCTTCAGGTGCAAACAACTCTCTATGAATTGCTCAAAATAGCGCTGCGGGAAGGAAGTAGTTTGCACGACCAGCTGCAGTTATTTTTAGACCAGCTATTTTCACTCAGCTGGCTGCAAATCGAGAAAAGAGGCAGTATTTTCGTCAAGGAAGATGATGCGGAATTGCTCGTAATGGAAGCACAGGTTGGGCTTCCTGAATCGCTCCTGGCTCAATGTCGCCGGCTGCCCTTTGGCAAGTGCCTTTGTGGTAAAGCCGCTGCTACCCGTCAAATCCAGTTCTCGGACCATATTGACGAACGCCATGAAATCAGTTACACAGGTATCCATCCACATGGTCATTATTGTGTCCCGGTGATGTTGAATAGTAAGTTACTGGGAGTAATCAATTTGTATTTAAAAGAAAGCCATCAATATTGTCAGACAGAGGTCGATTTTTTACACGCAGCGGCGAATATTTTAGCCGGAATTATTGAAAAGAAAAGGACAGAGCAGCGCCTGCTCCAAAGCGAATCTGATTTAAAACGGGCACAACGCGTCGCTCATATCGGCAGCTGGACCTTAGATATTCAAAAAAACCGCCTTAACAGGTCTGAAGAAGCCCAGCGTATTTTTGGTTCTGCTAAAGGTGCTAATTTGAAATATGAAAATTTTTTTGAATCGGTGCACCCTGAAGACCGTGAAAATGTAGCTCGTGCCTGGCAGGCAGCCCTAACTGGTCAGCCTTATGACCTTGAGCATCGCATTATCGTTAATGGGGAAACTAAATGGGTCCATCAAAAAGGTGAAATAGAATTTGACCAAAGCGGCGCGCCGGTTCTTGGCATCGGGACCGTTCAGGACATCACCATGAAAAAAATGCAAGCTGAGATTCGTGACCGCCTGATTGCCATTATTGATAATATCCCCGATTTTATTGCTATAGCTGATTGCGAAAGAAGGGCTATCTATATCAACAAAGGTGGACGCCAACTACTGAATATTCCTCTCGAAGAAGATATTAATGGTACTTATATAGAAGATTATCAACCTGAGTGGGCAAATAAATTAATCATTGAAGTAGCGCTACCGTTGGTCATTAAAGAGGGTGTCTGGTCAGGTGAAAGCGCCTTGCTCAGTCGTGATGGTCGGGAAATACCAATCTGGCAAATTATCCTTCCACATAAATCCCGCGACGGCAAAATTCAATATTTTTCCACTATTGCCCACGACATGACCAAAATTAAGCAACTGGAAGCAGAAAAAGCCCAATTGGCAGAACAAGTTCATCAAGCGCAAAAGATGGAATCTATTGGCACTTTAGCTGCCGGAATCGCACACGATTTTAACAACCTCTTAACTATCATCAATGGTTACGCCTCGATATTGTTGAGCATGACGGCTAAAGATGATTCGCGCCATGGTAAAATCGAGAAAATTTTAAGTGCTGGTGAAAAAGCACGGCGCCTGACCCAACAACTGCTAGCTTTCAGCCGTCGCCAGCCATTGAAAACCGAAATCCTCAACCTCAATGAATTAGTAAGCGAATCGGGAAAAATGTTGCGCCGCCTGATAGGGGAGCATATTCAAGTAGAGACCAGACTGGACGAAGAGTTAAATCTCATCAAAGCTGATCGCAGCCAAATAGAGCAAATTATCCTTAATCTCGCAGTAAATGCCCGGGATGCTATGCCGAATGGTGGCAGATTAATCATCGCAACTAAAAATGTAGTCCTGACAGAGGAATATTCCAGGCGCCAATATCAGGTCTCGCCAGGTAATTATGTGCTGTTATCAATTACAGATACCGGTATAGGCATGGACAAAGCCACCCTGAGTCACATTTTCGAACCATTTTTTACTACTAAACCCAAAGGGCAGGGCACCGGCCTGGGGTTATCCACTGTTTATGGCATTGTCAAACAGAGTGGTGGCCATATCATCGTCGAAAGCGAAGTCGGTAAGGGCAGTGAGTTTAAAGTTTATCTGCCTGCCACTCAGGAAAAGGGCATAGCTGCGGATACCCAGCCGGCTTCCGTTTCCACTCTAAAAGGCAGAGGTACAGTTCTCGTAGCGGAAGATGTCATCGATGTCCGGGAATTTATTGCCACCACTTTACGTACCGCCGGTTATGAAGTACTGGAAGCGGCAAACGGTAAAGAAGCCTTACAGTTAGCTCTCCAGTTCAATAAGCCCATTAACATTCTGCTGACTGATTTGGTTATGCCAGAGATTAACGGCTATGAACTGGGCAAACGCCTTCAGCAGGTTATGCCCGACCTACAAGTAGTCTATATTACCGGCTATACTGATGATTCCCTTACTAAGATGGGAATCCTGGATGCCAATGCGCGGACTATCCAAAAACCTTTTACGGCGGACGAACTCCTGCAAGAAATAAAAAAGGTATTCAGCGATTAGTCTCGAACAAGAATACGCCTTACCTAGCGAAAGTATCGTTAAAAAATTATTTATGCATAGACGAAGTTAATTTGATGGATGAGCGCCATTTTTCTACTAAAACCTTAGCCTGTTTTCTGGCGAAAGTGATTTTGGCGATAATAGCTTACAGTCAAGTTAATCACCCGCTGAACTGGACCGATAACGCCCAATTCCAGGAGCAGACAGGCGAAATGCACATCCCTGCCGATGTCCGGATACTAATTAACCGCCCGATTACAATGCCCACTCATAAACCCACACTAATTGCCCTTTATACCTTACCCAATGGTAATTCGATTGAGTGTACAGTTGGCAAACAAATGAGACCAGGGGACGACTGGCATTACGATATTCAGCACATCGGCGCTCAAACCCGTTGGCTCCGTGAAATTGTCAAGGACAAGAACCTTATCGTGGTTTATCTGCAAACTGATGGCAAAAGTTGGCCCGCCTGGCGCCAGGCACATCCTGACAATGCAGTCCTGATTCAAGCTATAGTAGACACTATTCGCAATCTTTTTGCTGAATATAATCCCGCAATTATTCTGACCGGGCATAGCGGTGGTGGCAGTTTTACTTTTGGTTTTTTAAATGGGGTCAACACCATACCTGCCTATGTCAAACGGATTGCCTTCTTAGATAGTAATTACGGCTATGAATCCGAGTTGAGGCATGCTGAAAAGCTCGCCAACTGGCTCCGCAATAATAACGACACCTATTTAAGCGTCCTGGCTTATGACGATAGCAATGTCCTTTATGAAGGTAAACCAATCGTTTCGCCTACCGGTGGTACCTGGTATCGCAGCCACCTAATGCAACATGACCTTGCCAGCTATTTCAGTTTTCAAGAAAATCACGATGAGCAATTCGAACGCTATCGCGCTTTGAACGGACGGATTCAGTTTTTACTCAAACGCAATCCTGATAGATTGATTTGGCATACCGTCCAGGTCGAACGCAATGGTTTTATTCAAAGCTTGCTAAGCGGCACGCAGTATGAGGGCAAGGGGTATATTTACTTCGGCGAACGTGTCTACCAGCCATTTATCCGATCAGAATAACGGAGCGCATTAACAGTTTAATGTTCTGCAGGAACTCCTGCGAGCATTGCCGAACCAAGTGAGGAAAGAAATCAGCCGTAACCTGACGGTTGCGGGCATTAATATTATTGATGCATTCCGGAGATTTTAAACCCGACGTGTATATTAAGGCACGTCGAATACGATGAATGATAAATTCTTCATGCGCCTTAGTGTCATCTCCACGTCACCCCACGTCGCTTTGATAGTTTCGACAGGTTTTATTGGAGCACTGACAGCCCGCGCTACAATGCCCGTCGGTTTCGCTGACCTTGTAGCGACTGAACTTCAGCGCCAGCATCAGCAGCACGAAAGCCAGCATCCCGATTCCACAGATTATCCCAAAGTAAATCAACATAAGGCTATTTCTTTTTACACTCCAGACGCCAGTTCGCTATTAGTTTCAACGCTCTTGCGTTGAAATCAATGCCAAACATCTTCATAAAGCTTGCTCTAACGCCGTTTCTTTTCCCAGCGCCAGTTTTCGTAGTATTCCCATGAAATACTGTCCATCTCGCGCGCGCGTTCGACCAGGCAAGCCCGAGCAATATCGCCTGCCGAGAGGAGTCCGATGATTTTGCCTTCACAGGTAATAAAAAGGTGGCGAATATAAAGACCCGATATAGTGTCCTGGAGTTTATAAATGGGTTCGCTGGCGGGAGCCGTTTTTAAATCCCGCGACATGTAGTCTTTGATAACAGCAGTTTTGAGATTAAAGTTTTCCTGGACGCTCTGGCGTAGTAAATCGCGTTCGGTCCAGATGCCAATCACCTCTTCGCCTTCTTTGACGACAATGGCGCCGATGTCGTTTTCCACCATGATGCGCACGGCATCAAAGAGGGTCGTCTCTGGCGCGACTGTTATCATCTCGCGGTTTTTTTCCATCAATAAATCAAGTGCTTTTTTCATATTTATTGTCCTTTAAGCATTATTTTTAACCAAAGTTATCATAGAGAATGTTCTCGGGTTCAACGCCCAGATCTTCCAGCATTTTTAAAACTGCGCTAATCATTAAGGGTGGTCCACAGAGATAATACTCGCATTCCTCGGGCGCTGGATGTTCACGCAGATAATTATTCAAAACGACATTATGGATGAAGCCACAATAGCCGCTCCAATTATCTTCGGGAAGCGGCGCTGAAAGCGCTACATGCCAGCTGAAATTAGGAAATTGCCGCTGCAGGTTGTCGAAATCTTCTTGGTAGAACACCTCTTTTAAGCTACGGGCTCCGTACCAGAAAGTAATTTTACGTTGAGTGTGCAAGCGCTTCAACTGGTCAAAAATATGCGAACGCATGGGAGCCATGCCAGCTCCACCGCCAATGAATACCATTTCTTTATCCGTCTCTTTAGCGAAGAATTCACCATATGGCCCGGCAATAGTTACCGTGTCACCTGGCTTGAGACTGAAAAGATACGAGGACATTTTGCCTGGTGGCACATTCGGCTTATCGGGCGGCGGGGTAGCAATACGCACATTAAGCATGATAATGCCCTTTTCGTCTGGGTAATTGGCTAAAGAATAGGCGCGTACCACCTCTTCATCTACTTTGGAGATATAGCGCCATAAATCGTAGCGGTCCCATTCCGAGCGATATTTTTCATCAATGTCGAAATCTTTGAAAGAAACCTGGTAAGGTCCTGTTTCAACTTGAATATAGCCGCCGGCGCGGAAATTGACTTCCTCGCCTTCCGGGAGCTCGAGTACTAATTCCTTGATGAAAGATGCCACATTGCGATTCGACCGCACACGGCACTTCCACTTGCGAATTGCAAAAACTTCTTCAGGAATCTCAAGATGCAGGTCGTTTTTTACCGCTACCTGGCAGGCTAAACGATAACCTTCACGCGCCTGGCGACGATTAATATGGGCTGTCTCGGTTGGTAAAAGTTCACCGCCACCGCTGACAACCTTGACTTTGCACAAACCGCAGGTGCCGCCACCCCCACACGCCGAAGCAAGAAATATTTTATTACCGGTCAAGGCAGTCAGTAATTTTTCCCCGATGGCAGTTTCGAAGGAATATTTCTCGTCGTTATTAATGTTAATTTTCACCTTGCCCTGCGGTACCAGGCGCGATTTGGCAATTAAAATAATCACAACTAAAAGCACCACCACGAGGGTAAAAACCAAAACCGCTAAAGGTACTAATAATAGCCCGTTCATAACTACTTACCTATCATAACTGGATTCCAGAAAATAACATAAAAGCAATTGCCATCAGACCAGCCGTGATAAAAGTTATTCCCAAACCGCGCAGCCCGGCAGGGACATTGCTGTATTTCATCTTTTCGCGAATGCCTGCCAGTGCCATGATTGCCAGTGCCCAGCCAGTTCCGGAACCGAATCCGAAAATCACACTTTCACCCAGCGTGTAATTGCGCTCAACCATAAAGAGTGAACCGGCTAAAATCACGCAATTGACAGTTATTAGTGGCAGGAAAATACCGAGTGCATGATATAATTTCGGAGCAAAACGATCTAAAATCATCTCGAGAATTTGCACCATTGCCGCAATCACCCCGATATAGGTGATCAATCCTAAAAAGGTCAAATCTACCTGGCCGAGTCCCAACCAGCTCAAAGCACCCTCTCTGAGGAGATACCGATAAATGAGATTATTAACTGGTACAGTCAAGGTTTGAACTATAATAACTGCGATGCCAAGCCCGACGGCAGTTTCCAAACGCTTTGATACTGCCAGAAAGGTGCACATTCCAAGGAAAAACGCCAGTGCCATGTTTTCGAGGAAAATGGACTTGATGAGTAAGCTAAGATAATGCTCTAACATGGTCTAATCCTTTCCGGTTGCGGGGCGCCAGGTGCGCAATCCCCAGAGGAGCAGTCCAATTAGAAAGAAGGCACTGGCTGGCAAGAGCAACAAACCGTTGGGGACATACCAGCCGCCTTCAGTTTTGGCAGGCAGAATCGTCCAACCGAGCAGTTTGCCTGAACCAAAAAGTTCGCGTATCGTCGCTACAGTCAGCAGGACTAAGCCGTAGCCGAGTCCATTGCCCATGCCATCTAAAAAGCTGGGCAAAGGCGGATTCTTTAACCCAAATACTTCGGTTCGTCCCATAATGATACAATTGGTAATGATTAAGCCGACATAGACCGAGAGCTGCTTGCTGACATTGTAGGCAAAGGCTTTGATAAGTTGGTCGGCAATTATTACCAGCGAAGCTATAACTGTCATTTCGACAATGATACGAATGCTGTTGGGAACGCGGTCGCGAATGATGCTGACCGCGAAATTGGCAAATGCGGTTACAAAAGTGACGGCCAATGCCATCACGATGGCTGTTTCCAATTTGGAAGTCACCGCCAGAGCAGAACATATCCCGAGAATCTGTACCACGACCGGATTTTCGCTAATAATCGGATTGGTTAAATAGGATTTAAGTTTAGCCATTGGACTGCATGCCTCCTCGCAGATTATCTAAGAGTGAGCCATAACCCTGTCTACCTAACCAGAATTTCACTAATTGGTCCACCCCGCGGGTCGTTAAGGTTGCTCCCGAGAGCCCATCAATTTGATAATTTGCCTCGGCAGCGGTAGGATCAACCTTACCCTTGATGACACTGAGACGAAGATTACCTTCGGCATCAAAAGCCTTCTTGCCAACCCAGCTCTGTCGCCAGCGCGGATTGTCAACCTCGCCACCCAGGCCTGGTGTTTCGCCGTGTTCGTAGAAAACGAAGCCCTTTATTGTTGTCAAATCACGGTCTAAGGCAATCAAACCATACATGGTTGACCAGAGTCCTTTGCCATAGACCGGTAGCACGATTTTACTTACCTGTCCGTTTTCGATAACCTGATAGATGAACATGTAATTTGGGCGCCGCAAAATCTTGGCTAAATCTTCTCCTGTAGTCAAAGCCCGACTTAAATTAGCGTCCCTGGCAAGATTTTTCGGGTCGAAATCTTTCAAGCCCAAACGAGCAGCTTCTTCCGGTTTTAACAATCTACCTTGCTGTAAATCTACCCATACCGGCTGAAAGGCACGCCGGTAAGTGCTAATTACTTCGGCATCGGTGGTATAGAGGTCGGCGGCAATTAAAATATATTTTAACCTATCGAGTTCCTGATTGCTTTTCTGCTTATTCCGCAATCCGACCACTGCTCCCGAAACTAAAACTGAACACACCAGGCAAACTCCTAAAGCTACACGCAAGGTGCGACGGGGGCTATCCGACGACATAACGAGCCGTCCTCCTCTTAATATGAGCGTTAATAAAAATCCGGTCGAGCAGGGGAGCCAACATATTACCGAACAGAATTGCCAGCATCATTCCTTCCGGAAAAGCCCGGTTGATTACCCTTACTAAAACTACTATAATGCCAATCAATGCCCCGTAAATCCATTTGCCTCCTTCCGTCATAGCGGCTGAAACGGGGTCAGTAGCCATAAAAACGGTACCAAATGCGAAACCGCCCAGCACCAGATGCCAGTAAGAAGGAACGGCGAACATCGGGTTGGTTGCGCTACCAATCAGATTAAAGGTCGTCGCCATCGTAATCATTCCCAACAAAATGCTCAGCATTATTTTCCAGGAAGCTACTCCGCTGAAAATCAGAAAAGCTGCACCAAAGAGGCATGCCAGAGTCGAAGTTTCGCCCATCGAACCCGGTATCGTTCCAATAAAAGCGTCCCACCAGGAAATATTGAGCGGCGCATTGCTTTCTGCTAACTGGGCAAGCGGAGTGGCTTTGCTGATTGCATCAACGGCGACCCAAACTTTATCACCTGAAATCTGGGCAGGATAGGCAAAAAACAGAAAAGCTCGCCCTACCAGAGCAGGATTAAAAATGTTCATTCCCACCCCACCGAAAACCTCTTTTCCAAGTACTACTCCAAATGAAATTCCCAGCACAACTTGCCAATAAGGGATAGTCGGCGGCAGTATTAGCGGGAAAAGTAGACTGGTAACTAAAAAGCCTTCCGCAATCTCGTGTTTACGAACAGAGGCGAATAACACCTCCCAGAAGCCACCAACCGCCAACGTGATTAGATAAACTGGCAGAAAATAGAGCGCGCCATGCAGGATATTTACCCAGAAATTGTGCGGGTCAAACGGTACGCCCAGCCAGATTAATAGCCGTTGCTGCCAGGTTGTAGCAATAACTTTATCGAACTGCGCCAGGATTAAATTGGCCTGTAATCCAGTATTATAGAAAGCCATAAAGACCGCTGGCAGTAATGCCACAAACACAGTAATCATCATGCGTTTCAAGTCCATAAAGTCCCGCACATGCACGCGACCGGTAGTCACTTTATCTGGCGTATATAAAAATGTGTCTACGGCTTCAAACAGGAAATAAAATTTCTCTAATTTGCCCCCTTTGCGGAAAGAAGGGCTGATTTTGTCCAGGAAATATCTTAAACCTTTCACTATCCTTCCTTTTCAATCAAGTTTAATACGCGCCGCAGATTGGCACCATGGTCAATTTTGGAGGGACAGACAAAAGTACACAAGGCCAAGTCTTCTTCCTCAAGTTCCAGGCAGCCTAACTGCTCAGATTCTTCGATTTCAGCAACTGCCAGTGCCCGCAGAAGATAAGTCGGCAAGATATTTAGAGGCATTACACTTTCATAAACCCCGATGGGGACAATTGCCCGCGGACTACCATTCAGTGCCGTGGTAAAGGGTACCTGCGAACGATTGAAAATGCGGGACAGGGCGATTCTTTTAACTGAAAAGGTGTCCCATCCGGGTTTTAGCCAGCCGAGAAATTCGCGTTGTCTTCCTTCCGGTATAACGGTAATCTGCTGCTGATATCGTCCTAGATAATCCTCCGCGCCGATAGCAGTGTGTCCATTAAGAACTGAACCGGCGATTAGGCGATTGTCACCCGCGACAATCTCGTCAGCGACCAGATCGGAGACGCGAGCTCCAAGACGAGAGCGAATCAGGCGTGGCTTCTGCACAGCCGGTCCGGTCAGAGCAATAATGCGTTGCACATCCAGTTCGCCTGAAACGAATAGCCTACCAATCGCGACTACATCCTGGGCATTCAGGTACCAGACCGTCCTGTTGCGCGATACCGGAGCGAGAAAATGAATATGGGTGCCGACATTGCCGGCGGGATGTGGTCCGGCAAATTCAGCGATTTTTAAATTGGGCAAATCAATTGTTGGAATAGCACTATCAGGAGCTTTGCACAAATAAAGATTACCGACAGTCAGACGAGACAGTACCTTCAAACCGTTCCGGAAAGCCTCTTCCTGTCCCTTGAGAATTGCAGCCAGGTCAGGTGCCAGCGGATTGGTGTCCATGGCGGTGATAAAGAGCGCATACGGTTGACTATCAGGACTGGGAATTTTGCCAAAAGGTCGTGTGCGTAAAGCAGTCCATAATCCAGATTCGAGCAGCAAATTGACAACCTCTTTGCGCGGCAAAGTAACCAGTTCACCGGCGCCAAACGAGCGAAATGTCGTCCCTGGTTCAGCGCTTACTTGAATTACCAGAGAAACGAAGGAACGTTTCTCACCGCGATTGATAGCGACCACAGTGCCACTAGCTGGCGCCGTAAACCGAATGCGTTCATCGCTTTTGGCGGTGAAAAGCACCTGTCCCTGACGCACGCGGTCATTGACTTCGACATTAAATTGGGGCTTCAAGCCGGGGTAGTCAGCGCCCAAAATGGCAACCTGCTCAGCAGTCTTTTCTCCACTTATTGCTTGAACTGGAGCACCTTTAATGGGCAAATCCAGTCCCTTCTTGATTTTAATCCGAACCATTGCCTGTCCTTGAGGTAAAAAGTTACGGTCGGCTTACCATCAAGCCGTCAATTTATCAAGTGAAAATTATCTGGGCGCCAGCCGATAGTTCGTAAAATTCGCCTACCGTCAGCACTCTTTTTACCTGAGGAATGAAATCATCTTTGGTTAGGTGGAACATGTCAACAGTAGCTTTGCAGGCATAAATATTGCCGCCAGCGTCATCAATCATTGCGAGCATTTCAGGAATGGGAGGAATGTCGATTTTGTCCATCTCTTTCTTCATCATCCAGGTGGCAAAAGCCGACATCCCCGGCAATATGCCCACAATGGTCGGTAAAGGCAAACCTTTGGCATCAGGTACTCGCATTGCCGGATTACCGACAGTGGCAATTTTGATGCTGTTGTTATATTTTTTCAGAATAGCGTACAAGCCAAAGAAGGTGAAGAATAGATTGACATCAATACCTTCCATACGAGCACCATTTGCCATAATCAGCCCAGGATAAATGCCATCCAGTGAGCCCCGCGAAACGATTATGGATACTTTTTTGATTTTTTCAGGATTCTCAGCCATTTTTTACTCCTGTAAATAAAAGTTTAGACACAACTGGTCGGTTTGGGGAGACCGGCAATGCGCGCGGCTTTTTTCAAAGGTCCACCCGGAAACAGGGAATACAAATCCTTGGTAGGAATACCGCCCACGGCATTAATGCGGCGAATTGACGGCAAAGCTCCACGTTCAGCATAATCTTTCTGCAAAAACTCGATGACTTTCCAGTGGTCGGGACTTAATTCGTTTAGCCCCTCTTCGTGAGCTATTTCGAGCGCAATGTCCTTGGTCCATTGAGCTCGATTGGTCAAATAACCTTCTTCGGTTACATCCACTGTGACGCCGGCGATTGTTTTGGTTGGCATAACTTCTCCTTTAATTTAGTTAATCTTCTTGCCGAGTTTACTCATCCGTGCGGTAATGGTTGGCATAGGCCAGCCCCGCAAAAGTACATTCCAATAGACAAATTTAAAAGCCAGCTTTCCCCAGTGATTGAGACGCGTCTCTTTCAATAGCGCCATCGGACCAATGAAAGGCAAAGGGAAGCGCCCTTCAACCGGCTCTACTTCGTAGTTAAAGTCAATCAAAAACGCCCTGCCAAAACCAGATTCGATGAAACAATTTGCATGTCCGTCGAAGGAAGGTTCTAAAGGCTTGCCTACAATGAAATTCAGAATATTTTCAGTCAAAAGTTCCGCCTGAAAATGAACCACCGAGCCGGCTTTGGAACTGGGTAGATCGGACGCATCACCAATCACAAAAATATTTTCGTAATGCTTTGATTGTAAAGTGTGTTTATCAGTTGGAACATAATTTAATTCGTCACCCATGCTGGAGCGGGCAATGGCAGCATCTCCTATGTTGGTCGGGATGGTCACCAGCAAGTCATACTCTACTTCTTGTCCTGAATAAGAATAAATTTTCCGAACGGAATCATCCACGCGCTCGGTGTAAAATTCCGGCACGATTTTGATGTTCTTTTCTGCCATTAAATGGTTCAGAACCGCTGTGCTGCGTGGTTTGGTGAAAGCACCTGACAATGGAGTTACGTAAGAAATTTCGACGCGCTCTCGCATTTTTCTTTTCTCTTGGAAGAACCAGTCTGCCAAGAAGGCGAATTCCAGCGGCGCAACCGGGCATTTAATTGGCAATTCGGCTAAATGAACTACCAGCCGACCACCTTCCCATTCCTGCAGTTTTTTTGCCAGGGCAGTAGTACCTTCGATAGTATAAAAATCGAAGATGCGTTCGCGCCAGCCGCCTTCTAAGAGACCGCTGATCATTTCAGGCGCCGTCTTGACGCCTGTGGCAATGATGAGAATATCGTAATCTAAGATTTGTCCGTTGCGCAGCGCGACCTGATTAGCACCGGGTTTAATTTCGTCTATAGCTTCCTGGATAAAATTGACTTCCTTGGGTAAAAATTTTGTTTTGGGTTTAACTACATCAGCACCGGTATAAAATCCAAAAGGGATTAACAAAAACCCCGGTTGGTAATAATGCATCGGGTGCTCATCAACGATGCTAATCTGCCAATTTTTAGTATCAAGTTTGCGCACCAGGTGGTTGGCCATCATCGTCCCACCGGTACCCGCTCCTAAAATGACAACTTTTTCATGACTGCCACGTTCCTTATGGTTTGGTGTTATTGGTTTACCTGCATTTCAATGAAACTGCCTTACTTTGATAAATCAATTTAATATTAGTTACAAGTTTTCGTCATTGTCAAGACAAGAAATTGATTCTGGTAGAGTCAATCCGAAATTTCAGACTCAAATAGGTACATTTTGCATCTCAAAGAGTTCCGCCTTAAATTTGCTCTAAATAAACCCGAGGTCAAAATGCATGGATATGTTCAAGTATACACAGGCGATGGCAAAGGCAAAACGACTGCTGCGTTAGGATTGGCACTGCGTGCCGTTGGCGCCGGTCTCCGAGTATTTATTGCTCAATTTGTAAAAGGTGCCGAATATAGCGAAATAACCGCCATGCGGCAATTTTTACCAATGGTGACCGTAAAGCAATATGGACGGGGCTGTTTTATAAAAGGGAAGCCTGATGCTGAAGATGTGCGCTTAGCCCAAAGCGGGCTGGCTGAGATTCGCGAAATCATGAAATCGGGCAATTATGACCTGGTCATATTAGATGAAGCCAATATTGCTACTTATTTTAATTTGATTACAGTTGCTGATTTATTGGATTTAATCCGCGAGAAACCGGAATCGGTAGAACTCGTCATAACCGGACGCAAAGCTGCCTCCGAAATTATTGAGGCAGCTGACCTTGTGACCGAAATGCAAGAAATCAAGCATTATTACCAAAGAGGTGTAACTGCCCGCTTGGGAATTGAAAGTTAATTTTATCGCCTGTATTTTATAAAAAATCTCCCACCAGTGAAACTGGTGAGAGATTCAGTGGGAATGGGTAACAGAATTAAATTTTAGTACTTTACCCAGTGCGGGAAAGCCCAGAAAGTAGCGTTGAATGGCGCACTTTTGACGAAAATGGAGGCGTAGTCAATTACATCTAAGAACAGACGACACATAGGTGAGCGATGACCATGCAGCATTATTACCCCGGTGTAAATATTGTCGTTGTCCTGGTCAAGTAGCGGGCGCCGAAACTTCAGCACACCCATCTTGATACCAAAATTCACGGTGACAAACTCGCCCGGCTCTTGATAGAACGGCTGGGTATTTTCGATAGCGATAGTAATGTTATAGGCGCCATTCGGTCGTAATTTAATTAAACTCTGTCGGTCGATAAAATGGTCGAGCAAGCTGTCGTTGGCATCGTTAGCCAATTCAAGTCCCTCGTCACTATTACGGAGTTTCAGGCTGAAAGACTTAATCTCGATGGTATTGCCTACTGTCCGTCCGATAATAGGCGATACTGCCACTACTCGCCAATCTTTCTTGGGGTTGTCAGTATTCCGTACCTTCTGCAGTTTTAACTTCTGATAGGAAATTTCGGTGAAATCTTTCGTAACAGAATCAATAGCGGTATGTTGCACGGTATCAACGAATACAACCTTAAACTTGCCGGTAACAGTTGTTGTTACCAGTGCCACGGCGGTTGTCTCGGCAATGTTAAGTTCAATCTCGCGCGTTGGTTTGGCGGTGATTTTGCGTCCAAAACGTACCTGGCGGAAATTGACTGGCAGGGTATCACCCACTGCTTTTGCCAGACTGCCATAATCATAGGTCAATTCCTGGGCGCCTCCGTCATCCAGAGCGTCTAAGCTAATAACCTCGTCTTCTTCGATAATTTCCTTAAGCGCTGCGCTGAGATTATCGCTGTTTTTAGCTGTGTCGCAGCTACTGAGCCATACAAACATGAACGATAAGATGAAAAGGGCAATCGTTCTTTTCATAGACTATTCCTTTCATTGATAATTAAGGAATTTTTTAAAAAATATAATTGCTGATGTAGATCTTTTAAGACAACATAGCGGAAAAAGTAATCAGCGTATTCCGGTTCGAAATCTGCCAGGCTATTCAGATGCAAAATCGGTTTGCGATTAGGCTGACATGTTTCAAAAATAGTGCGAATGTCGTCCTTACAAAGATTGACCAGATGAATTACATCGCAGTCCAGTGGATTGATGCGACGGAACAATGCGACCGAGTTTACTTCCACTTCGATTTTCACGACTTTACGAACTTCGGCAAGTTCCTCGCTGACCCGATTTATTACTGTCTCCGGAGCACCGGCGTAAGCAAAGTGTAACGGCGTTAAATAGACATTATCGTAAAGGCCTTGATGGTGAATTTCCATACCGCCGAGTTGCAAAGCCTCCCGATCAAATTCTTCCAGAAATGGAATAGAATCATGTCCGGCAGTCAACTTTTTACCGTACTTTTTCAATTGTTCGACGGCTGTGCGGGTGGCAGTCGCCACCCCACTGAGTCGTCCAACCAAGAAAGTGATTAAGCGCCGGTTTTTAAGAATCTCGGCGCCGTTGCCACTGAATTCAAAAATGGTCGCATTCTTGCTTAGCTCTTCACCGTCGTGAACATGCCAGACTAACTGCAGCTGATTGGCAACCGGCGCCAGCAGTTCGGTCACAACTCGTGCACCGCAAAATAAACCATCCTCGTCAGAAATCAGTTTGCCAGTTACATGCAATGAGTGGGGGGCGACACTTTCCGTAGTAAGGTCGCCCTCCCCAATCTCGACTGCTTGTAGCCAGCTTAATAGCTGCGCAGTTTTATTAATCTTCTGGTCCGAGTTCAATTTCTATCTCTTCATCGAAAAGTGGTAAATCAAACGGCTCATCCAGAAAACCAAAAGCGGGCATATCTTCATTTTCTTCTTCGATGAATCCCATCCCTGGACCGCCACGGCGCATTATTTTCATGTGCCGTATTTTCCCCATTTGCATCTGATGCTCTTTGAGCATTTTCTTCTGATCATCGGTCAAGAGCTTCAGAAATTCTACCTTCTCATTAATTCGCGCTTTGAAAATGTCACTGCGAATATTGTTGATACTTTTGACAGCCTCATCAATTCTCTTCTGGTCAAGGTCTTTTAGAGCATCTTGTAAGTCCAGCTGGGCGAGTTTGAGATTAGATTGCAGCGGAATACGAACCCGCTGATACTTAGTGCGGATACTGGCTAACTGGTCTTTCTGGGCGTCGGTCAGTTTAAGCATTTCGGCGAATTGTTCACTTTGACACCGCATTTCTTTCTTGATTATTTTTTCACCTTGTGGCATTTTGTGAACCTGAGCCCACTTAAACTCTTTGGCAATATCTTCTTGGACCTTGCCCTGCTTATCAGGCTGTGGGACTCGGTTCTCCTGGCTCCATAACAGGACTGGAACCAGGGTGATCACTGCGAGAAACATGGCATACTTACGCATTTTTACCTCCTAATTGGTTATTTTGGTTTACTTAAAGCATGGATAAGACGTTCCCGAAAACGACTTTCGAAAATAATATAGCGCAGTTGTTGCTCCGGCGTCAAAACTGTACCCAGCTCATCAATGAATTTTTCTTTCTCTTGAATGATTTCACGCTCGGTATCAACAATCTGGCGATTATATTTTTTGACATCAGCGTCATTCGGTTTATAGTTCGTTTCGCGTATCTTCCGGTCAATTTCACGGATTAAATCCATCTGCCGCTTCTGCTTCTGGCGAATACTTTGTTCATAGGCGTTCAGGCGTGGGTAAAAAACCATCGCCTGTTCCTGCGACAAATCTAAGAACTGCGTCATCTTATAAATGCGCAAGGCTTCGATTTTTTCACGGCGAGCTTCCATCTCCTCCAGCCCTATTCCAGGCCCGGGATGTTGTGCAAAAACCGGCAATGCCAGGCTGAGCATTAGCGGGAATATTTTGATTTTTTGTATCAAGATCATCTCTTCCACTCCTTTATGTTAAAAACTAGCAGTTGTAATTTGTTCAACTACCCTATCAAATTCGGAATCTTGCAGTGGCGTTGTTACTTGAATAAAATAATCGACCGGTAAATAATTGCTACGATAGACAAAATCAGCCGCAGCAGTGGTGTATAAATCAGATTCGGCAAAAAAGTTATTATCGTTTTCCTGACCATTGCTATTTTCAGGCATTTCAGAGAAGTAGCCAATGTTGGTCAAATTAACATATAAATCTTCAATATCATCGGTTAAACTCGAACTACCTTTATGCCGTAGCCAGCCGGGTAGTATGGTGATGGAGAAAATTATTATCGCGGCACTACCGAGAGCCAGTAAATAGCGCCAGCCACGAGAACGAGCGGGTTTAGTGCGCAGCTTTTCGTTCAGAGCAACAACCATTTCACTGGCATAGGCAGGGTCAATCGAAAGTGGCTCTGGCTGGAGAATATTGACCAGTTTTCGCATCTGCTGATAATATTCTTGGCAGGCAAGGCACTGGCTCAAATGAAAATCAACTCGTGCTGCGCTTTCTTTATCTAAATCACCGCTGACATACAGCGGAATTTGTATAGACCATGCTTTACAGGGACGCATAATCGACCCCCATTTTTTCTAAGGTACGCCGTAATGATTTCAGGGCGTGGGAATAATTGACCTTAGCATTGTTTTCGGTAATGTTTAGAATCGCGGCAATTTCTTTGAAAGGCAATTCCTGGAAAGAACGCAATATTATGACAATCTGTTGGCGAGAAGGTAATTTGGCTATTGCCTGCCGCAGCACTTCGCGACTCGTGGGACTCAGCGAAGTTTCTTCCATAGCCGGTTTTTTATCAAGTACCTCTAAACCAAGAACCTGCCGCACCTTTTGACGCCGGAGATAATTAAGTCCGGTATTAATAGCGATACGATAAATCCAGGTCTCAATCGCGGCATTACCACGGAATTTGGGTAGATTACGATAAACCTTTATGAAAGTATCTTGAGTCAAGTCGTTAGCCTCCTCATGACTGCCAACCATGCGTCGGAAGAGTCCATATATCCGCTGGTGATTTGCGAGTACCAATTGATTAAAATCTTGCGCATATTCGGTTCCTAAACTTTCCAAGCGGTCAGATCCTTTATCACATGGTTTTAGACATTCAGTCATAGCTTTAGGTTAAATAAAATTAGTGAAATCGAAAATAGAAACCTGGTATAAGAGATATTCAATGAGAGAAATAAAAAAGGATATAGGTGCCGTAAATTTTTTACGGCACCGACCCTTACTTGTTATGTGTTAACTAACTTGCCGTGTTAACGGCCACGGAATTCGCGACGTTCTGTGCGTGGCGGTTGTGCTTCCGCAATACGCAGAGTACGACCATCGAAATCCTTGCCGTTTAAAGCTTCGCGAGCGCGATCGGCTTCTTCGACGGAACTCATTTCCACAAAACCGAACCCTTTGCCTTTAATAACATTGGCGCTTTTTACTTCACCATATTCTGCAAAGAGTTTAGCCAACTGTTCGTCAGTAATTGAATACTTCAGATTACCAACGTAAAGTTTTGAACCAGACATTCGAGCCTCCATAAAAAAATTCTAGGATTATACAGAACATTAAGTTCTTGCTCTGAATAATCCCTTGACAAAAAACAGGATTGTCCTAAGATCTGCGTCTTATTGGTTGGAGACCTATTCTTAAATTAAGTCACGCCAAAGTAACGCCAAGGGAAGCCGGGGACAATCCCTCATCTTCAAACCAGTTCGCACTGATTTGCACTTACCGGTCATTCCAAATAACGCTAATATTTACAACAAAAAAATTGGGAAAGCAAAACTTTTTTATCAAAATCTTATCTTTTTACCCAATTTTACACAATATTTCAACTTTTTTGACTCTCCCGCCGAGTAATTACCCCGATTTTATCGGAATGGTGTTGCCGCCAATTAAATCTTGTGTCTAAAATTATGCCTGCTTACATTTCTAATTGATGGTAAAAATAACTTATATAAGTGGTCCTTTCCATTCCGGTAAAACTTTCCTGTTATTAAAAAAGATTTCTGACGCACTTTCTCAGCATCAATCAATCGATTGTCTGCTGCCTTCTTTTGATCATATCGCTTTTTATAAATCTGAGTTGTTGAAACAGTGCGTGGCTTTACCACCGGGCAAAGTATTTTTCGGAACTTTTGTGGGCTTTGCCCGTCGTGCGCTGGAAAGTTTGCAACGTGCTTTCATGACTACCTCAGAAGCCGAAGAATGGCTGCGCCTGCTTATCTTCTTGAAACAAGATTCTGCTCAGAGCAAAAGCTCTTTTCCCGGCATGGTGAATTTACTGCAAAACCTGTTTGCCGATTTACGCGAATCTGGTTTGAGTAATCAGGAATTGAGCAATCTATGCTCACAGTTTTTCCAATTTCCCCTTAAATCCTATTTGAATTATTATTTCCATTTACGCGCTTTCTGCAAACAGACCGCATCTGGTCCGGCGAGCGAATTACTCTGCCAGGCTTTAGAGTCAGTTGAGAATAATCAGCTTCCCAGGCGTGACCTGTTGATCGTAGATGGTTTTTATGAATTTACGCCACTGCAGATTTGCCTGCTCCAGCAATTGCTCACTTTTTATGAAGAAGTATATTTTTCAGAGACCAATCATCCTGAGCATCCCGTCTATCAGGTTTGCCAGAAATTTCCAGTTTTTTTCGGTGAGGGAACCCGTTTAGAACTGGATCGCTCGCCCGAATCCACTTTTTTTATCGATGTCCAAAAATTTCTTTTTAGTAATCCATTGCCTCCTGACGTCAAAGTCATTCCCAATCCGGTAGAGTGGAATAATAATTGGGATAAGACTGCCCTCAAGATTGTACGTTGTCCCAACCGACGAAAGGAAGTCGAAACTGCTGCAAGAACTATCAAATGCTGGATTTCCAACGGCTTGGCGCCTCATAAAATTGGAGTTGTCTTTCGTGGCAGCTACGACTATAAGCCGCTGATAGATTTAATCTTCTCTCGGTTTCAAATTCCGATTGAACATGTCGCCAGAGACCTGCTCTCCACCGAGCCCGCGCAACTGCTGTTGCGTATCCTGCAGGTCAATCTCACCAACTTTAACTGTGCCGCTGTTCTGGATTTTTTACGATTACCAGCAATCCAGCAGTACTACGGCAGTCGTAACCTTCAAATGCTGGAGATATATTCCGCCGAATGGGGCGTTCTTTTCGGCGCAGACGCATGGCTCGAGCGCTGCCAAGCGCAAATTGATTACTATAATTGGTGTAATAACCAGCCTGATAATGAGTCTTTTTCCCACTTCCCCCAGGAAGTCATTACCCAGACAGAGATACTTTTGGCGCTTCTAAAGCAGTTATTTGAGAAAATACGGTTACCTGAGAATCTCACCATTCCGAATTTTGCCAGGAAAGCAGGCGACCTTTTTCAATTTTTCGCTGCCGACGAGGTTGTTAAGCCGATAACTTCCCAGATTCAGGCTCTGTTACAGCGCTGCAGTCGCCTGATCTCGGCTGACACCTTGCTTTCTCTGACAGAAATTGAGGATTTACTGTACAAGCTGTTAAAAAACGAAGCGGTTGGGAAAACAATTAGCGAACCAGCTGCCATTTTTGTTGGTAATTTAATGTCGGCACGCGGACGGCTTTTCGAGGGACTAATCTTGCTGGGCATGGTAGACGGGGAATTTCCAGCGCGCCATGAAGATAATCCGCTTTTGACCAGTACCCAGCGCGAACAAATGAATCAGCTCAGCCAGAAGCCGATTTTTCCCGCAGCTAATGCTAACCTTTCCGATGAGAAATTCCTTTTCTATTTGATTTTAGGACGCGCCCGCCAATACCTACTCATTACTTTTCCAGAAATGGACACCAGCAATAAAGCCCTGCCGATCTCGCCTTTTATAGCCGAACTGCAACGCCTTTTTCATAACAGCGAAGCCCAGCCTGCGCTGTCGCCCGAATTGTATGCCTATGAATTTGTGCCCGCGGCACAGGTTTTCCCGAATCTAAATCAAGTAGCGTCTATGGACGACCTCCTGATTTATACTTTTGCTAAGATTAATCAAGCCGTACCGCCTGAATTATTTGGTCAAATTGATCCTCAGATTCAGGCACACTTGCGATATCAGTTAGAAATCGAACAAGAACGACAGGCAATGACACCAACGGAATTTTTCGGCAGCGTAACGAATGATACCTGGCAATTACCTGAACATCTGCGGAAAATCAATGTGACCAGTATCCAAAATTTTGTCCACTGTCCATTTTATTTCCTTTGCGAAAAAGTCTGGCAAATCACTGTTCCTGAAAAGCCCACGCTGGAACTAAATGCGCTTATCAATGGCACTTTGATACATCAAACGCTTGAGGAACTGATCCGCCCTTTTAAAAACGCCCCGCAGAAATGGATTCAATTTTTAGGTGAAGATGTACAAGATTCAATAGCAACTGCCTTGGATAGCGTTATTGCAAAAATGCGCCACCAGCTGCACTTTATTCATCCTCTCATATGGCGACGTGTGCAGCAAAAAACCAGGCAGGGATTGGAAAAATTTCTCGCAGTGGAAAAAGAATGGGCGGAGTGCGGTTTTTACCCCTTCCTGCTTGAGAAAAAATATGAATTAGAAGATGCGCTATTTACTCAAATTGCAGATGCTCCAGATGGCAGTTTTATTCTTAAAGGAAAAATTGACCGCATCGATATTAATCCCACCCAGAAGCAGGTTTTTGTGATTGATTATAAAAGTAGCGCCGCCAATATTACTAAAATCGTTGAAGGAGCAAAGCAAGGCAAACAGCTCCAGATTCCTCTTTATTTGTTAATAATTGAGCGGCAAATGCCGGAATATTCGGTTGGCGGTGCCTGCTATTACTCGTTCAAGGACGGCGCACGCAAGTGTGGCTTTCTTGTCAATAATTCCCGACAACGTTGGGACACACTAAGTCCGCAAGAATGGGAGGATTTAAAGGAAAAGGTTCGTCAAGACGTTCACACCATTTTGCAAAATATAGTGCGCGGCACTTTCCCGATTAAGCCGCAAGATAACCGGAAATGTACCCCGACGGAATGTCCTTATTACGATATTTGCCGTGTTAATGTCCAGGTGTTGCGCTATCAAAGCTCACAGGAAGAGCTGATAGAATCCCCAGACGAATAGAGCGCCGGAAGCTGTACAAATCAGATTGACAATGTCATTATTAATCCAGCGATAGCCGCTAATTAATTGGGTTTGATAAGAACTGCAGTGAATCAATTTTTCAGTGGTTTTGCCGCAATGGGGACAGGAGTATTGTGCCTGGATAGTGCCACCGACCACGGAATCCACCAGTGCGCCTAAAATGCCGCTCAGTGCGATGATGACAAATAGTGTCCAGAGCGATACCTCGATGGGTAATATGCCTGAGAGAGTAAGAACTCCAGCACCAGCAAAGACCCCCGAAGTTCCCAGAACAGTTATGCCACCAGAGGTACCGGTCGGCACCGGTTTGCGGGTCAATATGTGCACGGGCTGGCGCTGGGAAAAGACGCCGATTTCAGTGCCCCAGGTATCAGCCGTTGCAGCTGCCAGAGAGCCCAAAAACATCAAATAAAAAATTTGCTGTTCAGTGTAAAAATACAACAATGCCATCAAGAGAGCAATGCCCCCATTGGCATAGACCTGATACAGGTCGCGATTACTGCCTTTTTCAACAATGCCTTTTAATACTGTTTTCTTTATCTTGCCAATGCGGGAAAGAATCGAAGACAGGATGAAAAAAGTTGCCATCGGTATTACCCAATAAATGCCGCCGATGGAAAAGACCAGCGAACCCAGCAGCATAGCACCAGCGGCGCCACCCAGAGTCAGGGCTTCTAACTTGTACGCTGCATATGCCAGTAAAAATGAGAAGAGTATCCAACCCAGCACCGTTAGCTGCCCATAAAATGTCAAGCTTTGCATAATATCAAGCATCACCGCCGAAAAAATCGGCAGGCTGAGATTATCGGAACCAGCCGACGAGATAGCTTCACTTAAAACAGCAACTACTCCCACTGCTGAACCGATAATCAACAAACTCAGAAATCCTGGGACGGTGATTTGGTCAATTTTTCTGCCAAGAGCAAAAAAGAGCACTGTGATAACGAAACTGACAACGAAAACAGTTATTGAGCCCTGGACAGTTTTAGTATCATGCCAGAAACGAAAATGCAGTGGACGCTTGACACTCGTTCCAACTATCGACGCTAACGGGTCTGCGATGGTCATAATCAGCATACCGACGATTAGAATGGTGGGGTCACTATGCCAGTAGAACAGTATCAAAATTAAAAATGTAAGCGGGAAAAAGACCGTGCCGTAAGAACGACGTTCTGTTGTGTGCATTCCCTTCATTTGTCCTTTTTGCAAGGCTATCAGGTTCAGGACGATGAATACCAGCGCCAGAACTATCGGCTGAAGCGCTGATTTGAAAATGAACGGGCTTATGACAACCAATAAGCCAACGCCAACATGCACAAATTGCCGCGTGTGTTCCCCGGAAATGCGAAAACGTTGCCGAATTATCTCGCTCAAACCGACAATCCCCAGAATCAAGCCCAAAATGATAACGAAAGTTATCCATTCTGATTTAAAAGGTACGATTACTGGCATAGTTTAATATCTCCTCATAATAATGCATGCTATTTTATCATTTTTAGCCCTCATTTCCAAATTTTTACCGAAGGACACGAACACAAAAAAAGTTGGCTGAAAACGTTTCTCTCGTGCTAAATTAAACTGTGAAACTAAATTATTCCGATGATAGAACACGGGCGATTAAGGCTATAGATGAGTCGCAATTAGTCTGTGCCGCAGCGGGTACCGGTAAAACAACGGTGCTCATCCAGCGCTATCTCGCCATCCTGGAACAGGGCAATGCCAATCCCCAGCAAATTGTAGCGATAACTTTTACCGAAAAAGCTGCGGATGAGATGCGCACGCGCTTGCGCAGTGCCCTGGGCAAGCCTGATTGTCCGCTTACTCCACCGGCAATTGCCGCGGTTTTAAATCAACTCGATAGCGCGCCAATTTCTACTGTCCACAGCTTTTGCCTGCGCCTTTTACGTGACAATGTGATGCTGCTGGGAATAGACCCTTTATTTCAAATCATAGATGAGACAGAAGAAGAACTTTTACGTCGCGATTTTATGCAGCAGTATTTTCAGCGGCAGCTCGAGACGCAACAGGCTGATTTTGCCGCTCTGCTTGAATATGCCGATTTAAGCCAGATTGAAAAATGGCTGAATGTGCTCTACGAAAAGCAGACCGAATGGCTGCCTGATTTATTAGAGTTCATGAATCAACCTCCCGAAAAAGTTTTAGAGCAAATTGTCGATTTCAGTAAACAAATAAATGCTAAGCTGTATAAGGAGCTCTTTGACTCTATCGAGGCGCGCACCTTATGGAATGAATTAGACCGACTGCAACCACTCAACCCTGATGATTCTCTTGCCCAAGCCTTTCAGCAGTTGCAGGTTCTATACTACCGTTTCCAGAAAGGTCAAATTGATAATGATTTCTACAATTCACTCAAACAGGTATTAAATGGCAAAATCAAAGGATCAGAAAAAAATTGGGACAAAGATATATTAGAGCGCGCCCGTGCATTGCGCAGTGGGTTCATCCAGAAATTCAAACAGATTGCGGACGATTGGATTTTCATAGAAGAACCCGCCGGTGAATTACCGCTGATTACCTTAGCGCAAACTTTCGCACGTCTGGGTCTTGATTTTCTGACGCAATATCGCCTTGAATTAAGCCAGCATGCCAAGATGGACTTTAATGGCATTGAAATTGAAACCGAGCGTTTGCTACAGCAGCCTGCTTCATCTCTCCAGACTTATGTCCAGAATATTCGCCATCTTTTAGTGGATGAATTCCAAGACATCAATCCCATTCAATATCGTATAATTCAAGCGCTGCAACGCCTGAATCCGCAAATTGTGACCTTTTTCGTCGGTGATGAAAAGCAGTCCATCTACCGTTTTCGTGGCGCCGATGTCGAGATATTCACCAATCTGCGTCGGCAATTTTCTCCGTTGCAACTGGCTGAAAATTATCGCAGCAATGCCGCGCTGATGGATTTCTTTAACAATTTCTTCATGGATTATCTGGGGAAAAACGCGCCGGCGCGCCCGTTTGAAGTCCATTATCCCATCGCGATTCAAGCCTACGACCGCCGTGCCGCTGGTCATATTCCTGTAACATGTCTCCAGGTTACGGATTCAGACGAAAAATCACCGAACGCTTTGAAAATACCGATGCTACAAGCTACTTTTGTAGCCCAGTACATCCAGGAATTGCTTCAGCAGCCCATCATCCGTGAAGGAGAAGGTTGGCGAACCGCCCGCTATGGGGACATGGTTGTTCTTTTAAGGGCACGCACTCATCAAGCAGCTTTTGAACAGGTTTTTAAAAAGGCTGGTATTCCCTATTATATCGTGGCGGGAATCGGCTTTTTCCAGCAACGAGAAATAATTGATATAGTCAACTTTCTGCGTGTGCTTCTTAATCCATCTGACCTGCTGGCATTAGTCGCGACTCTGCGCTCGCCGTTAGTTGGTGTCAGCGACCGCACCTTAACCCGCTTTAGCGATAATAGTGGGATTTTGGAAAATCTCTACAATTACCTTTTTGGTTCTAAGACTCCACCCGCCGACCTGTCTGCGGAAGATCTTGAGCCTCTCGCAAGATTTCGGCAACTTCATTCTCAACTACAACCACTATTGATGACCAGCACAACCGCTGCAGTATTGCAGGCAATTGTTGACCAGACCTACTATCTGCCATTTCTGGCTGCCCAGACAAATGGCTCACAAATGGTCGCCAATGTTTATAAACTAATAGACCTCGCCCTAAATTGGGAGCATAACCGCACGCTTTCGCCAATCGACTTTATTCGCCGGATTCAAACCTATCGCGAGCAGGAAGTCCACGAAGGAGATGCTAATCTCGCCAGTGAGTTCGGCGATACGGTGCGTATCATGACTATCCACGCCGCCAAGGGACTCGATTTCCCGATAGTCTTTGTTCCCTTTCCGGAAAAATTAAGGAGTAGGAACGATGGCATTATGTTTAATCACTTGTTAGGGCTGAGCTTGAATTGTCCACCGTCTCCTGATCAGAAGGACTCAGCCCTTTTCGAGTGCTTCAAAAAGTGTGAAAACCAGCGTGAATATGCTGAAGAGCAGCGCCTTTTATATGTGGCTACTACCCGCGCTAAAGACTATCTCGTCTTATCTTTGCCGCCGCTCAAATCCAATTCAAAAAATAAAAATCCCTGGCACCGGGCTATCGATTATCTGGATGCCATGCATCGGCAAAATTTGTGTCACTTTCAATACTTGACGACTACCGAGCTCGAGGACTACTATTTTAAATTAGAACCGCAAATCGTCGAAACTGCACCGCTCATCTCGTCAGGGCAACTATCAGACCTGCGCAAGCAAATTCAACCAGTGACGGTCGAAAGCAGAATCGAGCGTCTTATCGCCACTGATTTTGCTGCACTGCAAAGTCACGAGGCACCATCACATAGACAACCAATCGGCAGTGAGCCCGAAACCGTTCTGCCTGCTACTACCCTTGGTTCTATCATCCATCAGGTTTTTGCCTGGTGGGACTTCCGTGATTTAAAAAAAGTTGAAAGTTTAACTGCAGAATTGCTCAAGCCCTACTTGCTGACAGCACAAGAATCTGCACCGATTTACAATCTGGTACGCGCCTGGGCTAAGCTTTTGCTCAATAAGTCGAACGAACTGACCGATTTAATTAATACCGCCGCCCGCATTGAACGAGAGGTCGAGCTCTGTGGTTTATATGAGGACACAATTCTCGAAGGCAAAGCCGATATGCTGCTTTACCACAATGATGGCTCACTCAGCATTGTGGATTTTAAATCTGACCACGTCGAGGGGGCGCCTCCTCCGGAATTACTCCAGAAATATACCGCCCAGCTCAATTTCTACGCTTTTATTTTAGATAAATGCAACCATCTCTCCATTCGCACACTTGCCCTGTACTTCATCAGGTCTGGCTCGTTAGTAGTCACACCCTGGAACGCCGGGACATCTCAACCAACAGAGACACAAATCAAGCAGGTCATCAGATCGTCAGCAACTTGAGCTATCTTTCAGGTGCCGCGGGTCTGTTTATCAGGATCACTTTTCCAGACAAAATAAGAATAGACTGCTGGAATGAGCGAGAAGAGCACGACTCCGCTGATTAACACGATGAAAGCCCGTGTGGCTCCCCAAAAAATGCCATTTATTACAATAATAAATCCGAGAATAACATAGAGCCAGCCGCCTAATCGGTGCGTCTTGTTCCAGGCGCGCTCGCTCGATAGAGTCCACGGCGTGCGAATCCCAAGGAAGAAATTACTGCGCACTTTCCCCAGATAGTTGCCAATCAGAATAAACAGAATGCCCACCCCAAGAGTGACCAGCCGTCCAACGTTTACGGTTTGTCCCAACGCGGCAATGAGCAAAACAAAGTGCAGGAACGCCATTAGCAAAATGATGCCAATCAAAATAACACGGTAGGCTTTAATCGAACGCCAAATGTGCTGACGACGCGGTTCAATCACCGGTACCAGCAGAAGTAGAGCCATTATACCGAGCGTCACCAGTGGAATCATAAACAACCCCTCGAACTTGCTGCCGAAACGGTCAACTTCACCAGAAATATTCCAGTGCACCGGCAGACGGGCGTCCGCTGGCACCTGTTGCCAGACCCAGAAAGATGCTAAAATCATTAAAACTAAAATAGAGAGGTTCAATATTAAAACGGGTTTGATCATCTGCCATTTACTACTCGCTATCATTTATTGTTCCTCCTTAAGTTTGAATAGGTCAATCAAGGCTAAGATGGATTCTTCCAAAACCGATAAATTCAAATGATAGGTAATCTGGCGCCCAGCTTTGTCCCCCTGAATCAAATTAGCCGATTGCAAAATATGGAAATGTTTAGATAGCGAGGGCTTACTGATTTCAAAATGGCGCGCGATTTCGCCGGCTGTCATATCACCTTCACGCAGCAGTTTTAGAATTTTGCGCCGCGTGGGGTCGGATAGAGCTCGATAAATAGTGTTCATGATCATACCCTCATTCAAATAAGTCTCGTATGTTAGCCACACAGCTAAATATAAGCAATGTTTAGCTGAAAAGCAAACAATTACTTTAATTGTCAGTTATCATTCCTTCACGCTGCGCGACTACATAGGTACAGACCATATCGCCGGTGACATTATTAGCAGTCTCGAACATATCCAGGATGGGATTGATGCCGGTTGCCAGCGCTACGATAAGACTTACCTGGGTCGCATTTAAGCCTAAGGCTTGTAGTATTACGAAAAGCAGCATTAGACTGCCGCCGGGAACGCCACCTGCTCCAATGGATGCCAGAACGGTAGTAATTACCAGCACAATGAGATTATGCAGATTCATGTCGATACCAAAAAGATTGGCTGCCAGTACCGCAAACATCGGTAAATGGATGCAAACCCCATCCATGTTAATTGTCGCGCCTAAGGGTAACGAAAAGCTCGTCAACTCGCTTTTAACTTTCAGGTGAGTCTGCATCGTCCGGAAGGTAACGGGCAGAGTTGCTGCACTGCTGCGAGTTATAAAAGCAGTTAAGATGGCGTCGTCCATTTTCTGCATGATTTTATAGGGGTTGCGGCGGCTGAAGATTTTCATTAACAGGGGATAAATAACGCCAATCATTATTAAAATGCCACTAATAATGCCAGTCACGACGCTGACATACGGACCGATTATGTTTTTGCCATATAAACTAAAATTGGTTAGAGTCAGCGCGAAAACCCCGATAGGAGAATATTCTAAAATCCAATCAACGATTTTAAAAACCACATCACGGAGAACAGTGGTTATAGTGAGAATAAAGTTGAGATTATTTTGATGTTCTTGCTTTTGTTCGAGGTCTATCAAGCGTCGTAACGCCAGCCCGAATAGTAGCGAAAAGACAATAATTGCCAGGAAATTATTAGTCGCTAATGCTTCAAATGGATTCTGGAACATACTGAGGATTAATTGGGCAAAATTACTGCGCAGATTGGTCGCAGCGCCAGATGTTTGCGGGGTAATGCCAGAAGAAGTTATCATTTTTTCCCAGCCAGCGAGAGTTGTGCGACTACCGGGATTAACAAGCAGGGCGACGCTTGCTCCCAGAATGGCAGCCAAGAATGAGGTGAGAAGATACCAGATAATCACTTTTAGTCCGACTCTACCAAAGTTTTGCAGGGATAATTGAGCGGCGCCACTGATGATAGAAAAGAAAATGACGGGAATGACAATCATTTTCAACAAATTAATTAGTAGGGTTCCGAAAGGCGCAATATAAGGCAGAAGCACTTCGGATAAATTGCCCCCGAATAACCATAGAACAGTGCCCACTATTGCACCTGCCGCAAAGCCAACCGTAATTCGCAGCAGAAGAGAGGTTTTTAGGTAAGCAATCAAAATCTTGCGCATTACATTCTCACCTTTAATTAATTCTATTTAAGAGCCATTTATACTAAAGAAGTCGCTGAGAATATCCAAGTAAAATCTCATCCACAAGAGATTAGATCCTGATTGGTAAATTTTGCAGAACCCTAGGCATCTGATTGGTGCTTGGTAATGTAAAAAATCTTTTTGGAATTAGTTATAGCGTCCTAAATTACAGCGCTTTTTGTGTGGCGAGGTAGCTCAGTCGGTAGAGCAGGGGACTGAAAATCCCTGTGTCGGCGGTTCGATTCCGTCCCTCGCCACGATTCCCTAAAAATAAAAGCTCAGTTGGTAGAGCAGGGGACTGAAAATCCCTGTGTCGGCGGTTTCCCGACTGGTCGGGATTCATCGCTGCAATCCAACCTCCTCAATAACAATAAGTCAAATGATATAAAAAAGGGCATTACCCAGACATCTCAAAGTGCACAAAATTGATTATTTTTTTACTCATTTTTAATACCTAAAACCGGATACATATTGGACACACTTTTACGATACAAGGGCATGTATTTTTGAGATATAGTACCGCTGATTGATAAAGCCTAATTACATTGTTACCTGTTTAAAATAGAAATTTTCAGGACATAGTATCCAGGTAGTAGAATTAAGTCCGATTGATCGAGACTCGCCTTAGGCGAGTTGGATTAATCAAAGGATTTTTGAGGGGCTGAAGATATGCCCTTATTCCACCCTCTGAAAACTGTTTAAACGGTTTTTTATTATTTGATGAAAATAGTCCACCTAGCGTTGAAACGCGGGGCTAGACCTATTTTCTAAATAATCTTTCGAAGGTGCAGAGATTTTCGCAAGGTTTGGATGATTCCGTTAAAGTCGGGCATTTAATGAAAAAAAAGTTTGAAGGGTGGAAGCGGAGTAAGTTTTATTTGTGAAAAATATTATTTGGGAGATGTCACTCCCAATTCAAGATAGAACCATTACTTGCTATTACTTGATTATACCAAAAGGCCGAATCCTTCAGAATTCTACGTCCGGTGATGTAATTCACATAAATTAGTCCGAAACGCTTTCGAAAACCTTCAGTCCATTCGAAATTATCCATGATTGACCAGTAAAAATATCCTGCAGTGGGAATACCATCGTTGATTGAACGTCGGAGTTCTTTCAGATAACGCGTTAGAAAATTAATCCGTTGCAGATCAGGAACTTTACCATCAAGCGCAATCCAATCGTTATTAGCCATACCGTTTTCTGTAATTACGATAGGCAATTTATATCGTTCATATATAAATTTTGGTCCCCAATACAGAGATTCAGGAACCACCACCCAATCCATGGCTGTACGGGCAACGCCTGGTTCAGGAGTGAGTATCTCCCAGTTTTTGGGGGTAGCTTTTATTTTTTCGGCAGTGTAAATATTAACCCCGTAGAAGTCCAGCGGTTGGGAAATTATCTCTATATCAGAGGCATAAATTTTAGGCATGTAATCCCCAAACAATTTTAGCCCATCTTCGGGATATATACCTTTGATCATGGCATCAGCCCACCAGGTATTATTCCACAAATTTTTCTCCGAGACAGTAAAAGTCGCTTGTCGTGCGGCTTCGACCTCCAATGGTGTATTTTCCGCCGGGATGTAAATAATACCCACCAATGCTGCTCCAACTAGCGGAGATTTTCGGGCTTCCGAGCGGATGATTTGCACAGCCTTGCCATGAGCCAGTAGAACATTATGACTCAATGTTAATATTTCTTGCGGTTCCAGTTTCAAACCCGGAGCATGTATTCCAGTCTGATGACCGAAGTGGACAAAACACTGCGGCTCATTAAGAGTCACCCAGTGATTAACCCGGTCTGATATTTTTTTTACTACGAGACGGACATAATCGGCAAACCAATCGGGACTATCCTGGTGGAGCCAGCCGCCTTTTTGAAATAAAGCATAAGGATAATCCCAGTGAAAGAGGGTCACCCAGGGCTCGATCTTTTTTTCTAATAAAGCATCTATCAACCGGTCGTAGAAAGCTAGTCCTTTCGGGTTGGTCATTCCCTTGCCTTCCGGCAGGATGCGTGGCCAGGCAATGGAAAGACGATATGCTTTCAAGCCGATTTCAGCCATTAAATTGACGTCTTCCTGCCAGCGGTGGTAATGATCGGGACCGAACGTGCCGTTGTCGCCACCTTTAATACTACCCGGTTGTTGGCAGAAAATATCCCAAACTGATAGCCCTCGTCCATCAACATCAATGGCTCCTTCGATTTGATAACTGGACGCCGCGGCTCCCCAGGTAAAATCTTTTGGAAAGCTCACTACAACTCCATCTACTCTTTAATACTTCCCAACATTATTCCATGTAGATAATATTTTTGTAACGCCAGAAAGACAATAATAATCGGCAGAATCGTAATCACCGAACCAGCCATCATCATTTCGGTATCCTGCACGTGCTCACCCATTAGGTTTGCCAGAACCACCGGTAGTGTATACATCGAATCCTTGGTCAACACAATCAAGGGCCAAAGAAAATCGTTCCAAGTGCCCATAAAAGTGAAAAGCGCCATTGTAACCAGAATTGGTTTTGACACTGGCAGGATTATTCTCCAATAAATATAAAAATCGTTAGCTCCGTCGATACGAGCGGCTTCGATCAGGCTGTCGGGAATTGATATAATATATTGCCTGATTAGAAAAATACCGTAAATACTCGCTATTCCCGGAATAATCACACCCAAGTAGGTATTAATAAAACCCATGCGGTTGAGCATCAGGAAAAGGGGTAGCATGGTCACCTGAGCGGGTATTACCATGGCGGAAAGCAGTAATTTGAACAGCTTTTGTTTACTCGGAAAACGGTATTTCGCAAAGGCGAAACCCGCCATGGAATTGAAAATCAGGGAAATGCCAGTAATAGAAACCGATATGATGATACTATTGAGAAAATAGCGCGCAACACTCAAACGACTGAACAGAGTTTGATAATGCTCCAACGTGACGGTTTTGGGAATAAATACTGGCGGATACTGATTGGCTTGGCCAGCCGGCGAAAACGAGGCTGAAATCATCCATACAAAGGGGGCAATCGTTAAGATTAACCCACATAAAAGAGCCAGATGGATGATGATTTTTCGTAACTGGTTTTTAGAATTCATATTTTTTCTGGAAACGCATTTGGATAAGTGTTACAATCAAAATGATTCCAAAAAGAAAAAATGCCAGGGCGGCTGAATATCCCATTCGCCAAAACTTGAAGCCTTCACGGTACATTAGCAAGACGATACTCAGGGTGCTGTTCAACGGTCCACCGTCAGTCATGACATAAGGTTCGGCGAAGAACTGGCAGTAGCTGATCAAGGTGGTCAGAGTGATAAAACTAGTGGTTTGGGTCAGCATTGGTAAAGTGACATGCCGAAAAACCTGCCAGGCGTTGGCACCGTCCAGGTTCGCAGCTTCGTACAAAGATTCGGGGATGTTTTGCAATCCGGCAATGAATATAATCATATTGTAACCGAAACCTTTCCATACCGCCATGATGATTAAAGCCAGCAATGCCCACCGCGGATTGCCCAACCAGTCAATCGGTTGAATACCAAAAAGACCAAGCATATAATTAAAAATCCCGAAGCGGGGATGATAGATGAAGCGCCAGATTACAGCGACTGCTACTAAGGTTGCCACGACAGGTAAAAAGTAAGATAACCGGAAAAGTGATTTAAAGCGTACCAGTTTAGATTGGAGTGCCAGGGCTGCCAGCAGGGAAGCCATCACCGAAAGCGGCACACCCACTAGGACAAAATAAGCTGTGTTTTGCATTGCCTTCCAGAATAATGGATTGCGGAGCAAGTTGAGATAGTTTGATAATCCTACAAAACGAGCCCGGCTCATATCACCCAATGAGTAAATATCAAAATCGGTGAAACTCATCAGCAGAGCCGCCAATACCGGCAGGAAGAAAAAGATAAAGATCGCAGCCATCGCTGGCATCAGAAACAAATAAGCTATATTCTTTCGGGGAGTCTCTGACAAGATGTTGAACCTCATGATGATTTTTTATTGATTAGCCAGCGCCTTTTCTCCAGAATCTTGTTTACTTCATGATCCAACGCGCGGGTTGCTTCTTCCAGGGTCATTTTTCCGAAAACGGAATATTCCACGTATTGTTGGATTTTCAGGGCAATCTGCTCCCACTCGGGAATTTTGGGCGTTGGAACAACATGTTGTAATTGACGATAGAATGCCTCAGTCTGAGGATTACTCCTGAGGCCAGTCAATTCCCAGGCAGATACATTGGCTGGAAGGTCACCGCTTAAGCGGAAAAATTCAGCCTGAATTTCCTCCCTGCTGAGAAATTCGATGAACTTCCACACTTCTGGTTTCTCTTTGGCATTTTTGAACATGACGATGCTCGAACCACCTGCGGTAGAAATTCCCGGTATTGCAGGATTGAAAGATGGCATTGGGGCTGTCGCCCATTTGGATTGCATGGACGCCGGTAGTCGTTGGTGAAACTCGCCGATATTCCAAGGACCGGTAATGAAAAAAGCATAATAATTATCGGCAAAACTCTGATAAATGTTGGCAACCTCACTCATTCCCATTGGACATAACTTCTTTTTATAGAATTCAACAAAGAATCTGAGTGCATCCAGAAAAGCCGGGTTCTCGAAATCGCCGTAACAATCATTATCTCTCAATAATTGTGAACCATTTTGCATGGCCATGATAACAATCTCATGCCAACCATTTAAGGGTAAAAGAATCGCATATTCAGTTTTTTTCTGATTGACCAACTTCTCGCACAGTCGGAAAAATTCAGCCCAGTTATCCGGAAATTCCGAATAGCTCAGAGCGGTTACTAAGTCTTTGCGATAAAACATAATGCGCGTATCAACATACCAGGGAATACCGTAGAGTCGCTTTTTGATGACATTGGTTTCCCAAATGCCGGTAAAGTAATTTTTGGGATGGATAATTTGTGACTTTTGCAAAAACTCGTCTAAAGGTAAAACAGCATCCAGTACTACAAACTCAGGTATCCAAGTATTTCCCAGTTGACATAGATCGGGAGTTGAATTACCAGCATAAGCTGTCAGTAGTTTCTCGTGAGCCGCCGACCAGGGAATTGCCTGGACTTTTACGTGGGTCCCTGGATTTTCTTTTTCGAATTGCGGCAGGAGCTTCTGAACGTGCTGGGCTTCCACGCCCATAGCCCAAAATTCAATCACCCTAAAATCTTTAGTATGGGAATTACACCCGCTAAAAACCAGATCTAGAGTTAACAGGAGGATGCTATATCTGTTTCCTATCGAGCGCCTTTTTTTCGCGAGTTCGCAAAATTCCATAGATTTCTACAATTGTTATTTGCTCAATAACATTTTCCCACTTCGAAATTCACTGCCATTATCAATCCGGTACAGATAGATACCAGTGGCGCATAAATTACCAGTTTCATCTAAACCGTCCCAGTAGATTTCATATTTTCCCGCGGCTGGAGTCTGGGTTTGCAGACTTCGTATCAGTTGCCCGTTGAGATTAAAAATCAAGGCATTTACTTTTTGCTTTCTCGGCGTAAAAAATTGGATTTTAGTAGCGGGATTGAAAGGATTCGGATAATTTCCAGTAAGTATGAATTTATCACGCACATTTTCGCTGAGAACAGCAATACTGGTAGTTGTGTCCTTCTCAAACCCGATTGCATCAAGCATTGGTTGTATTTCTGGATTGGCCATGAATTTTTCCCAGCACAAACCGGTGCGGTAATTTTCGATCATCACAATGATTGGCCCCTGGTCAATGGCAAGATATGACTCGGCGTACCAGTTTTGATTCAGATTAAATGCGTCTTTGAATCCCAGCCCTCCAACAAGATTTGCACCCAGTGTCCTGTAGAAATATTTGAGCGCCTGCATGGATTCTTGCGGCGTATATGGAAATGCCGAAAGTGCTGCCGTCGGTGTAATGGTACCATTATCCCGTTCAGTTGTCGGTTCGTGTGCCATATACCCTACGAAAGGATCATCGCTGGCGGTTAATCCCCAGCAGTTTTCGCCATATCCAACGTAATTACCAGGATTTTCGATGCACCAAGCCCGGTTAATCAGGCTAATATTACGATTGTTGATAAAGTAATTTGTATGTCTATCTTTCTTTTCACGCGGATCAAAACCCAAGTACGAGTAATGCGTAAAAAACAGGGGGCCGCCTCGATCCCAGCCAACATATTGAGGAATGCCGTAAAAGGTTTTACCATTTTCATAATTAGGTTGGCTAGCCCAACCCTTTTCATAAAGATCGGCAGGAATCGGGTGAGTCGGAGATGCAATCGCCAGGAGATAAACAATCATAGCTTCGTTGAAGCCGTAGATCGGCATGTTCATTTCCCAGCCGTAGTTCGGTGACCAGTGCCAGTAGAGATAGTTGCTGGTTGATGTGCGCCGGTACCAATCCCATTCGATGGATTCCCAGAGCTCTGTAGCCAATTGCCTGATTTGAGTTTCTTTGGCATTTGCCTGATCGAAGTACTGACGGATGGTCAAAATTCCCTGAGCCATGAATGCTGTTTCGACCAAATCGCCACCATCATCTTTGGCGCTGAAGGGAATTACTTTTCCCGTTGTGCCATTCATCCAGTGGGGCCAGACACCGTGGAAGCGGTCGGCATTTTTCAGGAAGTTCAACATTTTCAAAATGTGGGTACTCCCTTCCTCCCTGGTAATAAATCCACGTTCAATACCAACCGGAATTGCCATCATTCCCATCCCTGAACCACCTATAGTCACGGTTTCAGGATCTCCGGGATATCTCTCCCGTGATAGCCCAGAAACGGGATGAGCGTAGTCCCAGAAGAAACGGAAAGTAATTTCCTGCACCATGGTCAGCAATTCTTCATCATTCAGCTGGCGGGTTGTCGCAAATTCCTGCTGGGATTGAGCAGATTCATTGTAACTCCTGTCGAAGGCGCTGACCTTATAATAATAACTGCGACCGATGTTTCCATGATAGTCGGAGTAAATCATTAGATCTTTTGTAGTGGCTCCTATTTTCTTGAAAGATCCGCCGGGAGCAGCCCGGTAAATATTATAACCGCCGACATCTTCATCACTAACTGGTAGCCATTCCAGGACCACATGTTTCTCATAGGCGGAAGCTATAAGGTTTTGGGGCACTGCAGGAGGCGTGGTGTCTGCAACCTGGCCAGTAACCATGCGAATTTCATCCAGATATAATATATGAGCAGTCGCATCGGCAACATCCTGACCGAAAAAAATCGTCTTGATCCGGGACAGATCGGCTTGGCCAGGATTATCTTTAAAAGGTTTTAAGGGGATTCGAATGTTATGCCAGACACCCACCGAGATATCACCAACGTAAGCTGACATTTTTTCTTTTCCGGTTTTTTGATTGGACAAATCCTCCAGATAGAGTAATGGCAACGCAGAAGAAAGAATAACACTGTCGGTATAAACCCAGAATGATAAAGTATCTTTTTGATTGACATCCCGCCCAGGCCAGCCGATTCCAGCTACGGCAATACCCCAGTCACCCCCACTGTTGGAGGTCCAGCTCAGGCGCAGGCTATTTTGTCCCTGAAAATAATGAGCCACATCTACAGGAAACTTTTCACCGACTCTTTCAAGCTTACTCGGTGAGCATACATATCCCCAACTGGGATCATAGTAATTAGCACTGGGGCTGTCGTCGAAAAAGATATAGTCCGCACTTTGAGCCCAGAGAACCATGCAAAGAGAAAAGAACACTGTTGTTTTGAATAATTTTTTCATTGCCACACCTCGTTTTTTTGTAGTTGATTAAAATAAATCATCCTCCGTCAATAATTCTGATATTTTCGCAAAGCTGACTAACTGTTCAAAACGATCTGTTATGGCGTTATCGTTTAAATAATTGTTCAGACTGATCAGAACCATTGACTGATCGAGGGCCAGATAGGCTCTGCCGACCTCTCCGGTATGAGGATCGATTGAATCATAAAACCCGTACTCGCCATAAACCGGATATTTGGAAAGCATCATTTTCAAATTCTCAATAACTGCTTGGGGAGCATAAGGCAAAGCCAGAATCGAGGCATGTGGAGAAATGATTGTCGGTGAGTAGCCATCCACTTTAGAGCCTATCAGGGGTACACCATATTCAGCATATCCACGAGCTGGATTTGTTGAAGGCGACATCCCCCAGATTAAGTAACCCAGCTTATTCAGAGCATAATCAATATGGATCTGTACCGCTCGCCGGTTGTTTTCACCGATTCCCTGAGGAGCCAGCTTCCTCTCATTGATCAATAATCCTGGCATCAGAAATTCAAACATAGCGCCGCCCCACGAAGGTACTATGCTAATATCATCGTAAGTATAATATCCTTTAAAATAAGAAATGCCAAATTTTTCAGTATAAGCTCCCTGCGGTATCTGAGCCTGCTTGAAATCCTGGTTGATAGTTCTTTCCTGGTAAAACCAATCCTCTGGGGGAATTGCTCCTTGTAAGATTCCCCAATATAGACAAATCCGGCTTTCTGAACACAAAAGTCCGTAATGATAAGGTGTATAACATTCTTGTTCCGTATCAAATCCTAAATAAAAATGATGCAAGGAATTGTCATACAACCAACCAAAATCTGCCTGATTAATTAGGGAAGCACAGATTTCGGCCAAATTTGGAAAGGTAGTCATAACAATTGCAAGAGAACTATAGAGCCATCCGGCATCCACGGATGAAATGTACCGGCGTGACGCTTTTTTTGTTCTCAGATTGTACCAGTTGTAAAAAAAACCGTTGTAGCGGGGTAATTTGTTCAACGTTTGCAGAACGACCTTAACCCGACATTCGGCTTCTGATGAATCAATAAACCCGAAATCCATGGCGGAGATTGTTGCCAGCATTTGCAGTCCGATATTGGTAATCGAGGTATAGTCGGCAATCTCATCCGGTGATAACCAGATTTTATCAACCACAAGTCCGGTCCGGCAATCTATGGCATTCCGGAAATATTCCCAGGTATCCTCCGCAATAGTTAAAAGAAATTCCTTCGGATCAGAGGAATCGGGTGCTTTTTTCTGTATCTGTTGGGGAAATCCTTTTAGGTCATGTTTACTGAATTTGCTTTGGGAAATATTGGGGTTACAATTTACCATTCCAATTAAAACCAGGATCGTTCCTGAAATATATATCCCAACAGTAGCTTTTTGTTGGTGATTCAACATATCGGTGGCATACTGATCAAAGATAGACTTCCACTTCGCAATTTTTCCGTTCTACAGGTGGTATAACATTGCCTGCGATTTCCTGACCATTAATAATAATACGGGGCAACGCTTTCTTCTGTTTGGTTACATTTTTTACATTAATTTGATAAGTCGTTCCGCGAAAAAAACGTTTAACGGAATATGATTCCCAATCCGGAGGAATGTGGGGATCTATTATCAATCCGGTTTGCGCCGGTCGTACACCCAGAATCCATTCCAGAGCACATTTCTGTAGCCAGGCGGCTGAACCGGTGTACCAGGTCCAGCCACCTTGTCCATAATTTGGGGATTCAGGACCATCGATATTGCCGGGAGTGACGTATGGTTCAGCTTTATAACGATCAGGCTGCTGGCAATTGTGGATTGGATTGATCCTCATAAAGGTACTAAAAGCTAATTCGTCCCAATTCAGCTTTGCATAAGCCCAGATTGCCCAAGTAGCCGCGTGGGTATACATTCCACCGTTTTCCCTGACACCGGCAGCATACCGGGAAAGATAACCGATATTTTTATCGGGCTTACTATAAGCAGGGTAGAGCAACAAAGGTCCGTTATCTTTCATCAGCTGCTCTGTAACGGCAGTCATGGCTTTTTGCTGATATTCCAGAGGTGCGCTGTCACTGATTACACTCCAGGTCTGGGCATTCAGAAAAATCTGTCCCTCCTGGTTACGCTGACTGCCGATCAGTTCACCATTATCCTTCGTGGCGCGGATAAACCATCTACCGTCCCAGCCATAAACAATCAGGCTTTTTTGAAGTTTAGTCGCTTCATTTCTATATAATTCAGCCTTTGATATATTTTGGAGGCGTTCTAAAATATCGGCAAACCGAATCAGGATATAATTCAGGAAATGACCGAGCCAGATTGATTCTCCTTTCATTTCAATCCCGACCGCGCTTAGACCGTCGTTCCAGTCGCCACTGCCGATTAATGGCAAGCCTCTTGGACTCATTCGTTCCAGGGCGTAATCAATTGCCCGCATACAATGTTCGAGAAGGGTAGTCTTTATTGGATTGTCATAATAAGGCACTTTTTCTTTGAGAAAATGCAAATTGTTTGTTTCATCTAGATAACTTAGGGTCACAAATGGCAACCATAAAAAATCGTCTGAGCAATTGTTATCCAAACCGGTTTCGGTAATAGGATGCCACCAGTGCAGGGCTCGTCCGTTTTCTAACTGGTGTTCGGCATGCAGTCGGATCTGTTTCTCAGTCTTGGCTGGATCAATAATTAAAAAGACCTGACTATCCTGAAGTTGGTCCCGGTATCCATAGGCTCCGCTCTGCTGGTAATAAGCCGCTCGTCCCCAAAGTCGTCCAGAAATAGCCTGATATTTCAGCCATTTATTAATCAGGAAATTGAGAGATTCATCGGGTGTCTCCACTTCCGTGGTACTCAAAGTCTTCTCCCAGTAGCAGCGTACTTTTTCAAGTGCTTTGTCAACATCATCAGCATCATGATACTGGTCTAAAAAGGAATCCAGTTCCTGCAGATTTTGTGCTAACCCCAGCAAATAATGAAAACGCCTGGTCTGATTCGGTCGAATCTTCAGACATATTTTTGTAGCAGCAATAGCATCATAAAAGGAACCTTCACGGCGGCTCATTTTGTCCACATTGACACCTTGAGGCTGCTGGATTGTTCCGAGCTGTCCGACAAAAGAATCCTTATCGAAATCAAAATCAAAAACAGGTTCGCTGGCCGCTAAAAAACCGGTATAAGGGTATTCCGTATTCCAATAGCCGCGGTTATTCAATGGAATATCCCAGAGCCGCTTCTCTGCCAGAACTGCATTACGCTGTATATCCATCTTGGTTTGGATAAAAGTTTTATGAAACTCGCGGTGGTAATCATTACTGGAACCAAGACACCATTCCAGGTAAGTAAATATGGAGACATGGCGATCTTTATCCGATTTGTTTTCTAAGACGATATCCCAGATTTCCAGCGGGTGGTCCATTGCTACAAAAATAGTTAATAAAGAACGGATACCCTTATATTCCGAACAGAACCGGGTGTAGCCAAATCCATGAACACAACAGTATTCATCCAAATCGACACGTGAAGGTGACCAGGTTGGGCTCCAAACTTGGCCGCTATCCTCATCTTTTAAATAGAGATATTTTCCCCAGTTATCTTGGACCAAATCCTGGTGCCAGCGGTTCAGGCGGTTGAATTCTGAATGGTCTAGCCAGCTGAAACCTCCACCAGATTGAGAAATAGTCAAGCCATAATGACCATTCGAGATAACATTAATCCAGGGTTTGGGAGTTTTGGGGGTTTTAATGACATATTCATTCCCGTTTTCTGAAAAATAACCATATTTCGTTTCAAATTTCTTCATAATATTTGCTAGCAATAATCTTTTTAAAATTCAATTTCTATATCAAGACGCTGTACCGCCGATAATTTTCCATAATCACTATAGCTGTAATTCACAATCAAATAGGAGCTGGCTAATTTATACCTGAGTCCGCCTCCGAAGGTGGCTCCCTGTTCACTATTCGGTAGGAATAGAGCCTGATAACCGGTTCTGAGAAAAAACATCTTATTAAAGCCCCATTCTAATCCGAGATTTACCTGTTCATTATTGTCATTAGGATGGATGGCGTCAATTTCGGCAACCAGATCCCCAATCGGAAATTCCGGCAGATTAAGGGCAACTCCAATCCGGAACAACAGCGGCAAATCCCACCGGCTCGTCTCATAATAGGCGGGTAAATATTCATTATCACCATGCTCATTGGGATTCTGATCATAGAAAATGCGTAAATCTTTTCCGGTAAACTGCATTTTATTGCCAAAATTGGAAATTGAGACGCCAATCAGCAGATGGTTGTTGTCGGTCCGATAAAGACTCCCAAAATCAAAAGCAATACCGGTGGCGTTGCAGTGCCAAATAGTCTGACGGATATATTTCACGTGAAAGCCGATGCTGAAAAAATTTGTCAGCTGTCTTGAATAAGCCACACCAATTGCCAAATCACCAGCCGTAAACTGTTCGCCGGTACCTTCGGGGCGCTCTACAGTGCATACATCCATCATGCCCATAGAAAGCGAATTAAATGTAAAACCCAAAGTTCCAAACGCCCCTAATGGCAGGGTCAGTCCGGTATAAGTAACTTTTGTGTCCAGAAACCAATCGGTATAAGCTGCTATTATTTTTTTAGACTGGAAACTGGCAATGACCGATGGATTCCAGTATAGTGCTGAAGCATCATTAACGGATGCTGTACTGGCGCAGCCCATGCCCGTACTGCGGGCTCCAACCCCAATTTTTAGAAATTGACCTAAGGTTGTACCAGCTTTGGAAATCCTGGCAAAAACTGGGATTGGATATACCATCATTACCATTAAAATAGCAATTAAAACACACGTGGTCTTATTTATTTTCCTTGTCATTTCTGTTCCTATTTAATAATCGCAAATTTGCCGGTATACTCTCCTACTCTGCGGGCATCAACATGATAAAAATAAACTCCGGCTGCTACATCCAAACCATCTTTAGTCGTCAGATTCCAGGATTCACTGCCGTTATCAGCCTGAGCATCATGATAGATGGTTTTGACATGGTCACCACTCATGGTATATATCCGGATCACACAGGAGCTTGGCAAATTGATAAAATTAATGCGCCGCTCACCACGTCCCGAAGCCAGCATTCGTCTCGGTTCCCAGGACGCCGCCGCAACATAAGGATTCGGTATGACGGCAATCCGCTCTATATTTCGTCTGGCTTGTTTGAGATCGTCTTTAGCCGCAAAGGTCTTAAAGGTGAAAATATCCCCACTCCTGAAAGGCAAATCTATGGCAATAATTGCTGTGTCTCCTAATCCTGGTTGAATGGGTTTAATTCCCTCTGGAGCTATAAAGGTAATTTTCCATGTTTCCCGGTAAATCCGACCGTCTTTCAGATACAGTTGAATATAATCACCATCAGTAAGCAAACTGTCCAAACGGTTTTCAGGTTCCTTTAGATATGCCCGAACTTTTTTATTTGCGATAACATCCCAGACCTGGAAATTGGTCAGATGCTTAAAGGTACTTTTCAGGAAGGAGCTGTCGATAACACCAAAACGGATTTCGTACCGGGTTGGAAAATCTGCAATCCGTTTATCAAGTTTGTCCAGCCAATAATCCCGCAATTCAGCAAAATAGACGAGATTGGACCGACTTCCTGCTTTCCAGACAGAAAAAGTATCATTATAAGCAACAGCGTCATTCCTTACTCGGATTCGCATGCCATGGAACATCGGATTGGAATCCTCGCCATTCAAGGCTCTGGACTTTTCAAAAATCGGGATAGTATCAAAATCGGCTGTCAGTTCGTACAGGTTATACATTAAAGTATCTCTATGGGTCGTATCATCAAAGGTTAGCAAATACTCACTGTTTGTTACTAACCGCGGATCAATAAAATCCAATAAAATATCACCGCTTCCCCAGCCACTGACCTTGATGATACCATCGGGCAACTGAGGTGGTTGGTATCCGGCGGCTGGAGCATTCGGAATTACTACGGCAGTATTTAAATCGGTAGTTATTTTCCCGTAAATATCTTTAAATATGGTTTTGGTGCATTCAGATGGTAAAATGAATTTTTCAGCCCATCCTCGGTCATAAGAAACCACGGCATAATAATAGGTTTTCCCGTTAATTACATCGGTATCAACCCAGGAATGCCTCAAGCCGTTATCACTGCCCAGATAATACTTGACACCGTCTACATCCACATCAAAAAAACCTTTGATGTTATTTTGCAAATCAAACTGGGCAATCGGTTTGTAAAAGGTTGCCTCTCCGTATCCATTAGTGATTATATAGGTATCATTAAAAGCTTCCTCACTGGCACGGTAAATCCGGTATCCTTCAAAATCATACCCGCCAGTAACTGGGTCGGCGAATTCATCAAAAGACTGTTCTGCTTTAGAATCCCAATAAAGGGTCACTTTTCCATTACCCGGTACCACTGTTAATTTGGGCTTTAGCGGAGGCCGAGCAAAATTATAATTGGCATTGTAAATGTCCTGAACAACTTCTTTATTCCGCCTTAAATCCTCCAGATTTTCGCCAAAAACAAGAGCCAAGGAGAAACGTTCCGTATGACCGGGCGGCATAATAAATGGACCCGAACCGAACAAGAAAGCTATGTTGCCGTTCTGACTACCTGTATCAAAATGATAGTTGGCAATTCGCTTCCAAATAACTTCATCATACTGGTATTCGACGCCCTGACCGATGTAAAATGAGTCAAAAGCCGTCAATCCGATCTGGTCGGATTCATCTTTATCGGTTTTATCAAAATTCGGTTCACCAGGCGTTGGTTTGCCATCGCCTTCACCAGTGTCACCGGTACCGCCGACGCCATCAGCGCCGAGATCATGCAGATCGGGGTTCCAGTCCTGGTCATTATCAATACCATCGGAACGGCTCTCGTCAATCAAATAGTTATCAAATCCGGTTCCGGCAATCCAATCACGATATTTCAAACCTTCATGCACATTTTCATTTTCATCGATAAGCCCGTCAAGATCATCATCAATACCGTTGAACGGTTTTTCACTAATAGTTTGATTCCGAAGATACAAATGTTCAGTATCGCCAATTCTGACAAATAAACTATCCCCGTAGAAACGGAAAAATTTATCACTCCCTCCTAATGAAAAAGATACGACACGGCGCCCCCAATTGTTCGCTGGAGCCATATTTGCATAATCAATCACTACGACTTTATCTATGATAATTCGCGGCTGAAAATCGGTAGAAGTCAGCACTGGTCCTGGTCCAGAAGCACCGTCCCCGTCGTTATCAATACCATCGAAAGGATTTCCTGGGCTTTCCAGAAAGGCATAGCCGCAATAACCGGTTTTCCAATTGCCTTCACCAAGACCATTGGAGTCCCAGGTATATGCCAGATCCAGATTCAGGTCGTAAAAGGCGTTGTCATCGTTAGAGTCATTTTTACCGCCTACACCGGCATCAGCATACATACCAAATACGGCTTTATTATAATGAGTCGTACTGACATTAGTAATATCATAATGCCAGAAAATGATATCTTCTGCCAGAACATTGGACCATTGGAACCCCCGTACAGCTACCCGCATTCCGAGACCGCCACGAGAGAGGTCATTTTTATCGCAATAAAAGAGACCGTGAAAATCGCGACCGTGGTCCTGGTAATCATCCATCACGAAATAGCTTTCCTGATCAGCGTTGGTCCGCTGACCGAAGTAGCCATTCCAGACATTGCGCCAGTTGGCGGGCTGATCAGGCCAGTATTCCGGCCAGGTATTCGGATCGTCGCTCATCGCAATATAGTCCTGATTGGGATTGGAAAAACCAGGCAATGGCTGCCAGCCGAATTCAGTTCCCGTTGGTCCCACTTCATAATGTTCCCGATATCCGCCTTCGACAATGTGGATAGTATCGCCATTTAACAAAGCAACTTCGGCGGCTACAATCGGGTAGATACCGTCCATATAAGAATGTTTACTGCCTCTTGGCCAGACACCAGAAGGCTCCCTGCCCCACCAGGCTACTTCACCAAAATTCCAGAACAATGTTTCGACGAGGTTGCCATTGTGCAAGCCCTGTTTGCGATATTTACGATCACCATGCAAATCGTTGATATTGTTTTGAGCAACAGCAAAAGAGATCACAAATGATAGGTATAAACCAAAATGGATTATGTTTCGTTTCATTTTAAGTTTGCCTTTATTCCAAATATCACCTGCCTGGGCGGCATATAATAATCCGGTCTGGTCAGAAAATCTCGTAGACTATGGATCGGTTGCTCCGGGACATAGGTGGGAATCAATGAATAATCCGGATGACCGGTATCAGTATAGACTTGAGTCGCATTTTTACGGTCAAAAAGATTCTTGACCTGAGCATAAATTGTCAACTGAATTTTTTTAATTTGAAAATTATATTTGGCATTCAAATCAACATTAAAAGTATAGGGCTTACGCTCGGAATTTTCAAAGGATGTTCGTTGATTCTGATATTCCGGGGTATATGGCAAGCCACTGCCAAAACTTGCGATAATACCCGTACTCCAGTTTATATGGCTCAGATTCACCGATAAATTTAAAGTATGAGTTTGGTCCCAATCTAGGGGAACTGTCTGAATCTCGCTCGCCCGCGGCGGATCGGATTGCTGATCATAAAACACGGCATTGGGATCGGAAGCATTACCTTCGGCAATTTGATAGGTATAATCGATTGCTCCAGATAGTATACCGACCGGTTTTTGGGTAATTGAAACAGCAATACCTCGGACATTACCGTAATCTCGGTTGACATAGCGGGCATATCTATCACCTAAAATGTACAATTCCCTGATTTCGGTTCCGACCAGATTACGAATATCTTTATAATATCCGGTTAATTCCAGCACCAGACTTTGATTCAGCATTTGCTGAAGACCGACCTGATAAATGGTTGTTTTTTGGGGTTCTAGATCGGCATTGCCCATAATTGTGCTTAACCCACCCCCCTGAACCTCGAATTCCGAGTTATAGTAAAGATATTCGAAATTGGGAATCTGAAAAAAATGACCGTATGAAATATGAATAGCACCACGATCGGTGATAGGATAGGCAATTCCTAATCGCGGACTCCATTGTTGTTTAACGGAAGCTTTTTTATATGGATTAGGCACACCTTTGTAAGTTCCCTGCGGATCACGCAAATCTTTAGGAATTACACCGTCGGGTTCGAAATAATCCCAGCGCAGCCCCAGAGTTAAAATAATACGCTGAAATTCCATTTTATCTTCTAACCACAGCGAAATTTCCTGGGGTTTATGGCGATATTCATTATTATTGACACTTTCCTTGGGGTAAATTTCAGGTTTCCATTCCGTTGTACGATCTAACCTCAGGCTATACTGATGTAGCCAGAGATTGTTCAATCGGTACTCCCATCCAGCTTTCAGTTCATGCCGTCGGTTTACCTGGGAAATCAAGTTCCACTTTAGGGTATTTACCCGCGTATTACGGTAAAAATGACCCATGTCCATTCCACCCAAATAAAAACCGTACCCTAATCGTCTTAAGAGCTGGGGATTTACATATCTTTCATCATATGGATTGGGGAAAACATAGGATTTATAATTGTAATAAAACTGATTGAATTTTAGGGTATAAAAGATGTTCTGACGCAGGATGTGATTCATATTTACCGAATACTGGCTACGATCCTGATATTGCCAGGCTACGCCAGCGGGATTGTATTTGAAGAGGTGATCGTAGGATTTCCATCTTCCATTTGAAAAACTTCCTTGAAATTCCAGAGTCAACCTGGGTAAGACCTTAATTGCAAGTTTACCATTAAAGCTAAATTTTTCGTTGGGATTCATTGGTTGCGGTTTTTTGTCACCACTGCGTTGAATTGTCCAGTTCGCTGGATTGGGGTCATCCATATTGGACGAATCCGAGGGCACGAATTCAGATAGCCCGTACAGATAGCCATTGGATATCAATCGTCGGGCAGATAAAAAATAAGTTGCTTTTGGAATAAATATCATTGGCCCCGTTATTGTGATCTCACCATTGCGGATGCTCAGCGGATTTAAATTCCGGATGTTATAAAATGGAGGATCGTGGCGACTGAAATAATCTCCACTAAAAAAATCAGCTATTATGTTAAAACGATCCTCGCCAGATTTAGTGATGATATTCACTACACCGGACATAGCCTGACCATACTCAGCGCTGAACGTTCCACTGATTACTTTAACTTCCTGTATAGTGCTGTTTTCGATTTCAACCACCATTCCGCCATTATAGGGATCAGAGATGGAAATTCCATCTAACATATAGGATACTTCGCCATGCCGGCCACCCCGGAAATGTCCGTCCACTACTCCGGCCTGAAGATTGATCAATTCATGGAATTCCGTGACTGGCAGCTTGTTAATTTCTTCCGATCCGATCACTGACATTGTTGATGTTCTGTCACGTTGAATCTCCGGACGCTGGCCTATGACAATCACCTCTTCCTGACTTTCCAGTACAATCTGACGCAGTTTGAAATTTACGGGGGTTGTAAAATCAACATGAACCGGAACGTCATTCAGATGGATTTCCTGATATCCTATCATTGAAACTTTCAGGCTGTAACTTCCCGGTTTGACATTCAAGATCACATAATAGCCTTCTATATCCGATGCGGCGCCCAAATTTGTTCCCATGACAATCACATTGACACCGGTAAGCGGCTTCCCTGTTTCAGCATCCGTAATATACCCAGAAATTTTACCCGTGGTACCGCCTAGTAATGAAACTGACACTCCCCAGAAAATACTTAAAAAAGAAAGAAGATTCCAGACTTTCATTCTATTCAATTGCATATGGTCTTATTAAAGTGGCAGCTCCCTGACAGAGGGGAGCCGCCACTTATGAGATTTTTACTTGGAAAGCACCATTTTGGCAACTTTTGATGTTTGACCATAAGTCAACTTATAGAAGTAGATACCAGAAGGTGCCCGACTGCCATCATTTGTCATCCCATCCCAGATATAGGAATGGTATCCTTGTGGTAATTTTGTATCAACAAGTATTTTAACTTGCTGTCCAAGGATGTTATAGATGTCAAGCCGCACATTAGATTCGGTCGGAATCTGGAAAGATATGGTAGTGCTGGGATTGAATGGGTTTGGTATGTTCGGATAAAGCCGGAAGTGGGTTGCATTCATCTGTTGATTACTATGAACTGCCGTTCCTATTTTTTCAGAAAGTATTACACCGCGGTACATGTAGTATTTTTCGAAGTTTTTATCAGCCCATTGCGTACCCCACCAGTTCGGAGCATAGTCCGAGATATGGGCATCATAGGCATCTACACTGGCGTAATCCAGATCCCAGATACACACACTCAGCATCACCGTATCGCCTACCTGATAGCCAAAATCTGCCGTGTGGACAACAACTTCAATACTATAACCCGCATCCGGACCGTTCGTCTCCGTATGGGTTACTGTTCCTGCCGGTTCAAAAGAGGCGCCCGCTGCCGCTCCGGTCGGTACATTATTATTCGTCTCAAATACAATATGGTCGCCTTGAGTACCCGAAAAGTACATCGCCTTGATTTCCATCCGTTCACCCGGGCCCGGTATCTCATGGTAATTGGTCATCCACAGGAATAAGCCGTCGGCTTCCCAGCCCGGCGACCATTTGCAAACCGAAGCGTCATTGGATTGAACACCAATGTACAAATCCGTGCCCTTGTGCATGAATTTTACTACCGCTTCACTCCGATCCGTATAACTGTTCAGCGTATCTCCCCATTGCATGTAATATCCACCGGTACTCAAAGCATTGTCCTTTCCGACAACAACATACTCGGCATTTGCCCAGAAATCCTCATCCAGTTTACCATCCAGGACAATATCAGTATCCGTCTTGTAAGCCGTGCGAAAAGGCGGGTCAGCCAGTTTCAGTACGCGAAATTCACTGCCCCATTCGCTACCCCACCATTGTTTGAAATAGGAACCAGTCGGCTTATAGGGATTATCGTTCTCATAGTAATTGTCCGGATCAAAAATATTGATCATTACCTCAACTTCACCATATGGATCCGTATAGCCCAACATATTCAGATGAATCACCATCTCGGCCGTATAGCCAGCATCTACCTGGGTAGTGTCATTCACGACAGTGCCCGGTTTCTTAAAAGCGGCCCCTGATCCTGAGTTAGGGTACATCCCCGGCACTTCAAAATGAATATCCGGGTCAGTTCCGTTCAGATTCCAAAATAATTTGTATTCGACCGGAGTTCCTGAGGCATCCTTAATTTTCATGAACAAGCCGTCGCCTTCCCAACTGGATCCGAATTTGCCCACGTACTTGTCATCGGAATTTAAGGATATGTAGAGATCCAGTCCGTTGTGCATGAACTTGACATAGGTCGTCGTGGTATCTGGATAACTTCCGGTCACCAGGACCTTCCCTGTCGGCGCATATTCCACGTCACCAGTCAAACCCTTAGGATTGAATACCAGATAATCATAGCGACGTTGCCAGTCCGTCTCATCCAAAACACCATCAATAACCAATGGCTTCTCCACTGATACCACCTTCAAATAAGATGGGTCGACATGAGCCCTCTCTGCCCATGCTTCCTTGGAAAAACCAGCAAATGCTATTACCGCAGTAACAGCAACCCCAAAAAGAGCTAATCGTCTCATGTTTCCTCCTTTTTTCGTAAACGTTTACACTCTTTTACGCTAAAATACACCTTTCATATTCTTTAAGATCATTTCATTTCTTTATTTGAGCGCCGCAGGATTCTCGGATGACTAATTCCAGCGGAATCATGATCTGTTCGGTAACTGCAATCTGATTTTCCGAAATAGAATTGATTTTTTGGAGTATTGTTTTCCCAGCTACCTGGCCGAGCTTATAAAGCGGTACTCTCACTGTGGTCAATGCCGGGGTAATATATTGTGAAGTGGAAATATCATCAAACCCTACAATTGCAATATCTTCAGGAACTTTTAATCCATAATCTTTCACAGCTTCGATTGCACCAATAGCCATCGCATCATTTGCTGCGAAAATGGCGGTCGGGCGGGGCATTACTTCGAGTAGTTTCAGACAGGCCTGGTAGCCTGAATCCTCGGTAAAATATCCCTCAATTGAATAAATTGGGTTAACCTCAATACTATTGTCTTCTAATGCTTTAATATATCCAGAATACCGGCACTGAGAATCATAGTTGTGCGGCGATCCATGAATGAAAGCAATACGACAATGTCCTAAATTAATCAGATGATTGGTTATTTTTACGGACATCTTAAAATTATCCAAAACAATCGTAGTGGTTCCCGCTTTCTCCGGCGGTACCGATATAAAAACAACCGGTGTTCCATGTCTGATCGGTAAATTGAAAAGATCGTCATTCTGAGAGGAAGGCGCCATAATGACAAGGCCATCAACTGACCGCCCATTTAAAAACCGTGAAACTGTTTTCATTTCCTCTTCTTCATCGTGGGCGCTTCCTATGATAATTTGATACCCAAATTGATTAACATAATTGGAGATACCGCGGATGATTTCCCCAAAGTAGATACTGCTTGCATCAGGGAAAACCATACCGATAATCCTACTTTGCTTACTCTGAAGAATTTGAGCGTTTATATTAGGAGTAAAGTTTAGTTTTTTAATAGCATCCAATACTTTTTTTCGAGTGGACGTTTTGACTTTACCTGTATTGTTAATCACCCTCGAGACGGTAGCCGTGGAAACCTCTGCAAGGTTTGCGACGTCAACTATAGTAGTCATTGTTTTTTTTCTCATAATCCGCTTCATACTTGTAAACGTTTTCACTAATATATGAATTTTTTTGTGATTTGTCAATAGCTTTTAAAAAAATTTTTCTCACCTAGAGACAAGGTGTCTACCCTTATTAATGACATTGATATAGTTTTCCATCTGTGATAGAATTTGGAAAAGGAGGTCATTGTTTTCCGTCAAGGCGAAATGCCCTAAAGGCCTTTGTACTTAACGCAAATGTCAATAGGTAAATACTTTTCTGGGAAGTTCATTGCGGTTGCGAGAAACTTCCATATTGCGAAACGTCTTTCAGGTACTACCGCCCAGGTGGGATGCGCTGCCGTAGTAATATTAGTAGCCAGTGCATAATGCGCCATTACCACCTGATGATGAGGCGAGTAGAAATATTAAGATTTATTCTACGGTATACGTCTTCCCTTGTTGATACACCAGGCGGGTCATTAGTTACTGACTTCAGCGAGCTTTGCCAACTGGAATCAGATAGAGCACTTTTTCGGATTGAGAAACTCCGATTATCCTGGCGACTTTTACATCATCAAAGGCTCCGATGGGTACCGAAGCGAGTCCCAGCGCAACTGCCATCAGGTGAACATTTTGGGCAGCGTGACCGACTTCGATATAGACATAACGGACGCCGCGGTCACGATAGCGTCCGGTTGTGCGCTCAAAAATGGCGCTGAAAATAATAATAGCCGGTGCCTCGCGGATAGTGTTTTGCCCTAAGGCGGCAGCAGATAGTTCGCTGCGAATATCACCTGTTTTCAGTAATCGCAAGGCATTTTTATCCGGTAAATAATGGTAAAGACCATCTGCAGTTACCAAATAGATTTCCAGTGGATAAGTCGCCCCGGCAGACGGTGCGGTGCGTAAACCGCGCTGAGTGTCGCTGATACCCTGGGCAGCGAATAGCAGTTGTGAAATTTCATTATCAGTAAGGGTTTTGCTTAAAAAAGAGCGCACTGAGCGTCGCTGCCAGAGTGTTTCAAGCAGGTTCATACTGCCTTTTGGTGCTGGCTGTGGTAGGAGTCTTATTCCACTATCTGATTTGGATTGAACAGATGAATTTTCATCAATCATAAATCCTCCTCTATACAAAATGACGAAAATGAGTAAAAATATTTTTCGAGTCAAACTATAACCTCTCAATTTTTATAACATTAATCTATTGCAGAAAATTATTTAAGGCAATACTTTCAGGTAGAATGATCTAAGGATGGGAAATTAAAGTGTCAGAGAGTGGTTTAAAATCTATTCCAGATAGACAATCTTCTCCTATAATAGAGATTTCTTTCCATTTCGCATCTGCATGAGATATATTCCCAACTGGAGATAATTGCTGCCCTCATCTCTACCATCCCAGGTTGTTATAACCTGATGCGGATTCGCTAATGACACCCAACGGCGGACTGCCCGGCTACGCAGGTCGCAAATGACCATTTCCGTGATGGGTTCTGCTGGCGCATCAATGGTAATCTTGAGGGTACTATTAAACGGATTGGGAAAGATGGCAAGGGAAGGATTGTTAGGTTTCAGACTTACCGTCGGCGCCGGTTGACGGTCAAATGGNNTTTTGGTGGATTGCTACAGACCTTGCGCTAGACTTCATAGGTCGCAGCCTCTTGCGGCTCGGATAGATTCCAGCTCAGCCGCGGATGACCATTGGCATTCTCATAATGCAGATTGGTCGGGGTGGTGGGCTGAAAACGGTTGCTTGTTGGATTCCCCATTTGTTTTATCTCCCAAATCTTAATGCACTCTTCACTATTAGCCAATACCCAAGGTCCATTGCCATCATTGGAGTAATAAAAATCCCCTGATTCATATTTTATCCACAGGTCAAAATCGTGTCCTAATGGATTCCCTATATTGATATAGTTACCATATCGATCGTCTCTATAATCTAAATAGATATATTCCGCATCATTTATCCCTAATTTGTATAATCCATATGCAAAAACTGGATTTTTTGAATTACTGTTGTGTGAAATGACAAAATCCCAGCCCCACCAACTTTCTATGTTCGTATTCGTATGAAAGGCAGTATATTGAGAATAATGGTATTGTTCGGAAATTAAAAATGGGTCATCATAATCTTCTGCTGCCCAAACCGTACTTAATGCGGATAATGTGAATGTAATATCCTCGACTTCATTAATAATTCCAACATATAGCTCGACTGGAGCAGATTGAGGAGGAGGCGGAGGCTCTGTTCCTAATGAGATAGAGTATAAAATAAAAATCAAAAATACAACGATTCTATTAAATCCCTGGTTCACTGAATTATATAAATCCATTCTGACCTCCAGCCTGGTATAATGAGAAAATTATTATAAATTATTGGGGTACTTCCAAGTCTAATATATTCTCCGGTATTTTCAATACTCCAATTAATTTTACCATCATCGTTTATACTGAATACTGCTAACATTCCATTGCTATCCTTTGTAACAAAATAAATATTATTTTCTTTATTGCAAACAAGAGGAACAAGCAGTTGTTTCCCTAAGACAATCTTCCACCTTAACTTTCCATCATTGGTGAAAGAATAGAGGGTATCGGTTGCAAAATAAATGTTGCCCTGCCAATCAATAACTGGTTCGATACGATATGTGTCTACATCGTTAAGAGAGTATTTCCACCTAACTGTACCGTCTGGAGTTAATGAATAGAAGGCGAAATCAGATTCTTCACCGGAATACTGCCATTTGCCATTCAACAAAAAGATATTGCCTTGATTATCAACCATAGGTGAGTTGCAGAGTGGTATAGTTCCAAAAGTCCACTTTATAGATTGGTTCTCTAAATCAATCGCCAATAATGTTGTGCTCTGAAATCCGTTAGCATAAAGTGTCTTACCATCTGGGGAGAAGGCGGGGATATATTCGCAATCGCTTGAAAATCTTGAATCGCTTAATGACCATTCTAAAGTACCGTTTTTACTTATCGCTCGTAATGTTTGGGTATTATCTACGAAATAAATTGTTGTATCCAAACCAACAATTATGCCGGCATTGGATGCCCAAAGTCCAGAAAAATTACCTGAGTAGCACTGCCATATCGTATCTCCATTAGCTCCTAAACGAATATATTCCCCTTCTTCCAGACCAATAGCAACAATGCTACCGTCGTAAAGTACTACCGGCGCAGTGGAAGGTTCATCGCTACGTAATACCCGCTTCGACCATTTTATATTTCCATTTATATCACCAGCGTATAAGAAATAACCTTCTCCTGGCTTTTGGTTGAAATAATAAAGCGTTAAATCTGGTCCTATAACAATCGATGTCTGGGAATTACGCTGAGAAATTTTATTTAGGATGATACCTGATGCCGCTCCCGGAAATTCACTTCTGCCTGTATTTTGAGGATCGTGCCGGTACATAGGCCAGGGGCTATCTGCCAATGAAGGCCAATCTATCGGCTGCTGCTCATAGGGGTTAGACCGTGATTCCGTCGGACTGTCGCACGACAGGCTGAAAATCAACAACCCAGGCAAAACAACTCCTAAACCTAACTTCCGCATACATCCTCCTGACATCGCTGAAATAATATATTTATTTTTTTTTAGATGTCAAGTAAAAATTTTATGCCCTGAGCCCGGTGCCTATTTAATAAAGAGGATTTTCTCCCGGAAAAGCCTATGCCGAGTTGTCTGGACCAGTAAGCAATAGACGCCCGAGGTAAGGGGCTGATGCTGGTCATCTCTACCATCCCAGGTTGCTATAATCTGA
>DDYE01000001.1 GCA_002347855.1 Fidelibacterota bacterium UBA2242
TCTATCCTGTTGAACTACGAGGGCAAAACGGCTATCACGCGGCATAAATGCCATTTTGCAGTTCATTCTAATAAAAAGCGTTGTAATATAACTAAATTGGCGCTATCATCAAAGCCAGCCGTAAAATTTAGGATATCGCTAAACTCTATTATTTACCCATTTTTTGACGAAAAAATTGTGGTAAAATTATCATCGGTTATTATGGTTATGACAGTGCTAAGCCTATTTTTGCAAATTTAATGACAGTTTTACCCCGAGCCAGGCTAATTTTTAACACCTGATTAAGTTCTTTGATTTTGTGTGATGGTAATTCGCCGATTTTCCTAACCAGGCGTGCAGCCTTGTTAATGGTTCTGATTTGCCCGCAGTCGAGATAACTATCAAAATCAAGTTCGACGGTACCTTTTTCAAAGAAAACCATGATTGGTAAAGGTTTGGTAATTTCTTTGACACTGGAGATCAGTACGACGATTGTAACCGGTAAATATAAGTTACCGAGATTATTCTGAATGATAATCGCTGGTCGAAACTTTCCTGTTTCAAAGCCGACTTGTGGATTAAGGTTTACAAGATAGATGTCACCGCGTTTAATCGGTCCAGATTTATTAGAATCGGTCGGCATCTTTCCAGTCCTCTTGCTGGTTTTTATAGCAGCTGCATTCGCCTGGTAACCGGCTATTAATACTTGTTCGATTTCTTGCTTTTCTAACCGATCAAGATAATCAGCTAATGACCGCCGAATTATTTCGCTAAGTGAAATATTCAGACGGTTTACCATGGACTCTGCTCTCTTAGTCAGTTCCAGCAAGATAATCAAATTTATTCGTTGGCTTTTTCGTTGATTAAGCAACTCTTCCATTTTACATTCTCCATTTATGTAATAGATGTATGTATATTTTACTGAGTGTAAGTATTTTGAGGAAAAGTTAGAGATGCCCTGAATCACTTATTTTTACTGTTTTTCTTTAAATATCTATTATCTGTGATTTTTCTGGTAGCAACCTTTTGGCTAATTATTTAAAATCTATTAAATTAAAAAATAAATATAGGACAATTATATGTCGAAAAATTCTTCTAAGCCCCAACCCATTTCTGAATCACACCAAGTCTCAACCTCCGACTTACTTTTTAAGCAAAATCTTTTTGCTGTATTTGAATTTGACAGCGATTTGAAAATGGTACGCTTCAATCCCCTATTCGTAGAGCATTTAAATTCAACGCCCGCTTTATTAACTGGCTTGGATTTGAAGAAACTGTATGACCAGAAAATATTGCCACATTTCCAGAAAATTCTGCAGGGCGAAAGCACCTTTTATGAAGGCGAATATCAATGCACAACCAGCACGAGCAATCTCCGCGGAAAACTCGAACTATTTCCGACTTTCGACCAAAATGGCAAAGTCAAAGGTGGTATTGGTATCTGCCTGGCAACTCCTTTAGAAACAAAAATGCAAACGGACCGTAAGGTCGTTGACCAAATTGTCAGGGAAATATTACATTCGGTTTCCGTCGGCGCCGCCGTTATTTCACCGGATGGTAAATTAATTTTAAGCAATGCACTATTTGAACAAATCACTGGCTACCGGCAGCGGGAATTAATGAATTTTGATCTAAGCGTTCCAGTCCATCCTGATTACCAAAATCTTGTTCGTGAGACATTCACCTTATGCCTTAAAGGCAAATCCCCGAAGTCAAACATCGAAGTCAAAATCCTGACCAAAAATAATACCGAAAAGTGGCTAAACTGCGGATTTAATACTGTTACCTACCATGATAAAATCAATATCCTAGTGACAGCAGCAGATATTACCGAGCATCGCTGGATGGAAGAAGAATTAAACATCCAGAAATCTTTTTTCGAAAATCTCTTCAATGCCTCACCGGATGCAATTGCTGTACTCGATACCAACGACCGAATATTACAAATAAACGCCCGCTTTACTGAACTTTTTGGCTATACCTCGCAAGAAGCGGTGGGAAATTTTATTAACGATTTAGTTGTACCATCGCATCTAAAAGAGGAAGGTTTATCAATTACTCAAAAAGTAGCAAGTGGCAATTATGTTTCGGTTGAAACGGTAAGGCAAAAGAAAGACGGTAAATTGATTGATGTAGCCATTATTGGCAGGCCTATCTATTTAGGTAACAATCAGGTGGCGGTCTATGGTATTTACCACGATATCTCCAATCGCAAAAAGTTAGAGAAAATCCGCACGGCACTTTTTGAGATTAACAATGCGGTGCATGTGACCCGTAATCTCGACGACCTCTTTTGTCAAGTCCACAATATTTTAAAAGGTATTATTAATATGGATAACTTTTTTATTGCTTTAGTTGACGCCTATCATCGGGAAATATATTTCCCTTATGCCTGCGACGAAGTAGATAAAGATTATCCTGATATTCGTATTAGTCTTGATGACCGAAAATCCCTGACGGTTGAGGTCATTGAAGCCAAAAAGCCACTTCTTTTAACGCAACGTATGTTAGCAGCGCGCTTTGCTGACCAGGATGAAAAAAAGTATGGAACCGTACCGGTTTCCTGGCTCGGGATTCCGCTTCTTTTAAATAATGAAACTATCGGAGCCATTGTGGTGCAAAGTTATACAAAACCCGACCTGTACACTGCGGAAGATGCGCAGATTTTAGAATCAATAGCCGGTCAGATTGCTCTCGCTATCGAACGCAAACTTGCCGATGTTGCTTTACAGGAGAGTGAAGAGAAATACCGCCTCTTAGTAGAGACTTCGCAGGATGGTATTGTCATCAGCCAGCACGACCAATTCATTTTCGTGAATAAAGCTTTCGCGGAAATGCTGGGTTATACTGTGGAAGAACTTCGGGATAAAGACTATCACGCCATTTATACTGAACGAGGTTTGGCGATTCTTTATGAACGAGACCGCAGACGTAAACGTGGCGAACAGGTTCCCTCCCGTTATGAGACAGTCTTCAAGAAAAAGGATGGTTCCGAGCTCGATGTCGAAGCCAATGTCACTATCATAGATTATAAAGGCGAAAAGGCAACCTTTGCTATCATTCGTGACATCAGTGAGCGTAGAAAGTTGCTGGCAGCTTTAATGGAATCGGCAGACCAGTCTAGGGCGCTCGGGGATCTTATTCCGATTTGCGCTTCTTGTAAGAAAATCCGCGATGAGTCCAAACCCGATAAGCCCTGGGTAGACCCTGAAGTCTATATCACGGAACGCTTAAAAGACGTCAACTTTTCGCATGGCATTTGCCCCACCTGCATGAAGAAGCTCTATCCTGACTTCACCAGGAAGCATGATACCAAGTAGTTAAGCAAACAGGTTATTTAAAAGTTTTTAAGGCGCGGAAGAAAGCCTCTTCCATCTCTGAAGTAATCGAGGTGTCCTGATAAGCCGTAGCGATAAATTCCGGATAGCGCTGGAGTCTGTCGTAATCCGGCTTCCGGCAAGTAATTAGATTGCCGAGGGCTTCTTTAATTGCCATGCCCAACACGATTTTCGCGCGTCCCTTTTGAAAATAGCATTGTGGACGGTTGAAACGCTTTGGGAAAAACCCGGCGATGAAAGCCTGATAGTCCGGATAATATTTCAGCATAATATTGAGGCGTGGTTCACTTTCTTTTTGTCCCAGCGAAGGAATCAAAGAACCAAAATCGGGATAGTTTGGAATATTTTTAATGGCGGCGCTGACTTTCTGCAGTTGCTGGAGATAATAATCAAAAAATTCCAGTAATGCCTGGCGGTCTTTAGTCACGACAATTTGAACGCTGCGTAGAAAGTTTTCAATTTGAAATACTTCCATTGTTGCGCATTTGACAATTTTACGAAGCCGGGCGTTACCCACCGCTCGTCCTGCCAACAGCCGCTGGATTTGCTGTTCACCAGGTAATTTATCTTTATACCCTGCTTGAAAATGAAAATGAGTACTGGAAGCACCCGCCAGAGCGCCATTAAAATAAATTGAGAAAGCCGGTAAAATCGCGGCTATATCAATCATTTCAGCGAAGCGTCCCCGGATTAATTGCAATTCATGCTGCGTTGCGGCAATCGTCAAATCACCCGGCAAAGTGATACCGGGGTTGGTCAGCACAATAAATTTACCGTCGAGAATAAGGACGCCTCGCTGACCAACATCCAGATTACAAAGAAAACAGGTTGGTTCCGCCAAATCGCCGGCTTGTTTTTCAAAAGTCGAAGAGGTCAGGCTCTGGCGACGGGTTTTATTGAGAACTAAGCGAATCGGGATGGTCGCGACGGTCAATTCCGTCGAGAGACTCTTACTGAAGGTAGCGAGGTTTTTTATCAATCGCGGATAGCCTTTGTGAGGATCGGTTTGTTGTAAAATCAGGGCTTGAACACGGGCGTTATCATTCACTTTTTGGAGCGTAATATCTAATTCCTGGAAGTAGGGATTTAGTTCTGTATCCGTTAGGTGTCGCTCAATCACAGCCATCATATTAGCCAGAACCCACTGAATTTCAGAAGCCAACGCGATGATTATACTGATGGTAATAGGGATTACTGTAAACGATGTGTTTTAACTCTTCAATAATGGAAATCTTGAAAGAATATTTCGCATAATTTTTTTTGAGTAGCAAATCTACGCCAAGATTTTCGCTGTCGGTATTAGAACTATGGCGCACGGCGATATAATTGGCAGCGGAAAGATTACGTTCAATCAGAAAACCCTGCTTGAGCATCTGGTCGGAAAGGGCAGCATCTTCGCCATAAAGCAAATCTGGATAACCACCGGCAGCGAGAATGGCTTCTTTACGGTAATAACGGGGTGCACCGGGACCGGGAATGCACATCTGAAGCAAGGGATTACTCTGATTGCATAGATATTCATCATGAGTGACAATCTGGTTGTCGAGGATGAGTTCGCCGGTCTGGGCATCCCTTGAAGCAGTCTGATAGATTCCGATAATGGCGCCAGCGCCGCTGCGTTCAAATTGGTGCAAAATCTCAGTGACTGGGTCACCGGTTAAGACATCGTCAGAGTCCAGTTGACCAATCACACGATTTTTAGCGCGATGAACGCCATAATTGCGCGCCCCGCCTAAAGTCTTGCCAAAAACTTTATAAAACCTGATGAGTTCCGGATACTGTTCGACAAAAGGCGCCACGACATTGGGCGTCTCGTCGGTACCATTATCAACAATGACCAGTTCGATGGGAATGAAGGGGTCAACGCGCTTACGCACCTCAATGACAGATTCAATGGCATATCTCAATAAGCGCGCCCGATTGTAGGTCGGCATGACAAAAGAGACGCCGTTGCCCAGCCGTGGGTCGGTCGTCACCTTGCGGGTAAAATAGGTCTCGGGTAAAAAGGCGCCAATGTCCTGGAGATATTTCTGAAAACTTATCGGTCCCCACTCGAACCTTGCCGGATCATAAATATAGGAAAAATGTCGCTCCATTTTACCGCTTTGCTGACTAACGAACTTATCCTGCAAGCCTTCACCGACATAATAGGGCTTGCCGCGTCGGAAAGTATAGGTTGGGCGGTTGATTGTAAAAAGCCTGCCACTCTGTGCCAGCACACCCATCCGCATGGCATAATCAGTTCCGTAAAAGACATCCTCGTCAAAAACCCGCGGATTGATATAATTGCGGCTAATGGCTATTAGAGCCCCGTGGCAGAAAAAGACGGAATTATTCGCCCGTCCCGGAATGATGATGTTGGAAGGGTCGTGTCCCGGTTTGAGACGCATCAAGACCGGTTCGGTTGCCGTATCTGACAGATATTCATAATGGTCGCTGATGATAAAACCGGCGTCAGTCAATTCATAGGCATTTTGAAATGCTTGAATGGTGGTCTCATCAATTAAAAGCATGTCGCCGGGCGTCGGTAAAAACAATAAATCTACATCCAGCAAACCGCTGTCACGAAGGTGATTGATTGCCTGAGCACAGTTTTTAAAATTGCCACAAACGAGAGCCAAACGGTCGCGGTACTCGCGTGGAAAATCAGTCAATAAATTGGTTGCGCCATCGGAAACAAGAATGACCCGCAGGTCATTCGCTGTTTTTTCAAGAGCAGAAAGTACATTCTGACGGGCTTGCTCCAACCCGTTAGGGTCATGTTCGCTGGTAAAAAAGACTATCGCACTCCTCATTTTCATTCCTTTGTCAAAGTCCATTCAAATTTAAGATTTTATTTCAACAATAAAAGCCTTGAAGATTTGGTTCCCCCTGCGCTGCTCCTCACTAAAACAAAATAACAGCCACTGTTTAATCCTTCTCCTGATAAATTATATTGATAAAGACCAGGCGCTAAAAATGCATTTCCCAGGTCGCAAATTTGCCGGCCGGTTATATCGTAAACTCGCACCGAATATATTCCCGCATATTCAATTTGCAAGCAAATAGCGGTGGCATTATTAAAAGGATTGGGATAATTCCAGATGGTGGCAAAATCTTTGGCAAGAATGAAATTTGCTTGTTGACTGTGTTCCGCAATTTGCGTTAAAGTGCTGTCTAAATAAAAAGTGTAGCTGATTCCACCTTTGTCAAACCAGGAATGTGAAAGGTCATCTTTATTGAAGATGTAACCATAGCCATTGGGTCTCGCCGGGTCATGAACAATGGGATCGCCACTGCTGGTAAAACCAGCCAGCATCATGAGATGACCGCTATAAAGTGGTTTTCCGACGGACATCGCAATGCGACCACCGCGTGCCAGAACTTCATACGCCTGTGACCACGAGCGATACTGCGTCACTGCACCATCCAAGCCATATTCAGCTGCATGCTGCACAACTCTTGGCCAGACGCCAAATATGCCCCAATAGGGATCTTTGGTGTCGCTGGCAAATTGAAGTGGGTCAACTGCAATCCCGAAACTGCGCAGAATCATGGAAACTGAGGTCGGTGAACAAATTGAGCCACCAATCTCCGGATCGAGTAAATACTGATAATAAAAAGTCGTAGGGATGAAGATAGCAGGAGGATTATCGGCATTGATGGCATTGAAATCGAGTTGTGCGGTCGTGCGAGTATCACTCAACGTCAGGGCGATTTTGCGCAATGTTGGTGAAGTAACAGCAAGATTCGCCCGATAGAATTCGATCTTGAACTGGAAAGTCGTCTGGTAAGCGTAGAGTTCGATTTCATCAATATCAACATTTCCGGCGGTATAACTCGTAGTCCCGTAGCTACCACCCCACTCCTTATTCCAGTAGCCGACGGTCAGCCAGGGTGACCAGGTTGTGTCGTAAGGAAAGCGTATATACACTTTGAAATAAGCCTGCTTAGCCGGACTGCTACCATTCCAGGACGGCAAGCCGTAATTAAATGGGAATGCCATTTCCTGCGGTCGAAAAATGATATAACCAGCAGTCTTGTCTGAAGCAAGTTGCACAGCACGACCGTCGGGACTGGTAGTCAAATTGACGACGGATTCCGCCCGTGCCAGCAACGAATCGGCTCCGCGAATTACAAAGAACTGGTCAGGATAGGATTCAGCCTGCAGATGCGAAACTATAAGACCGTAAACAATGGCTACATCGTAAATCAGCGTAGATTTCAAACTTGTTGCTTTCTTTTTTGAATTACTCCAAAAAACGTCATAAGCTACAGATAAACGCGCTGAATGCCAAAGATGAAAATGCGGCTTTGAATTCTCGATAGAAAATTTTATTTTTTAAAAATGGAGATTAATATGTCAAAGTCAAAGTTCCAATTAGTCACTACCAGTCTGCTGGCATTAATCTACATCATGACATCATGTGGTACCCGTCAGGCTCCCGCCAAAATCGAGTGGCTAACGAGTATTGACAGCGCGCTGCACATCGCTGCTGCTGCCGACAAGCCACTGATGATTGACTTCATGGCAACCTGGTGCCCGCCCTGTCGTGCTATGGAAGAGAGCACTTTCAGTCAGAAAGCTGTAATCGAACGCGCCCGGGACTTCATCCCCGTCCGCATTGATGTCGATAAACAACCGGATGTCGCCAACAAGTACCACAGTAATGCTCGCAAGTATGGTGGAATTGGCATCCCTAATCTTCTATTTTTAACTGCTCAAGAAGATACTCTCCTACATATAATTGGCTTTTATCCGCCGGATAGTCTGGTGCAGGTTATGGATTCAGTGCAAAATATTTATCGCTCCCAGAGTCGCCAGTACTCAGTATTTAATAGATTGGTTAAGGGAGCCGTTTTCCCTCTTTATTTAAAAAAGAGCAATTTCCCAGAATAGTTTTGTTGCTTGTATTTTAGACAATAAAGATATAACCCACTACTTACCAGTGGTTGCCATAAAAAATGATAATCGCCCGTCGGTAAATAGGCATCCGTAATCTGGTCAATTAACTTTCCCTGGAGGTCATATACTTCCAATTGCACCCGACCTTCGGACGGTAAATTGATTACAAAGTTCGTCTGCACATTAAAGGGATTGGGATAATTGGTCATATTGATTCTGGTCGGTAGATTTTCCCTTGAACTAAAACGAGTGCGAGTTGGGCGTCCGAAGAATAATTTGAGAACATTATCCACATGCGCTCGCCAGTTGCCCCAGCTGTGTCCCTCATGCCATTCATGAAATTCAAAAGGATAGCTGCGTTCCTGCAGGAGAGTTTTCAGGTTCTTAACCAATGGAATCAGCACAGCAATGTCATAAGTGCCAATATCGAGATAAAACTGAAGTGGTAATTTGGAACTGTTAGTCAGTAGATTGGTGATATTGCTCTCGACATTGCTGGAGAATGTTGCCACCTTGCCAAACACTTCCGGATGGCTAATCGCCAGCCCGAGGGCAATATTCCCACCATTGGAAGCTCCGACGGTCGCGCGCCAGTTGGGATCGTGACGGGTATGGTATTTTCGGTCAATCCAGCCCATCACTTCCTGCACGATGAATTGAGTAAACTTTTCCTGCTGGTTACCAGCATATTCCGGGGTGCGGTTGACCGGTGGCACGAACACGGCAATGACTGGTTCGATATCACCGCGCCAGATGAGAAAATCTAATACATTATTGGTATAAGCCAGGCTGACAAATTCCAGACCATCGTGAAAAAGAATCACGCCGAAACTATCGCGGCTGGCATAATAATTAGGCGGTAAATAAACCCGTATCTGGCGACTATTCTGCAGGTTAGTACTATAAAAAGTGGTATCAAAAAAAGTTCCGTGCGGTATGTCAGGACGATAATTTATTTCGTCGGGAAAGTGATAAGCAGGCATCCTCAGTTCGGAATTAGGACCAAAGCCGCCCATAACGGTGAATTTATTGCGTGGATCAAGAATCCAGTTGCTGCCGTCTGTTACAAATTTGTAATCTAGGCGGGCATCAGGTTCGAACTTTTTCGTTAAATACCAGAGATTTGTACCGTAGATTCGACTCATCCGGTCAATCGTGGTGCTCCAGCCATTGGCATCCCCCGGAACAGCCACGCTGGTGGCTTCCCCGGTATAAATAAATTGCACTATGCTATCACTCTCAATGATGGGAAAAGCCGACTGAGCCGTTAAAAAGCTATCTACCAGCGCGGCTTTATTTTCAATCGGTGTGCTATAGAGGCGATTAAGGAAATTTTGAAAAGTCTGGGCATTTAAGATGCTACTAATCAGTAAAATACCAATGAAAACTCGCATTATCTTCCCTATTATTAAAATATTAATTGAAATTAGCAAATTAATTGTAAAAATTCAAAGACAGATGGTCCTGGGGAATGTAAAATTACTTGCTCTGTTTTTTTGCAGGAGCAGCTCGATTATCGCAGTCGGATTTTAGATATTCTTCAAATGAGATTTTGGATTTATAGCATTCCTTATTAACATACTCTAAAATTTTTAGAAAGGTGTCTTTCTCAATATAACCCGGAACGACCGTGATGATTTCCAGGGATGGAGTTAGAAAAGCGATAGATGGGAAACCGGTCACCTGAAAAGCACTTGTCAGTTCACGCGGGGTATAGGTCTTTCCACGGAAATTAAGCTTTTCGGTGCGGTTTTCAGCGTCAATCCGAATAGGAACTAAATTTTCAAAAAGATATTTCTCGACTGCTGGTACGGAAAAGGTCTTTTGATCCATAACTTTGCACCAGCCGCACCAATCGGTATAAAAATCAATCACAACATGCTTTTTTTCTTGCTGGGCTTTCTGGATGCCTTCATTGAATCGGTACCAGGGACGCTCTCCGGCAAATAAAATTACCGTCGTCAGGATCAAAATAGTCAGACTTAATTTTTTCAGATTCATCGCATCTCCTTATGAAATTATTTTTGCCCTATTAGATACCGATTTGCGCAAAGAGTTGCAGTTTTAAAAAGTGTATTCCGCGGTCAATTTGACATTGCGAGTCGGTCCGATATTGCGTTCGATGACTACATAGTAATATTGCAACAAGTTTTCGACGCTTAAATTGAAGGTAAGCGCCGGCATTGGCGAGAAGTGACAGAATCCGCTCACGAGTTTAATGGGCACTAATTTATCGGCGCCAGTCACAGGATTCTCGGGGAAAAGCTGGACGCGGTTTATCTTGCTAAGATAGCGATAGTCGAGACCGACTATTAAGGTTTTAGTGAGCGCCAGCTGTTCCGAAATGACCAGGGAATGATTATGGCGATAGGGTAACTGTTCATCATGGGTCAAATCTTCAGGATAAAGATAGGTATAGCTGACTTTACTTTGCAGCGGTAAGCCGGAGTGAGCGAATTCGCTACTGATTTCTACGCCGGAGATGCGCGCATCGGTGATATTCTGGAAATGGATTTTGTTATCAGTTGGGTCAAGAACGGGGTCGATCAGGTGCTTGAAGTTCGTACTGAAAAGCGCCAAATCAACGGTGACCCGCTGGCTCTGGAAATAGCAGCCGGCTTCATAGGAAAAGCTTTTCTCCGATTTCAGATTGGGATTGGGTTTGACCTCAAAAATGTACTGGCGGGAGTCGATGAACATTTCGGCGATTGCCGGAGAGCGATATGCCCAACCAACGGAACTGCGTAAGGTGAGCAATGGGCTGATATGATAGACCATGCCCAGCTTGGGATTGACCTGCGATTCAATGGCGCGTTCGTCAGTGCGGTGGGTATCAAATCGCAAACCTCCTGTGACTTGCACCCGCGGAATAAGGGCAACCTCATCTTGCAGATAGAGCGCCAAATCGTAACCATTATGCGAACCCCAGATGTTAGCCTCAACATGATTAAGCCTGCCTTCTATGCCAGTGGTAAAATAGTGCTTAGCGTTGGGACGGAAATCCAATTGCGCTTCCATGCTACCAGTGCGTGCTTCCGATTGAGTCTTATTGTTGTACAGGTCATTCCGAAAGCCGGTCTGGAAGTAATTGCCTCGCAGAATCAGCGACTTCTGAGGAGACAGCACCTGCACATATTGAGTCGACCACTGTACTTTATGCGAGAAAATGCGATCATGAATAGTATTGAATGGCGTGTGGAAAGGATGCGCGGCATCGCGCCATTGGGTAAAGGAGCCATGCACATCGTCAACCCAGAAGATGCGGCTGACCAGACTCTGGGTATTAGTCCAATCGTATTCTATTTTGCCATCAAGAAACCAGCGCCGATACCAGCCGTTCTGATGATAGCCATCTGTCGCATTGTAGCGCACTCCCATTTGAGCCGCCAGCTTGCCGAAGCGCTGGCGATGAAATAAGCGGAAATATTGGGAAAGTAGCGGGCTCGAGCTGATTTGTTGCCGCGCCTCAGAGGGCGGCGAGTAAAAGCCACCACCCAGTAAGAATTGCGTCGCCTTGCCGGCTGGTATTTTGCGCGTGATGAGATTGACTACTCCACCGATGGCACTGGAGCCATAAAGAGCGGAACCTGGTCCTTTGAGTATCTCGACGCGCTCAATCTCATCCACTGGAATGGCTTCCCAATAAATCGAGCCATTATCGAAGGAAATTGCCGGGGCACCATCAACTAACATAGCAACGCGGCTGCCAGCCCCGCGCGTATAACCACTGCTACCACGAATATTGATTTGACCGTCAATTAATTGCACTGCAGCGTCATACGTCAAAACTTCATCGACGGAAGCAGGATTCCGAGCAGCGATTTGAGTGGAACTGATAGCAGAAATAGAAACCGGTGAATCGGCTTTCCGAATCGCACGCTTTGCACCGGTGACCATAATTTCCGGGGTTTTCAGCACCTGAGGTGCGAGACGAAAATCAAGGCTGACCTTCTCCCCTGCTCTCAGATGCAGGCTTTGAAATTGTCTGCGATAGCCAATCATCAGCACTTCGACTTGATAATTACCTGGAACAATGTTGGTAATGCTGTATTTACCATCCTGATCGGTCGCAGCGCCTAAAAAGGTTCCCTTGAGAATCACATTGGCGCCGACTAGAGGTGCATTGCTCAGCGAATCGCAGACAATACCGCTCAGTTGTGCTTTTTGCGCCCAAACCGTTTCACTCAAGGCAGTTAACCACACACTTATTATAAAAATTTTGGGGTTAAATACTCTATTCGACATGGCTAATCCCTCCTATTTGAACGGCAACTCTATATTGTAATCCAGAGACAGGTCAATGCCCGACGTAATCTCACCTGGTTTAACATTGACGCTACTCAGCGGGAATTGGGAAGCAGGTTCTTTAAATAAACCGATGGGGACGAAGTATTCAGGATGAGTTTTTAGAGAATCCCTAGGCATAAAAACAATCTGCGATACCGGTACTTTTATGCCAACCGCTCCGACCACATAAATTCCCGACTTCAACTGAATGAAATAATCCTGGACAACCCGACTGGTATCCAAGGGATCACTATAGGCAACGAGATGGGCGAAAAAGGAATCCAGCGAAGTGTAAAATGGATAAGTGAATTCCACCACTACCACGAAAGCACCATGCAAAGAATCAGGCCAGATGAGTTGATGAGTAATAGAGTCTATTGGCATCCTAACCTGCCCTTCAATACCACTCACCGGAGGTAATCCTTTTTCACAACTAATAATCCCCAGTGACAACAAGCCCCAAAGGCATAATTGGGAAATTTTCGCTTTTGTGTTGTTTTTCATGTTTATTTTAAACCCCACTTTTACTCTAGCAAATTAGATTTAGAATTGATAAAAATGCAATACTTTTTTATTAGAAGCATTATTTGACAATTTTAACCTCTCTCGAAGATTCACAGCCTACCTATCTCGCCGATGGGGGGGCCGTTTCAGTCTTAATGCCTACAGTAGTTGATACAACATCTGACCACTCATGCAGAAATTTTCCTTGCGTTTTTATAAAATATTAGGTATGATTTTGGGTAATTTAATTACTTGAGACTATCAAACGAAGTTTATTGAATTAATTAATGGATAAATGAGGGAATGAAAGAGAAATCTATTTTAAAATTATTTGAAATCCTGCTACGGCGGGAAATTACGGCTGGTCAACTGCAATCAAAAGACAAACAAAGCGTATCATAGTTGCTGGCAACCGTTTGTCCGATACTTTGCACTTCGTCATCCGCGAGAAATAACACAGAACGAGATTACAAGAAGAATAAACGACATTCGTTGTGCAAAACCGTAAGGCGCCATGTATATACTTACTATTGAATGGAAAATGATATGACAATGAAGACCCAGCACACTTTCCTCTGCCCCATTTGCCAGAGAAGAAAGCCCTTGAGCGAAGGGATACAAGGGGAACTGATTCATAGTCCTGTGGTTGAGCTGATTCAAAAGAAATATCCCGATTGGTCCCAGCATGATTTTGTATGTCTTCCGTGTGTCAACCGGATCAGAGCAGAATATATTCAGGATGTCCTCGAGGTAGATAAGGGCGAACTTTCGACAATAGAAATGGAAGTAGTTAGAAGCCTCAGGGAACAAGAGTTGCTACTATCCAAGAATATCAACTTTGAATTTGATCATCAGCTGACCTTCGGCGAACGGATAGCTGACAAGGTCGCAGAATTTGGCGGGAGCTGGCGCTTTATAATTATTTTTGGGGTAGTTCTTATGCTGTGGGGCGCCATCAACTCCATCGTCTTGCTCGTTAAGCCATTTGATCCCTATCCGTTCATTTTTCTCAACTTGATTCTTTCATGCCTTGCTGCCATTCAAGCTCCTATCATCATGATGAGTCAGAACCGACAGGAGACAAGGGATCGGCTGCGATCCGAAAACGATTATCGGATCAATCTGAAAGCGGAACTTGGGATTCGTTATCTCCATACAAAAATAGACCAGCTTCTTACTCATCAATGGTAAAGATTGCTAGCAATTCAGGAAATCCAGACGGAGTTGATGGAGGAAGTAAAGGAGCTTGTTCGAAAAAACTATCAAGGGCACGAGGACTAACAGTTTGTTTGTGGTTCGCCTACCTTCGGCGGACAAGGCAAACACGTAAGCCGTTAGGTGAAACAATTTAACAGGGAGAAGTAATTTATGAATTTCAAAATTCCAAGATTAAAAATAGATAAACTAGATGTTAAGATACCAATCATTCAAGGAGGAATGGGTGTCGGAATCTCTTTATCAGGGTTAGCCTCAGCTGTGGCAAATGAAGGTGGTATTGGAGTTATTGCTGCAGGCATTGGTATGCTTGAACCTGATTTTAACAAAAATTTTAGAGAAGCAAATAAAAGAGCACTGAGAAAAGAAATAAGAAAAGCAAAGGAAATAACGGATGGGATGGTTGGAGTTAATATAATGGTAGCTCTTTCAGATTTCGATGAACTTTCACTGGTAGCAGTAGAAGAAGGTGCAGATCTTATATTTCTTGGTGCCGGTCTTCCATTAAAGAAACCAGAAATATTACCATTGGATAGATCAAGAAAGGTCTCCACGAAGATTTGTCCGATTGTATCTTCTGCAAGAGCCGCTAAAATTATATTTCAATATTGGGCAAAAAATTATAGTCATGTCCCTGATGCTGTTGTCGTCGAGGGACCTTTGGCTGGAGGGCATCTTGGTTTTAAAAAAGAGCAAATAAATGATCCTGATTATAGATTAGAAAAAATAGTCCCAGAGGTTATTTCAGTATTAAAGACTTTTGAGCAACAATTTAATAAAAGTATTCCCGTCATTGCCGCGGGAGGTATCTACACTGGAGCAGATATTTACAAATATTTACAATTAGGGGCGCAAGGAGTGCAGATGGCAACCAGGTTTGTTGCAACTTATGAGTGTGATGCTTCAATAGAATTCAAAGAGACATATATAAAATGCCAAAAAGATGACATTGTCATAATAGACAGTCCTGTTGGATTACCGGGAAGATCTATCAGGAACACCTTTATTGATAAAGTATACGCGGGTGTAAAAAAGCCATTTAAATGTCCCTGGAAATGTTTGAGGACATGCGATTTTAGAAAAGTACCATATTGTATTGCTCTTGCATTGACCAATGCCCAAAAAGGAAGACTTGAAGATGGTTTCGCCTTCTGTGGGGCGAATGCGTATCGTGTAGATAAGATAGTATCAGTTAAAGAACTCATAAAGACCTTATTGGATGAATATGAAAAAGCAACATCTACCCAAATTGCTTCACCTAACAGCGGGTAAAAGGGAAATCTCCCGACTGGGTCGGGACAGGATAGATTTTTCCCCAATCCCGCCATGGCGGGACCTTTTAACTGCATCTCGTTAACTACAATCGCTATAAATATGGAGACAGCATAAATGAATAACAAATATATTTTAAAAGAATCAGCACTTAAGTTTGTTATTTTACTGGGTATAGTGAGCCTCTTTGCAGATATGACATATGAGGGAGCACGCAGTATCACAGGCTCGTATCTTGCCATTCTTGGAGCAAGTGGAACTATCGTAGGAATTTTTACGGGATTCGGCGAGCTGATTGGGTATAGCCTGCGCCTGGTCTCTGGCTATATAAGTGATAGAACAAGGAAATACTGGGCAATAACTATCTTGGGATACGGGATTAACCTCCTTGCAGTTCCACTTCTGGCACTGGCAGGGCGGTGGGAAGTTGCTACCGTTCTCATAATCGCCGAAAGGTTAGGAAAAGCGATTCGCACTCCTGCCAGAGATGCGATGCTCTCACATGCTACGACAAAAATGGGGCGCGGATGGGGATTCGGCCTCCACGAGGCACTGGATCAGATAGGCGCGATGCTTGGTCCGCTCATTGTGGCTGGAGTTCTTCATTTAAAGGGAAGTTATCAGATGAGCTTTGGTGTCCTGCTTATACCAGCTCTTCTGGCGCTATGCGTTCTCGTTGTGGCACGGCTGCTCTATCCTCATCCCCGTGCTTTCGATATAGGCTCAGTCAAATCAGTCAAACTGGAGAGCAAAGCTTTCCCAAAAGTATTCTGGCTCTATCTTGCTGCAGTCGCTTTGATTGCCGCTGGGTATGTTGATTTTCCACTAATCGCCTATCATTTCAAAAGAGTATCTATCATTTCAGATGATTGGATTCCTATCTTCTATGCTATTGCTATGGGAGTTGATGCTTTGGCTGCCCTTTTATTTGGGCGTTTATTTGACCAGATAGGCATTTCTATCCTGATAGCTGCTGCTCTCATTTCTTCGATATTTGCTCCTTTAGTCTTCTTGGGAGGATTTCACTTTGCTCTTCTGGGAATGGTTTTATGGGGTGTGGGCATGGGAGCACAGGAATCCATTATGAGAGCCGCTATTGCAGGGATGGTTTCGGTAGATAGACGCGGCTCAGCTTATGGTATTTTTAATACTGGTTATGGGATATTCTGGTTTTTAGGGAGCGCATTAATGGGAATTCTCTATGATATTTCGATTCCTTCTCTTATTGCCTTCTCAGTAGCGGTGCAATTTGCTTCTATTGCGCTTTTGCTTTTGGTCAGAAAAAATCATTATTTCAATTACAGAGAAGTGAAGATTGATGATTGAATGGACAACGGCTGAGCGTATCTGGCTACTCCCGATAAATCGAGATTTGACCAAATCCCAACAAGTCGGGACTTCAGATACGCTCAGCTGGTAGTGCAATTCATAAAAATTGCTTAGTTTATGAGGAAAAGATATGAGGCTATTGATAGTATCAAATAGGTTACCTATCACTGTAGTAGAAAAAGAAGGTAAGGTAAGATTTCAAGAGAGTGCAGGAGGGCTCGTCTCGGGTTTAAGTGCATATTTAGATTCGCTCAAAGCTTCCTTTACCCAAACCGAGCATATATGGATGGGCTGGCCAGGAATCACGGTCAACAACAATAAAACAAAAGGGGAATTGAAGTCAAAACTCCCGGCCAAATTTAATTGCTATCCAGTTTTCATCTCAGAAAAATCCATGGGAAATTTCTACTATGGATTTTGCAACAAAACAATCTGGCCTCTCTTCCACTATTTCCCTTCTTACACTATCTACGATGAGGATTATTGGGCACATTATAAGCATGTGAATGAAATCTTCTGCAATACAGTTAAGGAGATAATAAAACCGGATGATGTGGTGTGGATACACGATTACCATCTCATGCTCCTTCCCAGGCTTCTAAGAGACGAGATACCAAACCCAATTGGATTTTTTCTTCATATCCCATTTCCAACTTTCGAAATATTCAGGCTTCTCCCGAGAAAGTGGCGCAGCGAGATATTGCAGGGTCTTTTAGGAGCAGACCTCATAGGATTCCATATCCACGATTATACCCAGTATTTCCTGCGGTGTGTCCTTCGCATTCTTGGTTATGAGAACAATATGGGGGAGATTATCGTAAACGGTCGTATCATAAAAGCGGATACATTCCCAATGGGTATAGATTTTAAGAGATTTTATACTGCTCAAAGCGACCCAAATGTACAAAAGGAGAGAGAAGAGCTTCTAAGGTCATTGGCAGATTTCAAGGTCGTCCTTTCTATAGATCGCCTGGATTATACAAAAGGTATCCTTAACAGATTAAATGCTTACGAAGTTTTCCTTGAGGAAAATCCTCAATGGCATAGAAAAGTTGTCCTTGTAATAGTAGTTGTTCCATCCCGTGTCGGAATAGAGCACTATCAGCAGATGAAAAGACGGATAGATGAACTCGTTGGTAACATCAATGGCAGATTTGGCAGTATTAACTGGACACCTATAGTGTATCAATTTAAATTCCTACCCTTCCGTCACCTAACTGCACTTTACAGTATTAGCGATGTGGCTTTAATTACCCCCTTAAGAGATGGAATGAATCTTATCGCGAAAGAATATCTCTCAACCAGAACTGATAAAACCGGTGTTTTGATCTTAAGCGAGATGGCTGGTGCTTCCAGAGAGCTGGGAGAAGCGATTATCATCAACCCAAATAATATAGAAGAAATTGTAGATGCTTTAAAGATTGCCCTGGAAATGCCAAAAGAGGAACAGATAAAGCGCAATAAACCTATGCAGAGACGACTACAACGCTATAATGTTTCAAGATGGGCAGACGAGTTCATTAAAGGATTACTATCTATCAAAGAAAAACAAAAAAAGTTTGATGCTAAATTATTAAATACCTCCATAAAGGAGCAACTCATCAAAGATTTTAGCAAAGCCAAACGAAAACTTCTTCTTTTAGATTATGATGGGACGCTTGTTCCCTTTGCAGAGAATCCTCAAATGGCAAAACCAGATGAGAAACTTTTCAAAATTCTTAAAACTCTTTCAGAGGAGCAAGAAAATGAGATTGTTCTAATAAGCGGACGGGATAAAGGAACTCTTCAGAACTGGTTTGGTATGCTTGATATAGGATTAGTGGCAGAGCATGGTGTATGGATCAAAGAAAATGAGGATTGGAAGATGATTAAACCAGTAACAAATGATTGGAAGCATCAAATTGTTCCTATTCTTGAAATGTATGCAGACCGTCTTCCTGGCTCCTTTGTTGAAGAGAAAGATTTTTCTGTTGTGTGGCATTATCGCATGGCTGACCCTGAACTGGGCTCTATCCTGGCAAATGATCTTACGGACTATTTGGTAAATTTTACCGCTAATATAGATGTTCAGGTTCTGCAAGGAAGTAAAGTGGTTGAAATTATAAATTCAGGTGTGAATAAAAGCGCTGCTGCGATATATTGGATTTCAAAAAAGGATTTTGATTTTGTATTGGCAATAGGGGATGATTGGACCGACGAAGAAATATTCAAGGTTCTTCCAGAGAATGCCTACTCAATCAGAGTTGGAATGACTAAATCCAACGCAAAATTTAATGTGAATACTTATATAGATGTCATACAACTGCTCGAGAAATTGATTAAAAGCAATAAAAACTTTTAAACTGCATATAACACAGCACCTGCCTGTCCCGCTGGGACGGAACAGGGCTACGCGCATTTATAAATTTTTTGTCATCCAAATTTCTTCGTTTTCATTTGCGTTTATTCGTGCCCATTCGCCTCGACTGGTCGGGGTTCGTGCCAATTCGTGTAATTCGTGGTTAATAATTTTCCCGATGAAGAGTTTTTTTTCTCACCCGGTGAACACAGGGAACATAGAAAATTTTATTTACTTATTTTTTCTGTGTTCTCTGTGGCCTCTGTGTGAGTCCTTGTTTCTATTTTTCTCACACGGCTAACATAGAGAACACAGAAAAATCTGTTTAAATGTCTTTATAAAAATATCTCCGTGTTCCTTCGCGTATCCTCCGTGTCCCACCTAGGCGGGAGAACGGAGACAGGAAGCGGGAATTTTTAGGATATTGAAAATTGTAGATTGAAAATTTGGGGGGGGGATTAGTATGAGTAATAAGCATTACGGAGAATGACAGTCCCCTCATCACGCTTCACGCTTTACGATTCATGCAACAGGATGCCATAAGCCGTTAACATTACCTCTAGTCTCTTAACTTGTCCCTTGTCACTCGTCCCTCGTCACTTTGTCCAGCCGCGGCTTAAAAACAAATAGTCCTGCTCCGGCGGGATTGCAATTCGGTCAATTTTCACTCGCTCCAAACACTGCCACCGCCCTATCGAAAATCCCCAGTGTATAGGCGATTGTCAGCCCATAATTGGTAATTGGCACGCCAGCGCGTTTGCATTGATAGATGCGGCTCAACACTTCACGCCGGTTAAGCATGCAACTCCCGCATTGGATGACCAATTTGTAGTGGCTCAGGTCTTCCGGAAAATCGTGTCCCTGGTAATGCGTGAAGTTCAGTTTGCCGCCGACGTACTGGGTCAGCCAGCGCGGGATTTTCACCCGTCCGATATCGTCGGCTATCGGATGATGCGTACAGGCTTCCGCAATTAAAACCTCGTCGCCGGGTTTGAGTTTCTCGATTGCCCGCGTACTGGTGATATATTCACTCAAGTCACCCTTATAGCGCGCAAAAAGGATCGAAAACGATGTCATCGGCACATCTTTTGGCGTATCGGCCGCGACTTTCAGAAAAGCCTGCGAATCGGTTACAACTAAAGCCGGTGGTTGTTTCAACCCGGCCAGCGCGGAACGCAATTCCCGCTCCTTGACGACAATGCAATAAGCGTCGCTGTCGAGGAGATCGCGGATGGTTTGCACCTGCGGCAGGATCAAACGACCTTTAGGTGCTTCTTTATCAATCGGTACTACTAAAACGACCATTTCGCCCGGCTTGACAAGATCGCCGATGATAGTCGGCGCATTCAGGTAATCGTCCGGCACCGCGTCGATCAATGCCTTGCGCAAATCCAGCATGCCGGTACCGTCGGTGGCAACAGTACTGACATACGGAATTTTCTGTTCGTTCAAATGCGCCAGTAGACTTTCCGCTGGTTGTGATAGATCAGATTTGTTGAAATCGACGATGACCGGAATCCGGCGATTCTGCAATTCACTCAGCAGGTTGTCTTCGTATTTCCCCCAATTCCAGCCTTCGGTCACCAAAATACCGATGTCGGCGCGATCGAAGATTTTACGGGTGCGCTCAATCCTCTGCTGACCGAGAAAGCCTTCATCGTCCACCCCGGCCGTATCAATGAACAGCACTGGCCCAAGCGGCAGGAGTTCCATTGGTTTTTCAACCGGATCAGTGGTTGTTCCGGCTACATCCGAAACAATCGAAACATTCTGGCGCGTCAGAGCATTCATCAGTGCTGATTTCCCGACGTTGCGGCGACCGAAAATTCCGATCTGGATACGATTACTTTTAGGAGTGCTTTGCATAATATTTCTCTAATTTGTTTTCATGTTTGCTTAACTGCGTTTGACGGATTTCGAGCCGAGCCGGTTCACTCTGGCGGGCGAGATCGATTCCTCGAAATCGGCCGCGCTCATGAGTTTTTGTTCGAGTACAACCTGCCGTATCGTTTTACGTTCGGTTCTGGCCTGATGTGCTATCGCTTCCGCCTTTTCATAGCCGATTACATCAACCAGCGCAGTGACGAGCGCTGTCGACGATTCCACACCCTGTCGACAACGTTCGGCGTTAGCAGTAATGCCTTCCACGCAATTCTGCCTGAAAATGCGGAAGGCATTTATGGCTAATTCCAGACTGTTTAGCAAGTTATCCGCGATCAGCGGCAGGAAAGCGTTTAATTCCAGATTTCCCGACGCACAAGCCATAGTAAGCGCCTGATCGTTCGCCATGACCTGAATAGCCGTCTGCATCACGGCTTCCGGAATGACCGGGTTGACCTTGTCGGGCATGATCGATGAACCAGCCTGGCGTGGCGGCAAATTAATCTCCTGCAAGGCGGACGAGCCCAGCCAGCGCAGATCGTTGGCACATTTGAACAAGCTAGTAGCGCAGGCTTTCAGGATACCGCTGACTTCGACGAAAACATCAACATTCTGAGTGGCTTCGACTAAATTTTCAGCACGGGCTAGCCCAATTCCGGTGATTGATTTAAGATTTTCGACTACCTTGAAAATGTAATCACGCGGCGCGGTAATACCAGTACCGATAGCGGTTCCGCCCAGATTGACCACGCGCAGGCGCTCTTCGCATTTGTATATCCGCCAGCGGTCGCGCGCAAAGGCTTCGGCATAGGCACCCATCTCGCGCCCCAGCGTTGTCAATACCGCGTCCTGCAATTCCGTCCGCCCGATTTTAACGATGTCCGCAAATTCGGTCTCCTTGCGCTGAAATGTCTCTGTTAAAGCAATTATCTCTTGCTCCAGCACGCGGAACAAATTAATAGAGGCAATTCTCAGCGCCGTCGGATAGGTATCGTTGGTCGATTGATGCAGATTGACATGTTCAAGCGGATGGATAATGTTGTACCAGCCGGGGTTTTCGCCGAGAATTTGCAAGGCGCGGTTGGCGATAACTTCATTAACGTTCATATTAGTTGAAGTACCGGCCCCACCCTGCAAAGCATCGACGACAATCCAATCGGTCAATTTATCATCGAGCAACTCCTGCGCTGCTTCTGCTATGGCTCCGGCGATCCGTTCCGGCAAATAACCAAGTTCGCGGTTGGTACGAACACAGGCTAGTTTAACCGCTCCGAAAGCATGAATCAATGCCCGGTGCGGCGGACGATTCGTCAATGGAAAATTTTCCATTGCCCGCAGGGTGTGAATGCCCCACAACGCATCTTCGGGAATCTCACGGGTTCCGATTAAATCTTTTTCAATTCGGTATTTTGCTGTTTTATTCATTTTCTGTTTCCATTAAGATTTGTTTGATAGTTTGCAGAATTTCTTCCATCAACTTATCGTCAATATTGCTATTCTGCTCATAGAAGATTCCATATCGTGGGCTTAACTGCCGACGAACCGGGGCAAATGCCAGTGTTATGTCGCCAGCCACATACGACCACCGTTTGCCCCAAATCTGGCAGAAATAACCACGCAGACCGGTTTCGCGCTGCAATAATTCCAGCATCGCCGATAGGCGTTGCGTTAAGGGTTCGTTTGCGGTGTTTATCTGGCGTAAGCGGTCACAGATAGATGTCACGTTCACCATTTGTCACCCGCTGGTACATTTTTTCAAAGTTCTCGAGCAATTTGCCTTTGTGGAAAAAGGGTTCTCGTTCAATTGCGTCCAGTTCCGCAGCAATCAGCTGTTCGCCAATTGCCCGAGTTGCGGGCGAAGCGTAGTCATCCAGATACTCGCGGAAAGTTAAGACCGCGTTGAGTTTGCAGAACTTACCTTCGACGCACCCCTTGAGTAAACCCATGATTTTATCGCCAGTGCGGCCACAGCGGTAACCAGCAGTACAAAACGAGGTAATCATGCCACGCTGAGCTAATTCGCGGACGACTTCGTCGAGGCTGCGCGTATCACCGAGCATAAATTGCTGCTTGGTTTCATCCTGTTCGCCGTGCTGCAGGTGGGTTAACGCCTGGAGAGCTTCGGTATAGCCGCCGACTCCAATGCGCGTCGAAGCATCTGTCTGGGTGCAGCCGACACCGATGACTTCTCGCCGAATTTCCGCGCTCTCTCGGGCGGTGACAATCATACCGGTGTAGGGCACTGAAAGTCGCAGGACAGTCACTAATTTCTTGAAGTCGGCATCACTTACTTTCCAGCGAGAGTGAGTGCTCAGCCAGGAGCCACTGGCAGGCATCAGACGCGGGAAGGAAATCGTATGGGGTCCAATCCCGAATTGCCGCTCTAAATCAATCGCATGATATAGCAGCCCCATCACCTCAAAACGCCAGTCATAGAGCCCAAAAAGAGCCCCAATAGCGACATCGTCAATACCAGCTTCCATCGCCCGATGTAAGGCATAAAGTCGCCATTGAAAATTACCCTTGATGGTATTCACCGGGTGAACCGCAGCATAAGTCGGCTTGTGATATGTTTCCTGGAAAACCTGGAAGGTGCCGATGCCTACCTCTTTTAATTTTTGATAATCAGCAACGCTGAGCGGAGCAGCATTGACATTCACCCGTCGAATGGAACTGTAATGGCTATTGACTGGCACTCTGACGTCGTAAATGGCGCGAATGGTTGCCGCGATATAATCGGCATCAGATTGCGGGTGTTCACCGTAAACCACAATCATCCGTTTGTGGCCCTCGTTAATTACCACCGTGGTTTCCTGTTGGATTTCCTCGAGAGAAAGAATGCGCCTTTTTTCGGAACGATTTTCATTGCGGAAGCCGCAATAGGCACAATTATTGACGCAGAGGTTGCTACAGTAAAGCGGCGCAAAGAAGACAATCCGGTTGTCATAGACGCGGCGTTTGACTTCCAGTCCGGCTTGATACATTTCCTGCCACAAATCCTCGTCGCTGACATTCAATAAAGCCGCCGTTTCTTGCGGCTCGAGTCTTTCGATGGCTAAGGATTTCTGGATTATTTCACGAATATACTGCGGATCGGGATTTTTTTGATTCTGCAGATGCTGGAAAATTGTCTCTTCGTCAATGAAATCGTTACCATTGACGAGGTATTTTTCATTTTCTTCTGGTTTTATGACCTGCTCTTTCCAGGCTTTTATACTTTGGTACGGCATAATTACTCCTGAGTTATATGGTTACTTTGAGTGATTATTTTTCGATTGCGTCTGAGCCAATTAGGCGACATTCCGATGCTATCTGACCAGTGATAACCAGCCGCAGTAATCATTTGCTGGACAGCTGCGACGGAATGCTCGACGCTATCACTCTGGGCATTCTTGCCAGGATAAATGCGGTACAATTCCTTAACATTTTCGGGAGTCAAAGAAGGCATGATGACATTCATACCAACCTGCAAACCACGCAGACGACCTCCCCGTCGGGCGCATTCCATGGCACTGGTTGACGGCATATTCGCCAGAGGATTTAATATGCGTACCAGCGCCAGAGTCCGTAGAGTCAGCTCGAGTGAACCGTTAGTAGCATATCGTAAAGGTGTTTCGGGATGCACGAGGTATGGTCCAATGCCAATCATATCCAGCTCAAGCTTGGTCAATCCCATGATAGAATTCGCCAAATCGGCGAGGCTTTCGCCGGGTAAACCCACCATGAAACCAGACCCGACTTCGTAATTCAATTCATGCAAAATTTGCAGGCATTCCAGCCGTTTTTGCCATTGGCGTCCGGGACGCAACCGCTGATAGAGTTCCTGCGACCAGGTTTCCATACGCAAGAGATAGCGGTCGGCGCCCGCCTCGCGCCAGAGCCGATAGGTAGCCGCACTCTGTTCACCTAAAGACAGCGTAATAGCAACACCATACTTTTTCCTAATAGTTTCAATCAGGTCAGCGATTTCCTCCGATCGGTAGGCTGGGTCTTCCCCACCCTGCAACACGATAGTGTGGATGCCAAATTCGACCGCCCGGCTGGCTACAGTCAAAATTTCTGCACTACTCAGACGATAACGCTGTACTTTGCGATTGGGAGCACGCAATCCACAATAGAGGCAACGATTACGGCAGTGGTTGGTGAACTCGATTACGCCACGAATATATACTTCTTCGCCGAAAACCTGGCGGCGAACTGCATCGGCAGTTTGAAAAAGGGTCTTGTCATCATGACCCTGCAGCCAGGCTATACATTTCGCCTCACTCCACGGCGGCAATAAATCAATAGTCATCGCGCCAGTCTCCTCAGGCTTTGAGAGTCGAGGCTTTGACATTTACGGAATTAATTTGCCCCAGTTTACCAGTCAGTGAACCTAATTCATCCGTATTCATTTTGAGTATCAGAAAAATTATCGCCACATTGCGTTCATTCACCGGGTAACCCACCCGCAGCAATATCTGATTGGCGAATTGGTGTAAAAGTTCCGAGACTTGTTTGTAAACGGCATCACGATTGTAAATCGTAATCGTCGCAGTGTGCAGTTTTTCATTCATAATAAAAATCCCATCCTGGTTGTGCCCCAAGGGATGGGATATGATATGACATCGTTTCAGCCCACCCTTGATGGCAGATTAATCCTTCATCGCAGGTTCTATTCCTCAACCCGGGAGAGTAGTCACCAGTAAACGCTGGCTACTCTCCCAGTTGCTGGAATCTTTCAATGTAAAAAAGCAAAGAATCCCGATAAGTAGAGTTTAGCCCCGCTTATCCGGATTTATATTAGGCGGAGAGTCTTTTAATCTTACTCTAAAAGTCGAGCCTTTGCCGGGTTCACTTTCGACCTGAACCGATCCTTGATAGAGCAGCGCAATGCGTTTGACAATCGAAAGTCCGAGCCCGCTGCCCAGGATATGACGGGTTTTTTCGTTCTTTATTCTCACAAATTCCTGAAAAATCTGGGCACATTCCTCCGGACTAAGCCCAATTCCCGTATCGGAAACGGCGATTTCGACGAACTCTCCATCTCTTTGTAAAAAAACATCCACCTTCCCCTGGCGGTGGTTATATTTTACGGCATTCGAAATTAAATTGTTCAATATAATTTCAACTTCGCTGGCATCACACCACATTTGCATCTCATCATCAGCGTGCAAGGTAACGCTAATCTCTTCCTCTTGCGCCACTGGCAAGGCAGTCTCGATTGCCGTTTGGGCAACTTTGGCCAGATTATTGAGTGCAATTTCGCGCTTTTTCTGACCTGATTCGAGGCGGGTTAAATCCAGCAAGTCGCTTATCATCTTCTTCATGCCATTAATTCGCGTCAGACTGCGGTCAACCATTTCCTGGTAGGCTTCCAGATCAGAGCCAAGCACACGGTCATGCATGATATTGAGATAGCCTTCGACGGCATTTATCGGTGATTTCAGTTCGTGTGCCAGGATGGAGATGAATTGGAAACGAACCTGATGCTTTTCCTGTTCCAATTTGCGAATCTGGCGCGCCAGAATCAGGTTCTGGACAGCTTTCTTGACGGTCTTACGCAGTTCTTCAGGTTCGAATGGTTTAGCTAAAAAATCGAAAGCGCCTTTTTTAATCGCTGTGACGGCAGTTTCAAATGAGGCATAAGCCGTCATCATAATGACGACCATTTCGCTCTCGGGATAACGGATTTGTTCCAGTAAATCCAGTCCGCTTTGTGCCGGTAGTTTATAATCTAAAAGTAAAAGGTCAGGACGTTCGGCTCCAATTTTCTCCAGAGCCGCTTCAGCACTATCAGCTATTGTCACCGCAAAACCGATTGGTTCCGCAACTTCAGGTAGTTCGAGAGTAAAGCGCTGCAGGGCTTTTTGAATTACCAGACACATGCCCAACTCGTCATCAACGACGAGAGTGCGGATGATTTGCATTAGTTCTTATCCTTCAAGAGACGTTCGATTTCACGCACCAACTGTTCAAAACGGATTGGTTTGGCAAGAAAAACCTCGGCTTTAATCCAGGAACGCTCCTCGTTCGTAGCAGTATCGAAGTTAATGCCGGTCTCGCTAGCGACCGCTGTGCATATGATAACCGGTACGCTCGGATAGAGTTTTTTCAGGTGATAAGCCAGTGCGAAACCGCCATCCATCTCTTCCATCATCAAATCGAGAATGGCAAGGTCGGGTCTGGTCTGGGCTAAGAGTTCTTCAGCCGCCTGGCGACTCTCCGCCGTCAGGACGTAATAACCGAGAACTTCCAGCCGTGTTTTCACCTGCAATAAAAAGTCGGTATCATCGTCTACGACAAGAATTGTTATCTGGGTAGGATTAGCAAACATAGCAGCGCTCCTCATTTCTTAGGCTTGAGCCATTTGATTACCATTTTTATGCCGGCGTGGTAAAGTTATAGTAAATGTTGTACCGGTCGGTCCGGCATTTGGGTCGGCATTGGACTGCACCCGAATATCACCATTGTGCATTTTGACAATTCCATAAATAATCGAGAGTCCCAGACCGGTGCCCTGACCAACTTTTTTTGTTGTAAAGAACGGTTCAAAGATTTTGTTGAGATGTTCTTTTGGAATACCGGTTCCCGTATCGCTAACAGATAGCTGAATTTGTTCGTCGTCCCCCGTTGCTTTCAACAAGAGTTTGCCGCCATTCGGCATGGCAGTCAAACTATTATTGACGAGATTCGTTAGCACCTGAATTATCTGGTCGAGGTCGATCTCGGCAGACGGGTTAGCCAGTTCTGTTAGAATATCAATCTCGACATTTTCGGGCAGCTGGACAGTTTTGAGGTAATTATTGAGCATTTCATTGATATTCACCAGTTGGTAATTAACTTTGGTCTGGCGAGCAAAATTCAGTAAGCCCGAGACGATTTTTTTACACCTATCGGCTTGTTCAACAATCATCTGCAAATCGGGATAAAGTTCCGAATCACGCGGGCATTGTTCTAACATAAGATGGGCATACATCAAGATTACGCCGAGGGGATTATTGACTTCGTGGGCGATGCCAGCGGCTAATTGCCCCATGCTCCCCATTTTTTCTGCCTGAATCAGCGCTGCACGGGTGTTATCGAGTTGTTCGCGCGAGAGATTAAGGTCTTTAATCGTCCGGTGCAGAGTTTCAATCGTAAAGGGCAGGCACATTTCCGATTCAGCCAGACCTTTTAGAATTGCAATGGCATGTTCACGACAGGTATCATAACCACAAGCGCCACAATTGAGTTCATCGGCTTTGGTCAGCTTGCCCATTTTCGCCAGCGTCGCCTTAATCTGTTCTTCGGACGGGTCGGGTATGCGTTGGTTGAACGGGATAAAAGTGCGCGACAAATCGAGGTGGCGGAATTGCTCTAAATAGCCGCGCCATTCGGCATCGCTGCGATTCTTGAGAACCTGACGTGCATAGCGACTGACTTTCGAACGGCGTTTGAAAAGTGGCTCGGTGGTGGTCATACCAGCGCCCATAATGCAGCCGTCGCAACAGAGCACATCTAATAGACGCGCATTGAGTTCGCCTGATCCAAATTCCATGATAGCATCGATAAAATTAGCCCGACCGCTGGCAGAAACGATTTCACCAGAGAGCAAATCTTCTCGCAGGTCAGAAGTTTCCAGTAAGCCGCGATGGATGGGAAACAAAGCGCCTTTGTAAGCATGCGGCGGATCAAAATCTGTAGGCATAACTGTCTCCGGTCGCAGATTAGCGCTGGTAAACATGCGCCGCAATTCCTCGAAAGTCAGAACTTCATCAATTTCACCGGCCATTTCATCACTGTATGCCTCACCCATTTTGGCGATGCAAGGTCCAATAAAGACAATTTTGAGATTTTCGCCGTGTATTTCCCGTAAGACGCGGGCGGTGGCTATCATCGGTGAAACTACCGGCAGGAGCATCGGAATCAATTCGAAATGATAGCGCTTGATATAGCCAAAAACAGCGGGACAGGGAGTAGAAATATAACGCGCCGTCGGATTCGCTTCTAAGAGTTTACGCGTCTCCAGAGCAACTAAATCGGCGCCAAATGCCACCTCATTGACATAAGCAAAACCCATCGCCCGTAACATGCCAACCAGTGTTGTGAAATCGAATTCGCTGAACTCTGCTGGAAAACTGGGCGCCACAATAGCTGCCACTGGTTCGTGGGAAGCCAGCAATTCTTGCACTTCAGCAATGCTACTCAGGACTTGCTTGGCATGCTGACTGCAGACGCGCACGCAGTTGCCGCAACCAATGCAACGCGTGGGAATTACCTCAGCCTGTCCGTCGGCGATACGAATGGCTTTGGCGGGACACTCGCGCACGCAAGTATAACAAACGCGGCATTTATCCTTCTGCGTGATGATGAGTGGTATGTCTTTGTTGCGCGTCATAGCTGGTCTTACTTCAACACTTTGCGTTCAAAATAATGGGTATGGAGCAACTCGTGGCTTGTTGCGCTGAGCGGTTCCCCTAAGTATTCCTGATATAGACGCTGAATATAGCGGTTACCATGGGCGGTACGCACGAGTGCATCACGATCAATCTCGTAGAGGGCTTTCATGCGTGCTTTGAGGATTTCCTGATTCGTAGTAAAAGGTTGCCCACCGCCAGCAATGCAACCGCCGGGACAGGTCATTACTTCGATAAAATGGAGGTCTTTCCGTCCATTTTTAATTTGCTCTAAAAGTTTACGCGCATTCGCCAGTCCACTGACCGCCGCCACGCCGAGTTTGTAATCACCGATTTGCAAATGCATTTCTTTAATGCCGCTTAGACCACGCAACTCCTGAACTTTTACCAATGGCAGTTCGCTGCCGGTCAGATAGTAATGGGCGGTACGGATAGCGGCTTCCATTACGCCACCGCTGACACCAAACAGTTTTCCCGCCGAACTGCGTTCTCCAAACGGTGTATCAGCGCCTTCCGGTTCCAGCTCGCGTAAATCCAGACCACGCATGCGAATCAGGCGGGCAAGCTCACGCGTAGTCAGCACGGCATCAATGTCTGGACGACCGTTACGGCTTAATTCGGGACGTTCAGCTTCAAATTTCTTTGCTGTACAGGGCATAATCGCCACATTAAAAATATGCGCCGCGTCAATCTGCTGCTTTTCGGCATAGTAACTTTTAATGACCGCCCCTAACATCTGCTGCGGACTCCGGCAGGTCGAAAGATTCCCAATAAAATCGGGGTAAAATTCTTCGACAAATTTGATCCAGCCCGGGGAACAACTGGTCATCATCGGCAGAGGCCCACCGTTTTTCAAACGGTGAACGAGCTCCGCGGCTTCTTCCATAATGGTCAAATCGGCTGAAAAAGCGGTATCAAATACTCTATCGAATCCCAAGCGCCGTAAAGCAGCATTCATTATCCCAATCACATCCGTACCCGGCTTTAGCTGAAATTCTTCACCGAGAGTCACAGAAATACTGGGAGCATGCTGGACAATAACGATTTTTTGCGGGTTGTTGAGGGCATCCACGACTTCCTTCAAATTACTTTGTTCACGCAAGGCTCCCGTCGGACACACCGTTATACATTGTCCGCAATTGATGCAACTCGATATGTTTAAACCTTCGTCAAAAGCGGTGCCAATATAGGCTCTACTGCCGCGCCCAATGAAGTCGATGGCGCTGACTCCCTGGATTTCTTCACAAACACGGACACATTTGCCACAAAGAATGCACTTACTCGGGTCGCGCACTATCGAAGGGCTGGAAGTATCAATCTTATACTCGTTTTTGGCGCCGCTATATCGCCGTTCCCGCACTCCTAATTCCTCTGCTAAGCGCTGCAATTCACAGTTGCCATTGCGCACACAATAGAGGCAATCATCGGGATGATTGGCGCATAGTAGTTCGACAATGGTCTTACGCGCCCGAATGGCACGCGGTGAGTGCGTCTTAATCTTCATGCCTTCACTAACTGGAAAAGCACAACTGGGCACTAAACCCGGTACACCTTCTACCTCCACCACACACAGTCGGCAGGCACCTGAAGGAAACAAGTCCGGCAGATGGCAAAGGGTGGGCACTCGAATTCCTTCTCGTTTGAGCACATTTAAAATATATTCGCCGTTTTGCGCTTTGACTTGCCGATTATTAATCTCAATCGTAACCATTTTTCACCTCGTCATTTCACCATTACGGCTTTAAAACGACAGATATCCACGCAACTCCCACAGGCAATACATTTATCGGGCACAATGTAGTGCGGCGTCTTTAGGTTGCCGAGAATTGCGCCAGCCGGGCAATTCTTGGCGCATAAAGTGCAGCCGGTACATTTTTCAGGGTCAATTTCGTAATGCAGCAGTTCAGTGCATACTCCTGCCGGACATCGCCGCTCGTAAATGTGAGCTTCATATTCATCCCGAAACCAGCGCAGCGTGCCTAAAACCGGATTCGGTGCCGACTTGCCCAGACCACATAAACTGGTATCCTTGATAACTTCCGCCAGCCGATTGAGGTACATGATACCTTTGAAGCGTTCGAGAGCTTCAGTTCCTGTCTCATTACGCCGACTACGCGTAATGCGCTGCAAAATTTCCAGCATCCGACGCGTACCTTCGCGGCAGGGAATACATTTTCCACAACTTTCGCGCTGAATAAAATCCATGAAGAATTTAGCGAAATCGACCATGCAGGTCTTTTCATCCATGACGACTAAACCGCCTGAGCCCATCATTGCTCCCACCTGCGTCAATGATTCATAATCTATTTCCAGATCGAGATGCTGCGTCGTCAGACAACTCCCAGAGGGACCGCCGATTTGCACCGCTTTAAATTGCATGTCGTTCGGAATGCCACCTCCAATCTCGAAAATAATCTGACGCAGGGTCGTCCCCATTGCAACTTCTACCAGACCGGTCCGATTAATTTTCCCCGAAAGGGCGAAAACCTTAGTGCCCTTGCTGCGTGCGGTACCAACGCTGTTAAACCACTCTGCTCCATTGACGATAATATCGGGCACATTCGCTAAGGTCTCGACATTATTAATGACCGTCGGCTTGCCAAAAAGTCCACTGACTGATGGATACGGCGGGCGTGGTCTCGGCATGCCACGCTTCCCTTCGATACTATGAATCAAAGCAGTCTCTTCACCACAGACAAATGCCCCGGCACCCATTTTAATAATAATTTCCAGGTCAACGCCGGTATCTAAAATATTTCTGCCCAAAAGCCCCACCTGCCGCGCTTTCTGAATGGCTTCTTTCAAGCGTGCTACCGCTAAAGGATATTCAGCCCGAATATAAACATAGGCTTTCGTGGCTCCGATGGCGTAAGCTCCAATCGCCAAGCCTTCTAATAAACGATATGGGTCACCTTCGATGACGGCTCTATCCATAAAAGCACCAGGGTCGCCTTCATCGGCATTACAGATAAAATATTTTTGCGCACCGGGAGTCTCTAAGGCTAATTGCCACTTCTTACCGGTCAAGAAGCCACCGCCGCCACGTCCTCGCAACCCGGACTGGGTAATGATTTGGCAGATCTCTTCACGCGTGTATTGCCGGATGGCTTTAATTAAACCCTGATAACCACCGCGCGCGAGATATTCTTCAATGCTGGCCGGAGCGATAATGCCGCAATTTTTCAAGACCCAGCGCGTTTGCGGAGCAAAAAAGGGGTGTTCGTCTAAAAATGGCACTCCTTCCCAGGAACGCAATCCCTCATGCCGATGCTGTCCAATCATCAACTCCGTCGGAATGATTCCTTTTGCCAAAACATTATCAAATAAAGATGGCACCTGGTCGGCTGTAATTTTTCGAAAAGCCACGCGCGTCCGCTGCGGCCGTTGAACTTCTACGATGGGCTCCTCGACACAAAGACCAATGCAACCCACTTCAACAATCTCCGCCTCTAGCGCTCGTTCGCCTAAATATTGTTTTATAGCTTGCAAAGTTTTGCCAGCCCCGGCACCTAAACCACATGTACCCATGCCAATGTAAATCACCGGTTTATCAATGATCTCGCGGCGTAAAATTTTTAAATATTGGGTACCCGGCACGATAGTGCTTTCTTTTCCTAGTAATTTTAAGATGGTCTGATCGGTATCAGTTCTTTGAATCACTTCCGGCTTTTCACTTGGCATTATCCATCACCTTCCTACGATAGAATTGTAAAATGTTGCGGATTTTATCGGGTTCGACTTTAGCAAGGAATTCGCCATTGACGGCAATAACCGGCGCCTGACCACAGGCTCCTAAACAAGCTACTACTTCTAAACTGAAAAGTCCATCCCGTGTTGTTTGTCCCGGTTCAATTTTTAACTCGCGCTTGAGTGTCTCTAAAACCTTGGCTGAACCTTTAACATGACAGGCAGTGCCACGACACACCATGATGTGGAAGCGCCCAATAGGCTGAAAGCGGAATTGATTATAAAAAGTCGCCACACCGTAAATCTTACTGGCGGGTAATTTCAGATAATCACCAACCCGTGTAATGGCTTCACGCGACAGATAGCCCTCGCTCTGTTGAATTTCTTGTAAAATCGGAATAAGCGCATCACGGTGCGCTTCCGGGTAGGCTTTTAAGATTTCCTCAACCTTGTCATTCATACTGCTCACCTTTATCTTTTACTCCGACGGGCAAAAAAAGCAACTTTTTCCACTGCAAGCAACATGTCACGATTTTCGATATAAACTTCGGGCGGCACATTTAATTTAATCGGAGCATAATTAAGAATTCCGCTTACCCCGGCTTGCACTAACTGGTCGGCAATTTCCTGGGCGCCGCTTTCAGGAATTGCAATAATCGCAACCTTAATCTGTTCCTGGCGAATAACCTCGGTCAATTGGTCAATGCTATAGCAGCGCACACCATGCAGGACGCGATTGACTTTTTCCGGGTCAATGTCAAATGCCGCTGTTATTGTTAGTTTTGGGCGTCTACCGCGGAAATAATCTAAGATGGCGCGACCGAGATGTCCTAAGCCAATTAAGGCTACTCGCTGAACCTCAGTGTCATCGACGAATTCGCCGATACTTTCGATAAGTTTGCCGATTTCATAACCATGCACTGGCGAACCGAAGTAGCCGATTGACATCAGGTCACGCCTAACTTGAGCCGAGGTGACGCTGCTGAGCAGCGCCAGCTGGTGAGAATAGATGGAACCATTTGGGTTTAAGCCGGAGTTGATAAGGATACGCCGGTAGAGTAGCAGGCGTTCGATAGTTTTTTCGGATATTTTGCTCCTGCCTTTCATCTTTGTTCCATTATTAACGCTGTTATAATATTCACAACTATAATTTATAAAACAAATATAACCCATACAAGCAATTTTTAATTTTTTTTCTAAAACTAAACAGACTGCCCAGCAATTAAAATGTAGGCTCTCGTCAGTGTATGATTATACTCTGTTTATTTACAACCGAGGAGGATATAATAAACAGTGCATTCTATCGCAATAAATGCGAAGGTTTCTCCGGCTCCTTCTTCCCTGCTTTCTTCACAATAGTATAGGATATCCTAACCGAAAATCTATTTCGGAAAAGATTTATTTAAATATCCGCAGACTAACCTGACTCTTTAAGTTGCCCACACCATCATATTGGCGGACAGTCTGTATCGAATCAGGTAAAATGAACTCAAACTCGCTATATTCTAAAAGCTGCTTGCGTTCGCCCGCGAAATATTTTTCTAACACCAAATCGCCGCGCTGATTGTATTGATACTCAATCATTCCGACTATCGAGCCGCTGAAGTCTTTTATCAAAACTTCAATCGGGTGTTGCGTCGAATCATAATGAATTTCCGTAATTAAATCACTCTGATTGCAGAACCACTGTCCAGCGGTCACTCTGCGTAATAAATTGGCCTGCAGCGAATCGGGTTGGTACGAAATTTCTGATTGCAATCGCGTCGAACGATAAATTTTCATCCGGGCTAAATTGCCGCGCGCGTCGTAGGTATTGACTCTTTTTTTCAACTAATCTACCGCTTGAATCAATCAGCGCCATTTCCTGAATGCGGGCGCCATCGTATATCACACGCCAAAAAGGTGGTATTTTAATATCACCGGATAAAATTGGATTATTTTTTACGATATCCGTATAAGTCTGGAAATAAAGTGCTTGAGATATTAGTTGCCCGCCACTTAGTAAAATTAATAACCAAATGACCAGCTTCAGCAGTAAGGTTTTACTTTCTTTCTTGCCAGCGTCCATCGGTCTGGGGATTGATGGGTGAATTTTTGCGAATATAATCAATGATTGCCTGGCGCACCAGAATACCGGTAAAATTGGTTTGTTCAGCGGGCACTTCAGTTAAACGATTGAAACCGGAGTTACCTTCGGCGAGGTAATCGCTCACGGCCAAGCGATAGATTTTTTGCAGATCAAGGGGATTATCGCCGATAGTCAAGCTGACTACGCGACTGCCGTCTGAGCGCGAACGGTCAATGACAACCCGGCAGCCGGAAATCAGCATACCGCGGCTATTACCACTGACGCGGTCTTCTACCAAATCCTTAATCAATTGCCCGGTGACATTCATAACGACGATGCGGTTGCCGAATGGCATGACACCGAAAACATCGCGGGGTGTAATCACTCCGGCACGAATTTCACCGCGCAAGCCACCGAAATTAGAGAAAGCAATATCAGCTTGAGTTGCCATTCGCATCGCGTCTGCTACCAAATTGCCCAGAGCTGATTCGCCCTGGCTGGAACGTTTAATATTACCGCGGGCGCTGCCGATGATTTCATCAAAACCGGCTTCGGATTGACGCACCAGTTCGTCAATTTTGCGAGCAATCGTGGGGTCAGGCAAAAAATCGTCTTTGAACAGCGTGAAAAGAGCGCCCTGATCACTGACGAAATCATAGCCTGCGAGTGTACCGGTACGCCGGTGAATATAAAAATTGACATGTCCCAGATTGCTACCATTGGCATAGTTTTGGAAAATGAGTGTATGGTGGCGTGGTTCTTCCCAGGGTTTGTAAAAGCCGCGATGCAGATGTCCGGTGAACATGACATCAATCCCGGGCACCAGGTACGCAATCTCCTGTGCACTGCCACCACTACCGAGCGATGGGTCACCGAGTTTGACTTTCTTGAGCAGTTCCTGATAGGCTTGCACAGGATCGTAAGCCAACCAGGCGTGGGTTACGGCAATGATGGTATTAATTCCCTGTGCTCTTATTTCAGGAATAAAGCGGGATAAAGCAGCAACTTCGGGTTGGAATTCAAGGTCTTCAATATTTTCGGGAAAACTCATCGAAGGAGTAATCGAGAGAGTGGTCCCGATTATGCCGATTTTCACGCCGTTAAACTCTTTGATGATGTATGGTTTGACGAATTCTGCCAGCGTTCCGGTCGAGCGCTGATAAAGGTTAGCCGCCAGAAAAGGAAAGTGTGCCTTCTCGGCAAGCTTTTTCAAATTACGCCAGCCGTTATCAAAATCATGATTGCCCAGTGCCATCAAGTCATAGCCGACAGCATTCATATATTCAATGATAGCGACGCCCTCAGTCAGAGTACCGAGAGGCGTTCCTTGATAAATATCACCGGCATCAATTAACAAGAATCCCCAGCCATTACGGCGCGCCTCTTCCCGTTGTTGAAGGATGTATCGTCCGGCAACGGCACCGCCACCCAGTTGCGGCGGAAAATCGGGATTGATGAAAGTCGCTTCGCTCTGGTCAATACCGCCGTGCACATCATTGGTGAAGATGACCACGATTTTTTGAAATTCAGCATCGGGAAATTTGGGATTGGTCTGCGCCGCGAGGCTCAGATACAAAATTGCTATTAGATAAAAGAGTTTTTTCATTTTACAGAAAATATTGCAGGTTAATTTTGAAAAGGAAGAAAGATTCATGAACCGTGTCGGCACTCAGCCGTTTTTCGCTTAATATTGGGAACAGGTCGGGATATTTATATTCGCAGGTTGTAAAAGTACCGCCGAAATCGAGTAAGAGTTTGCCTATTTGCGACCCGATGCCACCCGAAAACCAAGTGCGGTTTAGGTCTTTATCGAGAGGACTGATGTCGTAGAAAAATCCCAGCCGGAATGTGATACCCGTAAATAGTTCATGTTCGACACCCAATCGGAAATTGACCACATCGCGCATTTTAAAAGGCGTCGCGTAGAGCAAACTATCTGCTGAAGTGAATTGTCCATCCTTTGGAATGATGTTCTGGCTGAATTGACTCCAGGGTTCGTAATTGATTTCCGCCATCAGGCTGGTAGGAACGATATTGACCGGTCGATAGGCACAGCTGACTTTTAATTGCGGAACGAAATCCTGGCGAATTTCTTTGATTTTGCTCAATTGGTCCACTCTGATTTCGGGCAACTGTTTGGTCGAATCCTGCACTATTACCAAAATATGCCCGGAAGATTTCCGTTGGTAAGGGAATATAAATGATAAGCCAAAACTCATTCGCGGTGTTACCTGCTGATCAAATCCCAGTACGCCGGTATAAGTTGCCTGGACTTTAGAATCAGTTAGAAAGGTAGTTGTCGAATCAGCAGCCAGGCGAATATCCTGTTTAATTACCTCGACTTCCCATTTTTCATGATTCTCGATAGCCGGTGAATAAAGCAGAGCACCACCCAGCTTAAAGGCACCCAATTTTACGGCGCCACCAAGACTCAGCTGATTTAATCGGTTCTCGAGCTGGATGCGGTGATAGCCGACTAGCGGATCGCGATTGTACTGACCGGTGACTGAACCGCGCACTTCTTCTTCGTAATTGAACTTGTCCTGATAACCTGTCTCCCAGCTGGTCGCCAGGCTAAGCCACTTGATAGGTTTTATCACCAGCCCAAAACTATATGCCGGGTAAAAAACCGAGTTGACTACATAGGTATTATCAGTCAGGTAATCACCAAAACTATCGAGAATTGGATAGGTGCGTCTTTCTGACCAATTTACAGCTGTTAGATTTGCCGAAAAATTGACGCACGACTTATCCAGATAGCAAAGCGCCGGATTAGAGACCAGTGCGGTGGCAGTTCCGTTAGCGCCGCGACTGTTAAATCCCAAACTGGCTTGCCGCGTCGTTGAGGCTGATGGTAGGGTAGGCACCAGAGTTCCAAAGTAGCTCTGGGCTTGCCCTTGAGTAAGGTTGAGCATGAGACTCAAACCGATAGTTGCGATGAGATTGAACTTTTTCATTTTGTTTAAAACCTATAATCAAGCTGGATTCTAAAATCTGAATAAAATTTAAGGGCATTGAGTTGGTAAACACTGGTTAACACCTGCGTCTGGGGAGAACCGGTATCGACCATTACATTCACGAAATTAGAGCGCGGTACATGCCAGTCGAAGCTGTACTTCAGGCGTAGAGAAAGATCAGTCGAAAGCCGCGAAAACACCGCCAACCAACCGTGGTAAGCCCGTGTGTCAGTATTGAATACTCGAAAATCGGTATCTTCGAAATTCCACAGGAATCCTTTATAAGTCATGATTGAGCCAATGATTTTCAAGCGCTCATTGATATTATGGGTAATGGTCATTCCCAGTGCGTCACTCGAAGTCCCTGCATTGCCAACCATTGCGGTGCCACCGGTCACGGCATCGTAGACTAGTCGCGAGCGCGGGGTAAATTCAGTGAAACCGCTGGAATAAAGCAATCTTATCTGGTCATAGCGCGCCATGCGGAGAATCGCTTCGATACGGGTTTCGGTGGCACGATAGCCTACCGGGCTGAGTATATTGTCCCTATCGCGTGTTTGCCATTTCTGCCGGATACGAAAACGATAATTGAACAGAGGGCGGTATTCGAGATTCACCACTGTCCGATTGAATTGGGCTTTATCGGCTTGTCTCTGCCAGCTATCCTGCTCGATGTTGGCAATCAAAGTACGATGAATCTGATAGCGTGAGGAAAGGTATAATCCTTTTTCGGCTTGCGGTTGAGCAGCCGCTGAATAGAGGTAGCCTAAAATGGGGTCTTTGAGATAGAAGACATCTTCATAAATAGTGCCTTTGAAGCGCTGGTAATTACTGAAGGAACGTTGATAGGGGTTATCGAATTCCAGGTCGTAATTGCGATAGAGAGCGACAAAATTAAAATTATCGAATTGTAAATAGCCCGATAGCACCAGGGCATGCGGTTCATCTTGCCGTTGTGCTAGATTTTCATCTTTATCCAGCTCGGCATATTCCCCCTGAATCACAAGGTTCTTGTAGATAGTCATAAAATCGCAACCGTACACTCGCCGTCCCCCACGCGCTGATGGCCAGAGCCAGGAGGTTGAGCGCGACTCGTAAGCCGCTTCGATTTCAGGGTCAGCCGAATTGCCAATCTGAGTCAAGTATTTACCCTGCCCGGAGGAATTGAGCAGACTATTTTTCACCTGTAAATCTAAGGCATGGTCGTAGAGGCTCTGATAAATGGTTGCGCCAATATAAGTCCCGGGCAGAAGCATGAAACGCATATTGCCACCTAATAACATTTCTTGAACTGTCTGAACCATCGGAAAAGGCATGGCATTGTTCAAACCATAATTCAGCCGCGGATACATGGTAATGAAAGTCGAAAAAGTACTGTCACTATTCAAAACCGCATCGCGTTGATTGAGTGACCAGAAACCAGCCGCGGTGAGTTTGCCCAGACTGGCTTCGACTCCTACCCCTCTCTGGGAGTACTCGGTACTGCGGGAAATATCACCGCTGATGCCGGTGAAACGCTTGCGCCAGCCGAATCCAGTTTTACGCGGGATAAAATAATCATTGGCTTCGAAGACGACGCCCTGACCGAAAGAAGCCGTATAATCACCGACCACCAGATTGTTAATTTTCAAAGCACCCAGCTGTTGGTTGCGGATTTCTACAAAGCCTTTGAATTGCGGGATACCGAGCTGTTTGTTCAGGTAAATTGTCGGTTCGCCTAAATTTTGCAAAAAAGACAGTTCCGCGCGGTAATTCAAGCCATAATGCAGTCGCAAGCGATAAAAGGTATCCAGTGGATAATCGCGCGCTTTGAACTCGGCGTAGGATGAAGCGTCGTCGCTCGGAGTCTGGCTTAGGGTGATGTTTTTCCAGATGGCAGAAAAGCTGCCACCTAATTTATATCGCTCAGTAGGAGCATCATAGCGAATAAAATCCTCGAGATTAGAAAAACCATAGTAGGAAAGATTGTCGGTATTGCGCAGGTCACTCCGGTTCAAAATGCGTCCGCTTTTCTGCCGATTTACGACCGCTAAGGCATCAATCGGTGAGACACCTGCGAGATTGAGGAGTTCGAAAAAATTTATGGTATTGATATCCACTGGTTCGGATAAGCGTATTATCCAATCCGCTACCAGGTTTTCGTTGGCGCCTTCGTCGGTCATCCATTGTTCGACTTTATAGTAATTATCTTCAATGCGTTGGGCGCTCTCCCGCTGGGGCGGGACGGGACTGATTGACACCAACGGTTTGATTTTCAAAAACGTATCATAATCGAGCCCTTTGACCTTAAGCAAGTCATAAATGCTATTGAACTGACCGATATAAAGTCGCCAGTCCCAGATAGCGCGGACTTGCTCAGATGTCAGTGGCAGGGTCTTAATTAATTCATAGGGCGCGGTGTTCAAATCGACAAGCTGTGACTCATTTGCATTGGCAGAAGATTCAGCCGCCGCATTAAGTCCTAATTCTGCTGTGCCAATAAAAAGACACAGGATAATTAAATACCTGCGACGCATATCAGGGCATCCTCGCCTTGAACTGATAACCGATACTGAACTGATGGGTTTCGGGCAGTGCCGGATGACTGAGGAAGGCGTAGTCAAAAAGGAAATGCCATTGCGTTATACCAAATCCGCAAGCAAGTCGGCTGGGATTATTGCTGGCGCCAGCCCGCAATTTTAACCAATCAGTCACACCATATTCCAATCCACCGCGAATCTGCAGTGGAAAGTCGCCAATTTTCTGAGATATTACGAGATTGGTCGTCAAGCCTTCATAGGGTTCATAACCCAGACCGGCGATAATCGTCTTGGGAAGAGGTTCTGCCGAAATTGCGCTACCGAGCGCAGGATTATTGAGATTGCGCACGAATAAACCGAGCCATACACGTTCATGTAGACTTGCCTGCAACCCTAAATTCAGTCCCCAGCTATATGCGCTGCCCAGTTCCATACCATCACTGCCATCGCCACTCACACCCGCCGATTTGCCATAGTCAAGATAGTAAAGATTAAGCGAATAGCCAATTGCCAGAGTCGAGGTTATATCTTTTTGCAAATAAAAAGAATGACTCAGGCTCAAGGCGCGTTCGTCAGAAAGTGCCAATCCGCCGTAAGTCGTCTGACTACCACTATAACCCAGAGCGAATGAACCAAGTTTAGAGTTCAATGGATAGGCAATGCCGGCTGATTGATATTGGGTAAATGATTGACTGTATGGTTTAAAAAAACTGACTGCCACGCTGGCAGTCGAAAGCCGACTTAATCCGGCAGGATTTGCCCAGATTGACCATATATCGTCAATCGTTGCCAGGTTGGCAGAACCGCTGGCACTGACTGCCGGGGCAAAATCCGTCATTTCGGTGAATACTTGCGCCTGAGCTGAAATGCTTACCAGGCATAAAATCAGGATAATATTCTGCACCTTTTTCATCGCAATTCTACTCCTACTACTGCTGGTGCAACTTTTACCGTAGTCTTGCCAGTTGTCCGATTAGTAACTTCATAATATAAATAATAGTTGCCGGGTGGAACCAACTCGTTAATCTCGTTGTGCCCGTTCCAGTAAGCATCCCGATGCCAGGACACGGCATAATATTGATCAACCAGCGTCGTAATAAAACGACCTGCCTGGTCATATACGCGGATAATAATCCGGCTATTGGACGGATATTCGTAGGTAAATTTCAATACTTCGCCGAGTTGTGGCACAAAGGGATAAGGCACGACTTTGAAAATCGTCTTTTCCTGCCCTGGCTCGCCCTCAATATATAGTTCCACGTCCGAAGCATAACCGAGTAACAGCTGTGCCGCCGCACTATAAATACTGCCAACCCCGACAATTTTTAACTTTTTACCAACCTGCAAAAGAGTATCTAAGCCGGGATTGACTAACTGTCCAAGGCTATTGAATAAAGCACCAGTCGAATTCCAGATACGCACCGTTATCCGTCCGTAAATATCTTCAACCACAACATTGGTACCGCCACCGACGTTATCGGCGCGCTCGGCGACAACGCCGGTAATTCGCACTAAACTGCCTTCCCACGCCACCGGATTAGAATTAAGGTCACCAATGTTAACTTCGGTTATTGTAACTATTGGCACATTTTTCGCCAGCACTTTATAGGTTGAAGCAAAATTTTTCAGCTCATATACTCCACCATACTCATCCAGGACACCGGTAACCTCGATGGAATCACCGCGTTGCAAATTAGTAATGGTAGCATCATAAAGATTCAAGCCCTTGCCGGTATAATCCTGAAAATAAGCGGAAGTGCGGTCGGTCCGCAAAATGTTCGAACCGATGGTAACTACACCTTTTAAAGTAACTGTCTCCCCTTTCCAGCTCGCCCAATTGTCTCGAATCGTTTGGATATTAATTACCGCCGGTTTCGGTCTAATGTAAATTGCATAGAAGCTGGTAGAATCTTTAAGCCCGGTCGCATCAACCGCACGAATGTAATAAAACAGAGTATCGACGGCATGGAATGGACCAATGGTAGCTTGATAGGTTGTTCCTGCCGTATTAGCCATTATCTGCGTATTCCAGACACCTCTAAAGCGGGATTTCAACTCAACAGTAGCCAGCGGTCCGTCATCGGTAACACTTGCCGAGATGATTATTGGGTCATCTTCAGTAGGTAACGAGGGTGATAGAGCTACACTGGCAATTTTCGGTTTGGTGTTGGTTATGGCTACCACCTGCCAGGTCTGATTCAGATTTTCGCTGGTTTCGTCGTGACCGGTCAAGCCATTTCCACCGGCAGTGATTTCGCTACCTTCGTCGCTGATACGTTGCAACCTTTCTCCAGAAACATGAATGGACATAAATTGCTGGGAATCAACCGGCGTATCCGGATTGTAACCACTCACGCCGCTTTTATCAACGGCGCAAAGCCGACTTCCCCATAAAAGATAATCAACATCCTTTACAGTTGCCGAACTGCCATCCCAATAAAAAAGGACTAAAGTTTCGGCTGAATTACTCAGTAAGTCAGTAGCACCTCCGATGGTGCTACTGCCATTGATCGCAGGACGAAAATCCTCTCTGAGCGAAAAGTCGGGTGCAAATCCGTATTGTGATTGAAAAGTCGCTTTGGGTCGCAAAGCAATAATTATCTCGCTGCGCGCTGAAAGACTATAACCGTCAGGGAAACGGGCAATGAAATCGGAGCCGCTCCCACTCCAGTAATTCTGCCCCGTCGGCAAGTTGTAATAGAATTTTTTCGCTGTGGTGTCCGTAGCATCGGTCAAATAGTAATTACTCAGATCAACTGGATTATCAGTCGGGTTGAGAATTTTGACATACTCACCGTCTGAAGGTTGCAACACTATTTCTGTGATTAGGAGATGATTTACCTGCGCAGTACTTAGCGCAAATAAGGCTCCAAGTAGTGCAAGAATTCGTCTATTCATAATTTTATTTCATTAAGATTATTTTTTGGGTCTGACGCCGCTGCTGTGAGATGAGTTGCAAGAAGTAAATTCCCGTCGGCAAATCACCTGCATCCCAGAGCTTGTGGTACTTGCCAGCGGTAGCAAAGCCCTGACTGACGACCGCGACTTTTTGCCCCAGTAGATTATAAACCGCTAATTCATAAAACCCATCTCGATCCAATTGCCAGTGAATACTGGCAGTAGCATTAAAAGGATTTGGATAAAGCGGTTTAAGTTCGAAAACGGCTGTGACCGGCGGTTTCTCTTTGATTGCCGTTGCTGGCCAGATATCGACAGCATAACCAACTAAGACCTGGAAGGTAGTCGAGTACTTCGTACCGACCCCTTTGAACCAGTAACTATTTCCGACCAGGATTGAATTTACGGCAATGCCGGTGGAATTAGGAATGCGGATGATGATTGTATCGGTACCCATAACGACGCTGATATTCTGAGCAGTTGTTCCGGAAGCGACATTGGCTACCACAACGCCGTTTAATTGAATCAGCGTGCCTTCCCAATTACTACTACTGGCTTCTGCAACGGTGACGGTTTGCGCGGCAGGCAAGGCGTTCCCCTGGGAAAGCTTCTTATATTTAAAATCAGTGACTTCAACGGTAGTATAGTACAAATCAACATAACCGACAACTACTAATTCATCGCCGCGCTGAATATCGGAATAGAGCGTCAGGTCATAGAGATTCAAACCGCGCCCGGAATTATCCTGAATATAGGCGGAAGTGCGGTCGGTGCGGAGCACACCGGCACCAATAGTTACGATACCGCGAATGGTAACGATTTTACCGTCGTATTGACTGATATTGGCATGGATGGTACTAATATCAAGCGGCTGGGTATCGGCAATCAGCGCATGTTGAATGGGTGACTCGCCGGAATTACCACTGTCATCAGTGGCAACAATTTTATACTCGAGAGCATAATTGCCGCTCTGCGGTGGAATCGTGCCAACCCACTGATTACCCGTTTCTAACCACAGATCGCTCTGATTAACCAGCACACCGTTGGTACCATAAAAGACCTTAACAGAGGCGATATTGCCTACGACCGGTACGACATCAGCCGTTATCGTAATTTCGTTGTTTGATTGAATGAAGTCGGGAGAAATGGTAACATTGGTAATCGTCGGAGCATAGGGATTAGCAGAGTGCGTCCCTAATCCACTAATATCATCAACCCCATATTCAATCCATTCTGACGGTGTATAGGTCAAATTACCTCGCAGGACATCTCCTCTGCGGCGCATGGTGCGGTTATTCAGAATAGTGTCAATACGATTCGGATAACCAATGATGTCCACCAATGTGCCTTTTAAGAATAAACCCACCGCATCGTTACCATTGAAATTCATAGTGTAGTTGGAAGAAGGCACGACGATTTTGTCACCAGTGTAAAGTGTCGCGGAAGCATTCGCCAGAACGACTATACCTTTGGCGGGAATCGTTGCTCCACCCCAACTACTGAAGGAAGCGGTATAACTATTGGAGCCGTTGAAAGCAGTCTTGACTTCAAAACCGGCTGCGGCTAAATCTACGGGACTATCATCGGCATTATATAGCTCGATATATTTATTATTAGAAGTGCCCTCGACATATTCGCTGATGAAGACATTTTTAAAAGCAATCACGGCAATATTAACAGTATCCTTGCCGGTGGCACTCGAATCATCGACAACAGTCAAGACAAATGACAAATTAGTCTCCTGGCTCGGCGCGCTAAAACTGGCAATAGCCTGATTGGGATTGACCAGAGTCACGGTCGGACCAGAGAGTTGCGACCAGGCGTAACTGACGATATGTCCATCCGGGTCAGTGCTCCCTGAACCATCAAGAGTGACTTCGCTATTCAGCCAAACGGTCTGGTCTGAGCCAGCTTTGGCAATTGGCGGTACATTCTTGCCCGATACCACTACATGAGCACCAAGGTAAGTTAAAGTGTCCTTAGGATATACAATCCACTCAGAATTATCTGCATTTGTACCTGCGGAACTTTCCCAATTCGTGTTGCCAGTTAATACAGTAGGCTTGCGCACTAAAGTATGATCATAAGTCCCATTCGCTGTGCCAGCTACCGCCCAGCCCGTACCCGGGTCAACCGTCGGTATCCCAATGACATCAATTAATACTTCCCCTTTAAAAAGGCCCAGGGCATCATCGCCATTGAAAGAGGGGACATTGCAGCCGACACAACCATTGGCAGTACCATTGTAGGCAAGCCCAAGATCACCAACCCTTAAAAAATCTGCATTAGTAGCCGCACTGTTATAAACAACATAAACATCGCCCGGTGCCAGCGTTCCACTCAAAGGCAAGCTATAACGCGTATCTACACCTCCTGAATAACTTCCCCATCCATAACCATTATTAGACTGTTTGATAGTATATTGACTTAAATCAACAATACTACCAGTTGGATTGTAGATTTCGATGGCTTTATTATTACTGGAACCTTCGATGTATTCGCTAAAGAAGAGGTCGCCGGCATAAAGCCAGGTAAAAAGGACAGTGAGCATCAATCCTGTTAAAATTTTTGAACGCATAATAAATCCTTTCATTTTAAAAGCGTTTGAATATAGAATTCATCTCTAAAAATTCCAACCAGAAAAAGATGCGACCTGAATATGCCTGTTAAAAGTATAGATTCATTCCTAAAGATTGTGGACCAATCCCTTTTAGCCATTTTATACGATAAAACTTATTTTCTTTAAAAATGAAATTGTGTATTTTTAAATATGCTTAAATGGAAGGAACAGCTTAGTGGGCAAAAAGAGTGATTTCCCAATATTCAAACATACTGGAGAATTAACTCAGCCTGCCAGACAAGCTTACCTGATGAAAATTCTCGTCGTATTGATATTGCTTGTAGTGGATAAATTCACCTTTCCGCTCTTCGCCCAGTACAACGAAATAATTTTACCCTTAGAACAAATTTCGATTGAAAAAGGATTACCCGACCGGCGGGTCAATTGCATTATTCAGGATCACCTGGGCTTTATGTGGTTCGGGACAAATAATGGACTTTGCCGCTATGATGGCTACAAGATGATGGTTTATCAAAACCGAGCAGATGATTCCACCAGCATTTCTAATAATAAAATCGAATGTCTATTTCTTGATTCGCAGGGTTCGCTCTGGGTAGGGACTGACCTTGGTTTGAATAAATTCAATTTTGCTGATGAGACATTCCGGCATTTCCACCGTAAGCATGGTCTATCCGGTGATACGATTACAGATATTATTGAAGATAAGTTTGGCAAACTCTACATCGCTACCAGGAACGGCGGACTGAATATTTTTAACCCGGCGACCGAAAAATTTGTTCAGCTCGTAAGACCTTTCATAGTTCACTCAGCCAAAGAAAAAAAAGAACCAATTGCCATTATTACCAAAATGCTAATTGATTCACGCAACAATTTATGGGTAACAACAGGCGGTGCGGGCCTTGTTAAAATTCAGCTGCCATCTTTAAAATTTACCAACTACCTATATATGGAACCTTCGCGCACTCCCGTTGGGAAACCAGCGGTACTAAATCTCCACCAACTAACTTTAAATCGGAATAACGAAATATTTATCGGTTCAGTCAGGGGAATCCTAAAATTTAACCCCCAGCGACAGGTATTTGAAAACTATCCACTCACGCTACCTTCTATTCTCGAGAATAAAGAATTTCTTTTTAATATTGAGAATCTGCTTTCGGATAGCTATGGTAACATCTGGTTTACGATTAACCCTTATACGATTCCTTTCAACCTGGCGAAAATTGATTGGATTACTAATCGGTGTATGTTCTATAATACTGATCCATTGAATCTATCTAATACCGAACTCCAACGTATTTTGAGTATTTACGAAGATCGGTCTGGTTTAATCTGGTTAGGCACTATGTCGGACGGAGTCTTTAAATATTCCCCAGTTCAAAATATCAATAGTCTTTATCATGACGAAAATAATAGTAACTCGCTTACTGATAATCGCATCACTGCAATTAAAGAAGACTCTTACGGTTATATCTGGATTGGGACAATGGTAGGATTGAATCGCGCGGATTTACATCGACACGAAATCAAGCGGTATTATCCCAATCCGGAACAGCCTAATTCATTGCCTTCTAAACAAGTCAATATAATTTACGAAGACCATCAACGTAATCTCTGGATTGGTACCAATGATGGTCTATGCCTTTATCAGCGTAGTACTGACGATTTTAAAACCTACTTACCCAGTAATAGGAATAAAGTGTTGGCAGAAAAAGGCACCGATTTTATCCGTACCATCTATCAAGACTGCAGAGGAGGAACTCTATGGATTGGAACAGGTAATGGTCTTTATGAGTTTTCACCCCACACGGCTACATTTGTCTATCATCCTCATCCAATGGCTAATCCCGTCAAACAACGGGATAAGGTAATTTCTTGTCTTTACGAAGATCGCCAGGGTACTTTCTGGGTTGGCACCTGGGGGGCTGGCTTAGCTCAGTATGACCGCAGCCAGCACACTTTTAAAATCTATTCCAGTGAACCCATCGAACGGACTATTTCTAATGATAAAATCAGCGCTATATTCGAAGACAGCGATGGACGGCTATGGATCGGTACAGATGGTGGTGGTATCAATTACTATGACCGCTCCCGCGATACTTTTTTACTATTTGACCAGAATTCTCTGATTATCTCAAACCGCATCATTGGTATCTGTGAAGACCAAAACCGCAACCTGTGGATAGCGACTTATGCCGGAATAACCCGTCTCAACCTTGATTCTCACTCGATAAAAAATTACACCAAATCGGACGGAATGACCTATTATCAAGGGAAATACGATTATCAAATTACCTGGGACAAAGGCCGCTTAGCCCGCGAAAAAATCATCGTTCGTCCTCAACTCCGCATCCTAAATAATTTCACTCAGACCAAAAATGGATGGCTGTTCGTCGGAGGTGTCAATGGCGTAAACTATTTTCATCCCGATAGTCTCTTTAAAAAGAATGAATACTCCCCTATTTATATCACCAGCGTCGAAGTTCCTAATTACAGAAAATATATACTCGCGGAGCTATTGCAGAATAATCACCTGACCCTGAAATATGATCAAAACAATCTGATAATTGAATATACGCTGCTCGACTATACTAAGCACGAACGCATTTTATATTCTCACTTCCTGGTAGGTCGTGATAAAAGCTGGTCACCCCGTCATGTAGGCAACACAACAATTTATTCCAGCTTGCCACCTGGACAATATGTTTTTCGGGTCAATGGAACCAATCCGGAAGGCTCAGGAACCTTGAGTGAAACTCGCTTATATCTGACGATTACTCCACCTTATTGGCAGACCTGGTGGTTTCGAATTTTCATTATTTTATTAGGAACATCACTTATCGTGGGGACCTTTTTATTACGGACACGGGCAATTCGGAAGCAGAAGGAACAGTTAGAAATTGAAGTCACCAAGCGAACCGTTGAATTACAGGAAAAAAGCGCCGCTCTCGCTGCTGCTCATGCCACCCTTGAACAAAAAGTTGAAGAACGTACCCATCAACTTGCGCAGATTAACAAAGACCTGGAACGAGAAATCCAGTTTCGTAAAGCGACCGAAGAAGCTTTGCGCGCCAGCGAAGAAACCACGCGTGTTTTATTAAATGCTCCTCATGATCTGGCTTTTTTAATTACTCCTGATGGAGTAATTCTTGCTCTCAACAAAGCTGCGGCTAATCGCTTCGGTTATCCCGCCGAAGAACTCATAGGTAAAAGAGTGGACACCTTTATTCCTACAGAAGTCGCTAAAATTAGATTTGAAAAACTCACACAATGTCTGTCAACCAAAGAAATGGTGCGTTGGGAAGATACCAGTCGCGGTACAGTATTCGACAACTACTTCTATCCTATTCTCGATAACAAAGGCAACGTATCTACGGTTGCCGTGTACGCTCGCGATATTACTGACCAGAAAGCTATCGAAAAATTCTTGCGTGACGCCCGAGCTACTCTTGAAGAAGAGGTTAAACGTCGAACACGCGAACTGGACGAGACCAATAAACAACTTCGCCGGGAAATACACTACCGCCAGGTGACCGAATCCCGCCTGCGAGCAAGTGAACAAAAATTCCGCGATCTATTCCAAAATTCAAACGACCCCATCTGGACTACCGATGCAGAAGGTAAATTTCTAACAATCAATAAGTGTCTCATCGAAACCAGCGGCTACAGTAAAAAGGAACTCCTGAATCTCAATCCCTTATCGCTCATTCCACCCTCCCATCGCTTTAAAGTGATCCTCAATTACAAACGGGTTATGAAAAATAAGGCGGTCACTTTCGAATGCGATTTTCTGACTAAAGACGGTAATATCAAAAATATGTGGGTCAAAGTTCGCCCCATCCTCAAAAATGATCAGGTAATTGGAATTCATGGCATCGGACGTGATATAACTCAATTGAAAGCCGCCTTGCAAGAACTCCAGGTTTCCGAACAAACCAAACGGCAAAATCTGCGTCAATTTACGCTGCAACTCGCTCATGAAATAAAAAATCCTCTGGCAAGTATCAAAAGTTCGGCTCAACTTGTCGCCGATTCTACCCTGGCTGCCACTGACCCCAAACTCGCCAAACACATGGAAGTCATCAGCCGCAATGTGGACATCTGCAATCAGGTTATTCAGGAATTGTACGCCTATACCCAGCCGCAAAGATTAAACTTAGTACCGGTTCCGGCAACGAACTTCTGCCAAAAATTGCATGACTCAATTGCTGACCGTATTGAATCTCATAAACATATTAAATTTTTATTTTCCTATCCTGCTCACTTACCAACTATTCAAATAGACGAAATTCGTTTGATACATGCTTTTCAGAATATCATCTATAATGCCATCGAAGCTATTCCTGCCGAAGGTCAAATAAAATTCACGGCAAAATTCAATAAAAAGAATCGTTCTATAGACTTCACAATTGCCGACACCGGTATCGGTATAAGTCCGGAGGTCAGCCAGAACATTTTCCAACCATTCTATACTACCAAAGCCAAGGGCTTTGGCATTGGTTTAACAGCCGCAAAAGAGGTAGTGGAAGCCCACAAAGGTAACATTTCAATTACGAGTAAAATGGGCAAAGGCACTACCTTTACCATAACCTTACCTGTCATTCAACTTGAAACGTAATGTGACATAAAAGATAGAGGTAATATTACATGGAAACGATTTTAGTGGTGGACGATAAACAGGATACCTGCGAAAATATTGCCGAGCTTTTTAGCAACCACGGCTACAAAACACTCAAGGCTTTTACAGGCCAACAAGCCCTGCAGTTGATTGCTGAAAAGAATCCGAACGCTGTTATTCTCGACATGCGCTTACCGGATATGAGTGGAATAAATGTGCTGGAACAGATTCAAAGTGCGATTGATACCGGTTTAGCTGTCATCATCATTACAGCTTTTGGGGATGTTGCCCTGGCAGTCAAAGCTATGAAAAAGGGTGCCTATGATTTCCTCGAAAAACCCTTCAATAACGATGTCTTGTTGCTTACAGTACAACGCGGCTTGCAAAACCAAAAAATTAAACAGGAACTTAATCACTTACGGCGCGAACTGGGCGCTGACCCGGAAGGAGAACAGATATTTGGCAAGAGTGAAGCTTCGCACCGTCTTCTTAAGCAAATTGAAGCCGTGGCTCAGACCGATATCACCGTTATGATTCAAGGTGAAACAGGCAGTGGCAAAGAGGTCGTCGCGCGCTATCTTCATAAAAGAAGCAAGCGCAATAACCGACAATTTATCCCGATTGACTGTGGTGCCATTCCTGAAACCCTTATCGAGAGTGAATTTTTTGGGTTTGAAAAAGGCAGCTTCACTGGCGCTTATGAAAAAAAAGTGGGCAAATTCCAGTTAGCTGACGGCGGAACGCTTTATCTCGACGAAATTGGCAACCTGCCGCTTGAGCAGCAGCGCCGTTTTTTACGGGCGGTCGAAAATAAAGCCTTTCACCCCATCGGTTCGAAAAAGGAAACGCAAGTGGATATTCGCCTGATTGTGGCTACGAATTCCAAGCTGGAAAAACTCGTTGATGAAGGTAAATTCCGCAGCGATTTATATTTCCGCCTATCGGAATATATCATTAACGTCCCTCCACTCCGCGAACGCGTTGATGATATTCCGCACTTAGCCGGGCGCTTTCTCCACGAGGCTAACCTGGAATTCGACCGCAAAATCAGCGGTTTTCGCGAAGACGCTATCATCAAATTGATTAATTACGACTACCCAGGCAATGTCCGTCAGCTGCGCAACATCGTTCGTAAAGCTGCTCTCATGGCGACGAATTTAATCTGCCCCGACCACATTCACTTCCACAACGAGAACGCACCTTTCTCCGACAGAGAGAAAACCTGGGGTTTTTATTACAGTGATTTAAGCAATTACGGCTCTTATAAAGAGGCCTTTGACGAGCTGACGAAAAACCTCGAAATGGAATTAATTAAAAACGCACTCCTTACGGCGCGCGGGAATGTCTCCAAAGCCGCTCAGATTTACGGCATCGACCGACGCAATTTCTATCACAAAATGGCAAAGTATAATCTTAAACCCTGATGGATTGGGTCAAAATTGCACACGGTTTATTAAAAATTAACCTTTGTGAATATCCCAGATTTCGGCTCCAAAATAGTCCCACGGCAAACGCCATTCATCACAAACCATCGGATCAGGATTGAATTGCTGGTCCATAAAATAGATAATATGACCTTCATGAGCAGCGATATTTTTGCAACCATGAGCGACGCCCGGCGGAATGATGATGAGTTGCGACTGACAATCGCCGAGGATCAAGCGCTGCTGCACCCCGCAGGTCGGTGAATCTTCCCGCAAATCCACTAAAATAAGTAGAATCTTATCTCCCGGCGGCACAAACCAAATGTCAGTCTGCTGCTGGTGGAAATGAAAGGCTTTGATGGCGCCTGCTGCCATCTCGCTGTAATTAATCTGGGCAATGGCTATGTTTATACCGTTTTGAAGGACGCCACCCGCCAGACAGGCTAATTCAGTAAAGGCACCACCATCATCATTGAATCTTTTCAATCCGATAATCTGTACATCCTCAATCGTCAGTTTTTTGGAGTATTCTTGCTTATAAGCCCGACTTGCAAAGTCTGCACTAATTTTCATCCTTTACCTCAATTATTTCACAGCGAAAGTTATAATGTATTTTTAAAAAAGCCAAATCTCTCCGCAAACCTTGACATTCGCTGCTGCGGCAGGTAAATTAACCCTGGCTTTTCAAGATATACGGGAAATTACGATTGAGACGAGTAAGCATACTTCCGATTCTTCGTAAACTTGTACCTTCGGGCGCAGCGAAAAATCACGCTACATCTTCCCTTTCACCCTTTACTGACTCAGAATTGGCAGACCGCCCTTTATCTATTAATCACGTCAACCAGTTTCCACTTTTGCTGTTTCTGATTTGGAATCTCACCTGGGTCATGCTCTTTTCCCTTTTTTTCGGTGAGGGAATTAAAGGTAATCGCGTCTTTCTGATTATATTTATAGCCACCATCACCCTGGGTATTTTCTATTTTCTAAAATCACTCCCTCGTAGACCAACTAAATAGACAATCCGGAGTCGAACGCGTGATGGAACTTATTACTAATACTCCTGCTGACGCTACAGATGTCGCTCTGACCTGGTGTTATCCCTTTGGTGAAAAATTGCAGGTTCAAGCAAAAATGATAGATGAAAAAATTGTGGAACTGGAAATAAAAATCCCCTCACCGATAATTAAGAGGCGCATTTCTATGTCGGAGATTATCACAAAAGATACCTTTCAGTTTAACTCTCAGCCAACTGATTTACATGAAATCTGGTATCAAATCGGACAAAGCCTGCTACTGAGTCATGCTTATAATTTGCCAATCTCGGCAGTGACTATCTGGCATAAGATTGTGATAGAACTGTGGCGATTCTATACCGAAAACTTTTTTATGGCAACACTTTATTATAACCTATGTGTTCGCCAATTATTGATGGATACCATGCATTTTCACCAACAATTAAGGCAATTTTTGAACAACCAGTCCGAGATTCTAAGCATTCAGTCCCAAATCCAGGGTCTTGATGAATATTGCTTCTTACCAGCCTTTGAAAACCTCCTCACCATGCTTCCCGATTTGAACAGAATCGCCCACCAACATTGCGATTTTATTTTCTACAGACGCGAATTTGTAGACCAATGCCTGAGAATAAAATTGCCATCGCCGGCGCAATTATCAGAATCAACGCTGGCATTGCCAGCAGTCAGTTTTGACAACATTTGGGACCTATTTAAAAATAAAAGCCAGAGAATTTTATATTGTTTGCAAAAAATCCGCTTGTTGATAGACCAGCTGGTTTACGCCAGCCAGGCGATTCCTGCCTCCGCTCCATCTTCGATTCCAAAACAAAAAATCACAATCTCAATTGAAACTCCCTGGGGATTTATGCCCGCTACTCTTAGTCCATCCCGCCACGGCGGGACAATGATTTTTTACATCCAGATAATTCATCCTGAAATAGAGGTACGCCGCGACTTGCAACGTCTTGCTCTCGGCAAGACATTGGAAGAACTCGCTATTTTAATTGCTGCTCTTAGCATTTTACCAGACGGGGGAAGCCAGTGAGTCTGCATTTAATTGTTAATTGGCTTAATCTCGTTCTAACATGGCAACCTGTTTTGCTGGGGCAATTGCTTAATATCATCCTGTTCTTAATTTGCGGGTTGCTGGCAGCATCCCAAATGCTTTATCTCGAGCAGCGCTTTCTCAGTACCGACTTAGATGCATCTTCGACACTTAAATATTGGCAGTACCTGCGCGGTTCATTCTTAGATTGGATTAAGCTACCGCGCACCGTTCATCGTGACCAGCGCTATATTTTTCTCTGGTACTGGTTGGCGGTTTCATTCAATCTAACGACATGGTTTACTTTTCTTTTTCTGACAAATTCTTCACCAATCAAAATTGCAGCTGAATTATTTCAGTTTCATTTTCTGAACACCATGTTGACCCTGGCGGTTCTTCTGCTTGGGAACCGAATATTTACGTCTCTTTCTAATTATGGATTAATCAAATGCGGACTTATTATTAGCGGCTTTGTTGTGATTTTTTTCCTGACAGCCGTCAATATCCAATGTATCTCTACCATGAGGAATGTTATTACTTATTTCTTTTTGACAATGACAATGGGTCTAATTCTCGTCAACTTTGCCTTAATTTTTAATCTTATAGATGGCAGTCAAAAACCATTCGAGTATGACATTTCTCGCCAGTTGGCTCAAAATAACAGACACCTGGCGAATCTTTTTTCATTGCTTAAAGCTCTCTGGCAGCTTAATCTTCTAATGCTTACAATTGTATTGTTTTTTGGCAGTGGACTGGGACTCGTTGGCAAATCAGGAAAAGCTGTCAACGGATTAAGTAATCTCATCTGGTTTTTTTGCCTGGGTATGGTACTGTATTTTGCGATTTTCTGGTTGCGGCGACGCATGATGCACCTGACGCTTCCGCAGATTGTTCATTTAAACCTTAAATTTGGGCTGCCGGTGTTAACTGCAAGTATTATCGTATGGCTGTTATTACTTTAAGGAGATAACAATCATCATTATCATCAAAATAATTTTGATGCTTCTCGGTTTAATAGCGGCATGGAATTTACTATTCAGCCGCAGAGCGTGGTCTAAGACTGGGAATTTTTTACTTTTCACTATCGTCAATACTGGACTGCTCTACCTACAAAATACTCCAGGAGCAGCTTTCTGCTATGGAGTTTTAATGCTCTCGACCTCTATTCTACTCTCTTTCTGGAGTCCCTTAACTTTTACACCTATCGTAAAAGATTTAAGTCGGAAAAAACTTTTTGTCGGACTGGGTTTGTTGGCGATAAGTTTTTTAGCAGTTATTATTGAAATTCTAAATCGCAGCATAAGTGAATCACCTACGCCACTCATTCATTTTCCCGATGACATTTCCCAAAATCCACTTTTGATTTTATTGACGGCGGGGATACTTCTTACTCTAACAGTTGGTATCACCCAGATTAAAACCCAAAAGGATTCGGATGATTGAGATAATCTATACCACGATGCTGGGCGTAATTGGTTTTAGCGGCTTCTTTTTCCGCCGGACACTTTTATCGGATGTGGCTTCTGCTATAATTGTCACGACAGGCATTGTCATAAATCTAGGACTAAGTGCAACCGTTATTACGCCGGTCTTAGTCGCTATGGTAATGCTCGTTTTATTTGCTCTCATCTGGCTCAGATTCCTGGTTGAGTATCTGAACCGCTCAATTCGACGGAAAACAAACCTACCATCCGAAAAGGAATGAGAAAAATATGTTAGCATGGGCAATTATCAATAGTATGCTTTGTCTATTATTACTGGTGCTAAATCACTTTATTAGGGAAGATTTAAGGGAGCGGTGGTACCTGGGAACAATTTTTAGAATAGTGCTTCTCATGGAAGCTGCTATCGGCGTGACCGCCTTTCTCCTGAAATCGGCTGAATATGCCGAAGACATTTCCATGGTCTGGCTAAATGTTGATGACATTATCCTAACGCTTCAGTTGGGACTAAATTCTACTGTTGCCCTCGTCGGAGGAGTATTCAGTTTGCTGTTATTTGGATTGTTATTGGTTTTCCCATCGATTTGGCGTGAACGGAAGAATTTTACCAGCATTGTCAGTTTCAATTGCATTTTATGGGGCTTACTTTTAGCACAAGATGTGATAAGTTTCTCGTTTTTCTGGTTCTGGCAGATAGCTTTGCTATTAATCATTGCTAATAACAGGACCGAAGATGTTTTAAATAAGAGGTTTTTCTCGCCTGCGTTGGGCGCAATTTTACTCTTTTTTGCCAACTTGATTCTAATGGTTTTTTCTGGACAGACATTGTTCAGCAATAATGCTCTGGCGAGATTAGCACCTGAACTCCGTCTGACCACAGGCATCTTAGTCGGATTGATTATTTTGCTTCAGGCTGCTCAATTTCCCTTCCCGAATTGGTTGGCAAACTTTTCTGAATCTGAATCCAGTTTCGCAAAAACTTTTTTATTCCATAGCGGCACTATTATAGCACCGGCTATGCTGCTCTTAAAATACCTAGCGCTGATTTCACCTTATCATTTAACAGGCTTAGCTATAGCTGGATTTTTCACTTTAATAATTTCCTGGCACGAAGCCCAACAGGTAAATTCTTCCAGTCAAAGGCTCTGGAGTCTGTATACCACCGGGTGCCTAGGGTCAATTTTGGTGGGTTTGCTCGCCCCCAATCAAATCTGGATATTGCTTTTTCTTTCGGTGCTGATTTCAATCGCCCTTGTACTAATCGTTTGGGCATATCTGCACATTGGAGATACAATTATCATTGGTGCTGCTTCTCAATCACCCACTACGTCACTAAAAAGTTGGCAAATAGTCGTCGCTTTAATTCTCAGCGGTGCGCCGCTGACCCTGACCTACAATCTAAAACTCTCGCTTCTGTCAGCAATGCTGGGGGGAACCAGTTATTCTCCCTTTTATCGCTATAGTTTGTTATCTCTAATGGTTTTATCAACCTTTCTTATCACTTGGGTCGCCTTTCATACAGTTGTATCTTTGAAAAGAGTCCCGACCACGGATAATAAAATATTTCCTTTAGCATATCCCGCGTTTAGATTGGCAGGTGCATTAGCAATCTGCATTTTGCTTATTTGCTACTTACCTTATACCCTGTCAGGTATCAATCCTTTCTCGGCCAATGTTAGCTGGGCAAACTGGCTTGGGACAGGGGCATTTTTACAGCCAGTAAATCAAATAAAAATGTCTCAATGGACAGCGAATCTATTGCTATTTGGTTCGATTACGGTAGCAGCTTTTGTTTTTATCTTTTTTGGAGAAAAACTAACTTATACCGCCATTCCACAATATCGTCGCGACCGTTTCTTGATTATCTGTCTTTTCGATTTTCCGGATAAATTATCGCAACTGGTCACTCGCCTTAATCAAAAAATTGCCCGCTGGTCAACGACAATTTTAGCAAAATCACTTGATAATGTTTCATCGTTACCATCCCATTTAAATGCCACGGTGATTAGTAAGAGTCAGTTTATTTTCGCACGGGTAACCGCGGTATATGAGAAGTTGATAAAGAAAATCGGGCACGGTGTCTGGTCTGATATTTTGTTCTTTATCTTTCTTATTTTACTTATGGCACTTTTAATTGTGATAATCTAAGTAGGGAGAACTTGAGAGCGTATGCCTAAATATTACCTTTCCCTTGACCTATTTTTTGCCTTAGCAGGTATCATTCTTGTCAGTCTCTATCGCAAAGATAAACTATGCGAGATGAGAGTCTGGGCTGCTATCTTTACGGGACTGCAACTATGGCTGACAATCGAAATGTTGTTGAGCTATGATGTTTATGCCGGTGGGGTTCAATTCTCGGAACGAATTAGATGGTTTGGCGCTTCGGCGACTTATTATCTGCTGGGAGTAGATGGCATTAATTTGCCCTTTCTGTTGATGGCAAATTTGCTCCTATTCGTTTCAGTTTTACTCGAGTGGCGACGGGAAAAGGAAGTAAAGGGCTTTTTACTTAACCTTTTGATAATTGATTTTAGCATAAATGGTTTATTGACTGCGCTAAATCTCTTGCTTCTGGCAGTTTTTCTGGGATTATTACTTTTTGCCACATTCTTATTTGCTGGACTTTGGCATGATAATAGACGACCCGAACAAGCAGCCCGCTATGGTATTTTTGCGCTGTGTGGTTATTTCCTGATACTGCTGAGCCTTTTGCTGACTTATTATGAAAGCCATATCCCTACTTTTGACATTCTGGAACTTTTCAATGGAGCCAATTTAACCTGGCGCTCGCAAGTAGTAATTGCGCCTATATTTCTAATTGGGATTGCCATCTTTATTCCGCTGATACCAATGCAAAATTGGTTGATTAACATCGTCCAGGATTCCTCGTTGGTGTTAAAAATTATTGTGATTGGTCTGATAGGAAAATCCGGCATCTATCTGCTATTACGCCCATTTCTGGGCTTATTCCCTGCCATCTCCAATTATCTTTTATTTATTCTGGCAATTTGGGGTTTGCTCAACTTGCTTTATGCTGGTCTATCGAGTTGGGGACAGAAACATTATACCACTGATATAGCTTACAGTGCGGTCAGCCAATCCGGTCTTGTTTTACTTGGCTTGGCATCTCTGAGTAATTCCAATCCGTCTTCCACCAGCGCAGCGCTTCACGGTGCAGCTGGAGCAATCCTGCTGGCAATCAGCCAGGGCATCCTCTTCCCCGTTCTTTTTATGTGGGAGAAAGGCTTTGGACATACGGAACCAGTTAATTCCACTACGACACCTGAAACTTCTACCATGCATAGTAGAACGAGACCGCTCTTGCTGCTCAGTTTGTTGGCAGCCTCAGGTGCGCCGGGGTTTGCCATTTTCTGCGCCACGCTGCTTTGCTTTCTCGGACTGTTCGCCCTGCCTGGTTGGCAAGCACTAACAATTCTGGGTATGCTGGGTGTCGCTCTTAATGCTGGAATTTTGGGAAAGTATCTGCTCAAATCACTACGCGCTGAAGACTCAACACCTGATTTTTCATACCACTGGCGGGTGATAGCCATTTTTCTATTGGCATTACTTTTTATATGGGGTATTCTACCCGGAATTATATTGCGTCTGCCAACCGTGCCACTGCAAAACCTCATCAACATCATTCATCCCATCAAGTAGTTATCTAAATGCTTCAATTTGGTCATTGGGCGCAATTACTACCAGAGTTACTTCTCGGGTTGACGACCATCGCGCTACTTGGTCTGGAAATAGCGCAAGCGCCCTGTCGTTTCCAGATGCGCCTGGCAAAAATAAGTTTAATAATCCTGCTTTTTCTGCTCATTTTCCTGCCACAATCACCACTGACTTTATTTAGTGGTTTGCTGCATTTATCCCGCTGGACTATAGCTATTAAAATCATTTTAGTTGTCGCAGGTTTATTTATTTTATATAGTCGAAAGGTAGAAGAGTGTGCTAAGTATTTTGAATTTTACCTGATAAATATCATTTTAAGCGGGTTCTGCCTTGTTTCGAGCTCTAATCTTCTATTTATTTTAATTGCTTATCACTGGAACTTGCTGAATCTCTACTTTCTCAAATTGATCAATCAAAAAAATAATAACATGCCGATAAATGATTTGGCCTTGCGCTTCGGCATAATCAGTTCTCTGCTGATGTTCTGGGGTGCGGGCTGGTATATTTATCAGACTCACAGTCTGGATTTAACAGCCACTCAATCAATGCCAAGTAGAGTTTTTATACCTTCGGTCGTCATTTTGCTTGGTTTACGCCAGTTAATTCTTGGTGCCTTTCAGCCGAGCGGTAGTCGCGACCGAGCCGCAATAGATTCCCAATCACTATACCTCGTTCTTACCCTCTTACAACCCTTGCTGGAGCTTGTTATCCTTCTCAAAATCGTTTGCCCTTTTGTAAATGCAGCAAAGAGCGTGGCATTTTTTAATGTAATCGGTCTGGTAGGAATCATAACTCTCACGATAGCGAACATAAAAGCTCCACAGTCACAGACGGAACAGGATTTTCTGCAAATAACCTTTCCCATCCATACAGGATTGATTCTATTGGCAATCGCAGCGGGGAGTCTGTGGGGAATGGCAGTAGCAATTTTTTATTGCTTGGTCTGTCTTTATGCTTACCTGCTGCTGACTATAGTCCCGTCGCGCGGGACCTTTGACCTGGTGCGCTTCTGGGCATGGGCAAATCTATGCGGTTTGCCATTGACAGCGGGTTTTGCGGTGCGCTGGGAAATTTTCCAGGTTTTTGTTAATCGCGGATTACCAGGCATAATTTTTCTTATCTTTGGTCTGGTCAATTATGCCATCACCTTCTGGCTTTATACGCAACGGATTAAAATCGAGCTAGAATCCAAAAAATCCTTTTCTGAAATCGCCACAACCCAACCTGTATTTCAAACCTTAATCGGAAAGGTTCTGCTCTTTATACCTTTATTTATTCTCGGATTTTACTGGCAGCCTTTGCTTTATTTCATCGAGAGGCTGCTGGCAGGTTGTCAATAATCCCAATAATAAAAACTAAGGAAATTTTAACCCAATTTGCTTATATTTAATTCAATGTTGGAGTTTCATGGAACACAAACGGCTAACATGGGCAGATAGAATTAAAGGAAACGGCAATGTCACCTCAAACTAAGCGCCTATTTCTGTGGTTTTTAACGGGCTTCTTTATCCTCTTCATCGTCCTAATTTTGATTTCCCTTTTTCACAACTTTACTCGACCCAAGTTAGTAAGCACTCCTGCCAAAGAACTGCGCGGCGTCTGGATGAGTCGTTTCGATTACGCTGAATCATTTCCAAGCCACGATCAGGATTCGATTCGCCAGTATATTGCCAAATCCTTTCAGCAGATTCGCGCGGCTAACCTGAATGTCGTTTTTTTTCAGATTCGTGGTAATGGCGATGTCCTCTATCCATCACGGTATGAGCCCTGGAGTGCCTTACTGACCGGTAAACTGGGTCAGCACCCTGGTTGGGACCCGCTTGCATTTGCCATCCAGCAAGCCCACGCACTCGGTTTAGAATTACATGCCTGGGTGAATGTATTTCCTGCTTGGCGTGGAACCACTATTCCTCCCCGGACTAAACCAATCCATCCGCTTTTGAGTCATCCGGAATGGTTGGTTTGTGATAGCAGCGGTAGAGCAATGCCAAAGTCAGAACATTATATTACCTTCTCACCCGGCAACCCTGCAGTCCACGAACACATTTTGCGAGTCATTGCCGAAATCGTCTCTAATTACGATGTAGATGGAATTCATTTTGACTATGTTCGCTATCCAGAAGGCTCACGCCAGATGGGTTACTCGTATGATCGGGTGAGTTTGGCACGCTTCAAAAGCCCAATCAGCAATCCTTTGAATCTCGATTGGGATGATTGGCAAAGAGAGCAGGTTACGACTTTCATTGCTAAAGCCTACGACTGCATCACGAACATTAAACCCTATGTGAAAGTCTCAGCAGCAGTGATTGGCAATTATAAAACCTCGGGCTGGAATGGTTACTATACCGTTTTTCAAGATGCAAGGCGTTGGGCAGAAATCGGCAAGATTGACTGGATTATTCCAATGATTTACTATGGCCGCTTTCAGCGCGCCAACTCTTTTCCTCTAGTCTTGAAGGAATGGAAAAATTATATTGAAGATGAACGTCCAGTATTTGCGGGAATGGGTGTCTATCGGCTCGAGTGGAATGAAATTCTCGACGAAATTAGTGATGTCAGAAACAACAAGCTTAAAGGTATGGTTTTTTTCGCCATTAGTTCGTTGGATAGCAGCAAATTAGCGGCGCTAAAAACGCTCAAATTTTTCTATCCGGCATTAGTACCACCCTGTCCATGGAAAATACGCACTGTTCTATCCGCGCCATCAAATTTTAATGTTACTGAGACTGCCGACCATAATCTGCTATTCACCTGGCAAGTTCCCCCTGCAGAACGATCTAAGTACCACCAATTTGTCATTTATCGCGAACGCCAGAAAAATATTGACTATAAGAACGGCGAAAACATTTTCGCCATTATTCCCGGCGATAAAGATGAGTATCAGATTAAAGCGAAACAATTTAACAGCCGCTTTTATTACATCATCACCGGCATTGACAGAGTTGGGAATGAAAGCCCGCCGAGCAATGCCATTAGCCCTGGGCAGTCTTCTTCAAATAATAAGGAAAGGTTATAAAATGAAGCGATTTTTAATTGCATTTTTGACAATTTTTATCAGCCTGGCACTGGCTCAAGTGATAAAACCTGTGGATAAGCCCTTTCAAGTTAATCCCGCGGAGTACAAGTCGTTTACTGCACCGCGTTGGTCACCTGACGGTAAAAAAATCATGGTCTCTGGCGCTAATTACACGGGAATTTATCTCATCACTTTTCCCGAAGGCAAAGTCGAAATGATTAGTGATGAGCCTTCTGCTGGATGGGGTGCGCGCTGGTCTCACAATGGCAAATGGATTGCCGCACGAGTCGCGAAGTACGAAAATAATCGTCGTCTCAATCAGGTCGTAGTCTATGATACTGAAAGTAAAACCCGTCAGGCACTGAGCAGCTGGGAATCCTTGCTGCCCGGGACCCCTTTCTGGACTACCAATGACGATATGCTTTATTTGAGTTCGACTGACAAGATGCGCCTCTACCCGCTTTCAAAGAGCAGCCAGCAGCCAAAGGAAAACTTCGCCTATGTAAAAAATGACCGCCTATTCTTATATGGTTCAGCTGATAAACAAGAAAAAGCCGCTGATTTAGGAACTGCCAGAATTCTGGCGATTACGCCTTCACCCGATAACAAATTGCTGGCAGTGGAAAAATTCGATGGTACTCTAACTATTACCCAGCTTGATGGCAGCCAACCAGTTGAAATCGGACGTGGTTTTCAACCCACTTGGTCACCGGATAGTCGCTTTATCTGTTATACTTACGCCCTCGACGATGGCCACCGTTACACTTATGCTGATCTTTTTATTGCTACGGCAGACGGCAAAAGCCGCTTTCAGCTCACCACCACTGATTTGGATTTGGAAATGAATCCAAGCTGGTCTCCGGATGGGCAATGGATTGCCTATGAACTTATGAATAAAGGTAGTATCATGGTTCAGGCGCTTGAAATGAAATAAGCGTTTCTGAACCTGCGCCAGATATATGGGCACTTCCACACCACAAGACATCAAGATATTGCCCGGCGCGGAATTGATTTTTCTAAATAGTCAAGTAATACGCTTTTCTAATAATAAATGTTTGTGCAAGGAGTAAAACTATGCAAATAGGATTCTGGGGCGTACGCGGTTCAATCCCTACCCCACTTACTTCTGAACAACTTAAAGCTAAATTTCTGCGCCTCATTCCCAAAATTCCTCCAGAAATCCAGCAAAATCCAACCGAATTGGAAAAATTCCTTGCAACTTTCCCTCAGTTTGAAACGGGCTTATTAGGCGGCAACACTGCCTGTGTAGAAGTACGCGCCGATAATAAAATCCTGATTTTCGATATGGGTAGTGGTATAAAAAACCTGGGCAACCATTTACTCAAAGCAAGCCCCAATCGTCAAAAGCTGGAATTACATATTTTCCTCAGCCATACTCACTGGGACCATATTCTTGGTTTTCCTTTTTTTACTCCCGCTTACTTCCCCAATACTACTCTCAATTTTTACAGTTGCCATCCTAATTTAAAACAGCGCCTCGAGGAACAACAGGATTTCCGCTTTTTCCCAGTTTCACTCGACCACATGGCTGCTCGAAAAAATTTTATTCAGCTGGAACACCACGCCAATCTAAAATTGGGTAATATTCATATCAGCACCATACCGCTCAATCATCCCGGCGGTTCCTTTGGCTTCCGGGTCGAACATGAAGGCAAGGTAATGGTTTATGCCACCGACTCAGAGTACAAAAATTTAGACCAGCATTCCACCAAAGAGAACATTGCTTTTTTCAAAGATGCCGACCTTTTTATTTTCGATGCGCAATATACCTTTGAGGAGGCTATTCACAAAGAAGACTGGGGACATAGCTCTGCTCTGGTTGGCGTCGAATTAGCTGTACAGGCGGGAGTCAAGCGTTTGATACTTTTCCACCACGACCCAGACCGGAGTGACTTTGAAATTGAAGAAATCTTGCAAAAATCCATCGATTTTAAAAATATCACCTACCCAAACAGTAATCTTACTATCTCCTTAGCCACTGAAGACCTGAGAATTAGTTTATAGCAGGTTTTGACCAACCACTCGGAAATATCCACTTTTTGGAAAAATGTTCCCAATGGTGGATATTTTCTAATTAAACGCAGAAAATTGCGACGATTATCAGTAAATCAAAGTTTTTTACTCGTCTAATTCGCGAATAATGTCTAACCCCTGTGGCGGCGGCATTATCCAGCGGACGGGTTGGATGCTACCGTCTTTGCGAACAGTGCGTTCGACGCGTTTACATTTAATAACGGAATGCTCGATGAAAAGGTCATCCTCAATAATAGAACCGAAGATATAGGTTGTACCTTTAATCGTTACATTTTTACCAATTAGTGTAGGAAATTCATCGCTGCCTGTTATAATGACACCCGATTCGATGCGGGTGTTGTCTCCAATGCGAATATTGCCTTTGATTAAATCACCGCGCATGATGATACAATTTTTTCCGATGACCATCTTTTGACCGGAATAAGTACTTAGAGAAACATTTTCTTGAATTGTCGTATTTTCGCCGATTTCAATATTTCCCGCGAGATAGCAATTGGTTTTGATGATGACTCCGCGACTCAGCTGCACACCTTTGGAGATGTAGGCGCCCTTTCCGATTTGGATATCAAGAGCTGGACAGGTTTTGTCCATTTCGAGGATTTGCTGCACTACTTCTTCTGCGATAAAAAAATCATCTTCATCTTCGATGTAGATAATATCCCGCAATTGTTCCCAGACTTTACGACGAGCAATTTGCTCCATTTGGCGCAAAATGCTCTTGACATTGAAGCCAATGACCGCAGTCTCATCCTGGACCGAGAAGGCTTCAACCGCAATATCGTTTTGATTGAAAATGGCGATTATATCAGTTAGATAGAATTCACCTTGCACATTATTGGGGCTGATTTTATCAATGAGTTGAGCAAAAGGTTCATATTGAATAGCGTATACTCCGGCGTTATACTCTTTAATTTCAAGTAGTTCTTTTTTCGAAAACACATATTTGTGGTCACGGAACGGAACTTCATAGGGTCTATCATCCGGCAGAGCCAAAATGTCTTTATGCTCTTTAATTTCAATGACCTTACCTTCGTCGGCACCACTGAGAGAACCGTCTGCCCGTCGCGACGGTACCCGCAGAATGCGACCATAACTGTTTTCATTCACTGGGCCGTGGAAGATTCCCGTCAAAATTGTTAAACAGCAGCCGGAAGATTGAAAGTAACGGTAGAAATCAGCCACCACTTCCGGCGTAATTAACCCCATATCACCAGGAAAAACTACCAGGGATTTGACATTTTGGTAATTGCGGAGAACGGATAGCGCAGTTCTAACGGCATCTCCTGTTCCTTTTTGCTCCTTCTGATAAACAAAGACCCGCTGCGCCTGTTTGCCCATTTTAGCCACGACTTCATGGGCCTTTATGCCGACAACAATAATCTGATTGGCAGAGTCGAGTCCCAGACTGGCAGCCCGTGCTACCCGCACTACCGTCGGAACGCCCCAGATTTCATGCAGCATTTTTGACCGTTCAGATTTGATGCGTTTGCCGTGACCAGCAGCGAGAATAATCGCTACTGGTTTGCCATCATCACACAGCTTATCACTCTGTTCTACTAAAAACTCGAGTAATTTGCCATTATTCTGATTCAGCTCGGCCATCGCATTTCCCTCCATTTTTGCCGCTTACTTTAATAACCAGGTTATATAGAGATAGACAACCGGTGCTCCGATGAAAAATGAGTCAAATCTATCCAGCATTCCTCCATGTCCCAGGAGTAAGCGGCTGGAATCTTTGACACCGGCATCGCGCTTGAAAATGGATTCCACAAAATCACCAGCCTGACCAAGAACACCTGTCAAAATACCAAATATTATCACCTGATTAAAACTCATGAAATCCGGCTGCCAACCTAAATACCAAAAGATTAAGACCGTAACCACTGCACCGGCTAAACCACCAACACACCCAGCCACAGTTTTATGGGGACTGATGTGCGGAGCAATTTTACGCCGTCCAAACCATTTACCAAAAACATACGCTAAGGAATCGCATATCCATATCGAAGCAAATAACATGAACAGAACCTGGCGACCATCATGAGTATTGCTGCGGATTAAAAACAGAGTCGAAAGTAAAACTGGGGGATAGAAAACTCCAAGTAGGGTCGTGGCAAGATTAGCCAATGCTCCTTGAATGGGACGAAAAAGCCCAGCAAGAAGAAGGATTGTAACCATACCAATTAAAACAGGAAAAGCATATTGCGGAATAAAAAACACTGTTAGCATCCATAAGGCACCCAATAAGATCCCCAGAAAAAGAGCCGGGCGTTGTCCCTTCTCAGCAATCAATAGATACAATTCCACCTGCGACACCGCTGCGATAACCATAAAGAAAATCAAGAACGGTATGCCACCTATTTTAACCATTAGTAGAATAGCGGGAATACCCAAAACATTAATCATCATGCGGGTCGCCAAATTATGCATAATTCTCCTGTAGTTTTAATTCCTGGTGGTATCAGCACCATACTTGAGTACTTTGACTTTGACTTTTGCCACGCCGTCATTAACCAAGCCAATTTTACGGGCAGCGCCATAAGATAAATCAAGGTCCCGACCGGGGATAAAAGGACCGCGGTCATTGACTACGACAATTACCGACCTACCGTTCGCCGGGTTGGTCACTTTTAACCTTGTTCCAAAAGGCAAATACTTATGGGCCGCGGTGTAGCCATACATGTCAAAAAGTTCTCCATTAGAAGTCAAACGTCCGTGGAATTCTTCTCCATAAAAGGAAGCTGTCAAAATCGCTTCACGTGCCGAACCCGGCATAAGGAGTGGTGCTTCACCTGGTTTACCGGTAGTACCCGGTTGAGAAACGTAACGCGGGGCAGCTGTGCAGCATAACAACCAAAAAGCTAAAAGCAGCAGCAAAAGGGCTTTGACTATGCTGACTGCAGTTGTCCAACGATTTCTCTTAAACACTTTATCTTTTGATCCTCGCAATATTTAATTAAAAATGCTACTATTTCCCGGGCTGCCAGAGGATTGTAAAAATTGACTGTCCCTAACTCCACCGCTGAGGCGCCAGCCAGCATAAATTCTATGACATCGGCGCCATTAGAAATACCGCCAATGCCGATAAGTGGCAGTGACACTGCTCGATGGACTTTGATAAGATGAGCTAAGGCAATGGGTTTAATAGCAGGTCCGGATAAGCCGCCGATGACGGTATGAATTTTTGGTCGGCGTGTATAAATATCTATAGCCGCACCATAAACGGTATTGATAAGCGAAAGGGCATCCGCTCCGTTTTCCTGACCTGATAGGGCTAAGCTAACAATGTCAGTCACATTGGGAGTCAATTTTATAATAAGAAATTTGCCGGTGAGAGCGCGCAACTGCCGCACTAAATTACCAAGCACCACTGGATCTTTGCCAAACTCAATCCCGCCTTCCTTGACATTTGGGCAAGAGACATTAATTTCAAAAGCCGCTACCCAATCCTGTGTGGTCAATTTTTCAAGAACGGCAATATACTCTTCCGGTTTACTACCGGCAATATTGACGATGACTTTCTTGTTTAATTGCCGATAAAAGGGCACCTTCGATTCTAAGAAGGCATCTACTCCTATATTTGCCAGACCAATTGAGTTTAGCATTCCGGCTGGTGTTTCGGTAATGCGTGGTGGTGGATTGCCGGCACGAGGCATCAAAGTAATTGACTTAGTGACCAATCCACCTAAATAATCGAAGACATTCAAATCACTAATTTCGTCTCCATAGCCGAAAGTTCCGGAAGCCGTCAAAAGTGGATTAGATAAAACCAATCCTTTGCCTAAATCTACACTAAGGTCAATCATTCAGGCTTAGCTCCATTCCATTGAAAACCGGTCCGTCCTTGCAGACCAATTTATATCCGCTGGTGTTATTATCGGTTTTTATTTTAACAGCACAACCCTGACAAAGCCCCAGACCGCAAGCCATAACTCTTTCCAGTGAGACTTGCACGGGAAAAGAAAGGTGCTGCGCCATTTGAATTATTGCCCTGAGCATTGCCTCCGGTCCGCAAGCGTAAACGGTAAACGGCTTTGGTAGGTTCGGATAAAGTTGAGAAAAATAGTCCAGGACATTACCGGTCATTCCTCTCGAACCATTTTCTGTCACGAGTTCAGGTTCGCCGATAGCTGAAAAAAGTGGCAGATCTTCCGCGGTGCGTGCTCCTAAAATCAAAGTAGACGGACGCTCTTCCTGGTTTAAAATTTGATTTAAAAACGCCAGCGGCGCCAGCCCTACCCCACCAGCCAGCAGAACGGGATAATTGCGGTCCACTACAAATGAATTACCTAACGGTCCTAAAAGCAACAAGGATGTTCCGATAGGAAGCGTGGATAGATAGCTTGTCATTTTGCCAACTCTTTTATAGAGAATAAGCATGTGGTCGTCCTCAAATCCAGCAATGCTGAAGGGACGCGGAAAAAGATGAACAGGATTATTAAAATAAAGATTAACAAATTGCCCCGGTCGAGCAACTGAAGTCAATTCCAACGCTGGCAGGCGTAGCAAGAAAGTATCGCGGGCAATAAGACGATTCTCGGCAATCGGACTATTTAGGAACACTTTCATGGGCGTTCTTCTTCGTCTCCTCGGTCGGGTTGAGGAACAAAATTAGGCGGAGATGGCTGGGGATTTTCGGACAACTTAGATTCACCTTGAGACTGGCTTTCCAGTGCACTTTTTATTCCTTTGAGCTGTTCGTAGGTTGCCCGGAATTGAGCATAATAGGCATGTTTTGGATAATTGTCCGTGAATATTTTATACCACTCTATAGCTTTTTCGAGATTAAATAATTTATGATGGTACAGGTAAGCGATATTCATGGTGCTTTTTTCGGCAGCCGGCGTATTAGGATAATTTACGACCACCCGTTGATAATAAATCAAGGCCGAGTCGAGGTTAGTATCGCGAAAGCGCTCGGCAATCTGGAATAAATCTTCAGCACGCTGCTCGGTCTCAGTCAGAATAGTGGTCTGATTCAGCAGTGCGGCAGTGTAGCGCGAATAGGGAAAAGCCTGCAGCAGTTCGGCTTTAACCGGCTCTGCCCGTTCGTCCTGTTTCTCCTGGTAAATTTTGAATAGGCAAAAAAGTGCTTTATCCCGGACAGGATTAAGATAAGTGTAGGCAGCAAGAGTTTGATAATAATACAGCGCGCTATCTATTTCCCCAAAATTAAAATAAAAAGATTCGCCCACTTCAAACAGGCAGTTATAATAGTCCGCATAAACGGCAGCAGTATCGACTCCTTTTTTAGTAGAAACCTGTTTTTCGAAGGCTTTCTTGACTTCATCTGGGTTACTACTGGTTTCCCACTTTTTAAACGTAGTATCTTGCGCCATAGCTTTAGCCCGTTCGAGTTCCGTGACCTGTTTCAACGTACCTTCCAATCTCTTCTTTAGACCAAAAAAGCGTTTGATTTCGGCAGCACGCGACCGGGACTCGTTAGCATAGGGTGACTTAGAATCTTCTTTCAGGACATTTTCAAATTGCGTTTGAGCGTGCTCATAGTTGTGATAATGACTCATATTCAATTGTGCCAGGCGATAGTAGGCTGCGGCGGCGACTGGTTTCCCTTTGTACTTCTCAGTAATCAGAGAAAAGCACGCCTGGGCATCATCGTAATCGCCTTTATCAAGGTAGACTAAACCGAGTTGCAGTTCTAAGTCACCCCAGATGGCTTCATTAGCCTGGTCGTTTAAGCGGTCATTAATAATTTCAATGGCTTCGTTATAACGCTTCGATTGCCGATAAATCTGGGTCAGGAGGAGTTGCATTTGATTGCGCAAGCGCGTTGATGGTGAAAATTGGGATACTTTTTTCAGATTTTTGATAGCTGCTGCCGCGTCATTCTTTTTAAGATAGATTTCGGCAATTTTATACTGGGCATCGGCGGCTATTTCAAGGCTCTTGCCGGTCTCGGTGACTTTACGGTAATAGAAGAGAGCGGAATCCAGTTGATTGGAATTGCTGTGAAGTTCAGCAATGGAGTAATAAAGTTCAGCTAACAGAGTATTATCGCGAATTTTCTTAATCGCACGATTCCACTGGTAAAATGCCGTTTCACGGTCGTTGAGTTTCCAGAGATTTCTGCCATACCAGATGAGCACTTCCGGGACTAATTTGCTCTGGGGATATAAATTGAGGAACTCCTCGAACTTTTTACGGGCAAAATTATAGTCGCCTTTATAATAGGATGCGCGTGCAAGTAAATAGAGCGCATTTTCTGCCCAGCGACTGGTAGGATAAAGGGTCAAAACATTATTGGATTTATCGATGACGGCGTCAAGTTTTTTCCGCAAAGTAGGCGTGATTTTTCCATCCGGGGGAAGGTTACTATATTCTTTGACCGCATCCTGAAAATATTTCTCGGCATTATAGTAAGTGTTAAAGTAGGCGCAATTTGATAATAGCACTCCCATCACACTAAAACTGCTGATTAGGATTGCTTTGGAGAATACTGACCCATTCATGTTTGACTCTTTTTACACGGCATGTGTCCGCAACGTCTTGAATTCCTGGTTAAATTGGGGTAGAATTGTACCTGCTAAACCTTGCAGGAATAAATCCGCCTCGGCAGTTAAAGGAGTACGCTCAGGGTTAATTTCGATTAGCAGAGCGCCATTCTCATGTGCTAGATAAGGTAAGTCGGACGCCGGGCGCACCTGCGCTGATGTGCCCACTGACAGGAACAAATCAGCCTGACGCGCAGCCTTGACAGCTCGATTGATTGCATCAGTAGGTAATAATTCTCCGAACCAGACGACATTGGGACGGATGAGTCCGCCACAATCGCAGCGTGGAATATGGTTAAAAGAAGAATTTAGAATTATATCGAATTCCTGAATATCGAATTGTCTGCCGCACCGGATACAATAGTTCTCCATGATATTCCCGTGCAATTCGATTACATCCTGGCTACCGGCACGCTGATGGAGACCATCAATATTCTGAGTTATGAGATGAAATTCCGTGACCATTTGAGCCAGTTCTACCAAGGCGTAATGTCCGGCGTTGGGTTGGGCGTTAGTGATTATATCGCGGCGTTGACGATACCATTCGACGACCATTGCGGTATTGCGATAAAACGCTTCAAAACTGGCTAATTCCTGGGGTGAAAGCTTATTCCAGATGCCATTTTCTCCTCGAAAGGTCGGTATACCACTTTCAGCAGAAATGCCCGCTCCGGTCAGAACTACTAACCTTTCAACCTGGCGAATTCTAACAATAATTGTTTCGTCGCTGATTAACTGCATCAGATTACTTTGTATTATGACCCACAAATACCCTATAACTTGACTATTCTTCGAACCAATGAATTAAGCCGTCTTCAAAGGGATGCTCCAGAGCGGGATGATTAGGAATGATTCGAATGGTATAGCCGTTTAATCCACTTGCCCAGTTGCGGATTTCCCCCACATAGCGGAATTTATTAGCATCCAGGATTTTTTCGACGACCATCGAAGTAAAATTTCCATCCTGTATGAGACCATTGGCATCAATCCGTCCATAGTATATCTGCACATCAATATCTTCTGGAGCAATTCCATCTAAAAAAATAGTGGCTTTGATTTCCAGCATACTTTTGACAGAAAGTTCTTCGGTCGCACTGCTCTCAATGTTCAGGAAGCGGATAGAATCCCAGTTGTTGCGCATTTTATCTTTCCAGGTAGCCAGTTCTTTTGATAAAATGAAATCGTTCTCCTGCATTCGCTGGGTGCGCACTGCCGCCGGGTAGTACATTTTTTCAGTGTACTCACAAAGCATACGATTAGAATTATAGATGGGACAGATGGTCATCATCGAGTCTTTCATCATACGAATCCAGCTGCGTGGCAAATTGTCACTGTCCCGTTTATAGAAGGTCGGGATTATTTCATTTTCCAGCACATTATAGATGATATTAGCTTCCTGCTTATCCCAATAGTCAAAGTCGGGGTAAGTCTCGCGCGTTCCGATTGCCCAGCCAATTTCAGGACGATAGATTTCGTCCCACCAGCCATCGAGCGTGCTAAAGTGCAAGCCACCATTGACGGCGGCTTTCATACCGCTGGTGCCGCAGGCTTCCAAGCCGCGGCGAGGATTATTAAGCCACAGGTCACAGCCCTGAACAAGATAACGCGCCATATTCAAATCATAGTTTTCTAAGAAAACTACATGCTGGTAGAATGGTTCTTCATGCGAAAGTTTTAGGATTTTGCGAATTGACTGCTTGCCTTCTTCGTCGCGTGGATGGGCTTTTCCCGCAATGATAATCTGTACGGGATGTTCGCGATTGGTCAAAATGTGCGCCAGGCGTTCCGGGTCGCTAAACAGCAAATAGGCTCGCTTATAAGCTGCAAATCGCCGCGCAAAGCCAATGGTAAGCGTTTCGGTGCTAAGCACACTCTTGACCCGGTCAATCATTGGCTGCGGCTTACCTAAGTTAATATACGACTGTGTCAACTGGCGACGAGCGAAAGCCACGAGTCGTTCGCGTCGCCGCTCGTGTGTCCGCCACAGCTCTACATCGGGAATGGTCTCAATTTTCTTCCAGACTTTCGTATCGGCGGGTTCGCGATACCAGTCCGGTCCTAAATAGCGGTCGAATAGCTCCGCTATTTCCTGCGAAACCCACGATTTATGATGAATACCATTGGTAACGCTGATAATGGGAATTTCTTTTGGTAAAATGTCAGGCCAGAGGGATTGCCACATTTTCTGGGCAACGCGCTGATGAAGCTGACTGACCGCATTGGTTTTGCAGGAAAGATTGATTGCCAGAATTGCCATAGAAAAATGCTCTTGACTATCATCAGGATTGGTTCGTCCCAGAGCAAGGAGTTCATCAATGCTGATACCGACTTCCTCACAATAATCTCCAAAGTAACGGGCAATCAGGTCGGGATGAAAAATATCAATTCCAGCCTGCACAGGTGTATGGGTAGTAAAAACCGAACTGGCTTTGACAACTTCCAGTGCTTCATAGAAATTGAGCCCGGAATTCAAGACCAGGCTCTTGATACGTTCCAGCCCCGAAAAAGCCGAATGACCTTCATTTAGATGAGAAATGTAAGGCGGGGCACCCATAGCTTTCAATGCGGCGACGCCACCGCGTCCCAGGATAATTTCCTGCTGAATGCGGGTTTCTCCATCGCCACCATACAATTCAGCTGTGATTTTCTTATCTGCCTCGCTGTTCTCGGGAATATTGGTGTCCAGTAAATAGAGTGGAATGCGCCCAATCTGAGCTTTCCAGATACGTACCCGTACTTGTCGCCCTGGAAAAGGAACATCAACATAGAGCGGTTTACCTTTACTGTCTTTGACTAAGGTCAACGGCAGATTGTAGAAATCACTGACGGGATATTGCTCTTCCTGATAGTCATCTATATTCAATTTTTGCTGAAAGTAGCCATGCTGATAGGACAAACCAATGGCAAAAAGGGGAATTCCCAGTTCCGAAGCCGATTTCAAATGGTCGGCAGAAAGGACTCCCAAGCCACCTGAATACACCGCCAGACTTTCAGTAATGCCGTATTCCATAGAGAAATAGGCGATATGAAGATTGTGATTGAACTTACTGACCTTCTGAAACCAGGTCTGGGAATTTAAGGCATAATGGAGCTTCTCCATGACCCGCTGCAGCTGATAGAGATAACTATCATCCTGAGCACGAGCTTCTAAGACTTCTTGCTTGACACGCGCCAGAACCGCCACCGGATTATGGCGGGTTTCCTCCCACAAATCCATATCAAGCCGACTAAACAAATCGCGCGCTTCGGCATTCCAGGTCCACCATAAATTATAGGCAATCTCGCGCAGTCCTTCTAATTTTTTCGGTAAAATAGGGGAGACAGTAAATGCTTGGATTGGTTTCATAAACTCCTTTATACTGGAAAAAAACTCGCTAAAATTAATACTTGCTCGGTAAGGTAACAACACTTCACTCTAAACCCACCAGTTTTTTGAGACGAGAGATTTCGGCAGAGGTCAAATAGCGCCACGCCCCCCGACGGAGTTCCCTACAGCGAATACCACCATAAGCAAGCCTATCAAGAGCCAGCACTTTTTTGCCGAGAGCTGTAAAAATACGGCGTATTTCCCGATTCAAGCCCTCTCCTAATTCCAGATGAAGGACAGTATGGTCATCACGCGATTTGATACGTTTTAGAGTGGGACGAGCAACTTTTCCGGGCAAAATTTCAATTCCTTTTTGCAGTTGCTGCATCTCACCCGGCGATAATTTCCCTGCAATCGTCACCCGATAGTGGCGTATTACTCCAAAGCGTGGATGGGTTAAACGATAATGCAATTCACCATCATTCGTCAATAATAACACTCCGCTCGAATCAGCATCAAGTCGTCCTACCGGATTCAATTTGACCGGCAGAGGAACCAGCTGCGCAACAGTCTGGCGCTGAAACTCATCATGACGGGTGGTAATATAGCCGCGCGGTTTGTTCAACAAAACATAGACTAACGGTTGCGGCTGGATAACCTTGCCATCGAGAAGCACTTTATCGTCTGGCATGACTTGAGCCGAAAGTTTGTCTACAACTACTCCATTTATCCTGACTCGACCGGCGGTAATTAGCTCTTCACAACCGCGTCGAGAATCCAAGCCACACAGAGCGAGGTATTTATTCAAGCGCATCGGTCTGGGATTGAGTGATGGGTTCATTGGCTGAAGTAATTTCTTCGATTTCGGGAAGCTGAGGCAAATCCTTAAGCGAATTCAAACCGAAATATTCAAGGAAATAACTACTCGTACCATAGAGCAAAGGTTTGCCGGGACTATTCTGTCGCCCACGAATCTCTATTAGATTTTTTTCGATTAGTGGCTTTAAGTTAGTATCAACACCGCGCAATGCATCAATTTCCGCTTTGGTGATAGGCTGCTTGTAGGCGATGATGGCTAAAGTTTCCAGAGCCGGATGGGAAAGTTTTATTCGCCCCTTATTCTGAAAAAGACGCGACAGATAAGGAGCATATTCACTGCGGGTCAACAGCCGATAGCCTTCTGCCAGTGGTTGAATAATTAATGGCAAATCTTCTTCTTGAAAAAAGGCATTGAGCTGCATCATAATGGCGTCAAGTGGCACCTCTTCTTGCAGGCAAATTTCCACCTGTTCCCGCGTAAGCGGCTCACGTGCGACCATCAAAAGAGCCAGGACTATTTTATGTGTTTGCGATAACATCACTCTCCACCATGTTTCCACGGGCTAACCATATATCACCGAAAAGAGTCTTCTGCGTTACTTTGATTTCGGCGGCTTTGATTAATTCTAAAATTGCAATGAAAGTCACGACAACTTCGAGCCGATTGGTCAGGCGTTTGACAATTTCATTAAATCGCAAGCGGCTACGCTTAGTAAAGAAGCTGCGAATAAATTGCATTTGCTGACTGATTGTGACTTTGATAGTCTCTATATCAAAATAACGCTTTTCCGGCAATTTTTTCATCATCCGACTAAGTACTAAACCTAATTCCAATAGATTGACATCAGATAAAAACAATTCCGGGTCAAATCCCTGCGCTGGATTATCAATCATCACCGGGAAATAACCGCTTTGCTGGTCTTGCAATTGCGCCAGGAGGTTCGAGGCGGCTTTATATTTCTGGTACTCGACTAACATCTGAACCAGTTCTGTGCGTGGGTCTTCAATTTCATTGATTTCTTCGGTCTCGGGTTGGGGTAGCAGCATCTGAACTTTAATACGCATAAGGAGAGCAGCCATCAGGATAAATTCGCCCGCCAGATGAAAATTGAGACTTTGCATTATATTCAGGTAATCCAGATACTCGCGGGTGATATGAGCAATGGGGATATCGTATATATTTATTTCATCGCGTTTGATAAAGAAAAGGAGTAAATCGAGTGGTCCCTCGAATATCTCTAATTTGACATTATAGCTCATTTAGGATTATCGTCGCTTTGACCTTTATTATCCACAGGCAGGTTGCAGTTATTGAACATCAAACTTCACCTAAGCGCATAGCCTGGCGAACTTCCTGCATTGTTTGTTCGGCGACCGAGCGAGCGCGGGCTTCACCTTCTTTGAGAATTTCCAGCACTTTTTCGGGATGTTCCGCATAAGGCTGACGGCGCACCCGATATGGTTCTATCGTCTGGCTGATAGTCGTGGCGCATTTCTGTTTGCATTCGACACAACCTAAGGCGCCGCTCCGGCAGCCGCTTTCGATTTCTGGTACCTCCGCTTGATTGAATTTTTGTTGATAGGTAAAAACCAGACATATTTCGGGACGCCCGGGGTCACCACGCCGAATTTTCTGCGGATCAGTGATTGCCTTGCGGAGTTTGGTGCGAACAGTTATTTCATCATCGGAAATTAAAATCGTATTCCCCAGCGATTTGCTCATTTTATTGCCATCCAGGCCGGGCAGACGGGCAAATGTTGTCAGCTTGGTTTCGGGAATCGGAAAGACTTCGGCATAGGTTGCATTAAATTTGCGGGCAATTTCGCGGGTAATCTCGACATGCGGTGCCTGGTCTTCACCAACCGGCACGACGTTGCCTTTATAGAGTAGAATGTCGGCAGCCTGGAGAACGGGATAGCCCAGATGACCATAGGTAATATTTTCCATATTCAAATCCCGCACTTGCTCTTTTAAAGTGGGATTACGCTCTAAGCGCGCCGTCGTAATCAGCATTGAAAAAAGCAAATGCAATTCGGCATGTTGCTTGATTTGACTTTGCCGAAAAATTGGGCTAATCTCAGGATTTATTCCCACCGCCAACCAATCACTAACCATCTCGATGGTATTCGTCAGGATTTCAGAAGTATCTAAATTGGTCGTGAGGGCATGATAATCAGCAATCAGGTGAAAATTTTCATAAATGCCCTGCAGTTTGACCCAATTTTCCAGGGCACCAACATAATTGCCCAGATGCATTTTACCGGTGGGACGCATTCCGCTCAGTATTCTGCCTTTCGGTTTCATTTGCTCCATAAAACAATTCCTAATCTAAGAATAAATATGGTCGCCATTCCTCCACAGGCGCCGCCAAATACCTTTGCATTGTATGAATTTTATGCGGTTTCTTCGGCTGAGTACGCAATTTTAAGCCAACCTCTTCGGGCAGATGATTGCCCTTGCGATTATTACACTCGACGCAGGCTGTCACCAGGTTGGTCCAGGAATCGCTTCCACCGCGGACTTTGGGAACAACATGGTCAATCGTCAGGGGTACATTTTGGGCGCCACAATACTGGCAAGTGTAATTATCACGGCGGAAAATGTTGGCTTTATTTAAAACCGCCTCCCAATGAGGGACATGGATATATTGATGAATCCGGATTACGGATGGCACCGGATAAGCATTCGAGACAGTGTGTAAGTATAAATGATCCGCCGTCAATACCAGCGAGGCTTTTTGCTCAAGGATGAGCGTGATTGCGCGTTTGACATCGCAGATATGCAATGGCTCATAAGTTTGGTTAAGCACAAGGACGCTGCGGTTGATAATGTTAACTTTTGATTCCATTGGTTCAATCGGTATAAATATCTGCGGTTGAAGAACTCTTCATTTTAACCGCTTTTCATCACTCTGGTCAACTTTCTCACCATCACTTTGAATTTATACTATGGGTCGTACTTAATCAAGGAAAAATCACCAGATATTTGTCTGATCTGAGGACATGGTAGCCGCTCTTGCCTCGTGGCAACGCTCCCGCATTGACACGGTCTTGAGGTTTGCCAACCTTCGGAAGGTTAAAAAAGCGCTCAGGGGCTTCTCCACAAACCTTTGTGCCTCACTTATTCTGTTTATTGGTAAAAGTTTGATACTATGTTCTGATATTTTACAAAATCACCAGATATTGACATAAGAGTGACATAAGAGTATGTAACCTGAAATTTTAGAGAATCATCCGTAACAGGTTATCATCAATTTGCAATTGCATGGAGTCCAGGCTCTCCAATTTCAGCGTGTGTTCAAAGCAATTGCGGCGCAAGCAACCCACAATTTGGCCCTCATTCGGCAGAATCAACGCAAAAGTCGGTGCCGCGCAGCTGTGACAGAGTTCCTCGCCATTGCGCAATGATGCCCCACAATGCGGACAATAAAATTCAACGACGACTCCTTCGGGTACATCTATTTCGCTGACATGTTCGTACTTGCCAAATTCCGGGTCTAAATATATCAAGCCACGCATTTGTTGCCATTGTATCTCAACAGCAATTGATTTTAAGCCGTGTATCATGACTTTGTCGGTCATCAAGTCGCAACCATTTGGACAGTGCGCTGACTGTATCGCTACACTCCGCTGGATGTCAACCCGCTCGCTTTTTGTTTGAGACTCTTTCTGCATATCTCCTCCAAATGATTTTCAGTTTTATTTTAAGCAATTCTGCTAATCAATTGCAACAAACATAAGGGTAATCAGGAGCTAATCCGCTCATTTTTTTAGTGTGTAAAGAAATACTTCTCCTTTTGCGTTAAAGCATGTAAAATTGGTTGATTCTTTGGGAGTATTTATGAAGATACAGGCAGGCAATATTCTGATATACTTTTTATCGTTTACACCAATAATAAATGCTCAGAATGAGCAATACTCCAGTAGCCATCAGCTCGACCTGGAAAAATATCGCGATTTTCCGACTATCCCCGATACAAGCATCAAATACCCACCTGCCCTCGGGCTAAGTAAATCAGCCCAAAAACTGACGCATGAGGTTTTCGGCTATTTGCCCTATTGGGAGTACAATATTTACCCTAATCTGCGTTATGATTTGCTGACCACGATTGCTTATTTTTGCCTCGAATTGAATTCCAGTGGAAACATCACCAATGCCCATAACTGGCCGGTGAGTGGTCTTATCGCTAAAGCCCACAGCAATGGTGTGCGGGTAGTTTTATGCGCTATCCTGTTCGATAAAACTGCGCTGCAGACCCTATTACAGTCGGCAATCAATCGTGCCAACTGCATCAATAATCTCGTATCAAAGGTAGTGCAAGCTGGGGCGGATGGAATTAATATTGATTTCGAAGGCGTGCCTTCTACGCAACGTGCTAATCTGGTTACCTTTATGCAAGAGCTGGCGGATACGCTCCGCGCACTTAATCCCAATAGCCATATTTCAATGGCGACCCCGGCGGTGGATTGGTCGGGCGCCTGGGATTATCAGGCATTGGCGAATATCTGCAATACGCTATTTATTATGGGCTACGACTATTACTATTCAGGCTCGACCACCTCGGGTCCTAACTCACCGCTGACTGGCGGCAATTATAACATCACTAATACCGTTAACGATTATCTTACAAAGACAAATAACAATTTCCGTAAAATTCTCTTAGGAGTGCCTTATTTTGGTCATGAGTGGCAGACTTCGACCAATCAAGCCTACTCGCCAACCCTCGCTACTGGCAAATCTGTTTTCTACGATGGTGCTGAAGCTAACGCGACGCTCTATGGCAAATTATGGGATAACAATTCGCAAACTCCATGGTATCGCTATTATACCAGCCAGTGGAATCAAGGTTGGTATGATGACAGTCTCAGCCTATCGCTCAAATACAATTTTGCCAAATCAAAACAACTACAGGGCATAGGTATTTGGGCTTTAGGATATGATGGTTACCGCTCGGAACTCTGGCAGGCTCTCCAATCGGCGTTTACTACAACCCAGGTGATTGCTGCTCATCCCACCCTTCCCGATTCCTGGCAAGTAACGAATTATCCTAATCCATCAAACCCCGGTACGACTTTCCGGATTCACTGTCCCGATACTGACAATTTATCTGCCCCCTGGCAATTGCAAATCTATGCCCTCAATGGTCAACTTGTCTATGTTACGACTTTTCGATTTAATGATAAGGTTTATAGTCATTACTGGAGCGGTAGGGATAACTTCGGTTGCCAACAGCCAGCGGGAATTTACCTGGCGGTAATTAGCGGTCCAGGGAAAGTCTATACCCTGAAATTCACGCTCCTGAAATAAAATTGCCTCCATGGGGAGGCAATTTTGTTCACTCATACTAACTCAAATAGAGGTAGGTTTTTTACGTGGAGCTGATCGGGATCGAACCGACGACCTTCTGAATGCCATTCAGACGCTCTCCCAGCTGAGCTACAGCCCCGTAATTCCACTCTCTTAAAAAGCGGCTGAAAATTACAACTTATCTGAGAATAAAGCAAGACACTAAACTCGGCAATCTATCGTTAATGCTCGGAAATATTAATCTTCCGCAGGTTCTTGTAGCACGCTTCAAGTTTGCGACGCACAACAGGATCGTCGGCTATCTTCTCATCCAGGGGAACCAAATTGAAATTGAGAGAATTAGCGATATTTTTTTTGCGATTCTCGAGATCTTTCTGAAGGGCTTGCAAATCGTGGATTATTTTAAGTAAGCTGAGTTTATCACTGTAATATTCTTCAAGTGGCTTGCCGCCTGCACTTTGTTCAAAAGCCTGTAAACGATAAGTGGCGTACTGAATCTGAGTATTGATGTTCGAAATATCTTCAAGCGATTTCTCAGGCGCATTGATTTCAGCGGTAATAATGCCGACATATTTCCCCAGCGTTCCCGCCCGTGCAATCACGCCTTTCCCTTTTAGATCCAGGCTCTGCGAATAGCGATACATACCAGCTATTAACATAAAATCTATTGGTAGGTTGGCGTTGATTAGACTGAGTTCATCTTCGTTATTAACTGCAGCAAGGACGACAATATAGTCGGCTTTTTTTTGCAAGGTAGGAATAATCTTTTGCAATGATTCCACGGGATTCTGGAATTTTATCCCGGCGGCACCATACTTAAATGGTGAGGTTACGCCGGTAACACCAAAGCTTTTATTGCCCGCTGTCAGGACGAAAAAGGGGGTAAAGATGGGTTTAGCACTGGCGCTATCCATTACATTAGCCGAAATGAACAGAAACCGCGCGGCTTTGCGCAGTTCCAGCAAGAAATTTTTCCCTAAACTAAAATCATTCCCGCCGACATTATAAGCCTGATAACCCAGATAGTTAGCGATATCAATTTGGAGCTGGGCAACTTTCTGTCTATCGCTTTTTTCCTCGGGCGGAACAATAGTTTGCTGGGTAAAAAGATTGCCTGCATCCAGTACCAGATTTTGCGGATACTGGCTTTTGTATTCTTTATAGACCGTTGCTTTCCTGGCAAGACCGCCAAGACGAGCAGTTTTTCACCCACAGGGTTCGGTTTCGCCCTGGACTGAACCGCTATAAAGGATAGCAAAGCGCTCGGCGGCAGTCAGCCAGCTTAGCATAAGCCAGAGCAAAACAACGCTTACAGCAACTATTTTTCTCACAAACGCTCCTATATATTCTGATAATTTTGCGGCTGAATAATTGCCGCATTACCGCGGAATTTTTTCAATTTAGCGCAACCGGTTAGAAACATCACCATTTGTAAAGTGCGCTGATAGTGGTCAAGCAGTTCTGCAATGCCTTCCTTTCCTTTTTTCCGCCAGGCGGCGACAAAGGGTGCTGCTGCACCCGCCAGCTCCGCACCGAGGGCAATAGCTTTGGCATATTTTAAGCCCGAATCTATCCCGCCGGTAGCAATCAGATGCAGGTCTTTGAGCTGGGTAGCGGCGGTTAAAGCTTCTGCTGTGGGTATCCCCCACTCGAAAAATTCGGTAGCAAGCTGTTTAGCGCCTGCCTCGAGGATGCGATGATATTCCACTTTTGCCCAGGAAGTTCCGCCGGCGCCCGCAATATCTACCCACTTAATGCCAATCTTGTAGAGTCGTTTCAGAACATCCAGTGAAAGCCCGCAGCCGACTTCCTTGACAATTAACGGCACTGGTAAGGTTTCCTTAAGAATTTCAAGGGCGTGACTAACATTCCGAAAAGAGGGCTCACCTTCCGGTTGGAGCGCCTCCTGTAACGGATTAAGGTGAATTGAAAGAGCGTCAGCCCCAATGTCTTGAATTGCACGCAGGACTTTACGGCTGTCAAGATTATCATTGAGCTGCGCCGCACCTAAGTTAGCAATAATAGGAATGTCTGGCGCCAGCTGGCGGGCAATCTTGAAACTTGGCAGTACCGCAGAATCCTCAAGCAAGATGCGCATGCTACCCAGAACCAACGGGATCCGCGCCGCATTAGCGACCTGTGCCAAATCGCGGTTTAGTTCCAGCCCATGGCTCTCACCGCCGCCAATTGCGGCAATCATAAAAGGCTGATTGATTTTATAACCTAAAAACTCACAGCGCGTATCGACATCTTTGAGGTCAATTTCGGGCATAGCGTTATGAATAAAATGCCATCGTTCGAATCCGGTAGTAGTACGGAATTGGACATCCTCTTCTGCCACGATGCGCAAGTGCTCTTTTTTTCGGGCTTGAATGGAACTCATCAGCAACAATCAACAGGATGAAGGTTCACGGTGCACAACAATGCTACTCCAGGTCTGGCAGGTTGGCATCACCTCAACCCGATTTATATTGACATGTTCCGGCTGATTAACAACCCAATAGATAATTTCGGCAATGTCCGTGGCGGTCAGAGGTTGGCAGTCTTTATAAACTTGCCGGGCACGCTCTTGATCACCTTTGAACCTGACAAGCGAAAACTCTGTCTCTGCAAAGCCCGGCTCGATGTTTGTCACGCGAATGCTCTTGCCAACTAAATCAGCCCGCAGATTACGCGAGAACTGGGCGACAAAAGCTTTCGTAGCGCCATAGACATTACCACCCTGATAAGGCCAGCTACCGGCAATAGAGCCAATATTAACAATATGACCTTTGCCGCGTGCTACCATTAGCGGTAAAACCGCCCGGGTCATATAAACGATACCTTTGATATTTGTATCTATCATCGTTTCCCAGTCGTCAAGATCAGCCTGGTAGGCAGATTCCAGCCCCAACGCTAAGCCCGCGTTATTGACCAGCACATCAACAGTTTTAAATTCCGCGGGAAGATTCTCGATTGCAACCTGTACCGCCTTCCGTTGCCGTACATCAAGTTGAATGATATGCACGGCAGTTTTGGCGCTCAACTCGATTTGCAACTTTTCGAGCCGTTCCAGACGGCGTCCTATCAAGACGAGTTTCCAACCAGCATCGGCAAAACGACGGGCGCAACTGAACCCAAAGCCCGACGTCGCTCCGGTTATCAATACTACTTTCGCCATTTTAGTCTCCATAACTGGTCTAATTTCAGACTATTCCAGAAAAAAAACAATTCAAAATTTACAGACTTGGCATTGATTCAGGCGACTGCTAATTTTAGGTGTGGTACAGTTAGAATTATTTGACCTTAAAAGGCATCGCCCCGCCGCCGAGCGTTTCATCAGATTATTCAAAATTAGCGATGACGCCCCCTCTCTAAATCACCTATGCACCATTCTGCAGGCTTTCGCTCACTTGCCATACGAAAACCTGAGTAAAATCATCAAACTCCACCAACGAGGATCTGATTCGCCCTTCCGCTTCCCAGAAGAAGTAATCAGCGACCATGAGCTTTACAAGCTGGGTGGCACCTGTTTCTCGCTAACTTTTACCCTCAAGAGCATTCTCGACTACTATGGCTATCAGACATCCATTTTAATGGCAGATATGAAGGCAGGACCAAATAGTCATTGTCTTTTACTGCTCGACTTCGAAGGTCGCCAATATCTCTTAGACCCCGGCTATCTTATTCAACATCCTTTACCTCTCAGCGACTTAACTGCAACTGCGGGCATTCGGTTGAATTACTCGCCTGACACACGCCGCTACGAATTATTTACGGCAGAACGCCAGCAATTTAGATGGCGCTACTCGTTCGTCAAAGAGCCGGTTTCGCTCGACAAATTCGTTCAGCTCTGGCAGGAATCTTTCCACTGGTTTAGCATGCACGGCATTTGTTTGTCGCGGCGGGACGAAGCAGGTTTTTTGTACATCCATAACCATTATATCAAGAAAATCTCACCTGGCGAGTATCTCAAGGGTAATTTCAGTGAGGATATTGCTGAGTTAATTAGACGGTATTTCCAGATTGAACCCGAAGTAGTAGAACAGGCCCAAAAGATGTTGCGGGATAACTTGTATTACGACAAGGGAAAAGGCTATCGCGTCCCGGGCTGGGTCCGCTAATTTTTTCCGAGCAAGGAACTATGAGTCGAAGATGATTTCTCAAAAAGCAAGTTGCAGTGATTGTCATATAATATTAAATTAGCTTTGAGACGAAATGAAAGGAAAGTATAGCATGAAAGCCGCAAAATTGAGAATAAGCGTGATGCTTGCCACGGTGTTGCTAACACAACTCCTGGCGCAACGCAACAATGCTGAGTTCCGCGCTACCTGGGTAATAACCTGGGAACATATCAGCAGCAGCGCTACTGCCGAGCAGAATATGGCGCGTGTCCGGCAAATCCTGGACAACCATAAAGCCGCGAATATGAATGCTGTTCTGTTTCAAGTCAGACAGAGTGGCACCGCCTATTACAACTCCTCTTATGAGCCCTGGGGTTATTATGCTGGTTATAAAAATCCCGGTTATGACCCATTAGCTTATGTCATTCAGGAAGCCCACAAACGTGGCATAGAAGTGCATGCCTGGTTTAATGTTTTTCAGACTTCGAGTACCGCTGCGGGTACTCCCGCTGCCGAGCATCCGGAGTGGATTTGTCGCGACCGCGATGGGATTCCGATGTCCGAAAATCGGTGTGTTTCGCCGGGATTAAAAGCCGTGCGGGATTATACCTTGCAGGTCGCCATGGAAATCGTGCGCAATTATGATATTGATGGCTTGCATCTCGATTATATTCGCTGGAACGAATACTCCAATTCCAAAACTTCCAAGTCCTTAGCCCGTCGTGCCGAGCAGGAGCAATGGTTGGATGGCATAGTGACAGACGAAATCATTGAGGATTTAGAAAAGAACAAAGCCGGGCGTTACCTTTATGATATTGAACATCCCTATAGTGCCGGTGTACCAGAAGGCTTCAACACCTGGGAGGACTGGTGGCGCTGGTCAGTAACGGAGTTCGTCCGTTGCCTTCATGATTCCATCCAGGCCGTAAAGCCGTGGGTCCGGCTATCGGTAGCAGCCCTGGGAAAATATAACTGGTCGGGGTGGCAGGGCTACGGTTCTGTTTATCAAGACGCAGCCCTCTGGTTTAATGAAGGTTATATCGACCAGCTGACGCCCATGCATTATCACTGGACGACCGGCAGCGGTTTCGTCTCGATGCTGACCGGCAGCTCTGAATCCTGGGGTCCCTGGATTCAAAAAGGTATTCAAGATGGTCGTCTCTTCAGCGTCGGTCCCGGCTCCTACATCCTTGATGAAAATAAAGTCTGGTATCGCCATCCCGAAATTGTCAATGCCTGTCGCACTGTGCCCTGGGTAGATGGATTCCAATTTTTCAGCTATGGCAGCTGGAACGGCTATCAATATTGGCCGGAAGCCGGGCAGACTTTCTTTAATCGCAAAACCAAAATCCGTGCAACTGGTTTGATAGACAACGTCCCGCCGGCTGCTCCTAATCTCAGCCTTCAAAAACTCGACTCGCTAAACTATCGCCTGACCGTGACACCGCCCAAAAATGCTGAGAATAACTGGTTCGCTATTTACCGCTCCGAAGACAACCTTATCAATCCTAACAGCGACGAGTTAATTGCCCTACAATTTGGTCAGACCCCCATCACAGTGACGGAATCATTTAATGGTAAACAGGATTTCAACGGCCGCTATTATTATGGTGCAACGCTTCTCGATCGCTATTGGAATGAATCGCTGATTTCCAATGCGGTAGTGACAGATAACATTCCCTCTTTTGCCCCTACGGTGGTCTCACATTACCCGGAACAGGGAGCAACCGTGCCGGTGAATTCCTATATCACCATCAATTTCTCAAAAACAATCAATTCAGCAACCTTCGCAGCAAATCTGAACATCGCTCCGGCAATTACGATCGGCTCAATCGTCTGGAGTAATGATAATAAGACCGTCGTTATCAAACCGCAAAATCCATTACCATTTGCGACTGATTTTACGGTGACTTTAGCGGCAGGTATTGAAGATGTCAATGGCAAACAATTGGATGGCAATGGTGACGGCATTGGCGGCGATGCCTATCAATTCAGCTTTCGGACCTTAGCAGCGGATATAACAGGACCACAGGTTCTAAATACCTTCCCGAATCAGACCTCAGGCGATTTTGATATTGACGATGTCATCAGCATCGTATTCGATGAAGTAGTGGCACCAACTTCCCTCAAACCTGAAAATATCCGCCTGAAAAATGACCAATACAATCTTACTACCGAAGCCGTGCTGACCAGAATCAATAATCAATCCGTGCTGAATATTCGCCCTTACGCACAATATGTTTCTGACGCCGAAAATTTGGTAACTGTTGCCGGCACTCTAACCGATACATTGGGAAATCCGATGAGCAGTGACTTCAGCCTTAATTTCCATACTACCAACTCCTATTACACTGCGCGCGTCATGCTGGATGATTTTCTGGGCTCAGGCAGCTGGTGGCAACCTTCCGGTTCGGGTTCTAGTACCGGTATCGTCAGTTCGGAATGTGTTTTCGGTTATACAATCGCGACCTATGTACCTGCTTCCACCTTTGACGCTACCAAGAAAAAATCTGCATACCTCAAATATAAATGGGATTTATCTACCTCTCCCAATCTCATCCGTGAACATGTCGCAACCAGCGCCCCGACCAGCATTAATATCGATACGAGTTACACCATTCAATGTTATATTTTCGGGGACGGCAGTGGCAACCTGTTCAATTTCTCACTCTATGAAAAGAATGCCGACAACACTAATACCAATGATGTTATTGAAGTCGGACAGTGGCAACCGATTGACTGGATTGGCTGGAAATTAGTCGAGTGGCGGCTAAGTGACACGACTCAGGTTGGCGATTTTATCAGTCCCCATCGCAACATGGATGGGCACCATTATATTTTGGACGGCTTTCTATTAAAGAAAGCACCCAATGGTGCCGTCAGCGGGCAAATTTATATCGACGAGCTGCGCCTGATCAAGCGTGCCAGTGGACCTGCCCCGGAAAATCACCCTCCTTGTCTTGCGGCTCTACCTGATACCAGCGTGGTGAGCGGTAAGTACATAGTCATAAAACCGACTTATATCGATCCTGATCCTCTGGACCAGCATCAAATCATTTGCCTGAGTGACACGAGCGGCATATTTTTCAAAATTATGGGACACACTTCGGGTTCATCGGTCTATGTTAAAACCGTCGCCGGTTATATCGGGGTAGGCACGGTAACAGTAATCGTGCGGGATTATGGAGTTGGCGAACTTGCGGATACGGTTACTTTTAAACTTACGGTCACTCCATCTTCGGGAATCGAACCACAAACCCTAACTAACCAACTCAATCTGGAACAAAATTATCCCAATCCTTTTAATCCCACCACCACCATTCGCTTCACATTACCGACCGCTCAACCCGTGCAGCTGATTATTTATAATCTGCGCGGCGAAAAGGTGCTGAAACTGCTGGAAACGGAATTAAATGCCGGTAGTCATACCCTGACATTCGATGCCAGCAGTCTGCCTTCCGGTGCATATTTTTATTCTCTGGTAACTAAAGAGCGCGTCCTGACGCGCAAGATGATGGTCATTAAATAACAGACCATCTCTTTTAGAAAATAAATCAGTAATGTCCTGACATTGTCGGGACATTACTTTAATCAACGGCCAAAATAAAATCACTCATGCATTCACTCATTCTATCATTCCAACCAATCCCCCAACATTTTCGAGGCAATCCTCCCGCCAATGATCCAAAACGCTCTAGCAACATTATTCATGCGTTCATGCATTCCATCATCCCATCTAATACCCCCATGGCAGGGCAATCTTCCAACTAAAAAAAACAGGGTCGGTAGATTTAGGCTACCGACCCCGGCGAAGATAGTAACAAAGGAAGAAAAGATTACTTGATATACATCATATTCTTGGCCGCCTGCTGACCATTAACATCCAGACGATAGATGTACATACCGGAAGCCAGACCGGAAGCGTCGAACTTGTAGTTATAGGAGCCAGCCGGCAGCTTCTCATTAACGATCGTTGCTACTTCGCGACCGAGCATATCGTAAATCGTCAACTTGACCAGGTTTTCATTCTTAATCTCGAACGGAATAGTGGTTGTCGGGTTGAACGGGTTCGGATAGTTCTGACGCAGTGTAAAGTCGAAAGCAATCGTCAGCTTATCACCTTCGCGAATTCCAACCGGAAAGATTTCGATCGGAGCGCTGCCCGGACCTTTGGGAGCGGCATTCGTGAATTTCATGACAACACCACCATCAAAATCAGCAATGTAAGCTGTATTGCCATCCGGCGTCCAGCTAATACCACGCGGAGAGTAGAAACCGCCACCACCCACTGGACCACCAGCAACATATTTACCCAGACTATGTCCAATGGTATCAACAATCGCCCAATTCTGCGTCGGGTCAAGAGCATACCAACCAGTGAAATCATTGACACCGACATCCCAGTAGGTACCAACCCACATTAAGCCATTGGGACCCCAGTCGAGGCATTGTCCCCACATATTATGCACGACGGCTCCCGTATCGTCAAAAACTGTTCCAAAGGTATCCACACGGGCATACTCGCCATCAACACCATCAGCACCATAATACTCGACAACACCGTTGCAGCCGGAATAAATCTTGCCGAGATAGACATGCTTGCCATCACCAGAAACCAGAACACTTCTCTGCAACCCTAAGTTCGTGTCTTCGACAAAGCTGTACAGATTGAGGTCAGAATCATAGATATAAACTGGGTTACCACCCGCGACATGGGCAACAATAATGTACCCATCATCGGTGCAGGCAGCTTCAGTCAGACTTGTAGCGGCTTTCGGTACGGCTTTAGCCATTCCTTCCCCGGTCTGGTAATTAATTTTGAACAGCTCGTCATAAGCTGAATACAGGATGTTACCATCTTTGTCGGTGGACATACCACGGGATGCATTAAAGAAGGTGTCTGCTCCGGCAGAACCAAAGACACCACATTTAACAGGTCCAATCGCGGCATCAGTCCCATCCGGATTATACACCTTGAGTGCCTTAACCTTTTTCCAAACGCCTTCGGCGGTCTGGATAGAGTCGTTATTGGCATAGGTGCAAATCCAGATTTTGCCTTCTTTGTCCACAACTACACTGTGAGGCTGGGAAATTGTCTTAAAGTCTGAATCATAAACCCAGACCTGCGCCCACACAAAGGTAGCCAGACAAAGAAGAACAAAACTCAGTGTTACCAATTTCTTCATGTCACTCTCCTTTTGTTAAAGTTAAACATTACCCCAATTATATCCCTTAAGGTCGCCCATAATAAGGCGCCCCGTTTATTGGCATAGAAACACGAATTACACGAATTTTTGGAGCTCCACTGGCAGTCTCATCACTTGTCAAGCGGGTAATATAGAGATAATTGCGCGTTCCCCACGCCATGTGAGTTGCCGGTGGATATAAAATGCTATCATAGAACGGTTCCGCAGTTTTGGTCATCATGTTATATTTAGTAAGCGCGGGAGTCTTGACATAAGCCGGGGTCGCATTATAGGTTTCCATCGAACCAATATAGAGGTCACCTTCTTCATCAATAGCTAATGATTGAATTAGTGGCCCTGTTGCTCCCACATAAGCATTCCAATCAAATACTTGCTCCAGCGTATCCAATCCACCAGCCGTTGAAGTAATCTTGAAACGCCAGACTGCCTTAGGAGAAATATTAGGATTGGTACCAGTATATTTACCCGCTACATATAAATAGCTATCATAATAGCGTACCGCGCAGAAATCAAAGCCTTTGGAATAAAAGACTCCTTTCGATTTGGGGGAAGGTACATTACTATTGAAAGCGAAAATCGAATCGCCATTACCGACAGCGTAGATGATGCCATTATTATCGAAATCGAGGTCATTCAAGTTACCACTGGAAGCCGTATTTTTTGCCCATTCGACTTTTGCTTCGCCGGCTCCGACGCGATAAATACTCTTATTCTTACGGACAAAATAAAGTTTGCCATCCTTGCCCATTCTCATGCCGGAAATGATTGAAATCGCCAGGTTTGTAGCAAAAGGCTCGGTAACTAAATTACCCGCATTGTCATAGTAGACCTTATAGATGTTCTTGGCTTCTGTGGCAACATAAAGGGCTTCATCTGGACCGACTTCAAGCGCGTGCGGTTTATTGGTCGCGTCAAAGGCACCATATTCGATAGCAGCCCGCTCTAAGCGATAGGGGCGGAAAGTGCCATCGGGTTTCTTGTATTCACCAAAAAGGTATGCCCCTTGCACCGCAATTTTAATTTTTACCGAGTCAATGGCATTCTGGGTCGGGCTTTCAATTAGCACCGGACATTTGACCTTCAAATGATTGGTATCAGCCTCTAAAATGGTACCGCGACCGGCATTAAAGAATACCAGGTTTTCAGCCGGATTAGCTGAGAAAAAGTGCCCATATATATCAATAATCCCCACTCCTTCATAGGAAGTATCAGCCGGGACAATCGCGGTAATCACTGGAGTTGGTTTCCCCGGGTCATCGGGATTCCAAACACTTGGTGGGTAGTCATTTTCGCAACTGCTTAATGCCAGCATAACTACCAGCGCCATTATACCTACGAATAAAATGTTTCTTTTCATTGCCTATCTCCTATTGAAATATTAATGATTTCCTGCACCATTGTCAATAAAAATATTCCTATTAATGACTCAATCTAATAGTAAACA
>DDYE01000014.1:0-83447 GCA_002347855.1 Fidelibacterota bacterium UBA2242
AAAAAGGGGCTTTTACTAATGCAATTAAGACCACTAAAGGGCTCTTCGAAGAAGCAGATGGGGGAACCTTTCTTCTCGATGAAATCAGTGAAATGCCAATTGGAATGCAAGCGAAGTTATTACGCGTCCTGCAAGAAAATAAAATTAGTCGCATTGGTAGTGCTGTAGAAATTGATATTGATGTGCGGATTATTGCCACGACCAACCGTAATATTTTGAAGATGGTTGAAGAAAATAAATTTCGTTCAGATCTTTTTTTCCGTTTAAATGTCTTCCCTATTAAAGTTCCTCCTCTACGTTCGCGGGTAGAAGATATACCTCTCTTAATTGACCATTTTCTACGCAAATTTCAGGTTAAATATGGTTATGAAAGGAAGATTGTAGAACCGCAGACGATTGAAATCCTTGCACGGCAAGAGTGGCCCGGAAACGTTCGTCAGTTAGAAAATCTAATTGAAAGAGCCATTCTTTATTCAGGTAAAGAAGAAATACTGACGCTTGAACATTTTTCTCTAGAAAATGAGGTCATAATCTCCAAAGAATCTCTTTTCGATGGCCAAATTATCACGATTGAAGAAATGGAAAAGAGAATGATCTTGTCTGCTCTTGAAAAAACAAAAAATAACCGGACCCAGGCTGCCGAGTTATTGGGTATTAGTGTCCGTACTCTTCGCAATAAACTGCATCAATACGAAAACGATGATAGATGCTTCTTCATTAAAAAATAATTTCCTTTACTGAAATAATTTCCCAGAAAAAACATCCATCAATTGGAAATATTTTCCTCTTGAAAGTGCATTTAGCGTACTTGGTCGAAAGCGATACCAATTCCTTGAGGCAATGGTTGCTTAGTTGAGACCGAAGGATTCTTTCTTATTTGTAACATTTTGAGGTTTGGGCAGGCGTTACGAATCAAAGTCTTAAAAAAATGGCATAGCAATTGAAAATAAAATGCACGTTATGAAGATTAAACTATTAGAAAATAATCAAATCGAATTTCTTAAAGAAGCTTTACATGTCTTTGAAAAACAACATAAAGCTATCGCCGTCAATGTGGCTAATGCTAATAATCCCGGCTTTCGCCGATTAAAAACAGATTTTTCCGAACTCCTGAATACTACAGAGGGACAGGGGAAATTACTAGTGACTGATGTACGCCATATCAAAAGCACAAAAAATAATGTCAATGGCGAAGACTTGCAGGAGAATAATAAATCAGTAGACTTATTGGAAGAGATGACGCTATTAGCTGAAAACCAGATTCGACATGAATTCACGACCCGGTTTTTACGGCAAAAGTATGATAATTTGAAACAAGCAATCACAGGGAAGATCACATAAGAGAGGAACAAGGTTTATGGAAGGTATATTCGGTATTTTAAGAGAAAATTTAAAAGGGCTGCAAACCCAAATGAAGCAAATACAACTGGTTTCTGAAAACATCGCCAACGCCGAGCGGCTACCAGATGAAAATGGGGCTGTTTACCACCGCAAAGTATTAGTGCCACGGTCTATTAATGAAGTGGATACTTTTGCTGACCAAATGCACCTTACTCTCCAAAAATCAAGTGCGTATCATATCTCGGGAAGCACCGGGCTGCAAGATATCAAAAACAACTTGCCTCAAAAGGAAGCGTACCAAATTGAAGAAATTAAACAGGAAAAACTGGTATATGATCCCACTAATCCCAGATCAGATAAAAACGGTTATGTAAAAATGCCCGAAATCAATGTTGTTTCTGAAATGGTGGACCTGATTGAAGCGAGTCGAAGTTACGAAGCCAACATTACCGTCATGCAAGCTGCCAAAGAATTAGCTAAAAATACCTTAAAGTTGTAGTAATATGAATATTTCTTCCAATTTTGGCTTATTAAAAACAATAACCTCTACTCAAAACGAGTTAAAGTCGAACTATTCGATTCCATCGAAGCAGGTCAGTGATATACAAAAGGAGCAGCGGGGAGATAAGGCTAATTCCTCTTTAAAAGTTTCGGTTTTATCTGTAGAAGAATTGGCGACTTTGCACATCTTATTTGGAACTGAAAGACCTAAAGAAATGGAAATATACGGTAAAAATAAATTGCAGCATGTTTATAAAGGGCAATTAATTGACCTTATTGGATAGGAGGAAATACCATGAAGGTTAACACAAACTACCCGGATCTTAATAGGATTTTAGGTAAACCTGAAAAGCTGGGTAGAACAAATGATTCCCAGGAGAATAAAGCCAGTTTCGGAGAGGTTATTCGAGATTTTCTCCACGCAGTAAATAATTCACAAATTGAAGCAGATGAGAAAATTAAAGAGGTCGTTCAAGGGAATTCCAGTAATCTAATTGAAGCAATGACTACTTTAGAAGAATCAAGTTTGAGTTTTCAACTAATGCTCGAGATTCGTAATAAACTGCTGGAATCTTATCAGGAAATTAATCGTATCCAAATTTAAAATAAAAATAAAGCGGAGTAAACTTTGAATCGACTTTTTTCTTTACTTGCTAAGATGTTAGAACGCTATACCTTTACTCAGCGTCTCATTATCATCATTATCTTTATTGGTATCATTTCCTCAATTATTTCTTTAGTAATCTGGGCTGGACGCCCAGAATATCAAATTTTATTTAGTAATCTTCCACCAGCAAATGCCAGTCAGGTTGTAACCGAACTGCAAAGTAAAAAAATTCCGTATAAGTTAGAGAATAGTGGTCAAACCATACTTGTACCGGCTAATAAAGTGGCGGAATTGCGTTTACATTTTGCTGAATTGGGCTACGGAGCTGAATCAGTCAAAGGATATGAAATTATTGATGATTCTAAAATTGGTATGACAACCTTTATGCAAGAACTAAATATGAAACGTGCTCTGGAAGGCGAATTGATGAAAACTATTAACCAGTTTTCAGAAATTCGCAATTGTAGAGTTCATTTAGTTCTTCCAGAGAATCGTCTTTTTGAACAGAATCAGCAAGGTTCTGCCTCGGTGGTCGTATATCTCGAACCAGGAAAAACACTCAGCGATCGTCAAGTTCGGGGTATTGCCTCTCTGGTATCAAATAGTATAAAAGGTGTTAAACCGGAAAATGTCGTTGTTGTTGATAGCGATGGTAATCTTTTATCATCCAATCTTCAAGAAGAGGAGGCTCTGGGTTCAGCTGGAACGCAGTGGGATTTAAAAACACGTGAAGAATCACGCCTTCAGCAAAAAGTACGAGATATCGTTGAGAACGTTGTCGGTCCTAATAATGCTGTCGTAAAAGTTGCTTTAGAGATGAATTTTGAACAGGTTGAGCGCACTACTGAAATCCCGGTTCTGGATAATGTGGTTGTTCTTAGTGAAGAAGTGCATACCGAACATTCTAATGATGCTGATTCAACAACTGGAGCACGGACAAATCGCAAGAGGGAAAATGCTATAACCAATTACGATGTTGGGCACTTGCGAGAACATTACATCGGCAATACAGGGACAATTAAGAGATTATCAGTTGCCGTTCTTGTAAATGGGTATTATAACTCACGTAAAACTCCTGACGGTAAAGAAGAATTGCAATATCAACCGCGATCGAATAAAGAGCTCGACCAAATTGCTTCTCTTGTAAAAAGTGCTGTAGGATTTGACGAAAAACGTGGGGATCAGGTAGAAGTACAAAATATACAATTATCTACAAGTAACTACACCAGTGATAGGCAATATTTTGAGCAAGCTGAAAAACAACAATTCTGGGGAGATTTAATTAATCGAGGCTTAATCGGGTTGGGACTTTTGGCAGCCTTTCTTATTCTTCGTTCCTTGTATCGGTCCATGGGTAAAGTGCTTCCTACGGCTATTCCCTTACCAGTGAAGATTGCTGGAACTTTAGAATCTACTACACCTGCCGGTGAACTGACTTATACGGGAGATTCTCAGGCTGAAATTCCTGAAGATATGTATATGACAAAATTGAGTCCAGAGGCTAAGGCAAAGCTAAAAGCTAAAGACCGGATGACAACAGAAGTAATGAATTATGCTAAAGAAAATCCCGAAGATGCAGCTAAACTAATTAGATCTTGGTTAACTCAACCTCATATTACACGTTAAACAATGACCGAAGAGACTGTCTCCACTACATCAGAAGTTTCAAAGAAGAATTTGTTACTATCAACGGAATCCCAGACGGTAGTTGATTTAAACAAAATTACTCCGTTGCAAAAGGCAGCTCTTATTCTTATTGCGATGGGGGTACAAAACGCTGCTCAAGTGCTTAAAAGCCTTAATGATGCTGAGATTGAAAAAATTAGCATTGAGATTGCAAGGTTACGGAATATCCCGGCAGATGTTTTAAGCGCTGTTATTGAAGAGTATTACCAGCTCATGTTAGCCAACCAATATATTGTCCAGGGAGGTATTGAGTACGCCAAGAAGGTTCTCGAAAGTGCTTGGGGTCATAAAAAAGCAGAGGAGATTATTAAACGCGTTGAAGCATCTACAGAAGTAAGCGCCTTTTTCCTCTTGCAAACCGTGGACGATAAACAACTATTGAGTTTTTTACAAAATGAACATCCTCAAACTGCTGCACTCATTCTAGCTAATTTGAAACCACCCCAGGCGGCAGCAATCCTTTCTGAATTACCAGAGGAAGTCCAGACAGAAATAGCCTATCGTTTAGCGACAATGGAGAAGACCTCACCGGAACTTATTAATGATATTGAAGATGTCCTCCGAGACCAAATCGGCTCAGTTATCGGAAACGATCTGAGCTCTACAGGAGGAGCACAGGCCGTAGCGGAAATATTAAATTCGGCTTCTCGCGCTGCGGAGAAAAATATTTTGAATCGTTTACGCGAGAAAGAGCCTCAACTAGCTGAAGAAATAATGAGTTTGATGTTTTTATTTGAAGATATTATTAAACTACCAGATTCATCTGTACAACGTATCGTAAAAGAGATTGATTCAAAAACTCTGGCACTTGCTTTAAAAGCTACAAGTGGTGAGTTGAAGGATAAAATATTCAGAAACATGTCCGAAAGAGCTGCAGAAATGTTGCAGGATGAGATTTCCTATCTTGGTCCTGTGAGAGTTCGTGATGTAGAAGCTGCTCAGAAGAAAATATTAGATATTCTTCATCAGCTCGCTGAGACAGGAGAGGTAATATTAACTCGAACTGTAGAGGATGAGGAGATAGTCGAATGATTCTGCGGCTCACTCTACCTCGACCGGTAAAAAGAATGTATTTGAGTGTTTTAGAAGAGAAAAACATCTTTGAAGAGTCACTTCAATCTAATAATAAATTATATGATGACCTTGATGAGGATGATATACAGTTCCTAAATAATCGTATCCAAGCCCTCGAAATGTCTTTACAAAATGCTCGCCAAGAGGCTTTTCAATTAGGTTTTGAAGAGGGACAAAAAGCTGTAGAAAGCAAATATCGCCATGCAATTGAAGTATTGCCTCGTGAATTAGCACAAGCGGTTAATTCTTTGCAAAGGCAGTATGATGAAGCAATATCGAGATTTGAGAAGCCTTTGGTGAAATTGAGTCTCGTTATTGCAGAAAAAATACTTAAATATCATTTACAAATTGAAGATAATCGGCGCGAATTTTTCACTCAACAACTGGCTTATTTCTTAAGAGTGCTCTCAGAGGAGCAGAAAATTACCATTTATTTGGCGCCAAATCAGATGGCTTATACTCGCCAATCCAGTTTTATTCATAATTTTAAAGGTAAAATTATTTTTGTTGAAGATGGACAATTGCAACCAGGAGAATGTCTTCTGGAAACAGACGAATTTATCATTGATGGCACTATCTCGGGACAATTAGAACAAATTGCACGTGAATTAATAGGAGATGAAAATTGACCAATCTTGAAACCATTTTCATGAACCATATAGAGAAACTCGAACAGTCGGATATGGTATTTAGGGATGGCAAGGTAATCCAAGTTATTGGATTAGTAATAGAAGCTACTTTACCAGGAGGGAAATTGGGTGAACTTTGTCATATCTACTCCCCTACAAAAGAAATTATTCGTGCAGAAGTGACTGGTTTTCGTGGTGATAGAGTATTATTAATGCCGTTGGATGAAATCATTGGCATTTCTCCTGGTAGTCGGGTTAGACGAAGCCCACAACCCCTTTCTGTACCTGTAGGTCCTCAGTTATTAGGGCGAGTACTGGACGGATTAGGAAACCCCATTGATGGAAAAGGTCCTATTCGTAGTGAACAGCGTCAACCAGTGTTTAATACTCCTCCCAATCCTCTTCAAAGGGCTCGGATTACGACACCATTATCTACCGGAATTCGATCTATAGATGGTCTAGTAACCATAGGGCGTGGTCAGCGAGTTGGTATTTTTTCTGGAAGTGGAGTGGGGAAAAGTGTGACCTTAGGAATGATTGCACGCTATACCGATGCTGAAATCAATGTCATCGGCTTAATAGGAGAAAGAGGACGTGAGGTTCGCGAATTTATTGAAAGAGATTTGGGATCTGATGGCTTGAAACGTTCGGTCGTTGTTGTTGCCACATCAGATCAGGCTGCGATGGTGAGAATTAAAGGTGCTCTGATTGCCACTGCGATCGCTGAGTATTTTCGCGACCAGGGCAAGGATGTTATCTTGATGATGGATTCATTAACTCGCGTCGCCATGGCACAGCGCGAAATTGGGCTTGCTACTGGTGAACCACCTACTACAAAGGGTTATACTCCTTCAGTATTTGCACTATTACCTCGTTTACTTGAGCGAGCAGGTTGTGCACAAATGGGAAGTATAACAGGTCTCTATACAGTTTTGGTAGAGAGTGATGACTTAGATGATCCAATTGCTGATTCGGCTCGCTCGATTCTTGATGGCCATATTGTTCTTTCCCGAAAATTGGCAACGCGTGGTCACTATCCTCCAATTGATGTACTGGAAAGTATTAGTCGATTAAAGAGTGAAATCATAACCTACGAGAAACGTCAATTTGCCCAGGTAATCCTTGAAATGTTGGCAAATTACCGTGAATCCGAAGATCTAATCAACATCGGTGCTTATGCCAAAGGTTCTAATCCAAAAGTTGATAAAGCCCTCATGAATATTGATAAAATCAATCAATTCTTACGTCAAGATATGTACGAATCTTCAAATATGGAAGAAACCTGGCAAAAAATAATCACTATTGTTAAACAGGCAGGATAAAAATGGCAAAAGCATTCCGGTTTTCTTTACAGAAAGTATTAGATGTACGCAAACAGGTAGAAGAACTTATGGCAGTTCATCTAAAACAATCCCAGGTCAAACTCGATACCGAAGCCCGAATTATGGAGGAACTACATACAAAAAAAGAAAGCACTATGGATGAATCGACCAACATAGAAGACCTGTCTGTGACTCAGCTCCAATTAGCGATGGACTATATACAACAGATAAATGAAATGATTGCTAAACAACAAGAAATTGTGAAACTGAGTGAACAAAAAGTCGAAGAGAATCGTAGTAAATTAATAAAAGCATCCCAGGATAAAAAAGTCGTCGAGAGCCTAAAGGAAAAACAATTTGAATCCTGGCATAAGGATAATAAAAAAAGAGAGCAGAATAAAGAAAATGAAATTGCTCAGGAAGTGATTCGTAAGAAAGTGATTAGGGAAGAATTGCGGTGAAATCAGCATTTGTCTGGATTGCTATCGGAATTACTGCTTTTTTACTCTTAGTCGGAGTAATTTTCACCATGCTTGTATATCTGGAGCCAATTGAGAAAAAAGTTGACCACACTACTGCTAAGGATCAAGATATTACTTCGCCAATTATCAAACAAAAGGAAACAGAAATTGAGCGCCTGAATTTTGAACTTGATAGTTTAAAAAATATTTATTCTCAGACTATGATACGCTATGATAGCCTTCAGAACCAACTGGAATTTAACGACAAATTAATTAGAGAGTACCGTAAAACCATCGATGCTTTGAATACAGAACAATCCCAAAAAAATCAATCAATTGCAAAAATTATAGATCTCGCGAAAACTTTTGAATCCATGAAAGTTGCAGAAATGGAGCCCATCCTACGTAATCTTGATGACCAAACAATTATCTTACTTTATGAAAATATAAATCCCCGTAGTAGAAAAAATTTACTAATGGGAGTAAGTGCTTCTCGCGCTGCAAATATTACTCAAAAAATTATCAGAAATGGAGATAAGAAATCTTCATGAGATTCCTTGACCCAAATACAATTATAAATGAAATAAACACTACTGTCACTGGCAGTATTGGAGGTAAAAAAAATACACAGGGGAATTTTTATTCTATCTTAGAAGCCACTCTTCCAATAATACTACAAAATATTCTTTCATTAAGTACTCTTTCTGACAGAACTGAGATATCACCAGTGATTCCAGGTGCCTGTTTAAACGGAGAAGAAGAAAAAATAGGTATTCAAAATACCTTCCTATTGGGTAATGTGATTGAGAATAGTAATCCAAGCAGTAGGGGAGAAAAAAATAAGGATAATGTCCAAAGTGCAATTCAAAAAGCACCCGATTCTATTCTAATTCCTGATTTAATTGCCAAATACCATCAAAACAAAATAGATGGGATTGGTTTTTTTGATTCAACTCTAATAAGTGCAGAAAATCAATCTTCTCCTAGCGAGCTTATGGAAGAGATACTTGTGAATACAGATGGTCTAGTATTACAAAGGGGAAATACTACGCTCAGTGACGGCAATGCAAGTCCAACTATATTCCAGACTAACACAATAGGTAAAACCCAAAGCGGAAGTATTAATGAAGAGAAATCCCCCCCTGTCAATAGGGGCCCCAATAATATTTCAAAAAATAATATTTGGCTATCGAATTTAATAAACGATATTGATTTACTTTCTAAGTATTCCAATTTAGAATTATCAGGGGATCATATTAGCAAATACCTGAATATAGATATTAGATCTGATGAATCAGTTATTGGTCACCATGAAAAAAAAGATTTTGGTCAAGCAATTGAAGACAAAGATCAATCTCTATTTAATTTTTCAAAGAGGATTATCAACACCATTGATTCAAAAGATGAGATTGACCCGTATTACCAGTTAGCGAAAATAGAAAACTCAGGTTCTGCTTCGCAGCAGAGAAAAGACCAATACCAATTACACCAAACAGAAGTAAAAGAAAATAAATTACCATATAAAACTTTGGATTTAAATTCACCTGACAAAAGTAACGAACAAGGGTTGATAACACAGTCTGAATCTCCTACGGTAGCGCACTCAAAGGAGAAAAGTCAATTATTTATACCGGTTTTTCAAAGAATGATACAGGGGAAAATGAATACGAACTTCTCGGAACTAGATGCAACCCCTAATAAACAATTTATGAATCTAAATTATCGAAGCAAAATCAGTGACATAGAATCAATACCTGAACGATTGTCGAATAAGATCTTAAGTGCGGATCTAACTAATCTGGTGAAGGCTAAAGGAGAAATGCCCCATCGTGTATTTTTATCAAATCAAATTGGGGCACCAAATATAGCAGAGGGCAATGATACCGAGTTCTATAAACAGGAAGTGAAAGCGCATTATTATAATCATCCAGAACAACAGAAACAGGAAGAATCAATAGAAAATTCTAATTTTACAAAGACCATCTCCTCAGAATCAATGAAGAGAACAATAACTAATCCAATCGATAGGACTAAAGATATTCATCAACATTCGGAAGAAGTATTATCTGTAGAAGTAAATGGGACCAAAAATAATCAGTCTAAATATATTCTTGACAATTTGAATATTAATTCGCAGCAATCATTCCCCTATATGATTGAGACTATCTCGAAAGTTGCTCTCATTCAGAGTATCACAAAGATGGTGGTTGAGACAGTCAAAAAAAATACTCAACAAATGACCTTTCACTTCCAAATGCCTGATCAAGAACTTGTAGAAATCAGTTTTATTCGTGATAGTCACCAACATAAAGGGAAAATTATAGTAAGTTCAGAATCTTTAGCACAGATATTCCAACAGAATTTGCATGTGATTCAAAATAATTTACTACACAAGGGAATTCAATTTGCGGAATTATCTGTTCAACTCAATTACTCCCATAATTTTCAATACAAAGAAAACAGTCATAAAATTGGGAGAGATTCCAAAAAGGAGGCGGTGAAAATTAGTATGTCAGCACCAAAACAAGAAACCTTGGCAATTAAACGTATAGTTCAATATGGCTATAATACAATTGAATATATCGCATAAGATAGGAGGTGAAGAATGGTAGAATCTACCAAAGCTATTGGTATAGCTCAAGATGCGTTGACAACTTCTAACGAAGTAAGCAATGCAAGTCTTGGAAAAGATGAGTTTTTGAAGCTATTGATAACCCAAATGAAGAATCAAAATCCCTTGGCACCAATGGAAAGCCAAGAATTTGCAGCTCAACTTGCTCAATTTACTTCTGTCGAACAGTTGATTAATATTAATAGTACACTTGACCATAATTTAAATTTGGATTTACTTCTTACACAAGCTATTAATAATACATTAGCAGTTTCGATTATTGGTAAAAAAGTGGCTGGTCTGGGGGACGAGGTGATTTTTAATGGTAATGATACTAAACTTTGTTTTAGACTTGATAGCTTTGCTCATGCAGTTAAAATTACTATTAAAGATAGTGTCGGGAATGAAGTTCAAACTTTGCAGGTATCTGATTTGAGTGCAGGGCAACAGGTCATTACCTGGGATGGCAGAAATAGTATGGGTAAACAAGTACCTTCGGGGACTTATACCTTTACGGTCGAAGCCACTGATGCAAATGGTAATAGTGTCAATGTTCAGACATTAATAGCCGGAATTGTTTCAGGCATTCGATATGAAGAGGGGCGAGCGATATTGTTAATTGAGGGCAAAGAATTGCCATTTTCACAGGTCTTGAATATAAGTGGCACAGATGAAGAAGGAGCTGTACCATGAAAGTTGGTGAACTTCATTTACAGTATAATATCCAACCTTTAAAGGCACCTGCTGTCAACCCGCCTTCAAATCAGGTTGGGGAAATAAATCAGGATGATAAGGGTGTCCAGGAATTACAATTTGAAAACGTTTTACGAGAAGCGGTGAAACATAAGACACCGTTGAAATTTTCTGCCCATGCTATCCAGCGTTTGGAAGATCGTCAAATTCAATTAACAGCGGCTGATTTAGACCGCTTAGAAAGGGGGATAAATGACTTAACAGAAAAAGGTGGTCGTAGTTCTTTAATCCTGATTGATAATCAGGCCTATCTCGTCAATATACCGAGTCGAACGGTAATTACAGCCATGTCCAGTGAAACAGGAGGTAAACATGTTTTCACTAATGTGGACAGTGTGGCAATCGTGTAATTGTCAACCGTGGAGCTGGACCCCTTTGGGGAGGCTCTCCATTCGCTGAACGACTGAAGCGAATGAAAACAAAAGGAGATGATTATGTTTTCTTTTCACATTCCTGTAGCAGCTTTAGAAAAACAGCAAAGACACCTGGAGATTCTAGGTGAAAACATTGCAAATATTAATACTCCCGGCTACAAGACCCGTCGGATGACTTTTATTGAAACGCTTGGAACAGTCAATGGAATTGATCAAGTGCAGTTCAAGCAGGGAGGAATCACCTATACGGGGAATCCGACCGATATGGCTATTAATGGCAATAGTTTTTTTATAATCAAGAAGAATGGAGAGACAGTATATACTCGAGCTGGTGCTTTTCGCATTAATGCGGATGGGAGATTAGTAAATAACGACGGATATACTGTTCAAGGGTGGATGGAAAATATTACTTCTTCAGGTGTGAATGCCGGCTCCTCTCCATTAGGTGATATTATTATCGATTCAAATCTGGTAATGGCGGCTCAGGCTACGCAAAATATCTGGTTATCAGGTAATCTTAATGCGGGCTTAAGTTCTGTAGCTGAAGTCTGGGTAAGCGGAAGCCAATACACCAAGAAAGCATTTTTAGAATCAAGTGGTATTTCATATCCCTTGACAGTCCAGAGTGGCGTGAATGACGAATTCATAATTTCTCATGATCCCAAATATCAAGAATCGGTTACCGATACGATTAAGTTAAGTGCTGGTACATACAATGACATCGATAATCTTGTCAATGAAATTAATACTCAAATTGGTCATTCATTGGATCTCGCGGGTAAAGTCGAGGCGATTAATCAAAATGGTGTTCTCAAAATTCGGGCGATTGATGGATTATCAGGGACAATTTTGAAACTTAATAGTGGATCTAATGATGTATTAGCAGATTTGGGATTTACTGATGGTGCTACCTCTGTTTCGGGTGAACTGGCGACATCTTCTACTGAACTGAATGATTTATTACAGATTACTTCCAATTTAGTTGCTGGTGATAAACTGCATATTGACGGGAAAAAGTCTAATGCCGATACTATTGAGGGTATATTTACATATGGTTCGACTAATGATGGGACCACTCTTGGTGATTTAATCAATACTATCAATAATGTTTATTCAGGTAGTTCAGTGGCTGAAATCGCTGATGGGAAAATTGTTTTGACTGATATTGAAGAAGGTGATAGCGCCACCACTATTTCTCTGACCGCAGACGAAAATAATGTCGGACAGATTACGGTTCCAAGTTTCGTGAATACCGTCGCCGGAGTTACCGGACGCGTCAGTACATCTATCGTAGTGTATGATAGTCTTGGAAAGAGTCACAACTTGACTATTGATTTTGTAAAAACTCGTGACGAAGGTACCTGGGCATGGAGCATCACAGGAGCTGGTGAGGAAGAAATTATTCGTGGTGGTAGTGGTCGTGCAGTTTTCGATAATAGCGGAAATTTCCTCTCTTTTATTTATGATGGTGGTGTCGATGCTGTTACTCTTGATCCACGAAATGGTGCCAATCAGATGACTCTGAGGATTCACGGTGAAGCTTTCGAGGGATTTACTGGTATTTCACAATATGATTCGGTTTCCACCTTACATGGTCGCAATCAGGATGGTCGTAAATCAGAATCTATGAATGGATTCCGGATAGATAATGATGGTTCTATTATTGGGTCCTTCGGAACAGGTGAAGAAATTAAACTAGGTCAGATTGCTTTAGCAGCATTTAAAGATCCTATTGGACTGCAAAAGACTGGAAACGGTTATTATGTTGCTACTGATGTAAGCGGAATTGCTCATGTTGGTACCCCTGAGAGTCAGAATGCTACTATTGAACCGGAATCACTGGAACTATCGACAGTTGATTTAGCAGATCAATTCACGAAAATGATTGAAGCGCAACGAGCCTACCAGGCAGCTTCACGGGTAATCTCAACTTTTGAACAAATCTTTGAGGAAACTTCTCGTTTAAAGACTTGATGAGAATCGTATGAGTAATAACCTGGAGAAAAATGGTAGCCTGCTCGAAGAACTTCGGGCAGGCTACACTCCTCGACCCTCTCAAAAGCATGTGCTTCCACAATTGAAATTTAATGTTGGTTAAGAGATGGATTTAGCTACTATTCTGGGTATAATATCAGGTTTATTGTTGATTGGTCTCTCGATTATGTCTGGTGGAGATATTATGGTTTTCGTTCATGTTCCTTCAATGATGATTGTAGGAGGAGGATCATTGGCTGCCATCTTAGTTAATTTTCCTTTCAAAGAAATTATAGGAGTCATAAAAGTAGTTTCGAATGCATTTAAGCTTCATAATTCTGAAGAAGTAATAATTATTAATCGGTTTGTAGAGTTAGCTCGTAAAACACGAAAAGATGGAATTCTGGCAATTGATAAGGAATTAATAAATATCCAAGATGATTTTATGCGTAATGGCTTAGAAATGGCTGTCGATGGAGTAGAATCCGATACGATTCGTAGTGTGATGGAAACGGAGTTGATGTACTTAAAAAACCGTCACAAACGCGGTCAGCTAATTTTTACTTCCCTCGGTTACTATTCTCCAGCTTTTGGGATGATTGGTACTCTCATTGGTCTAATTGCTATGTTAAAAAATTTACAAGATCCATCCTCAATTGGACAGGGAATGGCTGTTGCCCTAATTACCACCTTTTACGGAGCCATCTTAGCTAATCTGGTCTTTCTACCTATTGCCGGTAAATTAAGGAATCGTTCAGAGCAGGAAGTCCGAATGAAAGAAATGATTATTGAAGGGGTACTTGCCATTCAACTGGGTGAACATCCTCGCAATATTAGGCGAAAATTATTTAATTTTGTCGAACCTAATAAACGACCCAAGGAAGATACCAAATTAAAAGATTGAATATGGCTAAAGAAAAGCATAAAAAGGAAGAAGAAGATTCTGATGATGGTTTTCCTACTACACCAGGCTGGATGACAACCTATTCGGATATGGTACAGCTACTGCTGACATTTTTCATAATGCTTATTTCATTCTCGACTATCAATCAGCTTAAATTTCAACAGGCAGCTATTTCTTTAAAAGGAGCATTGGGGGTATTAAAACGATTCCCTTCTCCATATAATAATCTGGGTTTAGATATCATTCCAGAAGACATGAAGCATAGGCAACTGGTGATGAATGATATAAATGAGATTCAAAAGAAAGCTATGGAAATGGGCATAAAGGATCAACTCCATATTCAGGCGACAGACATCGGTTTATTGATTCAATTGGGAGACAAAGTCCTATTTGATTTAGGGAAAGCAGATTTGCGTCCAGATGCTTTTCCTATACTCGAGATTGTCGGAAAAACGATAAAAAATAGCGCCTCGAATGTAGTGGTAAGTGGTCATACCGACAATTTTCCAATTAACACTCCCGAATTTCCTTCTAACTGGGAACTTTCAACTGCTCGGGCCTTAAATGTCGTGAAGTTTTTTATTGAAAAAACTGGGGTTGAGCCAAAACTACTTAGTGCTGCAGGTTATTCAGAATTTCGCCCAATTGCTCCTAATGATACTCCGGAAAATCGCCAGCGTAATCGCCGAGTAGAATTTTTAATTACTTGGCAGAAATAGACTTTGTCTCAGGTATCATTCAATTTTTATCTTGAATGGCAATTTGGGTGATTATTGGGAAATATTTTCCCACCTTTATTCCGATTATTGACTTATTTTTTGCAAGATAAATTGCTAATGTAATGGACAGTTTTATCTGTCTTACTTTGATTCCGAAATTATTCTTCAAGGTGAGATAAGTTCTAATCGGTTTTGGGTAAATGTGTCATTATCATCATTTAGTTCAGGTTTAATATAGTGGTGAGGTGGCACGAATTTTGACCTTTTCTAAGACGAAATTGAAATTCGAGAAAGGTAAAATGGCACTATTTAAAAAAAGGAAGGCAGTCGAAGAGAATCCTTCTACAGAAAAAATCGAAGAAAGAGTCTCTAAAGATAGTTTATCTGCTGATAACCAAAAAGGATCTGAAACTTTTACTGACGAAGGTAAAAAAGGTTCTTCGAGAAGTGAAGAAAAGGAAAAACCTAAAAAAGAGCGCAAATCCCCTAAAGTTCCAGTTTCGGAGGAATCTGAGAAGAAACCAAAAGCTGCACGAAAAGCCAGGAAACATCTCGGAATAGCACTCAGGTTGACAATAATAATTACTTTAGTTACTGCTGTTGTCACTGCAGCTTTTGTACTAACCCAATATATTCTTCTCCCAGTTTACCATAATTTTAAAACTAGAAAAGAGATAAAACAGGAGATAAAGCCAGCAGAAAATAAGAAAGTCAAAAAGAAAAATAAAGAAATTGGGCAAGTTTATGAAATCAAAGACCTTACTGTCAATACATTTGGCTCAGATGGTCGTCGTTATGTTGTGATAGAAATAGCGTTAGAAACTATTAATTCAGCAGTCATTGAAGAATTAAAAAGTCGCGATCCACAGATTAGGGATTTGTTAATTAAATATTTACGCGCTTGTTCTGCCGAACAGATTTTGGATATTAATTTTCAAGAATATTCCCGAATCGAGATAACAAGATTAATAAATCAGCGTCTTTTTTCCGGTCAGATTGATAGCCTTTATTTTACCATGCTAGTCGTACAATAAAAGGACTGGATAAAAAAAGAAGATGGCAAAAGTACTATCCCAAGAAGAAATTGATGCCTTATTAAGTAGTATATCGGGTAGCGGAGAGAGTGGAGCAGGGTCTCAAATAGATATCAAAAAGGTTGCGCTCTACGATTTCAAACATCCTAATTTGATATCCAAAGAACAGATGCGGCTATTGGAAATCATTCATGAGGGAATGGTTCGCAATTTAGGGGTTTATTTATCAGCACAGCTTCGCATGATTGTCGATATGAACCTCCTGGCGATTGATCAAATAATGTACTCTGAATTTGTGATGTCAATTGCAACCCCAGCAGCTACTTACGTTGGTGTCATTGATGACCCCATGTCATATTTCGTTATGGAGATTAGTCCCCAATTGGTAATTTTTGTAGTAGAACGGCTTTTTGGTGGCCCTGGGAATTTTATTCCCGTCGGTCGTCCTATTTCTGTAATTGAACGTAGGGTCATGAACCGTGTCGTTGAACGTATTGCTGGAGAAATATCGAAAAATTGGGGTAATATAAAAAAATTCAATTGTGAATTTCGCCGTTTTGAATCGAATCCAGAGTTTGTCCAAATTGTACCTGCCCAGGAACCTGTCGTAGTCGTCTCTATGGAAATAAAAGTCAGAGGAAATAAAACAATGCTTAACCTATGCTATCCTTATATCTGGATTTCAAACATATTATCAGAAACTGATGTCCAAGATAAACTTATTTTTGGAGTCAAGGAGCCTTCTCAAGAAGAACGGGAAATAGGTATTAATAACTTGTATTTAACAAATGTTTCTTTGAAGGCTTACCTTGGAAAGAGTCGGCTGACTTTGAGAGAAATCTTGAACCTGAAAGTCGGTGATATAATTTGTCTTGATACCTCGATAAATAGCAAAATTCCTGTTTTTATTCAAAATAAACATGTTTTTAATAGTTTGATAGGAAAAAAGAAAAAGAATTATGCTATTAAAATTCACAACGTCCTGAAAGGAGAGATAGACCATGACGATTGATGATATGCGAAAAAAGTTCAACAACTTTTGGAAAGAGATAGAAAAGGATATAACTACTGCTGCTGAACAAGTATTTCATCGAAAATTTATTATCACTCCGCAAGTCTTAAAAGAAATATCTATTCAGAATCACTGGCAAAATGCTACATTTCCGCTCATTGTTGTTCGGTTTGGGATTAGAAAAACTCACGAGTTTCAGCATGTATTTTTTTGCGAACCGGAGGTTGGGCTTAAGCTTTTTGGCTGGATGATTGAAGCACAACAGGATTCGACCCTAACTGAAGAACACCTTGAGGGAATAAAAGAAGCAGTCAGTCAAATCTGGGGGCAATTGCAACCGAAAATATCAGGTGGTTCCGATGTTCAGTTAACAGGGCTAACTGTCACAAAAATTGATTCGGCAACCGAAGCAAACATTATCTCTAGAGAAGGGGTCATTACAAAATATCAAATTGTTACTGATAAAAAAGACAAATTCATTCTATACCATTATATTTGGTTTGTCGAGAGTTCTAATACTGTGGATGGCTACTCTGAGACCAAGTCTTCTGAAGAAATGGCTTATCAAAGTGCTCATCCGATTGACTTTCAGGAAATTAATGGTTCCCCTCAGCCTAATCGAGAAGTGAGAAATATTGATATGCTAATGGATGTCGAATTGGATGTGTATGTGGAATTGGGACGAAAGATGATAACGATTCGTGATGTACTAAAACTTGGAAAAGGTTCCATAATTGAACTTGACAAAGCCGCTGGGGAACCCTTAGGGGTCTTTATTAATGGACGCAAATTTGCCGAGGGTGAAGTAGTTGTCGTTGATGATCAGTTTGGTATTCGTCTTACTCAATTAGTCAACCCCAAAGAAAGAATAAAGAGTTTATCATGATGTTTCCATTGTACAGGTCAAACGGAAAACATGGCTCAATCGGTTTAGCAATGGTATTTTTTATGATTGCTATTCTGGGAATTATTTTTTATTTTAATGATTACTCAAAGCCACCAGACACTCAAACAGTTCAAGTTCCAGACGATACGGTCTCATTTAGAATATCACAACCTCCTTTAAGTGAAAACCATCGCTCCACTGTATCTGGTTATATAATACGTTCGATATTGGTCATGGGTTTAATGCTCGGTCTTCTATACCTAGGTTTGCGAATGTACCGTTATAAATTTAAACAAAAGCGGACAGGTTTTTCAGGGATTCATATTTTGGGTCGTCACTATCTAAATCCTAAACAGTATATAATAATAGTCGAATGGGGGCAACGTCAGTTTCTTTTGGGAGTGACAGATAATCAGATTACAAAATTAGCTGAGCAGGAAATCCTGGAAGAGATGCCAGAAAATTTGCCAGATACTACTCATAGAATGAAATCAGAAGGTTTAGTCTAATGAAAAAATATTGCCGCTCTGCCACCATAGTCTTCATTATGCTGTTTATTTTTTTCACTTATACTAATGCTCAGGTACCTTTTCCACGCATTACAGTGGGAGTTGATAAAGCAAATAATCCTCAGGAAATATCTCAAACTCTGCAAATACTATTTCTAATAACTATTCTAGCACTTGCTCCGTCCATTTTAATAATGATGACATCTTTTTCGAGGATAATTATTGTATTTCATTTTTTACGCTCAGCCTTGGGGACTCAAACAGTTCCCCCCAATCAAATATTAGTTGGTTTAGCCGTTTTTTTAACCTTTTTTATAATGCGACCGGTAATAAATGAGGTCAATGAAAAAGCCCTTCAACCTTACCTTCATGAAGAAATTAATCAGCAGAGTGCTTTACAGGAGGCGGAAAGACCAATTAAAGCTTTTATGCTTAAACAAACTCGGGACAAAGAATTGGAACTTTTTGTTAGTCTGAGTGGTCAAAATGTACCGACCTCTAGTCAGGATATTGCTTTTTCTACAGTGATTCCAGCTTTTATTATCAGCGAAATAAAAACTGCCTTTCAAATTGGATTTCTGATTTACTTACCTATGGTCTTGATCGATATAATTGTTGCCAGTGTACTTCTATCCTTAGGTATGATGATGCTACCACCAATGATGATTTCCATGCCTTTAAAAATATTACTCTTTGTACTGGTAGATGGTTGGTATTTAGTCGTTGAGTCATTAATACAAGGATTTATGTAATATGACCCCTGATTATGTCTTATTTCTTAGTCGAAAGACTCTCATGACCGCAATTTATATCTTATCCCCTATCTTAGGCAGTGGTCTTCTGGTCGGTTTAGTTGTGTCAATTTTCCAAGCTATAACCCAGATTCACGAAATGACATTGACTTTTATTCCGAAGATGGCAATTGTGGCATTAATTGTCTTGTTGATGATGCCGTGGTTTTTAGACATACTATTGACATATACTCGAGAAATATTTGCTCAAATCCCAATGATGGCGCATTAGAATGCTTAGTTTAATAAAAAATATACAGCTTTTTTTACCGGCTTTTGTTTTAATATTCCTGCGATTAACAGCAATGTTTATCTCAATGCCAATATTTGGTTATTATACATTAAATCCCCGCTTGCGGGTATTACTCGCCTTTTGTTTTACTCTGATACTGTTTCCCTCAATTGGCAAGCATTCCATTATATTTAACTCTACTGGTTCACTCGTTTTAGCAGGTGTTCAGGAGGTTTTTTTAGGATTACTGATAGGGTTTGGTACCCGCCTTGTTTTTGAGAGTTTTAATATGGCTGGTGTTATTATGGCGCAACAGATGGGATATAGTATGGCCAATATTCTTGATCCCACCAGTGGTGAGCAACAGCCGACGGTAAGTCAATTCTGGTTTTTATTACTCCTGGTTTTTTTTCTAACAATGAATGCCCACTTTTTTCTCATTGAAGTGATGATAAAAAATTTCCAATTATTACCGCTTAATGTTACAAAAGTACAAACAGCTGCTGGAGAGCAGTTAATGCGTGGAGGGACGTTGACCTTTGAGCTGAGTCTTAAGATTGCCGCTCCTGTTTTTATGCTATTGTTAGTACTCGATGCGGCTATTGCTTTAATAGCGCGCGTCATGCCTCAGATGAATGTGTTTTTTGTGACTTTACCATTAAAAATTGGGGTCGGTCTACTGGCAATTGTCAGTTCTTTAAATGTTTTTCAATCTCTTTTTGCAATATTCTTTGACGAGGTAAGGCGTTTCGTCGAGGGTTTATTAATAAGATTAACCTGAATATCTTATGGCAGAGTACAGTTCTCAGGATCGAACAGAACAACCAACTGCTCGTCGCATTGAAAAAGCACGAGAAGAAGGTAATGTAGCCAGAAGTTTAGATCTCAACTCGGTTGCAGTGTTAATGGCGGGCTTGCTTGCTTTGCGATTTAGCGGAGAATTGATCCTAAGAGAACTATCCAATTTTATCCGGGCGATTTACCATAATCTATCAACTATAAATATTACTCCTAATTCTTTACCTACTTTGGCATTGCATACGATGTTGGTATTTGTTCAGATTGCTTTGCCGGTGCTGGTTTTGGTCATGATTGCCGGGCTTGGGGCAAATTTTGCCCAGGTAGGCTTTCTTTTCACCTTTAAACCGCTTGTGCCCAAACTTGAAAGGTTAGATCCTTTTAAAGGAGTTAAGAACCTTTTTTCTCTTCGCTCTTTGGTGGAGTTCTTTAAAGGCGTGTTAAAAATGCTTCTGGTTTCCTTAGTAGTCTTTCTGGTTTTAAAAAAGCGTCTCTACGATTTTGGGAAAATGATATATTCTTCTATTGCAGGACTATTAGGTTTATCGGCGAATATTATGTACGAGCTTTATTTAAAAGTGGGAATTACTTTACTTTTTATAGCGGTGGCTGATTTTACCTATCAGAAGTGGCAGTACCAAAAAAATTTAAGAATGACCAAGCAGGAAGTGAAAGATGAAATACGAGAGTATGAGAATCCAGAAATAAAAGGGCGTATTCGTTCAATCCAGCGAAGTTTAGCGCGACGACGGATGATGGCAGCTGTACCGAGTGCTACTGTTGTTGTGACTAATCCAACCTTTATAGCAGTAGCTTTAAAATATGAACCGAAAAAGAAAAGTGATGCTCCCATTGTGGTAGCTAAAGGTAAGCGTAAAATTGCTGAGAAAATAAAAGCAATTGCCATAGAGTATAATGTACCTGTCATTGAAAATAAACCACTGGCGCGGAGTTTGTATGACAGTTTGGATGTTGGTATGGAAATACCGGCAATTTATTATCAAGCAGTGGCGGAGATCTTAGTGCAGGTTTACAAAATGAAAAGAGACCTGAATCCCTTGAGAGGTAATTATGCCAGCAGTTAGCGTTCCCCTACAGGCGAAGCGGTGGAATCTTCTGCAAACCAGTAATGTGGTGCTGGCGGTAGCGGTTGTACTTATTCTGGGTATTATGTTACTACCATTACCCAGCTTTCTTATGGATGTTCTTCTAGTAATGAATATCACCGGTGCCTTGGTAATCCTATTCGTGGCACTATATGTTATGAAACCGCTGGAGTTTTCAGTATTTCCAGGCCTCTTGCTGATAGTAACCCTATTTCGACTTTCACTAAATGTTGCTACTACCCGGTTAATTCTCAGTCAGGGATATGCTGGTGAAGTAATTAATAGTTTTGGCGGTTTTGTGGTGCAGGGCAATTATGTAGTCGGTACCGTAATTTTCCTAATTCTGGTTGTAATCAACTTTGTTGTCATTACTAAGGGTTCAACACGAATTGCAGAAGTGACAGCTCGCTTCACCTTAGATGCTATGCCTGGTAAGCAGATGGCAATTGATGCTGATTTAAATGCTGGGTTAATTGATGATACCCAAGCACGTGAAAGACGGGAGGCTATTGCCCGTGAAGCTGATTTTTATGGTGCTATGGATGGTGCGGCGAAATTTGTGCGCGGTGATGCTATTGCTGGTCTATTAATCACCGCAATTAATATTTTTGGTGGTTTAGCAATTGGAACTCTACAACGCGGGATGTCCATAAAGGATGCCGCCTCTACATATATGTTGTTGACGATTGGTGATGGTCTTGTGTCGCAAATCCCGGCTTTAATTATTTCGACAGCTTCAGGAATAATCATTGCTCGAGCTGCTTCCGGTTCCAGCTTAGGAGAAGAAATAGCTAGCCAAGTAAGTAATCAGCCCAAAGCGATTTTTGTAACCTCAGGAGTTCTGGGAGTTTTAGGGTTGGTTCCGGGTCTACCATTTATTCCTTTTGTTGTAATGGCTCTTTTGACCGCTGCTGGTGGTTATTTAGTGCAGAAGGAGCAACGCATTGCAGCTGAGGCTGCGATTGCCGAAAAAAAGTCTGAAGCACAAGAAGTTCCCGAAGAAAAAATCGAAGATTATTTACATCCTGATCCTTTTGAGATAGAAATTGGTTATGGTTTAATTCCCTTGGTTGATAATCAGCAGGGAGGTAATCTACTAAGCCGAATTTCTACTATTAGAAAAAGTCTCGCACTTGAACTGGGTGTGATTATTCCCCCGATCCGTATCCGCGATAATATCCAGCTAAAATCTAATGAATACATTTTTAAGATTCATGGAATTATAGCTGCGAGGGGAGAAGTAATGATGGATCATTACCTCGTCATTAATCCTGATGAGCGACTCCAGCTTAGTGGAATTAATACTACTGAACCGACTTTTCACCTTCCTGCATTATGGATTGATCGCAAGGAAAAAGAAAAAGCCGAAATCGCTGGTTATACAGTAGTAGAACCACCCGCAGTAATAGCTACTCACCTAATGGAAACTCTGAAATCTAATGCTTATAAACTGCTTGATAGGCAAGAAACTAAGCGAATGTTAGAGCATCTGAAACAAAACCGCGCTGCGGTCGTCGAAGGGTTAGTGCCCGATATTGTTTCTCTAGGGACAGTCAATCAAGTTTTAAAAAACCTTTTGATGGAAAAAATCCCGATACGCAACCTTGTAGTCATTTTAGAAACAATTGCTGATTATGCTCCGTTTTCAAAGGATCCAGATATATTAACGGAATATGTCCGCACAGCTTTGGCAGAGACTATCACCGACTACTTCAAACAGGACAACGATGTGATTACTGTGTCTACTCTAGAACCACGTTTGGAAGATAAAATCATGGAATCAATAAAAAACGGTAATGGTCGCTCTAAGAATCTAGGGTTTTCTCCAGCCCAGGTCAATCGCTTTTTTGAAGATTTACAGGAAAAAGTGGAACAAATGGTTGCGTTAGGCGCCCCTCCGATTCTATTAGTCTCTCCTCAAATTCGCAGGGCAGTACACAATTTTATTGACCCGATTATGCCACATGTTGCGGTAGTATCATATTCCGAACTGACTCCTCAAACGAATTTAAAATCTGTCGGAAGCGTGAGGTATCCCAATGAAGGTTAAAAACTTTTTTGGAACAAATTTACAAGATGCTATGAAACGTGCTCAATTTGAGCTCGGTGATGAAATTCTCTTAATTGATTCACAATCCATACCAGTAAAAATGAATCCCAATAAGCAGACAACCCTGACCCAAATTACAGTAGCCATTCCTGATGATACCAAAACCAAGAAAGAGTGGAGTAATAGTACTCCTAAATTGCCGTATGCTTTTCAAAAATATTTTCGAAGTATGCAGTCGGATAACATTTGGAATGAATCTGGACGAGTTATTGAAAAAACGGATACCTCCAAGGGGAAAATGGCAACAAAAAAGCCTCATATAGAACCGCTCTCACTCAATACCCCCCTGCCGAGAGAACTTATTAATCAGTTTGATAATTTGATCAATGCTGGTGTTGCCCCAATTGATGCTGATTACCTGATTAAACAGGCATTTTTAAAAAGTGGTTCACCCCTCCAGATGTCGGCTGATGAAGCTTTATCTGCTATTAAAAAAGAAGCTATCGAATCCGTTGATATGTACAGCCAATTTGATCAAAACCCTATTTTTGATAAACATATCATTGCTTTAGTTGGTGCTACAGGAGTTGGGAAAACTAGTATCTTAATGAAAATGGCAACCCATCCTGATTTCTTTAAAGGAAAGAAAATAGCCATAATTAGTACCGATCATTATAGAATAGCTGCGCGGGAAACACTTCAGATTTTTAGTCTCATTACCAATATTCCATTTGTTGAAGCGGTAGAATCGAAAGTTCTTGCAAGATCAATTCGAAAGATGGAGAACTACGACGTTATCTTAATAGATACTCCTGGTCGTAGTCCCTTTTTCCCAGGCTTCTTTAATGAACTCCAGAGTTTATTAGAAGCTTGTGGAGAGGTGACAACCGAATTGGTCATCAGTGCTTCAGCTGATCTGGAAGATATCTTTCTAAATGTCAGTTTATGGTCCCTATTAGAGCCAGCAGGATTGATTATTACAAAAATAGACGAAACTTCTCGACCAGGCAAAATCATCTCTCTGGTCAGAGCTATGCAAATTCCCCTGCATTTTATCAGTGAAGGACAACGTATCCCTAATGATCTTTGCACTGCCCGAGGCAGATTAATTTGGGAACGAATTGCTCAGGTTTGGCAATAGCGAGGTAGAAATGACTGAAGTTGTAAATCATGCTTTAACTTTAAATCAATTAATTCAGGAAAAGTCTACCTGTGAGATAATTGCCATTACTAGTGGTAAGGGTGGGGTAGGAAAGACCTTTTTAAGTATTAATTTTGCTATTTATCTAGCCCAATTGAAGAAAAAAATATTGCTATTAGATGCCGATATTCATCTTGGAAATGTGGATCTTTTTTTAGGTTTACGTCCTCGTTATACAGTCAAAGATGTAATTGTAGGTGAAAAGGAGATTGAGGATATTATTATTAAGGGACCCGAAAATATAGATATTATTCCCGCCTCCGATGCGGTTAAAGATTTAATAACAAGAGAAAAAGATACTCTTCGAAAGTTCAATCAAGCTTACAGAAGATTCAATCCAGACTACGATGCAATAATTATAGATACCGGGGCAGGGATTTCTCGTACAGTACTAGCATTTCTGTTAGGTGCAGATAAAATTATCGTTGTTGTGACACCTGATCCAGCGTCGATAACTGATGCATATAGCATCATGAAAATTGTGACGCAATTTAATCCAGATGTTCCGCTTACGTTAGTTACCAATATGGTACGTAATGAAGAAGAAGGACAATCCTTGTTTAATAAAATGAATTTAATGACAGAGCGTTTCCTGCAGCGCTCTATCTATCATGGTGGTTCGATCTTAGAATCACCTATCGTAGCTGAATCTGTGAAAAAACAAATAGCAATGATGTTGCATCAGCCTAACACGGCACCAATGCATGTTGTCAGAAATCTAGTAAGGAAGATGTTCAGAATTCCGATGCCAGAGGTCAAAAGAAAAGGGGGCTTGTTTGATCGAATCATAAATTTAAGTGATTTAAATCTTGGTGAGGAAGATGAATAAAATACTTTACAGTTTTGCTTTGAGTCTGTCTATTATTACTATGGTTATGTGTCTGATTTCGAAATTGTCTCCCCTGACAATTCTCTTTCGGGGAGCACTAGTTTTTTTAGGAACACTTTTTATTTTTTTTATTGGCGCTAACCTATTGCGTTGGTTAATAATTTTGTTAACACCGCGAGCAATACCAAAGCGAGATAGAAAATGAAACAAACGACGACCTTATCTGATAGAGGCGAATTACTAGTTAAAAAATATAAAGAGACCCACGGACAGCAGCTTAAAGATGCCGCTGTCAGAGAATATCTCCCGCTTGTCAAACATATAGTCGGTCGTCTTAATATACCCGAAAATAGCATAATGAAGCGGGAAGACCTCTATCAATACGGAATATTAGGGTTGCTGGATGCATTGGAACGATATCAACCAACTTTTGGAGTTAGTTTTAAGACTTTTGCTTATAAAAGGATATATGGTGAAATTGTCGATGCTGTGCGGCGTATAGGACCTTTGAATCGTGACCAAATACGTGAGATCCAATTAATTGCGAATGCATATGAAGAACTTAGAAAACGACTGCTGCGCGAACCGACAATTGAAGAGGTTTGTCAAGAGACAGGTATTGAATTAGAACATTACTTTGAGATAGAACAAGCCAACCATTTAAACTTTACCATATCACTTGATGATTTTGTGGAAGAAGACGACGGTTTATCTCTGACACGTAAAGAAACAATCCGTGACGACCAGCAAAAGACTCCTGATGAAAAATTTGATGAAAGTAGTTTAAAAAAGACACTAAAGTTTTTAATAGAACGACTACCAGAACGTGAACGACTAGTACTGGCGCTTTACTATTATGAAGAGCTTAGCTTAGCAGATATTGGTAAGGTGCTTGGGCTCAGCGAATCACGCGTTTCACAAATATTAAAAGCAACATTAGTTACAATTCGCAAACAGCTTTATCAATTAGAACAGGGAGGGAGTAAATAATGGAAGATTTAGGTGGAATGAAATTTATTTCTCTAACTACCAATATTCGCTCGATTCAACCAGTAGATAAACACGAAAATAAGAAGCGAAGATACAAAAGAAAAAACGAAAACGAGGAGGAAGAATCTAAACAGGATACTTTTCAATTAAGTGGGCAGAATTTTCAGGAATCTGAAAAGGTAACAATTACCTCAGAAAAATCTATAACGAAGGAAACGAGAACAACTGGAATATTAGGAGACCATATTGATGTCCGTATTTAAGAATCTTAAAAGAATTTGCTCAATTACCAGTTTTTTAATAGTATTCTGTATACCTATTAATAGTAATGCAGAAATCGAAGATGTCGAACAGCATAATGAAGTACGAATTTTTATAAAGACCCATGATAGAGGTGACTCCCGTCGTATAATCTGGCAATTCTCGAATCAAATTGACAATCGGGATATTCCAACTCCGATTTTACAACAAACCCCTTCGAACGGAACTTTTAACATTACCATGCAAAATATTGCCACTTGTCGTTTTTTTGGCCCTTTAGAGTTTGCAGATCAAAGTGGTCATCCACTCCAATATACAATATCCTTTCCGGATTCATTTAAAATAGTCTTAGAAGGCAAAACACTACCATTTTCTCGTGTGGCTAGTTGTTATCTATATGAAGCGCATTGTATTGTCTTTGATATTTATTACACTAAATGTAGTAGCTCCTATTGGCATAATCCTGATAATTTTCCACCGTATAATAATACTTACGCCACTACAATTATTGAACAACCTTTAAGTGGAGTAAAAAAAAGCAAGATTTACTATCTTTCACGGGCACTACCTATAGCAGCGGTAATATTTTTATTTATAATGTCATTATTCCTAATAATATATCACTATTTATCTAAGAAAAACTCTATTGCAGACAATCAAAATAATAAAATCCAGCTCGCAAAAGAGTTTCTGCAAATTAATTTTGCAAAGATAAAAGAAAAGATATCCGAAGAAACAATCAAAAAAATCTCTATTGATAAAAATATTAGCTATGACGAAGCATCACTGTTATTAAACTTAATCGAAGAGAGAAACGATGCCAAAGTCTGAAGCAGATTTTTTCGTCGTTAGTGGTACATTAGAACCATTGCGTGAAAAACTCACTATTGGGGAGCGAGTAAAAGGGAGAATAATTAAAAAATTGTGCGGGGACCGCTATATTTTAAGGATATGGGGATACAATTTTTGTATGGAATCACAATACCATTTTAGAGAACAGCAGGAAATTATTTTGATGGTTAACAATTTATGGCCTATCATCGAATTTATTTTTGTACCACAATATAAACAGTACATAGATCCTACAAACTTGCGATGCAATTTAATAGCATGAAGGTTTACCGATAATGGAATTTCAACCTCATCGAGAAGCCACCATTCGAGGAAACTCCGAAGTAAGCAAATCTTCTATCTCTGAAGCAAGGCTCAATACAATTTCACTAAGAGATTATGTTACTACGATTACTATACTCGAACATTTAAATAACGCTGTTTGTTTTCTAGACAGCGAAGGTAGAATTGAGTATGCCAATAGCGCTGCTTTGCAGATGTTGGATTATCCCAAGGAATTACTGCGCGGTCAGCTAATTGATACTTTTTTGGTAAATTTCGAAGAAGATTCGTTACTAAATCCATCAACAGTAGTATTTATCCGTAGAATGAAAATGATACCCATTGAAAATATAGAAGCAACCTTACGAGGTAGAACGCGGGACATACCGGTCATAATTGATTGCTATCCAATTAAAAGTTCATCCCAAAGTGAAACCTATTATCTCTTTTCTGCAAAAGACATCTCTCGACAACGTGAATCGGAATCTGAACGAAACAAGAGACAGGCTTTGACAATATATCATGGTCGGATACGAACAGCCAGTAGATTTTCTATAAATTTAATTCATGCTATTTCGCAACCACTTTTGGCGTTGCAACTGCAAACTGACCTATTGCGGCAAAATTTTGATAAGTATAAGAAAAATCCAAGAAGAGTCAAGCAGAAGCTGGATCAAATTGTTCAATTAATTAATCGTTTAACGGAGATAGTCAATAGTAATCGGAAGTTTGCTGAAGCCGGCGAGGAAGAGCACTTCGAATGGATCAGGTTGGAAGATGTGGTTAACTGTGCCTTTGCCTTGCTTGCTTATGAATTTGAAGTTAACCATTTTTATTTTAAAAAAGACATACCTGCTGATTTACCTCCTATACTTTCTCCTCCGTTAATGCTGATAGAAGCCATTTATAATTTGATACGTAACTCACTTGATTCGCATCTGACAAGTACTCTTGCAAAAAATCGTCAGATTTACCTTAGAGGAAGAGAAATTAAGGATGATTGGATTGAGGTTATAATTGAAGACAATGCTCCAGCCATTCCTGCTGAGTATCGAGAAACTATTTTTAATCCTTTATTTACTTCCAAATCCAATGATTACCAAACAAATTGGGAGTTAACTGTCTCCCAAAAAATATTTGAGTACCTCGGTGGTGATCTGACTTATAAATCAAATAGCACCAACCATAATTGTTTTATTGCTCGTATTCCGATAAGTGTGATGAATGAGCGTTCTTTCTTAAATAATCTCATCAAAATTCACCATCATCAGACGGGAGAATAGGAGTATGGTGGACCTTGATTATATCCATGGGATCAGTTTCTTATTACGGAAAGGTTTAGAATCACCCCAAATTTATGAAGGGGTGTTCAAATTATTAGAAAAAACAATAGATTTTGATTCTGCTACATTATATACTTACTACGAGGAAACACACCAAATTAAGATTGCCTATCAATATGGTAATATCGAAGTAGATTTGGCAAAAGAAATCCAAATGGGATTAGGTAATGGTATTTCTGGGTGGATAGCTCAATATAGAGAGCCGGTTGTAGTATCATCCTTATCAAAATCTCGCCCTGGCAAAGAAGGGCGGTTTAATAGCTTTTTATCATTGCCCTTGGTGGCTGAGAATAAATTAATTGGGGTAGTCAATTTTGGCTCTTTTAAGGAGCATGTTTATTCATCAGAAAAAATTGAAGATTATCGCTTGATTGCAGATGAAATATCCATTGTTATTGATAGGCTCCGCCTCCAATCTGATTTGAAGCTGCAAAACCAGCAAATGAGTGAAACTTTAAAGCAATTACAATTAGTCCAAGCCGAGCTTGTTGAAAAAGAACGCCTGGCGGCAATTGGTGAATTAATTATTACCGTCAATCATGAAATTAATAATCCTCTTACAAGTATTATCGGTTTGGCGGAGATTATCGATATGACCCTCCCAACTGCTTCGATTGAAAGAATTCGCCAGGCATTAAAATCAATTATCCAACAAGCTCGTCGGATTCAGAGAGTGACCCACCAGCTGTCAAATTTACGGAACATCGAGACGGTTGAGTATATCGCTGGCAAACGAATGATTAACCTGAAGAATAATAATACCGAGACGTAATTAATACTTTATATCGGTGACGAGATTATAAACTTTTAAATAGCGTTTTAACCAATCATTCCGATGTTTTTGCTGAATTAATTTGTAAGCTTCATCAAGAACTGCCATGCTGGTATTACGTTTTTGTACATTAATATAGCTTTCTGCTAATTCTAATAGCACTGCGAAGTAATTATCGAGGTGTTCAGTTTGATTGAGACAATTAGCCTGATAAAGTGCTTGATAAATAGTACCACTTTTCTTTTGCCAAGTAATGGCTTTCTCGATATTCCGTTGATAATTGGTGTAGTAATGACCAAGGAAATAACCTGCCTCTGCTTCGGTGACCAGCGGAATAATTTCTGGACTTCGATTTAGCTGTTCTTCTAATGTTTGTGCTAAAGTTCCTTTTTCTGTAAAAAGAGCCAAGAGTTTATTACGGAACTCGTATCCCTGATGCCACCTTTCCAGAGCAGCTTGTATATCAGTAAAGCAGGGAGTTTTATCACTGACCGATTGCAATAGAGGGGAAAATGATTTATCTTTCTGTTTGGATAAATCAATAGGTTTTTCTGAGAGCAAATATTGAATCTCAGCTTTGTAAAGGTTGTAACATGCTGGATTTATATCTAAATCCTTTAAATCTTGAATTAGCGAGTCTGCCTTAAGGTAATAATTTATTGCGGGTTTATATTTTTTTTCTCTGCGCAACTGATTGGCTTGCTTGATTAGCTCAGCTACACCCTTAATATGTTGCTCTTGGAAGAAAACCTGTGGTGTGTTCAGAGTCTCTATTAAAATATCATGAACATAAGCAATTGTTGCTGGAGCGAAAAACACGCGATTCCACGGTTTTTTTTGCTCAAAAAGGTACCCAAATTGGCCTAACTGAGTATTACCAATAACGGCAGCGTTAAAATCCGGATATGAACGTAGATAACCACTCTTGATAACCTTGACGAAGGAAAAGGGGCGTGGTGAAATTCTATTAGTATCCACAAGGATAACGTTGACATACGCACTATTTTGATTGTAAATGATATGATACCAATCTTGCCATATGCCTATGACTTCTAGTGAATCCCCAGGAAATACTTTACCACTTATGTCTGCGCCGGTACTGGGGAATTGACGCAGATTACCCGATTTTGCGATATAAAGAACCCCATAGTAAAAATCTTCTGGTATAGCTTTATTATTTTCGATATCTTTGATCCAACCAATCAGACGGTCAGTTTGTATTTGCCACCACCCTTGAAATATTTTGATGATATTGGCATGCTGTAATGGAAATATCTTGGAGAATATTTGATAATTTTCCCCGGGACCAGCATGCAAAGCAAAAGTACGAGATGGATAAAAAACCCCCTGACTGAATTTAAATTGAGGTACATGCGCTAAGAGTAGTTGATTTACCCATCCACATTGATTATCCGATAACTTTACAAATAACCAGTCATCTTTTCGAGACAGCAGTGTTGCAGTTTGTCCAGGTTCGACAATACCAATAATTTTTGCTGAAAGTGAGGGATTTAGACGCAAATTACCCTTCTTAGCGAATGATAATTGGAAATTCTGCTCAAAGGTTGGGGTGTTCTCAGGTTCTACAGTCTGCGCTAATCCAAACTGATGGATGATTAGCACAATAATAAGAACCATCCTGAATATTGATGTCAATGAAAAAGAAAAATTCCCCAATAAATTATTTTCATAGGAGAAAGAAAGAAGAAATTTAAACCTATACATTTTAACACAAAACATTTCTTTAAAAAATAATTTTCTCAATTTTTTAAAACTATATGATAATCAATTAACCTGGTCACATAAAAAGATTCCATCCAACTAAAATGTGCAACAATAAGGCCACTAAATAAATTATCATATTCTTGCTTATTAGAGCCTTTTTGATAGACTATTTCTTGCTCTAATTACTTCTAAAAAACCATTTCACTATATTTTGGGTAATGAGTTGAGATCTTTAATTAGGGATGAGAATGACATTGGTAATCGATAGAATAGAGGAAAAAAATTCCATTATTAGAAATATCTTGCCGATTAATTGTAGGTTTCTTCGACCCTAATAAACCTCTTTCTGAATGCCTCCGTTTGTTAAAGAAGTGCATCAAGTGGAGGATATTCGTGATCGAGGAATTGGCAATATTCTTGCAACACCAAATCGACAAGGAGAATAGAGATGAATATAGAGTTGAAAACCTTAAAAGAAAGTATGCAAGCCCAGGTTACACGAAGCGAAGTGTTAGCTAACAATCTGGCGAATATTAACTCGACTGGCTACAAACGTGATGCAGTTTTCCTGGAAGTTCTAAACCAAAAAAAGGGTTCGAGAACAAATATTCAGAGTCGGATTGATTTTTCCCAAGGTAATATCAGAGAAACGAATAACCCACTTGACCTAGCTATTTCTGGAAAGGGTTTTTTTGTAGTAGATCAAGATGGCGAGGAAATATATACCCGGAACGGTCGTTTTAATGTTGATGAAGAAGGTTTTCTGATTACTACTGGCGGTCAGAAGGTCTTGGGATCTCGTGGCTGGATAAACTTAACTACTGAAAAAGAGTACACTGGTCAGATTACCATTAATCAGGTTGGGGAAATATATTCGGGCAAACAACTGATTGACCGCTTGCGAATAGTAGATTTTCCTGATTATCAGGAACTAAAAAAAATTGCTGGTAATGCATTTCGAACTCCCCCGGCTAATACTCCAGTAGAAGTACAAAAACCGACAGTCCTTCAGGGGCGCTTAGAAGAATCTAATGTTCAAGCAGCTGATGAAATGATTACGATGATTGAAGTCGAACGCCAATTTGAAAGTTATCAAAAAGTCATTAAAATACTTGATCATGCTTGGGACAAAACAGTTAATAATATTGGACGATTTCGCTAAAGGAGGTACAAAATGTTTCGTTCACTAAGAATCGCGGCACTTGGTATGGCGGCCCAACAACTCAATGTCGATACAATTTCCAATAACTTATCTAACGTAAATACTACGGGTTATAAGAAGAATAGCGTCGAGTTCCAAGATTTACTTTATGAGACTATTCAGACTGGCCAAAATGAATCCGGAGACAATGTTACTCCCCCCGCTAGTATACAAATAGGACTTGGAAGCAGACCAGTAGCTACTTTCCGATCTTTTTCACAGGGGGCTTTGGTAGAAACTGGAAATTCACTTGATATCGCCATCAATGGAAATGGGTTCCTCCAGATTTTGCGTTCAGATGGGACGTATGCTTATACTCGGGCAGGGGCATTGAATGTCACTGCAGAAGGTTATCTTGTCAATCAGGCAGGGTTACATGTATATCCCGAAATAACAGTACCAGCTAATGCTTCGAGCATTAAAATTAGCTCTGATGGAGTCATTTCGGTCCTTGTTAATGGAGATGCTGATCCCGAGGAAATTGGCCATCTTGAACTTGCCAGTTTTATAAATCCTGCTGGCTTAAAAGCCATTGGAGGTGGGCTTTTTGAAGAAACTGAAGCATCAGGAGCACCGAGCTTCGGGACACCCGGTTCGGAAGGCTTCGGCACTATTTATCAAGGTTATCTTGAAAAATCCAACGTTGATGTCGTCGAAGAGATGATTAACTTGATTGTCGCGCAACGTGCCTATGAAGTGAATTCTAAATCAGTCAAGGTTTCAGATGAATTAATGGCAATGACCAATAACTTGAAATCTTAGTTCAGCCTTATGTATCAGCATTTGAAGATAATCGCATCAATTGTTTTTACAATGCATTTTGCTACCGGTATGACTGTAGCAGAATTTAAAGCCTTTGTAAGTCAGGAACTGTTAAAAAAATATAAAATCTGTGCGGACGATATTGATGTAGAAATACTCCATGCTGAACAGCTTCCGCTTTACAAGTACCAAATAGCGCATTTAAAGATCCAATTTGATGACAATTTGCTTCGACCTGGTATTTGTAAACTCTGGATGATAAATGATCGAGATAGAGAATCTCCAGAACGTCGCGCATTTTTTATTAGGATAGGTTTGTGGCGTGAAGTAATTGTAGCAGCGACCAATCTTGAAATGAACGAAATAATCAACAATGACAAAATTAACATACAAAGAAAATATTTTAAGCATCCTACCGACAATGGCTTTACATCAAAGAATGAATTGGAAAACAAGATGACAAAACAACGGATTTCACAAGGTGAGATAATAACATCTCATATGGTAAAAGATATTCCGAGTATAACTAGCGGGAAACCAGTCAAGGTAAAAATTACCTATGGGAATATCTTAATTGAAACTAGCGGTCGTGTTAATAAGGAAGCTAAAATTGGAGAAAGAGTGCCAGTGATTTGTGATTACATGCGCCAAAAACTATCAGGGATATTAGCCGCATCAGATATTGTAGAGGTCCAATTGCGCTGAGGGTAAAATGAAAATAAAAATAATGGCACTTTTTATAATATTGTTAATCACTGACCTATTATTAGCACAAGCGCCCTCTATCTTTTCTGATGTTAAAGCATTTCAAATAGGTGATGTAGTTACGATTTTGATTGTTGAAAGTGCTAATGCTATCAGACAATCAAAAATTCAAAGCCAAGGTACCTCTTCTCTCAATGTCGACGGATCTGTCAAAGGGACTCTCACCAATTATCTACCACTTTTCGGGATGTCTAGTGCTACCAATAGTTCACATGATGGTTCAGAAGGCACTGAGCAACAGGACAAATTAACGGGAAAAATATCTGCTCGAATAGTCGAGTGTACTAATACAGGGATGTTCAAAATCCAGGGTGAGCGTTTATTAGAAGTCAATGGCGTAGCCAACCTAATGCAGATAGAAGGTTACGTACGCCCGCGTGATATTAATACTGATAATACTATTTATTCTTATAACCTAGCAGATGCAAAGATTATTTATCGTAAAAATGGTCTTGGGAATAAAGTATTCAAGCCAGGCACTATCCAGAGTGTTACTACCTGGCTTTTAGGAATTGGTCTAATAAGCGCTGCTATTTGGGGGATTGCAAGATGAAATACAGATCACTTGCGTTTATATTTCTCCTTGGCCATTTAAATCTTTTGATTGGAGATGTCCGCATAAAAGACATAACCCGCATTGAGAACAATCACCAGGAAATGCTAGTCGGTTATGGGTTAGTCGTAGGGTTAAATGGTACTGGTGATCGTTCTTCCGGTTACCGAGGCGCAGTTTTTACGGTCCAGACCATTAGTAATATGTTAGAGCGTTTTGGAATAACAGTACCTAAGGAAGAATTACGAACGCGCAATGCTGCGGCAGTAATGTTGACAGCCAAAACTCCAGCTTATGGTAGAATAGGGACTCAGTTTGATGTTACGGTTTCATCGCTCGGAGATGCTACCAGTCTTGAGGGCGGGGTACTGCTGATGTCACCTTTGCGAGCCGCCAATGGTACTTATTATGCTTTAGCCCAGGGACCAATTTCTGTGGGAGGCTTTAATATTGAAACTGAAGCAGGTGAAAAGACTCGTAAAAATCATACATTAGTAGGTATTGTATCTAATGGAGCAACTCTTCAATGTGATTTACCATTTTCACAATTTGATTCACTTAAGACTTTAAGGTTTGTATTAAATGAACCAGATTTTTCTACTGCTGTTCGGATAGCTGACAGATTAAATGGTTTTATTAAAAATGATTATACCAATACCCGGATTAATACATCTTATGCAAGAGCTTTAAATGCATCTCTGGTGGAACTGGTATTGCCACAAAAATTTAATGAGCCAGGGCAGTTGATTCAGTTTATTGCTGATTTGGAAACTTTGCGGGTTGAACCTGATATCGAAGCCCGAGTAGTAATTAATGAAAGAACTGGGACTATAGTTGGAGGTGGTGATGTGCGCATTAGTGAAGTTATGATATCCCATGGAGGTTTGACAATTCATATTAAGGAACGCCCAATTATTTCTCAGCCGATTGCTCCTTTCAGCAATGCGGGTATGACGGTTGTCGAACATATTACGGAAACTACCGTCACTGAATCAGGAACTCCAGTCGCAGTAATTCCACGTACTACCACAGTAAATGATCTCGCAAAGGCGCTTAACGAACTGGCACTACGACCACGCGATATTATTGCCATTTTTCAGGCGATTAAACAGGCAGGTGCTTTGAATGCTCGACTAATCATTATGTAAAGATTGATCATGTTACCTATTAAGAATAATAATTTTCATTCGTTGATAAAGGGAATGTCTCCCCAGCCTTTAAATAATATTAAACAAAAGCGCGAATTGCAACTGATGGAGCAGAGTAAGGAGTTAGAGAAGCTATTTGTGACCTATCTTGTTAAATCTATGGAACGGACAATTCCTGAAGGCTCTCTTAATAGCAATCAGAGCAATTTAGCTTCAATGTTTTTTAGCTCCGTAATGGCAGATGCAATCGTCGAGCAAGGTGGCTTTGGTTTGACGAAAATGATCTTCCAGTCCTTAAACGCCAAAGAAAAAAGCCAACCTCTGGATAAAAACCCTTTAATAGATGCTTTTGACTTAATCAAAACTGATTTGATTGCGAGGTGATTATTATGGAATCTCCACAACCAACTTCTACTATTCAAGATACCTCCTTTGAAAACCTTCGATTACTGCTTGTGGAGGCGATTAGATGCTATGAACATCTGATAGATATTCTACGGCTCAAGCAACGCGCCATTATTGATAACAACCTCGAAGAATTGCGACGATGTATGGAAAGCGAACAGGTTCTTATCAATAAAACACAGGATAATATTCAACTCTTGGAATCACTTATCGCCACATTAGCTCCCAATGAAAAAGAACGTCGTCTGAAAAATATAATATATTTAGCACCAACCTCACTACGCACAAGTCTCGAGCGCAGTCGTCAACGCTTAATCGCCAGCCTTGAAGAAATCTCAAAGATTAATAAGGAAAACCGCTACCTTCTAAATTTTTCATTGGAATATACCAAAGGGGTGATACGTCTGCTATTGCGTTCTGACGATGAAAACGGTAAGCTGTATAACGTCAAAGGGCATGTATCGATCACCGAGAAAAATAATAAATTATTAAACGTTCAAATTTGAGGTATTCGTGGCGATTACACGCGTTTTTGATATTGCACAACGCTCCTTGCTGAACAGTCGAGAGGCGATAGATACCACTGCGAAAAATATCGCTAATGCAAATACTGAAGGCTATAAACGCCGCCGGATTGAAACTTCTCAACTCATTGGTTTTGCCGGAGGAGGGAATGGCTACAACCTTGAAAATGCTACCAGAGTATACAATAGTTTCGTCGAAAAACAACTGCTACGCGAACAACAAAATTTAGGTAGATATGACACTACAGAGACAATTTTAAGTAACATTGAGGCGATATTTGGCGAACCCGATGAAATGGGGCTAAGTAATATTTTGCATGAATTTTGGTCAGCGTGGAATGATCTTGCAAATGATCCCGAAAGTCAATCAGCGCGAATTGTTGTACGAGACAAAGGGGAAATGTTGGCTGCTACTTTTCAACGACTCCATAATAATTTGCGCGATATTCAGCAGCAGATTAGTATTGAAATAAATGAAAAAGTTGACAAAGTGAACCAACTCCTACGTCAGATTTATGCTGTCAATCAGCAAATATCCGCTAACTCGACCAGCGACCTTTTAGATCAACGAGACCTGTTAATTAACGACCTATCTGAATTAGTTAACATCGAAGTACGTGAATATCCTAATGATGAAATCATCCTATCACTTGGAGGGCAAATCTTACTTTCTGAAAATTATTTAAGTCAGATAAAAACGGAAGTCACATATAGTAGTGGTTTCTCAGACTATACTTTTCTACTTGACCAGGGGAAAAGTCCTTTACAGATTGATTCAGGTATCATGGGGGGATTAATAGCCATTAATAATACTTATATTCCCGACTATGTCAATCGTTTGAATATTTTAGCCACATCCATTGCTAATCGAGTGAATGCCATTCATTCATCAGGTTATAATCTGGAAGGAAAAACTGGAATCAATTTTTTTAGTAATGATGTTACTGGAGCGGGGAATATTACTCTCAATCCCGATATTGCTTACGATGCTTCTTTAGTTGCTTCCTCAAAAACAGCCTCTTCTGGGGATGGTTCAATTGCTATTGCCATTGCTGATATTCAATTCGAACCACTAATACAAAACGATACAATTACTAATTATTACAATTCTTTAATAGGTAAAATTGGAAGCCAAGTCCAGGAAGCATCATTCTTGAAAAATAGCCAGGAAAAAGTTGTTGAAAACTTGAAAAATCAGAGAGATGCTATCTCCGGTGTGTCTCTGGATGAAGAAATGACACGACTAATAGAATATGAAAAATCATATCAGGCAGCTTCACGCCTTTTAAAAACTGCTAATGAATTGATTGACACTCTATTATCAATATTGAGAGACTGAATATATGTTTTTAAATCTAAGGCTAAAAGATAGGGGATAAAAATGCGAGTAACTCAATCGATGATCACACGAAATTTAGTGAGAGACCTTCTGGAAAGCCGTGATAATATGTCCAATCTGCAGAAAACCATTAGTAGTGGAAAAGATATCAAAAAAGCATCCGATGACCCTGTCAAGTTTAATATGGCAAACCGTTATCGTAAAACTATTGCGCTGAATGAAATGTATCTGAAAAATATTACTGATGCCCAGAGTTGGGTCAGTATGACTTCAGAAATAATAGACGATTTGTACGAGCAAAATTTATCAGCGAAAGAAATCGCCCTCCGAGCTAGCGATAATTCACTAAATGCAGACGTTAGAGCGAATCTGACAAGTGAGGTAGATGCTATTATTAGCGAGATGGTTTCTTTACTAAACACCCAGTATATGGGAAAATACCTTTTTAGTGGTACCATGACCAAGGGAAAGGCACCTTTTCAATATAATAATGGTACCCTCACTTATCAGGGCAATGAAGGGCAAATTATTCGCCGAATTGCTGATGGAATTAGTGTCACTGTTAATATCTCGGGGGAAGTTTTTCAAGAGATGGGTTTAATTGAACATCTATTAGATTTACGAAACGGTTTGCAAAATAATGATTTAACACTGATTAAGAATGCTATCAATGGCGTTGAAAATAGTTCTGAGAAACTATTAGCAGTTACTACTCAGCTGGGCTCGCTAAAAAATCAATTAAGTATGACTCAGAATCGCTTAGAAGTTACTAATACTAATTTGAGTAGTTTTATTTCCAATTTAGAAGATGCCAACATTGCCGAGGTAATAACCCGATATAATGCCGAAGAATTAGCATATAATGCAGCTCTTCAGGTAACGGCAAGCACCTTTGATTTATCAATTCTGGATTTTCTATGATTGAGCACACCCATAAGAGCAAAGAGTCACTTACAAAAGCTTGTCCTACATTCGAATCAGAATCTAACAGACAAAGTATTATCTTCCCCTATGGAATCCCGGGGTTTGAACATTTTACTTTATTTTATCTTAGAGAAGTCCAGAGTTCAACTGCTTTCTATTTTTTACAAGCACAAGAGGAACCAGCCATTCGACTAATTTTGATGGATGCACACTATTTGAAAATTAAAAATCATTTCGATGTATGGCGCAGTGAACTTGATAGGTTGGGGTTAGCCAATCGAGATGATATTGTTGTATTTGTCGTTATCAAAATAGATAAAAATAAGCAGCAGTTGACGGCTAATCTTAAAGCTCCAATTATTATTTTTTTCAAAGAGAAAAAAGGATATCAGGTGATTTTCGAAGCAGAGGAACTAAGCGTCAATTATCAGCTGGAAGAATAATACATGTCCGGGATAAATCTTGTTTATGATAAGACATTTCTCAAGGAGGGAAGATGCTGGTCTTGAGTCGGAAACGCGGTGAGAGCATTCGCATCAGCAACACAATTATCATTTCTATTTTAGACTTTTGTAATGGAAGTATAAAAATTGGCATAGAAGCTCCCGCCAATCTCCCCATTTATCGGGAAGAATTGTATCAAAAAATTAAGCAGGAGAATCGTGCTGCAATAATCGATGAACCACAGCTACCTAATTCATTAGTGATTTATTTTAAGGATTCAAAATAATGCACCATTGGGTTACTCCACAAGGTTATCGACTAGAAGCTAAATCTTTTGGAAGGCTTATATTAAAGTACTATTCCATAATCCTTAAAAAAATGTTGGTTAATATCCGAATTAAAAGTCGCTTGTTTTCGAATAATCACATTTTTTCCAAGCAAATCATAAATAGACCTATAAAGAAAGGGAGCAAAAGAAAAAATGCAGATCAGAATTAAGACCACACCGTTACAGGATGTGATTATTGTAATCCCCGAAGTTTACGAAGACGAACGCGGGTTTTTTTGTGAAGTATATCGAGCAGACCAGTTTAAAAGCCTAGGTTTACCAGAGTTTTTTGTTCAGGATAATCATTCACGCTCAGTTAAAGGTGTAGTACGAGGCTTGCATTTTCAATGGGATCCTCCTATGGGCAAACTGATGCGAGTGACGCTTGGAAGTGCCTTTTTAGTTGCGGTAGATATACGCAAAGGTTCGCCGAATCTGGGCAAATGGTTCGGAATTGAAGCCTCTGCAGAAAATAAACTCCAGTTATGGGCACCGGCTGGATTTGCTCGTGGTTTCTGCGTTCTTTCCGACGTAGCAGAAATTCAATACAAATGCACCGGCATCTATAATTCCCAGGCTGAATCAGGAATTCTTTGGAATGATCCAGCAATTGGAGTTGATTGGCCAATTAAAAATCCCATTCTTTCAAAGAAAGATGAAAGTGCCCAGACGCTGGCTAAATGGTTAAATAAAAAGGAATCGGATTATTTTCTATTTGGAAAGGAATAATTATGAAAATTTTAATTGCAGGGGGTGCAGGATATATTGGCTCACGCCTAATCCCTCGTCTCTTAGAACGTGGTTATCGTATCGATGTTATTGACCTTTTTTGGTTTGGAAATCATCTTCCCAAAGAGGTTGGGATACTGAATAAGGATATTTTCAAAGTGACGGAAGAGGATTTAAGGGGATATGACCAGGTTATTTTTATGGCTGGATTGTCAAATGATCCAATGGCAGAATATTTACCTAATGAAAACTTTATTTACAATGCCTCTGCACCAGCATATTTAGCTTATATAGCTAAAAGAGCAGGAACAAAACGCTATATCTATGCTAGCTCCTGTTCGGTCTATGGATATACCGTAGACCAATTATACGATGAGAGTTCCCCCGCAATTGTGAATTATCCTTATGGCATTTCCAAACTCCAGGGTGAATGGGGGGCTCTCCAGATGAAAAGTGACAAGTTTTCAGTGATTGCCTTGCGTCAGGGGACAGTTTCCGGTTATAGTCCACGTATGCGTCTTGATTTAGTAGTCAATGCCATGTTTAAAACAGCGGTTACCGACAACTTAATCGTTGTCAACAATCCTGCTATCTGGCGACCGATACTTAGCATCGCCGATGCAACCAGTGCTTACATACGCGCAATTGAAGCCAATGAATCAATCTCCGGTGTCTTCAATGTAGCTTCCGGGAATTATACTGTTGGAGAGATCGGCGATTTAGTGCAAGCAGAAGTCGAAGAAAGGTTGGGTATTCATGTGAAAATAGAAATAAAACATATCCAGGATTTTCGTAACTATAAAGTTGATATAGAAAAGGCTCGTAATGTTCTAAGTTTTAAACCAAACCATGATGTTAAAAGCATTGTTAGAGATTTAATTGCTAATATGGAGAAGTTCAAGGATTTTAATAATCCCAATTATTATAACATCCAAGTCTTTAAAAACCGACAAACAAACTAAGGTAGCTACTGTGTGTTTATTGCTTAAGGATTTACACCATGAAAATAATGATTATAGGTGCTAACGGTCAGTTAGGAACAGACCTAGTTCGAGTATTATCTTTCAATCAAGACGAGATTATTCCATTTACCCACGACCAACTTGAGATTTCTGATCTGGTAGCTGTAAGAAGTTGTATCTCTACTATTTATCCTGAGGTAGTAATTAACACAGCAGCTTACCATAACGTTGAAAAGTGTGAAGAAAATCCGGGGATGGCATTCAGTGTCAACGCATTGGGAGCACGTAATTTAGCTATTGTGACCAAGGAAATAAATGCTTTATTGGTTCATATAAGTACTGATTATGTTTTTGATGGGACAAAACGTACTCCATATATAGAAGCAGATTTACCGTCACCGCTGCAAGTATATGGTAATTCTAAGCTAGCAGGAGAATATTTTATCAAGTCAATTACCAGTCGGTATCAAATAGTTAGAACCTCTGGTTTATTCGGGAAGAACCCTTGCCGTGCTAAAGGACATAATTTTGTAGAATTGATGCTTAAACTTGCCAAGGAACGTGACCAATTACGGGTGGTAAATGATGAGGTATTAACTCCTACTTCTACTCTGGAAGTCGCTCGTCAAATTAAAGTCCTAATATATAGCGGTAATTACGGTATATTCCACGCTACTGCAGAAGGTAAATGTTCATGGTTTGAATTTGCCCAGGAAGTTTTCAGGATAAAAGGTATAAAAACCAATTTGGTAATAGCCGATCCCAGCGAGTTCCCAGCTAAGATACCTCGTCCTAAATATTCTGTACTTGAAAACGCTAACCTGAAAGCCTGTGGATTGAATATCCTTAAAGACTGGAACGAAGGTTTAACCGAATACTTAATGACATCATGATATAGGAGAAACTTTTTGGCTCAATCCGAAAATTACAAATACATCAAAGACACTCCTGATTACAGTCATTTGAGCGATCGCTCGCGATACAAACAACTATACGAAGAAGTCGGAACGATCCCAGCGAACCAGTCGGTTGTTTGGCGACAGGAATGGATGAAACATTTCCACCCTAATCCCAATTCGACAATACTGGAACTTGGAGCACATAATGGACCCAACCTAATTCACTATGCCCGTCAAGGTCATATTGTTCATGGTGTTGAGATCTCAGAAACATTAATTAGCACTTTCTATAGGGCTCTTAAAACCGAGCCCGAATCGGTAAAAGCCCGCGTCCGGATGTTCTCCGGTTGGATAGAGGAATTCATCCCGGAAATGAAATATGATTATGTGTTATGTACCGAAATATTGGAGCATGTTCCTGACCCAATTTTAATTCTTCAAACTGCTCGTCGTTCAGTCAAAGAAAAAGGCTTTATTTATATTTCCAGTCCCACCAAACATTGGGGCAACAACACTCACGTCCGTGGAGTACCAGCAGCAGATCTAAAACAGTGGCTTAAACATGCTGGTTTGACCCCCGCTCGATGCTGGGAAGAAGATGAACATACTTTCTGTATTGCTGTCCCATGCACAAAGACAAAGGTTTTTGGGTTGACCCGCATCCGCAATGAATCACAGATTATCATTGATACATTAAATCACATGGCAACCTTCTGTAATGGAGGCATTGTGGTTTATGATGACTGTTCGACTGATCAGACAGTTGCCCTCTGTCGCTCGCATCCCGCAGTTCTGGAGGTCATACAAGGAGAGACCTGGGATAATAATCGGGAAAATGCTGAATTTCAGAACAGAGCAATCCTTCTGGAAGCCGGTAAAAAATATGCCACGAATTCCGACTGGTTTGTATATCTGGATGCCGACGAGCGAGTAGAATATACATGGGAAGATATATATTTTTTGCCAGATGATATCCTGGCTGTTCGGATGAAGTTGTTTGATTATTACATTACTTTCGAAGATAAACATAAACCATATTGGGAACGTAAGTGGTTAGGTCCTGAATATCGCCAAATCATTATCGCATTTCGCAATCTCCCAACCCTTTCATATCACCATCCCGATCAGAGGGAGGTTACATTAGGTCAGGAAGGGAAAATAATTTCCGCGGGTCATGTGAAGCATTACGGCAAAGCAATTTCAGTCAATCAGTGGGAACAAACCTGTGATTATTATAGTCGCCATTTTCCTAAATATGCTGCGAAGTGGGCTGCCCGGAAAGGTCGTGCTATCCATGATAAATCAGATTTTGGTAATCCTTTAATTCGGTGGGAAGAGCGTGATAGTAAGGGGTTTCCTCTAACGGAGGAGTTAATGCAACAAGAATCACGCGAGTTATTGATGGTAAGTGATAGCCAAAATAATCAACCGACTAAGAGAATTTTAATAGGGCTTAATAAACTAAATGATTTTACTGGGAGTGAGACCTATACAGTCACACTGGGTAAGTGGTTAGAAAAGCAAGGCTATGAAATTCATATTTATGCTCATTATGGCTATGGTGGAGAGATTTATAATGACACTTCATTTGTATTTTGGGATAAGGATACAATAGATTTTAATCAATTCCGCTATTATGCCATCATTGTTCAACAAAAAGCCGCTACGGAGATATTAGCCCAAAAATTTCCATTTACGCCACTTATCAGTATTCATCACGGTATTATTGAAGATGAGAAGCCGCTTGATGACATTTTTTATGATTATGCAATTTGTGTTTCAGAAGAAGTAAAACAACATTTCAAAACTGAATTGAACTCTACTCCTGTCCGAGTCATTCCTAATTTTATAGATTTAGAGCGTTATCCTTATAAAAGTCGGAAGCAACCAAATAATAAAATATTATGGGCGGGCGGAATCCATCCCTGGCGCATTCATTCGCTAGAATTTGCTATCGAAATTGCACGCCGTATTCCGGAAGTAGAATTAGATATTATTGGTCAAACTCAGATGGCTTGGCAGAAACCGATTGAAAAAAATATCCACTATTTGGGTACTCTACCGATTAGTGCCGAAGTTCTGAAAAATTATAGCCTGGTCATTGGAGTTGGACGTATTGCTTTAGAAGCAGTCGCGGTTGGGACCCCAGTGTTAATTGCTGGAAAAGACGGCGTCGATGGCTTTTTGGTTCCAGAGAAATATGAGTTTCTGCAGAAGGCTAATTTTAGCGGACGGGTAAATCCTGGGATTTATTGTGAAGCGGTTTACAATCACTTTGCTTGCGAAATAAAGGATCTTCTTCAAAAAAATCATTGGTGGTTACAAATCCATCAAAGTTATAAAGACTTGCGCAAGCGTTTTGCGTCCGATGAAATTGTCCCAAAGATATTAGATACAATAGAAATGTCTATTACTAATAAGCAATATCTAAATGTTCTTGCAATTACCTACAACAATGGTGCTGTTACTCAGGTTAGAATTATTAGTCCTTTTAAGGAGTTATTTCACCAACGCAAAATAAAGTACCGTCTTATCACAATCAATAATGCAAAAAAAATTACTCATCACGACCTTTGGGATGTTGATATCTTAGTTTTCCAGCGAATAGATTTTGCGCCTTTGTTGAAAGTTTTGCGTTTCGCTAAAAACCAAGGGATCACAACCGTCTATGAAATTGATGATAATTTGTTGGAAATACCTCCTTATAATCCAGGTTACAGCCATTATAGTCGCCCGGAAATCCGCAAAACGATTATTCAATTTATTCGCGAAGTAGATTTTGTTACAGTTACTACTCAACCTTTAAAGGAATATTTTTCTGAAAACAATTCAAAAATTGTTGTTTTACCTAATCAGATCGATACAGAGGTATTTCAGTACCAGAGTAATAACTTGGGGAAAGGAATTCGAATTGGTTATGCCGGAACGATTACTCATCAGGGTGATTTTGCGCAGGTCATTCCCGCGTTAAAGTGCCTGAAAGCTGAGTATAGAGATAAAATTCGTTTAGTATTCATCAATTTTGTTCCAGAGGAGTTCCGTGGTGATCCAGACATTGAGTTTATACCTGGTACAGATTATCTTCCTAAGTTTGCTAAAATTTTTGCAGAAGCAAATTTAGATATAGGATTAGCACCTCTGAAGTTCAATGAGTTCAACCGAGCTAAAAGTGATGTCAAGTTCTTGGAGTATGGAATACAAAAAATTGCCGGCATTTATTCTGCCTTCGATCCTTATTTAGGAGTTGTGCAAGATGGTGTGACCGGATTATTGGTCGCCTCCGAAAATCCGCAGCTTTGGTATGAAAAAATTAAGTTTCTATTAGACAATCCCGATGAAATTCAAAAAATCAAGGAGAATGCTTACCGATATGTTTTGAATTGTCGTTCATTTAAATCTCAAGCAATAAATTGGTTTAATATCTACCAATCGTTCGTTGCCAAGTCTGAAGTCAAGGCAGCCCCGGCAATTCATAATATAAAAAAAGAGGTAAAACCTGATTCTGGAATCGTATCGATTATCGTGCTGACCTGGAATGCCTTCCAGTATACAAGAAAATGTATTGAGTCGATTATAAAGTATACAAATTATCCCTACGAACTTATTATTGTAGATAACGGATCTACAGATGGTACTGTCGAATATATTAAATCTTTAACTACTCAATATGCACATGTTAGGCTTGTTGAAAATTCTAGTAATGTCGGTTTTGCCGCTGGTAATAATCAAGGAGCAAAATTTGCCCGGGGCAAATACTTACTGTTTCTCAATAACGATGTCCTTGTGAGCGATGGTTGGCTGCATGGGTTAGTCGCGGCTATTGAAAGTGATGAGAGAATTGGAGCAGCTGGACCTATGACGAATCGCATCAGTGGGCGTCAAAGTTATTCATGTATTCCTTACTATGAAAGTGATGAAAAAGGTTTTCATAAATTTGCGCAACATGTCAGCCAGGTAAAATCAAATGTGATAACACCCCGGCGAAGATTGGCTGGATTTGCCCTCATCATTTATAAACGTCTTTTTGAAGAAATAGGGGGCTTTGATGTTTCTTTTGGAACTGGGAATTTCGAGGACGATGATCTTAGTCTTAGAATTCGTAAAAAAGGTTACTTATTAATGGTCAATGAAGGTGTTTATATTCATCATTTCGGTAGTCAAACTTTTAAAGTAAATCGTATAGATTATAAAAAATCAATTCAAGAACGTTTAGCGATTTTCCAAAAAAAATGGCCTGAGATAGACTACCAAATGCTACTCGAAATAAAATCCAATTTGGTTGCAGAACTGGAAGCAATCAAAAAAAATGCTTTTCGTTTTATGCAAACCGGTCGTCTTGAAGAGGCAATAAAGGAATTTCAAAAGATCGTCAAAGAAAATCCTTTAGATTATGCTGCGGTTTTAAACCTGGCAGAGTTACAGCATAAGATTAAACGATCAGATTTGGCACTTATCACGATTAAGAGTTTGTTAAAACGTCAACCTCCACTCGCGGAAGCCCTTAATTTGGCAGGAATTATTGCATTTGAGGTTGGAAATAAAAAGAATGCAGTAGACTTTTTCCGGAAAGCACTTTATCAGCGTCCCGCGGAGCCTGAATTTCGTAAAAACTTAGCTGAATCTCTTATTGCTCTGGGAAATTATGAAGAGGGCTTGCAACAGTATCAACATGTAATTGCTCATTACCCGCAAGACATAGAAACTTTAATTCGTTTAGGCCAATTATTTCTTGAGCGTGATGATCACGACCAAGCTTACCAATATTTTATTAAAGCCTATCAGATTGATCCAAAAAATCCTCACATAGCATTTCTCGGACAAGTTATTAATCAGAGAGAATCTCAATACTATACACCAGTAAACCAATCAAGATCCGAATCGGGTAATAGTTTCGCAATTAATAATACTTTAGATAAGTCTCCTGAATTCAATCCAGAGAAAAATTTGGCGCAGGATGCAGAAATTTCTCAGAAAGGTTAACTTTATGTAAAGGAAAAGAGAATACAAGTTGACACAATTACCAATAATATTTATATAAGTATGGAGATTAAACATTTTAAGACGGGAAAGTATGATGCTATTAATACCTATCCTAAAAGGAGTATGATAATTTTTAAACCTAATTTGCAGTGCATTATGCCAAACCAGCCGGGAATAATTTGGGGGATCGAATTACCTCATTTAGTTTTCATCAGAATCATTTTGGTGTATTTCTTCAAAATAATAAATATTATCAAGAGAGCATTTGTATTTCTGAACCAATTTTGCTATAAAATTAAATGCTGTTTAAGAAGAAAAAAGATATCTCCCGGTAAACATAACTTATTGGAATTAATTCTAAGCTTGGTTCAATCCTATGGTCAGCATTGTGATAAAAAATTAACGTGTATCTGGGTTTAAAGTATTGGGAGAAAAATGACAAGTTATCTTGATGGTCGTCTACAACGTTATTTCAAGGCAGGTAGCGTCATATGTAAAGAGGGAGAATACGGTTCAACAATGTATATCATTACTTCTGGAGAAGTCGAGGTCAGCAAGGTTAAGAATAATCAGAAGGTTGTATTGGCTACTTTGCAGAAAGGCGCTGTATTTGGTGAAATGGCGCTTTTAGATCAACCTATTCGCTCTGCTACTGTTCAAGCATTAACTGATGTTAGCTGTCTTGAAATAAGTAAGTTATTTTTCAACACCAGTATGCAACAACTGCCAAACTGGATTCGTTCGTTTTTTCAGATTTTAGTAGAGCGTCTCAGGGAAGCTGATAAAAAACAGGATACTTTTACTATCAGGGAAAAATCCAAACAGATAGTACTTGGACTTACCCTCTTATTTGATCTCTTTACTTTAAAGTCTGATGATCTTGGTGGACTACGCTGGCATGAGACGATTGAAAAGTTGGAAATTTTACTAAATATTCCTGCTGAAAATATCGAACGAATTATCAATCATCTGATTGCAAAACGTTTATTAGAAAAAATTATTGACTATAAGGATGGTCGTCTAATTAAAATCAGCAATGAAGAAAAATTTCGTAACTTCTCCCGCTATTGCCGAGAATCATTAATGACGAAAATGAATAAAAAGTTTGAGCCAACCTTTGTTACTCTAAGTGAAGAAAAACGCAGGTTTATTGAATATCTGGGACAACTTATGAAGGAACAACCCGGGGTTGCTGATTTTGAATTGGATTATTTGGAAGCGCGTTGTCAGGAATTGTTGGGATGTCCTCTAACAGATTTTGATAGTTCAATCAAATTATTTATTCAGGAAGGAGTTTTGGAATTAAAAAGGAATCAGAATGGGGAAAAATATTATCATGCTAATAAAAGTAAAATACATACCTTGCTTGAAAAAGAACAATTGCTTAGAGAATTTCAGCAAATTGAAAACCAACTTGAGAGTGGGTGGTAAGAATTATGAATAAAATTCCAATGCTCTCTCTTTGTATGATTGTAAAAGATGAAGAACACAATTTGCCTCGTTGCCTTGATAGTGTCATTGAAATTATTGATCAGCTCGTTATCGTAGATACAGGCTCTAAGGATAGAACAGAAGAAATTGCCCGGCAATATCACGCCGAATTGTATCACTTCCCCTGGCAGGGGAATTTTTCGGAAGCACGCAATGAATCGTTGCGTCATGCCCGTGGCAAGTGGATTTTGGTACTGGACGCGGATGATGAGCTAAGTGCTGAAGCAAGGAGTGAAATTCCCTCGTTAATTACGTCTACCTGTGCTGATGCTATTGGTCTAGTGATTCGCAATTTATCACCCGTAGGTGATTTTGTTCGATATGTTGATGATGTGCGTTTTCGCCTTTTCCGTAATGGGAAAGGATATAGTTATGAATATAAAGTTCATAATCAGATTGCGCCCTCGATTTACCGTCAAGGTGGTAAGACGATTGATAGTAATTTGGTAATCTTCCACCACGGTTATCGGGAAAATTTCCAGGCAAAAGCACGCCGAAGTCTACCATTGATAGAAAAAGCTCTTCAAGCAGATCCGCATAATGTTTATTTACAATTTAAAAAGGCAGAGTCTTTGAAAGCTTTAGGAGAAAGAAAACTTAGCTTGGAAGCCTTCGAAGAAATGCTGACACTAAACTATACTACACTATCACCAGAGATAATCAGCACTGCTTATATGCGTATGGCTCAGTTGGAATTGTCATTTAACAATTACTCAATGTGTCTCAATTATGCTTTAAATGCTCTAAAGATCAGGTCTGACAACCCTATTGCAAAATATTTAGCGGGAATAGCCTCTGTTTATTTAACAAATTACCGAGAAGCTCTTTGTTATTTTCTCGAGCTGCAAGAAATGTATCCTGATGATTATTTAGATAAAAGTGATTTAAATACCTTAATTCAAATATGCAGGATAATGCTACTACAAAATTCAAATGAAAATGAGTCTATAATAGAGTAAGTGGAATTAAAATGTCAAATACTAACGCTCTATCGGTATGTTTGATTGTTCGAAACGAAAGTCAGTTATTAGGAGAATGTCTCGATAGCGTTTTAACAGTCGCAAATCAGATTGTCGTTGTAGATACCGGCTCGATAGATGAGACGGTAGATGTTGCTAAAAGGCACGGTGCAGAGATATATTATTTTAAATGGTGTGATGATTTTGCTGCTGCTCGTAATGCTTCAATAAAGTATGCTCGTGGTAAATGGATATTGTGGCTAGATGCTGACGAAAGGCTGGAGACCAATTCAATCAAAGAATTGAATGCAATTGTCCAGCACTCCCCAACCAATTGTTTTTATCGCGTTACATTAAAGAATAAAACACGCGAGAATGGCTATCATCAAATAACAACCTCTCATCGTTTATTTCCTAACAATAAAGGGTTTAGATTTGAAGGGAAAATACATGAACATGTAATGCCTCCTAAAAATAAGACAAATTTCTGTGAAGTCCATTCGGGAATTGTCCTCCACCATCTTGGATATGCCTTATCAGATGAGGCCTCTGCAAGAAAAGAGCTCCGAAATCGCCAATTACTTGAAGAAGTCGCTAAAGAATATCCTAATGATGCCATGGCTCACTTTAATCTGGCACAGCATTTCGATATATATGGTCGTTTAAAAGAGGCTCATGAGCATTATCTTAAGGCGCTTGGTTTGGTAACATCTTCATCTCCAATGCGAGCAGTTATTTACAATAATTTAGCCAGTTTGTCGGTGAAAAAAGGCGAATATGAGAAGGCTAAATTTTATGCTCAAAAATCCATAGTTGAGGAACCTAAACAAATAGGCGCTTATTATCACTTATACCGTGTGGCTTACTTTACAAAAAACCAGGTGGAAATTGTCACTTGGTTGAGCAAACTAAAAGAGGTAAGCAATCAGTTGAAGGATAGTATACCCTCCTTACCTGCTGATTTATTTATGGATAAGGATAAAATAAGTTTTACACTCGCGAATGTACTTTATCGGCAGGGAAAATGGTCTGAAGCTCGCCCGATTTTAGAAGAACTTTTAGACGGAAAAATATCCAAGGAAGAGGTTTTACTTTTATTAGCTGATATTGCTTTGAAGGAGCAGGATTTAAAATCCGCTCAGTTTTACCTAGAATCATTGGTAAAAATTAACCCTAATCATTTTCCAGCGCAAAAAATTCTTGCAAAGCTTTTAATCAAGCAAGGAAACTTTTTTGCTGCCATTAACACTTATGAATATCTCCTTCTGCATTCACCTGAAGATTTAGAAATATTGCGACATCTGGCTGGTTTATATGGTATAGTCGGTAATCAAGAAAAAGCTTCAGCGTTAGCAGCTTTAATAAATGGACTAAGACAATAATTCACCATTATTTTTTTTAAGTAGATTGTAATAATTCCAGTGTCATCAAATGGCTAATTACGGAAGCAACTTTATTCAATTTCATGATTATTAATTAAAAAGTGCTGAAAACGGATATTTTTTAATCATTTTTTTTAAAGATTATCTGATTTTAACCGATAATCTAAGTAGAGTTGTTTGAAAGTGAATAGTCAACCAATAACCAGGCAGGGATGCCGAAAAAACAAAGGAGTGTAAGATGAGTTTGACACGTGTTGCAACCAATGTAGACGCTCAGTGGGCGTTTCAGGCGATGGAAAAAATCAACCGCAACTTAGCCAGTGTCCAGTTACGGCTTTCGACTGGTAAATCTATTAATACGACCGAAGATGATCCAGCTGGCTATCAGTTAGCCCGTGGTCTTGAAAGGCGAGAGCGTGGTTTAGAGATTGCGCTGGCTAATGTTTCCAACGCCAAATCAATACTTAGTATTGCGGAAGGTGGCTACCAGAATATTATGGATATTTTGCAGCTGATTAAAGAGAAAGCCACCCAAGCTGCAGACCAGTCGTTGAATTCGACCCAACGCACAGCACTGAATAACCAAGTTACGGCCCTCATCCAGGAAATTGGGGACATCGTGAGTGAAACCACTTTTAATGGTGACCAGCTAATAGATGGTGGTTATAGCGGTGATTTCCAGGTTGGTGAGGAATCCAGCAATGTCCTCAGTGTCTCGCTCGAAAGTGCGTCTGCCGCATCATTGGGGATTAATAGTATTGATTTAACTACAGCTGCCAACGCCTCATCGGCTATTACAACTGTCAGTAGCGCCATCGATACCCTCGCAGGTAGCATGCAAGGGGTAGGTGAGTATAAGTCACGGCTCTCTTTTAAGGAAAATACCCTTTCGGTAGCCATTACCAACACCGGTGCGGTTAAAAGTAACATTGAGGATGCCGATCTGGTCAAGGAGCAGATGGAAATGATGAAACTTCAGATTTTACAACAAACAGCAGCTGCCGCTTTCGCGCAAGCAAATGCGGCGCCACAGATGGTCCTGCAGTTAATGAAATAGATTAGCCAATGACGCTAGCCAAGGGGCGGGAGCGCGCCGTTCCCGCCCCTTAGTTTGAAGCAAAGAGCTAATTGAAAAAAGAAGTTAAACGAAGAGTTTAGGGAGCCTATATGAAAAGTAATGTCCCTCATAAACCGCTATCTAATAATAATCCCTATCTGACCCAAAAAGTCATGTCTGCTTCGCCGGAACAGCTCGTAGTTTATATTTATGATATTGCTATCGCAGCCTGTGGTCGTGAAGAGCAAGAAAAGGCAATTCAAGCAATACAATTATTAATACGTTCTTTGAATTTTGATGATCGGCAGGTAGCTGGCAGTTTTTATCAAGTTTACCGTACAATCCTGGAATTTCTGTACCGACGTCAGTTTAGCGATGCTCATAAAATCATAAGTGAAATACGAGAGACCTGGATCAAAGCGATGAGGTTGGAATGATCCATAAGAATCAAAAAAAGTATAGTCGAGGGGAATGGCTCTATGCTCTTTCAAAAAAGTCATTTTGCCGAGAAAGGATGGACAGCTATGGAAAGTACAGTCATGGATATTAAAGAAGTTTCTCATTATCTTAAAATTAAAGAGCAGACTGTCTATCGTTTGGCTCAACAGGGTAAAATTCCTGCAGTGAAAATCGGAGGTCAATGGAAAATCAAGAAAGAGCATTTGGATATTTTGTTTGATAAGATACTTGAAGAAAAATTGAAAGACTATCACACCTGAAAGAGGAGGTGGGATAGTCCTCCTCCACAAAGGGGTTGTTTCATAGAGGGAACAACCCCTTTTTAATTTAAATAATTAAGTATTATTAGATGCTGTCGTTTTTTAATAATAATTACTATTTCTTATATCCTGTTTGCAAAATAATCCCCAAATATATGGCAAAATTACACTTCTCAAAGTAAGAGACGATAATGATAGTGAAAGTTCTTTGAAAAGCGTTTCAGTCAAAAGCGGGATTGGACGCTTAGTGAGACAAGGTCCGCTTAAACTGGCAGGGATGCCAAAAACACAAAGGAGTGTATTATGGGTTTAACACGAGTTGCTACGAATGTTGATGCTCAATGGGCTTTTCAGGCAATGGAGAAGGTCAACAAGAGACTGGCGGATGTCCAGCTGCGTTTAGCAACTGGTAAATCAATCAATTCCACAGAAGATGATCCGGCAGGTTACCAGTTAGCACGCGGTTTGGAAAGACGGGCGCGTGGTCTCGAAGTTGCCCTTGCGAACGTTTCCAATGCTAAAAGCATTTTGAGCGTTGCCGAGGGTGGTTATCAAAACATTATGGACATTCTGCAACTGATTAAAGAGAAAGCCACCCAGGCTGCAGACCAGTCGTTGAATTCAACGCAACGCACAGCGCTGAATGATCAGGTTACTGCCCTCATCCAGGAAATTGGGGACATCGTGAGTGAAACCACTTTTAATGGTGATCAGCTAATTGACGGTAACTACAGTGGCAATTTCCAGGTAGGTGAAGAGGCTACTAACGCTTTGAGTGTTTCACTTGAAAGTGCTTCAGCGGCTTCCTTAGGCATTAGTTCAATTGATATTTCTAATGCCTCTGGTGCCTCGGCTGCAATTACTAGTGTTAGCGCGGCTATTGACACACTTGCCGGTAGCGTGCAGAAAGTTGGAGAGTATAAGTCTCGGTTATCTTTCAAAGAAAATACTCTTGCCGTTGCGATTAGTAATACCGGGGCTGTGCGAAGCAATATTGAAGATGCCGATATGGTCAAAGAGCAAATGGAACTGTTGAAATTTCAAATCCTGCAGCAAACTTCTGCCACAGCTTTTGCTCAAGCCAATGCAGCTCCCCAATTGGTACTACAACTGATGCGCTAAAGGATGGTCAATGATGAGCGGAGGTTGGTGGCGCAACCAACCTCCGCTTTTTTTCTTTTTCGAGTCATATTTAACCGAATACTGAAACACTTTTGGTATGAAATTTGAACACCATGGCGATGAATAAAGGTTATCAATTATGAATCGAAGAAGAAAAGAGGATTGACACATGGCAATTAATTTAACAGGTTTATATTCTTCTGCTTCTTCATCTCAGTCTTCTTCTCCCATACAGGAAATTTTAGAAACATGGATGAAAGCTGAAGAAGAACCGCTTACCAAACTGGAAGATAAGCGTCAGACGCTTTATGACCGTAAGAAAGTATTCACCGATTTGCATTCCAAACTATCTAAACTTAAAACTAAAGCAGAGGAATTAAAAAGTCCACTTGTAAACCGCTTTGGCGCTAAGAAAGCAATTTCCAGTGATGCCGAAAAAATTGATGTTTCAGCAACCGGCGACGCTGAGTTAGGCAGCCATGTGATTACGGTAGAAAGGTTGGCTGTTTCTGATACTAGAGTTTCCAAACAATACAGTAATAATGCCACAAGTTTTAGCAGTATTACGAATGATCAAACTTTTCAAATTGAGGTCGCGCATCCAACTGGGTCCGATCCCAATAATCGGGTCTTAATCGAGATAACCATTCCTGCTAGTATTTTTTCTCAAAATGACGCGGCGGTTCTATCAGCCATATCAAATGCCATAAATGATGCCATGAATAATGCCATTCTTAATAGTATTATACTCCGTGATGAAAAAGTTCAGGCGAGTGTGATTTCCGAAGAAACTGGTATTTCCCGTCTTGTGCTTCGTAGCAGTAGTTCAGGTTTTGATTATCGAATGGATTTCACTGATAGTGTCGATTCTCTTTTAAGTCAACTCGAAGTAAATGCCGGTGTTCAGGTCTCAGGTACAAGCGGTGGTTATGTTACCGAAGTAGGGACTTCATCTTCAGATAGTCAACTTAACGCTAAATTTGTCCTCGATGGACTGACCTTTTACCGCAATAGTAATTACGTTTCAGATGCTTTGAGGGGAGTGACTCTTCACCTGCTCAATAATTTTACAAATGGAGTAACTGTTACTATTTCATCTGATGTCGAGGTAGTTAAAGATGAAATCAGACAGTTCTTAGACAATTACAATCAAGTCCTAAATTTCATTGTGGATAATTCTGGATTTGACGCAGAAAAAAATAAATATAGAGCATTTTCTGATGATAGTCGATACTGGAATATTAGGAATGACTTGCGCCAAATAATGATGTCCGTTATTGACGGAGTAAGTAACAGCACTTTTTCGAGACTTTCGAGCATTGGGATCACAGGAGACAGTACTGGGATATTAATTATTAGTGATTCAAATGCCTTTGAGAAGGCTTTAAATGCTAATCCGTTGAATGTTGCAGAAATTTTTACTACTTCAGATACAGGGCTTGTTGATCGACTAATCAATTACATTAATAATTTTCTTGGTGCGGAAGGATTCATTTCAAAAAGTAAGAGCATTATTGACGATAAAGTCAATTATCTAAATAATCAAATTGAAAATATGGAAGATTATCTTGAACAACGCGAAAAGCAACTACGAGAACAGCTAATAAAATTCCAGCAAGCAATTATCTTATTAGGAAATCAGCAGAATTATTTTATTAATTATAGCAAATAAAGTGAACAATGGAAGAGAATAAATCACAGTCAATTAGAACAAATTATAATGATAACGCAGATATTCGTGAAGTATTAACTGAAGAGTTACGTCTTTTTCGAACGATTTTTTCTGAAACAAATCAGTTCGTCGAGGATTTGGATAATTTCTCTGTCTCACATTTGATGACACTACTGGAGAATCGTAAAAGATGGATAGAAGAATTGAAATTGCTTAAAACTCGTCGAAATTCTCTCAAAATTGATTCCCAGGAAGATATTAAAAAAGATATCTCCAATGTATTATGTTCCCTAATCTCTATTGATGCTAAAATATTAGACCTTTTGAAAAGTAAACAAAAAGAAATTATTAAAGATTTGGTAAAAATAACCGATAATAAACATAGGAATAAAAAGAGTCGCTCTTTTAAATCACTAGAATCTAAAGTCATTGATATAATGCAGGAGTAAAAAGTCATGACGTCAATCGTTGATTTATTCGGATTGACTCATCCTTTAAGGCGCGTTTCACCTGAATCACAGGTTAAGAAAGTTAGTAACCCCGACTCGGTCAGCAAAGGGGAGAGTGTTGAAAAATCTGCCCTACCTAACTCTGATAAAGTCAGTATTTCGGGTTGTGCTAAAAATCTCTTGATAAAAGAGACAGAGGTCTTCAGGTATTTAAACCAAATCCAAAATATTGTTCCGCTGGACGAAAAAGCAATTGAAGAGATTCGTCAGCGTATCGAAGAAGGGTGTTACGAAGAACCTGCTGTCATTTCCAAAATTATTGCAGACATCGCGAGTCCTCCACCATTTCAAGACAACATTATTGATTCAGATGCCTCAAAAATCCAAGATCTGACACAAGAGGATGATTCTCTTGAAACAATTAAAAACAAAATTCAACAGGGTGTATATTTGACAAAAAAAGTCACTGAGCACGTCATTGATAAGATGCTCAATTCGGATTATATCTAAGAATTGTTCTTTATGAGCAGAATTTTCCTTGGCGAGGAAAATATTACCTGATAGACTTGTCTGAGTGTATAAAACACCTCAGGTTCTAGTAGATACCAAGTCGCGATCTATTTATAAAGCCCATACTATCTTGTGGCATTAATTTTGTCTCCCTACAATTGCAAATGCAAACTAAGTGATATTTAAAATAATATGCTTACTTTTTATTGTTTGATTGAGTGAAAATTTATAAAATTGACAACAAAGTCTTTAGCATTAAGTATATGAGTGAGGCTTGTGTAGATAATAAGGGGGGTGGAAAAATTCAAAAAATAAAAATCCCAAAAAGTAGGGCCATTCAGAGTGATGAGCTACCTCTGTCCGATTCAAACCCCATGGTACTTTTTGATTCTAATGGTCAACTGCTTCGATTCAACCATGCTATTTGTGACCTGACCGGTTACGATCCGGCGGAGCTATTTCGAATGTCCATCGCTGATCTGATTACTGGCCAGATAAGTAAAGAGCTAAAATTTTTTCAAGAAACTCCGGAACAAATCTATATAGAACGCTTCACTGAAGTGAAGACGAAGAGAGGAGATAAAAATCCGATAACCTTTGAAATTCGCCGTGCATATAGAAGTACATTTCTAGGGCGATTGAAGGAAAAGCAGGCAAATGATTTAAAGAATGTCATTGATTCTCTCCAAAAGGAGATCGACATAATTAGCCATCAAACTTCAAGTATCAAATGTAAATTAAAGCATATATTAAAATTATTTTTAAATATTTTTAATTTTGATAAAGGTTATATCGCTGTACCTGAAATATATAATGATGGTTATAAAATTATCACGCACATTAATCCAAATCAAAACCATCGTCGTTTATTATCTCATCAATTAAAAATCATCACAGACTTAATCACTCTTGCACAAATAAAAACACCCGTTTTAGAGAATGAATTAGTCGAGATGAAGGGCACGAGAAATTTTTCCCCGACTGAATATCAAATAGTAATTCCCATCATAATGAATGAACAGTTAGCTGGAATAATTGGATTAGGAAAAAATTTATTCAATCAAGAAGAATGGGATAGTGTAAGACATATTTTTACTAATGTCCAAGAAGTAATTAATTCCTTTTGGGAGTCTCTACTATTTAATTCCACTAATTTATTTTTTCGAAAAGTAAGTTTTTCTATTGACAAAATCCAGACACCACTTATTATTACTGATTCTAAGGGAAATATTCAAGCGTTGAATAGAGCATGTGAAAAACTATTAGGGTCTAAGGTCTTTGATTTAATTGGTAAGCAAATAGAACAACTATTGATATTTGAATCACGTGCTAGCAGTTTGAAAAAACCTAGCTATCCATCCTACTTGGAGAAAAAGAATCTTAATGCTTATTTGGTAAATACTGGTACTCATTTTAATCCCTTAAAGGTAACGGTCGTAAGCCTGAATGAAGGCAAATTATTTCTCTTTCAATTAAAAGAGCACAATAAGGGGAATAAAGTTAGCTTTCTAAATTGCGATAGCATCATAATCTATCAACACCAACGGTTAATTGAACTGGGAACAATGGCTGGAAGTGTTGCTCATGAGATAAATAATCCCATCACTGGTATTATTAATTATGCTCAACTTATATCTCAAAGAAGCAAAGAGGAAATAATACGAGAATATGCCAAAGAAATAATTAGTGAAGGTAACCGTGTTTCTCGATTAGTGATAAATCTCCTGAATTTTTCCAGACAGGATTCAAACGAAATGCAGGTTATTTCTCCTACTGAAATAGTAGAGGATTCCGTCAGTCTAATGCGCCCGATATTACGCAAAGATGACATAGAAATCGTACAAGAATTCTCGGATAATCTTCCCTCTATTTTATGTGTACCTCAAAAAATAAGCCAGGTAATTATTAATCTTCTTTCAAATGCTCGATATGCCCTTAATGAAAAGTATCCCCAATACGATCTAAATAAAAAAATAATCATTAAAGTAAAGACTATAAATCTTAAACGAAGAAAGTGGCTTCGAATATCTATCATGGATTTTGGAATTGGAATACAAAAGAGTGTAGGTAAGAATATTTTTAAACCGTTCTATACTACTCGTTCGAAAAATGGAGGAACCGGGTTGGGATTAGCTCTTTGTATGGATATTATACAGCAGCATAAAGGACAGTTAAGTTACGATAGCAAGTTTGGTGAGTATACTCAATTTTTTATAGATTTACCTATCGAATTAACAGATACGGCATATAGATAATAAGAAATAATCTTAAATAGTACTATGGCAAAAGTATTACTTATTGATGATGAAAAAAGTATTCGGATAACGGTGTCCGAGTTCTTAAAAGAAGCAAATTATGAGGTATTAACCACAGCTTATCCGAACGAAGCTTTAGAATTAGCTCATGAACATACTTTTGATGTAATTCTTACTGATATAATTCTCCCGCGCATGAATGGAATCGAGTTAATTCGGCAATTAAAGGAAATTTCACCTTTCAGCGAATTTATTGTAATTTCTGGTGAACCCAATGTAACGACGGCTACCGAGGCATTGCGAATGGGAGTATTTGATTATCTTCCCAAACCTATCTCTTCGGCTGATATTATTAATGTGGTCAAAAATGCTTATCAACTTAAGCAGCTTAAGGATGAAAAAAGACGACTTGAGGAAGAAAATCGTATTTACCGCGAACAACTCGAACAGATGGTAGCAGAGAGAACAGAAAAATTAATTCAAACTAACAAAGTCCTAGAAGAGGAAATTATCTTCCGTGGGATAATACAAACCGAACTTGAAAATAGCAAAGAAAAACTGATACTTGTAATTAATGGTCTACCACTTTTGATTGCTTATGTCGATAAAGATTTAAAGATTCTACTTTCGAATACTAATTTCCAGAAGTTTTTTAAATCGAAAAATGTCCATCCTCAAGATAATAATCTCCAGGATGTATTAGGCAGTGATAATTGGCAACGAATCCAGAATTTTGTGAACGAAGTTTTAAAAGGGAAAAAAGTTCGTATTACAAAACACTTCCTGTTAGAAGATGATTGTGAATTACTTTACCAGGTTCAGCTAATACCTCATAAAGATACCAAAGGAGAAGTAAAAGCTTTTATATTTCTTGCTGAAGACATTACTGAACTGTCAGCCCTTGAAAAAGCCCATACCAGAGCCCAACAGCTCGAAGCTCTTTCTCTTATGGCGGAAGGTATTGCTAATGATATCAATAATATTTTGATGGTAATCTTTGGTAATCTTTCATTAATAAAACCTTTGAATGAACACTTTGGGGATATTTCCCAATCTATTAAAGCCATTGGGCAAGCTGCCGAAAAAATCAAGGAACTGACCAGGCAATTACTTTTATTTTCCTGGAAGGGACCTGGAACACTGAAAAATTTCGAGTTATCTGAGGTTGTTCAGAGAGTAGTCACACTAACTTTCAAAAATGAGGTATTACAATATCGCTTTAAAACACCATCTGAACCAATTATAATTGAAGCTGATGAAGTTCATATATCCCAGGCTATATATAACCTGACCAAAAATATTTTGCAGGTAATGCAGAAAAACGACGTTCTGGAAATATCTCTTGACAGATCTCGCATCGAAAATGAAACATTTTATGATTTAACTCCAGGAGAATATGCAGGCATTCATTTTTACCTTGCCCGGGAAATTATCAAACCGGAAGAAATGGCGCGGTTATTTGATCCTTACTACCGTTGGAGTAAAAACCATTCGCGTTTGGATTTAGCAACGGTTTATGCCGTTATTCGTAATCATAAAGGGACTGTTTTTGCCCGAACACAGGCTGGTCAGACCAGCTTTCATATTTTTCTTCCTTATAAAACATTCCAGGAAATGCAAAAAACAGTTCGTGATGTCGGTCCTTCGATCGGTTACAGTCATGTCTTAGTTATGGACGATGAAGAACCAGTACGTGACGTTTTAGGGCAGATGTTAGGTCTTTGCCAATGTGAAGTTGAGTACGCCAAAAATGGTGATCAGGCACTCACACTTCTAAAGCAAAGATTGATTGAACAACATCCTTTTGACCTGGCTATTCTGGACTTATTTATCCCTGGTGGACGAGGTGCCAAGGAAATAATAAATGAAATTCGTTCAGTTGCTCCTCATTTAAAAATCCTAGTTGCGAGTGGATTTCATCTGGATAATGTAATGACCGATTATTCTCAATATGGCTTTGATGGTGCAATAAAAAAACCGTTTTGCCAAGAAGACTTGATGAATATTCTTTATAATATATAATTACTCTCAAGCATCCAATTATTTGGGTTTTTAGCTATGTAGATAGAGAAAGCTTTGCGCTTTCTCATTGACTTTGTAGCTAATAATAAGTTAATTTTTATAGTTTATTAATAGAATGAGAGCATGTCGAAAACTGAAAGAAACAAGATAGAATTACTCCGTAATAAAATCCTTGCCAAAGGTATTCTTCCCCAACATATTGCTATCATCATGGATGGCAATGGTCGCTGGGCGAAAAAACGCGGCTTACCACGTATCGCTGGACATAACGAAGGTATTAATTCCGTCCGGGAAGTAACCCGCGAATGTGGCAAATTAGGGATAAAAGTCCTCACGCTCTACACCTTTTCTATTGAAAACTGGTCGCGACCACGCAATGAAGTGACTGGTCTGATGTCACTTTTAATGCATACAATTCGCAATGAGATAGATGAGCTCGACCGCAATAATGTACGCCTGACGCTGATAGGGCGATTGCACGACTTGCCGCCCGAGCCGCTGGCAGGATTGCAAGCGGGAGTCGAAAGGACGAAGCAGAATACCGGCTTGAACCTGAACTTAGCCCTGAGCTATGGTAGTCGCACCGAGATTCTGGATGCGACGCGTGCCATTGTCCAGGCTGTCCTTGAGGGGGAATTACATCCCGACGAAATAAATGAGCATATTTTTTCACAGTTTTTGTATACTAAAGATATGCCTGATCCCGACCTGCTAATTCGTACTAGTGGCGAGATGCGCGTGAGCAATTTTTTGCTCTGGCAGTTGGCTTATACCGAAATCTATGTTACCCCGGTTTATTGGCCAGATTTCAGAACCAGGGAACTTTTAGAGGCTATCTTCGATTACCAGAAAAGAGAACGACGTTTTGGGAAAACCAGTGAACAACTTGCCAGTGAAAGAGGAATTAGCAGAAGATGACTAACTTGCAGAAAACCGTATTTATTATTTTAGTGAGTTTGGCGGTGGTGGAGGCACAGACGCCGAGTGGTATCAAGATTTTAGGGATTGCCGTCGAAGGTAACAAGACCCTGTCAGAAAATAGCGTTAAAGTTCAGTCAGGCTTGATAGAAGGCAAATATGTTACCCAGGAAGATATTGCTACCGCCATCCAGAATCTGTGGAAATTAAATCTATTCTCCGATATAAAAGTGCTATTGGATAAAGATACCGACGAAGGTATTTTTCTAATTATTCAGGTTGCAGAATATCCCCGATTAGGTAGATATGAACTCCGCGGCAACAAGAAAATCGGCAAGAGCAAAATTGACGAGGAAATTAATCTGGTTCTCGGGACAGTCCTGACCAATAACCTCATTACCGAGACCAAACGCAAAATCCGCAAATTGTACGAAAAAGATGGTTTCCTTTTAGCGGAAGTTGAGACTGAGTTGCAGGATACTAAACGGGAAAATATTAAGGACTTGATTATTCACATCAAAGAAGGTAAACGCGTCCGCATTAAGGATATCACTTTCAAAGGTAATGAAAAGTTTTCAGATAGCCGCCTGAGACGCGTGCTTAAGGGTACTCATCGTCGTAATCTCTGGGTTTTGCGCACCGGTGAGTATGACCCTAAAAAGTATGAAGAAGATAAACAAAAATTGCGTTCCTTTTACCGCAAAGAGGGTTATCGTGACTTCCAAATCCTCTCTGATTCAATTTCCTATACCCCTGATAACAAGCGCATGGTTATCAATTTCTCTCTTTATGAAGGTCCGCGCTATAAATATCGCAACATCAACTTTTATGGTAATACCCTTTATACCACCGAGCAATTGAATCGCTTGTTGGGCATTAAACCGGGCGATTGGTACGATGAAGAAGAGCAGCAGAAAGGAATATACGACCGTATCAACGGGGCGTACATGGACCGCGGCTATCTCTTTTTTCAGATAGTGCCGAACGAAATTCCGGTGAGTGAAAATGAAATTGACCTGAATTTCGATATCACCGAAAATTCGCAGGTCACGGTTAATCAGATTAATATCAGTGGTAATACTAAAACCCATGAGAATGTCATTCGGCGCGAATTGAAAATATTCCCCGGTGATATTTTTAGTCGGGAAGCGCTGATTCGTAGCCAGCGGGAAATCTTCGTTTTGAACTATTTTGCCAATGTGACACCCGATGTTATTCCAGTAAACGATAAGAGCGTAGATGTTGAAATAACAGTTGAAGAAAAATCATCAGACCGTGCTAATCTTTCATTCAGTATTAGTGAAATGTACGGTTTGATTGGTGGCGGTGGTTTTGAGTTCAATAATTTTCGGGGACGCGGTCAGCAGTTGATGATAAGTTACCAGCAAGGAGCTCAGTATTCCGTCATTGGAAGCGGTGCGAATCGTTATCGCTCCGTTTCACTCAGTTTCGCCGATCCCTGGCTTTTCGATTCACCGAATACGGTTGGAGCAAGCATTACCTATTCGGAACGGGGAGGTCAGGGCGGCAGTCTTACGTCTTATTACTATTATCCTTTTGACCTGAGTCTGTATGGTGGTTCGGTGCGCTGGGGACGTCGGTTTCGCTTTCCCGATAACTATTTCCGGGGCAGTTGGTCTTTTGCCGCTTATCGTAAAAAATATAGCAACGTTGATGAAAGTTACCTAAAAAATGTATTGCTGGGTCAATCTAAGTCAACCAGTGTAAGTCTGACTCAAGTTATATCGCGGGATAGCCGCAATCGACCTGAATTTCCGACGCAAGGTTCGGTTTTCAACTGGTCTTCGACCCTTTCCGGGGGTCCTTTGGGAGGTACAGAACATTTTCATAAGCACATTTTTTCATTTGAATTTTATGAGCCGACATTCTGGAAATTAGTTTTATATAACCATGCTGAATTTGGATTAATCAAACGCCTGCGGGCAGGTTCTCTAATTCCACCTGATGAGCGCTTTATCATGGGAGGAAGCGGCATGATATATGGCGTTGCTCTGCGTGGTTATGACGATAACCAGGTAGGTCCGGTGCAGGCGAGTTCTACTTCTTATGTGCCTTACGGTGGTGAAACTTATTTTAAATATACTCTCGAATATCGTATCTCGATATCCGAGAATCCGACCATTTATGGCTTAGTTTTTGCTGAAGCTGGTAATGCCTGGAAAAACCTGAAATCAACTGACCCGTTCGATTTGAAGCGCTCGGCTGGCTTAGGTGTTCGCTTTTTTATGCCGGCAATGGGGATGTTAGGTATTGATTTTGGTTATGGATTTGACGATATTGACCCGGTTGGATCGAGCGGTTATGGCAAGCGTGAAGGCTGGAAAACCCACTTTATTTTCGGAATGCCTTTTTAAAATAAACGGAGGAATTGTGAAAAAAGTAAATTTAATTGCAGTGATGATGTTGGTAGTTCTGAGTTTTACTGGCGTAGCTCAGGCACAGCTTAAGATTGGGTATGTTAATTCAGACCGTATTTTAAGTGAGTTTGAGGAAGCCAGGGAAGCCCAGAGCAAATTGGACAGCGAAGCTCGCAAGTTGCAGGAACAATACCAGGGTATGCTGGGCAAGCTCGATAGCCTGCAGCGCGAATATGAGCGGCAGAAGATGATGATGAGCGATACTCGCAAGCGTAGTAAAGAGCAGGAGATTAGTTCCTTGCAGGAATCGATTCAGAAATTCCAGGTAGAAAAGCTCGGACCGGAAGGCGAAATTTACAAGAAGCAAAATGAACTGGTAGCCCCGATTATCGAGAAAATTAAACGCGTCATTGAAAAAGTCGGCAAAGCTGAGAAGTACGACTATATATTTGATACCGTCGCAGGGAATATTCTTTATGCTGAACCCGCACTGGATTTGACGGACAAAGTACTATACGAATTAAAGCGCACTAAATAAATGGAATTGACCTTAGGGCAGATTGCCCGTCTGGTAAATGGTATCGTCCAGGGTGACGAAAACCTCGTTATCAACGATGTCGCGGAGATTCAGCATGCTCAAGCGGGGCAAATAACCTTCCTGGCTAATCCAAAATACTCCAAATATGTTGCCACGACCGCGGCTACCGCAATAATCGTTGCCGATGATGCCAGCGTGGCTTATCCTAATCTGGTGCGAGTCAAGAATCCTAATTATGCCTTTGCACTTTTGATTGCCCAATTTCGACCGGAATTGCCCCGACCGGCGCCTGCTATTCATCCTACTGCGGTAATTGCCGACGACGTTATTTTAGGTCGCAATGTTTATATCGGTCCGCATGTTGTCATAGAACACGGAGCGATGATTGGCGATGAAGTCGTGCTTTATGGCAACGATTATATTGGTACGGCGGCAAACATAGGACCTGGAACGATTATTTTCCCGCATGTCACAATCTATCATCGCTGTATAGTAGGTGCACGCTGTCGTTTGCATGCTGGCGTGGTGATTGGCAGTGAGGGATTTGGTTTCGTACGCATTGAGACAGGCATTGAAAAGATTCCGCAGGCTGGTCGGGTCATCATCGGTGATGAAGTGGAAATTGGCGCTAACACTACCGTTGATCGCGGCACCCTTGGCGATACAGTCATTGGACGGGGGACCAAGCTCGACAACTTGATTCAAATCGGTCACAATGTGAAAATCGGTGAGTATTGCTTTATGGCAGCCCAGTCGGGAGTAGCCGGCAGTGCAGTAATTGAAGATAGTGTAACCATTGGAGGACAAGTCGGAATCGCGGGACATTTGTGCGTCGGACGGGGTGCAATGATTGCCGCGCAATCGGGCATTACCAAGGATGTTGCGCCGGGCGCCATCATGCTCGGTTCACCGGCGCAGGAACGCACGAAATTTGTTGCTGATGTAGCTGCGCTCCACGCTATTCCCGATTTAAAAGAACGTCTGAAAAAATTAGAAGAATTGTTGAAGTCTATAAAACCCGAGGGTTAGTAATGGCAAGAAATCAAAGAACTATTCGTAAGCCAATATCAGTTTCAGGTATTGGTTTGCATACGGGAGTTAAAAGCACAATTACATTTAAACCGGCTCCCGAAAATTACTGGATAAGATTTATACGTACCGATGTAGAAAATTGCCCTGAAATTGTCGCTGACATTAATCATGTGGTTGACATTTCGCGTGGTACTACTCTAGCTCAAAATGGTGTTCAAATTCACACCGTTGAGCATGTACTTGCAGCGGTAGCAGGTCTGGAAATTGATAACATCATTATTGAAGTCAATAACGTCGAACCTCCGGTTTGCGACGGCAGTGCAATTGAGTTTGTCAAAGCCCTGAAGCAAGCCGGGATTGTTGAACAGGAAGCCCCGCAGGAGGTACTGGTCATTGATAAAATCATGACCTATTCCGACCCTAAGAATCGGGTAGATATTCATCTTCTTCCCTCGGATAGCTTCCAAATCACCTTTATGATTGATTACAACAAAGTGCCGGCTATTGGTACTCAGTACTCTTCGACCTATTCTTTAACTGATGAGTTTGAAACTGATTACGCTTCCGCGCGCACTTTCTGTACTTTGAGCGAGGTCGAGGAACTGAAGAGTCGAGGCTTGATAAAAGGTGGTGGAGTCCAGAATGCAGTCGTTTATATTGACCGTCACATTGAGCAATCAGAGGTAGATCGCCTCCGCAAGATGTTCGGCATCAGTAGCGATATTAATATCGGACAAAGTGGCACCTTAAACGGGGTCGAACTCCGTTATTATAACGAAGCTGTTCGCCATAAAATCCTGGACCTGATTGGGGACTTTGCTCTTTTAGGTGTACCGGTGCAGGGCCATGTCATCGCGGCGCGCAGTGGACACGCTCATAATGTGAATTTTGTCAAAAAGATTCGTAAAGAATACGAGAAAGTCTTACTCACTAAAAAATATCAAAAGAGTAAGGCTCATGGTGCGCTCTTTGACATCAGTGGCATTGAACGCATTTTACCCCATCGTTATCCCTTCTTAATGATCGATAAAGTCCTGGACATGGTACCGGGCGAAAGTGTCGTTGCAATTAAAAATGTTACCATTAACGAACCGTTTTTTAATGGACACTTTCCGGTTCGCCGCATTATGCCGGGAGTATTGATTGTTGAAGCCTTAGCTCAAGCAGGTGGTCTACTATTATTGAACACAATAGATAATCCGCAGAAGTACCTGGTCTATTTTACCGGGCTGGATGATGTACGATTCCGCAAGCCCGTAATACCAGGCGACCAGATTCGCTTAGAAGTGTTTTTTGAACAGTTCCGGCTCTCGATGTGTAAAATGCGGGCAATGGCTTTTGTCCAAAATGAAGTAGTAGTCGAAGCAACTATGATGGCATCATTGCAAGAGATTTGATATGAATACGATTCACCCAACGGCAATTATTGAACCGCAAGCCCAGCTTGGTGAAAATATCCACGTGGGCCCCTATGCCTATATCAGTAAAAATGTCATTATTGGTGATAGTTGCCAAATCGGACCCCATGCCGTCCTTTTACCAGGTACTCGCTTAGGACGGGAGTGTCGCGTCTATTCGCATGCGGTTATTGGCGAAATTCCGCAGGATTTAAAATTCGGGGGCGAAGAAACCACTGCAGAAATCGGTGATCGTACCGTCATTCGCGAATTTGTCACAGTCAATCGGGGAACCCAACAGCATTGGCGAACGGTTGTGGGCAGCGACTGTCTTTTAATGGCTTATGTGCATATCGCCCACGATTGTATCATCGGTGACCATGTCATTTTAGCCAATGCTGTTAATCTCGCCGGGCATGTTGAGATTGAAGAATGGGCAATTTTAGGTGGAATGACCGGCGTTCATCAGTTTGTGAAGATTGGGCGGCACGCTATGGTCGGTGGTCATTTTCGCGTGCCCAAAGATGTACCGCCCTATATTATTGCGGGGCGTGAACCGCTTGTTTACGAAGGACTGAATATTATTGGACTCAAACGTCGGGGATTCTCTGCAGAGGCGATTCAGGCCATCCGTCAGACCTATGACCTGATTTATCGTAGTGGTCTCAATGTTTCCGATGCCATGAAAAAGTTAGAAGAAAACGATGCGCCCTGTCTTGAAGTGCAACATATCATCAATTTTATAAAAAAGAGTGAACGCGGCATCATCCGCTAAACTACATTTGAATAAACGCCTTGTCACCATTTTATTGTTAATTAGCGCTACGAGCAGTGTTCTCTTGGGCGGCGATAATCTCGATCTAACCGGAATGGCAAAAAGTGCGATTCGTCCCTATTTGCTTCCTTATCTAAGCACTTTAACTGCTGAAGAATCAATACCCATCGCTTTGCTACCAGATCGGAGCTTCCCTATGGTTATCGTTGGCTCGCGCTTCAATCCAGTAACTGTAATTGATTGGAGTAAAGCGGCAGTTGGCGTTCCATCGTTCTGGCTGGCAGTCAATGTCGCTCCAGCGGTTGTTTTAGGCGGTGCGCTGCAAGCTGGCGAGTGGCAGGGAGCAGGTTTTAATGCAATGAACATGTTTCTGTCGTATTCAACGGGCGCGGAAGGACATCCTAACTATTTTTCTTGCCAGATTACGCATGTTAAAGGATTTGACGATTTTCATTTTCGCAATTTGTCGCTGAGTTATGCCAAAACCTTTCATATTGGGAATTGGTTAAGTGGTTTAGGGTTTTACTATGATTTTTTACAATGCGATATTTACATAACCGATAATGTTCTCGCAGATCAGAATTATCGTACCACTAAAAATTTCAGTATTAGTAGGTTACAGATCAGCTTGGGGAAAAAATTAAATGAGGCTTTGAAAATCGGACTGGAGGTCAATTTATCACGCCGGAGTACGACGAGCGGCATTACTTGTTTTTATTGTTTGTAGAATATGTTTATTTTACTTCCGGGGTAGAAATATGAAGAGATTGACGATTTTAGGTTCAACAGGATCAATAGGCACCAGCGCTTTGCAGGTGATAGCTGCTTGTCCGGAAGAATTCAGCGTCCAGTATCTCACCGCCGGTTCTAACGCCGAATTATTAATTCAGCAAGCCCTTCAGTTTCAACCCCAAGCGGTTGCAATTAGGGACGAGAAGCAATACAAATTAATCGCCAGTGAGCTACGCTCGAAAAATATTCAAGTGCTTATCGGGCAAGAAGGCATTGAGGAGATTGCCGGAGCGCAAGATATAGATTTAGTCCTCAATGCCATTGCCGGCACCGCCGGTCTGGTCCCGACCTACCTGGCTTTGCAACAGGGCAAGGATGTCGCCCTGGCTAACAAGGAATCACTGGTCATGGCAGGCGAGATTATTAAAGAAATATGTGCCCGTACAGGCGCCAAGCTGCTGCCGGTTGATAGTGAACACAGTGCCATCTGGCAATGCCTGTTGGGAGAAAGCCACCAGGCGATCAAGCGGCTGATACTAACCGGTTCAGGGGGTCCGTTCCGGCAATTGTCTCTAAGCCAATTCGAGCAAATCAAGCCAGCCGATGCCTTGCGTCATCCGGTCTGGACGATGGGCAAGAAAATCACCGTAGATTCAGCCACTTTGATGAATAAGGGACTTGAAATCATCGAAGCGCACTGGCTATTTGAAATTCCCGCAACTCAGATTGAGGTCATTATTCATCCTCAATCTATTATTCATTCGATGGTGGAGTTTTGCGACGATTCGATAAAAGCCCAGCTGGGCTTGCCGGACATGCGTTTGCCAATTCAATTTGCCCTGAACTATCCACATCGTCTGGCGCTCGCTTGGGAACAACTTGACCTTGTTAAAATTGGCAATCTGACTTTTGAATCGCCTGATATGACCAAATTTCCTGCTCTGCGACTTGCCTATGCCGCCTTAGAGCGGGGAGGAACAGCCCCAGCTATCTTGAATGTCGTCAATGAGCAGGCAGTTGGTGCATTTTTAAGGCAGGAAATAAAATTCACGCAAATCCCGGCATTAGTCGAAAAAGCCCTATCGCTGTTGCCTATTAAAGCGCACCCCGATTTATCTGCGATTTTAGAAATCGAAATACTCGCAAGGGACTTCGTCGCTCGGGAAATTAATTCGCAAGAAAGGAACGCAATAGCATGATGACAATTCTGGCAATCTTAGTTGTAATCGGTGGAGTGGTTTTAGCCCATGAATTGGGGCATTTTGTATTTGCCCGATTGACAGGAATGCGGGTTGAGGTTTTTTCGCTGGGCTTCCCGCCCCGGATTTTGGGGAAAAAAATCGGAGAGACCGAATATCGCCTTTCACTAATTCCACTGGGCGGATATGTCAAAGTCACCGGTGTAATTGATGAAAGTATGGATGTCGAGGGCGCCAGCAGCAATGAACCCTTTAGCTTCGCCTCTAAGAAAGCCTGGCAGAAAAGCCTGTTCATCAGCGGAGGAGTTCTCTTTAATCTCTTGCTGGCAATCGTCATTTTCACGGTGATGACCCTTTCTGTCGGTATTTACGAGCCTTCGAATGAAACCATAGTCGAATCGGTTATTCCTAATTTACCTGCCGATTCCGTCGGGATAAAAGCCGGTGATAAGATTCTAATTGTTGATGGAAAAGCGATCAACACCTGGCAGGAGATGTCGGATTTAATCCATGCCCATCCGCACGACAGTGTGACAATTCGCTGGCAGAGTGGCGAGTCTATTAAAGAAGCGCGCCTGTTGCCAATTGCTAATAGAGTCCTCGAAAAAAGCAAGCTGGTCGAGGTCGGCATGATAGGTATCAGTCCTATTGTCCATCATCGCTCAGCGGGATTTTTTGAAGCAATCGGCAAAGGTTGTAGCAATACTTTCTATTGGTTCAAAATAACGATCATTTCCCTCAAAATGTTGGTGACCGGTGAAGAATCCCTGCGTAATATCGGTGGACCAATTTTCATCGCGCGCTTAGCAGGTGAGTCCGCTAAATCAGGCTTTGCGGCAATATTTGGTTTGATGGCGATTATTAGTGTTAATCTGGCGTTAATTAACATCTTGCCAGTTCCGGCTTTCGACGGTGGTCATCTGTTGATTATTATTGTCGAAGCAATTCTAAGACATCCGCTTTCGGTGCGCGCCAAAATGCGCATTCAGCAAGTAGGCATGGCATTAATCATTCTTCTAACAATTCTGGTTTTATATAATGACCTCATTCGGCTCTTAAAGTGGTAAGGCGTTCTCATTGATGACTGATAAGGTCACCAAACTTTGCCCGAAAATTATTTTAGAGGGAACACGCCTGACTCACAAAACCGAAATTGCTTTTGCGTTGAATGAACATCCGCGCATCGTAGGACCGCGCCGCTACCGTTATCATTCGCCGATAATTTCGGCTGAGTGGTGCGCTTTTACCAATTTTCCCTGGGGTAGGGGGTTAATTAACTTTGAGCCACAAGAGGAAGACCTGGCGCTGGAAACTTACCGTACCTGGGTTCGACTCTTTGAACTAATGCGTTATTATTCCTGGATAATTGACCGCTTTCACATTTCAACACAGGCTTATCAGAAACGCGCCTACGGCAAAATATATGACTTCCGCTGGATGGAAGAACGGCTGCGCGCCCTGGATTTTCGCTTGATTTTCTGTTATCGTCATCCCGATACCTTCGCAGCTGCCCGCGTCAAACGTCTGCCGATCTCTGGAAAGCCTTCACAATACGATAATTTGACTGTTTTTATCGAGGAACAGGAACAGATGCGGGATCTGGTGTGGCAGTCTACTTTGACGTGGCTGGAAATTGATATTTCCGATGATAACATCGAGCGGATTACCGACGAAATTGCCGATTGGCTGACAAAAACCGGTGGGCTGATTGCCCGGTAGGTTAGCCCCTTTTTTCGACTATCACCTCGTCACGAGGCTCCAGCGTCGTGACGCATTAGTGACGCAATGGTTGACGAGAATCATTTTCCCCCGTGGTAATCCGCATCACATCGTCCATGATACGATTGTTTTCGTATTTCTGCCAATTCTGGAGATTATTCAGAATATATTCCCAAATGCGGTTTAATTCGTCCTCATCGCGGGTGATATGGTCGTAAAAACGGGATTGCCAGCTGAAATCAATCGTGTTTTTCGACGCGTAGGTCGCAACTGCAGGTTTAAATCCACGAATTATTGATGCCAAATTTTTCGATTGCATTGCGAATTTATCCGATTCGGTATCTGTTTTAATTTTGTTTGGGATACGGGTTGAATGGGTCGTAGAGACGCGATGCATCGCGGCTCCACGACGATTATTGCGATTATCTATCGTATCGTATACGCGATTATTATCATTTTCACCGATGATGATAATTCCATGGATATGGTTGGGCATGACCACGGATGCATCCATTTCGATATTCCTATCGGGGCGGATTTGCGGCGTTTTGGTCCATTCCTGTTCGGCAATTTGCCCCATTTCCGATAGAATCATCTGTCCATCGACAATGTCGCCGAAATAACATTTTCATTTCAAATTACAGATTATCTTAGATAAATTTCAACGAATGCAAACACGAATGAGGTGTATATGAAACAAAAAGGGCTAATCTTTCTCGGCGCAGTTCTGTTTGCCTGGTGTGGAAAGCAGGCGGGCATTGATTTTGAAAAAAGTGACTTTGCGACTGCACTTGACAAAGCCCAAACTGAAAACAAGCTGCTCCTGACCTATTTTTTCACCGAATGGTGAGGCTCCTGCAAGCAACTGAACCAGTTGGTTCTTACGAATAAACAAGTCGGTGATTTTGTCAATAGCCGTTACATCAGTGTTAAAATCAATGGTGACAGCCTCGAAGGAAAACAATTACGCGAAAAGTACCACTATCCCGGTTATCCCACAGTGATTTTATTTAATCAACATGGTGAAGAAATTGATCGGATAATCGGATTTAACGGCAATAAGGACGAATATTTGAAAACTTTAATTGCCTATACTGAAGGGCGCGGCACTCTGCGGGATTATTTGAATCGCCTGCAAAATGAACCCAATAATTTCGATAACAATTATCAGATCGCCCAGAAATATCATGAGCGTGGCGATTATGGCGCGGCACGTCCCTATATTGAGAAGTTCCTTAAACTGGATTCTCAGGATGAATTCGGCAAAAAAACCGAAGGACGCTATTTATTGGCGTATGGTGAATATCGCCAGCACAGTGATATTCAGCCGCTGCAGAATTTTATCAAATCCACCCGGGACAAGGACTGGTTGGGACGTGCTTTCAACGATATCACCCGCTATTATGCGCGGCAAAATAAACCAGACAAAGTGCTGGAGACTTACGAATTGGCACTGAAGCGTCTGCCGGATGATGCTAATTTGATGAATGCGTATGCCTGGTACATTTTTCAGCAAAAAATCGAAAATGCTTATGCGCGTGGCATTGCTGTCGCACAGACCGCAGTCAAACTCCAGCCGGACGCCGACCATATATGGGATACTCTGGGACAATTACTTTTTGCTGCCGGCAGAACCGAGGAAGCCATTGCAGCAATGCAGAAGGCAGCCGATTTGAATCCCAAAGAAAAATCGTATGAGGAGAATCTAACAAAATATCGCTCAGTCCTGAGCGGCAAAAGTGATTCTTAACTAATATCACTATTGCTTGATATCATGGCTATTTTTTGCCTTAAAGAGCGGGGATAATTGTCAGAATCGACGAGAATGACTAAATTTCAACGCTGAGTGATTTAAGGATTATTTTTAACATGAAAATTCGGATTGTTTTTGACAGTTACCATCTATATCATCTTCCGCAGTTCGACCCGCTGATAGATTTATTAAGAAGCGATAGCCGCTTCCAGATATTTTTAACGACTGCCGCAGTGACTTTACCTGACGAACAGTTCCTGACACGCCGCATATTACAGCAGCGCGGATTGGAATGTCTTTTTGCCCCAACCGAAGAAGAACGGATGCAATTGATTAAGAAGCTGGCGCCTAATATCTTTATTTGCGGGTGGTCACGCTATCCCATCGAAGACTATGTGCCGCTGCAAACGCTGGTGGGCATGATTTATCACGGTATCGGTGTCAAACCGTCCTATTGGCGGGATAACAGTCCACGCCTGAATGTCCGTTTTGTCGAAGGACCATTTCGCATCCAGCAATTGCGTTCCAAGGGTATTACCACTGATTTGGAATTGACTGGCCTGGTCAAAATTGACCCTCTTTTTAATGGACAGATAGAGAGTCGGGACGAGATATTGCATGGTTTAGGCTTGAATCCCGAGCGTAAAACCGTACTGTATGCTCCGACATTTTACCCCAGTAGTTTTGAAAGTTTTGGATTGAAATTGCCCGAGATGCTTCATGACGACTATAATTTGATAATCAAACTGCACCAGTGGTCTTACTTCATGGAAAAATTCAGTGGAGTTAATTTACGCCGACATGTCAAGCTGATAAATGAAATCAGGCGACATTATCCACAAGTCGTCGTCATCGAACCCGAGCATTACAATATCATTGATCTTTACCAGGCAGCAGATGTTTTAATGACGGAAGCCTCTTCGACTATTTATGAGTTTATGGCACTCCGCAAGCCTATTATCATTTGTGATTTCTATAGGAAAAAAATTGGACATCTGATTATGCCTAAGCGTATTTTTCGGCGTCGCCTCGACCCAGAAATGCACGGAAATATGACCAATTTTTGCTATCATATTGCTAAGCCTGTCGAACTCAAGGCGATGCTAAAAGTTTGTTTTGATATCCCCGATCCTTTTGTCGATATTCGTGAAAATTATATTAACAATATGCTCTACCGCCTGGATGGCAGGGCAGCTGAGCGGGTAAGGGAGGCCCTGTTGCGACGATTACCGCAGGCTTAATAAGTAAGAGCGGTTGATGGTAACGGTGATGCTTTTAGCCGGTCGGGATATACAATTGCTCAAAGTGCTAAGAAACTTTAATAACTTTCCTCACGATGAACAAGCATTTTAGGGCTTAATTATATAAATTTATGCGATGTTTTTTCAAAGTTTAACAGGAAATTAGGATGAAAGCAGTAATCTTAGCCGCCGGGGCGGCTCGGCGGTTAGCACCATTGACCAATAATCGCCCCAAGAGTTTGATAGAAATTGGCGAGAAGTCCATTCTGGAAAACCAGTTGGATGCTCTAAATCACTACGGTGTAAATGATGTTCTCATTGTGGTTGGCTATTTGAAAGAGCAAATTATCGAGCGGATTGGGACGAAATATAAAAATCTCAATATCAGCTACTGTGAAAACCCTATCTATGCTACAACTAATACAGTCTATTCTCTGATGTTGGCCGGGGATTATTTCTTAGGTCACGATTTTTTGTACTTTAACGCCGATGTATTTTTCCATCACTCGCTTCTGCAGCGTCTGTTGACTTCACCTTACGAAACGGCTCTGGGTGTGGAAATAAAACCCTGCGGCGAAGAAGAGGTCAAAGTTATTGTAGACACTGAGCGCCGGATTGTGCGGATTGGCAAAAAGATTAACATTGCTGGCAGTCTCGGGGAATTTGTCGGGGTAGCGAAGTTTGGCGCTCGACTGACTGCCGATTTTATGGAGAGCTTGAAAGCAGTTGTGCAGGAAGGACAACAGATGTCATTTTTCGAAGCAGCCGTTGATAGAATCCTTGATAAGCATCCGATGTATGCGGAAGACATCAGCGATATTCCCGTCGTAGAAATTGATTTTCCAGAAGACCTTGAGAAAGCCCGCGGTGTTATTTTTAAAAGAATTCAATCGTTTTAGTGATAAAACCGGAATTCTAGAAAAGAGGCATACAAACTTTATAGCACACTATAGGATTGAATTATTAATAAAACGCCTAAAATCCTTGTTTTGGTATTAAAGAGAGTTGGAGAAATACTCGTGACTACTCCTTCGATCAGGGCGCTGAAGAAGTCGTTCCCGGGAGCGAAGATCATGGTATTGGTGGATGAGCCATATTTTGATGTAATTTCTAATAATCCCTACATCGATGAGATTGTTCTTCTCAATAGGAGCACTTCTATCATTGGAATTCTGAAAATTGGCTTAATATTGAAGAAGAGAAAATTCGATATAACGATTGACTATCTGGCTAATCCAAGGAGCGCCTTTCTTACGCTTATCGTAGGTTCACCTATCAGGATTGGTTTAAAAAAACGAATAAGGAGAATCGCCTATAATTTATTATTAAGAAATTTGCCAGGTTCATCGCCATACGTCGCTGATTATCGATTAAATTCCCTACGACTCTTAGGGAAAAATCCCGACGGATTGGAAATGGATTTTTATATAGATGCGGATCAGACCGTCAGGGCTCAAAAATTTTTAGCCAGTTATAAAATTGATTTGGATGAAAAATTTACGACCATTTCACCGATTAGCCTCCAAAAGTGGAAATTATGGTCGTTCAAAGAATTCGCTGCCACTGCGGATTATATCACTACTGAATATCGACTGAAAACTATCCTTGTAGGTGGTCCCGGGGAATATCATTTTTTAATGCAAGTTAAAAAATTGATGAAAAATGAGCCAGCCGCTATGATTGAGTTTAAAGATTTCAAAACAGCCGGCTATCTACTCAGCAAGTCCTGTCTGCACATCGGGAATGACGGTGGATTAAATCATCTCTCGGCGGCGGTCAGAACGCCTACAATTACTATATTTGGTCCGGGTGATGCAAACAGGTGGAACAACAATCAAAATCCATGCTTGATAGCAATTACCAAAGAAATGTCATGTCGTCATAAAAAATGTTACCGAAAGTGCCGTTTTAATTATGAATGTCTTAACGCCCTGACGTTAGCAGATTTAAAAGCACCCATTGATAGATTATTGTCATCTTTCAGTTAAGTATGGTGTTCGTGTCGAATAAAATGGGAAAAAAATCGGTTCTCTTTCAAATTCATCATCTCTATTATCTGCCGCAATTTATGCCGGTGGCGCAAGCCCTGGAAGCCGACGGGAACTTTGAAGTCTGGTTTTCACCGGTGATATTGTCCGACCGACGCGATTATGAATTGACCTGTCGTATTTTAAAACAGCAGAATCTGCGTCTTTTGACTGCTGAAAGAGAAAAAGACCGCATAGCGCAAATATTGGCGCGTAACTTCGATGTCACGGTGTTTGGAAAAAGCAACCACGCCGAGCGTTACTGTTCGTCTCAAACGCTGGCAGTTTTGTTATATCACGGCATTGGCTTTAAGAGCTGCTACTATACCGATTATAATCTACGCCTCAATGTGCGCTATGTCGAAGGACCTTATCGGCTTGGTGAACTGCAAAAATATAATTATCAGACTGAATTGGTAGAAACGGGTTTCCCAAAACTGGATATTTTAAAGCAAATAGACGCCGATGCCTTGCGCCAGAAACTGGATTTGAGCTCTGGTCTACCGACTATTTTATACGCGCCGACCTTTTATCCCAGTTCTATCGAAGTAATCGCTGAGCAATTGGCACAGATCAGTGTAAATTTCAATTTAATCGTCAAGCTGCATCATTTTTCGTGGCTGTTGCCTAAATATCGCCATCAGGTGAATTTATGGCAGCAACTAAGTGCGCGTTATGCTCATATTCGGCTTTTGCCAGTCGAAGAGTACAATATCGTGCCATATTTCCTCGTGAGTGATTTGCTACTCACGGACGGTTCTTCGACGGCTTTTGAGTTTCTGACAGTTGAAAAGCCGGTAGTGTTAGCCCAATGCTATCATTTGCGCTGGAAACATCGTCTTTTCCGAAATCGTTTTTACCAGAGTCGCATGGATAGCGCTATTGAATCGCAGCTGGACTTTGCCTACCGCCTGACAGCAACTGACCAATTAGCTATGACTCTGGAGGAAGCTCTGCGGGATAGAGAAGGTCGCTTACCATTGATTCGCGAGAAAAAAGCCCTCCATCTCGGTCAAGTTGATGGGGAGTCATCGCAGCGAGTGGTAGCAGATCTTAAACGACGATTAGGGTTATAGTTTTGCGGCGCTATCTCCACTTTATCACGCAACCCTACTCGCTGAGCGTCATTAAGCCCTTAGCTGAATTAATCGAAAAAGAAGGATGGGGCGAAAATCTTGTTTTTATTGCGCCCAAAGTCAGGCAATATTACGACCTCCGCTTTCCTTATTGCACGACACTCCGCGAAGCACTGACATATCAACCGGAGGTCGTCTTTGTGCCAGGGAATGTTGTCTACCCGCGTTTGCCAGGACTTAAAGTGCAAATTTTTCACGGCATTTGTGAAGAAAAGGGGGGGCATTATAAAATTACAGGCTTTTTCGATCTTTATTGCACCAGTGGACCATTAATAACGACAAAATTCCAAAAACTGGCGGCGCGGCATGGCTATTTTCAGGTAGTAGAAACTGGTTGGCCTAAAATCGATGCCTTGCTGGCGCCATTTGAGCGTACGCAACTTTTAGAGCGGCTCGCTATTCCACCATCGCATAAAATCATTCTCTACGCCCCGACCTTCAGTCCGCGCTTTAATTCATCTGATAAGATTTTGCCGGTAATTGAAGATTTACCGCGCTTTAATGAAACCTGGATTATCAAGTTTCATGACCTTATGCAGCTGCCTTATCGCCAGCTTTTCCACCGGCTACCTGGGCAGCATTTTCGTATTTACGAGCATTACGATAATATCCCGCTTTTGCAACTTGCCGATGTCCTGATTTCTGACACCTCTTCGATTGTTTATGAATTCATCTTGCTCGATAAACCAGTGATAACGCTGGGAGCAAAGGTAAGACTAGAGAAAGGAATTAATTTACAGGATGCGACTCAATTGCGAGCGTCACTCGATAGAGTTTTAACCAATCCAGCGGAATACCAGGCAGGCAGAGCAAAGGTCATAGCAGAAATTCATCCCTATCGCGATGGTCAAAATGCACGACGCGTCCTTGAAGCAGTCGAAACTAAGTTGAAGAGTGGCATCCGGTTCGCTCTTAAACCGAAACCTCTTAACCTCTATCGCAAATGGCGAGTCTATCGCCAGATGAAAAATTGGCTGTGAACGATGTTTTACCGGGCGACATTTGGCGAAAAATTAGATGAACAGCTTATATCGCGGCTAAGTGACCGTCATTGGGTTGCTACCAATGCCCAGCATATTTACAAAGATAAAGTCAATATCGTCGCCGATTTGAAATTAGTTATAGACGGCAGGGAACAGGAAGTTGTCATTAAATATTTCGGTTGGCGCAATCGTATCTCTTATTGGCTGAGTCCGCTAATGCGTTCCCGCGCAAAAAAATCGTGGGATGCCTCCTGGTGGTTATTACAGCATGGCGTCATGGTGCCTCGTCCCATTGCGGTCTATACACGGCGGCGCTCTGGATTTATTCAGCAGAACTTCTTATTGACGGAGAAGATTATCGATTTTATTTCAGCGCGGCAATTATTAAAAACGGCTTCGGACGAGAGTCTGAAAAGCGCGCTGGCGGCTAATTTAGGGCTAATCATCAAGCGCTTGCATCAGGGACATTATTTGCATCGTGATTTGACATTGGGCAATTTTTTAGTGAAAAATGAGGATGTCACTAAAATATTTATTATTGATTTAAATCGCCTGGTGCGTCGTTTCTTTCTATGCCGACGCCAGTGCATGATTGATATTGCCCGCATGAATCTATGTGCCTGTCATCTCGCGCGAGAGCATGCGGGCTGTTTATGGCGCATCTTTCTTGAGCATTACGAACCCGAAAAGGTTTCCACTAATCTTCGTCTGTTGCGCAATGCCTTGCGCCGCCACCAGAGACGGCAATCGCTGAAGAAGAAACGGCAATTTTACGAGAAAAAAGTATGAAACGAGTAGCGATAATTGGTCTTTGTCTTTTTATTACTCTAATAGGGCTCAATTTCAACCTCAAGGCGGGTGAAAATTCTGCTCTGCGTTTTGCCATTGGAGAAAAGCTGGAATATTCCCTGTGGTTCAATTTTATCAGAGGCGGGGAAGCGACGATGGAAATCATAGGACTCGAACGGGTGAACGGTCAGCCCGCTTACCATCTGCGATTAGTCAGTGAAACCAGTCCAATTTTCGATAAAATTTTCAAAGTGCGAGACTATTTTGACTCCTGGATGGATATTCGTGGACTCTTTTCGCATCAATTCCAGAAAAATATTCAGGAAGGACGTTACCGCAAGAAATATGCGGTGCGTTTCGATTATGACCAGCAAAAAGCCTTTACCAGCAACGATACCGTCGCTATCAAAGGACACATGCAGGACGCCTTGTCGGTGATTTATTGTGTGCGGGCTGAAAATTTATCCGAAGGACGTATTATTAAACTCAATAATTTCGACAATAACAAAATCAAGCTCTTCAATGTGGTCGTCAGTCGTACGGAAAAAATCAGCGTTCCGGCCGGCGAATTTGAGTGTTTTGTACTGGAACCTTATGCTACCGAAGGGAAATTATTTAAATACCAGACTGATATGACCATTTATGTCAGCACTGATAGTCTGCGCTTACCAGTCCTTATTACCAGCACGGCGAACTTCGGCAAGATGGTGTTCAAATTAGAGCGGCGCAGTATTAAGTTTTAGGCGAAAAAGAACCATCTATTTTGGGGATGTAGCTTTTATCTCGGCTAAAAACTCGAAAATATAGTCTACGATGACGGGACTATGACTGCGGCTATTGGTTCCCAAATCGACATAGTGTGCCTGGGGCATCGACTGTGCCATCCTTTGAAGATTCAGGTTATCGTGCAGAGCATCATGCGATGCACCTACAATTAGCGTAGGGCAGGTCAGGAGCGGAAGTTTATCCCAGATGGAATATTTAGCAAAGGCTAAAGCGGCTTGTTTGAGTTTCCAGGGATCAGCATGGTCAAGATTGTGGCAATATTTGGCATATTGGGCCTGGTCTTTGACGGGATCAAGCCGGAAATTGCGCAGGTACCACTTGACTACTGGCTTGATGGCAAGATAAAGCCGAGGGCGGAAATGTCGAACTATATTAAGCCAGAACGGCGGAATATGAAAAACGGCGTTTGGACCAATCAGAATAACACCCAATGGTGGGTTTTTGATTTTGGCATAGCCATCCACGACCGAGGTTGCTCCCAGAGAACTGGCAAAGATTAGATATTCTCGTGGCTTAAGATTGAGAATTTCGATGGCTTTAGCGATATCCTGACCAAAATCAGGGACGGCATAATTCACCTTATCGCGGGTGACTGACGAAATTTTTTCACGGGTCTCAAGGTAATAAACCACGAAATCGCGTGTCATTGTCTTTAGCACACTCTGCCAGCCGACTATCAATGAAATCCAGCCAGGGACGAAAAGAATTGGCGGTAAATCAGAGGGCTTGGATGGGTAAAAAGTGACAAGATTAAGAGAAACCCGTCTTGAGACAGAGATTAGCTGTTTATTGAACTGACAACCAGGCGCACAAAATTCGGATAAGTTGGTGTACATATCATATTCGTCATTTGTTTTTGCTGTTCATCTTGGCGTACCATTTTTTATTTTGCTTGTAGAGCATTTTAAAAGCGGCAAACTGGCGGTCGTAGAGGGCGCGATTGGCGGGATTAGGATAATATGTGTTTTTGATTTTCACATATTGCCCAATATCTTCGAAGGTTTTGATATAACCAAGACTATAACTGGCAAGCAGCGCTACTCCTTTGCCGGCAGCTTGTTGCGGTTCACTAATCTGGTGAATGACATGGTTAGTTACATCTGCCATGATTTGACTCCAGACATTACTGGCAGCACCGCCACCAACAAATGTCAGGCTTTCGACGGGATTAAATAGTTTTTCCATTGTTTCCAATGCCCAGCGGATATTCATGGCGATGCCTTCGAAGACGGCGCGGATGATGTGGTCGCGGGTATGATTTAAAGCAATATTATATAATCCGCCGCGCAACGTGTCATCGTTCAGTGGACAACGCTCACCGTATAACCAGGGAGTGAAAATCAAGCCATCGGCGCCGGGGGGTACGCGCTCGACCAACTTGTCGAGTATCTGATAAATTTTATCTACCTGATATTCCTCTCTGAGTTTTTCGGCATGATAGATGATTTTGTTCTTGATCCATTCGAGACAGATGCCCATGGTATCCTGTGTCCCGATGCCGAGATAATATTTTTGGGGATAGGCACTACCAATGCAACCGGCATAGTGCACCAGGTCAATTTTGCGTTTAGTGAAATGACCGGCGACACCGCCGCTGGTGCCGATGCGAATATGCATGCGCCCGTCTTCAACGGCGCCGGAGCCCAAGGCTGTTGCCGAAATGTCTCCAGCTCCATTAATTACCGGTGTACCAGGCAGAAGCCCTGTCGCTTCAGCCGCAGCCGGTGTGACTGACCCGACAATAGCTGCGCTCTCTTTAACTTCCGGTAAATCATCAACTGTAATTCCAGCTAATTTACATAGACCGGGATGCCACTGATTCCGATTTTTCCGCGTATCAAGTAGCCACCAGACCACAGCTAAATCGGTGGATTTGACATAATTTCCTGTCAATAGATAGATAATGAAATCCTTGGGGTCGAGATATTTATAAGTCTTAGCGACAGTTTCGGGTTCATGTTCCTTTAACCAGAGGATTTTGCCGATAATATCCTTGCCCGCTAAACCGGGTGTACCGCCGGTGATTCTTAAAAATTGGATTAACCGAAAAATGTTATAACCCTGTACGCGCGGTGCCGTCCAGAGATATTTACGCAGAACATCACCACCGCGATTATCTACCCAGGAAATCGCCCGCCGCAAAGGTTTACCTTCTTTAGATACTAAAACTAAACCCTGCATCTGGGAAGAAAAAGTGACGCCAACAATATCCGCCGGATTTACACCGCTCTGTTTGATGACTTGACGACTTGTCTCACAAACAGCATCCCACCAGTCATAAGGTTCCTGTTCGGCGAAACCCGGTTGCGGCACATAAAGCGGATATTCCTTTTTTGTTGTGTCAATTATATTGCCATAGATTGTCACCAGCATGGCTTTATTTGAGCTTGTCCCCATGTCATGGGCTAAAATATATTTCGCACCATCCATTTTTTACTCCTCGATTAATTACCCCCTCGACGCCAATTTCCAATCAAAAAGCGGAAAAACAATCACTACCCACCAGTCATTTAGAAAATCTAAGGAGAAAATGAAAAGTAGGCAAGAAAGATTTGTAAAGGGAAAAGGGGAAGGTCATTTGTAGTTACTCAATAGTTGAGCGAAGCGAAATCCGCCACCGGCGGATCACTCGATGGTCATTCATTGTCATTAATAGTCATTGATGGTAAAAGATTATCTCCGCGTTATCCGTGATTCCTCTGTGAACCTCCGTGTCCTAACATGTAATTGCGACACGGAGTAGCACGGGGTAAACACGGAGGCGCACGGAGAGTTTTATTTATTTTTTCTGTGCTCACTGTGGGCTTTGTGTGAGGCTTTGTTTTTGTTTTTCTC